>JAFRBQ010000010.1 GCA_017404785.1 Erysipelotrichaceae bacterium
CAATTCATCTTTCAGGAAGGTAACCAAGAGAGGCTCCTTCCCTAACCACGATGCGGTATACAAGCTTCTCTATCTCAGAGTAAAGGAGCTCGACAGAAAATGGAACGGCGCCACCAAACAGAACTGGTCCATGGTTCTCAACCAGCTGCTGGTCAACGACAGGTTCACTGAGCGGATCAGCAGGTATCTTAAATACTGATCACAAATAAAAAAGACGACCGTGACATCTTTTCATCGTGTTTCGATCGTCTTTATATGTTTCATCCGTATCAGACTGTGTGACTATTACAGATTATTAATATCAGTTACACAGTTTACTTGACAAAGTCATTAAAAAAGAGTCATAAGACTCTTTTTAATTTTTCTTTGAAGGTAGTTTCTTTACTTCTTCCATTATCCTCGCAGCAGAACCGTTTCCGCCCATCTTTTCATAAGGCTTATAGAGATACTCGTATAAGTTCTCATACTCATCTACGGTAATAATGTATCCTCGTTCGATATATTTAAGCCCTAAATAAACTATCCTATCGTGACCTAAGCCCATAAGTATCTGGGTCTTTAAGTCCTTTTTACTTAGTAAGAATTGAAGGAATGCTCAGAATCCACTTGAAGCTAATACTGCTAATACAATTGTTGTTATTTGGTTCATTACATAATACCCGACAACTTATGTATATATATCAATTAGATTGCTCATAATAAATCATAATTTTCATTTCTATTATATCTATAATTTTATAAAGTATTTCGCTTAGCTTTTTGCGTAACAAACAAATGATTTTAAAGAATTTTATATAGTCGTAAACTGGTCGTATAGAAAAGACACTTGTATATAAAAGTGCCGATAAAGACTGTATTATTTTGCATAAACATTACTGGCTCTTAATGAGAGTGTCCAGGGTTGCAATCCCTAGGGAATCACCATTGATTTCAATCAAAGCCAAAAATAATGGCTTTATGTAATCCATATATGATCATCCTCCCCGTTACGCTAAAGAATCCAGATACTAATATTTCATTCAACAAGATTAGTAGAAATATAAAAACTCTTTATCGTCAAAACCAATTATTGGACATTCAGAACAAAAACATGCGATTCATCTTTATATTTCAATTCAAAAACGTACTGTCCTGCTTCTTTGCATACCAGGTGAAGTTTTCCTGAATCTTTTTCAACCGTGATTCCCTTGCTTATCATTCCTATCTCATAATCACTTGTCCCGAGAGTGCTTCCATTTCTCATAATGTCAAAATACTCATCTGTTAAGCCGGTTGAAGATTCGCCTTCCTTGATAAATCCTTGCTGGTTGACAAGTTTCAGCTCTCCAAGCATGTCGCCAACCTGACTAGTATTTGTACTAAGAAATTCTTTCATGAAATCTGTTCCAATTTCTTTTTCAAGATACCCTTTCTTATTGAGCATATAGAAAATACTATTGATATTTTTGCTTGGATCCCACCATAAATCAGGTAAATAACCTTCAAAATCAACGTTTCTATAATCATATTTGAAATTCAATTGATAGCCAAATCTAACAGTTATGCCTGAATTAGGAAGACTGAATTTTCTTTGATTTCCACAAATCTGTGCTCCAGCGCTGTTTGTTCCTATGACCAATGAATTTTCAAAACACCTCATCATGCATAAAGCGGTTTCCCCGTTAGAACCGCACATATTATCAACAAGAACTATTAATGGTCTTTCGTTATGAATTATATTTCCATAGGTTCTTACTGGATTAAACCCTTCATACGTATTGTCATCAATTAGCGAACGTCTGGAAACAGTCAAGCTGTTTATTGATGCTGATGTCCCACTGTAGTTTTTGACCCATTCTCTGATAGGCTTATCAGTATCGCCACCGCCGTTGCTTCTAATATCCATAACTATTACTTTGTTTTCGTTGGCTTCAGCTGCCTTATCTACATAATTGTGTTGAATTTCTTCTGAATTGAACGGAAACGATTTTATCGAATAATATGCCAGTTCACCGTTTGTGTAGTACATCGTACACGGTTCAGTAAATGAGTAGTTTTCCTTGAATGCATGAGAAGCTTTCCAATTCACCTTTTCACTTATCTCTTTTCCGCTTTCTCCCTTGAGATAAATAAGTTCCGCACTAGTAAAATCGGCTGTTTTGACAAACTGTACCGGACTGTATGCAATATTACCATCTTCGAGCAATGTTGGCTCTATTACAGAATTTGATTTTTCAAAACCAGCGAAATAATACTTTTCATTCTGATCGCTGGTCTTGTAAAAACCTTTGTCGTCCTTTGAAAAGGTGTGCGTGAGGTCATAATAATATCTAGAATATCTTTCCGGATGGTACCGAATAGGATACAAGTCATCAACTACAAAGTGCAAATCAGAAATAATGCTCAGCAGATTTTCACTGATCATTGTAGCCAGTTTATTTTTGCTTATAACATCTGTATCTGTTTTTTTGATGCTGCTTATTATATTGTCTCTGACTGAGTAGAACGAATCATCACCTCCAAAATAGTAGTATCCGCCATATCCGTATTTCAGAAGCCTGAATAGAAGATCAACATCTTTTGTGGCATTGTCTATAGAAACGGAAGAGACCAGATTATGTGATGCTTTCAGTGTATTCAGTTCATCCAAACTGATAACGTTCTTATCTTCCAGATGCACATCTATTCTTTTGGTGTTCTCATCAAGAGAATCATTCAGCAGTTGTTTATTCTTGTGTTCTTCTGAAGCTTTATACAATAGATCATCGAAATCGATGTATTCTGGTTCAATCCATTCGATAGTTTCTTGTGTTTCGCTCTCTTCTTTTTGCTGATCACTATCATTGATATCAATATTGGCGCCACAAGAGCATAATATTGATATCATAAATATTGCAAATAGAACTACGAATACATATTGTTTTTTCATCTAATTATCCTCGTAAAAACATTATATTATATGCCCCAATAAAATACACCCAAGTGAAATGTCAAAAACACATCATTAGAGTCCATATTTTTTATATGGTTTAATATTATTTCAAAATATATCAAGGGACTACATCTAATGTTGAAAGCGTTTAAAAATCTGTCATAAACCGGTCGTATAGAAAAGACACTTGTATATAAAAGTGCCGATAAATACTGTATTATTTCACATAACTACTACTGGCTCTTAATCAGAGGGTCGTGAGGTTGAAGCCCCAGGGAATCACCATTGAGATCAATAAGTGCGAAAGCACTTTTTTATTATTCAAAACAGCAACTTATCCATTCATATAATGATCGTCTAACAGAAAATCCCTGACTCCGATAAAAAGGATCCCATTCTTATCCCTATAAGGCATAATGTGATCTTTCACTACGACCATCTTTGTAAATGAATCTTTTACTTTTATCAAAGATTTTATTTCCTGTTCCATTTTTACTTCCGTATCTACGTTCAATGCAGACTGAATATAATAAGTATTGGTTGAAGAAGAAGCTATGAAATCAATTTCCAGCTGTGAAGAAACCCTTTTCCCATTTTTGCCTGCATGCCTGTATTCCACCACTCCGACATCCACCGTATATCCTCTCATAAGCAGTTCGTTATAAATAATGTTCTCCATAATATGGTTTTCTTCATTCTGTCGAAAATTCAACCATGCGTTTCTTAATCCGACGTCAGTGAAATAATACTTCAAAGGTGTATCCATATACTTTTGCCCTTTGATGTCGTAACGAACAGCTTCATTGATAAGAAAAGCTTCTTCAAAATATGACAAATACAGTTTTACCGTTTCCGAATCGATCTTTTTATGTTTCAGAGTATCAAAGAAGCTGGATAATCTGCTGGGGTTGGACAAAGATCCCACAGAAGAAGCAATGATATTCAACAGATCATCAAGTTCTTCCTGCTGCTTTCTGATATCATGTCTTTCCATCACATCCTTCAGATAAGTATTCTTGAAAAGATCCTTCAGATAATTGCTTTTCTCTTCGTGCGTTGTTAATTCTGTTATTCTGGGTAATCCTCCGTATGTATAGTATTCCCGCCATGCATCTTCTTTTTCTCCCGAAAAAGCAGTACAGAATTCTTTAAATGAAAGAGGCCACATGCGGATCTCATCTCCGCGGTCTCTAAACTCTGTAACGATATCACTTGATAGCATCTTGGAGTTGCTCCCGGTAACATAAAGGTCGATGTTCTTGATTTTCATCAGACTTAAAAGAACATCCGTGAAACCGATCCGATCCGTTACCTCGGGATCATCGATCCACGGATTTCTGATTGAAACGACCTCCTGTATTTCATCCAGGATCACATAATACATATCCTTATCCCTGATCAGAGATTTGACACGTTCATCAAGTTTCAGCGGATTTCGATACTTTGCGTTTTCTGCATCTTCCAAAGAAAGCCTGATGATATGATCTTCACCAACTCCTTCTTGTCTCAGATGATTATAAAAAATTTCATTTAAAAGAACCGATTTGCCACATCTTCTCAATCCGGTAACTATTTTTATCTTTCCGTTTTCTTTCTTGTTGATCAGTTGATCTAGATACTTGCTTCTTTGAATCATTTTAATCGTCTTTCTATGGCAAAAGCCATCATTTTCCGATTAAATTATATCGAAAGATGGTAAAATCTTCAATAATCATAGAAATATATTGGTATAAACCAGTATTTTCCGATTTATTATATTTTCAATCTAAATGTATTTTGTCGTAGATCTGTCGTATGAAAAAGGCACTTGTCTTCAAAAGTGCCTACGAATACTACATAATTCGAATTATCCCCATCTGACTCTTAATCAGAGGGTCTAGGGTTCGAATCCCTAGGGAATTACCATTGATTTCAATAAGTGCGAAAGCACTTTTTTTCATATTCTTTATATGATTCTTTCCGATGGATCGGGTTCCAATTTAAAAGCAGTCCTTTATGTAAAGCCTGCTTCTTCTAAAGGCACAGAATCATCGTTGCAAGGTCTATACGATCATATTCTTGATTGCACTTATCTCATTGATGATTTCATCCAGAGAAATATCTTTCGCGTATGAAAATCTGTGTCGGTAGTTTTCCCAGAACTTCTGTTGGGTCTCGTCAACCCTTATTCTCTCGAGTATTTCAGTTAAAGCATTCAATTCATTTAAAGAATCGCGATGATCGAAAGTATTCTCTACAGCATTTTTAAAAACTCCTCTGTCAAGATCATCCTTCTTATATTTCATAAAGAAATATAGATCGTACAGATCCTTCATCCTGCTGTTTAGAACATTCCTTTTAAGTACAGTCTGAAGTTTTTCAGCCACAATGGTCTCATAATTATAACTGAGAAGATCGATCATTCCTTCATCAAAAACTGTCTTATATTTATAATCAACTGCAGAAGGCGTTATGATATCGCCGGTTGAAATATCCAGATGTAACGGAATCCGTACGTTAAAGAATTTTGTCGTTAGACTGATACTGTATCCGCCATACTCGCTGTCTTCTTTTATCGAATCAA
This sequence comes from Erysipelotrichaceae bacterium, assembly GCA_017404785.1. GTDB lineage: Bacteria > Bacillota_I > Bacilli_A > Erysipelotrichales > Erysipelotrichaceae > Colivicinus. The sequence continues at coordinate 5,475 of JAFRBQ010000010.1, forward strand.
TGGCATTTAACTCATAAGTTACATTATCATGCAGATCGATCTTTATTATCTCAGAGATCATTTTAGTGATCTCATCCTGCCCAAAATCCATTCCGGTAATGTTCGCATCGATATCCATCGTTGTCCGCAGATCAATACCCATGATCGACGGCAGAAGCAAACCGCCTTTCAGGATGAAATTATCTCTGTATCCGGAAACAGACAGCCTTTCTAGAAATCGCTCAAACGCAAAGTATTGCATTGCCTGTTGAGGTGTACAATTATTTTTTTCTCGCGTAGTTTTTCGCTTTGTCAGAAAGAGATTGAACATTGACTGTTTTCATATGAGCACCTCCGTGACATTCCTCACCTTTTTCGTACAGTTGAGTTTTTCGGCATAATCAAACAGCCTGCCGGGATCGATCAGACCATCCGCAATGACTTTCTTCATAAAACCGTTTGATTCCTCTTTGTCAACACCTGTATCAGTAAAACGGCAAAGATCACAAAAGATCCTTTCAAGATCATAGCAGCAAACACTATTGCCATAGGATGTTGTGACCGCAGTTTTTCCTAGATCCAGGAATTCCTTTTTGACATAATGAACATTGACAGGGTAATCAAAATCTCTTGTTCCATAACCTGAATAGACAGTAATATCAAACGCTTCCGGAGTTCTCTTACTGAATCCATGAAGATACATTGCTGTTCCAAAGGAAAACACAGTATCCTTATAAATATTCTGAAACAGATAATAATCATCCGGAAGAAAACCGTCAGCCAGATATATGCCGTGATGATATTTATATATGTTTCCGTTCTTCTCAAGTTTTCTGATGAAATATTTGCTGAATCCATTCCCAGCAAGTACCTCGGCAGTTATTATGCCATTTGACCGCTCTGCGATTTCATCCAGTTTATTCTCAATTTTATCTTTCACACACATATTATATCATTATATACGCGTGAAATATAAATAATTAGATGCATTACGATATGAGCTGGAGTGTCATTATTTATTGGTTCTGTCGTAAATCTGTCGTATGAAAAAGGCACTTGATTCCAAAAGTGCCTATGAATATATGTTATTTGAATTATCCCCATCTGACTCTTAATCAGAGGGTCCAGGGTTGTAGTCCCTAGGGAATCACCATTGATTTCAATAAGTCCGAAAGGACTTTTTCTTTTCGGTGCAGCATCTGTTATTTTCTAATTGCTTCTGCTGTACAGGTGTAGTGAATATACCTGCAGTTTTGAAATGATTCGTAGTAATCGCCACAATATACCACCGTCATCCCTCCCGAATTAACTTCGCTATCGCAAAACATTTTCATGTTCTTAGAAAAATCCTTGTTTGGTGTCATGGATGACTTTATCTCAAAAGGAAACAGCATTCCTTCCTTTTTCAGGATCAGATCTATCTCAACGCCTTTTTCTGTTCTTACGTAGAAAAGGTTTGGCTCTTTATTATCATTCAGTCGTGTTTTCATAGCCTCAAGAACAACGATGTTTTCGAATAAATTGCCCCTCAACGGATCTCTGGATGCCTGACGTGCACTTTCGATTCCGAGAAGATATGCTGCCAACCCTGGCTCAGTAAAATACACTTTAGGAGATTTTACGATCCTTTTGCTGATATTTGAAAAATAAGGCTGCAATCTGAAAATGACAAAGGAGTCTTCCAGTACGGAAAGCCATTCCCCAAGTGTTGTCGATGATACTCCTACTTCTCCCGACATACCGGAAAGGTTAACGACCTGACCCACTCTTCCGGCAAGTAATGTCAGGAATCTCAAAAATGCATTTAAGTCTTTCACCGCAATCATCTGGCGTAAATCTTTTTCTATATATGTGTCAAGATAATCTCTGTAGTACACATCTGGATCTCTCGCATTATCCAAATATAATTCCGGCATAAATCCTCGGATCATATTGTCGTCCAAATCTTCCAATTTACCGCTTTTCGATATTTCTTCCAGACTGAGCGGAAACAATGTGTGTATGGTTGTTCTTCCTGCCAGCGACTGTGCCACTGCCTCACGCAGTCTCGGCTGGTGACTGCCGGTCAGAATGAACCTTCCGTTCTTTCTTCTGTCTTCATCCACTTTCACCTGTATAACCGACAAAAGCTCCGGTACACGTTGTACTTCATCAATGATCATCGGTTCACTGAATTTCTTAAAAAAACCGATATAATCATTCTCTGCCAATTCTCTTGTTACCCGATCTTCAAGATTCACATAGGTATAATCAGGAAAGATCTTCCTTACTAAGGTTGTTTTTCCTGCTTGACGCGGCCCCAGTATCGTAACAACAGGGACCTGCGATACACTCTTTTTGATTGCATTTTCGATGATTCTCGTAATCATTCAAGTACCTTCTTTCAATATAATTATATATAATAAAGGCGTAATTTTCAATTTGTATTTGAATATTACGCCATATATGATACGTCTGTCGTAAATCGGTCGTATGAAAAAACACCTGATTCAAAAAGTGCCCATAAATAATGCATTATTTTACATAACCACTACTGACTCTTACTCAGAGGGTCTAGTGTTGTAATCCCTAGGGAATCACCATTGATAACAAAAAGCCTTTTGAGCAAAGACTTTTTAGTGTTTTTGATTACTTTCTTTTTCACTCTATAAAATAAACAGAGTCTATGATTTTTAAACTAATCAGGGTTTCTAGGCGTTATGTTCTCCTGTTCGTGTTTAAACAGTTACCATTCCGGATTTAAGCTTTAATGTATACGATAAGTCAGCAGAATCATATATCTCAAGTTCTGAGCGATCAGAACTTTTTTATATACGCAGATCAAGAAAGGATAATAGAATGGAATTCACAAAATTCGAAAGGGTCTTGTCTATTTATATGTTTCGACCAACACATTGCTGACTAACCATGTTGACATTATTCCAGGATATGCTAGAATAATAATTGGTCTGATCCCTCGGGTGAAAGGCCACCAAATGCCCACCGTAAAGGGGGCACCTTTTTTTTGTCAGGCAAGAAGTCAGGCTTTATCATTGAGTTAACTTAATTATTATTTGTCCAAATAATGGGGTTCACGACAATCTTCCGAAGTCTTTTTAGAATCGTCACGCGTTTCCAGAACGATCCCCATCCTGCGGGTATCGCCAGATAGATATTTCAGAATTGGATTCATTAAACTATATTATAAAGAAAAATGATCAAGTAGTATAACAGACAATTCCATATTCTGAAGACAATGTCATCAGTCTCTCCAGCTAAACAAAATGATGCCCATCACATGGACATCATTTATTTTTTTCTGGTTTTTATTCCTGATGATTTTCAGACTGATCCAGTTCTTTTATTCCTTTAAACATCAGCAGTGTGAATATCAGTGTAGTAAAATGGTAAGCACCATTGTTGTTGAACTCCAGATCACCGAACTTGAAATAGATGCCTCTGTTGAGCTGCAGGATATTGCCGATGATAAAGATGAAGACAGCCAGGAAATACCATAAGAATCTTCTGTCTTTTCTTGCTGCCTTGATGAGAATGATTATGATATAGATCATATTCACAAGACAGAAAACGGAAAATATTCTGAAAGTCACAAAGGTATAGAAATAATTGAAGATCACCAGAACAACCGACAGAACAAGAGTAACACCGATGTGGATTTTATAGAACAGATCAAAGTTATTGCCTTTATCCGCATCATAGCGTACTGACAGCACAAAATATGAAAGCATCAGACAGATGAAAGGATAGATCAAAGCTCTCATCCACATTTTTATTCCCTCAGAATATTCAAACATATGGATCATGGCGCCCAGAAAACTTACGATGACAAAAAGAGACAGTGTGGTGATCCACAGGCGGTTCCTTCTGCTGAGTGGTCTTTTCCTGAGCAGATAGAAGATAGGTATCAGAGCTACTATTCCATTAATCAGGTCCGTTAAGCCGGTAGTAAATTCTGTTCCGTTTGAAATCGTCATTGTCCGTATTCTTTTCGATATAATTAATAAACTGCAATATTCTGTTTAAGTCTGGCAGATATGCCCGAATCGTTTTTTTACGTCACGATGATTCAATCATCATGATCGATCCCTTCCATTATCTTTGTAACATCTCTCTTATTCGGATCGATCTTCAGATCCAGTCTGTTTACAATAGCACTGAGCAATTCAGCCATCACGAAGTACATGATCGCGATCATGATGAGCGGGAAGAACGCTTCATAGGTCCTGCTGCGGATGATATCGCCGACCTTGGTAACATCCTCTACCGCAATATAACCGACCACTGCTGTCGCTTTGATCAAAGATATGATCTCGGCCTTATAGGATGGCAGGAAATGATAGGCAGCCTGCGGCAGAATGATCTTGTTGAAGGTCTCACCAGGTGTATAACCTAAAGTGAAAGCCGCTTCACTCTGACCTTTATCGACCGCTTTTTCACCAGTTTCCAGCATGCCGTACATTGAGCAGGCAAACGTCAGCGTAAAACCGAGCACCGCTACATAGAAGCTCTGGATGGAGACTCGACCAAAGATTATATAGTAAAGGATCATCAGCAGCACTACCATCGGCAGGCCCTTTATCAGCCAGTTGAAGAACTTCACGATCCTGACAAATAAGCCTTTGCTTCTGCGGGCTCTGGTATAGACCAGGAAACCAAGCAGTGTTCCCAGGACCAGTGAAAGTATTGTTATCATGAGTGTCGTCATGATGCCTTTTACAAACATGATCCAGCGATTCTCGACGACAAAAGTGCGTTGCAGACTGTCGAGGATCTTTTTGAAGAATGAATTATTCTCTTTGACACCTTTATCAAGAACAGCCATTTTGCCGTAAACCGTGAACGTCGGATCGGAAAAGTCTACATTCTTGCTTCTCTCTTGAGTAATGCCCATACCGCCAACTCCGAAATCGCTTTTTCCCGACTGGACACCGGAAATGATGCCGCTGAAGTTGGTGTTGACGATCTCAAGTCTGTATCCATATTCTTCACAGAATAAAGCGGCGATCTCGATCTCGTAACCCACGATCTTTCCATTGATGATAAAAGAGAAAGGCGGAGCTGTTGAATCGGTCGCAAGTATAAGTGTTCCGTTGACGGCTTCAGACAAGCTGTAGTCGATCATTTCGGTATCGGTATTGTAATTAACCCATTTTTCTTCCAGCTGATCGAGCAGTCCATCGTTTTTTGCCTTTGCAAGAAACTCGTTCATCTGTTTTCGAAGCGTGTTTCCTTTTTCGTTTTTTCCATAGGCAAAGCCGATATAGACACTCGATACCGGGTCACCGATCATGACTATTTCCGGATTGCTTCTATGGATCTCATTTAAAAGATTTTCATCTTCAATGATCGCATCTACCTTATGGGAAAGAAGCGCTGATGAAAGATCAGTGACTGTATTGAAATAATGATATTCCGCTTCAGGAAAACGTTTCTTGACGATGGCGTCATAGATCGTTCCGGTCATTACGCCGATCCTTTTATCCTTAAGTTCTTCCAGATCGGTGTATGAAGAAACACCATTGTTGGCTGAACATCCAAAAAGGATCAAGACAAGCAGGAAGAAAACGATTTTCCTAAGATAGATACTTCTCATAATCTTCTGTTTTATTTTACACTCTATCGGGATTACTTGTAGAAAGAATTGTATAATTAACCTGTCAGAAAACCATGAACATAATCTTCTTTGATATCGACGGAACACTCGCTACGGGAAAAAACGTTCCTGAAAGCGCCAGAAATGCGATCAGGACCCTGAGAGACAATGGGGATCTGGTTTTCATCTGCACGGGAAGAAATGTCAATTATGTTAAAAACAATTTCCATGAATACGCCGATGGCTTCATATGCAACAATGGCCGGCTGGCATACTATAACGATGAAGTGATCTTTGATGCTCCGCTTGATGAGTTAACCGTAAAGACCATCATTGATAAGCTCAATGAATTGAAAGCCGGTTATGTCTTTCATACTAAAAATCATGGCTACTATGATGGACCGGATGATCTTGCCGAAATATTATCCATAACCGGTGATACGGGCTATCTGAAAAGAGGATTTGATGGCAGGGATAAGGTCTTCTATAATTTCGATATCTGTTTCTATGACTTTGATCACTATGAGGCTATCAAAAAGGAGCTTGAAGATCTGTGCATCTTCAATCCTCATGGTCTTCATAACAGTGCCGATGTCACCGTGATCGGGACTGATAAAGGCGATGCCCTAAAGGCAGTAGCTGATAAACTAGATATCGATGCAGGAAATACTTATGCCTTTGGCGACGGGATGAATGACATAAACATGCTGAAGGCTGCCGGGCACGGTATAGCCATGGGCAACGGTCAGAAGCTGTGCAAGGAAGCTGCTGAATATATCACAAGCGATATAGATGATGATGGCGTTAATAATGGTCTCAGACATTATAAACTTATCTGATATTTCATTCTTCAGTGCAAAATAAAAGATGCGTTTCTTTTGAACTTCAAGTCCGTATCATCAAGCGCATCTTTTTTTCAGGCAGTCTCATCTGCTCAAAATATCATCTATCGTTTTAAGAGCTTCAATAAAGTCTTCCTGGTCTTTTTTATCCATCCTTCCAAGCAGCAGATCGAAATGTTTATCTGATTGTTCAAAGTGTTTTTCCATATAGGATAGACCTTTTTTAGTTAGAGAAAGAATGTTTGACCGTTTATCCTTTCTGGATGTTTTACTTTGCACAAGACCATCATTGATGAAATCGATAACTATCTTTGATATATGCTGCTTAGGGACGTTAAGTTCCTCGACCATTTCCGAGATCTTTCCCTGTCTGTTGTCATAAAGATAAACCAGAACTTCAGCTTGAATCCTGCCGACTTCCCCTTTGAAAGAAGACCAGAATTCATTGGTGATCTTTGAGTTGAATAATTGTCCTGCCCGATGGGCGATTTTAGAATATTTTCCTTTTTCCCTTACCATGTTCTTGAGCCAAGTGCTCTGAACTGTGCAACTGTCGGTGCGTGTGAATTCATACCGCCATCGACATTGATGATCTGTCCTGAAACATAATCTGCTTCATCGGATCCAAAGTAAACGCACAGATGGCCGATATCCTCAGGACAGCCATAACGGTTAACTTCAATATTGCTTAAGAAGATATCTTTCAGTTCCTGAGATACATATGCATCATTTTCCGGAGTTACGATCAATCCCGGTCTGACGCAGTTGCAGCGGATGTTGTCTTTGCCATACTGTAAGGCAACACTTGATGTAAGCATATCGACACCGGCTTTCGCACATGAGTATGCTGTTGCACCAAGGTCACCGCCGCATGAGGCCATAGAGCCAATGTTTACGATCGAACCTTTGCCCTGTTTCTGCATATATGGCAGAACACACTTGATCGCATAGAAAGTTCCACGTAAATCACTGTTGAAGATATTATCCCACATTTTCAGAGACAGTTCATCAACTCGACCGTCAGGCAGACCGACATTTGCCGCATTGTTTACCAGTACATCGATCCTTCCGTATTTGGCTGCAGTATCATCGATCAGAGCTTTGATCGAATCTACATCTGTCAGATCCAGAACATGGAATTCTGCCTGACCACCTTCAGCTTTGATCCTTTCAACAACAGCTTCACCTTTTTCTTTTCTTCTGCCGCACACCATAACTTTAGCGCCTTCAGCTGCATAAAGTCTTGCAATGCCGATACCGATACCGCTTGTTGAACCGGTAACGATTGCCACTTTGTCCTTTAAACGATTCATATACCCTCCATAAAATAGTCATATAATTATGACTATTTTATTTTAGCATATTCTCTATTGCTCAAGACATGTTTCGGAAGTCATTCATCAATTATTCAGGACAAAAGGTTCGATGTATTCCTGAATGAAATCAACTCTGTCAAAGATGGTCGGCTTGAAATATGATGCAACGGCAATGACGATATTCTTATCGGGATTCACATATATAACATTGCCGCTATTTCCGATGGCCGCATAGATGTTTTTATCCCGATCGATGATCCACCAGAGATAGCCATAATCCATCCCTCTGAAATACTTGCTTTCAACAGTCCTTGGTCTGATCATTTCCTTTATCCAGTTTTCGGAAACGATCTGTTTTCCTTCATATTTTCCGTTATTGAGACAAAGCAGACCGATCCTGGCCATATCTTCTGCCGACATGCATAAGCCATAACCAGGTGTTCCAAGATCCTGCGGATCGGCGAACCAGACATTCTTCTTTGGTGTCTTTTCGATCGTGAAGGCCTTGTGCTCCTCGGCTGATTTTGCGATAAAGTTACTGTGTCTGGCGATACCCAGAGGTTCAAACAGACATCTGTTGGCATAATCGACCGTCTTCATCTTTGTTGCCTTGTAGAGTATTCCCGAAAGGATATGAAGACATACAGTCTGATAGCTGAATTCATCAGTCAGCCCTTTTCTGCCACCCAGAAAATCCAGCGAGGCATAAGTCCAGTTTTCGCTGGAACACACTTTTGTCCATGGATCATTCTTGCATTTGTAAGGTGCTCTCATGGTCAGAAGGTGCCTGATCGTGACATCATAGATCGTCTTCTCACCTCTTTTGACTTTATACTCTTTAAAATATTCCAGAACCTTATCATCAACACTTCCTATAAGTCCATGATCTATAGCTATACCAATCAGTAAAGCCACGATACTTTTCGTGGCTGACATGATATGGACACAATCATCTTCCCTGTAATCATTGAAGCAGTCTGAGTAGACCTTCTTATTATCTTTATAAGCTGTCACCTGACAGATATTCGGCTGCTTTGTTTCAATAAGTGTATGAAGATCATTTTTATCCATATATTGTTTCTCACTTTCTTTGTTCAATAAAAGAATAAGTGGATTTAAAATTGTTTTCAACTTTTAATTCAGTTCAATCCGATTTAGTGATTATCTCCCGGTTTATGACCTTCGGGTCTTTCACCGCCAGGCATCTGATGACCACCATTTGAGGAAGAAACCGTGAACACCACCGCTTCTCCTGCTGATACGCTGCCGGCTTCATATTCAACACCATTGACATAAAGCTTATAGCCATTTAGATCGATACTTTCCGCAGCACAGGTAAGTGATGTTATGTAGGAATCGCCCGTGAGTTTCCAGGTCGAACCTTCCTCAATCTCCACATAGATATCTGCATCTTCATCGTCGCTGTTAATAGCACCACTGTATGATGAATTGTCTTTCAGATACATGTTCAAAGATGAAACTTCATCTACAACGATATCTCCTTCAACACTCTGGCTGTTCAGGTTGAATGTCACATGGCCGCCGTTTGATCCTTCAGATCCCCAACCGGCAGCTGCCGCTCTTAGCAGGACACCTTCACTGTCCTGATTGGTGATGGTTGCCTTACTCAGGTTTATAGTCGCAACTGTATTGTTCACAAAGAAGATGTCGCCATTTTTGTTCAGCAGAGATCCACCATTCATGGAGAACATGGCCAATCCTTCATCCGCATCTCCCGACATTGACTGATAGATCATTACTGCCTGATAGTAGTCTGATTTGTCAGAATTCTTGGATACATTATTGGCAACCAGTTCAACATTGTTTAAAGTGACACTGTTCTGGCCTTCTACGACAATACCCTGAGACGATGTCGATTCAAGATAGGCATCAGCTACAGTGATATCTGCGGTTGAATAGATGGCTGGTGAACCCTTTCCCTCTGTAATGTATGAACCTTTAGTTACATTTACTGTTCCGCCACCTCTGTCCGATCTTATCGCTGCCGAAGAATTTCCACTGGTATGGATATTCAGATTGGTCGCATTCATTGTTCCACCACCGGTCGTCATCAGACCGCCTGAACAGTTCCCGCTTGTTTCAATGACTGAATCAGAGATATTGACTGTTGTTCCTTCGCCGTAGGAAAACACGCCATTGGCATGCGTCCCATCTGTTTCAACAACGATGCTGTTCAGATCAACAGTTGCCCCATTGGTGGCAAATACAGCTGCATTCTCACCATAGAAGTCAGCTTCATCTCCGGATGAATCACCGCTCTTTTCAACTTTGATATTTGCATATGACACACTTTCCCCATCAGCCTCTATGGCATGAGCGCCATCTTCATCTGATGAATATGTTTCATTGATCGTGATATTTTCCTTCTGTGGAATGGAATCTTCTATAAGCAATTCTTCTACTGTTTCTGTCTTTTCTGTTTCTTCAATTTGCGTCTGGCTTTGTGCGCAGGCACTTAAAGATATGCTTAAGGTGATACTTAACATCAATAATATGAACTTTTTCATGTTCAGTTCCTCCTTGTCTTTTTAAACTTTAGAAGATGAATCTGAACTTAAGATGAAGTTAAAGAGAAAGAAAGCTGAACTTTTTATCAGTAAATCATATCTGGTAAAATTATGGTGTCAAAAAAGAAGGAGAAAGATTATGTACTATCAGATGGAGAATATTGAAAACTTCCGTGATCTTGGCGGGATCACCACCAGTGATAATAAGAAGGTCAGGGATGGAAAACTGTTCCGCTGTGCTGATCTTTCTTCTGCAACAAAAAACGATATCGAAAAGATAAAACAGCTGGGGATCGATACGATCGTAGACTTCCGTTCAACAAGAGAAACCATGGTCAAAAAAGATCCGGAAATCGAAAACGTCAGGTATTATCACATCAACCTTTTTAAAGATAAACTCGACGGTATCGAAAGAAACGACAAGGAAGATCACTTTTATGAATGGATGATCGAGCAGTCCTATGATTACCCGAACCGCTTTGCTGATCAGATGGTCGCAAACTATTCCACAATGATCTCCGAGGAATATCCGTTAAATGGTTACCGCAGGTTTTTTGACATCCTGCTTGATGAAAAAAGCGACAGGATCCTCTGGCACTGTTCAGCCGGAAAAGACAGGACAGGTATTGCCGCGATCCTGGTCCTTGAAGCATTGGGCGCCGACAAGGATCAGATCTATGAGAATTATCTTGAGACCAACAAACATCTAAAACACAGTGTTTCTGAAGTTCAGGAAACAGTAAAAAGATTAGCTGGTGAACATCCAAACTATGAAGCGATCCTCGGTTCTTTCTCAAAGGCCATGTCCGCCAGTGAAGAATTCATCGATAACTGTTACAGAACCATGATCGAAAAGGCCGGTTCACCACAGGCTTATCTTGAAAAGTATCTTGATCTCAATGATGATGACATCAGAAAACTTAAAGCCAAATACTGTGAAGATCTATAATACTTTTTTATATACTTCAAAAATTATCAATTGACTTTTGTTCAATAAAAAAAGAAAAACATTCTAAAACATTACCTGTGAAGGTAATGTTTTTATCTATTCAAGATCATCATAGACAAGGTCGATCTGCCTTCTGATCTCATCCATTATGTGCATGACATCACTAGTTGCACTGAATGGGACCTTACGGCTTTCAAACAGTCCTTCTCTGATCTCCGATGCGGCAATATCGAATTCATCGACATATGAGTTTATCGGACCTTTTCCGCTTGTGAATCTCTTTCTGTTGAACAGACCGTTGTTTAATATGGCCTTTGTCGAGGCATGGAAGAAGTTGGAAGTTATCGTGCCTTTGCTTCCAGTGATCTTCATTTTCTCCAGTCCTTTCATATCAATGATCGAAGCACTTATATCTGCCCTGATATCATCCCTGAAAGTCATGATAATCTCTTCGCTTACATCGATGCAGTTTTCAATGACGGCCTTACTTTCAATACTGACAGGATAGCCAAAGAGCCTGTAGGCATAGGTGATCGGATAGACAGTTATATCCAGTAAGGCACCGCCCGCTCTTCTTGGATCCGATACTCTTGGCGAGTAGTTTATGGATTTCATGTGATAGGTAAAACTGGCTTTCTTTATCTGGCCGATCTTTCCTTCATCTACCCATTTCTTTACCTGATTGGCACATGGTGAAAACCAGGTCCACATTGCTTCTGCCAGATATATTCTTTTTCCTCTTGCGATCCTGATGAGTTCATCCGTTTCCCTGCTGTCTATCGTAAAGGCTTTTTCGCAAAGCACAGGTTTGCCCGCTTCCAATGCTATCTTCGTGTAACGGAAGTGTGCATTGTGCGGAGTCACGACATAGACGCCTTCTACATCGCTGTCCAGGATCGCTTCATCTGCATTATCATAAGCTCTGGCGTTAAACTTCTCCGCAAATCTTTTTGAACTTTCACTGTTTCGGCTGTAACAGGAAACGATTTCGTGATTGCCACTGTTGATGATCTGACTTGCGACCTGATTGGCCAGTCTGCCCGTTCCAATAAAACACCACCTGAATTTTTCCATATGATATCTTTCCTTTGTTTCCCGATTATATAAACAGATACTTTCTATCGAAATTGTAACATGACCTCAAAGATGCTGCCTCAAGGTTGATCCACACTGTTCCGGGAATCATCTTAACTGTCTTCTTCATTTTTTCATGATAAAATCCGAATTGATAAACCACAGGAAAGAAGGAAACAATAATGGATGCAAGACAGGCAATCTTAACAAGACGCAGTACCAGAAGATTTCTGGATAAGCCGATCGATGATGAGACATTGAAGGAAATAATCGAAGCCGGACGTTACGCCCCAAGCGGAGGCAACTCCCAGAGCAACCGCTTCTTTGTGATCAGGGACAGAAAGATCCTTGATCAGCTGGTCGAGATGGTCAAGGACTCTTTCAGTAAAATGGAAGTCTATGAAGGCATGTATAAATCCATGGCTACTTCGATCACCTTATCCAAGAGCGGCAATTATGTCTTTCACTATAATCCGCCATGTCTGATCGTGCTGGCCAATAAGAAGGATTACGGAAACAATCTGGCTGATGTAGCCTGTGCCCTGGAAAACATGATGGTCTATGCCAATGCCAAAGAACTTGGATCGTGCTGGATCAACCAGCTCAGATGGCTCAACGAAGATGAAAAACTTCTAAAGCTCTTTTACAGCTTTGGCATGAAGGAAGACGAAAGGATCTATGGCGCTCTGGCGCTTGGTTATCCCGACAGTGAAGATGGTCTTCCGGAAAGACGACAGGTCGAAAGAAAAGGCAATGAAGTCATATATATCTAAACGGAGGATCGAATATGTTTAAAGACAAGGTAGCTGTCGTGACCGGTGGTGCCAACGGAATAGGAAAATGTATTTCCCAGGAATTTGAAAAACAGGGTGCCATCGTTGAAGTGATAGATATCGCTAAAGGTGATCATTATCAGGGCGATATATCAGACAAGGAAACACTGGAGAACTTTGTGAAGTATGTTATCGACAAGCACGGACATATCGACTATCTTATAAACAACGCCTTGCCTTTGATGAAAGGCATCGATGAATGTACTTATGAGGAATTTGAATATGCTCTGAAAGTTGGAGTAGCTGCTCCTTTCTATCTGAGCAAGCTCTTCCTTCCTTACTTCAATAAAGGATCTTCCATAATCAATATTTCCTCTTCAAGAGACAGGATGTCGCAACCCCAGACCGAGAGCTATACGGCTGCCAAGGGTGGAATAGCTGCTTTGACTCATGCCCTGGCGGTAAGTCTTGGTCCAAGGATCAGAGTCAACTCCATCTCACCAGGATGGATCGATACCGACTACAAGGTCTATGAAGGCCCTGATGCCTTCCAGCAACCTGCAGGCAGAGTAGGAAATCCTCTGGATATCGCCAATGCTGTACTGTTTCTTTGTTCCGATAAATCTTCATTCATCACCGGTGAAAACATCTGTGTCGACGGCGGTATGACTAAACTGATGATCTATCATGGCGATAACGGCTGGGGTTTAAAGGAATAATATTTACACATAAATAAAAAGAACAGATCAAAATCTTCCACTTTCAGGTTCATAGATCTGTTCTTTTTTTATTTTCGGATTATTCCCAGATATCTTTTCCTTTACCTGATCCAAGTTCAAAATGGCACTTTACGATACCAAGATCAACTCTGGTATGTACACCCAATCCGGCGACTCTGACTTTGACTTTGTCACCGTTTCTAGTAAAACGGAATTTCTGCTGATTCATTGCAGTCGGTGCCAGGATGGCTGCCTCGAGTCCGTTTCTGTACCACTCAGGATCATCTGGTTTAAAATCGCTGATATCTTCTATGGTCTTGCCGTTATGGGCAACTCCGGAATCGATGCCATAGCCCATCGCAACGACCATATAGTGTTTCTCACCCGGCAGGATATTTCCCTTGGCCTTGCCTTTCTTATACGTCAGAGCTACCCAGCAGGAGTTTACTCCCAGTTCCTGAGCCTTGAGTACGATCCTTTCACCATAATAGCCCGCATCTTCTTCCTTTTTGGAAGGTCCGATGATTGTCAGATAATTGCGACAACCCTGAAACTTGCCATAGGATGGCTTGCCTGCTTCAAAGGCTTCAGGTTCATCTGTGATCAGCTGAAAATGAAAACCGCTCTCTTTATTGCATAAGTCGATCTCTTCGTTAAGCAGATCAGCAGTCTTTTTATCGATCGGTCTATTGTCGAATCTTCTGACTGAATGTCTACTTCTTATCACATCCATTACATCCATGATTTTTCTCCTTGTCTGCAGTGGTTATGCAAATATGATTTTATATACAAAGCTGATACCGTTCAATGAATATGCTTTTAAAAAGGTTGCATTTCTGCAACCTTAATTTTGCGGTTTATTGAGCTGGGTCCAACCCTGTGGTGCATAGGCATCAGGTCCCATATAAATCAGATCGCCATCCTGGTAGACCGTATCATATGAAGTCGGTACTTTTATCGAATTGCCGTCAACAGTTGTATATTCATCTCTTTCCGTTATGACATCGCACCACTGGTTGATATATTTATCGTTGTCTCCGCCGGTGTATTCGCTGTCCCATGATGAGATATCGCCGGAACTAGGAGAATAGACCTGTTCCATCAGATAATCATGTATCATGTTGGTTATGTACTGCGCATTTTTCTGAACTACATATATGAATTCACCTGTGAAATTGGAATTGGCTGTGACATTATCGAAGACCCTGGCGTAGTTGGCATAAGCTTCTTCACTGTAAGCTGTGAATACTGCTGTATACGGAACTATCCAGGTATAGGTATCAAAATAACCGTTGATCGTTTCCGCCATGATCACCGATGAGGAGATCTCGATCTCATAGGCATTGCCTTCGGTTATGAAATATGAAGTCTTCTCGTAGGATCCTTCACAGCTCTTGCCTGAGAAACCGTTTGGTGAAGCCATGGCACTTAAGAAGGCATTGGCTTCTCCATTTAAAGCCAGCTGAAATTCATAGCTTGGTCCCTGGGCATTCAGGATCGTGCCCTTGTATCCCATCAGTCCCAGCATGAAATCGTTGTATTCATGGGCATTGCGGTAATTCAGATAAATGTTGTACAGATCAAGATAGGTTCCTTCCGGTGTCCAGATACCTTTTCTGGCCATCTGCAGATATCCCATCGTACTTATTACTTCGATCATGGCATCGTTGTCCGGTGAAACCATCTTTATCGTTACGAACGCCGGATACATCGAAGAACAGACTCCCCACTCCACATTCACCGAAGCCTTCCAGCCGTAAGGAACCAGGGCAACAGCTGTTCTTATACCATAGGTTGGTTCATACAGTGTCTGCAGGGTATAGTAGACAGCCTTGCTTTGAGCAGTCTCGATACTTAGACCATTTACAGAAGTATCAGTCGAGATCGCTCCCGTATCAAGAAAGCTCTGATAGAGTTCGCGATCACTGGTAAACATAAAGTAGTATCCATCATAGTATGTACCGGCAATGATCTGATCGTAGTAGTTTCCGACAAATTCATCACCTTCCTCATCTTTGAAACGGAATTCTTTATCCTTGTATGTCCAGTTAAGAATGTATGACTGGCCTGCGATCTCAATAGTACCGCTTCCATCAGGATCAAGATGCAGTGTCTCGTTATTGAGTTCAAGCTTGTTTCCATCCTTATCCGAACACGAGAAAGCAAAATAATCACCACTGATGTCCGTCGTTACAACTATATTTTCGCTGTTTTCTTCTTTCTGTGGTTCAACTTCTTCCTTCTTCCCGCAGGCTGAACCTGCGATAAGAAGAATTAAAGACAAACTCACTAAAATAATCTTTCTTTTCATTGTTGTATCTACCTCGTAACTATCCACATGGCCGGTCTGACCCCGACATTATCAGCCGAAACATCAAAAGACATGAAAGCCCCGATATCGGTTATTACGATTGCTCTGTTTTGCCTGTCACCCATCGTCCTGGTCCAGTAGTTGGCATAATGTCTGGTCGATGATTGATGATAGGTTGAAAAACCGACTGTTGAATATCTGGTGAGCTGATCGCTTGGCCGGCACAGACGTCCTGAAGCGCCATAGCTCAGATCGATGCCGAATCTGTTCCAGGTCTCTGACCATTGTTTTGGCCCGTTATCTTCATCCATGAAACTTGGATAATAGTCATCTTCTTCACCCAGATAGCTGATGACTTCACCTAGATCGAGTACAAACACTTTGTCATCACTGTCAGATCCGTTATCGACATTTTCTAAAGAATCATAGTCTATATAACTGTTTGGTCTGATGAAATACTCTTTCAGATAATCGCTGTATGATCTGTTTTCCAGATGACTCGTTACGATCAGTTTCTTTTCTTCATTGGTAAAAACCGAATCAAAGAAAATGCCATTGAGATATTCTCTTAAAGAAGAGTCAACCCAATTTGTATTGCCTTCTTCGTTGAACCTGAAGGAATCTATGACATTGTCCGATAACAGCAGGATCCTGTCGTCCTGTTTATCAATGACTTTCCAGTAGATCGGATCTGCCCCGTTTTCTTTACAGTTGTCCTGTTCAAGACGACCAAGAGCAGCATAATCACCGATCTCAAGATCTGACAGTTCCTTGAACCCGGTAGTACCGTTCAGGATGCCGTCTATATCTTCCCCGGATACTTCTTTGAATAATTCATATTCAAGATGCAGGATGCCATCTTCGATAAAACAGCTGTAGAACTGATCACCGATTTTCGCGGCATTGTCATTAAAATAGATCTCGCATTCTTCTTCCTTTACATCAAATACCGGCAAGGAAAAACTCTTCCCATTGATGTCTTCAGCACTCTGCTCTGTAAAATCGACATTGACGCTTATGCCCTTACCGTTGCCATCTACTTTTATATAACGGGCAAAACGGAATGCCTCCAGAAAGAAAGGATAATCATAAGAATTGCCGTTATAAAAGACCTGGGGAACAACCAGTTCCCCATCGCCTTTAAGACTCTCTCCACCCTGATAAACAAAGTAACGCGAGTAATTAACAATTGGATCATCATCCTTGATAGAAGGAGTGATGTCGTCATTCTTTTTTTCGCAAGAGCATAAGATAAACAGAATAAAGATGACGATAAACAGTTTCTTCATTATTTGAAGCTTATTGAATTGATAAATTTGTCGAAGCAGGTGTATGATTCTTCGCTGCGGCTTGAGAACCAGCCACTGGTATCACCGCTGTTTCTTATATTGTAGACATCGTTGTCATGTTCGATATAGTAGGAATATGGCTTTTCATTGGCACTGCTGACATAAGCCTTGTATGCAAGACCGTTGATCTCAACATCTTCATAGGTATTGTCTGCAATCAGAATATCCGCAAAAGTCTTATTCTTGTCGACTCTGATCATGAAAGTAAAGTCTTCATTGCCTTCTTCACCATAATGCCATCCCACATTCTTTTCCATAAGATTGCCATTTGGATCTTCAGTAACTCTGCTTGTAGTCTTATATACTGAATGATCATCATCAAGCTGATAATTGAGTTCATCAAAAGTTGGTTCGTCCATGACTGTCGTTGTATTGCTGGTGAAAGAAACGCCACCCAGAAGTTCCTTCAGTTTTGTTCCGTCATCAACTTCCTTCATGGTCATATCAACAACGTAAAGGTCTTCACCATTCTGGATAAAGCCCATGACGTCATTGCCATTGTTGAAACGATAGACAGTATAGCCGTTGATCTCATACTGTTCGAGGTTGTCAACATTTGTCATATCAGACAGTTTCTGAGCAGGCATGAAGCCTATAGTAATCGATTCTTCGTCTGAAAGATTGTAGACCAGATCCTTTTCAACGATCTTGCCGTCAGTTGTTGCTTCGCAATATCTTTCAACGCTCACAAATTCTGCCGGTTTATTCATATGAAGTGCCATGACGTCATCATCTGCGATCGTCTTTGATGCGCTTCCGCCGCCGTTTCCTGAACCGCCTGCGCAGGCTGCCAGCATCATAGCCAGCATTACAAATAATACTAGTTTAATAATCTTCTTCATTTTCTAATCTCCTTGTTATTTTATTTTAATCCACATTGCCGGTCTTATAAATAGCGGCACGTATGTGAAGTAATTGAATACCTGACCATCACCGCTGATGTATGTGACTTCATTCCCAAATTTCTCATCGGCCTGTGAAAGCGTTCTGGTCATCCAGGCTCCGCCTCCGGTCCTGCTGTTGAAGTAGCCTGTTCCATTATCCTGAACAGCCTTGGTCACATAAGCGATCCATTTTTCATTTCTTGGCATAACCGAGAAAGGATAATCAGTATCGGTGCTTGGTTCATTTGCTTCGCCAAAATATTTTTCAACTTCCTGGAAAGAAAGCAAGAAGATCCTGTCATCGGTATCAGCTTCATCAGCCATGTTCTGTCTGGCAAGATCTGAATAAGTTGCTTCACCCTTATCTTCAAAATCACCCCAGTATTTGAGCAGTTCTTCATTGGCTGCCTTGTTCTGATTGTGTGTCATCTCCATCATGGCAATCTCATCTTCACTGAAGCAGCTGAGGAAACCGGTCGGATCGTTCAGGAAAGCTCTTATGGAACTGTTTTCCCATGTCACGGCATCAAGGTTAGTCTGATCAGGATTGTGATTGAATGAGAATGAATCGATCAGCTTGTCGCACAGAACAAACAATCTGTCGTCATCCTTATCAATAACCCGCCATTTGATCGGTTCGGTATGGTCATTGCCAGGCGACATCTCATATTCACCTAGTGCAATAAGATCGCCGATCTCGGCTTTATCAAAGTCGACGCAGTCATAGGCGCCGCGTTTGATTTTTGCCAGCATTTCTTCAGATACGTTTTCGAATACTTCATTGAAGACCGGATCATCTTCCGGGAACCAGAGTCTGTTTCCCTTCCTCTTATAATCCTTTTCGACTCCGTCTTTTGTGACCTTATTGGTTGTAAAGGATATCTCTACCGGATCTCTTCCGCCCATGTTGTAGTAGGTGCCCTTGCCATTTTCGTCAAGTTCAAGGTAGGCGATCTCGCCATAGTCAACTGTAGCCATTTCAATGATGTTGATCATGTTGCCATAGAAATCCTGAGTCATATTGAACTCTTCAACATATTCACCCTCATCATTGCCGATATATCTCAAGACCCAGATACCGCTTGGTAATGTCTCTTCTTTTTTATCATTTCCGCCTCCATCTTCTTTGGATCCGCAGCCAAACAGCATCGTGGCCATCAATAAAGACAGAAGTATCATAAAAAGTCTTTTCATCTGAAAACCCTCCTCATTTTTAATTATGATGTTTTTTACAAGATTAAAAAATGTCACAAATGTGACAAATATTCATTTCCTGTAGACCAAAGCGATGAGACCAGCTCTGTTTGAGACGGAGCACTTATCATAGATCGAAGAGATATGTCTTTGTAAGGTGCGGCGGGAAATGAAGAGATCTTCAGCCATCTGTTCGACACCTATCTCTGGTTTCAGGAGTTCATAAAAGACATCTTTTTCTCTTTCAGTCAGTTTATATTTCTTAATGAATTTTTCTGTATCAGATTCCCTGTTTTCAGCCATCCTGCCTCTGTTTTCAAAAGCGATCAGAATCACGATCATGATTATGACGATTATATCGATGATGATCTCAGTGAAAAGATCGAAACCTCTTTGATTGAACAGAGCCAGAAGAATACTTATGCCTCCATCCAGGATCCTGCCCATGCTTGCCCACAAAGACAGATATTTCTTGTTCAGACAGATCTTCCAGAAGATCAGATTGTAATATGAGATAAGCAGACCCAATTCCAGATAGAAGATGATCATGGAAAGATTCAGATAGGCTCTATTTGTAAGAAGGATCAAAGAGATAATAGAAAGAAGCGCCGCCATGAGTGCACAGAGCTGATCATAAGCTCCGGCAAACCGGTCGTGAAAATAACCGAAACCAAGATAAGCTGCGATCAGAAACAGTCTTGGCCAGGTATAGATATTGATGGTCTGAAACTGTTCATTCGTGATGATCTGTTCCATTCTGTTGTCAAAACTGAAGACCAGAAAGATGATGCCTGTGACGATCATGACTGGAAGGATATCGGTCATTTTTACCTTCTGTGTTTCGAGAATGTTTTTGTCCAGATCAAAACGATCTCTGAAAAAGATCAGGAAGATCATCACCAGTACATCAATGACAAAAGTAAAGAAGATCTCAATGCCAATAAAGATCTGCAGAAACCACTGCAGGAATACGGCGATACTCATGGCGATACCCATGATCATTCCGGCTTCTGGATCATCCTGCAGTGAAAGAGCCATATAGGTATAGAAGAAACCGCCGAAAAAGCCCAGGAACAGTGAGACGATCGGAGCCAGTGTCATGAAGATCATTTCCGTTTTTATCAGAAAGATACTTAACAGAACGATCGTATTGATGATACCTGTATAAAATGGAAATCGGCGTTTTCTGAAAACATCATAACAGATACCGTATAAGACAAAACCGAGCGTCACGCAGAACATGTCGACATAGTAAAGGGTGAGCTGGACCTGTGGGCCGACGATACCTGAGGCTTCCTGATTTATGGCGGTCAAAAGCGTCATATACATGAACATGTACAGAGCAAAACTGATGATCGTAAATCTCTTTTTATCATCTTTTAACATCATCTTCATTATAATTCATAACCCAGGCCATGTTGGCCAGACATAAAAAAGCTGTCATAAATGATATGACAGCTCAGTTAGTTATATGTATTGTTTTTTACCTGAAGATCGAGAAAGTCAGGAACAGTGTCGAAAGCAAGGAAGCGATCAGAGATACAACAGTGATCTGCGTATTGATCGAAGGACCGGCTGTATCCTTGAACGGGTCACCTACAGTGTCACCGACAACGGCTGATTTATGGGCTTCGGAGCCCTTGCCGCCTTCGTGTCCTGATTCAACATATTTCTTCGCATTGTCCCATAAGCCACCGGCATTGGACATGAATAAAGCCAGAAGCAGACCACTGACGATGTTTCCCACCAGGAAACCGGCAATTGCGGATACACCACCGACAATACCGACAACGATCGTGGAAACGATCGCTACAGCGCCGGCCGGGATCAGTTCTCTGATCGCGCCATCCGCTGCGATCTCGATACAGCGTTTATAGTCAGGATCGGACTTGCCTTCCTTCAATCCAGGATTTTCAGAAAACTGACGATGGATCTCGGCAACCATTCTCTGAGCGTTGCGGTCAACGCCAAGTATCAGGATGGCAGAGAAGACAGCCGGGATAGCCGCACCTGTCAGCATACCGAAGAATACCAGTGGATCCATGACGTCAAAACCGGTCACACCGGCTACGCCAAGTTCGGCGGCAGCGGAGTTGACTTCGCTCATGAATGTACCCAATAAGGCAATGACCGTAAGTCCGGCTGCAGAAATCGAGAAACCTTTAGTAACGGCCTTGACAGTATTGCCGGCACTGTCGAGTTCATCGGTGATCTCAAGGACTTTATCGCCAAGACCACCCATTTCAGCCAGACCTCTGGCATTATCGACGATCGGACCATAGGCGTCGTTGGAAACGATCATACCGACGATCGAAAGCATACCTACCGCAGCCATGGAAATGCCAAACAGAGCATATTCGCCACTGCAGGTCGGATCGATGTTCTGACACAGACGGTAAGAGATCAGAGTCGAAATACCAGTACCGATCATCGCCGGCATGGTTGAAAGAAAACCATAGGAGATACCGGAAAGGATCGTAAAAGCCGGACCGGTATGTGAAGCGTGAGCTACATTGTGAACAGGCTTCTTGCTGTCATCAGTGAAGTAGTCGGTCGTGATACCGATGATGACACCAACAAGTAAACCCAGGACACATGATGCCCAGATCTCAAAACGGAATTTGAATATAACGGTAGCCAAAGCTGTTAATACAGCGTAGATACCGGTAGTTACATAAGTTGAAGAGTTGAGGGCTTTGGTCGGATTGCCATTCTTGCCGATCTTGGCAGTCATGACACCAAGGATCGAAGCCAACAGGCCAAGGGCTGCATAACAGAAGACTGTTGCGATATTGCCTTTGAACTGTGACATTCTATCCAGATTGGCTGCGATGACGATAGTGGCAGCCAAAGAAGCGACATTGGAGTCAAACAGGTCAGCACCCATACCGGCAACATCACCGACGTTGTCACCAACGTTGTCAGCGATAACAGCCGGGTTACGTGGATCATCTTCCGGAATGCCGAGCTCGACCTTGCCAGTCAGGTCAGCTGCGATATCGGCAGTTTTGGTGAAGATGCCGCCACCTACCTTGGCAAATAAAGCCAGTGAGCTTGCGCCGAAGCTGAAGCACAGGATGGCCTGTGGATCACCAAGAAGCATATATACAAGACAGACGCCGAGGTTGCAGGCGCCTACAACAGCCATACCCATGACAGCGCCTCCTCTGAAACCGGTCATGAAAGCAGGTTTGATGCCATCTCTTGCCGCATAGGCACAGCGTCCGTTGGCGATCGTTGCGACTTCAATACCGATCTTGCCGGCAAAAGCTGAAAACAGTGTACCGGCCAGATATGAGATCATCATGAAGATATTCTGTACTGAAAAGCCCTGCCAGATCGGTTTAGGTATCAGTGCACAGATGATGATAGCTACCAGTCCGGCAAAACGGAACAGCAGTCCATACTGACGTCCCAGAAAGGCTCTGGCACCATCCTGGATCAGTTTGCCGACCTTTTCAATCTGGACATTTTCCTGTGGCTGTTTCTTTACCCACAGGTATAGCCATGCCGCATAGGCAAAGGCAAACAGTGAGATTACAATCCCCGCTACTTCCATTAAAACAATCATAATTACCCCCTTATATGTTTCTTTAAAAAAACATATTCATAAAATGATTATTGTATTTGGATAAAACGCATACTCCTTTATTTTACTTTCTTGGTTTTCAAAAGGCAATTTAAAAACATCAGCTGGATTTTCAAAAAAATATCATCAATTTTAAAAGGCGCTCAGGCGCCTTTGTGCTTTCTTTCTATTATCAATTTATCAGTTCAAAGTGTAGTTTATGAATGCACCGATCAGATTGGCATCATTGTAGAAGGCACATGGAACGATCTGTATATGCATCGGCAGATTCATGTGCCCCGCAGATGATTTGCTTATGACTTCGGCGAATTTTTCTCTGATCCTTTCGGTGACGATCGGCTGCTGACTGATACCGCCTCCGATAGCGATCTTCTCGAGATCAAGCAGCCAGGATAGATTGTAGATCTGGACGGCAATATTTGTACACAGTTCATCGAATGCTTCTTCAGCAAGAGGATCATCCGGAAGTCTCTTGAAGAATTCTCTTCCGCTGATCAGCTCTTCGCTTCCGCACTTCTTTGCGTAGTTAATCAGCATGGCCCTGGTCGAACATGACTCAGCCATGACGGCATCCTTCTGATCATATTGATCGGCTTTTGTGATCACAAAACTGAATTCACCGGCCCTGAAATGAGTACCTCTGACGATCTTTGAATCAATGATGAGCCCGCCGCCTACTCCTGTGCCAATGATGAAGACTGCTGCATTTTCACAACCCTTTAAGGAACCTCTATAGTATTCGGCCAGAATAGCTGCCTTGGCATCATTCTCCAGAACGATCTTGCAGCCGCATCTTTCCTGAAGGAGCTTTCCAACATCCGTTCCATGATTATACAATAGACCACCACCGCCATTGCAGCGTCCGTTTTTTACATCGATAAAACCGGGAAGACACATCGCAATTCCTTCAACTTCATCCTTATGCTTTTCATAGATGCCATAGATCACATCCGAAAACTGTTCAAAGGTATCCATTGGCGTTGGAACATAGCCTTTATCAGTAAAGTTCATTTTTTCATCGGCTACAGCATATTTTATCTCTGTTCCGCCTACATCAAAGGTCAGTAATTTCATAGAGTCCCTCCAGTGATAAATATCTCTTAATTCAATTATACTTGAACATATATTAATTATCTGGATCCTCAGCTTAACAAGTATCATATAATTTATTTATAAGGACGGACCAGATAATGAAACAGGCTCATATTCAGTTAGACGAAACTCTCAATGCTCCATGTGCACTGATGCCCGGAGATCCCAAAAGGGTCGATGTGATCGCAAAATATCTTGACAATGTTGAAGAACTGACTTTCAACAGAGAATACCGTTCGATCATTGGGACCTATAAAGGCATGAAAGTTATTGGCATCTCCACAGGAATGGGAGGCTCTTCAGTAGCGATCGCGATAGAAGAATTGAAAAATATCGGCGTTCACACCATGATGCGTATCGGCTCAGCCGGAGCCTTGCAGGAAGGTATCAGGCTCGGTGATCTGATCATCTGTGAAGGAGCCATCAGAGATGATGGCGCATCCAGAACCTACATCAATGTGAAGTATCCGGCTGTTCCGGATTATCGTCTCATAAATCACTGTGCCAAAGTTGCTGAAGAAAAAGGATACAGACATGAAGTCGGAGTGATACTGTCCCATGAATCCTTCTATTATGATGAAAATGATGAAGACTGTCTTAAATGGTCAAAGAAAGGTATCCTGGCTTCCGATTTTGAAACAGCCGCCTTGTATACGGTCGGAAGACTGAGAAAAGTTTATACCGCTTCCATTCTGAACAATGTCGTCATCTGGGGTGAAAACACCGAGGATGCGATCAGTTCCTACCAGGGTGGTGAAAATATGACGGCCATTGGCGAAGAAAGAGAGATCGAAGTTGCCCTTGAGGCAATGTATAGACTGGAACAGGAATTGAAAAAACACAGTTGAAAAAATGGACTTCAAGTCCATTTTTCATTTATACACTTTATTAAAAACCGAATGCGGTAAGATAGACCATCGTAAAGAAACAGATGATCCCGAACCAGACTGCCAGTGAAATCGGCGGAACAAATAAAGACCGAAGGATATTTTTGACGATCTCCCAGTCGATCTTGAATTCAACCTTTTTACGATAACGTTTTCTGCGACCTTTTTCATCGATGGTATAGATCCACGGATTGTCATACAGCTCGACGATGCCGAATTTGAGCAGATAGATCGGTACGACCGGTACAAAGATACAGAACCAGGCAGCCGATCCGCCAAGTTCAAGCTTCTCAAAATCAAAACCGTTGATAAGAAGAGCCAGGATCACCGGCAGAAATATGACTGCTAAGCTGAGTGAAACGATCTTGAATATTCTTGATGGAGTCACAAATTTCAATACTACAGGTTGAACAACACCATCAAGTTTCTCAAAGAAGACAGGTTCAACGACTTTGCGCTTAAGTATCTCATCTCTGAGTACCAGCTTTCCTCTTTCTCTTTTGAAAGTCTCACCTTTTGAAGTGAAGATCTTTCTGCCCGATTCGACAGAGAAACTGTTATGGACCGTATCACTGTATAGACATAGGGTAATGATAAGAAACAGGAATCCTGTCATACCGGATATGGAAAGACTTTCATATGTCTGCATGCCGAAAGCGCGCAGTGCACCAAACAGTACTAGTGTAAAAGTTACTGTTGCGACAATGGCTTTGAACCACCATGGAGCGAAATAGTAATGCGACGGCTTTAAAGCTCGCACGCTCACCTTTCCGGTCTGCCCGTTTACCGCTGCCATCAATTCACCTTTACAGATGTAGTAGACAGGTAAAAGCGATGGCAGCCTGATCGCTGAACCGACATTGCTTTCTATTTCGACCGCCTTGGTATCCAGTATTTTTCTGATCGACGGTGTATAGGTCTCCGCAGCTTCACTTCTTGCACGGTTTTCAAGTTCCTCACTGTTGACATCTGCGATCTTGACTCTGTGTCCTGCCACATAGCCAAAATCAAATTCACTAAGGTCTTTCAGATCGTACGGTTCCATTCCATCAAGCAGCAGATTGTCTAGCTGTTTGGAGCGGTTTATGAACTCATCATTGATGAAACCTTCGCAATTGTAAGTCCTGTTGCCATCCATTCTGCCTACATCCATATGGACCGGGCCTTCCAACAGTTCATATGGAAGATAATAACCTTTCAGTTCATCCAGCAAAGGAAACAGTTTTCTGGCTTCCTCCTTGATTCTGTTTTCTTTGCACCACTTCTTTAAAAAATCCTTTGCTTCCTTGAGTGTGATCGCAAAAGGAATGACGCATTCAGGCATGTTGTCGGAGTGGATATATTCTCTTCTTACCATGGCTCTGCCGCAGAAAGGACATGATGAGAGGGCCTCGTTTTCTTCAAATACGATCTCAGCTCCGCATCCTTCGCAATTTGCGCTGAATAGTTCGTGTTTCTTTATCGAATCTCTTAAGAAGTCGCTTCTAATCTTGCGAAAGCCCTGTTTCTGTATCTGGGCATCCTTTATTTCGACTTTTGATCCGCAATAGGCACAAAGGTACTGTTGTTTGATGATATCGAACTTCGCGGGTGCTCCGCAATTCGGACAGTATATTTCGGTTATTCTCTTATCCATATCTGTTGCCTCTTAATTATTATTCTAACATCGTCATACGATCATATTTATTTCATTTATCCAATAATTCTTTAACTGATTCAGATATTTTCCAATCTGCTAGAATAAGGATAGAAGAATATGAAAAACAGTGTATTGCGCTTGACCGATGAAGAACTCGAATTTGCCAGAAACAGATATCCTGGTGTCAATTTCAATGAGATCACAATGTTTGCAGACGGCATGATCTCAATGACCAATCTGGATCTTCTTTTGCTTTCGATTAAGGCCGATCTCAATGCCCTTACCGGTGATAAGAAGGATCTTTGCCAAAGCATAATCGACAAAGCCGAATACTTCAAAAATCACAATTGCAGAAACAGACTTGACGGATATGACATCGATAATCTCTGTGAGATCGCCGATCAGATGTCCATCAAGGTCCTGAACGAAAAGATCGGTACCGATATCTTCAGGATTGATCAGCTGATCAATCTGCTCAAATCAATGAGGGAACAGATCATTGAAAACAACATGCTCGATCGAACGGTGATGATCGTTGGTATTAAATTCGGCACCATCATGCTGGAAGACAAACTGACAAATCTGGGCTATGACTGGAACACAGTTGAAGGTTATGAGTATCCATGCATCTGCAACAGCAAGGGTGCTTTCAAGTGTGATGTTCTGAGTTTTGTCAAAAAGAAGCTCATGGTAAATATCGGTGAGCTGGATGAATTTGGTAACTGTACGGATTTTTACTACGCTTTGCTTGATTCCATCAACAAAAGTATTGACTAATGAACCTGTTGAAAATACTATAAACTTATAAGTACTTTAGGAAAGGGCATTGCATATTTGATGGCTTTAAAAGGAAAGACAATTAAATCACGTATTACAGGTATTACGGGAAAAATCTCCGGGATCGACAACAAGAATCTCAAGATCACTTTTTCCGGTTTTCAAGACATCAGTGTTCCTTTGAACAAGGTCGAAAAACTACTGATCATGGACAAAGAGACCATGGATGAATTAAGGGATAAGATCAGCAACGCAAAATCTTCCAAGGAAGAATCCAAGGTCAAGACCTACATCGATTCAAACGACGAATCAGAAGAATAATCAGAACAATAGCGAGTTCAAACGAGCTCGCTATTATAAATTTTGCTTTAACAGAAAAGCCATGCAGAGATGATCTGCTATAATGATAAAAACCAAAAGCGGAGGTGATTCAAAATGGAATATCCAAAGGTTGAATTGCACTGTCATATGGATGGTGCCATTCCTGAAAGACTGTTTATCAAATACTGCCGTGAAGACGGCCTGGTACCGGAAGGCATGAGCGATGAAGAATGGATGAAACGCAACGTCATGTCAGGAACGATGAGCCTGTCTGAGTGCATGGGACTCTTTGGCATCCTTACCGGTGTCCTGCAATGCAAGGAAAGACTGGAAGAGCTCTGTTTTGAGTTGCTCAAGGATATGTATGAATCCGGAAGCAAGCTGGTCGAACTGCGCTTCTCACCACAATCGCATGTCAATGAGAATCTCACTATGGAAGAAGCGGTGGAAGCAGTATTGCGCGGCAGAAAAAGAGCACAGGAAGTTTATCCGGATATGGTCTCAGGTATCATCGTCTGCATGATGAATCTCGGACTCAACCTCGGTACCGTTGAAAACAATATCAGAACGGTCGAACTGGCCGCTGAATACAAGGATCAGGGCGTCGTCGGACTTGATCTGGCGGGTGATGAATGTGCAACACCGATCGAAGATTATGAACCGATGTTTGCCTTGGCCAGAAAGCTCGGTGTCAAATATACGATCCACGCCGGTGAATCAGGATCGGCTTCCAATGTGGCCTTCGCGATCAGTCAGGGTGGCAAGAGGATCGGCCATGGCATCCACAGTATCGAAGATGACAAGGTAGTTGATGAACTGGTGGAAAAAGGGATCCTTCTTGAAGTTTCAACAACATCCAATTACTACTCCCGCTGTGTCCCTTCCCTTGAGGAACATCCGATCCGCAAGCTCTGGGACAGAGGCGTCAAAATAAACATCAACACCGATGATCCTGGTCTTATGGGTATAACTCTAAAACATGAATATGAACTTCTTCAAAGACTCTTCGGTTTTACCGAAAAGGAATTCATCCTGTCAAACCTCTATGCAGCGAAAGAATCGTTCTGTGAAGGCAAGGAAAAGATCATCGCTGAACTTGAGGAAGCTTACAGCAGATGTTAAAAAGATCAGACGATTGAGTCTGATCTTTTTTATGCTTATCTGATTCTATTAAAAAGTAAACTGGATCAGCAGATAGGCAATCGCCATTCCCACCGCCATGCAGGAAATGTGCGACTTGCCATCGATGCCAGGCAGCAACGAAAGTACCACCATCGAGATTATCGGTCTGAGCATTTCGCCTATAGCTGAAAAACCATAGAATTTGACTATCAGCAGGAAATAGGCACCGATGATCCCATAGATCGCTCCTGATGCACCGATCGACATCGTGTAATCATCGCGATCGTTATGCCTGAGCTGCAAGGCTATGATGTGGCCGATGATCATCGAACCAAAGTAGATCAGTAAAAAACCGAAGTGTCCAAACAGCAGTTCAATGGTCGAGCCGACATTGTACAGTGACATCATGTTGAAAAGGATATGGGTTATCTCCCGATGAGTAAATGCCGTCGTCAATAATCGATAGTACTGCTTACGATTAAAGACCAGATGATAGGACATGCCAAGATCTTCGATCTTCAGTCTGCCTGTTCTGATCAGAATGAAGACGACAATATTGATAAGGATCAGCAAAATGGTAAAAAACGAAAATATCATACATATATTATATATCCTAAAATGAAAGCTCTTACACTTCAATAAATGCATTTTGTAACCATTTTCATAGACCGATAAGGTTGGAAATGCTTGTTCATTCAACTATAATGTAATAGTTGTTTAGTTATTATGGAAGATAGAAACAAAAAGGAACTCGAGCGTATCCTGAGTTCTTACAGCTTAAATAAAACCAGTACCACAAAAGTACTGATCAATATTCTTATCGTAAATGTAGTCTTGGTTTCGCTTGCTTATATTGCATATTTTCATATGCGCACGGTCTATGCAAGAAACCTCAGGACTTCATCTTTTAATGCGTATGAATCGATGCTGGCAGATAGACTCTTGCAGAGCTATACCGATACTTCCTTATATAAAGATCCTGATGAAGTCGAATTCATCAGCAAGGAAGATCTGATCGTCAAGACCGTTTATCACAGCGACTGCAATTACTACATGTATTCCGGTCACTATTCTGGAGGTTCGATTCCGGGCTACAGGACCTGGGGCCATGCCTATGATCTGTATAATCGTGGTCTGATCCATGGTGCTTCTCCTGGACGCTGGTGTACATTCTTTGCTCAGATGTGGTTCTATGATGTCTTCGGTTTCAATTCATCCGGAAACGGTGCTACAGGTAACGGCAACCACTTCGCCTCTACGATCTATGCGACAGCACTGTATCGCGATGAGGAAGGAAATCTGAGACATTACTTCAAATACAGCGATCACCCGGAAACGATGTCGATCGTATCGATCTACAAATCTTCCGTCCCTGAAGGACATGTATTGTGTGTTGATGAAGTCGATTATGAAAACGGCACGATCACGATCTCCGAAGGCAACTGCCACGGTGTCGGTGATGTAAGGATCAGACAGACGATGTCCTTAAGCCAGTTCTATGCGAACAATCCGGGATACAAGGTCTATGTCACTCCTACTGAAGAACTGTTAAAAATGATTAGCGAACGCTAATCATTTTTTATACCCAATAATCTTTTGAAGTTTTCCAGGGCATCAGGTATGGACAGTGGTCTGTCTTTGTTTTTCTGTGCCTCGATATATTTGTCTTCCTTTTCTCTTATAAGCGAATACAGACTCCGATAGGCCTTATCGGCTTCAAAGGTTTCTCTGCCGATCTTCTCACCGCTTTCCAGTTCAAGTTCGACCAGATCATGACCATCCTCACGTTTGATCGACCACACCTTGATATCCGTAAACGGGATGAAGCAGCCTGTTTTGTTTTCTCTGTCGCCATAGATCAGGATCCCCTGATCGAAGATATCCATGACCTTGTAGTCTTCTACCAGTTTAATAACCAGCACAGCCATGGCGATAAAGAAGACGCCAAGAATGATCGTGTAGATATTTCTTAAGGCGATCAGCAGGACGCCTATTATGGCGCATACGATCGGAGCTTTTTTCGGTTTGAAACAGATGGCTTTTACAAAATTGCCTTCCGTCTTAATTTCTTCAATATTTCTGAATTCCATAATTTGTTACTTGTATAGTGCATATACTTCCGAAACCGGAGTATGACATGAGACGGCCAGGATCAGCTTTGACAGCATCCAGCCTATTGAAAGAGTTGTGATCTTGTTGGTGTTCTTGAGGTCATCATCGCGCGGAATGATCGTATTGGTCACGACAACTTCCTTGATCGGAGAATCCTGGATCCTGATCGCGGCGTTGTTGGAGAACAGGCCGTGGCTGACGCAGACATAGATATCTCTGGCACCCTTTTCCTTCAGGATATTGGAAGCAGCGATCAGAGAACCGCCGGTATCACAGATGTCGTCAACGATGACAGTATCCTTGTTTTCAACATCACCGATGATATTGCAGGCTTCAGCGACATTTGCCTGTGGACGGCGCTTGTCGATGATCGCGATCGGACAGCCGAGGATCTCGGCCATGTTTCTGGCACGCTTGACTCCGCCATGGTCAGGAGAGACGACCACGACATCATTGAGATCAAGATTCTTTCTCTTGAAATATTCGCCCATCATCGGTACAGTTGTCAGATCATCGACCGGGAAGGAGAAGAAGCCCTGGATCTGCGCAGCGTGCAGATCGAAGGTAACGACACGGTTTGCACCTGCCGCTTCCAGCATATCAGCCACAAGTCTTGCGGTGATCGGCTGACGAGGCATGGCTTTGCGGTCCTGTCTGGCATAACCGAAATAAGGAATGATGCAGGTGATCTCGGCTGCGGAACTTCTGCGCATTGCATCCAGACAGATCAGCAGTTCCATCAGGTTCTCATTGACCGGCTTGCAGGTACTTTGAATAACGTAGCATCTCTTGCCTCTGACACTTTCACCAAGTTCAACGAGCGTTTCTCCATCCGCAAAGTGTTTGACATCGGCCTTGCCCGGCGTGATATTCAGATAGTTGCATACTTCCTCAACGATTTCCTTGGAGGCGGATAAGCCAAAGACGACGACATCATCAAGACTTGACTCCTTGAGGTTCTGAGCATCTTCTTCAGTATATCTTCTGACTTTCTTGTGTTTGATCTCGACCGGTACATATTCGATCGATTCAAAATCACTGAGTTTGTCATTTCTTACAGCAAAGGAATCGCAGACTTCATTTTCACAGGTTATGACCGCACCGTCACCTTCTTTATTAAGAAGCTTCTGATAGTCATCACCGTTGATCTCCGGATATAAAGGTGATACCAGCAGGGTCTTGCCTTCAGGGCTCAGCTCTCTTACGACATCCATGATGGTATCTTTTCTGATGACACCAGGTATTTCAGAGTCATAACCTACGACATAGATCTTATCTATATCTTCGATCTTTCTTAATTCATTCACTGCATGCAACAAAAGATTTCCACCCAAATAAGGTGCATTGGATAATTTCTTTTCTCGCTCATCCTTGATGAAAATAATCGCGTTATTCATTACCCTCTCCTCTTGATTTCATCATCATTATAACCCATTGTACTGGTAAAGCGTATAAAGTAACGGAATGATCTCATCTGATCATAAAGATAACGGATCTCTGCCTCATCTTCGCTGATACAGAAGACCGTTGAGCCGCTTCCCGACATCAGCACTTCGCCTATTCCGTATGAACGAAGTCTGTTTATGATCGTGTCGATATCTTCATTGAGAAGCTTGGCCGGCTGTTCCAGAGAATTGCCCAGCAGACCATGGATGCTATCGCCGTTTCTTAAAGCATTTCTCAGTTTTTCGATATCCGGATGATCACATTTTTCCATATTGAGCAGTTCATAGGCCTGTTTTGTCGAAACGCCGCTTTTCGGTTTTACCAGCAGGACGTAGTATTTCTTTGCCAGCTCGATCTTCTCGATCCTGTCGCCGATCCCTGAAACCACCGCCGGAACATTATAGTAATTGAATGGCACATCAGCCCCAACACTCGTGCAGATCTCGATTATCTCTTCATCACTCATCTTGAGATCATAGAGTTCTCTGAAGATCCTTAAAGTACTTGCTGCATCGGAAGTACCGCCACCCAGTCCGGCCTTGATCGGGATCATCTTTTCAAGTCTTACATAGTGATGATCATTGATGTGATATCTTTCCTTGAGGATCTTCATCATCTTGATGATCGAATTGTATTCATTGAAGTGAACGAATGATCTGTTGCATTCATATTCGTCATGGTCCTGGATCCTGATCTCCAGTTCATCAAAAAAATGTACCGGTATCATGATTGAATTGATGTCATGGTATCCGTCTTCCCTGATGTTGAAGACATCCAGTGAGAGGTTGATTTTTGCGTATGCCCGATCTTTCATTTTTCAAGTTCCTTATATATTTTCATAAATGTATGCAAATCGATCTGCTGTGCTCTGATGTTGTTATCTAGATCCAGCTTGAGATACATCTTTTCAAGTGTTTCCTTATCGTAGAGATCCTTGAGATTATTGTATAAAGTCTTTCTTCTCATCCGAAAACTGTTTTTGATCAGAGTGAAAAAACGCTGTTCAAATTCTCTGTCTTTTTCCCTGATCGGTCTAAAGGAGATGATGGCACTGTCGACATTCGGTTGTGGGTAGAAGACTTTCCTTGAGACATCCATCTCTGTTTTGACATCATAGAGATACTGTACTTCTATACTTAAAGCTCCATAGTCTTCGCTACCGGCTTTCGCACAGATCCTGTCACCCACTTCCTTCTGGACCATGACTGTGATTTTGTTTATATTGAGATCTGATTCAAAGATCTTGAACAGGATCGGAGTCGTCACATAGTATGGAAGATTGGCACAGATGCTGACCTTTTCTTTATATTTATCCAGATCGGCATCCAGAAAGTCCTGAAGATAAACGTGCAGACGTTCATCGGATATATTTCTTTTAAGTAGTTCATACATATCCTTATCGATCTCATAGGCTTCAACATCCTTTGAATACTTCAGCAGCATCTCACTCAAAGCACCCAGTCCCGGTCCGATCTCGATCGTTGTTAGTTCTTTATCACAGGCATTTTTAGCGATCTTATCTACGACATTGGAATCAATAAGAAAATTCTGGCCGTATTTCTTCTTGGCCTTGAGTTCACCCATCACTTCCTTGACATAGTTGATATTTGCGATCATAGGATCTTTTCTATCTCGGCCTTTTCTATTCCCAGCATATTCAGTCTCTTGAAAAGAGTCTTACCGTTGCATTTTCCCAGATGAAAATGTCTGTAGACTTTTTCTCTTCTTGAACTCGAATCTTCAGCTCCACCTAAACCCAGTTCATAGAACTCTTCCAGAGAAAGACTCTGTCTGCTGTCGGTATAGGTCACAAGATTATTCAGCGCTTCTTCCAGAACCTCTTTTGAAGCATGTTCGATACCGACTTTCTTTTTCGTCCTGCCATCTTCCTTCAGGATAAAGGCATTCTTAAGACCAGGTATTTCCTCATTGAGTCTTTTTCTGATCTTTTCTCCTGGTGTATCCGGATCGAGAAACAGGATCACGCCTCTTTTATCATTGGCGTTTCTTATCAGTTCGATCGTCTCTTTTTTTAAACCCAGACCATGTGTCTCAATTGTCTCTACAGCAAAAAAAGACTGCAGTCTTCGGGTATCGTTTTTTCCTTCTACAACAATCAGTTCCTTGATCATAAGTTTCTGAAATCTTCTTCTTTAGTCAGTTTCCGGTTATCAAAACGATCGATAACGATCTTTACCTTATAGCCCAGTGACTCGACCAGTGAACAATCATCCGTAAAATTGATGTCGGCACAGTTTTCATAGGCATCCTTGATCAGCGAACTTCTGAAACCCTGCGGTGTCTCCGCCATAAACACTTTGTTGCGATCGATCGTTTCTATAACTTCATCATCTTCAATTATTTTGATTGTATCGATGGCGATCTTGCCCAGGACTACACAGTCATTTGTCTTCAGTTTTTCTTTGAGCTCATTTAATGCTTCAGTATTCAGATAGGGTCTGGCTCCATCGTGGATAAGCACATATTCACTTTCCACTTTCTTCAGACCGTTATAGACAGAATCTCTTCGCTCCTTGCCGCCTTCAACGGTTATTGTTTTATTTCCCTTTACTTCGTGAAAATACTCAGGATTGGTCACAACAATGATCCTCTGACAGTCTTCATCGCTTTCAAATCTTCCGATCGAACAATCCAAAACACTTCTTCCATCCCTGAGTTTGTAGAAGACTTTGTTGTAACCAAGATTTGCCCTCTGGCCCTTGCCGGAGGCAACTATTATCGCATCGTATTTCATTCTTTTACTATATCCTTCACTTCCGCTTTCAGAAATCTCAGCAATTCGTCTCTGCTGACTTTCAGTCCGATGCCGAATGCACCACCGCTTATCTCGATCGTTTCATGATTCAATACTTCATCATCAAATACGATTCCTTTATTTTTCTTGACACCGACCGGTGATACCGAACCTCTTTCGTATCCGACCAGTTTAAGCAGATCTTTGACATGGACCATCTCCAGGTTTTTGACATTCAAGGCTCTGGCACATTTTTTCAGATCAAGTTCATCAGCTACACTGATCACACAGATGTAAACATCGTGATCATGTATCAGACCCAGAGTTTTGTAGCAGGCCTTGTAATCTAGACCCAATAGATCCGATACAGCTTCACCTGAGAATTTATCCTTATCTATGCTGTATTCAAGGACTTCATATTTTATTTTCCCCTGGTCCAGCATCCTCATCGCGTTGGTCTTCATTTAAGCCCATCCATATAAAGTCTGTTTAGATCGTTTGGCAGTTCGCATTCGATATTCAGATTATCTTCCTTGAGCGGATGATACATTTCGATGCTTTCCGCAAAAAGTCCCATTCTCACACACAGATTGCTTGACCTTCCATATAGGTCATCATTGAGGATAGGGTAGCCGATCGAAGAAAGATGTACTCTGATCTGATGGGTCCTTCCTGTTTCAAGTGAACACAGAAGGATCGAATAGTTCTTGGCTTTATTGACACCGATACATCTGACTTTGGTCAGAGCCTTCTGACCGTTTTTATAGATGATACGCTTATTGGGATTGTGACGATCCTTGCCGATCGGCTTATCAATGGTGATGATCTTTCCCGGTTCCATCTTTCCTTCGCAGAAAGCCAGATAGTTTCTTCTGATCTTCTTTTGCGAAAGATACTGATCCAGTATCGGCTGAAAGATAATTGATTTTGAAAAAACGACCAGACCGCTGGTCTCCTTGTCGAGTCTGTGGATAGGCAAAGCAGCGATATAGTTTCTGTCACACAGATATGATTCCACCATCCTGGTCAGAGTCATCTCTTCATTGCCATCACTGTGGACCAGGACGTCTTTAGGCTTATTGACGATCAGTACAAGTTCATCCTCGTATACGATATCTGGTTTCAGATCAATTTTTTCATAGCTGTATGTTTCAGGATAGATATTGAGATCAAGATTCAGACCGACGATGTCATCTTCCCTTTTCACCGGATTGCCATCAAGCAGGATGTTCTTGTTCTGGATAAGCAGGTGCTGAACTTTCTTGGAAGGAATGTATTCATCAAAAAACTCCTGGATCGTCTTTACAAAAAGGGAGTTGATATCGATGTGCAGCCAGTTTTTATCCAGAGTATAGATCATATATATTAATTATAGCTTTTAGTGAGCCATAAAGAAAAATGGCTTTTCGCCATTTATCTATGCATTTCTCAGTTTTATTTCTTCTTCAATAAACTTCACGAATTCATCAGCCGGTATCGCTTTTGAGAAGTAGTAACCCTGAACGATATCGCAGCCCATTTCCTTCAAAGAAGTCAGCTGCTGTTCGGTTTCAACACCTTCGGCGATTACCGGGACCTTCAGATAATCCGCGATATCGATGATCACTTCGATGATCCTGGTATCCTTGTTTTCCTTGAAGGCATCCTTGATGAATCTCATGTCGATCTTCAAGGCATCGATCGGCAGTGTTGAGATCATATTGAGCGATGAGTAGCCGGTACCGAAATCGTCCATTTCGATCTTGAAGCCCATATCTCTCAATTCCGATACCTTGGTGATGATCTGATTGGAATCCTGCGTATAGGCTGATTCCGTTATCTCCAGCAGGAACTCGGAAGTTGTAAGTTCATATTCGTTGAGCAGCTGTCTGAATGATTCCAGCAGTTCCGGATCAAACATATCCACTCTTGAAACGTTGACGGAAACCGGAATGGTAAAGCCATATCTGTCTTTCCAGGCTCTGAGCTGTCTGGCGACCATCGTCCAGACATATCTGTCCAGATGAAGGATCAGACCATTGGTCTCAAACAGTGGAATGAAATCGCCCGGTGAGATCATGCCCAGTTCAGGATGTGTCCATCTGACCAGAGCTTCGGCACTGGCCAATACCGGTCTTTCACCCTGAATGTTGAACTTAGGCTGATAGTAGACGACAAACTGTTCTTCCTTGATCGCTTTCGGGAAGGACTCGATGAGCTGTACTTCGTACATTTCCTTTTCATACATCTGTTTGTCATAAACAGCTGTCTTCCTGTTGAAGGAATTGCGGATCGTATCGCAAGCCAGCTTCGCTCTGTCAAATCTTCTTTCGATCTCGACACTCTTGTCTACATCAGGATAAACACCCATACGTAAACGCACGGTGTTTTCACTGTCATTTCCCAGTTTCATTGAAATACTGTTGATGAACGCATCATAATCATCTAGATGCGGACAATACGCAAGGAAGGTATCGCTGTTTCTGCGGCAGACAATGCCACCTTTATCGTTTATA
Organism: Erysipelotrichaceae bacterium; assembly: GCA_017404785.1. Classification (GTDB taxonomy): domain Bacteria; phylum Bacillota_I; class Bacilli_A; order Erysipelotrichales; family Erysipelotrichaceae; genus Colivicinus. The sequence continues at coordinate 43,221 of JAFRBQ010000010.1, forward strand.
TACTGTCTGAGCTGTTCACCGACACTGATCAGTACTTCATCACCATAGGCCTTGCCATAACGTTCGTTGATCATTCGGAAATGATTGATATCGATGATCATCGCATCCATGGCCTTTTCAGGATGAAGCTTGTCATGCTGCTGACAATACTGTAAGAAGAAATCACGATTATAAAGACCCGTCAGATTGTCACGCTCCGTGACTTTGATGATCTGTCTGTCTTCATTAAGTTCGATCGTTCTTCTGATCCTGGCCAGGATGACCGGTTTGGCCGGATATGGTTTCGGAATGAAGTCAACTGCTCCGAGGTCAAGACATTCGACTTCGGATTTCTGATCGGCTGTCATGACGATGACAGGAATGTTGGCTGTAGAAGTATCGCTCTTGAGTTCTGTGAGCAGATGCTTACCATCGATTCCCGGAATCATCAGGTCCAATAAAATAACTGAGAGGAACTCTTTGTTTTCTTCAATGATTTCCTGAGCCTTCAGACCGTCTTCAGCAAAAAGGATGTCATAATCCTCTTCGAGTATGACTTTCAGCATCTCACGGTTGATCAGTTCATCTTCAACTACCAGTATCAGCTTCTTGCCGTTTCTGGTCTTGAATCTGTCATTGTTTCTCAACATAATTCCTCTCAATTATAGCAGATATATAAGATTAGTCTTCAACCATCTCCCTGATGGTCTCTCTGTGGTTTCTGATCTTTTCCAAAAGTTCGGAATAATCCATCTGTGTTCTGGATCTTAGCAGTTCTGTTATTTCCTCGGCATCTTTATAAAGCGGAGTCAAAGACAGATTTCCCGCTACCCCCTTCAAAGCATGTGCTGCTTCAAAAGCGGCATCCAGATCGTTTTTCCCGATGGCTTCTTCAAGTCTGTTGAAACAGTCTTCGTTCGGGAACATGCTTATCATCCTGAAGTAGAAATCTTCAGAATTCATGCAGCGCTCCAGACCAGTCTTCACATCAGCACCGTATTCTTCAAGTCTTTCAATACTAAGCATGGTTCAGTTTTCCTATTTTATTGCACTTGAATAATATGCCTGCTGATAAATATCCTTGAACTCGTATGAAGCCAGAATATTGTATTCATCAAGATTTGTATCACCAAGATAGATATCATCTACAACGACCATCTTTTCACCAAGGATGTATGTATCGCTGTAGTTGCCATCATAGTCATAATAGTCACAGACGAATTCGATCTCATCGCCTTCGTTCAATTCATAGAGTGTTTTAGCTACGACATCGACACCTTCACGGTAGTCCATGAGGACACCGATGACCTCAAACTCATCATCAGAAAGCAGAGTCACGAGGTTGGCATAATCACCGTTGTACATGACAGGGATCCTGCCCATATAGGTTATCTCATCATCGTATTCAGTCTGATACAGATGATAGTAAGGGACGAGCTGCCAGTTAAGACCATCGATCGAAGCCGTCAGCCAGGTTGCACCATCCGGTTGCAGCAAAGATCCTTCCTCATCGATCGTATACAGAGCATCTTTGCCTAATTCGATATAACCGTTTCCATCATCGATGAAGACATTGAGTCTCAATGTATCGATCAGGCTCCACTGTTCGTCAGTGAGTGTGATCTTGCCATCCTTCCAGTTAAGGTCGCCGTCGAAGTGATTCTCACTCAGATACTTGGCGATCTCTTTGGCCTTGCTGCGATCATACCATGAATAATCATCGTAGTAGCTTTCAACAAACGTCTCGAGCAGGTTGTACAGGAATTCTTCAGAGGTCATGCTGGCATAACCGGAAGTATCGTAACCGTTGAATGAGTTGTATGCTGAAGAGCCACCACCTGTTGCCTGTCCGGAACCGGTATAGGTCGCAAAGGTCCTTACGCAGCTGGCGTAGTTCTTATCCATATCGATCTCGTCATAGACCTGCAAGGCCATGTTCACATATTGCGTTGAACGGTATGGGAAATAGACAGACAGCCCATAGGCATTGGACATGTCTGAAGTTGTGTTGTTGTACTTGATGGCACTCATCAATGATCTGGTCAGATCGATCGCTTCCGGTGTGTTGATCTGTGAAGCCATATCGACCATATCGACCATATCAATGTAGGCGTCAGAAGCAAATTCTCTTGAACCTCTTCTCGCATTGGCGACAGCACTGTAATTGCTGCTGATCAGCCTTTCTGTAGCCAGAGAATAGGAACTGAGCTTGCCCGGCAGGATATCCTGTATTTCAGCCAGGTCGACAACGGAAAGAGTTGCCGGCTGACCTTTAGTCTCTACTCGACAGTGATTGACAAAGTCGTCTGCGATATTCTTGCCGATCTCAACGGTCGACATTGAAGTATTGCCTGCCAGTCTGCTCAGCCAGTCCGTATAGTACCAGCCGATGCCCGGTTCTGATTCTTCAGAAGCGACCATGTAGTCAGCGTGTTCTGAAAGCATCAGCGCTGTTTCAGCTGTAGCCATCAGACACGCATCGAAGCCAACAAAGTCAAAGGTAACATCCGCATCCGTCAAGGCTCTATCGATATCAGCCAGAGTCATTGGATTGGTGTTCGGGTATTTTTCATCGTAACCGTAGCCGGCGATCGAACCTCCGCCATGATCCCAGAAGATCAAAGCATAACGGTTTGCCGGGAAATTGTCGGCACAATATTCAATGAAGCTCGTCAGGTTGTCCGGATCCAGCATCGTACCGGTTCCGGCATTCTCGACCAGATAGTTGATCTGATTGTTGCCGGCGATCTTGATGATCTGATTGTATTTGCTCGAAATAACGTCAGTGTTCCATCTGCTTGAACCACCGGTAAAGACGATGACATTGACTTTATCAGATGGTGCAGCACCAGCCATTTCGACCAGGTCATTGACAGCCATGCCATATTGCGATTCAAGATCGGCACCGCACATGTAGACCATGATCGTGTACACATCATTGCCATTGCCCAGGATCTGGGTACGCTTAGGTCTGATGCCTTCAGCGACCGAAAGATCCAGCACGCCGACATTGCTGTTAAGATTCCATTTGCTGGAATATGCTGTCGCATAGGAATTGCCTCTTACGGAAATTCCGTTATTATCCGTGTCGTTGCTTATGACGTTGCTGTTGCTGTTCTTATATCTTGGCAGAAAAAGTTTTACAACACCTGCGCAGAGAAATAAAACGACGACGAAAAGAACGAGCTTCCCGAAATCAAACTTCTTCTTCATTTCTAGACCTTTGCGCTCCTTGCGACTTTCTTCAGAGCGTTGGTTCTTTCGCCAACTCTTTTGGCAGCGGCAGCTTTGCCTTTTTTGGCAGCAGCGACCTTGCCGGTCACCATTTTCTTGCCTCTTCCATTAGTTAATCTGTTTGTCATGTTACACCTCCACAAAATATATTCCATCTTCTTCGTTAAAGCCGTTGAGATATTCATAGGCTTTATCCAGTGCTGCTTTGTATTCCTTGGATTCTCTTTCAAGACCCGGGAATTCGTTTACTCTGAAACAGACATTGTCGATCTCCTTGTTCTTCAGCTGGATATCCATAAGCAGATTGTAATTGCCTGTCTCATCCTTTTCTTCAAAGATCGTCAGTTCCTTGAGATCCTTATATTTAAGGACATCAGCGTTGTCTTTCTTGTAGTCTTTTCTCTTGGAAATGACGAATTCACCATGATCTCTATCCAGATAGAGACTGTATTTTCCTTCGATCGTTCTTTCCGGTTCAAAGCTGTCAACTATCTGCTGATTCTTTTCACGATATTCAAGATGTTTTTTGAACGCCTTGACATCTCTTCTCAGATAGTCTTCGTCGCTGAGCCATGGTGAGGCCTTCTTTACACAATAACGGCATACGACACCATTTTTAATATCTTTGTTTCCAAACTCGGTCAGATTGCCACCGCAAATTGAACATTTCTTATCCATTAGTTTTTATTCTCCTACAATTTAATTTTATATTAAATAAAACTATTTTAGTAAAAAATAACAGCTTCTCAGCTGTTATTTAACGATCACTGATCCTCCGATAAACTCTCTGATTATCGAGTTGTTCGGAATGTATGAATCATCATAGAGCGGATCGATGTATTTGAGGAAGCTCAGCATTCTCTGCGCTTCGCCATACTCCGGTTCATTACGCTTGATCCTCTTCAGTAACGGTTCGGCATATTTCTTGAGTACCGAGAGTTCATAGATGCAGTTTGAATTGAAGAAGACATCCGCTTCCTTGTTATAAGGGAAGATGTTTATGTCTTCGGAACTGCGGACCTTAGGCCACATCGAAATGGTCCTTTGAGCCGGAGCACTTCTGAATTTGTAGTCTCTGACGAGTCTTCTCAACATTCTAGCATCCGTCGTGCTGATGCGGTTATGATGGTCGATCGAGATCGGCGTGAATGGCGAGATGTAGATCTTGAACTTGTCCTCTTCAGGGATCTCATAGGTAAGTTCGTTGTTCATGGCGTGGATGCCTTCAATGACGATAATCTGATTGGATTTGAGCTTGGTTATCCTTTCACCATATACTTTTCCCGGGATCGAGAAATCATATCGTGGCAGGTCTACTTCTTCACCTCTTAAAAGCGCATTGATGTCGTTCATGAAGCGGACTGTATCGATCGCTCTGATGCTTTCAAGATCGACTTCGCCGTTTTCGTCATAGACGCGCTCATTGTATTCCTTGTAGTAGTCATCGGTACCCATATACAGGGTCTTTAAACCATTGACGCAAAGCTGGATGCAAAGACGTTTTGCGAAAGTCGTCTTACCTGCAGAGCTAGGTCCGCAGATCAGTACGACTCTGGCCTTTTTCTCCAGGATCATATCCGCAATGTTGGAGATCCTTTTTTCATGCAGCGCTTCCTGCATCAGCACCATTTCCGCTGCATCTTCATAGATGATCTTCTCGTTGAGATCACAGACGAAGTTGACATTGGTGAGCTGGCCCCATTTATTTGCTTCCGAGAAGGCACTGTAGAGAAGCTCCTGTTCCTCATAGGCTCCTACCTCATTAGGATTGGCCGGATGAGGATAACGCAGGATCAGACCGTTCTTGTAGATGTTTATGTCGTACAGCTTTACATAACCTGTCGATGGAACCAGGAGGTTGTAGAAAACCTGGATCTCATCTTCCAGAGAATAGATCTCGATATCATCGATGTTGGTGATACTGTCGATCAGCTTGCTAACTTCAGTAAGTTTCTGCTTTCTGGCCAGGATCCTCGCACCTTCCTTGGTCAGATGTTCCTTGACGATAGGAAGATCAGCTGCAACGATCTCATCCATGCGCTGTTTGACCAGTGTGACATCCTCTTCAGTAAACTTGTGATTTGAAGTTATGAAAAGTCCTTTATTGAGCGAGTTGTTGACCGTGATCAGCGTCTTCTTGCCGAAAACATCATGTACGGCCTTGATGAAAATCAGGATCAGCGCGTTCTGATAGACGAGCCAGGCTTCCTGGTTTCTTAGATCCAGGAATTCGATCGTGCAGTCGTGTTCGGTGACGTGAGTAAGAGCACGATAGGCGTTGTCAAGCTTACTCAGATACGCAGGATAAGGGAGTTCATCCTTGACCTGATTGAGAAGATCTTCAACTTTGATCCTATCTTCAAATTCGATGACTCGATTGTTGAGATTTACGATTGTTGCTTTAAGTTTCATGTGATTATTACCTTCTATTTACGATATAATTCTACTACATTAGATAAAAACACAGGTCCTTTCAGGGCCTGTGCTTAATTGGAACAATCAGATAAGCTGATTTTTATTTGCCTTCCTTGATCAGTGTGACCAGACTGGTGAGATCCTGCAGTTCAGAAGGAACGATGATCTTGGTAGCCTGACCATCAGCCATCTTTTCTGCTGCTTCCATACTTCTGATCGACAGATATTCCTTGCTAGGTCTGGCATTGTTGACCAGTTCGATAGCGCGGGCCTGAGCTTCCGCGACAGCGGCGATAGCTTCAGCTTCACCCTGAGCAGTTCTGACTTTTTCTTCTCTTAAGGCATCGGCTCTTAAGATCGCAGATTCCTTTTCACCTTCAGCCCTGGTGATCGCAGACTGCTTTTCACCTTCGGCAGTGAGAATGACAGCTCTCTTTTCACGTTCAGCCTTCATCTGCTTCTCCATGGCTTCCTGAATGGACTTAGGTGGGGTGATGTTCTGAACTTCGACACGGGTGATATCGATGCCCCATTTATTTGTAGCTTCATCAAGAACTTTGATCGTTTCATTATTGATCTTTTCTCTTGAAGTGAGAGTTTCATCCAGAGTCATGGAACCGATGATGTTTCTCAAAGTCGTAGCACACAGGTTTTCAATTGCGGCGATCGGTCTTTCAACTCCATAGGTCAGAGCTTTAGGATCGATGACCTGGAAATAGACGACAGAGTCAACGTTCATGGTAACATTATCCTTTGTGATAACTGATTGAGGTTCGAAGTCCGCAACCTGTTCCTTTAAAGAGATCTTGCGGGCGATCCTTTCAATGATCGGCTTTCTGATATGCAGACCAGCCTGCCAGGTAGCAGAATATTTACCCAGACTTTCAACGACCCAGGCATTGCCCTGCGGGACGATGCACATGCAGGTGAGCAGCCAGATGATCAGTAATACAACTACCAGAATTACAATAATAAATGCAGTCATTTCAATTACCTCCTAAAAAATGTAATATAAGAATCTTATGTTTATCATCAGCCAGAATGATTCGAGCATAATGGCGACGATGAATGCGATCAGATAATAGATGCTCGGCATCAGTCTTTTCTTCAGAACACAGAAAATGATAACTGCCGGATTAAACAGCATGAAGCTCAGAAAGAAGATGGCCATGCTTGGCTGAGAGAAATAGAACATGTTTCCAAGATAGGCATGGAAGACGATCAGTCCCACCAGAAGCACGATGTCAAGGGCAAACCAGACAGGGTTGCTTCGGCCTGGATTGTTTTCGATCCTTCCGGGTTCAACAGATCTGCGGCGACTATGCCTTATCTCATGTTCAAAAGCATTGTTTCTCGCGTCGCAATCCTCTGCGTGTTCATTCCTGACTCTTTTTCCTTCATCGAAATCCCATGCGGAGACACGTTTTTCTCTTTCGATCTCTTTTTTCAGCCAGTCATCGCTGTTGAGTTTTTCAAAATCATTTTTAATCATACAAAATATATTATATTACATTTTCTTTCTTAAATAATGTATACCGGATCCTGTTGCGCCAAATGAAAACCTGCCGCTTGGACAGGTCGATCACAGTTTCATGATGGCACGGATCTTATCCATGGCATCTTGTAACAGCTCGCTGGTAGATCTGTTGGAAATACCAGCAATCAGAACATCACACTTGTTTAACGGGATCAGTACTTTCTGAGCCGGAGATTCGCCTACGGCTTTGGCCATGGCTGGTGTAACCTCCCCCAGCAAGGCATCAGGAATGATGATACCGATCGGCCCGATTATCAGATCGGCACTTCTTGAAGCCACGATCACGGCATTTTCACCTGTCGCACCTTCATCGGCTCCACCCTTGATCATATTGGTTGTAGCAGCGGAATTTGTTCCTACCGCTCTGATACAGACATCAGGAAAACTGTCTCTGATGCTTTTGACCAATTGCTTGCCGATATTGCCGCCCTGACCATCGATTACTGTTACTTTCATATGTCGTTCCTCATTACCGGTATTATACAACAAAAGTCCTTTACACTTTTATGATCTGCTTCGATAATCCTCTTTTATCTCTTCCGCCCAGCCATCGGCTACTGCACCTTTTCTGCGGAAGCTGCAGAGCGCTTCGCCCAGAACTTCATAGTTTTTTCTGGTTCCGATCTCATCAGATATGTAGTTGACAGCTTTATCTTCCTCTATGCCATACTGCTTGGCTGTTTCTACCGCATCAATATTGGCAGCCAGGAAAATGAATTCCCATCCTTCTTCCTTTCTGGCTTCGACCATCTTCTTGACTTCATCGGAAGAATACTTTTTTGAAGCGTTCTCCAGGCCATCGGTCGTGATCACAAAGATCGTATGTTCCGGTACATCTTCCTTTCTGATATAGCGATGGACTTCGCTGATGTGGTTTATACTGTTGCCCAGTGCATCGATCAAGGCCGTACAGCCGCAAGGCACATAGTCTTCTTCCTTGAACTGTCTGATCTTTTTGAGATCGATGCGATCGTGCAGAATGATATCGCTGTTGTTGAAAAGGACGGTCGTCACCAGACATTCACCATCAACTTTCTTCTGTTTCTTGATCATGGAGTTGAAACCGCCGACGCAATCCTTCTCCAGTCCCGACATCGAACCGCTGCGGTCCATGATGAATACGAGTTCAGTAAGATTTTTCTTCATTATGTTTTCCTCCTTTTAAAATGTGACTGTTTCTTCACAGTCACATTCTCTTATATCCATGGAAAACATTGGTCGCTTTCAAAGCGACAATCAATATCTGCCTAAAAGTTTCTGATCATAGTGCAGCAGGGCTTCATCGATCGTATAGATATCGTAGATCTTATTCTTAATAAAATATTCAACGATGACATCGGCCATATTGGAATGACTCAGGGCATAGCCGGCCTTCCTAAGCAGATCATTGCTCTGTTCAAGATCAAGTTTCAGGGCAATACACAAGGACAGTGCCGTCTGCTTGCTTGGAGTGTAACTATTGTTTCTCATCTTGGAAAACAGTCTTCTGTCCATATTGATCGAATTGTAGACATCGGAATCCTTAAGTCCTTTTTCATCGATCAGCTTCAGGACAGTATCGGAAAAAGATTCGTCCAGTTCAATGATGAGATCTTCTTTTTCTTCTTCATATGCATAGAATGCATCTTTCTTGCACATGAAATCATCTATGAAAACAGCTCCTTCAAACGGAGGTTCTTCGTAATAGTTTTCTCTTATGTATGTATCTAGATCGTTATAGTTAATCATTTATCCAATTAGAAAAGGAGATCTTTAATCTCCTTGATCGTTATTTCTAGACAGCCAATGAATCAGTCTTTTCGACCAGATCGATCAGTTGTTTCTTATAGTATTCGATCAGATCGACGCTTTCAGGATGACGTTTGATCGTACGTCTCAAAGCTCTGGTATAGCCTACCACACGGGCATGTTCCTTGACTTCGTTCTTGTATGCTTCGTCCTTGTCTTCGAAATAGAGATCGACAAGCTTCTCGAATGTATAGTTGGCTGTTTCCCAGTCAAGCTTGATGAAGTCTTCGACCAGTGAATGATCGAGTTCACCATAGCCTTTGTAAGCGAGATAGATCGAAGCGAATTCAAAGATCGGATTGCCGGTTGACAGTGTATCCATATCGATCAGGATCGCTTCGCCGTTTGCGTAGTGAACGTTATTGGTGTGATAGTCGCCATGAAGCATCATATTGCTTTCAGGCACAGCATCGACCAGTGCGTGAAGTTTTTCATAAGTCTTGGCAGGCAGATGTTCCTTAAGCCATTCGACCCAGCCCATCGCTGTCTTTTTGGCAGAAGGAAGCAGACCTTCCTTGACTGGAGTTGAGTGGATCTCCTTGAGCATATCAGCGAAAATCTTTATGTATTTATCCTTGTTTTCAGGATCCTCGATCATCAGCTTGGTCAAAGATTTGGCACTTAGCAGTTCAAAGACTGAACCATACTTGTCTCCGACCTTTACAACATCAAACGGAATCGCTGTATTGACGCCCATAACCAGCGCTGTCTTGGCCAGTTCTCTTTCACGTTTGATATCATCCAGAGCATCGGAGTTCTTATAGACCTTGATGATCGTATCAGGATTGAGACGGTATACGATACCGTTGGAACCTTCACCGATCTTCTCGCATCCATCGACCGACATCTTTCTGTAGGCTTTAGAGATATCCATCATCTCTGCAAAACCTGTCATATCAAACACTTCGTATACTTCAGAAGAACAATTGATAAGTTTGAGATCCTTTTCACGTTTCTTCAATCTCAGGATCTGACGCAGTCCGGCACTGGAAATATAATGGAGGTCTTCCAGATCCAGTATCAGCTGGCCTTCCGGATGCTCAGCTCTGATGCTTTCAAATTCAGCACCGACAGCCTCAGCGTTCGTCGTGTCGACATTTCCTTCCATATAGATTGTCAATACATTGTTCTCAAACTTACTATTCATTTTTTTCTCCCATATATTTTTCAAATATTGTATCGATCAGGAAACAGTATTCCTTATATACTGCATAATCCTTCAATGAAGACAGAGCGTCCTTGAGCTCTGAATAATACCAGCAGTGTTCTTTGGGATCTTTCTGGTTGAATGAATTGAAGAACTCTTCACCTTTATCCAGTATGCCAAGATGAAAGCTCCTCAGGTTGGAGACCTTGTCGGCCAGACAGATCATTCTGGCTCCCTCATCATCAAGAGCTCTGACTTTGTCGATCGTCTCCTGCTTGCGTTTCTTCCAGGTTGCGGCCTTATTGACATTGCCTCTTTTATCTTCCGATTCATAGCTTACCAGCGAAGCTACTCTATCACCGAATCTGTATCTTATGTCTTCAATGGAAACATCAGTATCTTCTACCGTGTCATGAAGGATCGCCGCACACAGTATCTCATCATCAAGTGTCATCAGCGAAACAAGGCTCAATACTTCAAGCGGATGGAAGATATAGGGCTGATTGTTTCCTTTTCTGACCATGCCACTGTGCGCAGATGCTGCAAACCTTATGGCGTCATCAATCATTATCTTATATTCTTCCTCATTTCAAAGTAGTTTTCACTGCCTCTTCTTTCGTAGCGACAGTGATCCATACTGTTCTTGACCATATAGATCCCCAAGCCACCGATCTGCCTGTCCTCAGCCTTGGCTGTGACATCAGGATCTTCCTTGGCCAATGGATCAAATGGTATGCCATTATCTTTGAGCGTTATAATCGCATCATCACCATCAAAAGACACTCCTATCGTCGCCTTGCCCGGTGCATCAGGATAGGCGTAATGAGCAATGTTTACAAACATTTCCTCTAATGCTACAGTGATCGTCATCACCGCTTTCATTGAAGCGTCGTTTCCTTCAAGCTGTTCTTCAACAAAGCCTATGACTTCATGAAGCTTTTCAGTTGTAGCGTCAAATGTCCTTTCGATAATATCTTTCTCCTTATTCTTTGGCGTGAAATCAAACGCCAGTAAAGTCAAATCATCAAACTGTTCAGCTTCACCGACAAATCTGTCGATATCAGCTCTTACAGCATGCAGTGCATCTTCACAGCTTATATCAGAAACAAGGTTCTTCAGACATTCGATCAGTCTGTTTTCACCATAGAGTTCGTTGTTGACAGCTGTTGCTTCCGTTGCACCGTCGGTATACAGGAATATCTTGTCGCCCTTATCAAGGAACAGCTGATATTCTCCATATTCATAATCTTCAAGACCCGCCAGAACGAAACCCGGTTTGCATTGCAGGAATTCGATCTTTCCATCATGTTTGATGATCGGCGGATTGTGCCCGGCGTTGACATAGTACATCTCGCCGTTATTCAGATCCATGATGCCCATCCAGGCTGTCACAAACAGTCCTGCATCATTTCCTTCACACAGCAGTCTGTTGACTCTGGTGAAGACATCAGCCGGCATCAGACCAAGCTGTGCATGGTCTTTTATCAACGTCTTGGCTATCACCATGAACATCGCTGCCGGAATACCCTTGCCGGATACATCGGCAATGACCATTGCCAGGTGATCGTCATCTACCATGAAAAAGTCGTAGAAGTCTCCGCCGACCTCCTTGGCCGGTGACATCGTCGCATAGATATCGAAATCATCCCGTTCCGGAAATGCCGGAAAGATGTTTGGAAGCATATTGGCCTGGATCGAACTGGCGAGATTGAGCTCCGTTGAGATCCTTTCACTTTTCTTTGTTTCTGCTTCCTGTGCGAAGATGGCCTCTCTGCCTTTTCTGGCGATGACCGTACTTATGATCGCTATCATTGAAAACAGGATAAGTTTTGGCAGATAGCTGTGCAGTAGAGTGTGACGCCATAATCTGGCATAGTCTATGCTGGCCTGATCCATGATGACATCCCTGATCAATGAGAGTTCATTGAAACTCAGAACGCTCCCTGCATCAAGTTCCAGCATATTAAGATCGAATCGTCCCCATTTCATGAATACACACAGGTATTCGGCAAAGCCTGACAAAATGGTCGTCAGAATCGCTACCGTTGAAGTGACCGGCCTTGAGTAGTATCTGATCGACACTACTGTTGGAAAAGCCAGACACAGGGTCACATTATGGCCCAGTACCGAAGCGATCCTGGCTAAAACGATCGTATAGCTGAGAAGCAATAGAATCTTCAGCCATTTTTTTCGACCTTTGAAATAGAAGCACAATCCGGCTGGAATGATCAGTTCGATCAGAGCCTGGATCAGCACTGCCGAAACGATCCTTCCGGAATTTGCGAAAAAGATCCCGGATAATGTCGGAATCAGAATGACGACATCAATAAAAGCCGTCATCATCAGGATCCTTGCGACAAACAGATTAGCTTCTACTTCATTTTCCCATAGTGTTTCCGTGGTACGGAGAAACTCTTCCTCAATATTCTTGAGGATACTGTTCTTTACTTTCTGTACCATGGTAAAGCAATTATTCGATAGTTAAAATGTCGTTGAATCCTGTGATTTCAAATACTTCCATGATTTCAGGCTTGACGTTTCTGACTACCATTGTCTTGCCCATCATTGACTTCTGTGCAAACAGTAAAACTCTTAAGCCGGCAGAAGAGATGTAATCGAGATCGCTTAAGTCAAACTCCAAGCCTTCGATACCTTCTAAACTGTTTTTCAATTCAGCTTCAAGTTCAGGAGCTGTAGTTGTATCCAATCTACCTCTCAATGCAAGTTTGCAAACATTGTCCTCAAGTGTTTTTATAATTTCCATTTTCTTCCTCCTTGAAATTATTTGTTTACTACTTCTCTATAGAGACATCGACGTCTCCCTCAAATACCGGTTTAACACCAGATTTCATTACTTCTTCATGCAGGATCTTTATCAGTTCCATCCTGGCAAACAGATCCTTATGCGCCGGGCACTTATATAAGATGCCATATATCGCTCCCTGTCTGCCGAAGCTGATCAGGCCGAGATTCTGGATCTCCTTGATATTTTCGATATCCTTGCCTCTTTCAGCTGTCTTATCAAAGGCTTTATTGATCTTTTTGGAATCCTTATCGAAATTGAATTCCAGAGTCAGGACCTTAATATCCTTTATCTTTTCGATCGAAGTGATCGATGAGTTACAGACCGTATATGTTGATCCGGTGAAGATCGACTGGAATTTTGTAACTCGGGCTGAGAAATACTTTACATCGCATTCCTCACCGTTGTATCTGACCATATCGCCAACTTTATAGAAATTTGAGTTGTAGATATTGATTCCGGCGATGATATCCTTAAGCGTATCCTGCAGGGCTAAACCAATGATGGTAGCCATGATTCCCAAACCTGTCACGATCGAGAAGACATTCACTCCATGCAGTCTCAGAATTATCACAACAGCTGCCACAATAACGACATACTGAGCAACCGAGAAGATAACGCCAATGAAAGTATTGCGATGCTGTTCATCTTTTCCGGTATATGCAACTTTCTTTATCAGGAATTTCTTGATTACAGCAAGCAACAGAAATGTAATAACTACGATCAGAGCACTTAATGTGAACGCTGCTGAGGTCAAATAATCCGTAACTTCTTTCATCTTCCCTCCTTATAATAATCTATTAAATAAATATACTTATTCATAAAACTTTGCACAATAAAAATCTCTACTAATATTATAAAGGTATTTAACGCAAAATTGACAAGAATTCCGCTCTATTGATCGACTGAAAACAAAAAACGCATTGAAGCGTTAATTGTTAAAAACTCACATATATCCACTATCTTCAGACAGTTGATATCCTACATCATTTCCACGATGCCACACACACCAAGATTGTAATCATCCTTGATCTTGATGACCGGCATCAATGTTTCTTTGACTTTGTCATACTTCTTCTGACAATCTGTTGCCGTTCTGGAACCATATGAGGTCAGATAGATATATCCATAATATTTCTGCTGGATAATGTTCATCTCTTTCAGAGTTACCAGCATCTTATGCACACTGGCTCTTGAATAGTTCAGTTCATTGGCAACATCAACACTTTTGATAACGTGCTTTGAATCGTTTAGTTTCTTGATTGTGAGTAAATACCTTATTTGACTTCCTGTCAGTTTCATATGCTCCTCCACCTTTAGGATAATAATAGTTTGTTACTTAGTACTATTTTAACATCAATATAAGAAAACGGAGCAGTGTTTTTCACTACTCCGTCAGTTTTTTCGCATATTTTGGCGTCCGTGCATGCATGCCAGTGCACAATTTGCACAGTTTCCGCCACATCCGCATGAAGGAAGTCCTGATTTTCTGGTATTGATGAGACTTCTGATCGATGCGTAAACCAGCGCAATAACCGCTGAAAGAACCAGAATATTTGCGATATTATCCAATAGCCAGTTCATGATTTCCTCCTTTCTTTGATTATCAGTTTACTTTGACATCCTGTGTAAGTCTGTCAGATTCCTTATATGGCTTAAACAGCATGTATCCGACAAAACACAGTACCAATATAGCCGCGAACAGACCGATCGCATTGACCTGACCGTTTACTGCTGAGCCTATCTGATAGATCACTAAAGCCGTACCGTAGGCAAACAGACACATATAGCCGATCGCAAAAACTGTCCACTTCGCATTGTTCATCTCACGTTTGATGGCACCCATCGCTGCAAAGCATGGTGCACACAGCAGGTTGAAAGCCATGAAGGCAAAACCTGCGACCTTTGATCCCTTGAAGAAGACATCGAGAACACCCATGATGTTTCCGCCTTCTTCGACAAGGTCAGGCAGATCTTCCATCGCGATCAGAGTACCGATTGTACCTACAACGTCTTCCTTGGCGACCAAACCCAGAATCGTCGCAACAGTTGCCTGCCATGTGCCAAAGCCCAGTGGCGCAAAGATCCAGGCAAACAGGTTACCGACATTCTCGAGAATTGAGGCACCTTCACCATCTTCACCAAGGTAGTGTAAGCCGCCTTCTAACGACAGTGAATTCAAGACCCAGATAACGACACTTGATAAAACGATGACCGTTCCAGCACGTTTGATGAAGCTTGAGCCTCTTTCCCAGGTACCGCGAAGTACATTGGATAATGAAGGCATATGATAAGGCGGCAGTTCCATGACAAATGGAGCCGGATCGCCCGCAAACATCTTTGTCTTCTTCAGAATGATGCCCGAAATAATGATCGCCGCAACACCCATGAAATAGGCAGCAGCCGATACCCACCAGGCATTATTGAATATTGCTCCGGCAATAAGTCCGATGATCGGCAGTTTGGCACCGCACGGAATAAAGCAGGTCGTCATGATCGTCATACGACGGTCACGTTCATTTTCGATCGTTCTTGTTGCCATGACACCCGGAACGCCACATCCTGAACCGATCAGCATAGGTATGAACGATTTACCGGAAAGACCGAATCTTCTGAATAATCTGTCCAGGATGAAGGCGATACGTGACATGTAACCGACATCTTCCAGGATACACAGCATAAGGAACAGTACCAGCATCTGCGGTACAAAGCCCAGAACTGCACCGACACCATGGACGATGCCATCAGCGACCAGGCTGACGAGCCAAGGCGCACAACCCCAGCTTTCAAGCAGAGCAGCTGCACCGCCTTCCATGAATTCACCCGCAAAGACATCGTTGGTCCAATCGGTCAAAAATGTACCAAACGGGCCCATTGCTAGCCAGTAGACAAAACTCATGATACCGATAAAGATCAATACACCAAAGAAACGGTGTGTGACGACCTTATCGATCCTGTCGGAGATCGTCTGGTTGTTTACCAGCGATTTCTTATATATACCCTTTAAGAGGTTACCAATATAAATATATCTTTCATTGGTGATGATCGCTTCCGCATCATCATCCATTTCCTTTTCAACAGCCTGAATATCATTTTCGATATGCTTCCTGGTCTCTTCGGAAAGATTGAGGTTTTTCATGACCTGTTCATCTCTTTCAAAGATCTTGATCGCATACCATCTCTGCTGTTCTTCCGGAAGAGAATGAACAGTTGCTTCCTCAATGTGAGCCAGAGCGTGTTCAACCGGTCCGGAGAAACTGTGCTGCGGTACAGGCCGAGGGCCATCTGCCGCCTTTACGACCGCATCAGCTGCTTCATCGATATTCCTGCCCTTCAAAGCTGAGATGTTGACGAATTTTATGCCCATCTGTTCTTCAAGAGCCTTGAGATTTATTTCGTCGCCGTTTTTCTCCGTGAGATCCATCATATTCACGGCAACAACTACCGGAATACCCAATTCAACAAGTTGAGTTGTCAGATATAGGTTTCTTTCCAGATTTGTACCATCGACGATATTGAGGATCGCATCCGGTCTTTCATCGATCAGATAATTACGGGCAACTACTTCTTCCAGTGTATAAGGTGAAAGAGAATAGATACCTGGCAAATCTGTGATCGTCACATTCTCGTGTTTTCTTAATTTACCCTCTTTTTTCTCAACAGTGACACCTGGCCAGTTACCGACATACTGATTGGAACCGGTCAAGGCGTTGAACAATGTCGTCTTACCGCTGTTAGGGTTTCCTGCTAAAGCTATTCTCATGCTGTTAACCTTCTTTCAACTCCACTTCGATCATCTGAGCATCCGCTTTACGAAGTGACAGCTCATAACCGCGGACCGTAACTTCGATCGGATCGCCTAACGGCGCAACCTTTCTGACGTATACTTCAGTGTTTTTTGTAATGCCCATATCCATGATCCTTCTTTTAACGGCCCCTTCACCATTAAGCTTTCTGACCATGACAGTATCGCCAATATTTGCTTCTTTTAATGTCATAATCCCCCTCCTATACGTAGATCTTTGTGGCCATTTCTGCGGAGATCGCGATCCTTGTATCTTTGACATTGACAATGACGTTCTCTCCAAACTTCGACACCAGGCAGATAACTGAACCGACCACAAAGCCCATATCTTCAAGGTGTTTCTTAGCCTCCGGTTTTCCGGAGATCCTTTTGATCACATTCTGTTCTCCAACATCCGCAAATGTTAATGGCATCATATGAAATAGCCTCCCTTTCAGTTAGTTCTAACTAACCACTGTATTTATTTTAGTTAGTTACAACTAACCTGTCAACACTTTTTATTAAAAATGGTTAGCACTTGCTAACCAAAAAATAGTTTTATAGAATATTGCATGAGGATATTTATTATGACTATACAAGAATCGGCAGAAATGTATCTGGAAACGATACTGATCCTATCAAAAGAAAAAGACTCCGTCAGATCGATAGATGTGGCCAAAAGAATGAATTATTCCAAGCCATCGGTCTCCAGAGCAATAAAGAATCTGAATAATAACGGATATATATCAGTAAAGGAAGACGGAAGTATCATCCTTCTTCCGAAAGGCGAAAAGATCGCAAAGAAGATCTATGAACGGCATGAAGTTCTGACTGCCTGTTTTATCAGATTGGGTATTTCAGAGAAGACGGCTGAAGATGATGCCTGCCGTATTGAACATGTCATTTCTGATGAAACCTTTGAGGCAATAAAGAAACTGCTTTAAATGCAGTTTCTGATTTTTATATAACACAATTAAATTCCTCAAAGTTGGTATTCAGCTTTCACCATTTCCATGAATGCATTCATTTCTTTTTTTCTTGATTCTTCTGATGCATACTTTGAAAGAAGTCCTTTTGCTGTCCTTGTTTTTATTTCGTATTTTCTAGGAACAAAGGGAAAGCCATTTTCACTCAGACTTTGGATAGCGAAAATTCTTACCGCTTCTTCAAATGATGTCCCCAGTTCTTTATATAAACTCTGTACTGTATCCAATGTTTCTGAATCCATTTTGATCTCAACTAATGTTTCTTTTTTCATTTTGCCTCCTTATATGATTAACGAAGAAAGTTCTGCTGATGCTACTACTATTTTATTATTTACATAATACCTAATTCATCAAGGCCTCCATATCCGGTTTCCCTGATAATATATTGTCCATCCTTTGAAAGCAGGAATTCGATCAGTTTATTGACATTATCCTTTTCGTTATCTTTCAGTTTTGAAACTACCAGGTCGGCTATGATCGGATAAGTATTGTTTTCAATGTTTTCAACGCTGGGATACACTCCGTCAATCGACAACATCTTTACGCCTTTTTCCTGCTGAAGACCTTCAAGGAAATAACGGAACGTATAACCGATCGCCCCTTTTTCGTTATGATACTGTTTGACTTTTTTAATGACACCCGACATCGCATCGATCATCTCAACGGTATCTGCTTCTTTTAATGGAACATCCTTCATGAAGTAATGCATCATGACCTGTGACCCCGAATCTTCCGGTCTTTGAAAAGCAATGATCTTCTGATTCTTGTCACCAAGCTGCTTCCAGTTTGTGATCTGCCCGGAATATATCTTTCTAAGATCATCACTGCTTATGTTATCCAGTGGATTGTCTTCTTCCACAAAGAAGACGAATGCCTCTTTGCCGATCACGATCGACTCTATTTCCTTTTTCTCGCTTTTTGCATAATCAAGCTGTTCTCTTGATGGTCTGGCCCCGAAAAACAGATCGATTTCTCCATCAACAAGACGATAATAACCGACTTTTGAATTGGTGAAGGTCACGATCTTGCCGTTACTTTTATAGTAGATCACGTCCTCTTCACTCCATTCACTGGTCTTGTTTTCAACCTGCCTAAGAATCTTTTCTTCGATCTTGTCGATGTCTTTATACAGAGTTTTGGCCACAGCAGTGTAGATCGGGTAACATGCTTCAGCCCCATCGAGTATCGGCATGTCCTCTTCGTTTTCGATCACAAAGGCCGGTTCATGATCAAGTCTTACAAGCTTGTCGCCATCATAGACATGGTAACCAGTAAAATCAGTTGAAGAATATCCATGCATATAGGCAAAACCATGTCCAGAATATTTCTTATATTCCCTGTCCTTCAGATACAACACCAAAACAATGCTGCCAATTATAAGTCCGATCACGGCAATTATTGATATAAATGTAATGAAAACGATTTTTATTGTTTTCTTCATAAAACCTTACGATATTTCCTGTTATGTAATTTATGGATTTTTCGGTTTGTTTTTATGTGTTACTTGTCAGAAACGATCTTTCGGTATTCACCTTCAAGGATGCTGTATAAGTAGCAGTCAACTTTCTTAGAGCTTACCGATTCGATATATTTCCTATAACCATTGAGCTGTTCATCATAATGTTCATCATCGATATTCTTTGTCTTGTAGTCGATGATATCGAAACGATCATCATATTCCATAAGCAGATCGATGAAACCGTGTTTCTTCTCATTATCTTCTTCATAGATGAATTCATATTCCTTATAGGCTTTGCCCTTAGAAACATCCTTCATCAGATCGCTTTCCATGAAGTTTCTAATATACTCTTTGTATTCTTCTTCGATCACTGTATAGTCCGGATCAAGGAAATTGAGCGTTTCAAGGTAATAGTGAAGTCTGGTACCCATTTCCATCTTTTTGAGTGTCTTGGAAGAGATGAGGCCTGAATCTTTAGAGAATCTGGATTTAAGTATCTTTTTTGCTTCGATCTTTTCAAATGGAATAATATCTATTTTTCTATCGGTTTTAGATAAGATCGGATCGATCTTCTTATCAAGATAATCTCTTGTAAAGGCATACCTGTTCAGATCAAGTTCATTGATCAGTTTATTGCTGTACAGATCATCATAAACACTGCTGAACATATCATTGAAATTTCTGAAAGAAAGTCTGCTCAACTCGCTGACCATCTGCCCTGTTTCACTATCGTTTTGAAGTGGACATACCACGACCATCTTTTCTTTGGTTCTGGTCAAAGCCACATAGAGAAGACGGATCTTCTCCCCGATATCTTTCAGCGTATACTCGTTTTTGTAGATCGCTTTTTTAACTGTTTCTTTCAAACCTCTGCCTGGGATCATTACCGGCAGAATTATGCCCAGATCCTTGCTGAAGACGATCCTGTCTTTAAGATCCTGCTGATTGAATGCCACATCAAGCCCGACATAGTAACAGATGTTGTACTCCAGTCCTTTGGATTTATGAATATTGATGATCCTTACAGCATCTTCGTCATCACTGTCGATGCTGAAAGTAATATCATTCTCATCACTGCCATCAAAGGCATTACTCAGATATTCGCCGAAACTTCTGTAGTCATATCCGATCTGATTAAGAGAATGGGCCAGCTGATAGAAATAATCGATCTTGACCATGTTTTCGTGGACCATGCCGATCTTTCTTATACTGTTGTATATATCAAAAGTATCAATGATCTCATCAAGGATCATGGAAATGGTCTTGTATTCTATACCTTCGTGGATCCTGAATAGTTTCTGATAAAGATCTGTATTCTCATAACGTTTCTGCGTAATGATGTCATATAGTTCACTGTCACTCATTTCCACCAGAAAACTTCTGGCCAGTGAAGCATAGGAGATTCTGAACAGCTCATCTTTTCTTTCTTCATCAATGCACACCAGCAGATTGAAGATCGACTTCACGACGATTGAAAGATCGGAATCAGACATCGTCTCGTCTCTTTCAATAACTACCGGGATATTGTAATAAGACAGTATTTTCTTATAAAGATCGAAATTGGTCTTGCGATCGATCAGGATACAGAAATCTCTGTATGATGCCTTTCTGATTATTTCTTCTTTTTTGTTGTCCTGGCCTTCAATGAAATCTCTGACTTTATAGCCTTCGCTGATCTTCTGCAATATGTCCTGTGCCGTGATGAAAGCTTCAACTTCATGTTTATCAAAGGAATCAAATGGATATTCCTTCTTATCGTGGACATAGCTGAGGATCTCCATGTGCTGATTCTGACCTGTTATTGCCGCATCGCTTCTTCCTGCTTTCATATGGTGAGCTTTTTTAAAATCAGCGCCGCCGATCTTTGAATCCATGAGTTTATCAAATATGACATCGATATCCTCAAGCACTTCTTTGCGGCTGCGGAAATTATGCGGAAGCTCTATCAGTTCGTTATGATCATCATCCTTGAGGAAGGTCTCATATTTGTATTTGAAAAGCTCCGGATTCGCATTTCTGAATCTGTAGATCGATTGTTTGATATCGCCAACCATGTAGACATTGTCATGAGCGATCCTGTTTATGAATTCTTCCTGCAGATCATTGGTATCCTGATATTCATCGATCAGGATCTCTATGAAACTCTGTGCTATTTCGCTTCTGATCTCTTCATGGTCATTTACAAGATCAATAGACATTCTGAAAACATCGGCGAAGGAATAAAGACTGTTCAGCTTTTTGAATTCTTTGAGACGGCTGTTAAGTTCCTGGGCAAGTCCAAGAAGACAGACCGAATAGTCCTTTGTGTCCAGGATCTCCTGCTTGAGTTCCTCTTCACTTTGGGCTGTAAGTTTCTTAAGATCCTTCAGCTCCTCCTTGATCTTCTGATTGAGTTCCTTGGCTCTGTCACTGACACCTCTGGGAAGCTTGCTGCCGCTTGGTTCGCATATTGAAGCACTTTCTCTTATTTCGCTGTAGGTATTGCTTTGAAATAAAGGATCCATGTTTCTGAACATCAGATCAGTATCGACTTCTTCACTTAACTCGTTGATCTGGCTTCTTATCCTTGCGATGATCACTTTTAAGGTTTCGGTATATTCCCTGAGTGTATCATCCAGTTTTTCAGGAGCGAAGAAGCGATCAACATACGTCTTTACATATTCTTCGCGTTCATAGATCTTGTCGAGTTCCCGATTGATATTCAAAACGGCTTCTCTGATCGGGTTATCGTTCTTGATACAGAAGTCTTCGATCAGTCTGATGAAAGAAAGGTCTTCATTTCGATATTTCTCCAGCATCAGTTCATTGAGGATATTCTCTGTTTCTGTCTTGAGAACATTGTTGTCAATGATACCAATATTTCTATCCGCATCAAGGAGATAGTGATACTTCTTGACCAGCGATTGTGCATAGGCGTCAAAAGTCATCACATAGCTGCTGTCGATCTTGTTTATCTGTCTGAACTTTTCCTCTTCGCTTTCAAAAAGTCTGCCCTCATCAAGGGTGATCTTGTCTCTGATCCTCTTTTTCATTTCGGCAGCTGCCTTATTTGTGAAAGTCAGGACCAGAAGTCTATCGATATCGATCTTGTGTTCTCCTGTCAGACGATAGACTCTTTCGGACAGTACCGCCGTCTTGCCACTTCCGGCGCCAGCAGAAACAACGATATTGTGTCCGAACCTGCTGAAGGCTTTTCTTTGCTGGTCAGTCCATTTCTCAGCCATCATCTTCAGCCTCCTTTGCTTTCAGTTCATAGACAAATCTTCTGTAACAGATGTCCAGATATGGGCAATAGTCACAGGGGATGTTTTTGTTGCCATATTTCTTAGGATCGATATTGAAGTTTCCTTCTCTGATCTGTTCTCCTGCTTCGATGATCTTTCTTTCGACCAGTTCGATCTTTTCTCTGATCTCTTCATCGCTCATTGTGTTGGAAGTACCATATAAGCTTCCGTCATTTTTCTTTCTTACAGTCCTGTAAAGTTTGCTGGTCTCTCCTTCTTTAAGGTCAGGATCAGTGATCTCCAGTCTATCAAGATCGTCTGTAGTAAATCCATCGAGTTTCATTGACTCTGTCTTCAGATCCTCAAGAGTTTTGGTTTCATCATACTTTCTTTCGGTATTGACCAGATGCTGCAGATAGAAACCGCCATAGTTCAGTTCTTTTCCCTTGAAAAGATCTTTCTTTGAAAGCAGATACATATATGAAGGAAGCTGCAAAGACAGACCAAATTCCATGAGTCTTCTGTCGATATCGGAAGAACTGCCGGTCTTATAATCAACGACATTTGCTGTCACGGTTTCATTTCCTTCCCTGTACATGACTTTATCTATCTTTCCATCAAAAGTAATATTTTCACCTACTTCTGCTTTTATGTATTCTTCGCACAGCTGTTTATCAAGAAGTGTCTGTTCTTTCTGTTTTTCAATGATCTGTACATCTTTTCTTAATTCTTCCCTGACCTTTTCCACAAAGAATTCTTCAGCTTCATCTTCAAAAAGCCTTTCTTCTTCATCAAGTCCTGCTTCTTCGTTTCTGTAAGCTCTGTCCCATGATCGATCAAAATCAAAGTCGTCTTCTGTATACAGATCTTTCAGAACTTCATGACACAGATTGCCGATTCTCGTGTTGTAATTTCCTGCATTATTCGTAATCTTCAGAACATAATCAAGATAGTATCTGAAACGGCACAGATAAAAATCATTCATCCTGGTATAGGAAAGTTTGACTTCATACAGTTTTTTGATCTGATCTTTATTAAGACCTTTGAACAGGTTGGAATAACTGTAGTAATCGTTGTTTCCATAGTATTTCTGAAGGAGGGAATAGTCTTCATCGCTTATGCCGTATTTCTGCAGTCGATCCTGCAAGTAAGCGAATTTGAGTCTGTTAAGTAATTCGGAATGACCGTAATCAGATCCTGAACTCTCTACAGATTCATATTCGTCTTTTGAATACAGATTATTCTGATTATATTTCTTGAAAGGACTCTTTTCACAATATGAGATATGCAGATTCTCTATTCCTGAAAGATATCCACGAACATTCTTTCTTATAAGTCCGTTCTCTTCCTCTATACTTGACATATTCAATAAAGGACGAAGATTATTGGTGATATATTCGGTATCGGTTTTGAAAGCAGGGAACTGATCATTGAAACCGATCAGAAAAACATGGTCACTGCTGTCAAAAGGCATATACAGATCTTCGCATCTGACTACATCGGTATAAATATCTGTTGAACAATCTGTATTCTTAAGATCTTCGATGATGAAATCCTTAACCTCTTTCAGTTCATAATCCGTATACTTATTGATAATACTGATAAGCTTATCCGCCTGCTCACTATCGGTATCGGCAAGTCTGTCATAGATATCCTGCTTGTCAGATGTATCGATCATATCCAGAAAATCTTTGGCGATCGAGGTTCCTATCAGTTTTTCTCTGGTTTTATAATCAACTTTAAAGCCGTAATAGGTGTTAAAGCGATTGAAATAGGTTTCATAATCCGCATTGGCATTCAGAATGTGGATTCTATTTATGTCTGTGCCACTGATGATCAGGTCGCTTATCGCGTTGTATACATATTCGATCTCTTCTTCGATACCCTCAAACTTCCTGATCCTGTATTTCTTTTCAGTTTCCTCATAAGGAATGATCTCGCCCTTAACGATCGCACTGTCGAATCTGTTCAATTCTCCATATCCGGCAACAATGATCTGTCTGTCTTCCAGAAACTTGTCAAAAAGTCTGTTGTAGATAAGAAGATTGTTATTTTCCAGTTCTCTTTTTATCCTTACAAGATTATCAAGTTTCCTGTTTCCATATTCCTTATCTTCAACATAATAGATGTTGTTCAGAATTTCTTTGGCATTGCTTACACTCAGCCCATGTGAATCAACAAGATACTTTACGGTATCAAATCCATAATCAAAAAACCGGTTTCTTTTATATTCATTCAGATCAATAAACTTTATATCCAGGATCTCTTTGTTTTCACTCAGGTATTCCAAAATTCTGTTCTTGAATGTTGAAGGACATATTAGAACCGTTTTTTTATCTTTGATTTTATTGATCAGTTTTTTCATGTATCTGATATTTCCGATGATGTTCTTAAATTCAATTAACATCTCTATTATATCAGTACTATCATCCTTCTTTCGGATCTGTATGTTGATACGACAAATATACCCATACAACAAAAGAAGTTAACAAATGTGAGCTTCTATTTCTGATTTTTTGCAGGGTCTTTACTTATTGTTTTTCAGATCTCTGTCGGCATAATCAACATAATCTCTGACAGTGAGATTTTCATAGCCTTTCTTACGGGCGATATCAAAGACAATATTCAGATCAGTTTCCGTTTCATAGACAACATCTCCCCAATCTATATAATTCATCTTTAAGTCACCAAACAGGGTTGCGTCTTTGTCAAGAATGATCATATCATCTTTGAGATATTTATAGACTTTCTCTCTGAAAACTTTCATTGCTGGTGAATCATTGCTGATATCTTTAATTTTCTCTTCCTCGGTTTTGTAATGAGGCAGTTCTGCAGTATGAAGGCTTGCGCTTTCCTTGGATTCTCCATTTAGAACATCAATATAATATTTTGGCGTTATGTACATCTGCAGGTTATAGCGCGGCATAACCAGAACTTCCTTGCCTCCATAACAGCGTTTTTCCAAAGTTCTTGAAATATCCAGTACTTCCATCAGACTGATATTCATTTCCGAAAGCATTTTATCTTCACTGTATTCCAGATCCTCTCTGTTCAGGCAGGAGCGAATGATATCTTCTACAACAGCATGAGGATCATCAGTTTTTTTATCTTCGTTGATTTTTTCTTTTCTTTTTCTTATCTGGATGACATTTTCGCATTCTTCACATGCCAGGTCTGGATATTTTTCAATGATCGTATCATAAATCAAACGATAAGTAAAAAGATGACCGGCGTCAGAAAGATGGATATCATCTTCGTTGAGGTTTGACAGTTCTTCCTTGCCATTATAATTTTTCAATTCATTCTGCAGATCTGCTACAAGAACATCCATCTTTGGAAGTTCCTGCCTTGACCAGTTATTAATATTATCAGCGATCTCTGACTGCGATTTGGTTGTGATCTTATAAATTGGCGATCTACTTATATCTGACATGGTATAGATCGTAACAACGACGATAATTGCCTCATCATTCAATTCTCTGATCCTGTTGATTAGCTTAGGCATATCGTTTTTGAAGGCATCAACACCTACCATAATTTTTTCCTTGGCTTCTTTAGAATTGAGAGCTGTCACCATCTTTAATGCCAGAATCGGATTGGTCTTAAGTGTTTCAACCGTTTTAGGAAGACCACGCCATGAATTTGTATCTATTCCGGCAGCTTCTTCCATTATCACAAGTCCCGTGACAAGAACATTGTTGGTGCCGCAGGCAATTACTACTACCTTGGAATCTTTAACAGCATCGATCATTTCTTCATTATTTTGAAGGAAGCCAAGCTGATACCCGGTCGTTGCGCCAGGCAAAGCGTAATTGTGGACTTCCAGCCCCAATCTTCTTGCCAGAAGCTCCGAAAATGTATTTGTTCTGACTTTTAGTTTATAATTTGTTCCAACACTATCTGCCAGACACACAAGTTTATTCTTTTCGTTGCTCATAATGTTTCCTGCTCTTTCTTAACTGTTTGTTTTTGCCTTGATATATTCAACTGCGTCTTTTATCGTCTTGATATTAGGTACATCCTTATCGAGGACTTTAATATTGAAGGTATCTTCAATTGAACCAACAATACTTATAAGATCCAGAGAAGACAATCCAATATCTTCTACAAAACGGCTGTCATCATTTATTTCTATTTCATCATCACCGAGATAGTCATAGATTATTTCGCGCAATTCTTCAAAAATCTTTTCTTTCATTTTATTTCTGCCTTTCTTCTTTTCTACCTTCATTAAGAAGGTATTTCTTTATTTTCATCGTTGTCGTCTTTTCAAACGGAATATCTCTGATCTTTACTTTTCCTATATTCTTGTATACAGGAACACTTCGATTGAATAATTCAACATCTTTATTGATTCGCTCTTCACGATCCGGAACACTCTCATCAAGATAGAATTCTGCCGTGATCTTTCTGTCGCTTTCATAAACTGCTACTTCCTTGACATAATCGATCTTCAGCAGTCTCTGTTCCAGTTCTTCAGGAGAAACGTTTTCTCCGTTAGATAGAACGATCAGATTCTTCTTTCTTCCGACAATGAACAGGTAGCCGTCTTTATCGATCCTTCCGTAATCTCCGGTCTTGAACCATTCTCCATCAAATGCTTCCCTGGTCGCTTCTTCGTCTTTATAGTATCCTTTCATGACGTTGATACCTCTGATCAGGATATCTCCGACTCCATTTTCATCAGGATCGACGATCTTTATCTCGTTGCATCCCATAGGCAGACCGACTGATCCGAACTTATGCTGGCCATTGTGTTCCACAGCGGCGATCGGGGCACATTCAGTTATGCCATATCCGCATACAACATCGATGCCCAGATCATAAAGGCCTCTCTGAACATCTGTATCCAAAGGTGCGCCACCACAGATAAGCAGTTCCAGTTTTCCTCCCAGATTTTCATGAATTTCTTTAAAGATAGCTCTTCTTCTATCGATGCCAAGCTTCATCAGGAATCTACTGAATAACAGGCCCAGTTTCAGCTTATTTTCCTTTCCGGTTTTTCTGACGTTATTGAGTATGCCATTATAGAGCATTTCTGCGACCATTGGCACAACTGAAATATTCTGCGGTTTGAAGCGTTGAAGGTCTTTCAGTATCCTGCGCATATTCGGACTGACATGCGCGTCAACAACATATAAAAACATCGGCAGCATGGCTGCAGACCAGCTGAATGAATGATGTAAAGGTAGTAAGATCAGCGTATTTGAAGCCATAACGCTTTCACACGCGAAACGAGCATCACTGGCCAGATTTTCATGTGTAAGCATGACGCCTTTTTTGTCACCTGATGTACCTGAAGTAAAGATGATGGCAGCCAGATCGTCGGGTGCAGGTATCTTTTTTTCGTATACATCAAAGCCTTCATTGATAAGATCGGCTCCAATGTTTACCAGATCATAGATATTAGATAATAAAAACGTTCTGATCGAAGGCTCAGCATCTTTAAGCTTTGTAACGAATTCCTCATTATCCTTTGAATAGAAAAGCAGCTGGCATTCGCATTTTCTGACCATGGCGATCAGTTCGTCATCGCCGAGGTCTTTATCCAACGGAACTGCAACATTATCACTGCACATTATTGCCAGACAGGAGATGATCCATTCCGTTGAGTTCTCACCGATCAGGGCAATGTTCTGTTGCCCCTTGGCCAATGAAAGAATAAAAGTCCCGAGATCTCTTATAAGTTCGTTGACTTCATCAAAACTCAATGGTTCATCATTATTCTTTCCCTTATACAGACAGTTCTTATCACCGCCTTTATTTTTTCCGTGTTCCACAAGTTCACGGATCGTTCTGACTGGAGCGATCCTGTATACGGGTGTTTCTGTGTTGTTGTTCTTATCGATCATTTCTGTTAATCCCGACTGTCTTTACTGTTTAGTAACCTGATGCATAATTGAAGATATCGATGTTCTTCGGTGTTTCCTGATCGATCTGATAGGTAACGATCTTTTCAACTTTTTCATCCAGGACCTTTTCCACTTTGGCGATACTTCCTCTGAACAGAGAATAGTTGTTGTAGTTGCCGTTCAATACAAGACCATTATCATTGGAGAAGAAATATCTGCTGGCATAGTCTGAATCGATGACAAATTCTATAACACTTCCATCATACGTGTGATAACAGCCACTGTAATCCGTATCTTCATCAGCTTTCTCTTCACCTTTCACTAATGGCAGAACAATCCCGGATTCAAGTGTGAAATAAAAGCGATCCCCGATCTCTCCGTAATACGACCCTAAAGCTACAGCGATAAAACCATCTTCGTCATAAAGGAAACCTGTTGTTCTGTCCACATAACACTTATAATTCAGAAACTGATACTGTCTGGAATCAACTACCGTCGTCATGCGATAGTCCATATAAGTCTTGGCCGTGTTGGTTGAACATACACTCAACTCTTCGGTCTTGTATTCTTTCTGGTAATCATACAGTGCATCCAGATTAAAAACATAGGCTTTTTCTTCACCATTATCATTATTGATATAAGTAAACCCGGAAATCATTACCATAGTAACGATAATACATGTATAAAATATCGTTTTTTTCATGTTTTGTAACTCTAAATATATCTTAATACACCCCTTTTTACAACAAAACACTTATATTTTGTTGACATTTAAGTCCATCATAAAGTAGAATAAATAAGCACCAAAAAGTGCGGCTGACATTATCCCGGGCCTGTAGCTCAGGTGGTTAGAGCGCGCCCCTGATAAGGGCGAGGTCGCAAGTTCAAGTCTTATCAGGCCCACCAATGGGGAATTAGCTCAGTTGGGAGAGCACCTGCTTTGCAAGCAGGGGGTCAGGGGTTCGAATCCCCTATTCTCCACCATTAAAGTGTCAGTTTAAAAAGAGTCAGTAAAATGGCTCTTTTTTATGTTATATGTGATTGAAGTTAATGATTTTATCCCCGATTTTTTAGAAAAATGGGGGTAATTATTGGGGGTTAATTAATATCATGCTTTAAAAGGAAATCACTTAGATCGCATGTTTCCTTTATTACCTTCATGTCGATCAGTTCATAAAAATGTGGATATAGATGCTCAGCATCTTTATCTTCATATCTGATGATTCCATCTATTGGCTTTTCATCTATTACAAGGACAACGTAATCTTCCTTATTGTCAAATCTTCTGATGATCTTATTAAGACCTTCAATCGTTGAAGAATGAATAAAACCGTATTTCTGCATTTCCATTTCGCCGAAATACCTGTTTTCCTTTTCTTTGTTCCAGTCGGATTTTAAACAGATGTGATAGATCATAGTATTATTATCGCAGATTGCATATCTGATTCATACAGATCCAGTCGAAATCAAAAAACACCGTGAGTATAAATGACTCATGGTGTTTAAGCAGTTATTGTGAATTAAACTTCAATGAATTCTGTTTATCAGACTGCGGATGATAACGGAACGAATAGTTTGCAATATTGCTTTGGATGATCCTGACTGAGATGCTGTCTTCCTGCAATGGGTCATGTCTGTCTCCGTTGAATTTGACTTTGTATTCCAGGAATTCGCCATTGAAGAAGACCGAGAAGGCGATCTTGGCATCTTTCTTATAGGATAAGATGCACTGCAGGACAAGTTCTTCAAAAACTGAAGTGATGTTGTATAAGTATTTCTCATCCAGTTTCTGACTCTTGCAGAAATCCCTGATCATATCATTGATGCGATCAGGATTGATTTTTTCAGCATCGATATTGAGATCCAGAACCCTTTCGTTGCTGATGAAAGCCTTTGTTCTGGAACGCTTTGGATGATCGAAGATCTCTTCCGGTGTTCCTTCCTCATAGATCTCACCTTCATCCATGTAGAAGATCCTGGTCGATACCTCTCTGGCAAACTTCATGTCATGAGTTACGATGACCATGGTCGTGTTGTTTGAAGCCAGCCATTTGATGGTATTTTCAACTTCGTTGACCATCGTCGGATCAAGGGCGCTGGTCGGTTCATCAAACAGGATCACTTCCGGATTCATGACCAGAGCTCTGGCAATTGCCACTCTTTGTTTCTGGCCCCCGGATAACTGATTGGGCATCTTGCCTGCCTGACGATCAAGACCGACTTTTTTCAATGTCTCCATTGCCCTTTCGCGGGACGTGATCTTATCAAGTTTAAGAATATCGATCTGTGGAACGACCAGATTATCCAGCACGCTGAGATTGTTGAAAAGATTGAATGACTGGAAGATCATACCCACTTTTCTTCTCAGATTGAGCAGATCATATCCGGGAGCAGTGATCTCTTCATCGTTGAAATAGATCTTGCCACTTGTCGGTTTCTCAAGACCATTTATCATTCTGAGCAGAGTTGATTTACCGGTTCCGGATGGACCGATGATCGTGACGACATCGCCTTTATTGATCACGCCATTCACATCTTTGTGCGGAGTGGCGTTTTCATATACTTTTGAAATATGTTCAAATCTAATCATTGTATTCCACCTTCATGTTTATGTACCATTTGAAAGGTATCTTGATAATCGCTGTTTCCAACGTACAGAGCAGATAATATATTATCGCTACAAAAACCAGTGGGAACAAAGCGTCATAGGTCCTTCCTCTGATAATGTCGGATGCTCTGGTAAGATCGCTTACCGATACATAGCCGACGATCGAAGTATTCTTTATCAGTGCTATTACTTCACTCAGGTAAGTATCGAGAATGACTTTCAATACCTGAGGCATGATGATATGGAAGAAGGCGATCCACTTTTCAAAACCCAGGGCCACGGTAGCTTCATTCTGACCTTTGTCAATAGAAGCGACACCGGTCTTCAACAGACCATAGAAGGTGAAGCCAAAGATAACGGAAAAACCGATGATCGAAACGATCGTGGCGGCAATCGTTGATTTCTTGAATACAACATAGAATAAGAGCATCAGCAGAACAACCGCCGGTAGTTTAGACAGGATCTTCTGCAGAGAATCAAGGATCTTCTTTGTATATCTGTTGAATGTCGAAACGATATATATCAGCAAGCCGAACAGCGTACCGAAAACTATCGACAGGAAAGAAATGATAACAGTTACCAATGCACCACTGAGCAGCAGTTTATAACGGTCCTCTTCAATGAAGTTCTTATAGAAACTGTCTTTGATCGATTCAACAAAACCCTTGCTTTCGCTGACAGCGTTGTTTCTGACCATCGCTACGACTCTGCCGGTATAGGTCGGTGTACAGAAGTTGACGCTCTTGGCTCTTTCTTCGGTTATATAGATGCCGTTGAAGGCGATATCGTATTTGTTCATGGCCACCGATGTCAATAAGGCATCAAAGCTGACGGTCGAGATCTCGATATCATAGCCGTATTCTTGTGCAAAGCCATAAAGCAATTGTGCCTCGTAGCCCTGATAGTCATTATTTGAGACAAAAGAAAACGGAGCGGCATCAGGAGTCGTGACACATCTTAAAGTACCGTTTCTGCCATCAAGATCATATTCGCCCTTCTTCTTAGAAGCGCCTT
Organism: Erysipelotrichaceae bacterium; assembly: GCA_017404785.1. Lineage (GTDB taxonomy): Bacteria > Bacillota_I > Bacilli_A > Erysipelotrichales > Erysipelotrichaceae > Colivicinus. The sequence continues at coordinate 75,051 of JAFRBQ010000010.1, forward strand.
CCGGATTGATCCATTTTTCCTGCAGGGTTTCAAGTTCGCCGCTGTCATCAAGTTTTTTAAGATAATCGTTGAACTGGGCAAGCTTATCCTTGCTTTCGTTTGAGAAACAGATCCCGTAATTGACTTCACCGATCGCTTCATCAAGATATGTGACTTCCCCATTCTGTTTGACCATCATCATGGCTACCGGTTCATCGGAAACAAAGCCGTCGATCTTGTTGGTGGTAAGGCCCAGTAACAGTTCTGAACGGCTGCCGAAATAGATGATCTCGGAAGCGGGAAAGGTCTTTTCGATAAGCACATCAAAGATCGAACCAGACATACAGCCCATGTTGCGGCCGTTTAGTTCATCGATATTTTCAATGACAGATTCATCTTTTTCACTGCTGCCACAGCCGGCCAACGGAAGCAGGAGCAGCAGTACCAGTAATATTTTTCTAAACATCTTCATTTTCTTTTCTTTCTTTTTATTCCACATTCAGCTGGCCATCTTTCATGACCAGATCGATCATCTTTCGATCCTGTTTGAGTTCTTCAAGTCGCTTGGCGTCTTTATAGAGTTCGTCCATCTCCAGATGCATCGCCATGATCGTCCTTCCGATCACCGCTGCCGCCAGTGAGGAGCCAAATACCGAAGCATGTTCACCATCTTCAAAATACAGTTCATCCGGATAGTTTTCCTTTATCTTCCACCACCATTCACCAACAGGGCACACGCTTGCATCTATCGCTGCCCCCAGCTCTCTATAAGCTTCCGACATCACTTTCTGACCATCGGGATTATTTTTCTCACTCCAGGTCATATACAGGTAAATCTTCGTTTTTTCAGGAACAAGATCCGCTATTTTTCTGCCGTTTTCCTGCAATGACTGTTTCCCGGGAAATGGATGAGCGTTATGCTGAAGGATCACCGCATCATAATCTCCGCACATCAGGTTGAAATAGGTCTGAGAAAGCTGCAGATGGTAATCAAGTCCTACAGCAGGGATCGACAGCATTGTTACATCTGCATCCAGGCCGTGTTCTTCTAAAAAGTGCTTTACTCGTAATGGAACATAATGGACAAATGTATGCGAATTGCCGATAAACAGAATCTTCATTTATGAAACTCTCCTATCTGTAACTATCAATTATTATACTTTATTCTATCTGTATTCATTTACTGTAAAATAAGATTAGATTACAGGATAAAACATATCATCTGAAAGGGGATAACATGAAAAACATCTTTATTGTCAATCCGAAAGCCGGTTCGAAAGATAATCTCGCGCTTGTCAAAAAAAAGATTGCGGAAGCCGGAATAGAAGATCGCTGTGAGATCTATGTCACACTGTCCAAAGGCAACGCCACGATCTTTGCGGAAGAATATGTAAGAGAACATCCAGGCGAAGAGATCCGTCTTATTGCCTGTGGCGGTGACGGTACTATCTGTGAGGTTTTCAATGCGGCCATACATAAAGAAAATGTTTCTGTCAGTGTTTTCCCTTGCGGATCGGGAAATGATTTCATCAAAGTTTTTGGCGGACCGGAAAAGTTCTCCGATCTTAAAAAGATCATCGAAGCTCCTGTAAAAAAGATCGATGTTCTGAAGGTCGGCGATCGTTATTCAATCAACGTCGTCAATTTCGGTTTCGATACGACCGTAGCCATTCAGGTAAACAAGGACCGTGATCGTACCGGCAAGGGTTCAAAGTCTTCCTACACCAAAGGCATAATCAAAGCTCTCATCACCAGTATGCGTAACGAGTTCAAGATCTATGCGGATGGTGAACTGCTTGATACCAATGGCGTGGCTTTGCTTTGTACATTGGGCAACGGACAGTATGTCGGTGGATCATTCAGATGTTCTCCAAGAGCGGTTCTGGATGACGGATTGATCGAAGTATGTCTGGTCAAGACGATCTCGAGACTCAGGGTTGTTTCCCTGATCAAGTCATATACGAACGGAACGCATCTTGATGATCCGAAGCTTCACGACATCATCATCTACCGTCAGGCCAAAAGAGTTGATGTGGAAGCTCCGGAAGGATTTGCCTATTCGCTTGATGGTGAGATCATCTATCAGAACAGATTTACCGTTGAAGTTGAAGATAAAGCCCTAAATCTGGCTGTCCCGGAATGAACTATACATATCGCTACAGGACTCCTGCAGAGTTTGATGATCTGAAACTTGTGAGTGATGGAGAATATCTTCTGGAAGTCTCTTTCATCAACGGCAAAGAAAAGATCAAAAACGATGATCAGAAATACTTTAAGGATGCGATCAGGTGGCTGGATCTGTATTTCGATCGAAAGATCCCGGATTTTACCCCAAAATACAGAATAAACGATCTCACACCTTTCAGAGAAAAAGTCATCTCGATCATTAAGACCATTGATTATGGCAAAACCATGACTTATGGACAGATCGCCAAGATGATCGCAGAAGAAAAAGGGATCGTCCGCATGTCGGCTCAGGCCGTTGGCCAGGCTGTCGGTTTCAATCCCATCTGTATCATCATTCCCTGTCATCGCGTTATGGGTGCAGATAACAGGCTCACCGGTTATGGTGGCGGAATCAAAAACAAGGTTGCCTTACTCGAATTAGAGGGCAACCTTTGATTTTTATTTGGTCTTGACGCTGATCTGATATCTGTCGCTGTTGTATGAAGATATGAAGTTCTTCAGGATCTTCTGAGCATTGGCATCGGCCTTGTCAAGCAGGCCTTCTTTGATCGCTCTTTCTTCCTCCTTGTGGATGAGATCGGCAAATGATACCGCGTAATCTTCAGGAGAGATCGGATTGAGGATATTGTTTCTGATCTCGTAGAACTTGTATGAATCAGGATCAACTGCGCTGGACATGATCCTGGATTTCGGCAGCATGATCGTGATCAGCTTGGCTTCCTTATCCACGTTTACTTCGATCTCGTTGAAATCGATACCTGCCTTTATGTTTCCATCATAGCTGTAAGTAAAGGTATTGGAAGTCAGCGGAATATCCGCAATGAAGTTGATGCCTATTGAAGTAAGATCCAGTTTCTTGGAATCTTCAACCGTCTCGGTCCTGGTGAAATAGTATTCGGCAGTATTGATCTCACCGATCTGTCTTAAGCCTGACTGAATGGTCTCACCTATAACTGCCAGATCATCCTGTATCAGTCCTTCATTGTCCTGTGTGACACTTACCGGTTTCAGTTTAGTATAGACTTCCAGATACCACCAGGTAGCACCAATGCAAAGCAGAGCTACAAGCACTATCAGTTTTATGACATTTTTTGTTTTCATTTCTTTGTTCCTTTTTTCTTTTTATACGTTCATATCGGGCTCTCTGGCATATTCATACTTGCTTTCATCAATACGCTGTTTGATTACTCCGACAGCCTCAAAGTTCTTTGTACAGTAATGTTTGCAAACCAGAACAAGATTTTTCAGTCTGTTGGCAAATTCAATATTCTCTTCGAGCATTTTTTCCGTCCAGGCTGGGGTGATCATCCGCTGGCTTATCATCATGGCCTTACTAGACTGGTCAAGTTCCTCTACATGGTCATAGATATCTTTTGCCAGGAAAATGATGCCACCCAGGTCGACAGTCCTGTTTGTATAGATACGGGAACTGCCACACCACGGCGTTCCCAAGACATAGGCGTTTTTGCCTTCGATGACGACCAGATTTATATCGCCGTTCAGACATTCAACATCAAACAGTCTCTGCCAGAGTTCAACGTGAGTGCTCTTTCCTGAACCGGATGGTCCGCTGAAGAGCCAGGCTTTGTCCTTGTATAGGATCGATGCGGAATTGATCGCATAACAGTCTCTGGCTTTGGCATAATACAGGAAGAAGACTCGCATGGCGTTATGCAGGACATCGCCAATGAGTTTGCGATCGGTATCGTTTCCGGTCTCAAAGACATAGGCAAAGGCTTTGACTCCGTCCTTTGTAAATCTTACTTCATGAATATACTTCTGTTTCGGATAGCGCAGGATATAGTATTCCCTTCCTTCTTCTACGATCAGATCAGGAGTTCTGATCAGGATCTTCCCCTGAACAAAATCCGGATATTCTACCTTAACAGTAAAACTGATATTGATACGTTCCGCATTTCTTTCAAAAAGTTTCAGTTCATCGCGATAGAAGAAGATCGGATCACCATACAGACCAAGATTGATGTTGGCGATGCTCAAGATCTTGCATGGTTTATCTTCTGAAGGTGTTTCAACTTTAATAACTTTAAACTGGATCAGGCGATCGACAAACTGATCGACGTTGTATCTGGCAACATTTGACTTGATCCCTTTTTCCTTATGCAGATATTCGACCAGCGTTTCCTTATCGTTGCAGGTATCGAGTTTTTCCCACAGATAAAGACCGGTCTCATTCATCTTGAAACCGTAACGCTGCTCGGCCAGAGCCTGCCCATAAGGAAGCAGATATGTATCTCCGGCAATATCCTGAAGTGTATAGAATTCGTTTTTCTTAAACATATATCTTCTTTCTTATGATAACATATACACGAATCGTGACAGGAAGGAGATACAATGAACGGAATATACGAACACTGCATGGCAGCAGCTGATCATATCAGAAAGAAAATTGATGCGGATGGTGCGATCGGAATCATTCTTGGTTCCGGACTGAAGAAACTCAGCGAAGAGATAACCGATCCTATCATTATCAACTATCAGGATATCCCTTATTTTCCTGTCTCAACTCTTAATCCCAATGATAGCAGGTTCATCTTCGGCCATCTTGAAGGAAAGAAAGTTCTATGTATCAAAACTCCTCTTTATTACTATGAAGGATTCGACATGAGTGACGTAGTCATGCCTATAAGAGTCATGAAACTGCTTGGTGTAAAGCTTTTGATAATAACCAATGCAGCCGGCGGAATAAATGAAAGCTTCAAGGAAGGAACACTGATGTTTATTGATGACTTCATAAATTACATGGGTGATAATCCTTTAAGAGGCCCAAACATCGAAGAATTCGGACCGCGTTACCCTGATATGAGCAAAGCGATCGATCCAGCATACAATGCCAAAGCCAAGAAGATCGCTGAAGATCTGGGTGTTAAGACTAAGAGCGGCGTCTATATCGGTTTTCAGGGTCCAAGCTTTGAAACACCAGCCGAAATAAGATTTGCCAGAAAAGCCGGGGCCGATGCGGTTGGCATGTCTACAGTCCCCGAGATTATCACCGCCAGACACTGCGGCTTGCCGGTAATAGGTATATCCTGTATCTCCAATATGGCTGCCGGCATCACCGAAAAGATCCAGACGGTTGAAGAAGTCAACGAAACTACCAGAAATGTCGAAGTTCAGTTCAAAAAGCTGATCATGGGCCTTGTTGAAAAACTCTGACACAGAACGATATTCTGTGTTTTTTTGTTATGCAAACATATAGAAAAGACCCGGAGCTATGCCTCCAGGTCCTGATCAGCTTTGATTTAAGAGATCAATTATTCTGCTTCGTTGTTTTCCTCGTTTTCCTCACTCTGATTGCTGCTGGTTTCAACATTTAAATCATTATTCGGATCATAAAGAGGATTGAGATCACTGTTATCCAGGATATCATCATTTGAATCATCAGAATCATCAGACACCACTTGTGGAACAGCCGGCTTTTCATTGATCGCTTCCGGTACCATGATTTCATCATCTTCATCATCGCTGCCCTCATTGACTTCTGCCGGTGCTGGCTGAGATGGTCCCTGATCGACTGTTTCCTGATTGCTATTTCCCTGATTGTCAGTTTCCTGATTATTGATCTCCTGATTGATTATTTCATCATCAGTATCGATCTTAACGATCTTGCTGTTGCCGTTTTCATCAACTTCAAATTCAATCGTAACCTTGACTTCGACCTTATACTTGCCGGCTGGAGTATCCTTCGCCGGTTTGATCAATCGGCCTTCTCTGGTGAAATAAGAAACCGGTTGATCATACATGTCATATTGTGAAAGGATCGTCATCGAAGTGATCTCGGCTTTTGCCTTAGCAATTACGAAATCTTCTATCTCCTGTACAACATCTATCTGATTCTGTTCAGGTTCCTGCTCAGGTTCCTGTCCAGCTTCCGGTTCTGTTGGATCGTCAGTAACTGGATCAAGATTTCCTTCAGATTTGTCAATTTCCTTCGGATCTGAACCTTCGGTTGGATTTTCGACAGTATCAGTTTCATCGAATTCTTCTTTGTTCATGACAGATGAAGCCCTTAAGCCTAATAACGGTTCACTCTCATCGCTGTTACCTTTTACAGTAAGTGTATAAGTGACGCTGTGATCATGGTAGTTTCCGCCTTTTACATAAACAGTGATCGTGACTTCTTCGTCAACCATCTTTTCAGCTGTGACGATATGCAGTTTCATGTTTTCACTGTCAATTGAACAGCCTACGCTTTCAGATGTTGATGAACAGCTCAATTCACCATTGGAGTTTGTTTCGATTCCGATTTCCTTTTGCTTACCAGGGTCTATTTCTCCACTTTCTTCCAGAAGCTTGAGATGAGTTCTGTTGTTTACTCCGATGCTTACAGTTAAAGTACCTACTTCACTGTCAGTGTGATTTCCATCACCGGCACAATAGTAATAGACTTTATATTCCTTGGCATCCAAGCCGGTAGGAACATAAGTGGTGTAATTACCTGTTGAACCTTCGCTGTCAATTCTATACATCATGGTTCCATCATTGCTTGAACCCGGAGTTACAAGCTGATGATAAGTTCCATCGTAGAAAAGTCCATCAATCGCTGCAGGCGCCGTGAATGTCGGTGCTACAGGTTCGATCTTCAGCGTGTATGAACCATATTCTGTTTCATGATCAACAGCTTTGGCTTCAAAATAAATGGTTCTTGATTCTTCAACATTGGTAATTTTTGGAACACTGGTGTCATTACATCTGCCTTCTGATGTGCCATATCTTACTACAACATCGCTTCCATCATCGGTAGAGGCGCTGATTCCGTTGCCCTGAGGTTTGCCGGTATAGGCAAATTCATTTCCCAGAAACTCAATATTTATGCCAGCCTTCTTTATACTGTTGCTTGCTTTAGTTTTTCCAATATTGTTGTGATTGATATCGCCATCAATGCGGTAATAGAATTCATATTCTCCGGCATTCTTGGCATACGGAGTAACTTCCTTGAACGTTATATCTGCCCCCGTCCACGAATACAGGATCTTTCCGCCTTCAACGTTCGCTTCGATCAGATCATGGGTCTGTCCGTCATATGTCAATTCAGGATAAGTGATCGTGCATATCGGATCGACTCTGTTGATTAAGACAGTATAAACGCCTTCCTTCGTATTGAAATTTTCTGCTTCAACTTTGTATTTTATCTCTCTGACGATGACTTCGCCCTTGAAGTTTACATATACATCTTCAAAAGCCGGAACTTCACTGGTATATTTTGATCCTTCAAAACTGTAGGTGATCAAAGGTGTGCTTTGATCTACTGTTGTTACAGATAGGCCTGTTCCGTGTTTGTTTCCGTCATAGTCATATACCTGATCATTGTCTTCGATCACAAAGTCTGCTCTGTTTATAACGGCAGTTGTCTTGCTAACTTCGGAATCTTCATAGTTTTCTGAACCCTTGATCATGTAATAAACGTCATATTCGCCGGCTGCTGTTTCTTCAGGAATTTCTGCTGACCAGTTTTCACCATCGCGGCTGAACTTGATCGTTCCCACGGTTTTATCTACTGAACCTGCCGTGATCAGTTTATGAGACTTGCCGTCATATGTGGATTCGATCGCTTCCGGTTCAACGATATAGCCAGGATCACTCTTGGACAGGATCCTGGAAGTGATGGTAAATTCATCCTTATCTTTGTGATTCCTGTCGCCGATGAATCTGACATAGACAGTATAGATACCGGCTTCGGTTGCCTCCGGAACGGCAGTAGAATAGATGCCATTTTCCAGACGATACTCAAAGACACCATGATCAGAAGATCCTGGTACTACCAGTTCATGTTTATTTCCATCGTATGTCACTCTGATGCCTGTAGGCGCTTTTCCGATCGTCGGTTCAGCCTTTTCAATGACTACTTCAATGATCTTTTCTTCACTTGGGTCGTGATTCTCATCGCCTTCAGCCTTATAGAACACTGTATAAGTGTCCGCATTCAAACCAGTCGGAATATAGTGAGTATAATTGCCAGCCTGTCCCGGACTGTTGACTTTATATAAGACTTTGCCGACATTGGCTTCTGCCCTTGTGACAAGTTCCTGATAGATGTTGTTGTATGTGAGGTCCTTCGCTTTTGCTTCCTTGCTTATCTGCGCAATCGCCTTTTCAATAATGAGTTTTACTTCAACTTCATCATATGTTCCATCACTCCAGCAGTAGTTGCTTAAAGGCTTGTAATAAGCGGTGTAAACGCCGGCTTTTCTACCATAGGTATCGCCTCTTACACTTACAAAGAGCGGTTTATCATAGCCGTTATCATGTGGCTTTCCATCAAAAGTTATGATTCTATCGACCGGTTTATCCGAGATAGGTTTCCTGTTGATCGTCCATGAGACATACTTGTCTTCAACACTTCCGTCTTCCCAGGCAAAGTTTTCCTTGTTTCTCAAGGAGAGTCTGACCTGATAATCGCCAGCCAATGCACCGCTGTATCCGGATTCGATCTTGATCAGTTTTTCATCGAACTCATCATAATCATCAGCCGTTACAAACTGCAGAACCGGTAGATCAAGTAAAAGTGTTGCTTTATAGGTATAGATCGTCGTTACGACTGGAACTTTAATGCCATGTTTGAAGATATGCCATTCTAAAGATACGTCCTTGATCGATGAATCATCCCAGGTATAATTGAACTTGTCTTTGAGCGTAACGATCGCATGATATGTTCCGGCACTCTTGCCTTTGTTGCCGATGACGATCATCTTCTGATCATCAAAACCTACAAGTTTCGCGTACTGTATTTCTCCGTTATAGAAAAGCGTATCATCGACACTCGGTTTGGCAAGCTTGGCCTTGTTGATCTGGAGCGTCACTGTGACCGGCGTTCTAGTACCATCGCTCCAGCAGTGATCGATGTCCGGAGTATACGTAGCGTAATAGGTGCCGGCGTATCTTCCTTCATCATCACCAATCATATCAATACCTTCTGGTGCCGTGTAATTGTTGGTGTGAACATTTCCATCATATGTGTATTCCACATATGTCTCCGGTTTTCCTGAAACCGGGATCTTGTGCGTAGAAGCATCTTTCGATCTGATGTAAGCGATCAGATCGCTCAAAGAAATATTGCCTGAGAAAGAGAATCCCGGCCTGTAGCCGACATTCTTCTGCTCAATGACCACCATTACAGATTCTTCGACTACATCACAATGGTTCTGATCTCCGACCACTTTATAGGAAACGGTATAGATGCCAGGCTCTGTAGCCTGAGGGATCTCGCTGCTCCATTCCCCGTCATCAAGTTTGTACATGATGGTACCGTTGATCGCACTGCCTGGTATTAAAAGGGCATGTGAACTGCCGTCGTATACAAGGCCTTCGACAGCCTGCGGTATCATAAGATATCCGTTATCAGCCTTGCCGATCGTATAGAGATAGATGATATCTTTATCGGCGGCTTTATACTTGTTGCTGCCGGTCGCATGTGCTCTGATGGTAAGTGTATATGTTCCAGCCGGTGTGCCCTTCTCTACCATGATGCGTGTATCCTTCTCATTTACAAGCGAGAAGTAATTCACCTCATTGTAGTTGACATCTTTGGCCGAGATCAGTTTATAGGTAACGTATCCGTTGGCGTTTTCGGCAGGAAGAAAACTGAAAACAAAAGACTCATTTTCATTGTAGGAAGGTATGAAAAGAGAGTTGTCCTGTGTTTCGACAACACTAATGGAATTTCCTTTTTTGAAGTTCAGCAGTTTTGACAGCCCAAAGATCATTGCCAGCAGCAGCAATATCGCCAGCAGGATAATGACCAGCTTGTTCCTTTTCTTATTTTCCATATTATCTTTTACCTACCTTTTTTTCGGATAACAAAACCCACTTACAGATTAAGTGCTTGTTTTTATTATATATTTAAATATTATTGATTAGCTAACTTAAAATATCTTTTATATAATATTTATTACTGATATATATAATAATAAAGATA
>JAFRBQ010000011.1 GCA_017404785.1 Erysipelotrichaceae bacterium
GATCTTACTTGAAGATGACAAGAACAAGAATCATGACAATCTCAAGATCTCTTTAGAGAACATTCAGGCTGAACTCAAGAGCAAGTATGAAACATACGTAGGAAGACTTGATCAGAATTACGAAGAGGAAAGAAAGAGAAGGGAAGAAGAACTCTCTGTCCTCAACTACAATATCTCGCAAGAAGAAGAACAGCTGGTCAACCGCAACAACTTCCTGGCTAAGCGTCTGCTTAAGAAGCAGGAACAGTACAAGGTAGGCATTGATGAAAAGCAGGCTATGATCGACTCCATCAAGCATGAAGTTGAAGAGACCAAGCTGCACTTTGAAGAGAAAGTCGATGAACTCAACCGCGATATCGACAAGACCAAGCATAGAAACGAAGAGATCGTTTCCATCAAGATGAAGGAATACGCTGATGAACTGGAAGAGACCAAGAAGCAGTATGCCCTGAAGCTTGAAGATATCAATACGGATATCGCCGCTGTTGATGAGAGCATCGATCAGATCAACAAGGAGATCGAAAAGCTCAACAAGCAGGCCGATGACTATAAGGAAGCCTTTGAAGCCAAGAAGGAAAATCTCGAAAAGGATGAAGAGGCTTATGTGAATTCGACCAACGCGAAACGTCGTGAACTGGAAGAAAGACTCGCTGCCATTGCCAGAAGTTCACAGGAAAACAGAGAGGCTCATGAAGCTTCTGTAGGCGAAGTTGAAGACAAGAAGAAACAGAGCACGGAGGCCTATGAAGCTGAAATGGCTGCCGCCAATAACGAATTCAATGCCAAGGTCGAGGAACTGAAGAAACTCAACGAAGAACGTCAAAGACAGAGCCTCAATGAGCACAATGAAAAACTTGCTGAACTGCAGGCCGACTTTGATGATCGCACTGCCAAGGCCAATGCGGAATATGAAGCCAAGAAGACGGAATATGAAAACGCAAAACGCGATGTCGACAATCAGATAGATGAAGTCTACGAAGAGACGGAAGCCATGATCAATGCGATGCAGGTAGAACGTTCCAACCTTCTTGATTCGATCGCCAAGATCGAAGCCGATATCGCCGACAAACAGGCCGCTCACGATGAACTGATCGCTCAGCTTGATGAGGAAAGGAATGCAAGGATCGAACAGATCGCCAAGAAGCACGAAGAAGAAGTGGCTGCGATCGTCGAAGAATTCGAGACCAATCCGACCATCAAACTGCAGCAGGTCAAGGAAGAATACAACGAAGCACAGAGACAGTTCAACGAGAATGCCGGACGTGTGGCCAACAGGATCAAGGAGATCGATGATGAAGAGCGCCGTCTTGTTGAAGCATCACAGCTCAACAAGTCAAGAGCCGATCAGCGTCTCGCCGAAGCCAATGATGAATACGGCAAGGCCAAGGAAGAGGCCGACAATCTTGAAACAAGTCTCAATTCCGATCTTTCATCAAGAGAGATGGAACTTGAAGATCTGCGCAAGGAGCTCAATGAACAGCTGCGCGAAGTCAAGGAACGCAATCAGAACGAGATCAATCTGCTCAACATGAAGCAGGATGAGGAATACGCTCAGATCGAAGCCAACTACAAGGCTCAGGAAGATGAAGTTTCCAAGCAATACGAAGAAAAGATCTCCACTTACCGTGAAGACCTTGAGACTAGACGCAACAACCTTGATTCCCTGATCGCCGAAATCAACGCGAGAAAGCAGGCTGCCGAGAACGAATGTGCCGGCCGTTACAACGTCGTAGCGGAAAAGACCAAGAATATCCAGAGCGAACTTGATGACATCATCAAGCAAAGTGAGGCCCGTCACAATGAACTCAGTGAAATGCTCAACCGCCGTCAGGAAGAGATCAACAACGAACTGGAGAAGATCAAGGAAAACAATGCCTATATCCTGCAGGAAAAGCAGGCGGCTTACGACCGTTATATCGCTGAAGTAAATGAAAGATGCGATGGCTTGAGACAGGAGATAAACGAACTTGAACAGCGCAAAGCCAACGATTCATCAAGGCTTGAGACCTATGAAAAGGACAAGCGCGATTCAATGGAAGCTCTCAAGAATTCCACCAAGACCTATGTCGATTCGATCGCAGCCAATCTCGAACAGATGGCTATCGAATTAAGCAAGCTCAGAGAAGAACACAGCCGAAGAGTCATGTATATCAAGACTCAGATCGCTTCTACGATGTCCGATTATGACAACCTTCTTAGAAGCAGACCGGAGATCATTGAAAACGCCGAGAACGACGATGAACTTGATCTGACGGCCAGGACCCAGGCTTTCAAGGAAAAACTCAACGAGCTTGAAAAGACGCACAACAGGATCATGGAAGAACTGGCTGAAAAGCGTGATGAGACGATCAACACGATCCAGCAGGATATCGATAATCTTGAAGTAGACAAGACCAACAGGCTCAAGGAATGCGAAGAACAGATCAAGGGTATCTCCGATGCCTACAAGGCAATGCTACAGGATGAGATCGACAAGCAGAAAGTCCTGAGTGCCGAAGTCAAGAAGGTCAAGGCTGAAGAGGAACTCTTCCTTGAGAACATGCAGAATGAAGATCTGACGACCGGTGATGACTTCGAAGCCGAGAAGGAAAGACTGGCAAGGATCCATGAAAAGAATCTCGCTGAAAGCAAGAGGAAATTCAACAACATCTCTGCTACACTCAAGAGCGAATTCAACGACCTGGTCGACAGACGCAAGGTTCTGGATTATCAGATGAAAGATCTGATCGATCGCTTCTCTGTGATCGACAATGCGATCGCTGATGAAGAATTAAAGCTCAAATACGAAAGCAATTCCAAACTTCTGGGAGTAAGAAAACTCTTTGAAGAAGAGATGACCAAGAAGAAAGGAAGACTTTCAGTACTGGATGCCTTCGCAGATGAAGATCACAATCTGTTCAGTTAAAAACAAAATTAATGGCGCCTAATAGGCGCCATTATTGATGCTTAAGAAAGAATGAACTAAAATAAAAAATATTAATACAAGAGGGGATAATCACATGAGTAAGGAAAAGAGCAAGAGCATTATCAAGCTGCCAGAAAAGCTCGGTTTCTTAAGCTTTTCAACTTCGACAAACATCGTTTTCAATTTCAAGAGTACCTACTACAAGTACTTTCTTACTTCTATCCTTCTGATCAATCCGGTCGCTGCCTCCAATATGGCTTTGATCGGTACGATCTGGGATATCGTCAACGACCCGTTACTTGGCGTGTGGGCCAACAATGTCAAATTCAAGAATAATGAAAAAGTCAGGCCATGGCTCTTATGGATAGCTGTTCCGTATGGCCTGGGTATGGTTTTACTGTTCACCGATTTCAATGTATCGGAAAGATGGGATATCATCCTGGGTCTACTGGTCTTCTTCTTTTATGAGATCGCCAATACCTTCAGAGGTATTCCATACAACGGTATGGGAGCTCTGGCTTCCAGCAATGATTCCGACCGCAAGTCGATCAATGCCTTCAGGTCGCTTGGTGCCTGCCTTGGTTCAGGTATCGGTGCCGTGGCAGTTCCAATGATCGTCAAGATGTTTGGCGGTCTCAAGGATCACAAGGTCATCAATTCTTCGGATTCGCCGGCGATCTTCAAATCCGCCATGTTTATGGGCGTTCTGATCATTGCGGGCTGTCTGATCCATTACTTCACCACGAAGGAAAGAGTGAAACAGACCTCAGACAACGAAGAAAATATCGGTATTGTCGAAACATACAGGATGTTGTTCAAATGCAAATCCTGGGTCAAAAACATGTTCTATATCATGAGCTATGGTGTTTCAACGTGCCTTCTTACTTCATCAATTACATATTACTGTGCGTATGTTCTGAACAATTCATCTCTGGCAACTCCGGTCATGGCTGTCTATCTGCTGTTCTCCATCATCTTCTCGATCGTTACACCGAAGATCGATACGCTTTTAGGCAGAAAGAAGACGATGATCCTGGCAGCGATCATTCAGATCATCGGCAAGATCCCATTCATCCTGAACCCATACAATGTCATAAATGCCTATATCAATGCGGCTTCTGCCGGTATTGGTTTGACGATGACGTTCATCCTGTTCAACACCAACAGAAACTCCATTTCGGATATCGTTGAAATACAGAATGGCCGAAGACTCGATACGATGGTATCGACCGGCGACAACCTGGCTTCCAAGATCGCTGAAGCAGCTGTCGACAAGCTCTTCCTAGTAGCCCTGGCTGCAGCAGGCTTCTCTGCGCAACTTGCCGATCAGGGCGTCTTACAGAATGTTGCAACGCAGAATACGATCAATGCTCTGTTAGGCTGGATCCCGGCTCTGGTAGCTGTATTGATGGCGATCTTCGCCTCAACTATCGATACCAAGAAAGAATATGATGAAGCTCTGGCTTTAAGGGATGGAAAGTAATATGAATCCGCATGTTTTACTAAAAGATCCAAAACAGATCGAAGCGATCGAATCGATCAGAAGAGTAGATGAAAAAGGCTATCTCTATCACATGGTATGCAACTACGACTACTATGATCTGCCGGACATGTTCAAGGCGATAATCTCAGCTGGCTGTTCAACTTTTGTGACAAAGAACCTTGATGGCGATGTGCTGTTTGTACGAAACTACGACTACTCCCACTACAAGAACAATGACCGTGTCCATAATCCTCGCACAGGCCTCAATATGATCGTTGAGGGCTACAATCCCAAAGCTAAATATAAATCCCTTGGCTGTGGCGATGCGTACTGGATCGACTTTAAAAATGGCTCCTACGCGCAGGGGATGGCTGATGATGGAGTCACAGATCTAAGTGGCTTTGTTCTTTGTCCATATCTTTGTATGGACGGCATGAATGAAGCAGGACTGGCGATCTCCATATTGGCTTTACCGGTCAAGGCTGACTGGAAAGAGATCCCTTATGATACCTATGAAGAAAGACTCAATCCGAACAAGGAAAACCTTTTCCTGGAAAAACCGGGTGAAGTTCCTGATCCATACTGGTTTACTGTCTCCTATAATTCGATCGCAGTAAACAAGGCTGACAAAAAGGCCTGGATAGCCGATATGGAAACGATCGAGACCAAGAAGGAAGGAAAGACCACCTATCTTCATCCGATCGTCATGAGAATGGCCCTTGATAACTGTGCAAGTGTTGAAGAAGCTGTTTCATTATTCGACAATGTCAATGTCAAAGGTGCCATGCCCGGTGCCGATTACCACATCATGGTTGCCGATAAAAGCGGCAGATCCCGCCTGATCGAATGGCTGGGCGATGAGATGGTGGTAACCGATATCAATCATGCGACCAATCATTATGTGGCCAGGGAAGACAAGTTCTTCCCGGATGGCTGCGGCAGAGATGAGATGCTGAAGGCTGGCCTGTTCAGGACCAGAAAGAAAGGTATGAGAGAAGACTTTGTCGAGAACCTGATTAGACTGGTCATTCAGGATCCTACCAACGGTGCCGATCGGGGCAAGACTCAATATTCATGTATCTACAATCTAACTAAGAAAACGCTGAGGATTTATTCCTTTGGTGATATGTCCAAATACTGGGATTATAAACTGCAATAGGGAAGAGCATAAGTGCTCTTCTTTTATAAATAAAAAAATGACTTTCTTAATGAAAGTCATTTTAATCCATAACAGTTATTTCATCGGCTAGTCTCAGACGTTCAAACAGGATGCCTATTTTATCCAGCGGCATATTTACGCAACCTCTTGAAGGATCGTAGGTCCAGATATCACCACCGAATTCATCACGCCATTGGGCATCATGCAGACCATATATACCGCCTGTTTCATCAAAGCCTACCCAGTAGTCGACATGTTCGATGTAATCTCTTCCTCTAAGCTGGGTATCCGTAACTTTTCTTCTTACTTCAAACTTGCCATGAGGTGTTTCATCAGTCAGTTCCTTATTGCCGGATACGATCGGGGATTTGAGGGTAAGTACATCATCTTCGTAGTAGTAGAGTGTCTGTTCATTGATCTTGACTTCAACTCTTCTTATAGGCTGGCCACTCAAGGTCGTCACATCGACCTTTTCATCAACGACACTTAACAGACAGTTTTCAAGATTGGTCTTTAATTCAGGTTTATTGATATATGACGATGAACCATCATTTTCGATCGCAAGTTTCAAGACAAAATCACTCAAACGATCTTCATTGACGATCGGTTCAGAATCGATGAAATCGAATAATGAAGAGACCTCTTTCTTATCCAGTTCGATCGTTTCATCATAGATGTTCAATTCAACTTTTTTATTCAGCACTTTTTCAAGATATGCCTTCTTGCCATCGAGGGAAGGATCATCATCAAGGATCTCGGCTTTTTCATAGAGTCCCGTCAGATCAAGAGTCAGAGAATCAGTTTTGGCAAAGAGCTGATTGATGTAGTCTCTTACAGTTTTTACTGCTGCAGATTCTTTGATATAGGAACCATCTGACGATCTTACAAGGACAAGTTCATCATCCTTGAGCTCATAGTGGGCATTTACCGGTTTTACGATGTTTTCTTCTTGCAGACAGTAGAGTGTATCGACAAGATCGTTTATCTTATTCGCATCAGCTCTGCCGTTTACTTTGCTCGGTTCAAGTTCTTTCTGGTTGAACAGAGAAGTGAACCATAAGACGATATTCTGATCTTTGATGTTTTCTGAAACATCATAGGTGATATCGGAACTTATATCCTTAAGCGAAAGCTTCTGTTCATGTCTGTTGTTTCCATCGCTTGTCTTCTGGATGATCGTGATCTCAGGCTTCAGGTCCTTTAATAATTCATTGGCTGACGCAGAATTCTTTAATGAAACATCTGTTCCATTAATCATGGTACGTGGCAGAAAATGTGAGGAAAAGAAAACCATTCCGAACAGATATACGGACAGAACAGCCAGGATAATTGCAAGGATGATGATCACTCTTTTTTTGTTTTCAAATATTCTATGCATTTTTCCAATTACTTATTATACATAAACATAAAAAAAGAGTGAGGTTTTTCTCACTCTTAATCATTATTTTATGGCCTTCAGCATTAGCTCGGAGATCTTTAAGGCATAGGCACTAGGATCTTCCAGTTCCAGGCCAGCCATCAGCAGAGCCTGCTCATAGAGAAGGGTCGCATAATCGCTGATGTCTTCGCCATTGTCATTTAGTTTCTTTAAAGCGTTAAAGAGCTCATGATCCGGATTGATCTCCAGGATCTTGTTGGCTTTCATACCTTCCTGGTTCATCTGTCTTAAGACTTTTTCCATTTCAATGGACATCATGTCATCGGAGACCAGACATGCCGGATAGGTCTTGAGCCTTGAAGACAGCTTGACATCGGAGACCTTATCCTTGAGGATCTCCTTGATCTTGTCGATCAGTTCCTTGCTTTCTTCACTCTTCTTTTCAAGGTCTTCCTTTTCCTTCTTGGAATCAAGATCGAGGTCGCCCTTGAGGATCGATTTGAATGGTTTATCCTTATAGGTATTGACTACGGAAGCGAAGAACTCATCGACAGAGTCGGTGAAGTAGAGGACCTCATAACCCTTGTCGAGGACTTTCTCAAGCTGCGGCAGCTGCTTGATCTTTTCCATTGATTCGCCACTTGCGTAGTAGATGTCCTTCTGATCCTTCTTCATGTTGTCGACATATTCCTTCAAGGAGACGTATTTATCTTCCTTTGAGGACTTGAACATGATCAGATCGATAAGTGTATCCTTGTTTACGCCAAAGCCGTCATAGCAGCCGAATTTGAGCTGTGTACCGAAATTGTCGAAGAACTTCTCATAGTCTTCACGTTCTTTCTCCATCATGTTTTCAAGAGTGGTCTTGATCTTCTTGTCGACGGATTTCTTGAGGGTCTTCATCTGATAATCCTGCTGCAGTATCTCACGCGAGATATTCAGTGAGAGGTCATCGGAATCGACGACACCTCTGATGAAACGGAAGTAATCAGAGACGATCTCGCTTGCTTCATCCTTGATGAAGACACCGCGGGAATAGAGCTTGAGTCCTAGCTTGTAGTCACTGGTGTAGTAGTTGAAAGGTCTTTGTGAAGGGATGAACAGCAAAGCGCTGTAGGAAGTGTTTCCTTCGACCTTGTAGTGGATCGTCTTGAGCGGTTTGGAATAGTCGTAGTATTCCTGCATGTAGAAGTTTTCATAGTCTTCCGGTTTGATATCCTTCTTGGCTTTCTTCCAGATCGGCTGCATGGAGTTGACGACTTCAAGTTTTTCAACTTTTTCGGACTTGCCATCTTCCTTGTAGTCGTAGCTTTCCACCAGCATCTCGATCGGATATCTGATGAAATCGGAATATTTCTTTACTAGCGAACGAATCTCGTTGCGGTCAAGATACTTGTCGTATTTCTTTTCCTTGGTGTTGTCCTTGATGTGCAGGGTGATGATCGTTCCATAATCATCTTTCTTGTCAGAAAGGATCTCATAGCCGTTCATATCGGAAGTCCATTTGTAGGCCTTGTCGGAATTTACTTTGCGGCTTAAGACTTCAACATTGTCGGCGACCATGAAGGCTGAATAGAAACCGACACCGAACTGTCCGATGATATCGGCTTCGCTCTTGTCGTCAAGTTCGCTCTTGAATTCAAAGCTGCCTGATTTGGCGATCGTGCCAA
Organism: Erysipelotrichaceae bacterium; assembly: GCA_017404785.1. GTDB lineage: Bacteria > Bacillota_I > Bacilli_A > Erysipelotrichales > Erysipelotrichaceae > Colivicinus. The sequence continues at coordinate 8,596 of JAFRBQ010000011.1, forward strand.
GATTGTCTTCGAGTTCTTTTTTATCCATGCCGATACCGTTATCGCTGATGGTGATCGTCTTGTTTTTCTTATCGACGTCAATGTGGATCTTCGGATCCTCACTGGTGATACTTGGATCGGTCAAAGAAAGGATGTGCCTCTTGTCGAGGGCATCGGAAGCATTGGAGATAAGTTCTCTCAAGAAGATGTCGGTGTTGGTATAAATGGAATTTGCCATCATGTCCAGCAATCTTTTTGATTCTGTTTTGAACTGTTTAACTGCCATATCTTACTCCTCCTTTTAGCATATATTTAGCACTCTATTATCTAGACTGCTAATTTAATATAACATTTATAAATGATTAAATCAAGGTATAATTATAGAAGATGGTCAATATCATAAACAGAACCAAATACAGCGATTTTAAGGACTATTATCCTTTGATCGAACATTATTACAAAAAGACCCTAAAGACCCTTCAGATGGAAGATAATTACGCTGTATCGCTGATTATCTGTGGTCCGATAACTATCAGAAGAATCAACAGAGAATACCGCGACATCGACAGGGTCACGGACGTCATTTCTTTCGCTCTATTGGATAATGAGGAGATGGTGGAATATGAAGATGAAGTCGAACTGGGAGACATTTTCATCAACAGGGATCGGGTCTTCAGCCAGGCTCACGATTATGGACATTCGACAAAAAGAGAGTTTATCTTCCTGTTTGTCCACGGCCTGCTTCATCTTTTGGGATATGATCACATGACTGAGGAAGATGAAAAGAAGATGTTTGCTTTACAGAAGAAGATCGTAGGAGATCTCAAGTGAGAAAGAAGTTTGCGGATTCCTTCAACGGCCTGAAGATCGCCATCAGCCACAAGGCCGTTGTTACACAGTTCATATTAGGTATCATGGCGATAATCGGCGGACTCATCATAAAACTTGATTATTATGAATGGCTGGCCTTCGTCATCTGTATCGCTTCTGTCATTTCCAGTGAGATCTTCAATACGGCGATCGAAAAGATCGGTGACTATCTGAATCTTGAAAAAGATGAAAGGATCAAGACCATCAAGGATCTGTCAAGTGCCGGTGTGCTGATCAGTTCAGCCGGCGCACTTGCGGTGTGCATATTTACGATAATAAGGAGAATCATAAGATGATCACAAATGAAGAACTGATAAAAAAAGCTTTTGAAGCAATGGATAATGCTTATGCACCATATTCGAATTATCATGTCGGTGCCTGTCTTTTATGCAATGACGGAACGACCTTCAAAGGTGCCAATATCGAGAATGCCTCATACGGTGCAACAAACTGCGGCGAAAGAAGTGCGATCTTTGCAGCCTATTCAAACGGATATCGGAAAGATGATTTCAAGGCGATCGCCATCGTCTCCGATGGCAAGAGGATAGGCACGCCATGCGGCATCTGCCGTCAGGTTTTATCAGAACTGCTCAGACATGATACACCGATCATTCTTTCAAACGGCAAAGAGACCAGGACAACAAATGCGAGTGAACTGTTACCGGACAGTTTTGGAGTAGAAGATCTCGACTGATGAAATCAGGATTTATTGCGATCATCGGCAAGCCTAACGCCGGAAAATCAACACTGATCAATGCGCTCCTCAATGAGAAGATCGCGATCACGACCCCAAAAGCCCAGACGACCAGAAATGCGATCCTGGGTATTTTGAATGAGGATGATCTGCAGATCGTCTTCATCGATACCCCTGGTATCCATACCGCCAAAACGGCCTTAGGTTCCTACATGAACAGGGAAGCGATGTCCCAGGCCGAGGGCGTCGATGTGATCTACTATATCTGTGATGGAAACAAAGGCCTGCAGAATGATGATAAGGAAATACTCGAGCGTCTGTTTTCCTATGGTGCACCGGTGTTCCTGCTGGTAAACAAGATCGATGAAGTTAATTCTGAAGTACTGATCAAGAGATTAGCCTATGCTGACAATAATTATGACTTTGCGGAGATCATTCCGATCAGTGCCTTGAATAAAGAGAATCTCGATGAACTGCTCAAGACCAGCAAGAAGTATCTTCACGACGATGTGCTCTACTATCCGAAAGATATGAAGACCAACATGAACAGAGACTTCCAGATCTCCGAGATCATCAGAGAAAAGATCATCGTCAACATGAAAGAGGAAGTTCCCCACCTTGTAGCGGTACAGGTCGAGGAGGTCAAGGAAAAGACTTCCAAGGTCTTTATCGAAGCGACCATCATCTGTAACAAGGATACCCACAAGGGCATCATCATCGGAAGGGGCGGTTCAATGCTGAAGAAGATCAACGACCAGTCTTCCACTGATATAAGCAAGCTTTTTGATGGCAAGAAGATCATCCTTTCTTTATATGTAAGAGTACAGGAGGACTGGCTCAATTCGCAGAAACAGCTGTTCAATCTGGGCTATTTCTCAGGGGACAGGGATGAATGACCGCGTAGTTGGCTTTGTTTTGTCGCAAAGCGATTATCGCGATGCGGATGTGCTGATGCAGGTACTGTGCAAGGATTATGGTCTGCTTTCTTTGATCGGGCGCTCAGCCAAGAAGATCACCAGCAAGAACCACTGTCTGCCCATGTGCCGCTATGAATTCATCATCGATTACAAGGACAACAAGACCATCTATACCATCCACAATCAGAAACTGCTGGACAATTATTTCGAAGACAAGGATATCGTGATGATGTCTTTCAAGAATGTTCTGGCTGAACTGGTACTTAAAAACAGAGAGATGGATCTCTATGATGATCTGCAGTTTGTTTTTGAAAAGCTCAACAAGGAAAACATGTATCTTCTGGGATCACTGTTTGTCTCCAGCATCATCAGACGTTTCGGCATCACACCGATGGTCGATGGCTGCGTGATCTGCGGCAACAAGAAAGTTGCAGCCCTGTCTAACAGACATGGTGGCTTCCTTTGTCTCGATCATCTTGGCGGCGAACCCGTGGAGGATGTTGAGACACTTAAGAAGTTCAGGCTGATAAACAAGGCCCGGTTTGAAAACTATGAAGCCATAAAAGACTTTACTTACGATTTCAGAAACTTTGACCAGCTCATGAGTTTCTTTCTCGATAACTCGGATCTCAGACTGAGATCCTACGATTTCTACAAGACACTGGTATGAAAAAATTCCTGTATATCATCACCTGCATACTCTTACTTACTTCCTGCAAGGAAAAACCTTTTGTCATGGATACAAGTGAGATAAACGTGATCAAAGATGTCTCGGAAGAATTTGATTTCAGGATCCATTCCAATGCCTATATGCTGGTGGATATGTCGAACTTCCTGATCCAGTACAAGTACCGCAATGACCATCGGATCTTCCCGGCTTCTTTGACCAAGGTCGTCACTCTTGATACGGTCCTGAATATGGCAGACAGTCTTGATGATCTTTCCTATGTCACCTACAATCAGGTCGAAGCTCTGATCAGAGAAGACGCATCTCTGGCTTTCATACAGCGCGACTACGATTACACTTTAAGAGATCTTCTGTATGCGCTGATCCTTCCATCGGGTGCCGATGGGGCAGTAGCTCTGGAAAACTATTTTGAAGCCAAGGGCATGGATCTGGTCGAAGAGATGAACAGACTATGTGACCGTTTAGGCTGCACCAATTCCCATTTTGTCAATTCGACAGGTCTGCACGATGATGACCACTACACATCTCTCAACGATCTTTTCCTGGTCGTGATGGATGTTCTGAAATTCAAGGAAGGAAGAGAGATCCTGGAAAGCCTCTATCATACGATGGAGGATGGCACCAAGCTTGCGACCAGTGTCAGAGTTGCCCAGAGTTCCAAGACCAAGGTCCTGGGTGGCAAGACCGGGTATACACCGGAAGCCGGACAGAATCTGATCGTTCTATACAAAAGCAGAGGCCGATCATATCTGCTGCTGATAGCCAATGCCTATGGTTCATATATCAACGACGAGTACTGGCATTTTGAAGATGCCTGGAATATTTTTGAACATTTGTATCATTAGGCGTATATTATTTATTGAGGGGTGCCGCAAGGCTGAGATCATACCCGTAACCTGATCTAGGTAATGCTAGCGTAGGGAAGGCACCTTTGTTATATGGAGGTGTTTTTTTATGAGCAAGAGTCTGAAGACAGTACGCATCATGGTCTTTATGGCGTTATACGCTGCACTTACGATCGTGCTTGACTACGCCAAGGAGTCCATACCTTTTACTACTATCTGGGCCAATGGCGGTTCGATCGATATCAGCCTTATTGCCCTGGTCTTTGCTTCTGTGCACCTGGGCTGGAAGATCGGTGTCATCACCAGTCTGCTTGAATTCCTTGTATCCATCGTCTTCGGTGCGACGAAACTCTATTTTGCTCCATATTCTCCGGGACTGGGATTCATGTGCGACTACATCATCCCGATCGTCATCATGGGGATGGCTTCCATATTCGTGAAGAAAAACGAAACGATGTTTCACAATATAATAAGACTTGAAACAGGCATAGTTCTATGCATGATCATCAGAATACTTTCGCAGGTGATCTCCGGTGTCTACTGCTGGACTGAGTCCAGTGACATTGGTTCGCTTGTTGCCTGGTCTCTTTCACTGGAATACAACCTTGGCTATGGCATTCCGACAATGATAATGCTTCTGATCGTCATGCCGGTAGTATGCAGAGCCTTCATGCCGTTAATTGAAAAACGCTATAAATTATGAGAAGAGCTGCTTTGATCACGGGTGGAAAGAAAGATACTTTCAGGGATATTGAAAAGTGTGATTTTATTATTGCCTGTGACAAAGGCTATGAATACTGCCTGGATAATGATATAAAACCCGATCTTGTGATCGGTGATTTCGATTCCTATTTCGGAACGATCAAAGAAAATATTGACGTGATCAGACTGCCTGTTATAAAGGATGATACCGATACGATGCATGCCTATCGGAAGATCGTGGAGATGGGTTTTGATGAAGTCTATCTGTATTGTGCACTGGGTGGAAGATTTGACCATGCTTATGCCAATATCCAGTGTGCTATCTATGGCGCGAAGCACGATATCGATACGATGTTCATAAGCGATAATGATCACATAATGGTTACAAACAGAAATGAAACAGTTCTGAAGAAAAAGGAAGGGTATATCTTTTCCTTGTTTGCAGCTGACAGGATAGATGATCTTTCCATACTGGGTGCAAAATATGAAGTACACAATATCACGCTGGAAAATGATTTTCCTCTAGGTCAGAGCAACGAGTGGCTTGATGATGAAGTGATCATCAGGAAAGGTCAGGGTATTGCGATTATTGTGCAATCAAAGTCCTGTTAGCGTAGTATAATTGTTTCGATGGAAGAACTGAAAGTCGGGGACAGCGTATTTGTCCAGTCATATAAACATAACGGTGCACTTCACAGGACCTGGTCAAAGGCCCTGGTTATCGACGTGCGCAAGGATTGTTATGTCGTGGTAACAGATCACTCGTGGGTCGTGGAAAGCGATTCACGCCGATGGCTCACCAGAGAACCGGCGATCTGTTTCTACTACAAGAACAAGTGGTTCAACATCATCTCCATGGCGAGAAGAAACGGCATCTATTATTACTGCAATGTGGCCTCGCCATCGATCTATGACGGTGAAGCGATAAAGAACATCGACTACGATCTGGATGTCAAGGTCTTTCCGGATGGCACCTATATGGTACTTGATGAAAACGAGTTCGAATACCACTGTCACAAGATGAATTACCCCGATGATATAAAGAAAATATGTATCGATGCAAAGGATGAACTGGTCGCAATGGTCACACAGCACAAAGATCCATTCAACTTCTCCTATGTGAATGATTACATAATGAAATATTTTGAAGATATTTTTGAAGAAAATTAGTTAAAAAACACGTTTTTTAACTGAAAAAATAAAAAATTTATCATCAAAAAAGCCCATAAATAAAGGGTTTTTGCAGCTTTTTAAAAAAAAATTAAAAAAATTGAAAAAAGTTGTTGACATGGGGTAGGGTTTTTGTTAGTATAAATAAGCACCGCCGCGGAAGACAACATCGAAAAAGCTTCCGGGAACGTGCAGATTTGATCTTTGAAAACTAAATAAGAAGCAATTAAACAAAACGTCAATTCATTTAAAACCAAGAACTTAAAGTTCTTAAATATTCGAGTCATCAAACGGAGAGTTTGA
>JAFRBQ010000012.1 GCA_017404785.1 Erysipelotrichaceae bacterium
GCTGAAAAATACTGTCAGTATCTGACAAAAAACATCCCGGATTTCAGGGATTGCATAATTAAGAATAAAGAGAAGTAAACGAAGGTCGGGGCAGTTAAGAAAACATGAATCTTCCATTTTTCTTCCATAAAATAGCATAGATATTAAAAAAGCCCCATTTTAAGGGCTTAAATGACTATTGGCTGCGGATGAAGGATTCGAACCTTCGAAATGGTGGATTCAGAGTCCACTGCCTTACCGCTTGGCTAATCCGCAATCGCATTTTCTATTATAATATATTTTTTGAAAAAAGAAAGAAAATTCAGTTTAAATTCACAAATGAGGTTTATTATCAAATTATGGCAAAGATATTAATAGTAGATGATGAAGAAAAGATACGCGAGATGATCGGAAAATTTGCTGCTCATGAAGGACATGAGACGCTGATGGCTGAAGATGGAAAGAAAGCATTGGAAGCATTCAGAAAGGAAGATTTTGATCTGGTGATCCTTGATGTCATGATGCCGGAAATGGATGGCTATGAGACTTTAAAGAAGATGAAGGAGATAAAGGATGTGCCTTGTATCTTCTTAACGGCTTTGGGTCAGGAGTATGATCGTATCTATGGCTTTGATATCGGTGCCGAAGATTATGTGACCAAGCCTTTTTCACCAAAAGAACTGATGATGAGAGTCAAGGTCATCCTTAAAAGAGAAAACAAAGCCAGCAGCAGGATCGTTGTTGAGGACATGGTCCTGGATGAAGACGCACATACTGTGACGATAAATGGCGAAAGAGTGGATCTTGCCAACAAGGAATATGAACTGCTTCTGTATCTTCTAAAAAACAGGGGCAATGCTCTGACCAGACAGCAGATCATCTCCAAAGTCTGGGGCTATGAATATGACAGTGATGATCGTACTCTGGATACGCATATGAAGCTTTTAAGAAAAGATCTTAAAGAGTATGGCAATTATATAACGACCATCAGAGGTGTAGGTTATCGTTTTGAAAAGGAAATCTAGCTTAAGAGTACAGCTCGTCGTGATCCTGCTCGCTTTTGTGGCAGGACTTCTTTCTCTGGTCTATTTTGTCCAGACGACTTTTCTTGATGACTTCTATAAGACAAACAAGATCAAATCGATCGAAAATGTCGGAAGGGATGTTGCGACTCTTGTTGGCGATAGCGATATGGATGAGACGATCGAACATGTCGCAATGAGCAACGAGGTGTGCATAAGAGTCGTTTCCAACAATGAATCCTACAGCTATACCGGAGCCTGTACTTTGCGTGGTTTAGACAACATGACGATCAACAGGATCGCCAATGAAGTAGCCAATACCGAAAACAGTGAAAAACTGTTTGATAACTTTCATTATCAGCGCAGGCCTGACGAAAAACCGGAAGATGTCTACATCTTCGCCAAGCTGTTTGAGATAAATACGGAAAAGGTCATGGTCATGGTGTCTTCGGGCATCACACCGCTCAATGCGACGATCTCGACGATCAAATCGCAGTATCTTATCATTGCCGGTGTTGTTGTGGCGATGACGATCGTTCTGGCGCTGATCCTTTCAAGATTCATCGTCAAACCGATCAAACAGATCAACAATGAATCCAAGAACCTTTCTAAAGGTGCTTATGACGGCAATAATGTCAAACCGAGCTCGGAAGAATTCGTGCAGCTCAATACAACTTTGATAAATGCCAATGAAGATATCCTGAAAGCTGAAAAGGCCAAGAAGGAACTTCTGGGCAATGTATCTCATGATCTGCGGACACCGCTCACCATGATCGTCGGTTATGGCGAAATGATCAGAGATCTGCCTGAAGAAAACAATGAAGAAAACATAAATGTCATCATCGATGAAGCCAAAAGGCTTTCAACACTGGTCGATGATCTTATCGACATCTCAAAGATGGATTCGATAAGTGTTGAACTGGACAGGAAACCTTCAGATATCAACCAGTTACTGACAAGCGTCTATCATCAGTATGAACTCTATTGCCGTAATCAGGGCATCGATCTGAAACTTCAATTGAGCGATGCTATTGAAGCTGAGCTGGATGAAAAAAGGATCAGACAGGTCCTGTATAACTTTGTGAATAATGCTTTGAATTATAATGACAAGGCTGATAAACAGATTATCATCGGTAGTGAGAAAAACGGTGAATTCTACAGGATCTTTGTCTATGACAATGGTGAAGGCATCGATGAAAAAGATCTGAAGAATATCTGGGATCGTTATTACAAAGTCGATAAACAGCATCGCCGCCACCATATCGGTTCAGGCATAGGCCTGTCATTGGCCAAGGAACTGCTCTTGGCTCATGGCTTCAATTATGGAGTCGACTCGAAAAAAGGCGAGTATTCAAAATTCTACTTTGATGTAAAAGCATTGTAAACCTGTAGCGATTACAGGTTTTATTTTCTATAATAATTATGGAATTTGAGGAATGATCAAATGAAAATCATACTAAAACACCTTACTAAAATATTCCTTTCACGCCATAAGAAGAATGAATACGTTACAGCTGTAGATGACTTTGATTTTGAGATACCTGATGGCAAGCTGATCGGTCTTCTTGGCCCGTCGGGATGCGGCAAGTCAACGACGCTGAATCTCATCTGCGGTCTTGAAGAACCGACTGAGGGAAGGATCTTTTTTGATGACGTGGATGTGACCGATCTTGCCCCGGAAGACAGGGGAGTAGGCATGGTCTTCCAGAACTATGCTCTGTATCCGCACTTAAGCGTCAGGGCCAATATTTCCTTCCCACTGGAGAATCTTAGAGGCAAGGATAAACTGAGCAAGGAAGAGATCGAAAAAAGAGCGTTCGAAGTTGCCAAGCTCGTGCAGATCGAACAGCTTATGGATAGAAAACCAAATGAACTTTCAGGCGGTCAGCAGCAAAGAGTTGCCATAGCCAGAGCTCTGGTCAAGACTCCTGGTGTCCTGCTTCTTGATGAACCTTTGAGCAATCTTGACGCCAGGCTGAGATTACAGACCAGGGAACAGATCAGAAGGATCCAGAAAGAGACCGGTGTTACGACGATCTTTGTCACACACGACCAGGAAGAGGCCATGTCGATATCCGATCTGATCGTGGTCATGAAAGAAGGAAAACTGATGCAGATGGGGGTACCGCAAAGTGTCTACAACGAACCGGTAAATCTCTTTGTCGCGAAGTTTTTGGGAACACCGGCCATCAATGTCTTTGATGGCTATGTGAAAGATAAGAAGGTCTATATCGGTGATGATTACATCATGGATAAGGATATCGAGGATCAGGATGTCTATGTGGCGATCAGGCCGGAAGGCTTCATTCCAAAAAAGAATGGCCGTTTCCATTGCCGATTCGATCGCATCGAGATCATGGGAAGAGATACCAGTATCGTCTGTCACCATGATAAATGCATCTCTGATGAAGATATCAGAACGATCGTCGATTCGGACATCAAGATATATCACGATGACAATATGATCGCCTTTGATCTTAAGGAAAACAAGACACATATCTTCTCAAAGAAGGACGAGAAGGTTTTATAATGAACAGCAAAAACAATCTCAAAGGATGGCTCTATCTTTTACCGGCCCTGATCTTCTTAGGTGTTTTCATGGTCTATCCTCTGATCGATGTCCTGATCTATTCAATAGAGGAGGGCTATAATTTTGCTTCTCAGACCTATTCGGGAGTCGGCATCTACAATTATTCCTATGTCCTGCATGACCCGTATTTCCTGCAGGCTTTAAAGAATACCTTCATTCTGGTCATTATAACCGTACCGCTTTCGACGGGTATAGCCCTGCTAATATCATTGGCACTTAATCGATCAGGAAGATTCAAGGAACTGTTTCAGACGATCTTCTTTCTGCCATATGTGACCAATACCCTGGCAGTAGGACTGGTCTTCATGATCCTGTTCAAGAAGACGGCTTATTCGGAAGGGCTGATCAATCTGCTGCTCAATACTCTGGGCATGAAATCAGTCGATTTCATTGAAGGACCATACTGGGCCAAGATGTTTGTATTGTGTTTCTATACGATCTGGGTAGTACTTCCTTTCAAGATCCTGATCCTGACCAGCGCTTTAGCTTCCGTCAATCAGGACTACTACAATGTTGCCAAAGTCGATGGCACCAGAAAGTGGCGCATTTTCACCAGGATCACCTTACCGATGATCTCGCCATCGCTTTTCTATCTGATCATCACCGGGTTTATCGGTGCCTTCAAGGCCTATTCTGATGTCGTTGCGCTCTTTGGAACCGACCTCAATGCGGCAGGTATGAATACGATCGTCGGCTATGTCTATGACATGCTTTATGGCAATTCCGGAGGATATCCTTCCTTTGCCTCGGCAGCCGCTCTGATCCTGTTTGCGATCGTACTGACGATCACGGTGATAAATCTTCTGGTCTCCAAAAAGAACGTTTACTATAACTGATATGGATAAGATAAAGAAACTGGAAAGAAAAAGAAAGATCAAAAATGCTGTCTTTATGACAGCGGTCTTTCTTCTGCTTATCATCTGGGCGATCATCGTCCTTTTCCCGTTTTACTGGATGCTTTTGACTTCAGTGAAGTCCTATGCGTCATATAACGCTGAATACATACCGCAGTTCTTTACCTTATCGCCAACCCTGGAGAATTATGTTCTGGCCTTTACAGCTGTTCCTTTAGCCAAGTATTTTGGAAATACGGTGATCTTTACAGTCATTACGACGATCCTGATGATGATCGTCGTCATCCTTTCGGCTTTTGCCTTCAGCAGGCTGGAATTCAAAGGCAAGGATCTTCTTTTCACGATACTGCTTTCTCTGATGATGATCCCTAATGAACTTGTCATCATCACCAATTTTGTCACGATCACAAATGCCGGATTAAGAAACAGCTTTGCGGGTCTGATCCTTCCAAGTGTAACGAGCGTCTTCTACATCTATCTGCTCAAGGAGAATTTCGAACAGATACCTGATGAACTCTACAAAGCCGCCAAGGTCGATGGAACCAGTGATTTCAAGTATCTGTGGAAAGTCATGATCCCGATCTGTGCGCCGACGATCGTCACGATCTTCATTCTGAAGGTGATCGAATGCTGGAACGCCTATGTCTGGCCTAGACTCATCACTGATGACGAGAATTACTTCCTGGTCTCAAACGGTATCCAGACGATCAGAGAATCAGGTTTTGGAAGAGAGAATATTCCGGCGATGATGGCTTCAGTCGTTGTCATTTCGATCCCGCTGATCATCATCTTCCTGATCTTCCATAAGAAGATCATGGAAGGCGTATCCAGAGGAGGTACAAAGGGATGAAAAAGCTGTCGAAACTGCTGATTCTGTCAGCCCTGGTATTATCCTTATTTGGCTGTCATGGTTCGAGAGAATCTGATTCTTTTATCATTCCTGAAACCTTTGACGAAAGTAAACACTATGAGATCAGTTTCTGGGCCAAGAACGATACCAATATCAATCAGGTAAACGTCTATAAAAAGGCTATCGCCGATTTTGAAAAACTGTATCCGAATATCACGGTCAATCTGAAACTTTATACCGATTATTCAAGGATCTACAACGATGTCATAACCAATATCTCGACTGATACGACACCGAATATCTGTATCACTTATCCCGACCATATTGCGACCTATATAACCGGAAAGAATACGGTGGTTCCTCTGGAATCTCTTATAAAAGACAAAAAATACGGAATGGGTGGCAGTGAACTCAAATTTGATGGCCCGGAATTCAGCGAAATGATTCCGGAGTTCATGAACGAAGGCATCATCGGTGGACATGACTATGCGATACCTTATATGCGTTCTACCGAAGTGACTTATATCAATAAGGATTATGTCGAAAAACTGGGCTATGAGGTCCCTGATATCCTGACCTGGGATTTCATCTTTGAAGTATCCGAAAAGGCCATGGCTAAAGACAGTGAAGACAATTTCATCGTCAATGGTCAGAAAGTCATGATCCCGTTCATCTACAAGTCGACCGACAATATGATGATCTCCATGTTAAAACAGCTTGATGCCCCATATTCCGATAGTGAAGGAAATGTTCTGCTATTCAACGAAGATACCAGAAACATTCTTAAAGAGATCGCAATCCACGCCGAAAGCAAGTCCTTCTCGACCTTTAAGATATCTTCCTATCCGGCCAATTTCCTCAATGCCGGTCAGTGCATATTTGCGATCGATTCGACTGCCGGAGCGACCTGGATGGGTTCCAAGGCACCGTTAGTCGATATTCCTGAAGACAGGATCGTTGATTTTGAGACAGTCGTCAGACCGATACCGCAGTATGATACGAATAACCCAAAGATGATCTCTCAGGGTCCATCTTTGTGTATCTTCAACAAGAAGGATCCTGAAGAAGTTCTGACCTCCTGGCTGTTTACCCAATATCTGCTTACAAATGAAGTTCAGATCGCCTATGGCCAGAGTGAGGGCTATATCCCGGTCACATACAAGGCTCTCAACAGCAGGGAATATCAGGATTATCTGTCAAAAAGCAGTGAAGAAGATCCGCTTTATTACAACATCAAGATCGATGCGACCAGACTTCTGATCGATAATACCGAAAACACCTTCGTGACCGCCGTATTCAATGGCTCAGCTTCCTTGAGAGATGCGGCAGGCAATCTGATCGAATCTACCTGCAAGGCAATAAGAAGGAAGGAAGTCATCGATGACGCCTATATCGACAGACTTTATGAAGAGACGATCTCTCTTTACCATCTTGATCAGATAGGCTTATCTACAGATAATAAGGATCTTGGTCCTTTGCCGCTTGGTTCAAAGATACTTCTTGCGACGATCGGCACAGCCTGGATCATAATTGCTTTTTATTACTTCAGAAGTATAAAAAAGAACAATAATTAAACAATTGAACAACTTGGGTGTATTATAATTGATGGCGGGAAAAACCCGCAAAAGGATGATAAAAATGAAAAAATTAGTATTGTTATTATTAAGTCTTATGCTTGTGGCTGGTGTATATGGATGCACCAAAAAGGCTGATCCGGAACCAGCACCACAGCCTGAACCAGCACCAGCACCAGTTGATGTCACGATCACAAATTATGCTGATTATGCCGCTTTACCAACTGATGGTTCTGCTGTAGTTACGATCGAAGCTTATGTACAGGCTGCTCAGTCATACTGGGATGGCGCTGCATCTCTTTATCTCCAGGATAAGGATGGCGGTTACTTTGCTTATAGTGCCAAGATCTCTGAAGAAGATTTCGCAAAGCTCGTTGAATCAACTGATTATTCCGCTGGCTGGAAGGGCCTGGCTAACGGCATGAAAGTCCGTGTTGAAGGTACAAAGGCTGAATGGTCTGGTGAAGTTGAACTGACTGATGCTACTGTTACACTGGTAGATGACGGTGACAAGTGGCTTGCTGAAGCATACGATATCACTGGCGCTTTACCTACTGATCCTGCTGAATTCATCAACAGAAAAGTAAAGATGAGTGATATGACTGTCGTTGCATCAAACGATGACGGTGCTGCCTTCTTATACAACTGGGATGGTTCAGGTGCTGCCGGAAACAACAACGACCTGTATTTCAAGGTTGAAAAAGACGGCATGGCCTACACATTCGTAGTTGAATCTTACCTGTGCTATGAAGGTTCAGATGTCTATGATGCAGTTACAGCTTTAGAGGTTGGACAGGTCGTCGATCTGGAAGGTTTCTTATACTGGTACGAAGGACCTCAGCCACATATCACATCTGTAACAGTCAAATAGGAAAAACCGAAGAGGAAGGATACATAATTCTTCCTTTTTTAAATCGATTTTTTATCAAAATAAGAGGAAAACTCTTATAATATAAATGTAGTCATAAAATAGGAGGAAAAATTACATTATGGCAGTAAAAGTTGCAATTAACGGCTTCGGACGTATCGGAAGACTTGCTTTCCGTCAGATGTTCGGTGCTGAGGGTTATGAAGTTGTTGCTATCAACGATTTAACAAGCCCAAAGATGTTAGCTAATTTATTAAAGTATGACTCTGCTCAGGGTGGATACTGCGGTACATTTGGCGAAAACAAACACACTGTTTCTTCTAAAGAACCTGAAATGGAAGAAGACGGCAAGACTGTAAAGGTTCCTGGTTCTATCACTGTTGATGGCAAGGAAATCACAATCTATGCTAAACCAAACGCAGCTGATTTACCTTGGGGTGAATTAGATGTAGATGTAGTATTGGAATGCACAGGCTTCTATACTTCAAAGGCAAAGGCACAAGCTCACCTCGATGCTGGTGCTAAGAAGGTTGTTATCTCTGCTCCTGCAGGAAACGATCTGCCAACAATCGTCTTCAATGTAAACCATAAGACATTAACCAAGGAAGATAAGATCATCTCCGCTGCTTCATGCACAACTAACTGTTTAGCACCTATGACAAAGGCTCTGAACGACTATGCTCCGATCCAGGCTGGTATCATGACAACTGTTCATGCTTACACTGGTGACCAGATGATCCTTGATGGACCACACAGAAAAGGTGACTTACAGAGAGCAAGAGCTGGTGCTGCTAACATCGTTCCTAACTCAACTGGTGCTGCTAAGGCTATCGGTCTTGTAATTCCTGAATTAAACGGCAAACTTATCGGTGCTGCACAGAGAGTTCCTACTGTTACAGGTTCTACAACAATCCTTCACGCTGTTGTCAAGGGCAAGGATGTAACTGTTGATGCAATCAACGAAGCTATGAAGTCTCAGGCTAACGAATCATTCGGTTACACAACTGAAAAACTGGTTTCATCTGATATCATCGGTATGAGATTCGGTTCATTATTCGATGCCAACCAGACAATGGTATCTGATATGGGCGATGGCACTTATCTGGTACAGGTTGTTTCTTGGTATGACAACGAAAACTCTTACACATCACAGATGGTAAGAACTATCAAGTACTTCGCTGAATTAGGCTAAAAAGTACTCTAAGGCTTTATTAACAAGGGCAGGTGTTCATACACTTGCCTTTTTTTGTACATTAAGGAGTTAAAAAAAGCCATACCGATCGATATGGCTTTAATGTAGATCTGTTTTAAGTGATTAGCTGGCAGCTGAGACTTTTGAGTCAACATGCATAGCCATACCAGCTGTATGAGAAGAAACCTCGGAAGCCAGATACAGAACAGCATTGGCAACTTCTTCAGGTTTAGCATATCTCTTGTCCATAGCGTAAGTGCCGGCAAGCATAGCCATTGCTTCTTCGTGAGTCATTGTATCACCGAAGAAATCCTTTTCGATACGTAACATCATTGGGGTATCAACAGGTCCTGGGCAGACGTAGTTTACGTGTACTCCGACAGGGCCAAGTTCCAGTGCAACACACTTGGTCAGACCGGCAACGGCATACTTGGATGATACGTAGGCGCTGTTTCCTGCTGTAGGCTCATAAGCTGCAGCGGAAGCAACTACAACAACAGATCCTGACTTCTTTTCGATCAGGGTAGGTGCAGCATACTTTAATGTCAGCATTACTGCAAAGACATTGAGCATATAAGTCTGCTCAAACAGGTTAAGAGTCATGTCCTGTACAGGATGAGCTTTTCCTTCATAACCTGCGTTAGGTACGACGATGTCGATCGTGCCGAAATGAGCTTTGGCATTTTCAACGAAGTTCTTGATGTCTTCCTCTTTGTTCAAGTCTGCTACAAAGCCTGCTACCTGACCATCAGCTGCTTCAAGAGTTGGAAGCAGAGAATCGATCTTGGCCTGGCTTGTAGAAGAGAAGGCAACTTTGGCACCTTCATTCAGGAAGCCTTTGACGATCGCTGTACCGATACCACCTGTACCACCAGTGACTAATACAACCTTGTCTTTTAATTTGAGATCCATATACTAATATTCCTTTCTCTAAGGCAAAAACTATTTTGCCACTCAAATTATACACTATTACTACCGCTAAGACCGACCTAATTGTGAATAAAATAACAAATTTTCTATTTTTTACGAGAAATACTTTGAAAAAGAGAGTCCAATAAGATTTTTTGTCTAAAACAGAAGATATTAATTACAATAAAAATGATGCGTAGTGATGACATATATCAGTTCTGCAGGATAATTCTGACGCCTGTTTTCAGGCTTTTTTATCATCCTCAAATGCTTGGTACTGAAAAGATCCCTGAAAAAGGAAAGATCATTCTGGCTGGTAATCATAAACATGCCCTGGATCCGATCCTGGTGGATATATGTACAAAACGTACCGTACATGCTCTGGCAAAAAGTGAACTGTTCAAAGGATTCTTTGGACCGTTTTTCAAAGCCATCGGAGCGATCAGTGTCGATCTTGATGCCTCCAAAAACCCTGAGGCCTATGAAAAGGCCAGGGAGGTACTGCGCAATGAAGGAGTCATAAACATCTCTCCTGAAGCGGCCAGAAACTATACTGATCAGCTGCTACTGCCCTTCAGGAGCGGAGCAGTAAGACTGGCCATGGAAACGGGGTCCAGGATCATTCCTTATTGCATAAAAGGAGATTATCGGTTTCGTTCTTCTGATCTAAAGATTGTCTATGGTGAGGCATTGGAAATAAAGAATATGGATATTGAAGAAGCCAATCAGCTGCTTTATAGGGCTGTAGAGAAGCTTCTACTGGAGAACTAGATGAAGGTATTGCTTGTACGTCCTGAAGAATCACGCAGCAAATATGATTTTCAGGGCGTTATTGAAAACGAATGTCTGGATCTGGAATGGATTAAGGCCATATTGAAGAAACACGGTCATGAAGTGACCATCTTTGATAAGCAGGTCGAATCGTTGCCGTTTACACAGTTTATCTCAGATAAACATTTTGATGTCTTTTATGGTGAATGCCGCTGTTTTCAGGAACCATTCATTCTGGAATATGCCAGGGCTTTTAAAGACAGATTCAATGCTCTAGTGATACTGGGCGGTATCCATGCCCAGGTATGTAAGGATCGTCTATTTAAAGACTATGTCGATGTTGTTCTGAGCGGTTATAACTACTATGATCTGCCTGCGGTGATCGAAGGAAAAAGAGACTGTTTCAATCTGTCCTATAAAACAGAAAAAGGCTGGACCTCCAATGACAGTAAAGCAGTCGATATCAACGATCTTCCCTGGCCTGACAGGGAATACTTCTATAAACACAAAGATCGTTATCAGTATCTGGATATGAAACATGCAATGTGGATCCGCAGCAGTTTTTCCTGTCCGTATCGCTGCAGCTTCTGTATCCGCAACTTCATGAACAATAGAGTCTACAGCCGCAGAAATGTCTATGATCTTGTAGATGAGATCGAAAACAATGACAATTACAATGTATATCTGGTAGATGATGATTTTCTGTTTGATGAGAAGTATCTACATACTTTCATCAGCGAGATAAGAAACAGGAATATCAATAGAAGATTCATCTGTTATGGCCGGGCTGATTTTATTGCCTCACACGAAGAACTGATGAAGGATTTTGCGGAAATTGGACTAAACTATGTTCTGGTCGGTTTTGAAGATATCCGCAACCGGAAGCTTGAAGACTACCATAAACTCAATACTGTAGAAAACAATGAAAAATGCATCAGGATATGTAAAAGATATGGGATCAGACTGATGGCCATGTTTATCCTTGGTCTTGATTTTATCGGTAAAGATTTCAGAGAACTGTATTCATACATTAAGAAAAACGATCTTAAACATGTGGCAGTTTCGATCTATACTCCGGAACTGGGCATCAGTGATGAAAGTTTTTATATCACTGATGATCTGACCCATTTCGATTATCTGCATCTGGTATGTAAGCCTACAAGGCTGTCCATAAGAAGCTGGTATTTTCACTACTATGTATTGCTGATAAGACTGTTTTCAAAGGCCTATAAGGATGGAATATATGATTTCCTCGACTATGGTGATTATATCCGCTCTTTTATCCGCAACATCTTCAGGAAGGAGAAGGAATATGAATGATCTGTATATCCTCTTTGAAAAATCAAATTCAATGATCGGAAAACTGGGAAGGATCTTCATGTCTTATCCGTATACGCATGTGACGATCAGTTTTGATGGTGAAAACTATCACTCCTTTTCCCGTCGTCATCTCCATGATCCTTTTGATGCAGGTCTGACTGAAGAAAAGCTGGCTTATTTTGCCTATGAGGAAGTTGAAGTAAAGATCTATAAAACAAAGATCACTGATGAAGAAAAACAGAAGATCATCTCCTTTATGGATAAAGTGAAGGACTATCCATTTGATGTTGTAGATATGATCACGATGCCTCTTGTTCATGGATACAGAAACAATAGAGCCTACAACTGCATGAGTTTTGTTGCGGAAGTATTGACGATCCTAAATTATCCACTACCGAACAGACTCTATAAAAACAGTATCGAAGATATCGAGAACGCTCTGATAGCCAAAGGAGTAAAAGGCGAGATAGTAAAACTTCCTTCACAGATCGATGAAGAATATATGAAGAAAATCGGTTTAGGACAGAAGATCAGATCATGTTACAGACTTTTCAATAAGCTGTATGGAAAAGATCAATCTAAAAACTGAAAGATGAATAATCGATATTTGAAAAGACGTATGTCAGAAAAAAAGAAATGCGTCTTTTTCTTTCTGTCTTATAATAGTTGTTGATATGAAAAGCTTATTGAATATGTACAGGGAATGGGATGATAAACATTCCGACAGTGCTCTTTGGGAATTTGTAAAGTTCAATGTTGTGAGCAGCAGCATTACGATCGTTCAGCTTATTTTGGCCAATGTGCTTCCGCTGTTCTTTGATTCATTCAAGAGTCCTTTACCGCCATTCCTTCAACCGCTGTTTGACCCGAAAGTTCTGTTTCAGGGTGAAAGCAAGTATGTCGTAAACGGTGTCGTCACCTGGGGATATGTGCTTCCTTTCTTCCTGTCTAATTTCATCGGCAACATCTACGGCTATTTCGTCAATATGAAGGCGACTTTCAAAGGAAAGGGAAGCAGAAAGAGTATGGCTATCTATATAGTCGTTATATTCGTTCTGATCCTGTTTACGACCTGGCTGCAGGGAAGGATCACAGCTCTTCTTACGCCGACTGTTCTGGCGCCTTATGCTCGAACGATCGCTGCTTTGGCAGCAGGATCTGTTCAGTTTATGGTCATATTCCCTTTGGAGAAATTCGTGTTGTTTAAGGAGAAGAAATGAGTAAAGTAAGTATTATCGTTCCGGTCTATAACGGAGAAAAAGTATTGCCGCATTGTGTAGAATCGATCATCAATCAGGATTACAAGGACATTGAGATCCTTTTAATCGATGATGGCAGCAAGGATGATTCATTCAAACTCATCAGCGAATATGCTGAAAAAGACGACAGGATCATTCCTGTGCATAAGGAGAACAGCGGCGTATCTTCGACCAGAAATCTCGCCTTGTCCATGGCGACAGGCGATTATATCCAGTTTATCGATGTTGATGACTGGCTGCCTTTTGATTCTACAAAACTGATGGTCAGAGCCATGAAAGAAGACAACAGCGATCTTGTCGTTGCGGATTTCTATCGCGTTGTGGAAGGCAAGAGCACCAAGAAGGGTTCGATCAGAAAAGGCGGGGTCATTTCCGTCAAGGAGTATGCGGACAAGATGCTGCTGACACCGGCGGATTTCTATTATGGCGTTGTCTGGAACAAGCTGTACAAGAAGAAGATCTTTGATGAATACGATGTGAGATTTGATGAGAAGATCTCGATGTCGGAAGATGCGATCTTCAACCTGCAGTATCTGCTGCATGTAAGTACGATCTCGATCCTGAAATCACCGGTCTATTACTATGTTAAAACCGATGGTTCACTGGTTGCCCAGAATCTCAATATCCAGGGTATCATCACGATGAAAAGGAACGTCATCGGCTATTATGAAAACTTCTATAAGGAAGTATTCGATGAAGATGAATTCGAGGCCAGAAGACCTGTCATCTATGGTTTCCTTGTCTCTGTCAGTACCGACGCCTTTGCGATTCCACTTCTGGATGAGAAAAAGGAAGTAGGTGAAGAAAGTGCCAATTACTTCATCAATGGATTAAAGGGCTCCGAGATCCAGTTCATGAAACTATCCAATATCGTATTTGACAGACTTTTAAGTTCACTTGCGCAAGCCAATTCCCTTGATCTCAGTGAAGCCAAGATCCTGTATTGTCTTTATATGAATAAAGGAGAGATGGCTATCGAAGATGTAGCAGAAGCCTGTGAAATGTCTCAGCCAAGCTGTGCAATTCAATTGGCAAAACTGACAGCCATGTCACTGGTAAAGATCAGTGATATCGATCTGTTTGGGGAAAAGAAGATCAGCTACAGGTATGTGCCCTCGCCGATGGACCAGCAGTTCGACAAGATCGAAGAGGATTTCCGTTCACTGTGCTACGATGGCTTGAGTGAAGAGGATATCAGAAAATACGAAGAAAGCAAAAAACATATCCTCGACAACATAAGGAAGACGATCTCTACAGATTAAAAAAATCCATCTCAGGCGAGATGGATTTTTTTCAGGATCTTTTCAACAGTCGATCTGCCAAAGACATCGTAGATGACGCCATTGTGTAATCCCAGGATTATAAAGACGATGATTCCGGCCAAGGCGCATATGCCAAGCTGCCCTACCAGCAATAGCCTGCTTTCAACAGGCGGCCATATAAGTCTTAAGGTGATGATCACCACGCTCATGGCCAGTAACGGAACAAGTTCCTTTAAGAGGACTTTTGCGGATGCTTTGTAGTCCATGTCGATCGTTGAACTGATGTATTTGAGCAGGAGCACCAGTTTGATAAGTTCGGCTACGATACTTGAAACTCCGGCACCAAGATGGGCAGGAAGACCAAGATAATTCAGCAGATAGATGAAAGGCAGATCGCCGGCTGTATTTATCACAATGGAGAAGATCGTCACAAAGACGACTTTTTTGCCCTGATTTAGACTCTGCAGAGTCATACTTAAGACCATGGTGTAACAGACGATCAGGTTGAAGATGACGTTTACTCTGAACAGTGATGGTCCATACTGATCGTAACCATAGAAGATCCGGAAATAAGGATCGGAAAAGACAAACATGCCGATCATCATCGGGATCGTGATGATCATAAGGATACTGATGCCTTTGTTGATCTTGGCTCTGACATCCTTGAGATCGTTTCTGGCAAAACTGTCAGCGATATGCGGCGCGATCGAAGAAGTCATGGCCATGGCCAGGGCACCCATGACTTCCGTCATCTTTGGTACCCATGAAGAGATGAGAGATGAGATGTGCTGATTGTCTATATCGGAATATCCGACTTTTCTTAAACCTTCCAGCATCAGTTTGGTGTCGATGATGTTGTAGACACTGGAAACGATCGAGACCAGAGTGATGGTAGCGCAATAACTCAGGATCTTTAAAGCGATCTGTCTGGTGCTGTCGACTTTCTCATCAGCTTTTCCTCTCGGGAAGGCTTTTCTGTTGTTTCGGATATTGACATCGATATAGATGAAGGCAGCAAGTGCACCGATCGTTGCTGCGAGCAGGGCAATATAGACGCCATATTTGACATCCATCTTTACAACTTTGATGATGATATATGAACCGATCAGGGCAACAAAGATCCTGATGAACTGTTCGATGATCTGAGAGAATGAAGATACTTCAAAGAACTTGTGGCCTTGCAGATATCCTCTTCTGATCGAAAGAAGTGGCACGATCAGGATACAGAAACCGATGACTCTGATACCTGATGCGACATCGGCGATCGTCGCACCTTCCTTCATCGATGAAAGATAGAATCTGGCGATCACTTCCGCACCAAGTTCCATGAAAAGGAATGATACTGCCGAGATGGTCAGAATTGCCTTGAGGCCTAAAGAATAGGCACGTTCCTTGGTCTTGTATTTCTCTAAAGAATTATAGTGTCCGATGACGATACTGATCGCCGTTGGAATACCTGAAGTAGAGATATCCAGAAACAGGGCATAGATCTGATAGGCGATGGAGTAGATGAAGTCGCCCGCATTGCCGATCAGGTCATAGAACGGAATATTATAAAGAACTCCCAGGACCTTGGAAGCGACGATCGCAAAATAGGAAATAAAGGTACTTTCCGCAAAACTGTTTTTCTTGATCTTGTTTTTCATTGTCAGTGTTCGTGCAGCGTATAGATCAGCTTAGGATTATTCATCTGCTCGACTCTCTTATTATATGCTTTTATTATTTCTTCTCTGTAGGCCAATTCATTTTCCGGATCGATCATCTTGATCAGCGATTGCGTAAACAGCGGATTGAGGATGAGGAATGGTCCCAGAAGATAAGTCGCAAACAGATTGTGATCATGTATTCCTTCGTATTTATCTTCTTCGTTGTTGCCCACACCTTTTTTAAGCTCGATGAAAGGTTTGTCAAAGTTTCCATAACATAAGGAGTACTGTGATTTATTGCCAACGATATCCAGGCCATTATAGTTGCCCAAGAAGAGATAATTCCTTCTTCTGTTCATATCTCTTAGACTGTAGAAATCATAAAGGCCCAGACACTCTATCTTATCTTTGTTTTCTGTTTCAATATATTTACCCAGGATCTCCATTGCATTGCCGGTAAAAAGGAAGATCACATCTTCTTCGATCCTTTTTTTCAGGATATCAGTGTATCTCATCAGTCTGTCGATGGCGATCAGCTGTTTGTTTTCGGAAAGAGAACCAAGGTAGACCATATCGACTTTCCTGTCCACAAAAGCCGGGACATCCTTGTTTCTGGTATAGATGAATTCGGCATTATCCAGGCATTTTGAAAGATAGGCAATATTGCCATAGTCTCCATAATACAAACCAAGTTCAGAAAAAAGAATCTCTATAACCATTATTCAGCCTTCAGTATTTCAACTATTCTGTCGGTGACGATCCTGCTGCGAGTGAGCGCCATGACATCATACAGTACAAAGATTTTGTCGACATCTTTTATCAGATGAGGGTAGATGTCCTGATCATCTTCGACATCGACCATTCTGTTTTCATCGATCCCTGCATAGAGCAGACGTACCTTGTGATCGAGATGACGCTTGCCGGCGATGATGATTTTTTTTATCTTTGGATCATTGAGCAGTTCAAAATTGGTGTCCCAGATCCAGCAGATCGTCTCCATACCTGTTTCATCCGGTATCTCATCGAGCATCAGTATGACTTCCTTTTCGCCATCCGTTTTTCTTAAAGCTTCCAGAACGGTACTTGCCGCATAGGCGTTCTGACCTTTCATCGCTCTTCTGATAATTTTTATATCATTGACTTCAACGATCTCTTCTCTGATCGATGGCAGTCTGATGCCTTCGAGAAGTTCGCAGATCCTTTCGGGAGTATAGCCCATCTGTCTGAAATAGGCGATGATCGCTGTCTGATTGTAGACGTTGTAGATCGTATCGGAAATGATCGGATATTGATATTCTTCGTCCTTTTCCTTCACGCTCATCTTTTCACTGTCATAAGCTGTACAAAGATAATCAGGTTCAGGCGATCTTAAGCCACACTCAGGACAGTAGAATCTTCCGATATGGCGGTAGTTGCGGTATTCATAGACCGGTATGCCGGCGCATCTCGGACAGACTGAAAAGTCGCTGTTTGTATTTTCTGTATCTTTTTTACCCAGATCAACAACGCCATAATAGATCCGTTTATTGTTTTCACCAAGGAAACAGCTTAAAGGATCATCGGCATTGAGAAAGAGCTTTGTATCAGGAAGCTTTTCGATAGCTTCAGATAGACTTGCGTATGGTATCTCGGGATTGCCGTTCTTGAACATTGAATCCCGTCCGAGATTTGTGATGATCATGCAGTCCGGTTCGATCTCCGGGAAAGTGATCCTGGCAAAAAGTTCATCAGCTTCCATGATTATCGCATCGACACATGGCTTGCCAAAGATATTGTTCGATTTCAGCATCGTCCAGGCTTCTCCGGCAAAGGTGTTCTTTCCCGCTTCGTTGCAGGCAGTTGTGAGGCCGGCTTTTCTGTACATAGAGTTGATGATATTGGTGATGCTGGATTTGCCATTGGTTCCACTCACGATCAAAACGTGTTCCGGTTTTTTTGTATCCGCAATGAATCTTTCATCAAAACGGCGAGCCAGGATACCCGGTCGATCGTCGTTGGGATTGCCTTTAAGAGCGAAGGCTTTTATGGCCAGTTTTCCTGACCACAAACCCAGCCAGTAATTAATACTTCTCATATTCGTTTATTACTTATAAATTATACCATGTATTGTAGAAGGTCATTTGTCAGGGAAAATATTAAAGTGTAAAATTATTTTAGTTGTTATGAAAAGAATAGTATTCATTATCAAAAGAATCTTCACCATGGATTATAAGAATCTGTTTGATATAATTGAACAGATTCATAGGGAAAGCGGAATTTCAAGGATAAAACTGTTTTTTGACATCCTTTACTGTGGAACAAAATTCGGTGCCGGTTTCAATGACTACAAGCTCTATCGCTTCTATGAATTGAGCGATGAACAGCGCTCGACATATATCAACCGTACCAACAATATGCAGATATGCAGAGCTCTCAATGATCCGGCCTATTATCATGTCGTAGATGACAAGGTCGAATTCAATGAGCTTTTCTCTGACTATCTTAAAAGAGACTGGCTGGATATGAGAAAGACCTCTTTGGAAGAATTTGAAGAGTTCTGTAAAAAACACGATGAGATGATGATCAAGCCGTTAAATGAGACCGGCGGAAAAGGAGTCGAGAAACTCTATGTCAAGGATTATTCATCCATCAAGGAACTTTATGATCTCATTCTGGATAAAAAAGCCTATCTGGTCGAAGAAGTCGTCATCCAGCATCCCGATATCTCGAAGTTATATCCTTATTCAGTGAATACTTACCGTATCCTGACGATCAAAACTGACGATGATGTCGATGTGATCTATGGCATTCTGAGACTTGGCAACAACGGCTCGGTCGTCGATAACCATCATGCCGGAGGCATGTCCACACCGATCGATCTGGAGACCGGAAAGATCCTTTATCCGGCATCAGATCTCAATCTGACACTCTATGAGGAACACCCGATGACTCATGTCAAGCTGGTCGGCTATCAGCTGCCTTGCTGGGAGGAAGCCAAGCAGATGGTCAAAGAAGCAGCACTTCTGATACCGCAGATAAGATATAACGGCTGGGATGTAGCGGTCAGTAAGGATGGACCTCTTTTGATCGAAGGAAACTATCTGCCGGGCTATGACCTGATGTCTCTGCCGGGACAGAATCCTGAGCGTATCGGTCTATTGCCGTTATACAGAAAATACGTCAAAGGGATCTGATTAATCAATCAAACGTAGGTATCTGACTGATACCTACTTTTTTGTCTTTAGCTTATAATTATATTTGTTATGAAGATCAAAAACCGTTTACTGATGGTCGCCTTATTGACCGGAATGACACTTTTCATTCTGTTAGGCTCCATCTCAGTAAAAAACAGAAAAGAAAATAACGACAAAGAAGATGAGCCTATACCGCCTGTTGTCGATGTGATGCCCGATTCATTTCTGAATGAACTGAGTGATCCATATAACGTTCCTGAAAAGGTTATGAAGCTCATCATCGACTACATGGATGCCTACTATAAGAGTCTCTATACCCTTGAACAGGTAGATACGACCGATCTTTTCTCAAACGAGATGATGGCCAACATATCCAATAAGGCTCTTGATATCGTGATCAATTACCGCAGAAAGTATGACTTTGATTTTATGATGAAGAAGGCATATTACGATCTGAAGGTCTTCAACTATGAACATACAGGCAATACATATAAAGTCGATATCCTTGAAGACGACCATTTTTTCTTTTCGTTTTTAAACGGTATCGAATCAAGTGCCTATGACATCGACAGTTATTTCACGATCGTTGAAAAGGATGGGGAATACAGGATCGAAGACCTTGTAAAATATCAGGGTTACTATCAGTGTCTCTATGAAGATTCTGCAAGTCTATCCGATGTCGAGAAAAAATACAATTACTACAGCAGTGAACTCAAGGACATGTTTGCCTATAACGAGGAAGTCCTTAAAATAAAGTCTGCCAGAAAACCCTACAGCAGTGACCTTTCCTATCGCATCCCTTATAACCGGGAAGCGGCTGTAGCTTATGCTGATAAGTATTACCATGAAAGAAACAGGGAATGGTACAACTTCACCGATGAGGGCGGAAACTGCCAGAACTATGCTTCGCAATCCTTGCTGGCAGGAGGAATACAGATGGACTACACCGGTGATCTGCAATGGAAGTGTTATGTGACTGATCCCGAATACGAACCGGAGATAAACGGCGAAGAGACAAAAAGCGGACGTACGAGGTCCTGGGTCGGAGTCGATTACTTCTACAATTATGTGCTCAATAATGAAGGATATGGCCTGGTAGGGGATGTCAATGCTAATCTTTATTATGCTGAGCCGGGTGATATCATCATCGTTGGAAACGGGTCTTTATCTCATACCGTGATCGTCTCCAAAGTCGTCGATGGACACATTCTGGTGAACTCCAATTCCATCGATATGAAGGATTATCCGATCGAGGCCTACACCTATCTCAATGTCGTTCTGATCAAGATATTAGGCTGTAACTGAGGTCCTGAAAAGGGCCTTTTATAATGGAGTGATAAAAATGTGCTAATGTTTAGCACTCTTATTGACTGAGTGCTATAAATGATTATAATAGTAAATTGTAGGAGGTTATAAAAATGATCAAACCATTATATAACAATGTATTACTTAAAAAAGTTGATGCTTCCAAGAAGACTGAAAGCGGTATTATCATTACGCAGAAAGAAGAGAAAGAAGACTATGCAATTGTTGCCGAAGTAAGTGGCTGCAGGGAAGTAAAAATCGATGATAAAGTCTACGAAATGCCTTTGAAAAAGGGTGATAAAGTCATGTACAGAAAGTATTCCGGAACCGACATAAAGGATGGCGATGAGGAATATATTCTGATCAAAGCCGAGGATATCTTGGCTGTTGTAAAGTAGGAGGTTAATGTTTTATGGCAAAGATAGTTAAGTATTCAAAGGATACCAGAGATTCCGTCTTGAAAGGTGTCGATACCCTGGCTGATGCCGTAAGGATCACTTTAGGTCCTAAGGGCAGAAATGTTGTATTGGATAAGGGCTATGGCTCACCAATGATCGTCAACGATGGTGTAACGATCGCCAAGGAGATTGAACTGGAAGACACTTTTGAGAATATGGGTGCCAAGATGATCTATGAAGTAGCCAACCACACCAACGATTCCGCAGGTGACGGTACGACTACCGCTACTTTACTGGCTCAGGCCATGATCCATTCTGGACTTGATGCCGTAGAAAAGGGTGCCAATCCGGTAATGCTCAGAGAAGGTATCGAAATGGCTTCCAAGAAAGTTTCCGAAAAGCTTCTTGAAAGCGCCAGAAAGATCGATTCTTCTGCCGAGATCGCCAATGTCGCTGCTGTCTCTTCTGCTTCTCAGGAGATCGGAAACATCGTTTCTGAAGCTATGGAAAAAGTGGGCAAGAACGGCGTCATCAACGTTGACGAATCAAAAGGCTTCGATACTTCTTTAGAAGTAACTGAAGGTCTTAAATATGACAAGGGCTATATCTCACCATATATGGTCTCAGATAGAGAAAAGATGAATGTCGAAATGGAAAACCCGGCTATCCTGGTGACCGATCAGAAGATCACGACGATCCAGGAAGTCCTGCCATTACTTGAACAGATCGTTCAGGCCAACAAGCCATTGCTGATAATCGCTGATGATCTCGAGAATGAAGTCGTTTCGACATTGATCGTTAATAAATTAAGAGGTACATTCAACGTCGTAGCTACCAAGGCTCCGGGCTTCGGTGACAATCAGAAGGCCAACCTTCAGGATATCGCTATCCTGACCGGCGCAAAGTTTGTCTCCAAGGATCTGGGCATGCA
This sequence comes from Erysipelotrichaceae bacterium, assembly GCA_017404785.1. Lineage (GTDB taxonomy): Bacteria > Bacillota_I > Bacilli_A > Erysipelotrichales > Erysipelotrichaceae > Colivicinus. The sequence continues at coordinate 21,904 of JAFRBQ010000012.1, forward strand.
GTTGAAGGATATGACGATGAAAGACCTCGGTTCAGCCAAGAAGGTCATTGTTGAAAAAGACAGCACTACTATCATTGATGGTGCCGGTTCAAAGAAAGCTCTCAAGGAAAGAATCGCCGAAATCTCCAATGCGATCGAACATACAACTTCTTCATACGACAAGGACAAGCTGAAAGAGCGTCTGGCTAAACTGTCTGATGGTGTAGCTGTGATCAAGGTCGGTGCTACAACAGAAACAGAACTCAAGGAAAAGAAACTGAGAATCGAAGATGCCCTCAATGCAACCAGAGCTGCGATCGAAGAAGGTATCGTTACAGGTGGAGGCTGCGCACTCATGAGTATCTATAAGGAACTAAGAGGCAAAGTCACGGCTGATAATGAAGATGTTCAGAAGGGTATCAATATCGTCTTTGAAGCCCTGACAAAACCTCTGTATCAGATCGCCGAGAATGCCGGATATGAAGGCAAGAGTATCGTCGATGCTCAACTTAATCAGAAAAACAATGTCGGCTTTGATGCCAAGAATGGTGAATGGGTCGATATGTACAAGTCCGGTATCGTTGATCCATGCAAGGTCACTAGATCTGCACTGCTCAACGCTGCATCAATTGCCGGCTTGCTGATCACGACAGAAGCAGCTGTTGGTACGATCAAGGAACCAGAGCCTGCTATGCCAGCCGGCGGTATGGGTGGAATGTACTAAACCCAGACAAAACAATACTTTAAGGAGCGGTTAATAAACTTGACCGCTCTTTTTTATGTTATATTTTTATTAAGAACTATGCCGCCTGGTGGAAGAGGAATGAACAGATTTCTATCCGATGAAGAAAAGGCTCAGGCTCCAAAGGTCACATGGCCTTTACTGAAGCGGGTTTTTTCATACCTATCGCCTTATAAATTCCAGCTGGCACTGGCTTTAATTTCGATCGGAGTCTCGTCAGTCCTGGACATGTATCCTTCCATCCTCACCGGAAAGATCGTCGATGATGGTCTTATCGGCCGTTCCATGGAAGTGCTCATCAGACTGATAATCATATCCTTCATACTGAAGATCGGTTCAAATCTGATCGGTGTCTTCCAGAACTACATCAATTCCTGGATCGCCCAGCATATCACCTTTGACATGCGCAATCAGATGTTCAGGCATCTTTTGAAGATGTCCAACCGTTTCTTTACCGAAAACAATCAGGGTGATATCATCACCAGAATGACCGATGATATCTCGGGTGTTCAGCAGATCATCACTAATACCTTTTCTTCGATCCTGTCCAATGTTATAACACTGATCGCAGCTTTGATTGCGATGTATAACCGCAACGCCATTCTGGCAACCCTGGCTTTACTGATCGTTCCGCTGCTTTCTTTACCTACCAGACTGGCAGGCAAGAAAAGGTGGTCATTGACAAGAGAGGCTCAGGAAGCAAGAGATGAGATCAACGGTATCCTCAATGAAACTCTCTCGGTTTCAGGGCAGCTTCTGGTAAAGCTTTTCAATGCGGAAGAAGTCGAATACGAAAAGTATCGTGCCAGCAATGAGAAGATGATTAAACTCAACATCAAGGAATCGATGGCCGGACGCTGGTTCAGGATGGCCATGACGACTTTCACATCCTTTGGCCCGATGCTGATATATCTGGCCGGCGGTCTTTTGATGATGAAGTATGATGCCGATCTCAGCGTCGGTGATGTTACGGTCATGGTCTCACTGCTGCAGAGAATGTACGGACCTGTCAACTCGCTGATGTCGATCGGTGTTGACTGGATCAGATCGATGGCCAATTTCACCAGGATCTTCGACTACTTCGATATGAAACCGGAGATCGCTGAAAAGGAAAATCCTATCAGACCTGAAGTGGCAAAGGGTGACATCAGATTCAATCATGTAGACTTCTCATACAATCCGGATCGTCAGATCCTTAATGATATCGATTTTCATCTTGAACCCGGCAAATGCATCGCCTTTGTCGGACCATCAGGATCAGGCAAATCAACGATCGTCAATCTGATACCGCGTCTGTATGACGTAGGAAGCGGTTCGGTCGAATTTGATGGCTATGATGTAAGAGATCTTGATTTGAGCTGGCTCAGAAGTGAAGTCGGTCTGGTATCTCAGGAGACCTATCTTTTCTCAGGCTCGATCAAGGACAATCTGCTTTATGCCAAACCTGATGCAAGCATGGAAGAGATCTATGATGCCTGCAAGAAGGCCAATATCCACGATTTCATCATTGAACAGCCGGACGGTTATGATACCTTAGTAGGCAATAGAGGTCTCAAATTATCCGGAGGGGAGAAGCAACGTATTTCGATCGCCCGCGTCCTTTTGAAGGATCCGACAGTCATGATCTTTGATGAAGCTACTTCGGCTCTTGATACGATCTCGGAAGACCTCATCCAGTCGGCTATTGAACCTCTGATCGAAGAGCGCACTTCCATTCTGATCGCACACAGACTTTCGACCGTATTGATCGCCGATGAGATCATGGTCATCAAGGATGGCAATATCGTCGAAAGAGGAAGACATGAAGATCTGATCAAAATGAATGGTGTCTATACCGAACTGTATGAAAAACAGTTCAAGAGACTTAAGTAAATGAAAAGATTTTCATTAAATATGTAAAAGATTTCACAGAAATTTCACAATTTTCATGTATATTAATATTGTTAAAAGTTTTTCATTTTAATCCTTTAAATTTGAGAATAGGGGTAATCCCTATTTTCTTTTTTGCTATAATGTTTATGTGGCCCCATAGTCTAATGGATCAAACAATCCCCTCCTAAGGGATAGTTACAGGTTCGATTCCTGTTGGGGCCGCCATTTTTATTTGGTGAAAACAATGAATAAAAAAAGGCAGCTGATGCGTACAGATAATCTGACCGGAGGTCTTCCGGCAAGCGAAAAGAAAAAGATCGATGATTTTTTTGAACTGCTGGAAGACAGGATCGATCTTCCGATGCTTTCAAAATCGATACTGATAAATCATTTTGTAAAAGGTTTTGAATACTATCAGGATAATGGCTTAAGTACAAGCGAGATAATAGATATCCTTGACATAAAGAATATCGGCGATTTCTACCAGCAGGGGAATAGACGCAATGTCAATCTTGACAATGCCGCCATCATCTATCCTCTGGGCATGAGATTCAATCAGATGCCGATGTTCAGACTCTCTGTTGAACTTAAGGAAAACATCGAACCATGTCTTCTGCAATTGGCCCTGGATTTTACGATCAAGCGTTTTCCGCTTTTTGCTTCGGTAATAAAGAACGGCTTTTTCTGGCACTATCTGGAGACGACTTCCAATATCCACATAGTAGAAGAAGAAAAGGATATTCCCTGCAAACCGATCTCCATCACCCGCAGGACTTTTGGTTCTTTGAGGGTACTTTACTACAAGAAAAGGATCAGTGTGGAATTCTTTCATGTGCTTACTGACGGCACCGGGGGTATGATTTTCCTGAAGACTCTGACGGCCGAATATCTGAGATTAAGACAGATCGATGTGACAAATACCGAAGGCGTCCTTGATATAAATGAGGAGCCGCTTGAGGCCGAGATGGTCAACGAGTTTGCCAACGCGAAAGGGGAAAGCGACATGTCGACCTTTGTCGACAGAAAATCCCTGCAGCTTGATGGCAGACTTACCAGTCTCAATACAAACAGGATCATGCACTATGTGATGAATACTGATCAGCTCAAGCAGATATCCAGAAGTCATGATGCGACAATGACTTCCTATCTTTCAGCCATCCTTTTTATGGCAGCTAAAAGGTGCATAAAAGCTGAAAAGGGTATCTTCAATATCCAGATCCCTATCAACATGCGGAAATTCAATAATTCCAGGACTTTAAGGAATTATGCGATGTATTTCAATCTTTCCATGAATATCGCTGATATCAATGATAAGGAAGCTCTGATAAAACAGTTGAGCACTCAGATAAAGGAAAAGGGAACTCATGAAGAGATGAACCATATGATGATGACTACCAGAAAGATCATCTCCACTCTGGCTTATGTCCCGCTTTTCATCAAGGTGCCGATCGTTCAGAGCGTATACGGCTATCTGGGTAACAGTATCATCGGAAATACGCTTTCCAATCTGGGTGCGGTCAAAGTTCCTGAAGAGATGGCTGAACATGTTGAAAAGCTGTATTTTATCCTGATCCCCGGAAGGCCTAACCGCTGTTCGGCAACCATGGTCAGCTTTAAAAACAAATGCGTATTGAGCGTTATCATGAATGATGAGGATCTGAGCTATCTAAGCGTCATCCACGACCTGCTTAAAGAAGACGGTCTTGATATAGAACTGGAGGGAAGCAGCGGATATGAATCCTAAGATAATCTACCCTTTGCCAAACACCCAGCACAGTTTCTACCGCTATCTGCGTTATTATTCACGTATCGCTTTTCTTCTGGCCGGTTTTGTGTGCCTGCTGGTAAATTATCTTGTCAAGGGCAAGGCCTGGAGCATAATCGTCGTCTGGTCGCTTTTCAGCGCCTGGAGACTGCTTTTTTCATTGCGTTTAGTGGAATTTTCGATCTATTCCCATGCGATCAAGGCGACCTTCTATGTAGTCGTGCTGCTGATCCTTATCGATGCCCTGCTGTATCATGGCTGGGCACAGACGGTCATTCCGATCGTGCTTTTCGGGTTCTTTTTTGTCATGTTTGTTCTCTATTTTGCGATCTATTCGAGAAAACAGCGTCACCTTGTTTCGATCATGATGCTGGGAATGCTGAATCTGGTAATGATACCTTATTCGATCCACAGCTGGCCGATCGAAAACTGGCTGGCCTTTGCCTTTGAACTGTCTTCGATCGTGCTTTTCATCATCATGGTCATAACCAACTGGAAAGACATAAAATATGAGATAAAAGCCCGTTTTTTCACCGGAGCAGGCAAATAGATTTCAAAGAGTAACTCTGTTTACTTTAGATGGTAAAAATAATAAAATATAACTAGCAATCAATTAGAAAAAAGGAGAAAAAATAATGGCAAATAAATACGCTGGAACACAGACTGAGAAGAATCTTCAGGCCGCTTTTGCAGGCGAATCACAGGCTAGAAACAAGTATACCTATTTCGCTTCCAAGGCCAAGAAAGAAGGCTTTGAGCAGATCGCCGCTTTATTCCTGAAGACCGCTGACAACGAAAAAGAACATGCCAAGATGTGGTTCAAGGAGCTGGATGGCATCGGCACGACCGCTGAAAACCTGGCTGCTGCAGCAGATGGTGAAAACTACGAATGGACTGACATGTATGAAGGTTTCGCCAAGACTGCCGAAGAAGAAGGCTTCAAGGAACTTGCGGTCAAATTCCGTCTGGTAGGCGCAATCGAGAAGCATCATGAAGAAAGATACAGAGCTTTACTGAAGAATGTTGAAGCTCAGGAAGTCTTCCAGAAATCAGAAGTCAAGGTCTGGGAATGCCGCAACTGTGGTCATATCGTTGTCGGAACAAAAGCTCCTGAGATCTGCCCGACTTGCGCACATCCACAATCATATTTCGAAGTAAACTGCGAAAATTATTAATTTTTTCTGCCACTTTGCCATTTATATCGTATAAATGTGTGTAAGAGGAGAATTGATATGAACGAAGAAATCAAGAAATATGAAGTAGTTGATGAGTCTCTGGATGATGCTAACGGTGGAGTTGATCTCCGCGGGATTGCTGATATAGTAGCAAACAATACCAGTATCAACTTTGCTGGAATCATCATGGAATTAAAGGAAAAATATCCTAATGCCGATGCGGCTATTGACGCTTTGCTTGCAGACATGCACATGTTTGGCGAAGTTGTCTTCAACTTCATTTCCAAGCTGAGTGAAAGCCAGATCCGCAAACTCATCAAGAGTAAGTGGAATACAGTTCAATAGGAAAAGAAAGTGGATGTCATCATGAAGTGAACCCCAAAAGTTGGACCAACTAAAGGAGGTTCACTTTTTATTCATGAAGTACAGTAAGGAATTCAAACTTGAATGTATCAGAAAACGAAAGGAGGGCATCTATATTGAGATTCCGCCAGGTTTTAAAGAAAGAGACTGTTTTCTAAATCAGATAAGGCATTGGTCAAGGATATACGATTCACTGGGAGAGGCAGGCTTGGAACACGGCAAACCAACGCTGGATTTTAATCAGAGACTCTGGTTAATTAAAAGAGTGGAAGCGGGAGAATCATCTGATTCTGTGGCTGTCTCTGCAGGCATACAGTGTGATCTTTTAATCAAGTGGCATAAGATCTACATAGAA
>JAFRBQ010000002.1 GCA_017404785.1 Erysipelotrichaceae bacterium
CGATATCGAAGACTGGGATTCTCTTGAACAGATAAATCTGATCGTTGCCATCGAGAACGAGTTTGAGATGATGTTCGATATGGCGGAAGTTTCTGATCTTGCCAATGTAGGGGAAATGGCTGATCTGATCATGTCGAAATACGAAAATGAATAACTACAGGTTTGAAGATTTAAAAGTTGGACAGGAAGAGTTTTTTACCGTAACTGTTACAGAAGAAATGATGAACATGTTTCTGGATCTTTCTGGTGATACCAATCCTTTACACAACGATCCTGATTTTGCGAAGGAACAGGGATATAATGACAAAGTTGTATATGGTTTACTGACCACATCTTTTATATCCAAACTGGTTGGAGTTTTACTGCCAGGCAAAAACTGTCTCCTGCAGGGCATTGATATTAATTATTCCAGGCCTGTATATGTTGGCGATATTCTGATTGTTAAAGGTGTTGTTGATGAACTTCATGAATCGGTAAAAAGAGCCGAAATCAAAGTCGTTATAATCAATCAGGACGAACAGAAAGTAGTTAAGGGTAAAGTTGAAGTAGGATTTCTGAATTATCAGTGAGGTAAAGAAATAATATGCCAAAAAAGACAAAAAAAGATCTGATTTCGCTTATCGTTCCTTGTTTTAACGAGGAGGAAGCACTGACGATTTTTTATAATGAAACAAGCAAAGTTCTTAAAACTATGAAAGTCGATTATGAAATGATTCTGGTCGATGACGGTTCAAAAGATAATACACTCGAAGTTATGAGAAAACTGTCTAAAAAGGACAAGAATGTCAGATATATCTCTTTTTCTAGAAACTTCGGAAAAGAAGCCGCTATGTATGCCGGTTTCGTAAATTCCAAAGGTGCTTACGTGGCTGTTATGGATGCCGATATGCAGGATCCACCGACACTTTTACCTCAAATGTACCAGATCCTAAAAAAACAGGATTACGATTCAGTGGCGACCAGAAGAGTAAACAGAAAGGGCGAATCAAAGATCAGAAGCATGTTTGCCAGAATGTTTTATAAGATCATTAATACAATATCTGATGCTGAGATCGTTGATGGTGCCAGAGATTTCCGGCTGATGAAAAGAAAAATGGTCGATGCTGTTATTTCTATGAGTGAGTATAACCGTTTTTCTAAAGGCATTTTCGGGTGGGTAGGTTTTAAAACTTACTGGTTGCCATTCGAAAATGTTGAGAGAGTAGCTGGAACGACTTCCTGGAGTTTCTGGGGTCTGACCAGATATGCGATTGACGGGATCATCAATTTCTCGAATGTTCCTCTAAATATTGCTTCATGGTTCGGTTTCCTGATGACTTTTGTTGCATTCGTAATGCTGATATTCATCATCGTCAGAAAAGCGATCTTTGGTGATCCGGTCGCCGGATGGGCATCGACGATGTGTGTAATTGTGTTCATAGGTGGTATTCAGTTGTTCTGTCTCGGCATTATGGGACAGTATATCGGAAAGACTTACATGGAGACCAAAAACAGGGCTCATTACATTATTGCTGAAGCGAGTGATAAAACCGTAAAGTAAGATGAAAAACATTTTAAACAAAATAGGAAAAGAAAAACTGATATATTATATTGGCCTGGGAATCTGGTTTGTCACAGATCTTTTAATACTGATTTTGATCAATATAAAGCTTCCTAATCTGATTGATTCTGATATGTCAGCTGAAATGATTCTTTCCCATATTCTTGTTAAAGAAAAAAGCATCATTACAAGCGGCTGGCTATATTCATCGGAGATCAGAGTTCTTTATACTCAACTTCTGTATACATTCTTTTCTAATTTCACAAATGACTGGCATCTTACCAGATTTCTGTCCATTATCTGCCTGCATCTGATTCTGTCCGGCAGCGTCATGTACGTCTTCAAAAAAGCGGGGTGCAAAGAATATGGGCCATATGCTGCTGTCTCTTTGCTTCTGGCATTTACATATAAGTATTTCTATATTATGGTCTGTGCCTGTGCCTATGTGCCATTCATTTCGGTAGCTTTCATGACCATTGGTTTCACTTTTGCCTATGGCAAAGAAACGCAGAAGAATAAAAAGATCATTCTGATTTGTTTAGCTTGTGTGCTTGGCTTTTGTGCCGGATTGAATGGCATTCGCCAGATAGTGATCACATATATTCCATTACTGCTATCGGCATTCTGTATAGCCCTGTACTGGATCTATAATTTCGGATGGGAAAAGTATAAGGATACTAAGAACTTCCGTTATCTGAATTTTGCTTTTGTATGTACGATCGCTAATGGAATGGGCTATCTGGTAAACAATAAAGTACTTTCAAGAATTGCTCATTTTGATTCCTGGAGTGAAATCAGATTTACGGATATCAACAGTGAAAACTTTATCAGAGTATTAACAGATTTCCTTCAGACGCTGGGTTTCAGTAAATACTACATGACTATTCCAACACTGATCAGTAATGCTGCCTGCGCTTTGTTTGTTGTCGCTCTGCTATATTTCATTATCATGGGATTAAAGCAGAAAAGCAGTGATGAGTATAAATTATTTATTCTGTATTTCTTGAGCAATGTTCTGATTTTCTTTACGATTTATACTTTCACGGATATGGTTTATGATCGCTGGTATAATTTCCCGATCCTGATTTATGTATTTCCGATCATCGCCATGGGAATTCATGAATGTGGGTTTGGCAAAGCTCCCGCTTTTACAAAACTGCTGGTAGCTGTAATTCTGATACTTGCAGTCTATGCCAGATCATCAATCTGTTATATGGAGGTTGCCACGACCGAAAAGAATAAAGATCTTATTGAGATAGCTGAGTTTCTGGAAGATACCGATTATAATTCAGGTTATGCTTCTTATTGGAATAACAATGTCATTACGGAATTCACAAATGGCAAGATCGAAATGCGTACCTGGGTAGATTCCGGAAAAGATGGATCTCTGTTTGTTAATCAGAAAGCTCCCGGCATATCATGGGCATGGTTACAGCCAAGGAAGCATGTGGAAACGACGCCACAGGGCAAAGTTTTCACTATCCTGAAGGATAATGAAATCCCATACTGCAATTGGAGAGATAAACTGAGAAATGAAGATATCCTATTAAAAACTGAATCATATACCGTCTACGGTTATGACAGTTATGAGGAAATGGTCAGAATCTGCGCAAAATAAGACTGCATCACTGCAGTTTTATTCTTGCCACATGTTTTCTTTCATCCAGTTTAGTCTGTCTTTCAGCCATGTTCGCAGATACTCGATATTCTCATCATAAGTTTCACCGCGTTCCTCGAATTCCAGACCAGAATAGGTATGGAAGATGACCCAGCCGGCTCCACCGTTTTCAGTATCTGAATAATTGGTTTCAAATAGTTCTCTATATCTGCCTGTCAGTTGATCGATCATGCCTCCATCTGAATATGAACTTTCGAATAAAGAATAGTATTTTTCAAATGTTTCATTTACCAGAGATCGGAATTCAGGATATTCCATCAGTCTGTCAAATATAGGATTTCTGGTACAGACAAATTCTGCATAGCTTATTTTCTTATTATCTTTTTCTTCAGGGCTTTCGCCTTCCCAGGCATCAGGATAATAATTTATCGAGTAATTGCCTGAGGATATATCAAAATCCCAGACTGGTCCAGCATAAATGATTCCGTTCTTTTTGTAGAATTTGACACTGCTGTAATCAAAATCAATATTCTTGGCAAATTCGTTCAGGAGATAGAATTTGGCAAAGCTTTCGACATCTATTGTATTCCTGACGTTTTTATAATCTCCGGAATATACAGCGTTATCAAACAGATTTATAGACTGGTGCATATACTCTTCTGTTTCATAATCGGGTTCATCCGGATCAACGATCCTGAATCTCCAGTCGTTATCGCTGTTTATGTATACAGTATCCTTATCTTCTCTTTCTTCCTCATATTCGAAAATGAAATCTCCGGAATAGACATCGATATCGACTCTGCTGATTGAAGCATTTACCCGTTCTGTAAGGAGATAACATCCTTTATAGACATCATCCATATAGACCTTCACATATTCGCTTTCAGGAGTATATTCCAGTTCCATTTCTTTCGCAAGCTCGAAGAACAGCTTGTTTCTTATCATAGTTGGATCGAAACATTCAGCCAAAAGACTCCATTTTTTGTTTTTGCCAAAACCAAGAATATCTACTTTCTTGGAGAATTTTATGTTGTATGGCCTTTTGTCGCCGCCGGAAGTAGAATTGCCGCGAACATTGATAATACAGTTATCATCGTCAATTACATCACCATTGCTATCGACGAAAACTATTCTGGCTTCTTTCTTTCCATGATAGTTTTTAAGATTATTTCCATTGCCGTCATAGGAATAAATATAAACAGTAGGCCACTTTTCTTCCATGAGATGTGTCTGATTAAAAAATACCAGTTCGTCTCTGGTTTTAAGCAGTTCATTATATGATGCGACACCTTTACGGTAGTTCTCTATTCTCCTGACAAGGTCATAACTGCAGATACTTTCATAATTGAATGGAAGTTTATTTATCTCTTCATTTATCTCTTCTTTTATTCTTTCCTCTTTAAAAAACAGCACAAAAAAGAATGAGACTAATAGACATAAAGCTGTGAGCAAAATGATTAAATCCTTTTTAGAGTAACTGTTTTTCATACCTATATGTGATTATTCATAATTATATCAACAAACAGGATAATGTTATTATCAAGAAAACAATTACTATACGTGCAAATACGAATTGTTAAGATTGATTTCAATAGTCAATTATATGAATCCGGAATAAGTGCCATCGGTAGTGAATAATCATTATATAGGTTAAAATATAAAGGTGGATATGAAGACAAAAGTTGTTTTTATAAGATTACTGATTATAGCACTTGTACCGATGATGCTTTTTTCGTGTTCAACTGTGAATGAGACTATTACGAAAAATGATCCAGAAATAAATGATCCTAATAATATATCTGATGAACTGGATCTTGAAATAAAAGCTGTTGACGATGGTAATATTATTTTTTATTCTTACGAGGATTATTACCGTTACGGTCCTTCGATCATGAAATATGAAGATGGTTCAATGGACGCCTGGTTCTCTTCTCCGGGCAATAACAGCTCTCAATGGGACTGGATCACATATAGGCATTCTGATGATGGGATAAACTGGTCTGATGAAGAAGTGGTTCTGAAACCGACACCCGGTTCAAAAGACAGCTGTTCAGTCTGTGATCCTGGTGTAGTGTATTTTAACGGTTATTATTACATGGGCTATACCTCTACCGATGACTACAGCGGAAAAGGTTCCAATAATTCGGCATTTGTAGCCAGAAGCGAATATCCTGACGGACCGTATGAAAAATGGAACGGTGAAGGCTGGGGTGGCGATCCTGAACCTATCATCGCATACAAAGGAGATCCTTCCGGATGGGGTATAGGTGAGCTGAGTTTCGTCATAAGAGATGATGATCTTCTTATCTATTACACCTGTTTTGATGAAAATGGTGGTTCTACCGGATTATATAAAGCTGATCTGACAGAAAACTGGCCTTTAACTATGAGATTTAAGGATACGGTTCTGAATCATCTTCATGAGGATTCTTTGGATGTAGCTTATGATACTAATCTTGGCCTGTTCCTGGCTTTTTCTATCGATTACAGGATGTCCGAGAGTTCCAGAATCGCATTATATGCGTCATACGATGGCAAGAAATTTGAGGAAATGGACACATCAAAAGATATGATCGAGGATTATGCTCACAATGTCGGTGTAGCAAAAAGCCCGATCGGATATCTTGATTCAAGTGAAAATATTCTGATAGGCTATGCATTCGGAAAAGACTGGGGAAGATGGTCAGCCAAGTTTCAGAATGTCAGAGTCTTTCCGGATGATAAGAACTAAATTGATTTATGCATAACGTGAATAACGGCAGAAAGAATTATTATCTGATCTACACATTTTGTTTCCTGATCATGTGTGCGATCGTTTTCAGTTACTATTATCTGAATGGTATTACTTTCATCAATCATACTAATGACGGTCTTGTTCAGCATTATAAAGCTCTGATTTATTATTCAGAGTATCTCAGAACGATATTCAGAAACTTCTTTATCGAACACAGTTTTGAGATCCCGATGTGGGATTTTACCATTGGCGAAGGTGCAGATATATTACAGACACTGCATATGTATGCAATCGGAGATCCGTTATCGTTTTTCTCTGTCTTTTTCCCAAGAAATTTAATTTACGTATATTATGATCTGAGTATCATCATCAGACTCTATCTGGCAGGTCTGTTCTTTTCAATACTGTGTTTTTATACAAAGCGCAATAATCAGTATGCAGTACTGGCCGGAACACTTGTCTATGTTTTCTGTTATTGGGATCTGCTCAACGTCAATGAACATATCTATTTCCTGAATCCGATGTTGTATCTGCCATTGATCGTTCTGGGTATAGAAAAGATCATCAATGATGAGAAACCGTACTTATTATCTGTAGCGGTGTTTATCAGCGCATTAAGCAATTTCTATTTCTTCTACATGCTGGTAGTACTGACAGTCTTATATGTAGCAGTAAGACTTCTGTTTGCGTATATAAAAGAACCGAAGAAACTTTTATCTAAGCTGATAACGATAATCATCTTCTCAGCCTGGGGTACAGCTTTGGCCGCTGTGATACTGTTGCCGGTAATCGATCCGTTCATGTCTGACAGCAGAGTTTCGATTGAAAGTGCCGGAGGTCTTCTGTACTCAAGGTTCTACTATGAGAGACTGTTTACAGTCTTTGTATCAAATGATTTTGAGTACGATCTATGTATGGGATTTGCTGCACCGACTTTACTGGCTCTGGGATTACTTCTGAAAGATAAGAGAAAGACCGGAAGGATGCTTCTTGTGTATAACATTATTGTCTTCCTGATGGTCTGTATTCCATATGCCGGAAAAGTCATGAATGGTTTTGCCTATCCAATCAACCGCTGGTCCTTTGCGATCGCTTTGGTAGTTGCCTATTCATTTGTATATGAATGGGAAGAATTACAAAATAATAAAAAATATCTTCTCATCTTCATGGTTGTTTTATTTGTTGGTTCGATGGTATCAGCCTGGTCAAGGCAGATCAGAGTATTTGTACCGATCGCTTTGTGTATCATATTCTATATCGTTTTAAATCTTAATATCGATAAGAAGATAAAAGATCTGGATCTCAAACAGGTCCTGCTGATCCTGATTGTTGTTTTCAACATCATCTATATCGCTGATTATGATTATTCAGCACGCGGTTCAAACAGAAAAGAAGATGCTGCGACTGTTGAGGAAGCATTAAGTGAAGTATATGAATCTGATGCTGAAAGATTTGCTGAATTTGTGAAAGACGATAATGATGCTTTCTACAGATATTCTGGCAATTTCCTGAAGGCAAACGCCGGAATGCTGGCGGGAGTAAAATCTACTGATTTTTACTGGAGCGTTACCAATCCTAATGTGATCAGTTTCCGAAATAAACTCGGTCTTCTTGATCTGACCTCATATATGTACAGAGGTTATGATGACAGATCGTCTTTATATATTTTGGGCAATGTTAAGTATTTTGTAGATAACGAAATAGAACCGATACCGTATATCTTTGATTATGAAGGTGAAAACAAAGATAAAGGCATATATCAGAACAGATATACTATACCGTTTGGTTATACATATGAAACAGCGGTTTCTTATGAGAAATGGGATAAACTCGATCAGATCGAAAAACAGGAAACATTGTTGAATAATATCGTCCTTGATGTTGATTCGGATCTGGATCCTGTTTATGATGATTATCGTAAAAAAACTAAATTAGTCGGAGATAATGGGATCGTTGTTGACGGAAACAGAATAACAGTCAGTGAAGAAAAATCTGATTTGCATATCATGATCGAAGATCCTGATAAAGGTGAGTATAATCTTTCTTTTGATAATTTGCAGTTTGAAGATACCGAAGGATATATTGATGGAAACAGAACAATTCTGAAAATCAGGACTGAAGCGAATGACGTTAATAAACTTATGTATTTCTATACTAAGGAATATCAGTTTTATTCGGGAAGACATGAGTTTACTATATGTTACGGATACAATGAAAATGGTGTAGATGAAATCATTTTGACTTTACCATATCCGGGAGTGTATACATTTGATGATCTCTATGTCAGCAGAATCAATAATGAAATGATCCAAGAACAGACAGATCTGCTTAAAGAGGATGTTCTTGAAGATGTGGAATTCTCTGTAAACAGAATTGACGGAAATATCGATCTGAAGAAAGATAAGTATATGTTGTTATCTATTCCTTACGCCAACGGATGGAAAGCATATGTTGACGGAAAAGAAAAAGAGCTGTTAAGAGCCAATGAATGTTATATGGCTTTAAGTCTTGAAAAGGGAAGTCATACAATAGAGTTGAGATATAATACTCCATTCCTGAAATTTGGTTCCTTAGTAAGTATGGTATCTATAATCGGGTTTGGTGTTTTCTGGTATCTGGACAGAAAGAACGGAATTCTGAAATGAAAACTGTAATAATGGCAGGAGGCAAGGGGACAAGGATCAGCTCCATTGCTTCTGATATTCCAAAACCGATGATAAAGATAGGCGATAAACCAGTCTTGGAACTGGAGATCGAATCTTTAAAAAAACAAGGACTGATCGATTTCATAATCACCATTTCGCATCTAGGACATGTTATTAGCGATTATTTTGGTGATGGTTCAAAATTCGGGGTCAATATTGAATACTATAACGAAGAGATACCATTGGGGAATGCCGGTGCTCTGTTTGAGTTAAAGGATAAACTGAAAGAGGACTTTCTGCTTGTCAATGGAGATGTTCTTTTTGATATCGATGTGAATCGTTTCTTGGATTTCCACCGGGAGAAGAATGGACTTGTATCGATCTTCACTCATCCAAACACTCATCCTTATGACAGCGGTTTAGTAATAACTGATAAGAATGACTGTGTCATAAAATGGCTTACTAAAGAAGACAATCGGCCTGAATACTATAAAAACAGAGTCAATGCGGGAATTCATATCGTTTCACCAAAGGTCCTGGAAGAAAGGCCAGATAAAGAAAAGATCGATTTGGACAGAGATATTCTCAAACCTTTGTGCGGAAAAGACGAGATGTATGCCTATGATTCACCGGAATATGTTAAAGATATGGGCACTCCTGAAAGATATGCAGAAGTCAGCAGAGATTATTTAAGCGGTAAAGTTTCAAGAAGGAATCTATGCAATAAACAGAAAGCGATCTTTCTTGATCGTGATGGTACGATCAACAAGTATGTCGGTTTCTTAAGAAATATCAATGATTTTGAATTACTAGAAAACACGGCAGAAGCTATTCACAGAATCAATGATTCAGATTATCTTGCAATCGTAGTATCAAATCAACCGGTCATCGCTAGAGGCGAAGTCACTTTTGAAGAACTTGATGAGATCCATAACAAGATGGAAACTCTTTTAGGTAAAAAAGGTGCTTATCTCAATAGGATATATTTCTGTCCGCATCATCCAGATTCTGGATTTGAAGGAGAAGTTAAAGAACTGAAAATTGAATGTAATTGCCGCAAACCAAAACCGGGGATGTTATATCAGGCGGCAAAGGATTTCAATATTGATCTTACCGAATCATTTATGATTGGTGACAGCAACAATGATGTTGAAGCAGGCAAGGCGGCTGGATGCAGTACAATAAAGATCGATACTGATGGCGATCTACTTGAAGCAGTAAACAAAGTATTGGAGTATAAAATATGAAAATTGCACTAATAGGTAGCTCTGGATATATATCCGGCTTTATCATTGAAAGATTAAGAAGAGAATATGAAATAGTCAGGATCGACAAGATCGGAGAAACAGATCATTATCTGGATCTTGAGAAACCTGAAGATTTTGATTATGACATCTTGAATGATACAGACTATGCGATTTTTCCAGCCGCTATATCAAGTCCAGATCTTTGTGAAAAAGAATATGATAAGTGCTGGAACATCAACGTTACAGGAACAAAGAAATTCATTTCTGAAGCATTGAAAAGAAATAATAGAGTCATCTTCTTTTCTTCGGATGCGGTATTCGGCAATCATCCTAATGATGAATTTGATGAGGAATCATATACTGATGCTTCAACTGCTTATGGGAAGATGAAGAAAGCAGTTGAAGACGAATTCAAAGATGATAAGAATTTCAAAGCGATAAGATTATCATATGTTGTTTCTTTAAAAGACAAATTCACAAAGTATGCGCTCAGTTGCTTAAAAAGTGGAGAAATATGTGAAGTTTATGATCCGTTTTACAGAAACTGTATAACGGTCAGTGATGTGCTGGATTGTATAGAATGGCTGATAAAGAACTGGGAAGATTATGATCATGCATTCCTGAACATAGCAGGCAGAGATCTGGTCGGAAGAGAAGATATCATTAAAGAGCTTAATAATGTATTTGATAATGGCATAAAGTATAAAGTTGTTTATCCTGGCGAAGCATTCTACAGTTGTCGTCCAGTAACAGCCAGGATGAAGAGTTTATATCTACAGAAATATAACATCCTGCCTGACGAATCATTTTCAGAAAAGGTCAGGAAGGAATTCTCCAAATAAGAGTTTTAATACCATTACTATGTTATAATTTTCTCGTAGAAAGAGTTTTTTTGTTATGGAAAAAATCGTACAGAAAGAATTTGAACTGTTATTTGACAGATATCCGAGATTGGAAGTATGCCGTAAGGATATTAAAAAAGCATATGAGCTTATAGTCAAAATATACGATAAGAATAAAAAGATGCTCATTGCCGGCAATGGCGGTTCAGCTGCTGACAGCGAACATATCACTGGCGAACTGATGAAGCGTTTTAAGAATACTAGACCGATCAATAAAGAATTGGCAGATAAACTCATTTCCATTGATAAGAAAAGAGGCGAAAGACTAATAAAGAATCTGGAGATGCCTTTAAGGGCAGTTCCTCTTACTTCTCATATTGCTATTACTACAGCTTATATGAATGATGCAGATGCGACAGGTGTATTTGCACAGCAGCTCTTAGGATATGGAGATAAGGGAGATGTTTTTTTAGCTATCTCAACCTCCGGCAATTCAGAAAACATCATCAATGCCTGTGTAGTTGCGAAAGCTCTGGGTATAAAGATTATTGGTCTTACCGGTGAAAAAGAAAGCAAGCTGTCAGAAACGGCAGACATCTGTATAAGAGTTCCGGAGACCGAGACATACAAGATCCAGGAACTGCATCTGCCTGTCTATCACGCTCTATGTCTAATGCTTGAGAGCAAATATTTCGGAGAGAATCAATGATCATAACCAAAACACCGTTCAGGATGTCCTTCTTTGGTGGAGGAACTGATTTAAAAGAGTTCTATGAGAAATATGGTGGAAGTGTTATTTCTACAACTTTTGATAAATATGTCTATGTAACAGTAAGACATCTGCCTAGATTTTTTACTTACAAGAATCAGGTCACATATTCGAAGATCGAAAGAACCAGAAAAATAAATGATATTGAACATCCGATGGTCAGAAATGCTATGAAGCTTCTTGATATGCATGAGCTGATCATCAATTACGATGCGGATCTTCCGGCACGTACAGGTCTAGGTTCGAGTTCTTCTTTTGCGGTAGGATTACTGAATGCGTTCTATTGCCTTAAAGGCAAGTATGCCGATAAGAGAAAGCTGGCTGATGATGCGATCTATGTCGAAAGAGTGATGTGTGAAGAAGCAGGAGGACTGCAGGATCAGATCGCTGCTTCCTTTGGCGGTTTTAACAGGATCAATTTCTCCAGTGAAGGCTATGAAGTAAAACCAATCATCATTTCACCGGAAAGAAAAGAAAAGCTTAATGATAATCTGATGTTTTTCTTCACCGGTTTTACCAGATTCTCGTCTGAGATCCAGAAGGATACGAAAAAGAATGCTGATAAGAATATCGAAACCTTACTGAAGATGAAAGAACTTGTCGATGAAGCAGAAGAGATCCTGGAGGATAAAAAGAGAAGTCTCAATGATTTTGGAAGATTACTTGATAAGTCGTGGAAGTTAAAGAGATCGACAGGTGACAAGATCAGTACGAGCGAGATCGATAAGATCTATGACAAGGCTGTGAAAGCCGGAGCGTTAGGAGGCAAACTGCTTGGCGCCGGAGGGGGAGGTTTTATCGTCTTCTATGTACCTAAATCAAAACAGAAAGCAGTTAAGAAAGCTTTGAATAAACTGCTGTATGTTCCATTTAAATTTGAAAACAGTGGTACGGAAGTGATTTATTATTCACCTGAGCAGTTCAACGTAGAGGGAGATTACGATGACTAAAGCATTAATTACCGGAATAACCGGAATGGTAGGATCACATCTTTGTGACTATCTGTTGGAGAATACTGATTGGGATGTATACGGTGTATGTCGCTGGAGAAGCCCTTTAGAGAACGTCGAACATCTTTTAGACAGAGTTAATAAGAAAGATCGTGTTTTCTTTGATTATGCGGATCTCAATGATGAGATGTCCCTGATCACCGTTATCAAGAAAGTTAAACCGGATTATGTTTTTCATCTGGCTGCACAGTCGTATCCTTTGACGAGCTTTACAGCTCCTATCGATACGTTAAATACCAATATTCTGGGAACTTGTAGGTTATTAGAAGCGATCCGTCTGATCATGGAAGAAGATAAGGGTTACAAACCTGTAATTCACGTCTGTGCTTCTTCAGAAGTTTTTGGCAGGATCCCTGCTGATCAGAAACCGGAAAATGGTATCAATGAAGAATGCCGTTTCCATCCGGCTTCTCCTTACGCGATATCTAAAGTTGGAACAGATCTGCTAGGAAGATATTATGCTGAAGCATATGGCATGACCGTCATGACGACCAGGATGTTCACCCATACCGGTCCAAGACGAGGTGATGTTTTCCACGAATCAACTTTTGCCAAACAGATAGCCATGATCGAGGCAGGACTCATCGAACCGAAAGTCATGGTCGGAAATCTTGATTCTTTAAGGACGTATGCTGATGTCAGAGATGCAGTCAGAGCTTACTATATGCTTCTTACTATCGATCCTATTCCTGGTGAATACTACAATATCGGCGGTTCATATACCTGTACTGTCGGCGATACATTGAGAACATTAATGTTTTTTTCTGAAATGAAAGACAAGATCGAAGTAGTAACTGATCCGGAAAGATTAAGACCAATTGATGCGGATCTACAGATCCCTGACTGCTCGAAGTTTAAAGCACATACCGGTTGGGAACCGCAGATTCCTTATGAGAAAACCATGAAGGATCTGTTAGATTATTGGAGAAAAAGAGTAAACAAGGGAGAGACCTTCCTGACGAGATAATCATGGGAAAGAAACTGATAATCTTATCTGAACAGAAATCCTATATCAAAAAAGGCTCAAGTGCTCCGCAGGTCGATGGACAGGAGAGAGCTTTTTTGAAGTATGGAAAGGGTGATGTTGATATTAAGTACAAGAATATCGTTTTAAAGAACATCAACAGGATCAATAAGAAGTTACATCTTCCTTTGATTTGTGACCCTTTTACTAAAAAGAAATATGATAATTCTGTGTTTATCTTTATCTCAGTGAATCTCAATTATCTGGAAGAGAATGCTTATCTTCTTAAGGAATTAAAGAAACACGGAAATGAGATCGCTCTGTATAACTATGACTGCTGGGAACCGGAGTTTGAAGAGTGGAGAAAAGTAATCGATGAGATAAATCCTGAATATCTTTTCTTTGCGTATAAGCTGACTGATGAGTATTACAGAAGTAAAGGCTATAACAGCCATTGGGCACCTTTAAGTGCAGATTATGAAGTTTTCAATACAAGAGATCTACCGAAGACAAGAATGTTCATGCAGATGGGAAGATTCAATGAAGAGATGCACAGGAATATCCTGAATTATCTCAAGAATCACGATCTTGAAGATAACAGAGAAAACTATGCATACCGTAGAAACAGAAATGAAACTCTGTATCCTGATTATGACGAACTGGTAAACGAGATAAACAAGACCAAGTATTTTGTGTGTGTTCCTAAATACTATGAAAACTTCAAGAGGACAGGTAATGTAAATGACATCATCTGTCGTTATTTTGAAGCGATGATCTGTAAGACTTTGGTCATCGGCAAGAAGCCGGAGACCTGGCCTGAGCTCTTCCCGTATGAAGCTATGCTGACATTCAAGGATGACGGTTCAGACTTTGATGAAAAGATCGATTACTACGAGAAGAATCCTGATAAGTATCAGGAACTTGTCGACAAGAACTATGATTTTATTCTTGAACATCATTCCTGGGGTAACAGGCTTGATACCATCATGAAAGCTATCAATGGAGAAATCTAAAAGAATAAACTTAGGAATAAATATATTGAGAATGTGGATGGCCCTTGAGGTCATTCTTTTACATAGAATGAGCTGGAAGGGATATGACAACCTGATATTCCGTTTCCTGAAAAACTGCGAACTCTTTTCTGTTCCGGTATTTATGATCATTGCTTTTTATCTGAGTGCAAAAACGATAGAGGAACAGGATCCGGAAAAAGTCAGAAACAGATTCATCAGACTGATAATTCCACAAGTCGGATGGGCTATCATCTGCTGGACAGTCTATGTGCTGACGGATATTATTTTCATGCACAAACTTTCTCATACATTACTTGATCTGCTTATAGCCATAATTTCAGGCTGTCGCCAAGATACTAATCCTTCAACATGGTTTCAATGTGTTTTGATCATTTTGACCGCAATCTACTGTTTGGTTTTTAAACTATGCAAACGGGAAACAGCCTGGAAATGTGTATATGCCTCGTTTGTGGTTGCTTTACTGATACAGGCCTCAGGTTTCTATTTTGATTTTTTTGCAGATAAACCTTATGAGATCATGAATACGATAGGCAGGATCTTTGAGGTTATGCCTTTCGCAAGTGTTGGAATGATCTTGAGGCATATTAATGTATATGAAAAGCTGAAAGACAAGAGATCGATCGTTATTGTTGCTTCTTTAGTTCTGTTTATTATCGGATTCTATATCCCATTTCCTCAGTTTAAAGGTTTCTTTGAAGGCTTATATCCGATATACATGGGAATCATGTTGTTTATATTCTTCCTGTTCTTACCCTTGGAAGATGTTACTGATAAATCCAGAAGTATTATTCTTCAGGTAACCAGGTATACATTAGGTATTTACTGTGCTCACAGGCTGGTATACGGGATAATGGAAATTATTTATGAACTGTTAGGTCTGAACATACCGAACTTCTCAAGGTGTCTTCTGACATATCTGGCATGTTATGTCATGTCCTTTGTATTTACGCTGTTACCGGGAAATTTTTTCAGAAAGATGGTAGATTGATATTATGCATTACCTTTACTACTGCAATTCAGCTTATCAGCTGATCAATGTGCTGAATCTTCACTGGCATCGCAAGAATGCTGGTTTTGAGGATATAAATAATTATTCAGCAGACCTCATCATCATGAAGGCTTTTTATGGTGCCGAAAGAGTTGCAGAAATAGTTGAAAACGAAAGTACCTTTGAAAGAGTATATGTTCTCGATAAAGCTGAAGACAACAGTGGTGTATTTCACCTGTTAAAATCATCGAGTGATATCATTTTCAAGAAACAGTATTTGAAGAATAAATATGATCTAAATGCAGAAGAACTGAAATATGATGTAATGACCGTTCCAAAGTTTTCGAGGATCGTTGCAGCAATATGGCAATTAAATAAGAACTGTGAACTACAGTTATATGAAGACGGATTGGCAACATATTTCTTTGATCTTGATCTGATCGTTCCACGATCAAGGTCCTATAAATTACTGTATAAGCGTTTCAATTATGGAAGAGATTTTCTTGATTACAGTGGTGTTTATCTGATTGCTCCGGAGCTTTTTATCGGCGAGATAAAAGACAAGATCAGAAAACTTCCGAAATTTGATAATAGGTATCTTGAACAGCTGAGAACTGAATTCAAAGAATTCTCAGGTTATGAAGACGAACTGAAAAAGAATCTTCTTTGGTTCTCACAGTCGATGTATGACGAACATGAAGTACTGGATGTGTTAAAGAAGTATAAAGAAGATGTTCTATATTGTCCACATCCAAGATATCCGAGTTCAAGCGATGATTTTATGGTCTCCAGAAACAAACAGATCTGGGAGATGAAAGCCCTGAATATGAAAAATATCAATGATACATGTCTTATATCGATCAATTCTACAGCTCTGTTTAATCCTAAACTTTTATTTGATGAAGAACCTTATCTTATCTTTGTTTATAAACTGGTAAAGCTTTTCTACGATTATTCACTGTTCGAGGGAACGATAAAACTGTTTAAAGAGGAGTATTCTGATCCCGATAAAGTCATGATACCGGAAACACTTGAAGAACTTGATGAATGTATAAAAATGTATATGAAAAAGGTTGACGAAAAGTAACAGATATAGAAAACTATCAGAGTAATATGGGAAAGAAAGAAAAAAAACTATTTTATATTGAATATACGGTTTTGTTTGCCATGGTAGCAGGTTTGGCGGTTTATTATTTTTATTCTCAAGGCAAAACTTTTATTGATGCGGACGGAGATGGATTTCGTCAGCATTTCAGAGCCCTAGTTTACTATTCCAATATTTTAAAAGAAATGTTCAGCAGTTTTTTTAGTGGGCATTTTATTATACCTCAGTGGGATTATGTGATCGGTGAAGGCGCCGATATCATGCATACATTTCATTATTATGCTGTGGGAGACATTTTCACTTTTTTCAGTTTTTTATGTCCTGAAGAGTATATGTATCTGTATTATGATGGGGCAACTATAGTCAGAATGTATTGTGCTGGTTTAGCTTTCAGTGCATTATGTTTCTATAAGAAAAAGAATAATCGTTATATCGTACTGGCTTGCTCGCTTCTGTATGCTTTCTGTGCTTTTAATTTAATCAGCATGAATGGCCATGTCTTTTTTATCTCAGCATCTGTCTGGCTTCCTTTGATCATTATGGGTGTCGAAATGGCCATAAATGATGACAGAGCTTACTGGTTGTCATTGGCGGTGATGTTCTCAGCTCTTGGAAGCATTTATTTTTTCTATATCAATGTCGTAAGTACAGTGTTGTTTGTTCTTATCAGATTGTTATTCCTTGAAAAGAGCTGGAAAGAAAAAGGCATTGCCTTAATAAGAATCGGGATGTATTCTGCTTTAGGCACTTTGATGGGATGTGTTGTTTTTCTTCCAATGCTGAAGACAATGATCGGAAGCGCCAGAATGGATGTTTCGGTCGATGTGCCTTTTTTATATTCACTGTCAGATTATATCGGCTTGCCAATAAAGTTTACTTTCAACGACGGATCTTATCTAGGCGGTTTTTCAATGCTCTGGCTTCCTGCTTATGTTTATGTGCTTTGCAGAAACAAAAATAAAACCTTGATTGCTTTGATAATCACATCATTACTGTTTATAGGTTTACCAAAACTTTCAGCAGTATATAATGCTTTTACTTATCCGACAGACAGATGGTGTTATAGTGTTTCCTTGCTGGTAGCATATGTGATTGCAGATTCCTTTGATGATATCAAGGATATAGGAAGCTTTCTAATCATCAATGTAATTGCCGGTATCTGTTATTATGCTTACTGTATCTATTTCGATTCAGCAATCTGGCAGATTCATGCTTTGATGCTTGTGATTTCAATCTGTATCTTTGTATTCATAAGATTCATTAAAAATTCAAAGTTGTGTGATCTCGCCTGTTTAGCAACAGTATTTGTTTTTCTTCTTCTGGAAATCGCATTTTCATTTGATCCGAATTATTGGGATCTTACAAAGAAAGGTGCCGATATCACAGATATTCAGGATAAACTGAAAGGTGAGTTTGTCGTATTTGAGAGTATTGATGACGACTCCTTCTTCCGTTACAGCGGCAATGAACTTGTAGAAAATGCAACTGTTCAGGGTGAGTATTCATCGACCCAGTATTATTGGTCGATTGTCAATGATTATGTTGTTGATTATCGTACTCAGCTGGGAAACTCCGACCGCAGTTTACATCATATCGATAATTATGGTGACCGGTTTGCTCAGAATGCTTTGGCAGGCATCAAATACTATATCAATCAGCCTGAACAGTATGTACCTTATGGTTTTGAATACTTGGATACGTTAGACGGTTATGAAGTTTGGAGAAGCGATTACAGCTTACCGCTTGTTTTTGCGTATGATAATTACATTCTTCCTGAACAGTGGCAGAGGTTTGATCCGGCAGAAAAGAATGAAGTTTTGTTACAGGCCGGATATATCGATCATCCTGTTGAGGAAATAGAACCGTATTCAGTTAGGATGGAAAACACAGATGTTTCATATCAGATGAGTCTGGGCGACGATATTGAAGTCGGTGAACACGAGATATCTGTAAAAGGTGAGGATGCGTATATTTATCTTGATGCAGAGTGTGATAAGTCCGGTGAATACTATGTTATGGTTCAGGGCATCTATTCTTCAAAAATGTCGGCTTATATCCGATGCACATATCAGGATGTTGAGAAGTATTTCATATTTAAAGGCAGCGATAATCAGCATTACACCAACCGTCACGATTACATTGTTGACTTAGGTTATTTTGAAGGCATTAATGGCACAATTACGATAGATTTTTCAGATGGCGGCGACTATACATATGATTCCATAAAGATCATATATCAACCGCTTGAATATCAGATCGAATGCATAAACAGACTTAAGAATATTAAGATCGAAGAGTTGGATGTAGATAAGAATACTGTAAATGCAAAAGTAGAAGTTGATGATAATAAACTGGTCTGTTTCTCAATACCGTATTCGAAAGGTTGGAAGGCCTATGTCGATGGAGAAAAAGCGGAACTGTTAAACTGTGATATCCAATATATGGCTGTGATGCTTCCTGAAGGCAGTCATCTCATTGAATTAAAGTACTCAACTCCTTTATTAAATATTGGCGTTTTGTTAACAGCGTTAAGTTCGACAGCGTGTGTATTTCTTGTTGTCAGAGATCATAAACGAAAAAAGGTCTCTGAATAATAATTCTAAATGAATTAAAATATTTCATATGAAGATGTGACTATCAAAAACATGGTTTGATGATAGGGTATAATTAAATCGAAATAACTAAGACTGATTATGGCTAAAAACAGAACTAAAAGAGTTGTACTGACAATAGGTACAAGTTTATTATCTGAAGGTGTAGCACTGGTATGCGGTTTGATACTGCCTAAGATGATCCTGACGACATTCGGATCAGATTATAACGGTATCACACAATCGATATCCCAGTTTATTTCTTATATATCGTTGATGAAAGCCGGTATTGGTGGCGCAACGGCTGTAGCTCTTTATAAACCACTGGCTGAGAATGATACTAGAGAGATAAGTGAAGTCTTATACTCGACGGAAAAATTCATGAGAAAGATCTCGATGGTCTTCCTGCTGTTCGTTATCGGTTTATCAATCGTCTATCCGATCTTTATCGTCCAAGAATATGACTGGTTCTTTACCGCTCCATTGATCTTTATTATTTCTATTTCAACTTTCGGACAGTATTATTTTGGCTTTACATATCAGACTTTATTGAGCGCCGATCAGAAAGACTACATCACTACTTCACTCGAAATACTTACGACGATCCTGAATACGATCGTTGCGGTCATTTTAATGAATCGTAATATGTCTTTGCATATGGTGAAACTTGGGAGTTCACTCGTTAACCTGATCACGCCTCTGTTCCTGTATTTCTACTGTCATAAGAAATATCATCTTATGAAGGTAAAACCGACAGAAGACAAGATTCCGCAGAAATGGGACGCTGCAGCTCATGAAGTTGCATCATTTATCAACAACAATACTGATGTTGTAATACTCACGTTATTCTCCACGTTATCAGAGATCTCTGTGTACACTGTTTATCATTACGTAATTGCTAATCTGAAAAAGATCGTTACCAGATTTACGGTCGGATTCGGCGCTGCTTTCGGAGATATGTATGCACGTGGTGAGATCGAAGCTATGCATAAAAATCTGGGTATATTCGAATTGCTTATATATTCATTCACATCTATCTTGTATTCGGTAGCACTGGTAATGATGATCCCGTTTGTATATGTCTACACCAGTGGGGTCACTGATGCGGATTACATCAGATCGGTATTCTCACTGTTGCTGATCTTGGGTGGTGTATTTAACTGTTTCCGAGTTCCGTATAGAGCTATTACGATCGCTGCCGGTCATTACCGTCAGACAAGAAACGGGGCCATTATGGAAGCCGTCATCAATATTGTTGTATCAGTTGTAGGTGTTATATTGTTTGGCATTGAAGGTGTTGCTTTAGGTACCTTATGTGCCATGGCGTTCAGGACCATGCAGTATGTCATCTATCTGTCAAACAATATCATGTACAGAAAGATATCTTATTTTGTTAAACATGCAGTTATTTGTTTCGGAATCATTGCATCAGTACATATCATTTCCAGGTTATACATGCCGGTCATCTTTAACGGTTGGAAGATGTGGATAACATATGCTGTCATTAATACATTGATCGCTATCTTCCTGACTTTAGCTACTGATTATATCTTCTACAAAGAAGATCTGTACAGTTTTGTCACTAAGATTATAAATATTTTCATCAGAAGGAAGAAAAAGACAGAAGAACAGAATGCGCAAACTGAGTCTTGATGAGTGCAAGAAGATATCGCTGGATATTCTTATTGATATAGCTGATTTCTGTGATAAGAACGATATCACTTATTTTTTATCTGTAGGCACATTGCTAGGCTGTATAAGACATAAAGGCTTTATTCCCTGGGATGATGATATCGATATCATGATGCCAAGACCTGATTATAAAAGATTACTGAATGAGTATAATGGCAAGTACAAACTGTTGAAACCCTCAGAAGGTCTCTTATATTACGCAAAGGCATATGATCCGAATACAGTTAAATATGAAGCTGATACAGATTACAAGAAGAATAAAGCCATAGGTGTCGATATAGATATTTTTCCGCTTGATGGTATTGTCGACGATCAGGAAGTGATCGATAAGCTATACAAGAGGGCATGTTTCCTGGAGACGCTATTACGTCTGTCCAATCAGCCTATCTTCTTAAGAAAGAATCCGATCAAGTGTGTAAACAGGATTATACCGAGGATCATTGGAAGCAAAAATCTTGTGAAGATGATCGAGAAGAATGCTCAGACATATGATTATGATGAAAGTGACTATGTTATTCGAATGAGGTGGTCACCGAACGGTTTTACCGGAGCTTTACCAAAATCCGTATACAATAAAGCTTATGGCGAATTTGAAGGACACAGGTTTTGCATACCTGAAGGTTATGATGAGTTCTTGACAGCTTTCTTCGGTGATTATATGACAATGCCACCGGAAGACAAAAGGGTCGTTCATGACTTTGAATGTTACATAAAAGATGAAAACGAAAATAGTTGAGTTTATCGGCAGGATACAGGACGGAGGAGCAGAGTCACTTGTAAGAGACTATGCTTTACTGTTGGATAAAGATAAGTTTGATGTAACGATCCTGTGCGAAGATTATCGCCCTAATTCTGCTGTATATAAAGCATTAGTAAAGAACAATGTTAAGATCGTCACGATGTACGAGAAATCTTTCTTTGTGAATAAAGTTTTAGCAAGAACATTTGGAAAAAGATATGTTGCTGAACTGACGAAGAAAGCCATTGAACAACTGAAACCTGATATCATCCATGCGCATCTCGAGTTACTTGAAATCCTGTATTACGCAAGAGAATCGCTTGATGGTATCAAGTTATTCTTTACCTGTCATAATCCTCCACAGAAACTGATAGGTGATGAAAGACCGGCTGAAAGAGACGCCTGTCGTTATCTTATCGATCACAATGATCTGCATATCATTGCTTTACACGAAGATATGGCTAGAGAGATTGAAGAAATGTTCGGCATCGACAATGTCTCAGTTATCAGAAACGCCATCGATCTGAATCGATATATAAATATCAGTAGAAGCAGAAAAGAGATCAGAAATGAATTAGGCATTCCTGAAGATGCTTATGTAGTGGGACAGGTAAGTCGTTTCACTTATCAGAAGAATCCCGAATTCACAGTGATGCTGTTTAATGAGCTTCAGAAGATACATAAGAATTCCTATCTTTTGCTAGTCGGCAGAGGAAAACAGGAAGCACAGCTAAGAAATCAGATCAGGGAGCTTGATCTTGATAAGAAGGCTAAGATCCTTGTCTCCAGGAATGATATTCCGGAACTGATGAAAGCTATGGACGTCTTTATTCTGCCTTCAAGATTTGAAGGATTTGGTATCGTTTTAGTCGAAGCTCAGGCATCCGGTCTGCCATGTGTTGTTTCTGAGAACATCCCTTCACAGGTCTATCTTAGTAAAAACATCACAAAACTCAATCTGAGTGATCCAAAAGAAAAATGGGTCGATGCTTTGCTCGACCCGGTCGGTAATATAGATTCATATGGTGATATCGGTGATTACGATATGAATAAAGAGATTAGGAATCTGGAAAAATTATATTTGAGTTAGCCTGATAGATTATCAACAGTATTTATAGAAGAGTTTGAATAATTCTATCCAGTATTTCAATAAATAATATTTGGTCTTACAATAGAAAAGATGATTAATGAAGCTCCTATTACTTTTGCTTATATAGACCCGGGAACAGGAAGCATGCTTTTTACGATCCTTTTGGGATTGCTAAGCGTTGCTGCATATAGTTTTAAAAGCATATTGAATAAGCTCAGCGCATTTTCATTTAACAGCAATAGCAGATCTGATCATTACCCGTTTGTAATCTATACCGATTCAAAAAGATACTGGAATGTTTTTAAACCGATTTGTGACAGGTTTGAGAATAACGGTTTATCCCTGAAATATCTTACTCAATCAGAAGATGATCCGGTGTTTAAGGAAGAATACAGATATGTTGAACCGGAATACATAGGGAACAATAATAAAGCGTTCTCAAAACTTAATCTGCTGAGCGCAGATGTCTTTTTGTCGACAACTCCATCATTGGATGTGTACCAGTGGAAACGTTCCAAAAATGTCAAATATTATATTCATATTCCACATGCATGCTCGGATATAACACAATACAGAATATTTGGAATCGATTATTACGATGCAATTCTTTTATCCGGTCAATTTCAGATTGATGAAGTAAGAGAACTCGAAAGAAAAAGAAAACTTCCGGCAAAAGATCTAAAGATCGTAGGGCTTACTTATTTTGACGAAATGAAAGAACGCCTGGATGAAACAAAAAAGAAGAAAAATGAAATCCCGGTCGTGTTACTAGCTCCTTCCTGGGGACCAAACTCTGTATTCCGGGTTTTTGGAACAGAACTGATAGACAGATTGATTGATACAGGATACAAAATAATAATACGTCCTCATCCACAGTCTTTTATATCGGAAAAGAAAATGATGGATGATCTGATGAATAAGTATCCTGATATAGAGTGGAATACGGACAATGACAATTTCGAAGTACTGAACAGATCAGATATTATGATCTCTGATTTCTCAGGAGTTATTTTTGATTTTGCACTGGTTTTTAATAAACCGATTATTTATACAGCAAATGATTTTGATGATTCGGTATATGACTGCCACTGGATAGATGAAAAAATGTGGACATTAAATACTCTTCCAAAAATCGGTGAGGAACTCACGAAGGAGAATTATACGGATATCAAAGCAATTATTGATCGATGTCTTAAAAGCAGAAAATATAAAGAGGGAAGAAAAAAAGCTGTTGAAGAATCATGGAATGAAATCGGTAATGCCGCTGATAATATTTTCAGTTATATGGTTGAAAAGCAGAAAGAATTGAGTGGAGATAAACGATGACGTTTTTTGGTTTTCTATATAATTCGATAATCGGTTCTTTAAAACTCATTTTCGAAATCGTCTATACGATCGGTTCTTTTGCAACTCAGAATGAAGGTCTGGGAATCGTATTTTTGAGTTTTGTTCTGAATATACTCTTATTACCGTTGTATAAAAAAGCAGAAGAGATTCAGAAAAAAGAGAATGATATTCAGAATGAAATGAAACCTGATATAGATTTCTTAAAGAAATCTTTCAAAGGCAATGAACAGTTTTATGTATCGCAGACTTATTACAGGCAACATGATTACAAGCCGGTATATTCATTAAGAAGTTCTGTTTCGCTGTTACTGCAGATACCTTTCTTTATTGCCGCTTATGATTTCTTATCTGATCTGAAAAGACTGGACGGGGTATCTTTCGGTCCTATTGCTGATCTGTCCAAACCGGATGGTCTGTTATTTGGCATAAATCTGTTACCGGTGTTGATGACTTTGATCAATATTATTTCGTCTGCAGTTTATACTAAAGGGAAACCATTCAAGCAGAGGATTCAGTTATATGCCATGGCTTTATTCTTTCTGTTTATTCTTTACCAGGCACCATCTGCTCTGTCACTTTATTATCTGCTGAACAACATATTCAGCCTGATTAAAAACTGTATTGAGAAGTTTGAAAATAAGAATAAGATCATTTCTTTATTCGGTGCATTAGCAGGTTTATACGGAATCATATTTGTTTTGACTCACTTAGGCGTATATTCTGCAACAACGACGATTCTTATGTTGCTTGTTTCAACGATTTTGCTTGCTGTCAGTCTGTATTATTTTATTCATGGCAAACTCCCGGACTTAAAAGCCAAAGGATTACCATTCAATAAGTACAGTACTGTTGTCTGTAATCTGTTTTTAAGTGTATTTACAGGATTGTTTATTCCTTCTTCGGTAATCAGTACATCTCCAGAAGAGTTTGTCGATACTGTATATCTGATCAGCCCGAATTCTTATATTCTGAATTCGTTATCTTTGTCTCTGGGCATTTTCATGATCTGGATGAATGTTTACTATGCTTTTGCAGATGAAAAGAATAAAAGAGTTTTTTCATTAGCAGCATTCATTGCGTGCGGTATAGCAATACTGGATTATTTTGTTTTTAAGTATGATCTTGGAACGATGTCCAATCTTCTGATTTATGATGTTGTGCCAAATATCAAGAAATCAGAGTGTCTTATTAATCTGGTCTGCATTATTGCTGTTTCATTATTGTTGACTGTGGTCTGGAGAAAATTCAATAAACAGGCTTTGATCGCAGTGCTTGTTTTTTCATTAGCATCTCTTATGACCTCGTTAGTCAGCATGAACAGCATTAATCGATCTTATATTGATGTGAAGTCAAAACTGGAAAGACCAACTGTGGATTCAAAGATACTGAATTTCAGCAAGTATAAGGAAAACATTATTGTTTTGATGCTTGACAGGGCTATCAGCACTTATGTTCCGTACATTTTTGAAGAGAAGCCGGAATTGAAAGAACAGTTTTCAGGTTTTGTTTTCTATCCTAATACGATATCATTTGGTGCCATTACCAATACAGGCGCCCCCGGTATTTATGGTGGCTATGAATATATACCGGAAATGATGAATAAAAGAGATGGTGAACTGCTGTCCGATAAACATAACGAAGCATTAAAAGTGTTGCCGGTGTTGTTTGATAAAAACAATTTCGATACAGTGGTCTTAGATCCGCCATATGCTGGATATTCGTGGATCCCTGATCTTTCCATCTATGATGAATATCCTGATATTAAAGCATTCAATATCACTCAGACAGCAGATTCAGAAGGTGCCCCGTATCTGAAATCTTTGAACAGAAATCTTTTCTTATACAGCATCACCAGAACAGCTCCATCTGTGTTCTTTGATGTTTTATATAGCAGTGGAAGTTATCTGTCTTCGGAAACAGATGATAACGGCATTAATGACGCTGAATTCATGAGCAATTATCAGGCATTGAAAGAACTCACAAATATAACCGATTTCAGTAATGAGAGAGGACTGTTCCTGGAGATACAGAACAGCACTACGCATGAGCATCTAATACTGCAGGAACCTGATTATGTTCCTTCATATATAGTTGATAACAGTCAGTATGTCGAGAACGACAGCAGAAAAACTTCGATCACAGGCGGTGAAATAGAAATTACTGATGAATATCAGCTTTCTCATTATCACGTAGATGTGGCTGCTTTCCTTGAGCTGGGGAAATGGTTCGATTATCTAAAAGAAGCAGGTGTCTATGACAATACAAGAATAATAATCGTTTCAGATCATGGAACTAACCTTGGTATCAACAAGGATCTGCTAATATATAACGATGATATGCTGTTCTACAATGCTTTACTGATGGTTAAGGATTTTAACAGTGAAGGATTCAGAATAGATAATTCTTTCATGACTAATGCCGATGTTCCTTTTCTAGCGACAGATGAAGTGATTAAAGACCCAGTAAATCCGTTTTCCGGAAATAAAATAGAAGAGATGACTAAGAACAATCAGCTATTTAGTGTTTTTGGTTCAAAGCAGTGGGATGTGAGAACGAATGACGGATACAGATTTGCTGATGATGTCTGGTATTCTGTTCATGATAACTGTCTGGATCCGGATTGTTGGGAGGTTATAGAAGATCCCAGCAAATAGATGAAAAAGAAAAAACAATTAACCTATTATTTCTTTATATAGTTTTACGTATTCTTTATACTTTTTAACCATATCAAAATCTTTGGACCTCCTTAAACAGTCTTCTTTTGAATATGGTCTGGTTTCACAGATTCTGATTATTTCCTTTTCCAGTTTATCGATATCACCCGGTTCAACTTTGGAACCGCTTTTTTTATCCAGCGTTTCCGCGTTTCCGCCTTTATCATAGACCAGTAAAGGAAGGCCACATCCTAAAGCTTCCATATTAACGGTCGGAAAGTTTTCTTCAATCGAAGGATTCACAAACAGATCGACAGCCGAATAGATCTTAACCAATTCTTCCTGATTGTATGTTTTATGTATTGAAAGAATGTTTTCTGGAAGCTCTTTATCGATTTCGTCATTGGTTCCGACCATTATGATTTTGTATTTATCAGGGAGTCTTCTGGCTAGTTCCTTAAAGACATGAAGCCCTTTACCTTCATCCCAGAAGTAAGCCAATCCAAGTATGAGATATTTGTCTTCTAGATCATGTTCCTTACGAAAATCGCTTTCGATCGGTCTGAAAAGATCAAGATTAATACCATTGTTTATGACTTTTATCGGATGATTCTTTTTGAATAGAGATATCTCTGCCAGCCCTGCCAGCCATTTTGAAGGAGTTACGATCATCATATTTTTGATACTGTTATACAGTTTTTCTCTTTTCTTCCAGATCTTTGCTGTATTATCAAGAAACAGTGAAGCAGGGAAATAATCAAGATGAGGACAATTTCCACATCCTTCTATCCATTTTTCGCATCTGAATTGAGCGCATCTGCCGGTAAAAGCCCAGTTGTCATGCAGAGTCCAGATAACGGGGATATCATTTTTTCTTAAGAATGAAAAAAACATATTCACATTCAGATAATTGTCACACATAGAATGAATATGAACGAGATCAGGTTTGATCTTTTTCAATTTATTGATAAACAGAAGTGTATTGAAAAAATTGAAACATCCATTCAATCCAAAAATGTACGACAGTTTATCACTGACGACATGATCAAACCATGTACCTATGTATATCTGATCTTCATAATGATATTTATGGCCTTCTCTGCTGTTACGGCAACATGTATATACTTTATAGCCTTCATTCCTAGCTTCTTTGGCGATATTCAGCATTATGTTACCAGTACTGGCATAGTTATTGCTATTTACTTCAACAATCGTTTTCATCAATCATGATTATATCATGTATATCATTATCGCTTTTTTGAAATAATCAATTTGAAGTTATATACATACAGGTTGGTAAAGTAAACCGGTTTCTTTTATAATGTATATAATCTGGTAGTTTATTTTGATGACAGAAAACGGAATTGAAAGAAAAGAACCAAGATAAAAAAGATATGCTACTTAAGATAGAGCCACTGATTTCAGTAGGAGCCTTTTTTATCCTGCTTTTTTCTTTTTCTTTTTTTGGAATAGTTATAAATGTGTTTATATGTATTACATGTCTAATAAACCTTTTCAAAAAGAATACTAAACTAAGCAGGGGAAAGCACATTTACGAAGTATCGCTTTTTTTTGAAATTATACTGATTTTTCTTTTCTGCAAGAAATGGGTGACTTCAGAAATGGTGGCATCTGTTGCAACCACTATAGGTATTGAGAGTAAGATCTTTGTTTTTACGGTTGGAGCGATAATGGCTTATCTATCATTCCGTTGTGTATTTACAATGATCGGATGGTTTAATGAAACAGTGAATGTTAAGAATGGCAGTCTGACTGAATCTGATAATAGTATAGATTATTCAGCAATAATCATATGTATTCTTTCAGCAATAGGCATAATTACGATATGTTCACGCAGTTCATTTATTTATCCGTTTAATGACTGGTATGATCCAAACTGTTACTTTACTGTAGGAAAATCAATGATGAACGGAATCGTTCCTTATCGCGATCTTTTTGAACACAAGGGGCCTCTGCTGTATTTTATTCACGGTATTGCCTGGTTTATTTCCAAAAACACTTTTTTAGGTGTTTATTTCATAGAGATCATCTCTATGTTTGTTTTTTTGTATTACAATTAAAAGATTTTGAGAATGTATGCAGACAAAGGAATAATACTTGCAATTCCGGTTATAGCTCTAATAACCTGTACATCAAACGCCTTCTTCTATGGAGATAGTGCAGAAGAACTTTGCCTGTCTCTTACTGCTGTATCGTTATGGATCTTTGTGAAAAACATAAAGAATAAATCATCAATTTCAGATAAAGAATCTGTAATTATAGGACTTTTATCAGGATGTGTTTTCTGGATCAAGTTTTCTCTTGTGGGAATGTATGTCGGATGGTATCTTATATTTTTGTCTGAATGTATAAAAGGAAGAAAGGTAAAGGTGTTACTTCATACCACTTTGTATATAGCACTTGGTGTCGTGATTTCCACCATACCTTATATCATTTATTTCGGTTTGAACAACTCAATTTCTGATTGGCTGAATGTATACCTGATCAAAAACATCTTTTCCTATTCCGATGCAGATACCACATATAATCTGATAGATAATATCGTTGGCGGAATTTACAGCATGATAAAGCATAATGCTTATGCTTATTATTTATGTTTAGGTAGTATTGCTTTCATGCTGATTAACAAAGAAACAAGAGAGCGATATTATATTATCGCAATGTTTCTTGCAGAATTCTTTTTTGTCTATATAGGTGGAGTCAGTCTTTTCTACTATTCTCTGATTCTGAATCTGTTTATGATCTTTGGAATGATATTTATTTTTCGGATTCTTATCAGAGTTAGGGAGTTGACTTTCATCACTGAATACTTACAGATTCTTTCATATATGTTTACAGCTATCTGTATAATTGCTTCATTTTTCCTGACTCAAAACAGATATTTCATCGGCGTTGATAAAGACGAACTTCCTCAGTATCAGTTTGCCAGTATTATCAACGAAGAGAAGAATCCGACTTTGCTTAATTATGGATTTCTTGATGGAGGTTTCTATACTGTTGCGAACATATTCCCTAACTGCAGATATTTTGCCAGACTGAACCTTAATCCTTTGGAAATATATAGAATACAAACTGATTATCTGAGAAAAGGGTTGTGTGATTTTGCCGTTAGCAGGGAACGGATCGATCTAAATAATTATGAGCTGATCGCCGAAAGCAGTACTTATTACGACGTGGAAGATCAAGTTACTTATTATCTATATAAGCTTAAAAAATAGAATTCAATGGAGATGCAAGCATACATGTTATAATCATGTTGTTAGAAAGAGGCTTTTCGCATGAAAATTTTAGTAGTAGGAGCACATCTTGATGATATAGAGCTAGCCTGCGGCGGAACAATTGCCAAGGCGATCAAAAATGGGCATAAAGTGAAAACACTAATTATGTCCAAATCCGGTTATACGAATAAAGAAGGCAAAGTACAGCGATCTGATGATATTGCTGTAAAAGAAGGTGTAGATGCATTAAAGACTTTAGGCGTTACTGATATCGAGATCCTCGATTTCCCGACCAAGGATATCCCGTTCAGATCAGATGTAGTTAATGCGATCGATGTTGTAATGTCCAAATATGATCCGGATATCGTATTCACTCATCATCCTTTCGATACTCATCAGGCTCATGAAGGTGTAGCTAAGGCTACGATTGCAGCAGCCAGAAGAAAGAATACTGTCTTCTTCTTTGAGCCTATACAGCCATCCGGAAGATCTTATGTTGCTTTCAAACCGGATATGTATGTCGGTATCGATGAAACAGTCGATATCAAGATCACCGCTTTAAAGAAACATAAATCTGAATATAAAAAATTCGGTGGAGAAGACTGGATCAAAGGTGTAAAAAGCCGTTGCGGTTTCAGAGGATATGAGATCGGCAAGAAATATGCAGAAGCATTTGAGATACTTAGACTGGAACTGAATTTCGATAAGAAATCATCATTATAGGAATTGAATATATGATCATTACGATACATCAACCTGAACATCTCCCTTGGCTTGGTCTGTTCAACAAAATGGCTAAAGCGGAAAAATATGTGGTTCTTGACAGCGTACAGTATGAAAAGAACTATTTTCAGAACCGTAACAGGATCCTGGGAACTAATGGAGTTCAATGGATCTCTATTCCTGTAAGTAATAAGGGGCATATGGATGGCTCGATTGCGACTACACTGATCGCAACTGACCCGAAAAATGCCAAGTGGAAAGAAAAGTATCTTCAGACCATAGCACAGAGTTACAAGAAATATCCGTATTTTAATGATGTTTATCCTTTACTGGAAAAAGCCATCAATACTGATACAGAATATTTCTGGGAGATCAATATGGCGATCATTAAATCATTTAATGATGCTCTGGATATTCACCCAGAATATGTCAGATCGACAGAACTGAATGTGAACGGGTTAAAGAGTGATCTGATCCTTAATATCTGCAAAGCAGCCGGAGCTGATGTCTATATTGCCGGACCAAGCGGTAGAGATTATCTGGATATGGATACGTTCAAGGATGCAGGTATTGAAGTAGTGTTCAATGATTATCATCATCCTGTTTATCCGCAAAGAAAAACCGAAGAATTCATTTCTCATCTTTCAGCTCTTGATTTATTTATGAACGTCGGATTCGAAGAAGCAAAGAAGATAATCATGTCCGATAATGAATATCTTTATAATTTTGACGGAACAGTAAATAACAATATAAAGAGGCAATGATGATATGAAAATGATCTTTATGGGCAGAAAGAAACAGTCTGCTGAATTACTTAAATGGACAGTTGAACAGGGAATAGAAGTCGTAGCTGTATGTACAGATTCACAGTTTGAGAATTCTCCTACTGCCGCAATGTCAAGGCAATTAGGCATCCCTGTTATTTCAATGGAAGAAGCAGAAGAGTATTCAAATAATAATGAAGTCGATTTAGTTACTTCATATCTTTACTGGCGCGTGATAAAAAAGCCTCTTATTGAGAATCCTAAATACGGCTGTATCAATTTCCATCCGGCGATCCTTCCGGACTGGAAAGGCTGTGGTGGTTACAATATCGCTATCCTGAAAAAACTCCCGCAATGGGGTGTTACAGCTCATTATGTCAATGAAACCGTTGATACTGGCCCAATCATCAGAGTTAACCGTTTTGACTTTGACTATAAGACGGCTACTGTAAAGTCTCTGGAAAAGAAAACTCAGGATGAACTGGTAAAACTATATAAAGAAATCATTCTGGAAGTCAAAGAAAAGGGCAGGTTAGAGACTCTTGATATCGATAACAGTCAGGGAACATATATTTCCCGCAAAGAAATGAATGATATGAAGATCATAACAGACGAAGATCTGGAATCGGAAGATCTCGATCTCAAAGTCAGAGCCTTCTGGTTCCCTCCTTATGATGGTGCCTATATTGAAAAAAACGGTAAAAAGTATACTTTAGTGGATAAAGAGATACTTAATACTCTTGTCGATGAAGATACTACAGCATTGTTTTAGCTTATTATATTTATTGTGTTTTGCTGGAACAGAAGGTTTAATCGATGAAAAACATCATACAGGTTATTAAAAATAATTACAGAAAGTTTTCTTTTTCTTTTTTATTCAATCTTTCTTTATTTATGATTTTTAATCTGTTTTTTTATTGTCGTTATCATACAGTAGATGACACTTTTATGGAAATGATCGGGTGTGGAGCTTATGGGAGTCCGGATTATCATTTGATCTATATTAATGTGATAATTGGTTTTGTTATCAGCAGTCTTTATTCCGCAATCCACAGCATCCCTTGGTATGCACTGATGCATATATTGATGGCAGTATTTAGTTTGTCTGTGATCATGTATGTTTTTTTTAACAGAAACAATAGACTTGTGAAGATCCTGGTAGTTATTGTTGTTTTTATAATCTCTTATGAAGCCTATACAAAGATTCAGTTTACTAAAACAGCTGCATATTTAGCTACAGCAGGATATACTCTTATTGCTTATTCTTTTGAATCAGATAAAAGAGCAGGAAAACAGATCGTTGGAGTCTTTTTTTTGGTTAGCAGTTTCATGATCAGAACAGGTATGTTTTTGGGCTGCTCTGCAGTATGCTTGGGCTGCCTTTTACCGGTTTTGTTTAAATCGATTAAAGATTTAAGAAATGATAAAAGAGTATTTCAAAATTTGTTCTATGTCGGCCTTAGCGCATTACTGGCAGTGATATCTGTTTATTGTATTGATCATCTTTGTTATTCTTCTGAAAGATGGCAATATTATAAACTATACAACGGATATACAACACAGTTTGAAGATATACATTTTCCTGCATATGATAATTATGAGAAAGAATATAATGAATTGGGAATCGATCTTGAAGATTATATTTTGTATAACGATACAGATTTTAATGATCCTGATCTATTTGGCATTGAAAAAATGCAGAAGGTAAAAGAACTCCAACCTTATAAAGAAATCAGTCTGAATGCGTTTGCCATGTTTTTATTAAGAGGTTATAACACATTATTCAGGCAGAAAACACTGAGTACATTTACATTTGTTGCAATTGCTATATTGTTACTGTTTGTAATAGGATGTAAATTTAATTTAATTAATTGGATTTCAGCATTCTATGCTGGATGTGCTACATTATTTGCCTTCATGTATACATATTATATGCATGGATGGTTCGACAGAACTACGATAAGTATAATGGTATCGATTCTGATAACTCTGCTGTATATATCTGATATAAAAAACATTATTTTTAATAAGTTTTATATAATAGCTGTTGTATGTACGACGATAGCTATATCTGCTTTTTCATGGAATGATTTTTTTAAATGGAATATGGGCCAATGGAAAAATGATTTAGCAGTTAATCATGATGTATTGAACGAGTTATATAACGATAAAGATCATCTTTATTTGTGTAGAACATCATTGACTTTGTGGAAGAAGTACTATACACCTTACGGCGAAATCAGAATAGGTGCCATGGATAATATCTCTCCATTAGGAGATTGGTTAAGCAATACTCCTTTATCAATCGATGTTTTGGCAAAATACGATGTTGTTAATCCATATAAAGATATGATCGATAATAGAAAAGTCTATTTTATTGAAAAAGGCGATGATCTTGAACTTGTCATCATATATCTAAAAAAGCATTATAACGGTGATGCAGAGGCTGTTTTTGTAAAGAACATTGGTCCATACGATGTTTTCCAAATCAGTTCGAAAAGGGACAAATAAGTTGAAAACATAGGACAAAGTTGTTATTAATGCATATGTATGAATAATCAAAGCTATGTTGTAAAATAAAAGCATGAGAAAAACTCATGCTTTTTATGTTGAACATTGGAAAGTCATAGCGATGATCCTAATGCTTTATGACTTTGTAACGATATGCTTTTCGTATTTTCTAGGTCTATGGCTGAGATTTGACTTCAGATTCTCCAGAATTCCTGAAGTATATCTGGCTGTTTACTATAAAATGATCGTTCCATTTGCCATATGCTGCATTTTTATATACCTGTATTTCAAGTTATACAGAAGCATATGGCGTTTTGCTTCATACTCAGAATTAATAAATATCATCATTTCAAATATCATCTGCGGTCTGTTTAACTACATAGTTACAAGAGTATTCGGAGCCCGTATGCCGATCTCATACCATCTGGTCGGTTTTATGATGCAGATGATCTTTTGTGCTGTCATACGTTTTGCCTACCGTTTTGTGCTCATGATCAAGCGTCAGCACATGAACAACAAGAACGCTACCAGAGTAATGCTGATAGGTGCTGGTGATGCTGGCATGACGATCTTAAGAGATGTCAACAAGAATATTGAATCCAACTCCAGAGTCGTCTGTATCATTGACGACAATACCAATAAACTCGGAAGATACATCGAAGGTGTTCCGGTCGTCGGTGGTAGAGATGACATTCTTAACAATGTTGAAAAATATAACATAAATGAGATTTATTATGCTATCCCGTCAGCTTCAACATCGCAGAGAAGAGAGATCCTGAATATCTGTCGCGAGACTGATTGTGAGATCAAAGTCTTGCCGGGTATCCAGCAGATCGTCAACGGTGATGTTTCTGTAAGTTTGATGAAACACGTTGCCATTGAAGACCTTTTGGGCAGAGACGTCGTTAAAGTCAATACAGAGGAGATCTTCGGTTTCCTGAATAATAAAGTCATTCTGGTCACTGGTGGCGGCGGTTCGATCGGTTCAGAACTGTGTAGACAGATAGCAAAGCATAATCCTAAACAGCTGATTATTTTTGATATATACGAAAACAACGCTTACGAAATAGAACAGGAACTCAAACGTAAAGATCCTGATCTTAACATGACTGTCCTTATCGGTTCAGTAAGAGATTCCAAGAGAGTTGATTATGTGTTTGATAAGTATAGACCGGATATCGTTTATCATGCAGCAGCCCATAAACATGTTCCGCTGATGGAAACATCTCCATGCGAAGCGATAAAGAATAATACGATCGGTACATTCAAAGTTGCCTATGCGGCAGTCAAATACGGTACTAAGCGTTTTGTATTGATATCAACAGATAAGGCAGTTAATCCGACAAATGTTATGGGGGCTTCCAAGAGGATGTGTGAGATGGTCATCCAGACATTTGATAAACTGATCAAGAATAAAACAACTGATAAACTGAGCGTTGTCGAAGACTGTTTCTCAGAAGTCAGTACTAAAGAGTTAATGAACAAGACAGAATTTGTGGCCGTAAGGTTCGGAAATGTTCTTGGATCAAACGGTTCAGTTATTCCTCTGTTCAAGAAACAGATCGAAATGGGTGGACCTGTTACTGTTACTCATCCAGACATTATCAGATATTTCATGACCATACCTGAAGCAGTATCGCTGGTCTTACAGGCTGGAGTATATGCAAAGGGTGGCGAGATCTTCATTCTTGATATGGGCGAACCGGTAAAAATCGA
Source organism: Erysipelotrichaceae bacterium (assembly GCA_017404785.1). Lineage (GTDB taxonomy): Bacteria > Bacillota_I > Bacilli_A > Erysipelotrichales > Erysipelotrichaceae > Colivicinus. The sequence continues at coordinate 35,563 of JAFRBQ010000002.1, forward strand.
TACGCTCGCACGCAATCTGATCAAACTGTCTGGTTTCAAACCTGATGAAGATATCAAGATCGTATATACCGGACTCAGACCAGGTGAAAAACTGTATGAAGAGAAACTGATGGATGCAGAGGGAAACACAAAGACTGACAATGATCTTATTTATGTTGGTAAACCTCTGGATATAGATGAGGATATATTCCTGCAGCAACTTAAACAGCTTTATATCAGATCATATGAAAACGATGAAAATATCTGCGAACTGATAGAAGAGGTTGTACCAACTTATAACAGAAAAGAGGCTCAATGATGAAACGTTCTGAAAACCGTATCTTCCTTTCGACTGCCACCATGCATGGAGATGAAGAGAAATTTATCAAAGAAGCATTTGATACCAACTGGGTCACGACCGTAGGAAAGAATATTGATGAGTCAGAAAGAATGATCGCTGAATACATGGGTGTAAAGTATGCGGTTGGCTTGTCTTCCGGTACAGGAGCTTTACATCTGGCTACTAAACTGGCAGGTGAAAAACTGTATGGCCAGCCTAAACCAAATGAAGGAACACTTCAGGGACACAAAGTGTTTGCTACAGACATGACTTTTGATGCGTCGATCAATCCAGTCGCTTATGAAGATGGTGAAGCTGTTTTCATCGATACTGAATATGATACCTGGAATATGGATCCAGAAGCTCTGGAAAAAGCATTTGAGATCTATCCGGATGTCAAACTGGTAGTTCTTGTTCATCTGTATGGAACACCGGGAAAGTTCAAAGAGATAAAGAAGATCTGTGATAAAAATGGCGCAATAATCATTGAAGATGCATGTGAATCACTGGGATCAAAATATAAACTGAATGGTGAATGGGTAGAGACAGGAACTTTAGGCGGATATAACTGTATTTCATTTAACGGCAACAAGATCATCACCGGTTCAAGCGGCGGCATGTTCCTGACTAACAGTAAGGCTGATGCCGATAAAGTAAGAAAATGGTCCACGCAATCTAGAGAAGATGCTTTCTGGTATCAGCATGAAGAAGTAGGCTATAACTACAGGATGTCAAATATCGTTGCCGGTGTCGTCAGGGGACAGATACCTTATCTGCAGGAACACATTGACAGAAAGAAAGCCATCTATGAAAGATATAAAGAGGGATTCAAAGGATTACCGGTGCAGATGAATCCTTATGATGAAGAAAAATCGATACCTAACTTCTGGTTAAGCTGTCTTATCATCGATCCTGAAGCTATGTGCAAGCAAGTCAGAGATGAAAGAAGAGCGTTGTATATCCATGAAGACGGCAAGTCTTGCCCGACCGAGATCCTGGAGAACCTGGAAAAATGCAATATGGAAGGACGTCCGATCTGGAAACCTATGCATATGCAGCCTATCTACAGAAATAACGCTTTTATCACCAGATATGGTAACGGCAGAGGACAGTCTAATGCCTATATCGCCAACGATAAGCAGCTGGATGTCGGCATGGATATCTTTAACAGAGGATTATGTTTACCTTCTGATATCAAGATGACTCCTGAAGACCAGGATAAGGTCATTGAAGTTATCAGAGAATGTTTCGGGAAATAAATGTATAAAAACTTCTTTAAAAGAGTATTTGATTTTGTTTTATCTTTAATGGCGCTGATCGTCTTAGCGCCTGTTTTTGTTGTTCTGATTATTTTAGGAAGAATCAATATGAAAGGTAATCCTTTCTTTACTCAGGAAAGACCGGGAAAAGACGGTAAGATCTTCAAACTGATCAAATTCCGTTCTATGTCCGAAGAGAAAGATAAGGATGGCAACTATCTACCGGATGACGTAAGACTTAATGCATATGGTAAGAAACTGAGAAGCACATCGTTAGATGAACTTCCTGAACTCATAAATATTCTGAAAGGCGATATGGCGATCGTCGGTCCTCGTCCATTACTTGTACAGTATCTTCCGCTTTATTCTGAAGAACAGATGCACAGACACGATGTCAGACCGGGACTGACCGGACTGGCACAGGTCAATGGCAGGAATCTTCTGTCCTGGAAAGATAAATTCAATTACGATCTTGAATATGTAAACAACATCACTTTATTAGGTGATATCAAGATCATTCTGAAAACAGTAAAGAATGTCCTGACACATGAAGGTATCAACGGCGAAGGTTCTTCGACCGTTGAATACTTTAACGGAAATAACTGATGAAAATCCTTATTCTCACAAACCATGATCTGGGTCTTTATAAATTCCGTAAGGAAGTTTTAGAAGCATTGCTGAAAGACAATGAAGTTTTTGTTTCAATGCCAAGAGGCATCTTTACCGATAAGATCATTGAAATGGGATGTAAATATATCGATACTTCATTTGAACGAAAAGGAACAAATCCGTTCAAGGATCTTGAACTTCTGAAGTTCTACAAGAAAACAATAAAAGATATCAGACCGGATGTAGTTCTTACATATACGATCAAACCAAATGTCTATGGTGGTCTAGCCTGCCAGCAGTTACATGTACCTTATATTGCCAATGTTACAGGTTTGGGTTCTGCTATTGAGAATGGTGGACTTTTACAGTTTATATCATTGAATCTTTATAAACTCGGTTTGAAGAAAGCTGATATGGTCTTTTTCCAGAATAACGCCAACAGAGATTTTATGATCGAAAATCATGCAGTAAAAGATAATTATGATATGTTACCGGGATCCGGAGTCAATCTCAGCCAGTATAAGATCAGTGATTTTCCTGATGATAAGACGATCGATTTTACATATGTTGGCAGACTGATGAAAGAGAAAGGTTTTGAATTATATATCGAAGCTGCAAAGCATATCCGTGATAAGTATCCGAATACCAGATTCCATGTATGTGGACCGGATGAGGATAATTACAGAGAACTGGTAAAAGAGCTGTCTGATAATGGAACCATCATTTACGAAGGATACGTGGATGATATGAAAGAAGTCTATTCTCGTGTCCAGTGCACGGTCCATCCGACTTATTATCCAGAAGGGCTGTCTAATGTCCTGCTTGAATCATTAGCCTGTTCAAGACCTATCATCACTACTGACAGACCGGGATGCAGGGAAGTCGTTGAAGATGGAGTAAACGGATTTATCGTTAAACAGAGAGACCTCGATGATCTTATTGAAAAGATCGAAAAATATCTTTCTTTGAGTAACGAAGAAAGAAAACAGATGGGTATAAATGGCAGAAGAAAAGTTGAGAAAGAATTTGACAGGAATATCGTTATCAATAAATATCTTGATGTAATAGACAAAGCAATAGAGAAGTAAAATGGCAGAACCTGTAAAAGTACTGGAAATGATCGGAGCACTTAATTATGGCGGATCACAAGCAATGATTGTGAATCTTTGCCGTGCTATGAACGATGATAAAGTGCAATGTGACTTCATTGTCGATCATCCGGAATATATGGGTATGGCTCCGGCAGTGGAAGAGATGGGTTCAAAGATCTTTATCATGCCTACTTTTAAGGGAACAAATATCAGTCAGATCAAGGAAGTATGGGAAAAGTTCTTTAATGATCATCCCGAATACCGGATCCTGCATTCTCATTCAAGAAGCTATGCATCGATCTATTTACCTATCGCAAAAAAACATGGAGTAAAAACGATCATTCATTCCCATAACACATCAAACGGTAAAGGACCTGTAGCTATGGTCAAGGATATCATGCAGTATCCGTTAAGGAATATCGCTGATTATTTCATCGGATGTTCAAAAGAAGCAGGAGAATGGCTGTTCGGAGAAAAAGTCGTTAAGGGAGACAGATTCTACGTCTTAAATAACGCAATTGATACTGATAAGTTCATCTATGATGAAAATATTAGAAATGAATATCGGAATGAATTCCATCTGGATGATCAGAGAGTTTTTATTCAGGTCGGAAGATTATCCAAACAAAAGAATTATATGTTTACCTTGGATGTATTCAAAAAATATCTTGAAAATGATCATACCGCAAGATTGTTTATTGTGGGAAACGGCGAACTTAAAGAAAACATACAGAATCGGATCATGGAACTGAAGATTTTTGATAATGTGATCATGCTGGAAGGCAGGAATGACGTCAATAATCTGTTACAGATGGCTGATGTTTTTCTGATGCCTTCATTGTTTGAAGGATTATCTGTCGCCTGTGTTGAAGCCCAGGCATCAGGAATAAGATGTTTATTGAGTACGAGATGTGATAAGAACGTTAATATAACGGGATTATGTGAGTTTATACCGCTTGATGAAGATCTGTGGGTTAAAAAAATGGGAGAAGACCTGTCTTTACGAATGTATACAAAAGATGATATCATCAAAGCCGGTTTTGATGTGAAAACGACAGCCAGATGGCTGGAGGATTTCTATCAGAGTATAGTTAAGTAATATGGATAATATCTGGTCTGAAAACAAGTATGTAAATTTTCTTATTAATATCTTATTATTCCTGACAGGAATTAATTTTTTGCATTATGGACAGTTAATTCTGCCGATTATCTGTTTTATTCTATTCGTAGATAATAAACTGAGATTCAAAGTAAATAATCCGAAAGCTTTTATCATTTTATGTCTGTTTGCAATAAGCTTCTATGCATTTTCTTATAAAATGGGATTCTACAGCGTAATGGGATTCACGTGCCCGATGGCATATTATATCGGTTCCAACATGAAGAATCCTACTGAAGACAATATAAAGAAGATCATTTATCTTTTTGCGATTTCAATGGGTCTACATGTCATCCTGAACTGTGTATATGAATATATAGTTCATGGCAAACATGGTTTCTTTATGTCAACGACGCATTATGATTTCTGGACCAGAGAAAAGATCGCCAATACTGCTACAGCTGTAAATGCGGATATTATGTTGGGTTGTCTTTATTATCTGGTGTTTCATGAGAAAGACAGAAAGATAAAAACACTTAATCTGATAATTCTGGCAGTGTCTATGTTTTATCTGGTAGTGATAGGACGCAGAACGCCTGTTATGATGATTCTTATCGTTTTTATTTCATCATTTATATATGAAACAAAATATCTGAAAAACAGTTCTAAAGAACTGAAGAAAAGCTTTTTAACTATCAGTATGTGTGTGATAGCATTCCTGGCATTACTGATAATCACATATTCGTTCAATCTCTTTAATGCCAGAACAGTGCTTCAGGAATACCATATAATTCTTAAGTTTACCAGAAGTTTTATCAATGATCAGCGTTTTGAACTGTATTTCGGTTCATTCCCACTGATGCCAAAATATCCGTTTGGTGGACAGCATATCAGCACTATACTTGGTGAACAGATCCATGATTTCTGGATCGATATTTATGATTACGCCGGAATAGTACCATGTTTCATAATGATCGTGTATTCGATCATTTATTTCAAAAATATGGTTGCAGTACTTAAAGCAAAGGATATAAGTGAAGGATTCAGAATTCTTTCTTTAGGTGTTTTTATCTGTATCGCTTTACAGATGTTTTTTGAACCGATAATGACAGGATCTTCGTTGTTCCTGATCGTATCAATAATCATTGGTGCTCTTTTTGAGAGGTTGATTATCAGTGAAGAATAACCGGTTCGCCGTTAATGCTTCATGGATCATGATCGGAAGAGTTGTACAGCTCGGACTGACTTTTGTCACGACGATGCTGGTGGCAAGATATCTGAAACCGGATAATTACGGAAAACTGACTTATGTTTATTCCTACATCCAGTTTTTTATTCCGCTATGTACAGCCGGAATGAATGATATAGTCGTTAAAGAACTGGCTGACAACAAAGATGCAAATGACACGATCCTGGGAACGATGATCGGTGTAAGATTATTCTTCTCTCTGATTTCTGTTATTTGCTCGATCTTGCTGGTCAGGTTAATGAACAACGGACCGCTCTATATTACGATAGCGGTCCTGCAATCTTTCTCATTACTGTTCCAGTGTTTTGACAGTATCATGTATTTTTATCAGTCGAAGATGCTTTCTCAGAGATCCGGAACTGCTTATGCACTGGCTTATATCTTTTCATCCGCATTCAGGATCATCGGTATCGTACTTAAAAAGGATATCCGCTGGTTTGCCTTTGCAATGTCTCTGGATTTTATTATGCTGGCTTTTTTTCTTTTACTGGCGTATTTCAGAGATCACAATCATTTCAGCTTTTCATTTGAAACAGCTAAACAGTTATTAAAGAAAAGTCGCTATTATATCTTTTCCGGGATACTGGTCGTTATTTATGGAAAAGTGACAGATATTTTTTTACTGGGAAAAATGGTCGATGATACGACCGTAGGTTATTATGGTGCTGTCACTACTCTGTGCAATGCCTGGCCTTTTATTCTGACAGCCATCATTGATTCCGCAAATCCAATAATAATAGACACTTACAACAGTGACAAAGAAATGTTTTATAAGAGGATCAGACAGCTGTATGCTGCGGTATTCTATATAAGTGTTCTGGCGGCTTTAGGAATTACTTTATTATCTAGTTTTATAATCATGCTTTTATATGGACAGGATTATCTTCCGGCATCTGTTCCGATGAAGATCTTTGCCTGGAGCACGGCGTTCTCATATATCGGTGTAGCCAGAACAGCCTGGATGCAGTGCAAGAACAAGATCAAATATGAAACAGTCATATCTTTCTTTGGAGCTGTTATCAATATCCTGTTAAACTATGTTCTTATTAAGAATTTTGGAATCATTGGAGCAGCTTCAGCTGCTGTATTGACCCAATTCTTAACGAATTTCATTTTCCTGTTTGTAATGGAAGAAACTAGAGAAAACGCGTCCCTGATCCTCGATGCCATTCTTCTTAAGGGGGTAAAATAATAGTGATATGAAATACAGAACAGAATGGAAATATATCTGTAATGAATTCGATCTGGATCTGCTCAAAGAGAAAATGAAGGTTTTGCTTAGTCTGGACCAGAACGCCAATAAAGAAGTTTACAACATTCATAGTCTGTATTTTGATGATTATAATAATACCTGCGCTTTTGATAACGATGCCGGTTCAAGCGAAAGATTCAAATGGCGGATCAGATATTATGACGATAACAGTGATTACATAAAACTGGAAAGAAAAGAGAAATATGATGATCTCTGCTATAAAGAGTCGTGTCTCTTAAGTAAAGAGGAGTATCAGGACATAATCGATAAAAACATTTCAAAAGTGTTCTGGAAAACAGATAAGAAACTGCTGAAGGAATTCTGTATCGATATCATGTGCCGGCTGTTCAGTCCGAAGATCATAATCGACTACGAAAGAACAGCCTATACAGAACCGATATCAAATATCAGAATAACGTTTGATAAGAACATCAGCGGTTCATTGGATACAGACAGATTTATTACAAACGATTATATGAAATACCCTGTTCAGGAGAAGGGGATCCATGTTCTGGAAGTCAAGTTTGATGATGTGTTGCCTGGTCATGTAGGAAAACTGTTACATACGGGAAATCTGCAGCGGAATACATTCAGTAAATATTACCTGGGAAGACTGGTATTGGAAAGGAACTTATTATGAGCTTAATCACAGATATTATCAACAGTATTTTTACATCAGTAGGACGTGATGTTGCGCCATTGGCTACGATCATCGGTGTGCTGCTGGTTACACTGTTCATGTCGGTATATGAATTTGTCGTATATCGCACCGTTTCTCATCGTGCTATCTATAACAAGCAGTTCCATATCGCCATCCTGGTCATTCCTTTCTTCATCGGTTCGATCGTAATGGCTTTACAGTCAAACATCGTCGTCACCTTAGGCACTATCGGTGCTTTGGCCATCATCAGATTCAGAACAGCCATCAAAGACGCGACAGATATGGTTTATCTTCTTTGGAGTATTTTTATCGGTATTACCTGTGGCTGTCAGCTATATGAATCATGCATCCTGACTTCGTTGATAGTTACAACGATTTTGGTTGCTGCCAATGCGTTAAGCGGAAAACTGTTCCGTAATCCATATATCCTTGTTGTGAACAGTAAAGAGAATATTGAAAAAGAACTCAAGGAAGTTATTTCCGGAAACACGATATCTTACAGACTGAAAAGTCGTAACTATACCGGAAACGGCGTTGATTATGTCTATGAACTTGGCCTGAAAGATCCGGAAAAACTAACTGAAGAAGTCGGAAAACTGAAAAACATCAAACAGTTCTCACTTCTTGAATACGACAGCAATGATATCATCTGAGGGAGATTGATTGAAAAAGAGATCACTATATATCTTGCTAGCTGTACTGACCGTTTTTCTTGTTATTTCTTTTTCTGCTTTTGAAAAAACAGAGATAAGAAATAATGAAAAACGGTTTTCGTCATTACAGACTTCAGATATAGATACGATCACTGAAAAAAGAAAAGAAGCTGAACCATGGTTCAGCGATATTATGTTCAACGGTATTTCTTTGATCTATGACAAAGATGACAGATGTTTTTATTATTCACTACCGGAGAATAAAGATGATGCTTATGACCCGCTTGTCAGCTGGGAGTCTAATGATATTAATGTTGCTTTTAGTGATCAACAACTTAATGATGAAATGATTTACAACAATGATAGTATTACTTTACTTATCTATGATAAAAACCGTTATTCAATAAACGAACTGAAATGCACGACTTTACCATTCATAAACATTAATAAGTTTTATGACGATGTACAATTCAATTACGAAGACAGTGTTATAACGTTTTATGATAATACACTTAACAGTATTGAAACATATGATGGAAAAGTCAGGATCAGAGGCGGATCGACGGCTGAACTGCCGAAACCAGGCTTGAGGATTGAACTTAACAAGATCCTTAAAGGAGACAATAACCAGGAAGAGAAATACTATTCGATCTTCGGACTTGAAGAAGACAATGAATTTGTTTTATATACCTGCAATGAAGAAAAAGATCATATACGAAATGTTTTTTCAACCAATCTTTGGTATGACACATGTGCTGATAATAATGAATTTAACTATAAGCTCGGCATGTCTTATCGTGTGTGCGAAGTTTTCGTTAACAATAAATACTGGGGATTATGTGCTTTAGGTAATCCTATATCAGAAAAAAGACATTATGTAGATCTGAAGAAGAAATCTGAAAAGTATCCTTTAGAAAACATATATAAGGTCAATTTCTTTGGTGACAGGTATCTGCTTGACCACGAACAGTATCCGAAAGACTATTTCTTTGCGATCAAGACTAATGAAGATGTCCCGGAAGCCTGGAAACCTTTTGATGATTTTATGAAACTGCTTCTTAATTCAAATGATGTGGAAAAGTTATATGATAGCGTAGATTTGAACAATGCAGTAGATATTTATCTTTTCTATAATTTCATTCAGGCATGGGATAACGCCTGGTTTGAGGATAATCTGAAATTCCGCAATACTTACCTTGTTTCAAAAGTAATGGATGACGGAAGTATAAAGATGCTGTATATACCTTGGGATCTCGATAGGACTTGGGGACATTGCCGAGAAAATGGTCTTGAATATCTGATGGATTATACTTCCAATTATGATATGGTCGTCACACCGATAGAGAATCTGCTGAACATGAATGACGATAATATCAAGAAACTGCTTTATGAAAGATATAAAGAATTGCGAAGTGTTGCCTGGTCTAATGAGAACCTGCTGAAAATGCTTGATAAGTATGAAAAACAGGTCTATGGTTCCGGAGCATTCTTTCGAGATTGCGATAGATGGCCTGATAACTGGCACGCGGACAACAAGGACCTTAGCTTCTTTAAAGAGTATGTTCTGAATAGGGCTGCTTACTTTGATGAATATGTAGATGAAAAATATGCAGATGGTATAATGTTAGAAAGCGAGTGAGACAGGAGGCAAATCTGTGTTTAAAGATAAAGTATTATTGATAACGGGCGGTACGGGTTCATTTGGAAACGCTGTAGCCAAAAGATTTCTTAAGAGTGATATCAAAGAGATCAGGATCCTTTCACGTGATGAAAAGAAGCAGGATGATATGCGTCATGAATATCAGCAGAAGTATCCAAAGTATGCTAAGAAACTCAAATTCTACATCGGTGATGTAAGGGATTATAAATCAATAGAATATGCCTTCAAAGGTGTCGATTATGTTTTCCATGCCGCGGCTTTGAAACAGGTTCCGTCATGTGAGTTCTATCCTATAGAAGCTGTAAAGACTAATGTATTAGGCTCTGATAATGTTATCGATGCCTGTGTTAAACATGGTGTAAAGAAAGCTATTTTCCTGTCAACTGATAAGGCTGCTTATCCGATCAACGCCATGGGTATGACCAAAGCTCTCATGGAAAAGAACGTTATTGCCAGATCAAGGCAATTACAGAAAGTTGATACTGTATTATGTCTGACCAGATATGGCAATGTCATGGCTTCAAGAGGATCAGTAATACCTCTGTTTGTTGAACAGATCGAAAACAATCAGCCTCTGACCATTACTAATCCGGAAATGACCAGATTCATGATGACGCTTGATGAAGCAGTGGAACTGGTTCTGTTTGCGTTCAAGAACGGAAGACAGGGCGATCTGTTTGTCCAGAAAGCTCCGGCTGCGACTATTGATACGCTGGCCAAGGCTGTTGTTGAACTGAAAGGAAACAAAGACACTAAGATAGTCAATATCGGAACCAGACATGGTGAGAAACTGTATGAAGTTCTGGTGACTAAAGAAGATATGGTTAAAGCTGAAGATTTGGGGAACTATTATCGTATTCCGGCTGATAACAGAGATCTTAATTATGATCGTTATATTGACAAGGGCACGAAGAAACTTGATATAGCTGAAGAATATAACTCTCATAACACCGAAAGACTTGATGTGAAAGGAATGGTAAAACTGCTTAAGAAGCTGGAGATGTTTAAGTAACGAGGCGACAGAAATGAAAGTACTGGTAACTGGATCAAACGGTTTTGTCGGAAAGAATCTGGTAAATGCCTTATTGCAGATACAAAAAGGCAATGACAAGACAAGACCTGAACTGCAGATTGATGAAGTATATCAATGCGATGTAAATACTAATGAAGAAACTTTAAGCAGATACTGTTCAGACTGCGATTTTGTTTTTAATCTTGCCGGCGTCAATAGACCGAAGGATCCTAAAGAATTTGCAGACGGTAATTTCAATTTTCTTTTGTATCTTCTAAAGAATTTAAGTAAGTTCGGAAATAAATGTCCGGTCATGCTTTCAAGTTCAATCCAGGCCAGTCTGGTGGGAAGATATAAAGATAGTGAATACGGGAAATCTAAGTTTGCTGCAGAAAAGCTTCTTCTTGAATACGGAAAAAGAATAGGTGTTAGAACCTACATTTATCGTTTTCCAAATCTATTTGGCAAATGGTGTAAACCAAATTATAACTCTGTCATAGCAACATTCTGTTACAACTATGCCAGAAACAAGAATATCAAGGTAAATGATCCGAATACGGAGCTGGAACTTGTTTATATCGATGATCTGGTAAATGCGATGCTGGATGCGATGGAAGGCAAAGAATGCAGGTGCGATTATGACGGATTAGATGTAATAAAAAATCCGGAAGGAAAATATTGCTATGTTCCAATCTCTTATAAAGTTACATTAGGCCAAATCGTCAAGACTCTTGATATCATAAGAGCACAGCCAAAGACTCTGATGGTTCCTGAATTAAGGAAGGATGGTTTTACTAAGAAATTATATTCAACATATTTGAGTTATCTTCCTAAGGAAAACACTATCTTTGACCTGCGTACAAGGGAAGATGAACGTGGTTCGTTTACAGAACTGGTCAAAACAGTCAGTGGCGGACAGTTCTCGGTAAATATTTCTAAACCAGGTGTTTCTAAGGGACAGCATTTCCATAACAGTAAATGGGAATTCTTTATTGTCGTAAAAGGCAGAGCGCTTATCAGAGAGAGGAATCTCTCAAATGGAGATATATATGAGTTTATAGTAAGTGGTGATAAATTACAGGCTGTTCATATGTTGCCTGGTTTTACTCATTCAATCAAAAATCTTGATACAGAAAACGAGCTCATAACCATGATGTGGGCAAATGAGCCATTCGATCAGAAACATCCTGATACATTCTACGAGGAGGTTTAGCATGAACAAACTTAAACTGATGATCATTGTTGGTACCAGACCGGAAATAATCAGACTGAGTGAAGTAATTAAAAAGTGCGATAAGTATTTCAATACGATACTGGTACATACCGGTCAGAATTATGATTATGAACTTAACGGTATCTTTTTCAAGGATCTAGGTTTAAGGCAGCCTGATTATTATCTGGAAGCAGTCGGTGATGATCTGGGAGCAACGATAGGTAACATCATCGATAAATCATATAAGCTGATGCTTAAGGTAAAACCTGATGCTGTATTAGTTTTGGGAGATACCAACAGCTGTTTGAGTGTTATAGGTGCAAAACGATTACACATTCCTACTTTCCACATGGAAGCTGGTAACAGGTGCTTTGATGAGTGTCTGCCGGAAGAGACCAACAGAAGGATCGTTGATGTCATCTCTGATCTGAATATGTGTTATTCCGAACATGCCAGAAGATATCTTAATGCTTCGGGCGTAGCTAAAGAAAGAACGTATGTCACCGGTTCGCCGATGGCTGAAGTCTTAAGTGCTCATATAGACGAAATAGAGAGATCTGATATCTTAAACGAACTGAAACTGGAAAAAGGTAAGTACATCCTTTTAAGTGCTCACCGGGAAGAAAACATCGATACAGAAGAAAACTTCAACTCACTGTTTAAAGCGATCAATGCGATCGCCAGGAAGTATGATGTACCGGTATTGTATTCCTGTCATCCAAGAAGTGCCAACAGGATCAAAAAGAATAAGTTCAAACTTGATAAAAGAGTCATTATGCATAAACCTTTAGGTTTCCACGACTACAATAAACTGCAGATGAACGCTTTATGCGTTGTATCAGACAGTGGGACATTACCTGAAGAATCGAGTTATTTCCTGAGTATCGGTAAACCGTTCCCGGCTGTAGCGATCAGAACTTCAACGGAAAGACCGGAAGCCTTAGATAAGGGAAACTTTATCCTTTCCGGTATCACTGAGAAAGAAGTATTGCAGTCAGTCGATCTTGCGATCAGAATGAACAAAAATAATGATTATGGTATCCCGGTTCCTGATTACGCCGATACCAATGTATCGAATAAGGTTGTTAAACTGATTCAGTCTTATACCGGTGTAGTCAACAAGATGGTCTGGAGAAAGAAATGATGAAGATAGCTGCTAATGATCTGAAAAGACAACATGATATCTATAAAGACGAATACAACGCTAAGGCTGTAGATGTTTTAAACAGCGGCTGGTATATACTTGGCAATGAGGTTAAAGAATTTGAAAAAGAGTTTGCAGAGTACACGGAATCTAAATACTGTGTAGGATGTGCTTCAGGTCTTGATGCTTTACAGATAGCTTTCAGAGTATTGGGCATCAAAGAAAACGATGAAGTGATCGTCTGTTCCAATTCCTATATCGCCTGCGTCATGGGCATAACCATGAATAACGGTATTCCTGTTTTTGTGGAACCTGATGAATACGATAATCTTGATGCAGATAAGATTGAAGATAAGATAACAGAGAATACAAAAGCTATTTTAGCTGTTCATTTATATGGCCAGTCCTGTGATATGGATAAGATCATGGATATTGCTCAAAAACATGGACTTAAGGTAGTGGAAGACTGCGCTCAGGCACATGGAACGACCTGGAAAGGAAGAAAAGTTGGTTCTATCGGTGATATTGGTTGCTGGAGCTTCTATCCTACCAAGAATCTGGGATGTTTTGGAGATGGCGGAGCTCTTACGACCAATAATGAAGAATATGCCAATGAGTTCAGAGTAATCAGAAACTATGGTTCCAAGAAGCTTCATTATGAAAATGACATAATTGGTATGAATTCCAGACTTGATGAACTTCAGGCAGGATTATTGAGAGTAAAGCTCAGTCATCTTAATGAACTCAATAATGAAAGATTAAAGATTGCCGAAAGGTATACTAAAGAAGTAAATAATCCTTATATCAGGCCTTTACAGACAAGACCTGGATCAAATAATGTGTATCATCAGTATGTTGTTCATAGCGAGTATAGGGATGAGCTGATGGAATATCTGAAGTCATATGAGATCGGTACGATCATTCATTATCCGATCCCACCGCATCTGCAGAAAGCATATGAGTATCTAGGCTATAAGAAAGGTGATCTTCCGATAGCTGAAAGATATGCGGATGAAGTATTGTCATTACCTATGTATAATGGAATGAGTGAGGAAGAACAGGATTTCGTTATTGAAAAACTGAATCAGTTCAAAAAGTGAAGATGTCATTAAAAGAAAGATGCCCGATCATCGAATTCAATGATCTGGGTGATGAAAGAGGAAAACTGGTAGTAGTAGAAGGAAATGATTCTATTCCTTTTGATATTAAAAGAGTCTTTTATATCTATGGATCTGATCCGACTGTTGTAAGGGGCCAGCATGCTAACCGTGAATCAGAATTTGTGCTGATCAACGTTGCAGGTAATTCCAAGGTCAGGATCACAGACGGTAAAGAAGAATTCATCGTTGAACTAAACAAGCCAATGATGGGTGTTTATATTCCAAAGATGGTTTGGAAGGATATGTATGATTTTTCACCTGATTCTGTTTTATTGGTATTGGCTTCTACTCATTACGATGGTAAAGAATACATTAGAGATTATGATGAATATCTGAAAGAGATTAATGAAAAATAAACTGAATATTCTGTATACATGTGACAACAAGTATCTACCACTGACGAGTATATCAATGGCTTCGGTAATAAAAAACAATCCTGAGGCCTTGATTACTTTTTATATTGCGACGGAAAAAGAAGATGATGATAATTTCCGTTATCTGAAAGATTTCTACAAAGATAATCACAGTATTGAGATAAGGTATTTGGATTGCACAAAATATGATCAGCTGTTGGAAGATAAGAAGCTGGATCGCTGGGGCAGCAATTCATATTATGTTTACTGGAAACTGTTTGCCTATGATTTCATTGACGAAGACTATGTGTGGTATCTCGATTCAGATGTCATATGTATGAACGAGATAATTGATCCGAAAGTCGATAGAGCAATCGGTGCCTGTCTGGACAGTGCACATGCCTGTTTCAATAAAGTAGCTCATATTGATGAGAAATACTATTTCTTCAATACAGGTTCATTATTCATCAATGTGAATAAATGGAAAGAGAATAACTGTGTTCAGAAGGTTGTATATTATATAAACAATATGCAATATCAGCCATTAATGTGTGATCAGGATATCCTGGCTGCTGCTTTACAGGAAGATATCGAAGTATTGGATCCGAAATATGATTATCTGGCCGGTTATGATTATTACGGTGTTCATAATTCATTTGAAATGTATTCACTTGATAAAAAGCCGTTTTATAGAGAAACTGAAATCGCTGAAGCAAAAAACAACATCATTTTCTATCATTGCTTGGGTGGGGTTTTTGGCAGACCTTGGGAAGAGAACAATGAATCACCGGTCAAAGAAGAATTCGATGAATACAGAAAAATATCTGCCTGGCCTGATTTCAAAACTGACAGAAATATCTCAACGTTATTTAGAATCGAGAAAGCGTTAGAGATATTGCCTGATTTCATCTATAACAGGATACATAACTTTGCGATGAAGAATTATGTGAAAGGATTAGGCAGGAAATGAGAGTCTGCTGGCTGACAACGGTGGCAGCACCGTATACGATAAGACTTTTTGAAGAGATCGCAAAGAAAGTCGATCTCTGTGTCGTTTTGAATGACGCCAAAGAAGAGAACAGGAACGATGAGTGGAAGATCATTGAATCTGATTCTTTCAGACTGTATATCATTGATAAGAGTTACAAACAGAAGATCAGAGAGTTAGCTCAAGAATACGATATCCTGGTCGATGGTGTTTATCTGTCTAAATATGGTTATATAGCGGTCAATGAATTTCGTAAACAGAATAAAAAGATCGTCATGGCTGCAGATGGCGGTATACCGAAGAACAGAGGATTTATAATCAACGGAATAATGTCATATCTGATGAATAGACATGATTATTTCCTGAGTTCTTCAGAGATAACAGACAGATACTTTAATTTCTATGGTGTCGATTCAAAGAAGATAAGTCATTATCGTTTTACTTCTTTGACTGAGAAAGATATCAGATATAACCGGGAACTGATCAAAAAACGTAATGAGTTGAGAAAAA
Organism: Erysipelotrichaceae bacterium; assembly: GCA_017404785.1. Classification (GTDB taxonomy): domain Bacteria; phylum Bacillota_I; class Bacilli_A; order Erysipelotrichales; family Erysipelotrichaceae; genus Colivicinus. The sequence continues at coordinate 51,795 of JAFRBQ010000002.1, forward strand.
AACTGGGAATTGATGACAAATTCACGATCATCAGCGTCGGACAGCCTATAGACAGAAAAGGTTTTGATATACTGGTCAAAGCTTATCTTGAGACAGGTTTGAAAGGCGAGATGAATCTTTATATCATTGGCGGTAAAGCTCAGGACAAAGTACAGAAGATCGTAGATGATAATCATTTGGATAATGTTCATTTTGTCGATCTGATCGGTTCTAAAGAACTGGGAGAATACTATGCTGCATCCGATCTCTTTGTCTTATGTACAAGAGAGGATGTCTGGGGTCTGGTGATTCAAGAAGCCATGTCCTATGGTCTGCCTGTCATAACCAGCGATAACTGTGTAGCTGGATTGCATTTCAATAAGCTCGATGGCAGTGTTGAGATCTGCGAATCGGAGAATGTCAAGGAATATGCCGATCGTATAAAAAGGTATTATGAAGACAGCAAACTTCTTAAACAGTTGTCGGAGAAATCTTTAGACAGCGTCAAGGGATACACGATCGAAAACAGCAGTCAGGATATAATAAATATCCTGAGTTTGCTATAATTTAAAGGAAATGAAAACACTGACAGTAATCCCCGCCTACAACGAGGAAGACAATATAGAAAAACTCATTGACAGTATCAAACAGTATGATATTGATTATTTGGTGATCAATGACTGTTCAACTGATAAAACAGGGGAAATACTGGATAAGAATAATATCAATCATCTTGATCTGCCAATCAATCTTGGCATTGCCGGCGTCACCAGAGTAGGTTTTTGTTATGCACACGACAACGATTATGACTGTGTCGTATGTATCGACGGTGATGGCCAACATTTACCGGAATATATGTATGATTTAATTGCTGAAATCGAAAAAGGTTGTGATTATGTCGTTGGCTCGCGTTTTGTTACAGAAAAGAAGCCGTGGTCGATGAGAATGCTTGGCAGTAGAATCTTATGCTTTTTGATTTATTTAAAAACAAGAAAAAAAGTTTATGATCCGACCAGCGGTATGAGGGCATTAGGCAAAAAAGTAATCGATGAATTTGATCGTTCAATGAATTTCTATGCTGAACCGGATGCATTATGTTATCTTCTGCATAAGGGTTTCAACGTCAAAGAGATCCAGGTCAAAATGAAAGACCGTGATGCGGGAGAATCATATTTTGCCAATCCGTTAAAGTCAGTTTATTATATGCTTTGTGAAATACTTTCGATAGTATTTATCCAATAGGAATCAATTATGAGTTTAAGTTTAAGACTGGGATTGCTGTTTGCTTCATTGATGGTGCTGACGTTCATCATCTTTACTGTTGCACACAGAAAACTTAATATCAAATATTCGATCGTATGGATGCTCTGGGCACTCTTTGCTTTATTGATGGCTATTTTCCCGGAAAGTTTCTATGCATTATCCGATCTGCTTGGCATTCAGATGCCGGTCAATACTGTCTTTTTGATCATGACGGCTTTGTTATATGCTTTGACTTTCTATGTCTATATCATGATCACCAAGCATAATGAAGAGATCATAAAGCTTACCTATGAGATTTCAGCTCTGAAGAAGCAGCTGGATGAACAGAAGAAGAATGAAAGATAAGATGTTTGTCGTTCCCGGCAGTTTTGTGCCGTTCAACGATACTGTAACATTGCTGACGTACAAAAGACTCCGTAACCTTGATCTGGATATGGATGTTTTTTGTTTTAAAGGCAAAGAAGATCCAAGCTTGGTAAAAGAGCTGGAAAAGGATGACAAATTTAATAAGTTCAATATCACCTATACAAGCGATCTTGACTGGTCTGTGCCGCGTAATTATCCTATACGCTTACCAATCAGTCTTTTTCTGATGAACAAGTATGTCGATGATGCTTTGAAGGAATTTGAAAAAGATAATTATAAATATCTGTATACATCAATCGTTCCTGGTATTTCGCATATAGCAGGTAGAAAGATCAAGAAGAAGCATCCGGAAGTGATCTGGTACGCTTCATTCTCAGATCCTTTCAAAGGCTCTCCATACAAAAAGACTGATCTCAGTGACAGAAGTATATTTTACAGAATAGCGTTCAATGTTGGCGGATTCAGTTTATACAATGATAAGTTTGAAGAAGCTGCGGTGCTAAATGCTGACAAACTGATCTTCATATGTGAAGAACAGAGAGATTATACTCTCAAACAGTATCCTGACTATGAACGGTTACTTAAAAAGTCAGTTATCTATCCGTTAACTTTTATACCTGAGTGGGATATGTATAAACAGTTACTGGATGCTCCAAAAGTTAATCATAAAGTTAAACAGGCCGTTCATTTGGGAAGATTGTACGGTCTAAGAAAGATCGATTCTTTCTTGGAAGCATTAAAAGAACTGAACGAAGAGTATGAAGATCTTGATCAGAAGATTGTATTCCATCAGTATTCCGAAATCCAGAGTCCGGATGTAAAAAAGATAAGTGATTACGGTTTAGAGAAGCTATTTATTCTGCATGACAAGGTCACATATCAGGAATCAGTTGAGATCATGAAAAATAATGATGTTCTTGTTCTATTTGATACTTTGATGCCGGGAGCTGAAATACAGCCGTATCTGCCTAGCAAGATTGTTGAATACTTGATGTTAAGGAAACCGATCCTGGGGATATGTGACAGTAACAGTCCGAGTTACCGTATTCTGAAGGAGTATGGTTTCGATACAGTCGGATCAGATAAAGAAACGATCAAGAAGAATATCCTGTCAATAATCAACGATGATAGGAGATATGATTACTCCCTGGAAAAGTTAAATAATGATTATTATGATAAACTATTGATTGACCGATAGAGTAAGTATGAAAGATCTGGGAAAAAGATTAAAAGAGAACTTCAGTAAGAACCGCTATGTGATCGTAGGGCTTTTTGTGGCGTGGATCGCCATCGTAGCTTTTACTTTATACTCATATAGAGACACATTAGGCAAACAGTCCAGTGGTAATGAATTCTACGATAACTATGTTGAATTAACGAGTGGAACATTGATTTGTGAAACTGTTCCTGTTGAAGAAGGTGCAGATACTGTAGCAGTCAAGATGGCTACCTATGCCAGAAAGAATTCAGGAAATATCAACATCACTGTTACCGGAACAAAGAGCGGTAAAGTATATGCTGATAAGACGATCAATGTAAAAAATGTTCTGGATAATACTTTTGTAACAGTTGCCCTGGATGAAGAGCTTTCTGAAAGAAAAGACAAAGACATTAAAGTTGAACTCAGTTCTGACTGTGAAGAAGGAAAAGGTTTAGGAATTTATTATTCGACGATTAAGGTCTTTGAAAACAGCGAACTGAAAATAAATAACGAGATCCAGGAAGGTGATCTGACTTTACGTTTTCTGGTCAAAGATGATGAGCTGGCATTATTCTACAGGATAGTGATAATCTGGGTGATCGTTACTTTCACTGTCATCATTTTCCTTTTGCTTGTAGCAGAACCTAAATACGAGATCTTGTTTACAGTCATTGCTATTGCTTTCGGTCTGACATTCTGGCTGATCATTACACCGATGTCGGCTCCAGATGAGACTGTACACTATGAATACTCATTCCAGTTATCTAATTACATGATGGGTGAAAAGAATCATCTGGTCTTCAATGAGGAATATCAGAATTACGGTTCTTTTGCCGGTCATTTCAATGTCAGTGCAGCTTATAAGAGATTTATTGAGAAAATTAATAGACCGCTAAATCTAAAGGATACCAATGTCGTCATGCGTTTTGATATCCTTGAAGCCTACAAGACATGTTTTGTACCTCAAGCATTAGGCATTACGCTGGCAAGGCTTCTTAACTGGAATATGTTAAGAACGTTCTATACGGGCAGACTGTTCAATCTGATTTTCTATATTATCTGTGTTTATATCGCGATCAAGAAAACACCCGTTCATAAGATGCTATTTGGAATTCTGGCGACTTTACCGATCTTTATGCAGCAGGCTGCTTCATATTCTTATGATACTTTTGTCAACGGACTGACTTTTGTCATCATTGCATTCATGCTGAAATGGATGTATCAGGAAGAAAGGATAAGTATCAAAGAATTCATCTTTGTATTTATAGTTAATTTACTGATTGCACCTATTAAGGTCGTTTATGGTCTTTTCCATTTCCTGTTCTGGTTTGTTCCGGAAGAAAAATGGGGCAGCAAACGAAACAGGATCATTGGAACACTTATCATTACTGCGCCAGCTATGTTTGAGCTTTGTCGTCTGCTCTTCCCACTGATCTTCAGAGTCGTCAGAAAGATCATTGAAAACATAATCGAAAGTTTCGAAGAAGCACGTGATAATACCGGTGTTTATTTGGCTGGAATGAATCGTATCAATCTTAATCGAACGATCACGAATAGTAGTCTTCCGAATTTTGATGAGGGAGAAACTTATACATTCTCTGATGTAATGGCTAATCCTTTGGAGATGCTGGAACTGTTCTTAAGAACAGTCAGATACAGTATCAAGACCTGGTTCTACGGTTCGATTGGCAGAGCTTTATCCGGAAACAGCCTGATCCTTCCGACCAGTCTGGTACATGGATTGTTAGCATTGCTGATAATGTCTGCATTAAGGGAAGAAGATTATGTTGAACCTGTCTGGTTCAAGATACTATCGGTTGTTTTATGTATCTTTGCCGGTTTCATGATGGTCGGAGGCATGTTGATATCATGGACTGAAATTGATCAGTCTGTCATTGAGGACTACGGCGGACCGATTATACAGGGTATTCAGGGCAGATATTTCTCGCCATTGCTTCCGTATCTGTTCATTGTCTTGCATAACGATAAGATTAAATTACCTAAATTCATAGATAAATATGTCATATATTCATTTGTTGTGATCGTATTTGAAGTAGTTGTCTACGTTCTGTCTTACACGTTTGTTAATTAATAAGTATGGGTATGAAAGTAATGATAGTCACATGTTTCGAATCGAATGAAGAACGTGTGAATTATATCTATGATGCCTGTCTTTCCAGAGGCTATGACGTGAAAGCCATAAGCTCTGATTTTTCTCATATCAGAAAAGAAAAAAGAGATAAGTTTTCCGGCAATATCATGTTGCTGGAAGCAAAACCATATAAGAAGAATATGTCTGTTGAGAGAATGCTTTCACATCATGAATTTGCGAAAGATGCTTTTGCATTACTTAGCGAATATAAGCCTGATCTTATCTGGCTGATTGCCCCAGCTAATTCACTGATAGCTGAAGCAGATAAGTATAAGAAAAGAAATCCAGAAACAAAGATGATCATTGACATCATCGATATGTGGCCTGAATCACTGCCTGTCGATCTGAATAAGAATATTCTGCCTTTCAATATCTGGAGAAATATTAGAAGCAATCATATCAACTGTGCTGATCATCTGGTCACAGAATGTGATTTCTATCATGAGATCCTTTCCAAAGAGTATAAAGGAAAGATAGATACGATATATTGGGCAAGGAACAATAAAGATGTAATCAATGATCCGAAACCGGATGATAATAAACTGAATCTGGTATATATCGGATCAATAAACAACATCATAGATACTCAGAAGATCAAGAGCATTATTCAGAATTGTGATAAGGAAGTTGTTTTACACGTTATCGGTGAAGGAGAGAATACTGATTCTTTTATCAACGAATTAAAAGAAGTATGTGAAGTGATCTATCATGGAGCGATCAGAGACGAAAAGGAAAAGTCACCGATCTTTGATAAGTGCCATGCCGGTATAAATGTTTATAGAGATAATCTTTATATCGGTTTTACTACCAAGTGTATCGATTATTTTGAACATGGTCTTCCTATCATAAACAATATCAAAGGTGATACCTGGAAGATGGTAGAGGAATATGATGCCGGAATCAATATAACTGATGATATGAAGATCAATAGTGATATACTGACAAAACAACGTAAGAACTACCAGAAAATTGTTGATTTGTACAACAGAAACTTCACTAAAGAAGTATTTACAGATAGATGCCTGAAAGTGATTGATGAGGTCATGGGATGAAAGTCATTGTTCTGATGTCCACATATAATGGTGAGAGATATATCCGGGAACAGCTTGATTCACTTTTGAATCAGAAGCTGAAGCCTTTTAAGATACTCATCAGAGACGACGGTTCAAAAGATAATACTATCGGCATCCTGGAAGAATACGCCAGTGAACATCCGTTTATAGAATATTATTACGGAGAAAATAAAGGCCCTGCCAGATCGTTTTGGGATCTGATAGGAAAGAGTGAAGAAGCTGATTATTATGCGTTATGCGATCAGGATGATGTCTGGTTTGAAGATAAACTGGAAAGAGCTGTTGAACTGCTGGAAAAGGAAGATAGCTCGATTCCGCTTTTGTATTGCAGCAAATATACATTGACAGATAAGGAACTTAATCCAATCGATTCCAATGTTTCTGAACTGTATAACTTCTCAGATTTTGCGCATTCGCTTTTATACCATACCGCTCCGGGATGTACTTTTGTCTTTAACGATAAAGCAAGAAAACAGATTTTAAAATACGATGTGAATAAAGAATATTGTGTTATTCACGATGCGATCATCCATAAAGTCGTGACGATGTTTGGCAAAATGATTCTGGATAATACATCACATATGTATTACAGACAGCACGGCGATAATGAGATCGGAATGAATGCCAATAAAGTTAAAACTTTTGCCGGAAGAGTGAACAGATTCCTTTTTGGCAATATCAGAAGATACAGAAGCAATACTGCAAAGTCTTTATTGAATGTATATGGTGATGAATGTGATGAAGAAAAGAAAGAATTATTGAATATAGTAGCTAATTATATGTATGATAATAAGCTTAAAAAGCAGCTTTTGAACAGAGAATGCTTCAGATCGGGAACAGTCAATGATCTTTTCTTCAGAATCCTCGTATTAGCAAATTATATCTGAAGATGGTAGAATATAACCTATGAATAAGAAAAAAACTATAGGATTAGGAATTATCCTTACACTGTTTATACTCGGCGCTGTTTTCTTTATGTTTAAAGACAAATTACCGACGCCCGGTAAGAGCAGCGGCGGCAGTGAAATGCCTGCAGCTAATGCGGTCTCAGAAGAGATTACAAAGGGCACAGTTGTAAGCCAGACATTCAGAAACACTAATAACAACATCAAGAAGGTAGAAGTTGTCTTTACAAGGCTTTATGATCTTGATGATGTCAATATTGCGATCGAACTGGTCGAGGGTAACAATACCGTTCTGAAAAAGACGGTCAATGTTAAATCGATCAGAGATCAGCACAGAACGATCGTTGAAGCAGATTCGCCAATTACCGGTCTTTCCGGCAAGGATCTGACGATCAGGATCTATCCTGTAACTGATTCTGATACAGGTGTGGCCCTGATGATCAACGATTCAGAGAATACCGATTTCAGTTTTGGATCAAAGAAAATGAAGGGTACGATCTGCTTCTGTCTGACAAGCGAATAGTTCATGTCTAAAGAAAAACTTAAAAAGATATTCATAGCTATTATTTCGATATATACAGCTTTGGTTGTATCTTTTTATTTTTTGGGTGGAGATCAGATCAAATATAAGGCTTCATCAGGCAATATCGCTATGCCAGAGGCGACAGCCGTCACAGACGAAATCGTTGCCGGCAGTATCGTTTCTCAGGATTTTGTAAATCAAATAGAGAATATAGAACAGCTGGCGATCGTTTTTACCAAATTCTATCGTAATGCCAGTGGCATCATTTCCGTCTCTCTCTATGACGGAAATGAGGCTTTAGTCAGGAATACCATGAAACTGGTGGATGTTCCTGAACAGAGCAGGATCTACCTTGTACCTGAAGAGCCGATAACCGGTCTTAAGGGAAAGAAACTGACATTAAAGATCTACACCACTGCCAAAATCAATCATGGCGCGGCAGTCATGATGAGCAAAGATGTTCCTGATTCAACAGTCAACTTCAATGGCAAGGAGATCGAAGGAACTCTGTGTTTTTCCATAACCGGTTTTGATGAGAATCCGATCGGTAAATACTACTGGCATGTCGTAGGAGTAATAGGCGCATTTCTAGCTGCACTACTCATATATACATACAATCAGTATCTGAAAGGAAGATCGAATTATATCGTTATAGCTATTGCGGCTATCTACCGATATGATTTCCTGATCTCACAGCTTGTAATCAGAGACTTCAAATCAAAATACAAGAGATCCATTCTCGGTGTATTCTGGAGTTTCCTGAACCCGCTTCTGACCATGACTGTGCAGTTTTTGGTATTCTCGACTTTCTTTAAAGCTGATACCCAGAACTATCCGGTCTATCTGTTAAGTGGTGTTGTTTGCTTCAGTTTCTTCAATGAATGTACGACGATGTGCTTAAGTTCGATAAGCGGTAACGCCAGGCTGATCACAAAAGTCTATATTCCGAAATATATCTTCCCGTTGTCGAGGACCATCTCGTCATCGATAAACCTTGGAATATCATTGATCCCGCTGTTACTGGCGTGTCTTGTTTTAGGCGTACATCTTAAACCGCAGGCCCTGCTGTTCTTCTATTTCCTGGCCTGCCTGATCGTATTCTCTTTAGGAATAGGATTGTTCCTGTCGGCACTGATGGTATTCTTCAGGGATATTCAGTTCCTGTGGTCAGTACTTACTCAGATCTGGATGTATGCTACGCCGATCTTCTATCCGGCTGAGATTATTCCAGAGAAGTACAAGTTTATTGTCCGTTTCAATCCTTTATATCACTTTATCGGTAATGCCCGTACCTGCCTTATAAATGGTGTTTCACCTGAACCGCGAGCTTATATCTTCTGCTTCCTGTTTGCATTCATTTCGATCATGATCGGTGCATTCACATTCAAGAAGACACAGGATAAGTTTGCGCTGTATCTGTAGGAGAGTATCAGACGATGGAAAACATGATCGAAGTAAGAAATGTATCGATGAAATTCAGAATGTCTGATGAACCTATCAACTCTCTGAAGGAAATCTTTACACATGCTGTAAAAGGAAAACTTAAATTCAATGAGTTTTTAGCATTGGATGATGTTTCTTTTGAACTGGAAAAGGGCAAGACTTTAGGTCTCATCGGCAAGAACGGTGCCGGTAAGTCAACTACTCTTAAACTTATATCCGGTATTTTAAAACCGACTGAGGGAACTATTATAACCAATGGTAATATCGTTCCGATGCTGGAGTTGGGTGCTGGATTCGATCTGGAATTGACTGGTAAAGAAAACATTTATCTGAATGGTGCTATTTTAGGTTATTCCAAGGAATACTTGGAATCAAAATATGACGATATCATCGAATTTGCGGAGATAAGAGATTTCATCGATATGCCTATCAGGAATTACTCTTCCGGTATGATGGCGAGGCTGGCTTTCTCGATAGCTTCCGTAGTTCAGCCTGAAATCCTGATCGTTGACGAGATCCTGGCAGTCGGTGACGTGGCCTTCCAGGAGAAGAGCTTCAACCGCATGAAAGAACTGATGTCAGGCGGTGCAACGGTGTTATTCGTCTCGCATGATCTGGAAAAGATCGAGGAGATGTGTGATAAAGTCATCTGGCTGAATCGGGGTAAAGTAGTAATGTTCGGTGATACCGATGAGGTATGTAAAGAATATCGAAAGGCACAAGGAATAAAAGAATGATGAACGTACTGGTCGTCTCTACAACTTTTATTCCTTCTGTTTTATTATGCGGACATTGTCAGCTGGAATATCTGGAGAAACAGGGGAAACTGAACTATAAATTCTCCATTTCACACTTTATCAATAAAAGAAATGTAGAATGGGCCGATATCATCGTTTTTTTGCGCTCTGATTCAGATATCGATGCCTATGTATCCAAGATCGCAAAGAAAGCCGGAAAGAAACTGATCTATGTTATGGACGATGATCTGTTAAACGTTCCGGATTATTTGAGCAGTTCACCATATTATCTGCTTCCTTCAACACAACATAATATCAGGACCATCATGTCCAACTGTGATACTTTTCTGACACCTTCACCGGTGCTGTTGGAAAAGTACGGACCGTCTTTTAAATACAAATACAATATCGCAGAACCGTCATTGAACAGGATCAACCGTAAAGAAGAAAACAAGAAAGTCAAGATCGGCTTTGCGGGATCTATAGACAGAGCGCACGACCTAAATGAGATATTGGAAGAGGCCATTACCCAGATCGCTGATAAATACGGTGATTCAATTGAAATAGAGGTAATGGGAGCTAGACCTGATTTTGTAGACAAATTAGGTTTAAAATATCTTCCGTATCAGGACGGTTACGATGCCTATACGGCATATATGGCCAAATGTAACTGGGATATCGGATTGGCTCCGATGCCTTTAAGTGATTTCCATCGCTGCAAGTATTTCAATAAGTATGTTGAATATGCTTCTTTTGGTATCGCGGGTATTTATACCAACTGTGAACCGTATATCTACGGCATCAGAGACAGAGAGAACGGTTTGCTGGTAAATAATACGACTGAAGAATGGGTCAAAGCGATCAGCGAACTTATAGAAAATGAAGAATTGAGAAAAAAGATCTCGGCAGAATGTCTCAGGGAGGCAAATGAGATTTATGCTTTGGATGTGCTGGCTGATGATTATCTTGAAAAGATCACGACTGATTTTGTGAAAGCTGAAAATTCCCATATTCCTGGATTAGGCTTTGCAAAATTCATCATCTTCTTTAAACGCGTTTTCCGGAAAGTTAAGGAGCAGGGCCTTGGTTTCCCATCCTGGTTTGTCAAAAAGATCGGCAAGAAGATCGAAGACCGAAATGAATTCATCAAAGATAACAGGAATAAAGAAAAATTGAAAGATATAATCAGCAAACAAAAGACGATGTTTGTAATCGCTCCGATGTTCGATGATTCTGATAATAAATATAATCAGAGAGTAAAACGTGTCGATGAATATTTCTCTGATTGTTTCAAGATCTATTTTTCAGGAGAAGACCGTATAGCCGAACACCTGAAAGTAGATATCATCGACGATAAACATGCAACGATCATCTGCAACAGTTTTGATATCCTTCAGGCTGAAGAAGTTCTTGATCTGATAGGTAAATGCCATAACTGTCTGATACATAGCGTCATCCGTTTCATGCGCGACAAGATTTCCAATGATATGTACAGAGTGTTCGATCTTCCTGATACAAAAGTCTATTGGGACAGCCATGGCATGATCCCTGAAGAATATCATGAAGCATCAAATTTTCATACTGAAAAAATAACTGCTGATATCGAAAAGATATTCTACGAGAAAGCAGATGTCCTGATCTGTGAGAACGAAGAACAGAAAGAACATTTCATCAGGAAGTATGGAGATAGAGAAATAGAATTCATAATAATATGAGTACTGTAGATAAACTGCTATTCAAGATCAATCCCAAAGCCGTTATTGAAAGATCGGCTTATTTCGACAAGGAATGGTATAAGAAGAAATACAATATTGGATCTGATCCGGCAAAACATTATCTGAATGAAGGCTGGAAATTGGATTATAATCCTTCAGAACGTTTTTCATCAAAAGACTATCTGATCAATAATCCCGATATAAAGGATGTCAATCCATTACTGCATTATGAAGTCTTTGGAAAATATGAAGGAAGAAGAGCTTTTGTTCCGGCAACAGAAATAATGAACAGTTATAATGCCGAAAAGATCGATATACCGTATGAAGAGTATTATAAAAAGATCGAGGAAAAGCAGGTCGTCAGTTTTGATGTTTTTGATACCTTGGTTATCAGACCTTTTGTGAATGCGAATGAAGTATTTGATTATTTGGAGAAAACATATAACAAAAGCGGTTTCGCTAAGCAAAGAAAAGAAGCTGAAATTGAAGCAAGAAAGCAGCTTCAGAAAGAAGTGAATATTGATGAGATCTATCAGTTTATTTCTGATGAATATAAAACATTGAAAGAAAAAGAGATTGAATGCGAGATCAGGTTCTGTCATTTAAATCCACAGATCCGGCCTCTCTATGATAAAGCAAAAGAGCTTCACAAGAGAGTTATTGCCGTCTCTGATATGTATCTTGATTCAAAAGTCATTAAAAAGATCCTCGATGGATCTGACTATGTCATGGATGAAGTATATGTATCGTGCGATCTGAATAAAACTAAGGGATCAGGAGAACTGTTTAAGGAAGTATCTGAAAAGGAAAACATAAAACCGGAAGGTATGGTTCATTTTGGCGATAACTATATAAGTGACTTTTCAGAAGCCAGGACCTGTGGTATCGATGCCTATCAGACTCCAAAGATCGTCGACAGTTTCCTGTCTGATAAAAAGAACAGTTCTTATCTTTCTTTTATGAACAGAAGATACAGTTTGGCGGCTTCTGCTTATATTTCACAGATGGCTGAACATGAAAACAAAAAAAACAATGATTTATTCTTTACTGAATTAGGATATTCATTGGGTGGTCCTTTAGCTATGGGCTATCTGAATTATCTTTGTGAGAAGGCAAAAGAGAAACAGATCGATAAACTGCTGTTTGTTTCAAGAGACGGCTATGCACTGAAAGAACTGTATGAAAAGTATTTCTATGATACTTACAGAATAGAGAATGAATATGTCTATCTGTCTAGAGCTTGTATCTATTCGGGAAGTATCGAAAACAGACTTACTGAAGATCTCAAGAAAATTCTTTCTATTGCGAAGATCAGCATACCTGAAATAGAAATATTTGAGACTGAAGAAGAAAACAGGAAAGAATACGATAAATATAAATCAAAAATCGATGAATGGTCATTAAAACAAAGTAATAATTTGAAAAAACATCTGGAAAAGATAAGTGGAGACTGTTTGAGGATCGCTACTGTCGATATGTTCTCTGGAAACTATACTTCCCAGAAAGGAGCAAAGTATTATCTAAAAGACAGAATTGTGACAGGATTTTATGCAGGGAATTTTGCGGATAATGAAATCACACATGATACATACTCAGAAAGACTATTGGGTATGAGAGACAATCTGCCGGTCAAGATGAGCGAATTCCTGATCACATCATATGAAAGTCCGATCTGTGGCATAGATGAGAATGGAATACCTGTATATGAATATGCCCAGGATGAGAATAAGAGGGTCAGATATGAACAGATCATGAAAGGTATCGAAAAATACTTTGATGATCATTTGCGTTTCTTTGATTTTGATGAGAGATTCATTCTTTCACTTGATGAATGGCTGGATCTGAGTGATTCATATCTGAAAGAATGTGCTGATGAAGATATTGAATTATTGGGAACGATAATCGATTCTGAGAATCCGGTTGCGGATAAAACAGATAAATCTATCTCTGAACTGATCAGATCTTACAGAGAAAAGGGATATTGATAGATGAAGATGTTATAATTTTGGAGTAAAAGAGGAAAAAGACGATGAAAGGTATTATTTTAGCCGGTGGAGCCGGAACGAGATTATATCCGTTAACGATGGTTACATCTAAACAGCTTTTACCTGTTTATGATAAACCGATGATATATTATCCCTTAAGCACTTTGATGCTGGCAGGGATAAAAGATATCCTTGTTATCTCAACACCAAGCGATACGCCGAGATTTGAAGAACTTCTAGGTGACGGATCACAGTATGGCGTAAAACTGTCGTATTGTGTACAACCGTCTCCGGATGGACTCGCTCAGGCCTTTATTCTTGGTGAAAAGTTCATCGGCAAGGAAGCATGTGCAATGGTCCTTGGTGACAACATCTTCTTCGGCGATGGATTCAGTCATATCTTAAAGAAAGCCAAAGAAAACGCAGAAGAAAAGAAGAGAGCGACGATCTTTGGTTACCATGTCAACGATCCGGAAAGATTCGGCATCGTCGAATTCGACAAGAAAGGCAGAGTATTGTCTGTCGAAGAGAAACCGCAGAATCCTAAATCCAATTACTGCATAACCGGTCTGTATTTCTATCCGGCCGGTGTTTCAAAGATGGCTAATAACGTTATCCCTTCGCCAAGAGGAGAGCTTGAGATCACGACATTGAATGATATGTATCTCAAGAAAAAGAAATTGGATGTTGAATTACTCGGCAGAGGCTATGCTTGGCTGGATACCGGAACGATGGATTCGTTAGTTGAAGCAGCCAACTACGTTCAGATCATTTCCAAGAGACAGAATATCGTCATCTCTGCTCCTGAAGAGATCGGATTCAAGTACGGTTGGATCTCAAAGAAACAGCTGATGGAAAGTGCCAAGCGCTATGGAAAATCTCCATATGGGGAACATCTGAAAGCAGTTGCGGAGGATAAGGCTGAATAATGAAGAAGATCGAAACGGCTATTGAAGGAGTCTATATCATAGAATCAGACTGTTACGGAGATAACAGAGGATGGTTCATGGAAACATATAATGAGGCCAAATTCCATGAAATGGGTATCGATACTGTTTTTGTCCAGGATAACATGTCCTACAGTGCCCAGAAGGGAACGTTAAGAGGCTTGCATTACCAGAGAGCTCCTTATTCACAGGCTAAACTGGTAAGATGCACTAAAGGTAAAGTCATTGATGTTGCGGTAGATATCAGAAAAGGATCGCCTACTTATGGCAAATGGACATCTTGTGAATTATCTGCTGAGAACAAGCGTATGTTCTATATACCTAAAGGTATGGCCCATGGTTTTTTGACGGTAACTGATGATGTGGAATTCCAGTACAAGTGTGATGCTTTGTACAACAAAGAATCCGAAGGCGGTATCAGATATGATGATCCGACCATCAATGTCGACTGGGGTTCATTGTTGAACGGTATTGAACCAGTCCTATCTGAAAAGGACAAGATCGCACCGACACTGGAAGAGTGCAATGCGAATTTCGTATATGAGAAAGAATAAATGAAAAAGTTTGGAGTATTAATTATTTGTATTTTATGTCTGGTTTTGAGTTCATGTTCACTGGCAGCATGTTCTTTTATGCATGAACAGACAGAAGATATTCATATCATTTACACAAATGATGTTGCCAGTAAGATCGATAAGAATTTCGGCTATGCCGGGGTCAAAGGCTATACAGATTATGTAAAAAGCAATAATAAATATGTGGCATTGGTCGATGCCGGAGACTTTTATGATGGAGATGTATCACATTTGAGTAATGGCGAGTATATTACCCAGATCATGAATGTTGTGGGATATGACGTAGTCACAATAGGCAATCAGGAGTTTGCAATCGGTCTGGATGCTTTGGCAAACAATATCCATGAAGCTGATTTTGATTTCGTGAGTTGCAATATCAAATACGTTGGTGAAGGCAAAGACGTTCTTAGTGGAGTTAAGCCGTATGTAATCAAGAATTACGGAGGCGTGAGAGTCGCTTTTGTAGGTGTTACAACACCTGAAACACTTATCGAAAATAAACAGGCTTACGAAGCAATCACAGTAAACGGTGTACCTCAATATGATTTTTATGGCGCTAATGATGGACAAGATCTTTACGAACAGATCCAGAAGACTGTCAACAAAGCCAGAAAGAGAGCTGAATACGTTATCCTCCTTGCACATTTAGGTTCCAACAGTGTTACTGAAGGATGGAGCTCAAAAGATGTGATTATGAACACCTATGGTATCGATGCGGTCATCGATGGGCATTCGCATACACCGATTGAAGGTGAGGTTGTACTTAACAAGAACGGTGAAGATGTCGCATTGACATCTACGGGTGAAAAGCTTCAGAACCTTGGTGAGATGATCCTGCATCCTGATCACACCATCAATACGACGTTATATCAGACTGTATATGAAATAGACGCTGGTGTAAAAGAAATGGTGGAGTCTATATTTGAAGAGATCGGTGAATAATTTATGAAAAACAGAAAGATTATTATCGTACTTGCAATCTTGTTTCTATTGATCGTTGCTGGGGCTCTCGGTTCGATCAAGGGTGCTAAATTCCTGATGGAAAAATATCACTATCTCAGAGACAAGGTAACGGAGATTGACAAATTCAATCAGGAAAACATCAGACACTACGACTTTGATTATTCCTGGGCAGAAGGAAACAGACTGATAGCTCATGCGTTTGGCGGTAAAGGATCAAAGACTTATACAAATGCTCTGGAAGCATTCCTGTATAACTATGAACTGGGTCACAGAATCTTTGAGGTAGATTTTGATCTTACTACTGATAATAAGACGATATGCTGTCATGATGAGGAATGGTGGAGATATATAACCGGTAATGAAGAAAGTGGTGTTGAGTATTCATACGAGAACTTTAAGAATACAACGTTGTTCAATGATTATACGCCTCTAGATTATAAGGATATCGTTGATCTGCTTAACGAATATCCGGATATATATATCATTACTGATACGAAGTATTCTGATGAATTAAGTGTTTATAAGCAGTTTTCACAGATTGTAGACTATGCCAGGGAAGTTGATCCGGAAGTTCTGGACAGGATCATTCCGCAAGTCTATACGAAGGATATGCTTAATTATGTCATGAACAACCATGATTTCCGTTCAGTCATTTTCACTCTATATCAGATTCAATGGGAAAAGGAAGATATAGCTAAATTCTGTAAAAGAAGTGGAATTAACTTTATAACTGTCAGTTCAGATAATATCGAATCGGATATTCTTGATTTATGGAAATCCATGAATATCATAGTCGCAGTCCATACAATCGATGATACTGAAGAAGCGAAAGAGTTAATTGATGACGGTGTAGATATGATTTATACGAATTTTATTGAACCTGATGATTTTGGCAACTAAATCATTTTAAAGTATAAAGGATTTCATTAATCTGATAAGAATATAGAGTTATCTGTTTTAATTTGGTAAAATTATGTTGATATCCGGATAACGGAAAATTTTTGTTGTGTGATAACGTATAGTATAGAAAATGAAAAAGAAAATATCAATTGCAATTCCTTGCTACAGATCTGAAAGCACGATCGGAAGATTAACTGAAGAAATAACAAAGGAAATGAAAAAACACAAGGAGTTTAGTTATGAAATAATCCTTGTAAACGATTGTTCACCGGACAACACTTTTAATATCATTGCTGATCTTGCAAGAAAGGACGAGCATATTATAGCTTATGATCTTTCTAAAAATTTTGGTGAATCATCTGCATTGATGGCTGCTTTTTCTAAAGCTAGTGGTGATTATATTGTAAGAATGGATGATGATGGTGAACATGATCCTAAGTATCTATTCCAACTGATTGATAAACTTGAAGAAGGATACGATTATGTTTGTGCTGAATTTAAAAATTATCACCATACTTTATACAAACGTATAGGATCAAAGTTTAATTATTGGTTTCTTACAAAGATGATGGATATTCCAAGCTGTTCAATAATGTCTAGCTATAACGTGACAAGAAGATATGTAATTAATGAAATTTTGAAATATGAAAATCCTAAACCATATATTGATGGCATGGTTTGGGCCGTTACAACAAAAACCGCTTCTGTGCCGATTGAACATGGATATAGATATGCTGGAGAATCAGGATATAACTTCAGCAAATCGGTTGCACTGTGGTTAAACGGTGTTACTTCATTTTCAATAAAGCCATTGAGACTGGCCTCGTTAAGTGGATTTATATTTGCATTTTGCGGATTTGTTATCGGTTTAATTGTTATTATTGATAAATTAATACATCCAGAAGTTGAAGCTGGTTGGACATCAATGTTTGCAACGTTGTTGTTTATTGGTGGTTTTATCATGATTTTCCTTGGTTTAATTGGTGAATATGTTGGAAGGGGATATTTAATCAGTAACCATATTCCACAATATGTTATAAGAGAAGAAGTTAGAAAAGAAAAAGCAAAAGGGAGCAAGAAATAATAATGAAGATTTTAGTAACAGGTGCAGCAGGATTTATTGGTTCGAATTTTGTATATTATGAACTAGAGAAATATCCGGAAGATGAAATAGTAGCTTTGGATTTACTGACTTATGCTGGAAACCTCAAGAATCTTGATGGTTGTAAGGATAATCCCAAATTCAAATTTGTAAAGATGGATATCCGCGATCGCGAAAGCATCAATAAGCTTTTTGAAGAAGAGAAGTTTGATATTGTTGTCAATTTTGCAGCAGAATCACATGTTGACAGAAGCATCAAAGATCCGGAAGTGTTTTTAAGAACCAATATCATCGGTACGGAAGTGCTGATGGATGCATCTTTGAAATATGGCGTCAAGAGATATCATCAGGTCTCAACTGATGAGGTCTATGGCGATCTTCCTCTGGAAGCCACTGATTCATTCTTTACAGAAACGACGCCATTACATACGAGTTCTCCATATTCAGCTTCTAAAGCTTCAGCCGATCTGTTGGTCATGGCCTATCACAGGACATTTGGATTGAATATGACGATCACCAGATGTTCAAATAACTACGGTCCTTATCAGTTCCCGGAGAAACTGATCCCGTTAATGATCAATAATGCCAGACATGACAAGTCTTTACCGGTATATGGCGAAGGCCTGAATGTCAGAGACTGGTTACATGTATATGATCACTGCGCCGGAATCGATTTAGTTATGAGATACGGAAAGAACGGTGAAGTCTATAATATTGGTGGTCATAACGAGAGACATAATATCGATGTTGTTAAGACGATCTTAAGAGAACTGGATAAACCGGAAACACTTATTACCTATGTAACTGACAGAAAAGGTCATGACTTAAGATATGCGATCGATCCGACCAAGATCGAAAATGAATTAGGCTGGAAGCCTAAGTATAATTTTGAAACAGGTATCAAAGAGACGATCGAATGGTATATGAATAATCAGGAATGGATGGATGACGTCACTTCCGGTGATTATATGAATTATTACGAAAAGATGTACGGGGACAGATAGAAAATGAAAGTGCTGGTTACAGGTGCCAACGGGCAGCTGGGACATGATGTCGTTAATGAATTAAGAAAAAGAGGCCATGAAGCAGTTACAACTGATATTGCCGGTGATATGGATTATCTTTTGGATATCACAAAAGAAGATGTCATCAATGCCGTAAAAGACATCAATCCTGACGCAATAATTCATTGTGCCGCCTGGACAGCAGTTGATGCAGCAGAAGACGAAGAAAATAAAGATAAAGTCTATGCGATAAATGTCACCGGTACAGAGAATCTGGTCAAAGCGGCAGCAAAACTGGACTGCAAGTTCCTGTATTTAAGTACCGATTATGTTTTTGACGGACAGGGTGAGGAACCTTGGAAACCGGATGACAAGTCATACGAACCGTTATGCTACTATGGTGAGACAAAACTCAAAGGCGAAAAGAAGGTTGCAACTTTAGAGAAATTCTTTATCGTCCGTATAGCCTGGGTCTTTGGCAAAAACGGAAAGAACTTTATTCAAACGATGATCAATGTCGGAAAGACACATGATGAAGTCAGAGTAGTAAATGATCAGATCGGTACGCCGACATATACATATGATCTATCGAGACTGCTTGTCGATATGATCGAAACAGACAAGTACGGATACTATCACGCTACCAACGAAGGCGGTTATATTTCCTGGTATGATTTCTGTGTTGAGATCTATAGACAGGCCGGTATGAACACAAAAGTCATTCCCGTCTCAACGATCGAATACGGATTGAGTAAGGCCAAGAGGCCATTTAATTCGAGACTTGATAAGTCAAAACTCAGTGAAAACGGTTTTGAAAGATTGCCTGACTGGAAAGATGCGCTAAGCAGATATCTTAAAGAAATAAGTTGATGGAAAATGCGAACAGATATTACAACTGGTTTGAGAGATTTATATCAGTGATCACTGATATATTTTTCTATACGATACCATTGGCATCATTATATGTCTTTACCAGTTTTTTATCCGGAACAGTCAGAATGGTTTTCTTCGGTATGCTGATCATTGTATATCTGCTAGTGATACGTTTTGGTAAAGAATTAATCAAAAAGTATCTGGAGATAATACTTGCTTATTTCAGCGGAATCAGCGAAAGAAATATGCTGATCATAATTGCAGTTATAATGATCATCACCAAGGTGATCGTAACTCTATTATTCAGCTACGACGCGACTGCTGGAGCTGATATTAAGATTTACAATGATATCGCTGATGAAATCGTTTCTACAGGCGATATACGCACCAGTGCTATCTCACATCTGTTTGGCATTGCTTTACATTTTGCAGTATTCAAGTTTTTACATATTCCACTTCATATAGGAACGTTTATTGCTTTCTTCATTGGAACGATAGTTAACTTCTGTTCATTTAAAGAAATCATTGGAAAAGAGAAGACTTTCTTTTTAACAGTTGCTTATCTGCTGATGCCGTCTACTGCCATGATTTCATTCTGTTTGACACATGAATTATTTGTATATTTTTATCTTTCTCTGTTTATGTTTTTCCTTAACAGGATGTTAAGAGAAGAGAAAAACGGAAAGATTCTTGGATATACAGTTGCTATGATCTTGTCGACCGTGATGACCTGCTTTGTCAACCCGGTCGGTTACATTATTTATGTCATTTCGGGTTTGCTGATGCTTTTCAGCAATATCAAGTATCTGAAGAAAGCGTTACTAGTGGTTGTCTTGATCATGTCGGTCGTTGGATCAAACGCTATCTCATCTTATCTGAATGTAAATGAATTTAAGACAACAGTTAATACTTATACGATCCTTATCCATGGTTCTAATATCGAATCATTGGGTGAGCAGGTAGATGGTTATCCAAAACAGAAGATGAGAGAATATCTGGAAGAAAATGATATCTCCATGAAGAACGAACATTTTCTTGAAGGCTATAGAGCTGTTCTGATAAATCAGTATATATATTTGCTCAAACATCCGGTTGATCTTGTGAGATTAGTATCACATAAGATATATATTCTTTGGAGCGGAGTTCATTATCCTCTTGAACTGGCAAATCACTATGGTGCTTTCAGTGATATTGTCATGGATGCGTTCCTGGCGATAAGCACGATAATCTATCTGTTTATTGTTACTGTTGGAATCGTTTTTTCAGACAATAAGAAATCATCTATATATGCGGTTAACTATAAACTGGTAATCCTTGGAATTTTTGCTGTAACCATGTTAAGTGTTCTGTTAAATAAATATACACTGTATGCAACGATGTTTCTTTACTTTATATCATTACAGAAAGCGAGCCTTAATTATGAATCAAGAAGTTGATATCCATGCCGACGACTACGGATACTCCATAAATACATCCTTAGACATGCTCGAATGTATGAGAAAAGGCTGCCTGAACAGTTTTTCGATTATCTGCAATAACAGTCTTTTTGAAGAAAGCATGGAACTTCTGTATAAGGAAATTCCCAGTCTTCCGTTTCTGCCTCTGATCTCCATTCATCTGAATATTCCTGAAGGGAAAAGCGAAAGTGATCTATTTCCAATGTCATGGGGCAGACTGTTTTTATCTTCGTACAGTTTCAACAAAAAGCAGATTAAACAGGAACTTAAAAAAGAATTAAAAAGACAGATCGATAAAACTCAGATAGTAATAAATAAATGTATCACGATCGCCAAAGAAAACGGTATTGAATGTAAACAGAAGGGGATCAGGATCGATTCTCATATACATACACATCTGATACCTGTTGTATGGGAAGCTCTTACTGAAGTTATCGAAGAAGAAAAGTATGATGTTGAGTATATAAGGAATCCTAAAGAACCCTTATCTCCTTTTTTAAAGAATATATCTTTAATCGGAACATACGGGGTTGCGAATCTCATAAAGAACAGGATACTGATGTTTTATTCAGGTGAAGTTGACAGATATTGCGAACAACATAACTTGGATAAGATGTATATGTGGGGTTTGGCTATGTCAGGTCATATGGATTATGATAGAATACAGAAAGTTTATCCTGATATGCTGAAAAAAGCTGAAAGGGATAAACGCAAACTTGAATTGCTGTTCCATCCGGGTAAGGCTTTACCGGAAGAATACAGCGGTGAGATGAATCCTGATTATTTCAAAAACGCCAATCTGTCTGAAAACAGACATATTGAGAAAAATGCCGTGATGAATATTAAAGACATTATCTGATGAGGAAAAAAGTTATGGCAACAAAAACGAAGAAAAAAATGATTTCTGTTATAGTACCATGCTTCAACGAGGAAGAAGCTCTTCCGTTTTTTCATACTGAAACAAGCAAGGTCTTAAAGAAACTTGGTACAGATTATGAGCTGATTCTGGTTAATGACGGATCAAGCGATAAAACGCTTGATGTTATGAAATCGCTGGCCAAGAAAGATAAGCATGTCGTATATCTTTCTTTCTCCAGGAATTTTGGTAAGGAATCAGCCATGTATGCTGGTTTATGCAATGCGAGTGGTGATTATGTCGGTTTTATCGACGCTGATCTTCAGCATCCTCCAATTCTGCTTAAAGATATGCTTAATGCACTGGAAACGGGTAAATATGACTGTGCCGCCTGCCGCAGAATCGACAGAAAAGGGGACTCAAAGATCAGGACCTGGTTTGCAAGAAAGTTCTATAAGCTTATCAACATGATATCTGATGCGCAGATGGTCGACGGAGCAGGTGATTACCGTCTCATGACCAGAGAGATGGCTGATGCCATAATATCAATGAGCGAGTATAACAGATTCTCCAAGGGTATCTTCTCATGGGTCGGTTTCAATACATATTGGATTGATTATGAGAATGTAGAAAGAGTTGCAGGAAAGACTTCCTGGAGTTTCTGGGGTCTTGTTAAATACGCTATTGATGGTATCGTCAATTTTTCAAACGCACCACTCGATCTGGCGTCATTTATCGGATTAGGAACAACAGTTTTAGCCTTTTTATATCTGCTGTTTATTGTAATAAAATACGCTTTCTTCGGTGATCCTGTCCAAGGTTGGGCAACACTGGCCTGTATAATTCTGATTACAGGCGGTATGCAGCTGTTCGCTTTAGGTATTATCGGCCAGTATATTGGAAAGACTTATATGGAGGTCAAAAACAGACCACATTATATTATTTCTGATTCAAATAAGAAAAGTATCAATAAGATCAAGTAATGACTGAAAGATTTAACAATAAAGAAAATGCGAAAATAGCTTTAGGTTTAGCCAATACTTTCGTTTATGAAATAATCTTTTTAGCTACCCTGATGATGGGCTATACAGATTATTTCTTTTATTATTCAAACGGATATATTTTATTCTTTGGTATCTATCTTGCTTTCTTTATTGTTTTTGGCCGTCTTTTCAGTTCATTCAGCTTAGGTGATGCTACAACGACAGATCTTTTCCTTTCTCATGTGCTCACCCACCTGTTCACTGATTTCATGATCTATCTGGTATTGTGTCTGATAACATTAAGACCTTTGCCGGTATGGCCTATCTTGATTTTATTAATCGTTCAGATAATCATTGCGGCTTTTCTTCTGTATATCGAAAACCGTTATATCAGAAGGAATTTTCCTCCTGTCAGAGTCGTCGCCATTTATGGTGAATCTCATTACAATCTGATCGGCAAGTTAAACAATATTAATGATCTTTCGATCAATGTTATCAGAACAGTAGATTTAAAAGACATAAACTATAGAAAAATCGATGAAACGCTCAAGGATGCGGATGGAGTCGTCACCCTGGATGTTCATCATGAGAATAAGAAAAAAATATTCAAAGCTTGTTATGAAAGAAAGCTTCTGATTTACGATGTCCCGAGCATCACGGATATGTTGTTGGCCAGCAGCGATATCCTGCACATGGTCGATACACCGATCCTCAAGATAAATAAGTTTGGTCCTTCACAGATAGAGAGACTTTTCAAAAGGCTTATCGATATCATCGGTTCTTTGATCCTGATCGTAATAACCAGCCCGATAATGCTGCTGGTGGCGATCGCGATCAAGATCCAGGATGGAGGAGATGTCTTCTATAAGCAGGTCAGACTTACGAAAAACGAAAGAGAATTCAAGATCATCAAATTCAGATCGATGGTCATGAATGCCGAAAAGAATACCGGCGTAGTATTGGCCAAAGAAAATGATGACCGTATCACTCCGGTTGGAAAGTTTATCCGTAAAGTAAGATTTGATGAGTTACCGCAGTTGATAAATATTCTGAATGGAGATATGTCTTTTGTCGGCCCGAGACCGGAAAGACCTGAGATCTATGACAAGATCTGCAAGAATATGCCGGAATTCAGATACCGTCTTGTGGTTAAAGCCGGTCTGACCGGATATGCACAGGTCTATGGTAAATACAATACATCATTAAGAGACAAACTCTTGCTGGATCTTTACTATATCGAAAACTACAGTATCATCGATGATATTAAGCTGATCTTACTCACAGTAAAGATTTTGTTCAATAAAGAAGCTACTGAAGGAATAACAGAAGAAAATGAAGAAGAAGGAACTGAGTAAAGCATTACTGTTTTTTGTACTGATGTTTCTGGCTATGGCATGTATCTGTGTCATTTTTTATGTGAAACGTAATTTTGTTTTAATTGGTACAAACCCTATAGCACAGATATTATTCCATTGTATAGTTCAGATCGATGGTGCTGATCCTGTCTTTATCAGAGGAATCATCAAACATTGCGTGCTCGTTCCTTTGGTAGGAGCTTTACTTGTCACTTTACTTGTATTTGGAAATTTCAGCGTATTAAGCAAAACTTATGACAGCAAGTTGATCAGTTTTGTCAGAAAAAAGAGTTTACTGATCGGACTCGTTTGCCTGTTATGTTCGTTTATTTCGTTGTCTGTATATCTTCGTTTACCGGAATACATAAAAGTCTATACCAAGACATCGACATTATATGAAGACGAATACGTGGATCCGGCTGGAATGGAATACAGTTTTCCTGATAAGAAGAGAAATCTGATCTATATAATGCTGGAATCAGTTGAGACCAGTGATTATTCAAAAGCAGAAGGCGGAGCTCTTGATTATAATTGCATCCCTGAATTATATAGGATTGCAGAAGAGAATATAACTTTCAATGACAATAAGGGTTATGATGTAGCGCCTGGGGCCAGCTGGACCGTGGCTTCCATGATCGCTCAAAGCAGTGGTATCCCGCTAAATATTCCGATCGGTGAAAATGACTTTGTAACTTCCAATAAATTCTTACCGGGAGCTTACAGTTTGGGAGAGATCCTGGAAAAAGAAGGATACAACAACATGCTGGCGATCGGTTCAGACGCAGTGTTCTCCGGAAGGAAATACTACTATGAAATGCATGGCAATTACACCATCCATGATTATAACTATTTCTGTGAAACAGAAAGATTTGATTCTGATATGACGGAGTGGTGGGGAATGATCGACCGCTATCTGTTTGAGCTGGCAAAAGAAGATGTTCTGGAACTGGCAAGTAAAGATGAACCTTTCAACTATACGATGCTTACAGTTGATACTCATCATCAGGATGGAGTCATCTGTGATGACTGCCGTGATGACTATCCGGAACAGCTTGCCAATGTCTATGCCTGCAGCAGCAGAAAGGTCGATGATTTCATCAATTGGTGTAAGCAGCAGGATTTCTACGAGAATACGACGATCATCATTGTAGGCGATCACTGCAGCATGAGTGTTGATTTCAGCGAAGTGATCGGAGATTTTGACCGTAAAGCATATTATACGATCATAAATCCGGATGATGATTGTATACCTACAAACAATAGAACTCTATGTACATTTGATTTCTATCCGACGACTTTAGCTTCGTTGGATATCGATTTCGAAGGTGAAAGACTGGGATTGGGAACAAATCTGTTCTCGAATGAAGAAACTCTTTGCGAAAAATATGGAAAAGAAGATTTCTTCTCACTTGTGAAACAACATTCCAAGTACTACGACAATCATATTCTTTACGGTTTTGAGTGATTCAGAACCGTGTTTTCGTTTTATGTGAATTTATGTGAATGTTTGAAAATGCATACCGTATTTACTATAATTTAAGAAAGATTAATCAGAATCCTTTTTACTTATGGAAAAGAAAAATTTTGTTTTAAAAAGAGAGAAGATCAAGGAAAAGAGAGCTCATAAAAGACATAAAGGGATGAACAGATATCTCCTGATGTTTTTACTGATGCTGCCTTTTCTCATTGCTATCGCTATTTTCAGTACGATTGTTGTTAAGGAAGCAAAGAATCTGAAATCATTAGCTGCAGGAAATGCTGTTCAGGAAACTAAACCAGAGAATATTATTGGTGATGGTTGGTATATCCTAAGAGACAATGCGACCGATTACCAGAAAGAATTGTTTGCGCAACTTAAGGAAGCAATCGAGGGTGAAGGAGCTGATGACCAGGCGAAAGCCAGTCTGGTTGCGAAGAATTATGTCGCTGACTTCTATACCTGGACAAACAAGAGTGGTCAGTATGACATCGGCGGAATGTATTACATCTATGATGGTGAGTTTAAAAACGGAGACCATTACAGAAACAATGTATATCTGTCTGCCAGAGACGGTTTCTATAAGTATTTAAGTACATATGCAACTCAGTATGGTAAAGAGAACCTCATTGAAGTCACAAATGTAGATGTAACAAGATGCATCAAGATGAGCGAACCTTACGAAATAAGTGAACATAAGGAAAACAGACAGGACGAAAACGGTGAGTGGTACGATTACCGAGAAGTAGAAGAGTATGAAGCTTATTCGGTAACATGCAAATGGACATATAAAGAAAACTCAAAATTGAATTTAAGCCAGTTCGCTAATACGGTCAATCTGGCTATCATAAACAATGATGGCGAATTCCAGATTGTCGAAGCGAGTGAAAACGCAGTACAACCAAGAAAAGAATCGGATAACAACACAGATGAAACAAAAACTGAAGAAGAAACTGAGACAACAGAGACCGAAACTGTCGAGTATTAAAATGAAACAGTTTTTCAGTGGGGTCAAGGCAAAGCTTGCTTTGGTCAAGTGGAAAGAAGTCCTTCCACCCACTGTACTTGTTTTAGCGCATGTCGCTATCCTTTTGGCGATTCTCTGGTCATGGAGATATTATTCTATTTATCCGTCTTTATTCGGAAGTATTGTTGCGATAGTTGTATGTCTGATGGCAATCATCGACATAATATTCTTTGTTGGTTTTAACCATAGAGACACAGTTCTTAAAACGATTGCTATGGTGATGGCCGTTCTGCTTCTTATCGGAGGAACAGTCGGTTCTGTATTGCTTGGCAAAGCAAACAAGATCGTCAATAACGTTCTTGATGATGGAAAATCAGACAAGTATGAAACTTTCAGTGGCGTGTTTGTCTACTATGATAAGAATGAAGGTGCCAATAACTTCACATCATTAAAGGATCTTAACGGTAAGCGTGTTGGTATGCTTGTAGAAACAAGCAATGGCTTGACTTATATTGCTAATCAGCTGCTTTCAAAAGAAAAGATCGATTACGCACAAATAGACTATAAGACCAATGCTGAGATGATGCAGGGCCTTCTTGATGGTGATGTCGATGCGATCGTCATCACCAGTGCCTACAGAAGCATCTATAAAGGGGTCGAAAATATTTCTGCTGAAAATGCTGCAACGGAAGAAACTGATGACACTGATACAGATACAACTGAAGCTTTGATCAATGAAACAGATGATGATACTGATGCCGAACCAGGCGAAGGTGATGATCAGGATGTAGCAAACATGACCGCTTCAACAGTTGAAGAATCACCATTTGCCAAGTATCTGCCTGACTTAGTTGATTTCTACAGTTTCGAACAGGAACTGAAAGTAGAAAAGAGCAAAAGCACAAAAAACATCAGCACAGAACCGTTCAATGTCCTTCTGATCGGTTATTCAAGAACCGATATTGGCTCTCCTGTCGGTCTGGCTGACTCCATTATTCTTGCGACGATCAACCCGCAAACATATGAAGTATCGATGACTTCTATTGCCAGAGATTCATTTGTACCAATTGCTTGTTATGGTGGAGAATACGATAAGATCAACTCCGGAAGATCTACTTCAAGAGCATGTTTTATTGAGACGGTAGAAAACTTCATCGGTATGGATATCGACTACTACATGGAACTTGACTATCTCGGACTTGTTCAGATCGTCAACGTTATTGGTGGCGTCAAGATCAATAACCCAGTCGATTTTGAGCTTGATGGAATCTACGTTCCGGCAGGTGAATATGTAGCCGACGGACAGATGGCTCTGCAGTTCTGCCGTGAAAGACATCATATGCCTAACGGTGACTTTGACAGACAACAGCACCAGAAAGAAGTCATCATTGAAATCGCTAAAGCATTTATCAGTTCAGGTAGTGTAACTTTGCCATTGAAGGCGATGGAAGAAGCTTCAGACTGGATGTCGACAGATATGACCTTGAGCCAGTTGACCAGCATCTTTAATCTGCTTCTGAACACCAAAAACTTCACTAGCCTTGATACATTCAGTTTGGTCGATTTCCAGAATACGAGAATCACCGGTTACGGTGGCATTATGTATTACAGCTATGCTATGCGTCTGCCATTATGGGTCTATCTGATCTATCAGGGTTCATATGACGAAACAATGGAACATGTGAATAATGTCATGGGCAACTACAAAACCATTACTCAGGCAAAAAATCACAGTTTTTCACTGAATAATGAATATGAAAGACCAGAACTTATCTCAACAGAATATGAACATAAGTTCCTTTATGAACCGGATCCAATGCCTCCATATTGGGCAACATTGGAAGGAATGACGACTTCTGAAGCTTTGGCTTGGGCAGCAGCAAATGGTGTTAGCCTGAGTGTGAATACGATTAAGGCGGGCGAATCTGGATATGATGCAGCTTATGAGGGCTATGTTTATTCACAATCTCCAAGACATGGCTCATTGATATCTGAATATCCATCCGGATCAATCACTGTTATGGGTCCTGCCACGATCGACGAGAGTAAGCAGGTTCCGGACTTTGTTGGACATAGCTACTCTAAAGCTAAGTCATGGGCTAAAGAATATGGTATTCCTTATGACATCGACTTCGATACTGATGTTAGTGGCGATGTTGGTGATGTTGTTTCTCAGTCACCTCAGGCAGGAACTGCAATTGATAAAGTCAATATGCTTAAGATCGTAGTTAAGGCTGGCCAGAAGAAAGTCAAGTTTGACACTAACGGACATGGTTCTGCTCCAGAATCAATTTCAGTAATTACTGGCGATGATGCTAAGCCATTCAAAAATTTAAGTAACGATGGCGAATATGTATTCCTTGGCTGGTTCACTTCTCCTACAGGAGGTGATAGAGTATACGACACCGATGATGTAAGTGGTGATACTACTGTTTATGCTCATTGGGAGAAGAGCCATTCTCATTCTTATAACACGCTTATTAAAACTGTAGATGCAACTTGTGATACAGAAGGTAAGAAGGTATGGCAGTGTTCTTGTGGAGACACCTACACAGAGACGATTCCAAAGAAAACTGAAGGTTGTTCAACGACTCCTGATCCCGGAACCGATCCCGGAACTGATCCCGGAACTGATCCCGGAACTGATCCCGGAACCGATCCCGGAACCGATCCCGGAACCGATCCTGGAACCGATCCCGGAACTGATCCCGGAACTGATCCCGGAACTGATCCCGGAACCGATCCTGGAACCGATCCCGGAACTGATCCTAACCCCGGAACAGATGATCCACCATCAGGAGACCCTGAAAACGATAGTTAAATACATATAAAACAAATCAGATTAAAGCTATAGTATTGATACGAAAGTTTGATATTATAGCTTTTATTTTGACAGGTTGATAATGGATAAATGTGATAAAAACCCGCAATAGTAAAGAATCATGTAAAAGAATAAGCAATTACATTTGTGTTTTTATTTATTTCCGGGAAATAATAATCAGAAAAACACGATGAAATCAGGTTAAATTATGATGTTTGACCTGTTTTTTTAATTGAAAACGCTTTACTTTTGAAACACCGAGTGGCGTTGAATAATGTATATGCAAAAAAGTCAATAAAATAGGCACTTTTTTGATGAAAAGATGTTGAAAACAGAAAAATAAAATCATATAATATACGAGCGCTCGCGAAGATATGGAAGATTGCTGGCACACGGAGACTGTGTGATAGTGTGATAACCAGGGAACTTACATGGAGCGGGTTATCCGAAAGGATTAATGGAATATAGGAGGAAAATTCTATGGCAAAAAACAACGTAAGGATCAAGTTAAAAGCTTACGAACACAGATCATTGGATGCGGCTACCGAGAAGATCGTCAAGGCTGCTGAAGATGGCGGTGTAAAGAAGGTCATCGGACCTATTCCGCTTCCTACTGAGAAGCAGATCGTAACTGTTCTGAGATCAGTTCATGTCAATAAGGACTCAAGAGAACAGTTCGAAATCAGAACGCATAAGCGTTTAATCGAAATCATCGGACCTAGTGCCAAGACGATCGATGCCCTGTCTCGTCTGGAACTGCCCAGTGGTGTAGATATTGAAATCAAATTATAAAGAAAGGTGACATCATGAAAGGAATACTTGGAAGAAAACTTGGTATGACACAGGTATTCACCGCTGAAGGTGATCTGATCCCTGCAACTGTTATCGAAGTTGAACCGAATGTCGTTCTCCAGAAGAAGAACAAGGAAACAGACGGTTATGAAGCTTTACAGTTAGGTTACGAAGATCAGAAGGAATCCCGTGCCACCAAGCCAGAATTAGGCCATGCCAAGAAGGCTGGCGTTGCTCCGAAGAAGTTCGTCAAGGAAGTAAGATCTGATGAGATGGACTACGAAGTAGGGCAGGAAGTAAAAGTTGATATCTTTTCCGCTGGTGATATGGTAGACGTTACTGGTATCTCTAAGGGTAAAGGATATACAGGAACAATCAAGCGTTATCACGCGCATATGCTGCTGGAGACACACGGTGCCGGACCTGTACACAGACATGTCGGTTCCCTGGCTACTACAGGCAGAAACAACGGTCGTATCGAAAAGAATACACCGATGCCGGGACAGGATGGCGGTTTCAAGACCACTAACCAGAACCTGGAAGTGATCAAGGTCGTTGCTGAAAAGAATTATATGCTGGTCAAGGGCAATGTCCCGGGTCCTAAGAAGGGTCTGGTGATGGTAAAGACCACTGCTAAGAAGATCAAGCATGTCGAACCTAAGGAATTACTCACGAAGGAGGCTGAATAATTATGAAGTTGGAAGTTTTGGATTTAACCGGCAAGAAAGTCGGTAATGTCGAACTCGCTGATTCAGTGTTCCAGTGTGAAGTCAACAATCAGGCTATCTTCGATGCCTTATTGAGACAGCAGAGTTCATGGAGACAGGGAACTCACGATGTAAAGGGCCGTTCCGAAGTATCAGGCGGCGGCAAGAAGCCTTTCAGACAGAAGGGTACAGGCAGAGCCAGACAGGGTAGCACCCGTGCTACACAGTTCAGACACGGTGGTGTACCGTTCGGTCCGACTCCGAGAAGCCATACGTTCAAGCTCAACAGAAAGGTCAGAAGACTGGCATTACGTTCAGGTCTGACACTCAAGGCTAACGAAAAGAACATCATCTGTGTTGAGAATGTCAATATGGATGCCATCAAGACCAAAGATTTCCTTAAAGTATTAAAGGATCTCGGTATTGATAGAAAAGCATTATTTGTAGTAGACGTCGAGGAAGATTTCAACAATGCTTACTTAAGCTTAAGAAATCTCGAGAACATCGTCATGACTTCTGTTGAAGGTCTGAATATCTATGATCTGCAGAATGCCGGCAAGCTGGTTCTCACCAAGACTGCTGCTGTGAAATTAGGGGAGGTATTAGGTAATGAGTAACGCTAGAGACATCATCGTCCGTCCTCTTGTAACAGAAAAGACCATCAAGGCACAGGAAAGCGACAATACGGTCGTCTTCGAAGTTGCCAAGGGCACAAACAAGATCCAGATCAGACAGGCTGTTGAAGAGATCTTCAATGTCAAGGTCGCTTCCGTCAATCTGGTTAATCAGAAACCAAAGACCAAACGTATGGGAAGATACGTTGGCAAGACCAACCATCTGAGAAAAGCTTACGTAAAGCTTAAAGACGGTTACAAGATCGATATCCTTGCGGATAAGTAATCGATCGAACTATCGGAAGAAAAATGCTATTTCCGGATAATTTGCATGAGGAGGAAAAATAGAAATGGCTATTAAAAAGTACAAGCCTACTACTCCTGGAAGACGTGGAATGACCACTCTGACCAATGAAGAGATCACCAAGTCAACTCCTGAAAGAAGTCTGACAGTCTCACAGAAGTCAAAGGGCGGTCGTAACAATACAGGAAGAATCACAAGTAGACATCAGGGCGGCGGTCACAAACAGTTATACAGGATCGTCGACTTCAAGAGAAATAAGGATGGTATTCCGGCAACCGTAAAGGCTATCGAATACGATCCGAACAGAAATGCGAACATCGCTTTACTGTTCTATGCCGATGGTGAAAAGAGATACATCATCGCACCTAAAGACCTGAGCGTCGGTATGAGCGTCGTTTCAGGCGAAAAGACCGATATCAAGGTCGGTAACTGCTGTGAGATGAGGAACATGCCTGAAGGTACAGTCATCCACAACATCGAATTAAAGCCTGGTAAGGGCGGACAGCTGGCCAGAGCAGCCGGCGCAAGCGCTCAGATCCTGGCGGTTGAAGACAAGTATGTCACGATCAGACTGGCTTCAACAGAAATGAGAAAAGTACTGGGTAACTGCCGTGCCACGATCGGTACCGTCGGTAATGAAGATTACTCGCTGGTCGACTGGGGCAAAGCCGGCAGAAACCGCTGGAAGGGCATCAGGCCGCAGTCACGTGGTTCAGTCATGAACCCTGTCGATCACCCGCACGGTGGTGGTGAAGGCAGAACGCCGATCGGCCGTAAGTCACCGATGACTCCTTGGGGCAAGAAGGCCATGGGTGTCAAGACCAGAAAGCACAAGAAGGCTTCTA
Source organism: Erysipelotrichaceae bacterium (assembly GCA_017404785.1). Lineage (GTDB taxonomy): Bacteria > Bacillota_I > Bacilli_A > Erysipelotrichales > Erysipelotrichaceae > Colivicinus. The sequence continues at coordinate 84,679 of JAFRBQ010000002.1, forward strand.
ATGATCTGATCATCAGAAGAAGAAACGATAAGTAGAAAGGGGAAGAAAAATGAGTAGAAGTTTAAAGAAGGGTCCGTTTGTTGATGAATACCTGCTTAAAAAGGTTGAAGCACTGAATGCATCCGGCAAAAAAGAAGTTATCAAGACCTGGTCAAGAAGATCTACGATCTTCCCTGCATTTGTTGAACATACGTTCGCCGTACACAATGGCAAGGAACATGTTCCGGTATATGTTACTGAAGACATGGTCGGTCATAAGCTCGGTGAATTCGTTATGACCAGAAAATTCGGCGGTCACGGCTCACATGCCGATGACGACAGAAAGGCATAGGAGGTAGAACATGGCAAGAAAGAAAACTGAAGAAGTCAAAAAGCCTGAACCTCGCGATGTCAAGGCTACTGCAAAGACAGTAAGAGTTACCACGAGAAAGGCCAAGCTGGTCCTTGACCTGATCAGGGGTAAGGATGCTAAAGAAGCAGCAGCTCTGCTGAGTTTCATTCCTAATAAGGCTGCCAGAGTGACCTCCAAGGTCCTCAAGTCCGCCTGCGCAAATGCAACACACAATTTCCAGATGGACGAGAGCAAGCTTTATGTCAAAGAGTGCTATGCCAATGAAGGCATCACACTGAAGAGATTCATGCCGAGAGCAAAGGGTTCTGCTTCACCGATCATGAAGAGAACGAGCCACATCACCGTGGTAGTAGCAGAAAGATAAGGAGGAAAATCAATGGGTCAGAAAGTAAGTCCGATAGGATTAAGAGTCGGCGTCATCCGTGACTGGGAGTCCAGATGGTATGCTGAAAAAGAATATGGCGATTTATTGCTCGAAGACGTTGCGATTCGTGAACTTATCTTGAAAGACTGCGCTGATTGCTTAGTATCACGCGTAGAGATCGAAAGAAGCAAGAATCATGTCAATCTGATTATCAGAACTGCCCGTCCGGGCATGTTCGTAGGTTCTGACGGTTCCAGGATCGAGGAACTGAAGAAGAAACTCGTTAAATTAACTAACGGTAAGGATATCAATATCAATATCGTTGAAGTTGCCAATCCGGATCTGGATGCAAGACTTGTCGCTTTAAAGATCGTCAAGATGCTTGAAGAAAGACAGTCATTCCGTACTGCTCAGAAAAGAGCCATCCAGCAGACCATGAGAGCCGGTGCCAAGGGCATCAAGACAGCTATTTCCGGTCGTTTAGGCGGTGCTGATATCGCCAGAAGCGAAGGATATTCCGAAGGTTCAGTATCATTACATACTTTACGTTCCGATATCGACTATGCCTGGGAAGAAGCTATGACTGCGTATGGCAAGCTCGGTGTCAAGGTCTGGATCTGCCGCGGTGAAGTCTTACCGGGTGAGATGGTCAAGGAACCGGAGAAGCCAAAGATGGCCTCCCGTCCAAACAGAGACAGAAGACCGAGAAGAGACGCACAGAGAAGAGACGGTGAAGCTCCTGTAGCAGAAGCTAAACCGGCTGAAGCTCCTGCCGTCGAAGAAAAGAAGGAGGATGCTGAATAATTATGTTAATGCCAAAAAGAACAAAGTATCGTCGTCCTCATCGTCTGAGTTACGAAGGTAAGTCAAAAGCCGGCCGTGATGTCGTCTTCGGCGATTACGGTCTGGTAGCTATGGAAGGCGGTTATGTATCTTCCAATCAGATCGAGGCAGCCCGTGTTGCCATGACCAGATACATGAACCGTGGCGGCCAGGTCTGGATCAAGATCTTCCCGCAGATGGCCAGAACCAAGAAACCTCTGGAAGTACGTATGGGATCAGGTAAGGGTGCTCCTGAAGGCTGGGTCGCAGTCGTTCAGAAGGGCAGAGTCATGTTTGAGATCGGCGGTGTCGATGAGGCAACGGCCAGAGAAGCATTAAGACTCGGTCAGAACAAACTTCCTGTCAAAGCAAAATTTGTCAAGAAAGGTGAATAGTTATGAATATCAAAGAAATCAGAGAAAAATCTTCTGAAGATCTCAAGAAAACTTTGGATGAGATGAAAGTCGAACTATTCGACCTCAGATTTGCCAGAGCAACTGGTTCAATCGAAAACCCAATGCGTATCAGAGAACTTAAGAAGTCAATTGCCAGGATCTTAACAGTCCTGCATGAAAGAGAAAGTGAAGTAAAGGAGGGTTAATCAATGGAAAGAACATCGCGCAGAACTTTAACCGGTGTCGTCACATCTGACAAGATGGATAAAACGATCGTCGTTGCCATCAACGAAAAGAAGAACCATCCTTTATATGGTAAAGGCACCAAATTCACGAGAAAATTCAAGGCACATGATGAGAACAATGAAGCCCACGTCGGTGATACAGTCGTCATCATGGAAACAAGGACCATTTCCAAGGAAGTTCACTTCCGTCTGGTAAAGGTCGTCGAAAAAGCAGTAGTTCTGTAGGAGGGACCGTATGATTAGCAATGAAGCAAGATTAAAAGTAGCTGACAATACCGGTGCCAAGGAACTGCTGGTTATCCGCTGCTTAGGTGGTTCAAGAAGAAAATATGCCAATATCGGTGATGTCGTCGTCTGCTCAGTCAAGGACGCTACACCGGGCGGAACTGCCAAGAAAGGCCAGGTCGTCAAGGCCGTTATCGTTAGAACGAAATATGGATTGAGAAGAGAAAACGGTACGTTCATCAAATTCGATGACAATGCCGCTGTCATCATCAAGGATGACAAGACACCGCTGGGTACGCGTATCTTCGGCCCGGTGGCCAGAGAACTCCGTGACAAGGACTACATGAAGATCGTGTCCCTGGCTCCGGAAGTACTGTAAGGAGGAAGCTATGAAGATCAAAAAAGGTGACAAAGTCAAAATCATCGCCGGCGACGACAAGGGTGTCGTAGCTGAGGTCGTAGCAGCTCTTCCACGTTCAAACAGAGTCATCGTTGAGGGCGTCAATGTCGTCAAGAGACATTCAAAGCCTTCCAACGCCAATCCGGACGGCGGTATCATCAACAAGGAACTGCCGATCTCTGTATCTAACGTCAAACTAGTCGACGACAAGAAGAAAAAGAAGACGGCTGCCAAGAAGACGACAGCCAAGAAAAATGTAAAGGGGGCTAAGAAATAATGAACCGTTTACAGGAAAGATATGTCAAGGAGATCAGACCTGCTCTGATCAAGAAGCACAGCTATTCTTCTGCCATGGAATGTCCGAAGGTAGCCAAGATCGTGCTCAATATGGGTGTCGGTGAAGCTGTATCCGAGCCGAAACAGCTCGAAGATGCAGTTGCCGATATGACCCTGATCGCCGGCCTGAAACCGGTCATCACCAAAGCCAAGAAATCCATCGCCAACTTCAAACTGAGAGAAGACACGCCGATCGGCTGCAAGGTCACCCTCAGAGGCGAGAAGATGTACGACTTCCTGGACAAGCTGGTCAATGTTTCCTTACCACGTGTAAGAGACTTCCGTGGCGTAAGCAATACCGCTTTCGACGGCCGCGGCAACTACACACTGGGTGTCAAGGAACAGATCATCTTCCCGGAGATCGAATACGATAAGGTAAGCAAGGTCCGTGGTATGGATATCGTCATCGTTACCACCGCCAAGACTAACGAAGAAGCCAAGGAACTCTTAACTGAACTTGGCATGCCGTTTGCGAAGTAGGGAAAGGAGAACTTATGGCAAAGACATCAATGAAAGTTAAAGCACATCGTCCTGCTAAGTTCTCGACCAGAGCTTACACGAGATGTGAAAGATGCGGACGTCCGCATTCCGTACTGAGAAAGTACAAATTATGCCGTATCTGCTTCAGAGAACTGGCTTACAAGGGCCAGATCCCGGGAGTAAAGAAGGCGAGCTGGTAAAGGAGGGTAATGAACAATGAGTATGACAGATCCTATTGCTGATATGCTTACTAGAATCAGAAACGGCTTAGCTGCCGAACATGAGACTGTAACGATCCCGTCAAGCAAGATGAAAGTTGAAATTGCCCGCATCCTGAAACAGGAAGGCTATATCAATGGCTATTCAGTTGAGGGCGAAACAGCTAAAGATAAGACGATCACCGTCGATCTGAAATATGGACCGGACAAGCAGAAAGTCATCACCGGTCTCAAGAGGATTTCCAAACCGGGTTTAAGAGTCTACGCCAAGGGCAATGCCGTGCCTAGAGTCTTGAACGGACTGGGAATCGCGATCATATCCACATCCAAGGGCCTCATGACTGACAGAGACGCCAGGAAACAGAACCTGGGCGGCGAAGTCGTGGCCTACGTGTGGTAAGAGTAAGGAGAAAATTATGTCACGTATCGGTAATAAAACGATTACCATTCCTGCCGGATGCGAGATAAGCGTATCTGACAGTAATGAGGTGACGGTAAAGGGTCCCAAGGGAACTTTATCACGTCAGTTTAGTCCGCTGATCACTGTAAAAGTGGACGGTGCTGAAGTTAACTGCACAAGAGCTAACGAAGAAAAGCACACCAAACAGCTTCATGGCACGACCAGAGCCCTGATCCACAACATGATCGTGGGTACGACTGAGGGTTTCAAGAAGACACTTGAGATCGTCGGTATCGGTTACAAGGCTGCCATGAACGGCAAGACCTTGAATCTTAACCTGGGTTATTCCCATGATATCAACATGGATATCGAAGAGGGTGTGACCGTTGAAGTTCCTAATCCGACGACGATCGTCGTATCAGGAATCGATAAGCAGAGAGTTGGCGAAATAGCTTCGCAGATCAGAGCCTTCCGTAAACCTGAACCTTACAAAGGCAAGGGTATCAGATACCAGGGCGAAAAAGTCGCTCACAAGGAAGGTAAGACAGCTGTTTCAGGCTCATAGTGGGAAAGGAGTAAAGATATGTATTCTATACAAGATAAGAACAAAGCTCGTCAGAGACGTCATGAACGTATCAGAAACAAAGTTATCGGTACTGCTGAATGCCCACGCCTGAACGTCTTCCGTTCAAATGCCAACATCCATGCGCAGATCATTGATGATGAAAAGGGTGCAACTTTAGTTTCTTGTTCATCAGTAGAATTGAAACTGGCTAACGGCGGTAATGTGGAAGCTGCCAGAACAGTCGGTACAAAATTAGCCGAAAGAGCTAAGGAAAAAGGAATCGAAAACGTTTGCTTCGACCGTGGCGGTTATCTGTATCACGGCAGAGTGCAGGCACTTGCTGAAGCTGCCAGAGAAGCTGGCCTTAAATTCTAGGGGAGTTATTTATGGAAAATACTAACAAAGATAACAGAAGAGACAACAGAAAACCCAGAAGATTTGTCAAGGAAGTCAAGGAATTTGACGAGCGTGTAGTACAGATCAACCGTATATCAAAGACTGTCAAGGGTGGCCGTAAGATGAGATTCGCAGCCATCGTAGTCGTCGGCGATAAGAAGGGCAGAGTAGGTTACGCTTTAGGCAAGGCCAATGAAGTTCCTGATGCCATCAGAAAGGCATCGGAAGCAGCAAAGAAGAACGTTAAGAGGATTTCACTTGTTGACGGTAACAGAACCATCCCGCATGCAACAGTAGGCAATTACGGTGCAGGCCAGGTCGTCCTGAGACCGGCAGCTCCAGGTACCGGTATCGTTGCCGGTGGTGTAGTTCGTGCCGTACTCGAACTCGCCGGTGCGACCGATGTCATTTCCAAATGTGTCGGTTCACGTACCCCGATCAACCAGGTCCATGCGACCATGAAGGCTCTCACCGAGCTCAAGACTGTCAATTCAGTTGCCAAATTACGTGGCCTGAAGGTCGAAGAAGTACGCTAGGAGGTGTGTTATGAACTTAAATGAACTGAAATACAACGAAGGTGCAAGACACACCAGAAAAAGACTTGGCCGCGGCCAGGGCTCAGGCACAGGCAAGACTGCCGGTAAAGGTCATAAAGGCCAGAACGCCAGATCAGGCGGCGGTGTTGCGATCGGTTTTGAAGGCGGCCAGACTCCGTTCTTCAAGTCCATGCCAAAGAGAGGTTTCACCAATTTCAACCGTGTTGAATATGCAGTCGTGAACCTCAGTGATCTGAACAGATTTGATGACGGAACTACTGTCACACCTGAATTACTCAAACAGGCCGGTATCGTCAAGAAACAGCTCGACGGTATCAAGGTCCTGGGTAACGGCAAGCTGGAGAAGAAGATCAATGTTACATGCAACAGGATCTCCAAGTCGGCTCAGGCCGCAATTGAAAAGGCAGGCGGCAAAGTAGAGGTGATCTGATGTTTAAGATATTCATTGATTTCTTAAAACATAAGGATATCCGCAAAAAACTACTGTTCACATTATTTATCCTGTTTATTTTCCGTCTGGGTTCGTCTATTCCGGCTCCGGGCGTAAATACGACAGTCATCAAGCTGAGTGCCAACTCACTGCTCAGTATGATGTCGATCCTGGGTGGCGGATCCATCGAACAGATGTCGATCTTCTCCCTGGGTGTTGGTCCTTACATCACTGCCAGCATCATCATCGAACTGCTGGCCATGGATATCATTCCGGCATTGGCTGAAATGGCCAAATCCGGCAAGAAGGGCCGTCAGCAGATGGATCGCATCACCAGATATCTGGGCGTGGTCATGGCACTAGTCCAGGGTTACTTCATCGTGCAGTATCTGGACAAGGCTTATGCAGGCTACGGATTCATCGACAATCCGGGATTTACATCCTATCTGTACATCGCCGTGATCTTCACTGCCGGTACGATGTTCGTACTGTGGCTGGCTGACCAGATCACTGCCAAAGGTATCGGCAACGGTACATCCATGATCATCTTTGCCGGTATCGTCGCAGATATGCCTACGACATTCAGACTGGTATATGAAACATTCCTGGGAGAAAGTGCAACTTCGACACTGGGCATGGGCGGATTCATCGCGTACTGCGTGATGTATATCGCGATCATCGTCTTGGTCGTCCTGATGCAGATGGCTGAAAGAAGGATCCCGATCCAGCAGTCATCATCAAGAGCTCTCAACAAGACCAAAGGCGATCTCAACCACCTGCCGTTAAAGATCAACTCGGCATCGGTCATCCCTGTCATCTTTGCCTCGGCACTGATTCAGGGTCCGCAGATCATCGCTTCCTGGGTCAACCAGGACGCCTATCAGTGGCTGGTCAAGATCTGTGATTTCACAAGTCCTTGGTTCCTGTGTTTCTATGCTGTACTGATCATCCTGTTCACGTTCTTCTATACAAACCTGACCATCGACCCGCAGAAGATGGCTGATGATCTGGCGAAGAACGGACAGTATATACCGGGCGTCAGACCGGGCACAGAGACGAAGAACTATGTCTCCAAGGTCCTCAACAGGATCACGTGCCTGGGTGCTCTCTTGCTTACATTCATCGCTATCCTGCCGTATGTGACATCGGCTCTGACCGGTTTACCGCAGCGTGCGGCGATCGGCGGAACGGGTATCATCATCGTCGTCGGTGTAGCTATGGATACGATCAAACAGATGAAGTCGCAGATGACTTCAAAACAGTACAAGAGTTTTGTAGGAAAGTAGAGGTATAAATGAATCTTCTAATAATCGGTGCTCCGGGTGCCGGAAAAGGCACCATGTCTGAACTCATCCTCAAGAATTATCATCTCGTTCACGTTTCGACCGGTGACATGCTTCGTGAAGCCGTAAGAAACTCCACTCCGGTAGGTCTTAAAGCTCAGGAGTACATGAACAGGGGCGAACTGGTTCCGGAAGAGATCATTCATGATATCATCGCTGACCGTTTCTCACACAGCGATATCGATGCCGGATTCCTGTTCGACGGTTATCCCCGTACCAGGAACCAGGCTGAAGATCTTGACAGTATCCTGAAGGATATGGGCAAGAAGATCGACTGTGTGATCAACCTCAACATCGATGATGAAGAACTGATTAAGCGTATAACCGGCAGAAGATTATGCCCGGCCTGCGGTGAGATCTACAACGTCTATTCCAATCCTCCTAAAGAGGAAGGAAAATGCGATAAGTGCGGTGCAGAGCTCATTCAGCGAAAAGACGATAACCTGGACAGTCTGAAAGTAAGACTGTCTGAGTATCACAAGAATACTCAGCCGGTAATTGAGTATTACGAGGCAATGGACCTCGTCAGACACGTCGAGGCTTCCGGAGGAATCGAGGAAGTCTATGGACGTATCAATTCCATTTTGGAAGGGTTGTGCTGATGATTTCAATCAAATCACCTCGGGAGATCGAACTGATGGACATCGCCGGCAGCATCGTTGCCAGAGTCCACAGGAAGATGAAAGAGGTAATCAAGCCCGGAATATCAACGCTTGAGATCAATCGGATCGCCGAAGAGGTGATCAGAGAGAACGGTGCAACACCATCATTCAAGAATTATCAGGGATTTCCGTGTGCCGTCTGCACGTCGATCAACGACATGCTGGTGCACGGGATCCCCGATCACACGATTTTGAAGGACGGTGATATCATCACTGTCGATGTCGGAGCCTGCTATAAAGGCTATCACGGTGATTCAGGCTGGACATATGCCGTCGGCAATGTCGCACCTGAAGTACTGAAGCTGATGGAAGTGACTGAACAGTCACTGTATATCGGTTTAGAGCAGGTCAAACCCGGCAATCATGTGGGAGACATATCGAATGCGATCCAGACCTATGTCGAATCCTTCGGTTATTCGCTTCCGGCAGATTATACGGGACACGGAATCGGCAGAAGCGTACATGAGGATCCTTATGTGCCTAATGTCGGCAAGCCGGGAACGATGGAACTGCTCAAGAAGGGCATGTGCATCGCGGTGGAGCCGATGGTATTCATGGGATCGGCAAGATGTTACACCTTGCCGGATGGCTGGGGTGTAAAGAGCTATGACCATTCATGGGCAGCTCACTACGAACACACCGTAGCCATTACTGATGATGGTTACAAGATTTTGACAAAGGAGGATTAGTTATTTGGCAAAACAGGACGTCATTGAAATCGAAGGTCTGGTAGTCGATACCTTACCGAATGCACAATTCAAGGTGAAACTTGAGAACGGTCACGAGATCCTGGCTCACGTTTCTGGTAAAATCCGTATGCATTACATCCGCATTTTACCGGGTGATAGAGTGACAGTTGAGATTTCACCTTATGATCTAACACGTGGGCGAATAACATTTAGACACAAGTAGTCTGGGAGGGAAAACATGAAAGTAAGACCATCTGTAAAACCAATGTGCGATAAATGTCGTGTAATCAAACGTAAAGGTCGCGTCATGGTTATCTGTGAAAACCCTAAGCACAAACAGAGACAAGGATAATAAGGGAGGAAAGAATTAATGGCTCGTATTGCTGGAGTTGACATTCCAAATAATAAACGTGTAGTTGTTGCACTTACTTACATCTACGGCGTAGGTCTGACGACTGCGAAGAAAGTCCTTGCTGAATGTGGTATCAGCGAAGACATCCGTGTTAAAGACCTGACTGATGAGCAGGAAAATGCCATCCGTAAGGCTCTTGATTCATACAAGCTCGAAGGCGATCTGAGAAGAGAGACTCAGCTGAACATCAAGCGTCTGATGGAAGTCGCATGCTACCGCGGCATCAGACACAGAAAAGGCTTACCGGTAAGAGGTCAGAGGACCAAGACCAATGCCAGAACGCGCAAGGGTCCGAGAAGAACCGTAGCCAACAAGAAGAAGTAAGGAGGATAAACAATGGCACAGAAAGCAAAAACTACGTCACGCAAGAGACGTGTCAAGAAGAATATTGCCAGTGGCGTTGCATATGTCCACTCAACATTCAATAACACGATCGTTACGATCACTGATGAAGCAGGTAACGTCATCGCCTGGTCTTCTGCCGGTGCATTAGGATATAAAGGTTCACGTAAGTCTACACCTTATGCTGCACAGCTGGTTTCTGAAGCAGCAGGCAAGACTGCCATGGATCACGGCATGAAGAAGGTCGAAGTAAACGTCAAGGGACCTGGACCGGGCAGAGAAGCTGCCATCAGAGCCCTGGCTACAGCAGGCCTTGAGATCACAGCCATCAACGACGTAACACCTATTCCGCATAACGGCTGCCGTCCACCGAAGAAACCTAGAGGATAAGGAGGATACATATGAACAAATTTGAACGTCCTAAATTTAAAGTAAGTGAATATGTAGAATCAGATAACTACGGCAAATTTGTTATCTCTCCTCTGGAGCGCGGCTTCGGCACAACGTTAGGCAACGCTTTAAGAAGAACCATGCTGTCATCACTTCCGGGTGCGGCAGTATATTCGATAAAGATCGACGGAGTCTTCCATGAATTCTCTTCGATCAAAGGCGTCAAAGAAGATACGACTCTGATCGTACTCAACATCAAATCACTGATCCTCGAGATCGCTGATGATGATGTCTATACGCTCAGGATCGCCGCCAAGGGACCTTGCACGGTCAAAGCAGAAGACATCGTCCTGCCGGCCGGCGTCGAGATCCTCAATCCTGAACTTGAGATCGCTCACCTCGACAAGGGTGGCGAACTGAATATGGAACTGCTGGCAAGAAAAGGCAGAGGCTATGTCTCCGCTGATGAAAACAAAGTTCTCTATCAGGGTTCATCACAGGGCATCGGTACCATCTATACGGATGCCATCTATACACCGGTCGTTAAAGCAAACTATGAAGTCGAACCGACCCGTGTCGGCCAGTCAGCCAAATATGACGAACTGACAATGGAAGTCTGGACCGACGGTTCCATCGACCCGAAAGAGTCTCTTGCTTTAGCTGCCAAGATCCTGGTATCGCACTTCGATATGCTGACAGAGATCGACAGTGAAGTATCCGAAATGGAATCACTGATGAAAGATTCTGTCAATGAAGGAAATGCCAAGAAGGTCAATATGTCTATTGACGACCTCGATCTGACCGTCAGATCATACAACTGCTTAAAGAGAGCCGGTATCTCGACAGTTGAAGAACTGACACAGAAGACGGAAGAAGAAATGAGCAGAGTAAGGAACCTCGGCAAGAAGTCTCTGAAGGAAGTCAAAGAGAAACTGCAGGCTCTGAACTTATCGTTCAAACACAATGACTAAGGGGGAAATGAAACATGTGGAATCGTAGATTAGGCCGTACAGCTGACCATAGAGTAGCCCTGCTTAAGAACATGGCGACCGATCTTATCCTCAAAGGCAAGATCGAAACAACCGAGATGAAAGCCAAGGAACTGAGAAGTGTTGTCGATCATCTGATCACCACTGCCAAGAAAGGCGATCTCGCTGCCAGAAGAAATGCTGCTGCATACTTAAGAAACGTTACTACCAAGGATGGCAAAACAGCTGTTCAGGTATTATTTGATGAAGTTGCCCCGAAATACAAAGACAGAAACGGCGGTTATACAAGAGTTACCAAGACTGGTTTCAGACGCGGTGACGCTGCCCCGATGGCAACGATCGAATTAGTATAATTACACAAAAGCTCCTTAATGGAGCTTTTTGAATGGTTAAATTAAAAATACTGCATATAATATGTTATAATATATGCAGTAAAAAGAAATGAGTATGCACAAATACGATTATGAGTTTTTAAAGGATTTTAAGATCACCAGCAAACTGATTGGTTTAAGCAATGTTATTGCTGAGAGTAATTATAAAGTAAACGTTCAGGAAAAAGAAAACCCTGCTGTCTTTATAAAATTACATAAAAAGGCAATTATTGATTCTGTCATTTCATCCAGCAGGATCGAAGGAGTCGAGACCAGTGAAAACAGAAGAAAAGAACTGCTGGAGAATAACGATAAGCCGTTGAATCATAATGAAGAAGAAATAAGCGGTTATAGAGACGCGCTCGTTTTTATCAGTGACCATTTTCAGGAAATGGAGATCAGTGAAGACACGATAAAATATCTGCATTCTATGCTGATGTATTATTCATCAAAAAACAAAGGACAGTATAAGAGCATCGATAACGAGATCACTGCCAGATATGCAGACGGAAATAGTGAAGTGATCTTTAAACCGGTAAAGAGTAAAGAAACCGGCAAACATATGAAACAGCTCATCGATGCTTATAACAGAGCAAAAAGCGACATTGATATAAATCAGCTGCTGTTGATCCCTTGTTTTATTGTTGATTTTTTGGCTATTCATCCTTTTGCTGATGGAAATGGCAGAATCTCGAGATTACTTACATTGCTGCTTATGTACAAAGAAGGATACCAGGTAGGAAAGTATATTTCCTACGAAAAGATGATCGAACAGTATAAATGGAATTACTATCAGGAATTAAACCTTTCGCAGACAGGATGGCACGATAATGAAAATGATTATTCTCCTTTTATCGTTTTTCACTTTCAGATGTTGTATCGCTGCTATAAAGAAATCTCAGAAAGATTTATCAGTGAAAAAAACGGTCAGATATTATCGAAGAAAGATAGGATCGAAAATACTGTAATGAAATCAATTGTGCCGATATCAAAAGCCGAAATAGCAGATGCATTACCTGATGTTGCTATAACAACGATTGAAATTGTATTGGGTGATTTAATAAAAAAGGGCAAGATCAGTAAGATCGGCACATACAAAAACGCAAGATATATAAAGAATTAAATAAATCAATGGAGAGTATTCCTGAATTAAATGATTACTGTAAAAAAGTATTAGAAACAAACACAACTAATTAATTGCTGGAGATAAAAAAATTCATATTAATGAAATAAATCTGAGAAACTTGGCAAATGAAAGATAAAACTGAAAGCAGAGCATATAACGAAATATATATTGAAGATTCCATGAGAAATCTTGGTACTGCTTTTGATTTTGCGAAAAACAGTTATGGTATTGAAATGGATGATTTTTATCTGCTTTTTATTCATTCAGGAATCGCCAGACAATTCGGCAGTGGAAATGTTAAATACGTGACGGGAATGTCAGGAATAGAACTGGTGCTTGAAGTTCTGAAAGATCATGAGGAAGTACGATACAGTAATGACTATATCAAATATGATTATTCGTGTGAATTCTGGTGTGGATGGATCCTGGCTTATTTTCAGTGGTATTATGCGATCGGCTTTAGGGAACTGCGATATTATCTGAAAATGAGCGATCTGGAAGGATTATACACGATACTTCATGAAGTATCGGAAACCAAGGCTGTTGAAGTGATAAGCAATCATATCAGAAACAAGAATCTGAAGACGAAGCTGCAGAGTTATCGTCAGGCGGCCGGTCTTTCACAGAATGAACTGGCAGAAGGATCGGGTGTATCTTTACGCATGGTCCAGCAGTATGAACAGCGTCAGAAAGATATAAACAAGGCCAGTGCAATAAGTCTGTATGCACTGGCCAGAGTCTTGAACCGTGATCTTGAAGAACTGCTAGAGTGGGATTTTGAGATGTGATCAGTATCTGGCCAGATAACGGCCGGTCACATTGACGATCATAGTGTTTTTATAGGCGTGAACACGGGGCAGATTGCCTGCGTAATTGATGTGGACATGACCATAGAACCAGAAACGGGGTTTGAGATCTTCCAGAAGTTTCTGGAAACATTCAAAACCCTGATGGGCATAATCAGGAAGATCACCATAGCCTCTGATCGGAGCGTGGGTGACGATGATATCGACACCGCCAGCTTTACGGATCTTCCATTTCAGTTTAGAGATCCTTCTTTGCATCTGCAGTTCGGTATACTGATATTTGGAATTGCTGTAGCGGAAGGAACCGCCTAATCCCAGGATCCTGATACCCTGATAGACGATCAGATCATCATCGATGCAGGTACAGCCTTCCGGAGCTTTTATGTCGTAATTATCGTCGTGGTTGCCATGGATGTAGAAAAGCGGCTTGTTACTCAGGGTGACGATGTATTCCAGATATTCGGCGCTCAGATCACCGGCTGAGATGATGAAATCCACGTCTTTCAATGCGGTAGTGACATAAGGCGAGAACAGCACGGAATCTTCACTGTCTGAGAGACATTCGATCTGATAGAAACCTTTGCCGTAAAACAGTCTTGATTTATGTTCACTGATGACTTTGTCCAGCTGCTTATCGGTCATCTGGGTCAGGAAATCATAGGTGTACATCTCCAGCAGTGCCACCAGGCAATCGGCGTGGTTGGCACTTATTTTTTTTCTGGTCAGTTCGGCTGACAGTCTCTCGTAGAAACCGACCAGTCTGATCCTTTCTTTTCTGGTCCATTCGTGATCATCTTCAAAGCCGAGGTATTTATTGAGTCTCTTGTAGTAACCGGATCTTGAGAACTGAAGGGAATAGAGTTTTGAGTGCTCGTAGAATTCGAGGAACTCATAGTAGAGTTTTATATCGTTTCTTTCACTTTGTTCCGGTAAGAGTCTTTTGACATTCAGGGTGATGAAAGCGGCACCGTAGGATTTTAAAACGGATACCCGTTTGTTTCCTTCACCGATGTAGAACTTTCCGAGGTATTCGTAGGCTTCCGGCGGTTCAGAGATACCGGTATCCGAAAGATGATATTCACAGACTCTGATCCATTTGGCGGCGAATTCGCTTCTTTCTTCCATCAGGGGCATGAAGTTATGCGCAAAGGAAAGCTGACGCATGGAAGTGCGGGTACCGACGATCAGATCGGCCGGTACTTCGATGTTGCCCAGTTCTTTTACAGAACACTTCAGTTCATCGACGTATTCATCAAGAGAAGGCAGATAGGCTTTCTGCTTCTTGAGTCTCCTGTGACGGCTGTCTTTGAGCGCTTTTTTGCGGGCATAGGCATACTGTTCCTGTGCTTCATGTCTTCTGTCGATACTCATACTCTAATTATAAGCCTTACGTTTGTGTTTAAGGGCATTTTGAGGCCATCTGGAATGATTATCATGCATATCATGAGTATGAATATATGTACTGATTTTGGTGTTCCTGAAGGGCTGTTTTTGTCTTATAAAAACATGAAAATTTTCAGAGAAAATGGGCTGATATTTCCGGGAAATTTTTATAGTTGAAATTTCAATTATTTTTTGGTTATTTTGGTTGAACTTTCAACTAAATGCATTATAATGATTTTACAAGGTGCGATATGAGTGAGAAAAACTACCTGAGTCTTGACTCCTCTATTTTGTATCGCTGCAATCAGAAACACTTCGATAAGCTGTTGTCTGAATATGATATCGGTTATACTCAGCTGATCCTGCTTACTCAGATCTATGAGAGAGAAGGCATCTCCATGAATGAGCTGGCAGTAACAGGTGTGTTTGATAAAGGGACGATCACCAAGTCTGTTCAGCGACTTGAACAGTTGTCTTATCTGCGCGTAGAAAATAGTGAGACAGACAAGCGACAGAAACTTTTATATACGACTGACAGGACCCAGGAGATCATGCCGGAACTCTACCGGATGCGTTCCGAATGGAAGTCTTATCTGTGTTCGGATGTCAGTGACGATGAACTTGATGCCTACTATATAGTTCAAAGCAAGCTCATCGAGAAAGCCAGGGAGTATACCTGTGAAGTGGAAGATGACGGGATCAGATTCTACGGTCTGCAGAAACTGACTCTGCTGGATTATCCGGGCAACATGGCGGCGACGGTGTTCACCGGTGGCTGCAACTTCCGCTGCCCGTTCTGTCATAACCGCTCACTGGTGTTTCTGAATGAAAATGATTCAGAGATATCGACGGAGGATATCCTGGATTATCTGGATAACCGCAAGAAGATCCTTGATGGTGTGTGCATCACCGGCGGGGAACCGCTGTTGCACAAAGGGATCACTGATTTTATCAGAAAGATCAGAAGTCTTGGCCTGAAGGTCAAGCTCGATACCAACGGCTCGAATTTCAAAGCCCTGAAGGAACTTATCGATGAAGGGCTGCTTGATTATGTGGCCGTGGATATCAAAAACTGCTCGGAGAAATACGCAGAGACGATCGGTCTTGAGAACTTCGATCTGAGTGAAGTCGAAAAGACCAAGGATTATCTGCTGGAAGGGCATGTCGATTACGAATTCCGTACGACTGTTGTGAAGGAATTTCATGAGGTGAAGGACTTCGAAAAGATCGGCAGATGGATAGAAGGGGCAAAGAACTATTATCTGCAGAATTTCGAAGATCACGGGTCATGTATCCGTGAGGGTCTCAGTGAGGTGGACCTGCCGGAACTGGAAAAGATGAAAGAAACAGCAGAGAAGTACGTTAAACACGTGGAAATAAGAGGGATAAAGGAGTAAGAAGTATGTACCGTGTAGTAAAAAGAGATGGAAAAGTTGTAGATTTTGATTTAAGCAAGATATCGGATGCGATAACCAAGGCCTTTGATGCCTGCAAGAAGGATTATCATCCGGATGTGATCAATCTGATCGCCTTAAGAGTAACATCTGATTTCTCTTCAAAAGTGAAAGATGAGAAAGTCACTGTTGAAGACATTCAGGACTCAGTGGAAAAAGTGCTTTCTGAAGCCGGATACCCGGATGTCGCCAAAGCCTATATCCTTTACAGAAAACAGAGAGAAAAAGCACGTAATATCTCCAATACGATGCTGGACTACAAGAAGCTCGTCGATTCCTATGTCAATGCGATCGACTGGCGTGTCAAGGAGAATTCGACGGTCACTTATTCGGTCGGCGGTCTGATCCTGTCCAACTCCGGTGCCGTTACGGCCAACTACTGGCTCTCGGAAGTATATGACGAAGAGATCGGCTCAGCTCACAAAGACGGTGATATGCATATCCATGACCTGAGCATGCTGACAGGATATTGCGCTGGATGGTCACTCAAGCAGCTGATCCAGGAAGGCTTAGGCGGTGTCAATGGCAAGATCACGTCGACTCCGGCCAACCATTTGAGCACCCTGTGCAACCAGATGGTCAACTTCTTGGGTATTATGCAGAACGAATGGGCCGGAGCTCAGGCTTTCTCCTCATTCGATACTTATCTGGCACCGTTCGTCAAGATCGATGATCTGTCCTACAAAGAGGTCAAACAGAACATCCAGTCCTTCATCTACGGCGTCAATACGCCATCCCGCTGGGGCACCCAGGCTCCGTTCACCAACGTCACGCTGGACTGGACCGTTCCTGAAGACCTCGCTGATCAGTACTGTATCGTCGGCGGCAGGACCCTTGATTTCAAATACAAGGACTGCAAGAGAGAGATGGATATGGTCAACAAGGCCTTCATCGAAGTCATGATCGAAGGCGATGCCAACGGCAGAGGTTTCCAGTATCCGATCCCGACTTACTCGATCACCAGAGAATTCGACTGGTCCGAGACCGAGAACAATAAGCTCTTATTCGAAATGACCGCCAAATACGGCACTCCGTATTTCTCAAACTATGTCAACTCGGATATGAAACCGTCAGACATCAGATCGATGTGCTGCCGTCTGAGACTTGACCTCAGAGAACTCAGAAAGAAATCCGGTGGTTTCTTCGGTTCCGGTGAATCGACAGGATCAGTAGGCGTCGTAACGCTCAACCTGCCTAGACTTGCCTATCTGGCCAAAGATAAAGAAGACTTCTATAAGAGACTGGACAATCTGATGGATATCGCTGCCAGATCACTTCACGTCAAGAGAGAAGTCATCACCAAGCTTCTGGATAACGGACTGTATCCGTACACCAAGAGATATCTGGGAACATTCAATAACCACTTCTCGACGATCGGTCTGGTCGGCATGAATGAGGCCTGCCTGAACGCGAACTGGATCAGAAAGGATCTGACGGATCCTGTCTCTCAGGAATTTGCGATCGAAGTCCTCAACTACATGAGAAAGAGACTGGTCAACTATCAGGAGATGTACCATGATCTGTACAACCTGGAAGCTACACCGGCTGAATCGACAGCCTACAGACTGGCCAGGCACGACAAGGAGAAATATCCTGATATCATCACCGCCGGCAAGGAAGGTGAGACACCTTACTACACCAACTCTTCACATCTGCCGGTAGGCTATACCGAGGATATCTTCTCAGCTCTGGATGTTCAGGATCAGTTACAGACGCTCTACACTTCCGGAACAGTCTTCCACTGCTTCCTGGGTGAAAAGCTCCCTGACTGGAAAGCGGCTGCGAATCTGGTAAAGAAGATCTCTGATAACTACAAGCTTCCTTACTACACGATGTCTCCGACTTATTCGATCTGTCCGGAGCACGGCTATATCACAGGTGAAGCCTATACCTGTCCGAAGTGCGGCAAGAAGACGGAAGTCTGGTCAAGGATCACCGGCTACTACCGTCCGATCCAGAACTGGAACGACGGCAAGGTGCAGGAATTCAAACACCGCAAGGAATACAATATCGCTTCTTCCGTCATGAAGGCCAGAGACATCATCAGCGATGTATCTGAAGCCAAGAAAGAAGAGGAAGTCAGAGTATCGACCGGTTATGATATCCCGACGATCTATGTTCAGGATCATTGCCCGAAGTGCAAGGGTGCCGAGCAGCGTCTGCAGCTCAGCGGTATCGAGCACAGAACGGTCAACTGTTCCGAAAACATGGATGAAGCCAGAAAGCTGAATCTGACGGAGACCCCGACGATCATCGATCCGGACGGCACGATGTTTGTCGGAGCCAATGCGGCAGCCGACTGGATGAAATATCATAACGGCAAATAGAAAGTAATGCAAAGCCCGCTCAACGGCGGGCTTTGATCAAAAAGGGGATAAGATGGATAAGATATATGATGTATTGGTAGTGGGCGGAGGACCGGCCGGTATGACCGCGGCTCTCTATGCTCTGAGGAACGGCAAATCGGTGATGATCGTGGAGAAAGCCGTCTTCGGCGGTCAGATCGTCAATTCGCCTAAAGTTGAAAATATCCCGGGTTTCGACGCCATCTCCGGCGATGAATTCGGAGACAAGATGCTGGACCAGGTAGTCAAGCAGGGCGGTGAAGTCCTGTTTGATGAAGTGATCAAAGTCGAAGAGACTGACGGACTGTTAAAGATAAACTGTGATCTGTCAGAACCGTTATACGCAAAGACTGTTATATTGGCGACCGGGACCAAGCACCGTACGCTGGGACTGGCAGACGAAGAATCTCTGATCGGCAAGAGCATCCACTTCTGTGCCGTATGTGACGGAAATTTCTACAAGGATAAAACAGTCGTCATGATCGGCGGAGGCAATTCCGCTTTCGTGGAAGCCAATCTGCTGGCAGGGATCGTCGGCCGACTGATCATCCTGCAGGATCTTGATTTCTTTACGGCCGATCAGAAGCTGCAGGAACAGTTATTGGGCAAAGACAATGTCGAGACCCATTTGGGCACAAAGATCCTTGGTTATCATACCGATGACGGTAAACTCAACGGGGTCAGGTATCTGGAAAACAATGAAGAAAAGATCGCTCACTGCGACGGAGTCTTCCTGGCAGTCGGACTCGTACCGGATAACGGCAGCTTTGAAAATCTCGCCGATCTGGATGAAAGAGGATATTTCATTTCAGATGAGTACGGTACGACCAGAAACAGAAACGTCTTTGTAGCCGGAGACTGCCGGACCAAGTCACTGCGTCAGGTCGCTACGGCCTGTTCCGATGGTGCCAATGCCGCCATCAGGGCCTGTGAGTATTTAAGAGAAGCACAATAAAACCGCTTTATACAAGCGGTTTTGACATTTCAGAACAGTTCGTCAGGGTAAGTTCCATCATCTTTCAGTGACTGGATCTTGGCCACGACATTCGGTTTGTCTTCCTTGTAGGTGACACCGAACCAGGAATCTTCAGAAGTCAGGACTCTGACTTTTCCTTTGCCTTCTTTTACCAGGACACCGACATGATTTGGAAGCAGAGCTTCATATTTCAGCGGATTGACTTTGATGCCTTCTGGAAGTTCATTGACGAAGATCTCATTCAGTTTGCCGATGATCGAAGGGTTGAAGCCCCAGAAGTTCATGGAGACCGGTGAACCCATCTCGAGCGGTTTGTAGACGCCTTCTTCTTCACAGACGACACCGTCATGATCATCGTTCCACTTGATATTCAGGATCTCGCGGATACTGGTCAGATAGCCGTCCTCATCTTTCTGGCAATAGCCTCTGGTGACGGTACCGTTGTCAGAGAGCGTATTTTCGACTTTGTAGCCGACCATGCAGTAGGTATCAGGATCGGTATTGCTGTGGAAGAATTCCATGACTTTTTCAAAGGCATTGCGGCCATAGAAGTCATCGGCATTGCAGACGACGAACGGGTCTTCCTTCAGGATGTTGCGGCACGCCAGCAGGGCATGCGTCGTTCCCCACGGTTTTACTCTTCCTTCAGGGATCTCTACGCCTTCAGGGATATCATTCAGATCCTGGTAGGCGTATTCGATTTCGATGTATGGTCTGATCTTTTTGACCAGTGATTCTTCAAAGAGCTCCTGGTGTTCTCTCTTGATGATCAGGACGACTTTCTTGAAGCCTGTCTTTATTGCATCGAAGATGGTGAATTCGATGATCGGTTCATTGTGATTGCCGACACCGTCGATCTGTTTCATACCACCGTATCTGGAACCCATTCCGGCTGCCAGTATCACTAGTGTTTCTTTCATTGTCTGTCCTCCATATTACGTTAATATTATATAATATTATTGTTCAGACAAGGAGACCAAATAATATGGAAAAATACGTCTTAGCGATCGACCAGGGCACGACCAGTACCAGGGCAATTCTTTTTGACAGGGACCAGAAAGTCGTCAAAACGGCGCAGAAGGAGATCACGAATTTCTTTCCGCATCCCGGCTGGGTCGAACAGGATGCCAACGAGATCTGGCTGTCGACGCTGTCGGTCATCTCACAGCTTTTCGACGGCGGTCAGTTCAAGCCGGAACAGGTCATTTCCATCGGCATAACCAATCAGCGTGAGACCACGGTCATCTGGGACAGGAAGACCGGTCTGCCTGTATATCATGCGATCGTCTGGCAGTCCAGACAGACTTCCGACATCGTCAATAAACTCAAGGAAGACGGCTATGAGCCGCTGATCAAGGAGAAGACCGGACTAGTTCTGGACCCGTATTTCTCCGCTTCCAAGATCAAATGGATCAGGGACAATGTCGCCGGAGTCAAAGACAATCCGGATCTGCTGTTTGGAACGATCGACTGTTTCCTGCTGTGGAAATTTACCTGCGGCGAAGTCCATGCGACCGATGTCACCAACGCATCCAGAACGCTGCTGTTCAATATCCATACGCTCGACTGGGATGAAGAACTGCTGAAACTGTTCGATATCCCTCGCAGTATGCTTCCGGAGATAAAGGATACTTCCGGAGTATTCGGTAATATCGATCCAAGACACTTCTTCAATCATACCTGTCCGATCTCCGCTCTTGTCGGTGACCAGCAGGCTGCACTGTTCGGTGAATCGTGCTTTGAGAAATCAAATGTCAAGAATACATACGGGACCGGTGGTTTCATCCTGGTCAATACCGGTGACAAGGAAGTCATTTCCAAATACGGTCTTCTTTCGACCGTCGCCTGGAAGATCGGTGAAGAAGTCAAATATGCTCTGGAGGGTTCGATCTTCGTTTCCGGATCACTGATCCAGTGGCTGCGCGATCAGATGCAGTTCATTCCTACGGCAGCCGACAGTGAAGAGCTGGCTTCATCAGTTGAAGATTCCGGAGGTGTCATCATCGTTCCGGCATTCACGGGACTCGGTGCTCCTTACTGGAACGACCGCTGCAAGGGTTCGATCCTTGGCATTACCAGAGGTACCAATAAGGCTCATATCGCCAGAGCGGCGATCGAAGCCATGGCTTATCAGTCCAAGGACCTGATCATGGTGATGGAGAAAGACATCAATGAGAAGATCCCGTATATCAAGGTCGACGGCGGAGCCAGTGCCAACAAGCTGCTCGTCCAGTTCCAGTCGGATATCCTGGAGATCCCGGTCGTAAGACCTCTGCAGCCGGAGGCGACAGCCTTAGGTGCCGCCAGACTGGCGGGACTGGCAACCGGTTTCTATAAGCGTGAGGATTTCAAAGATGATCAAGCTGAAAGCTATGAACCGCAGATGGATCACGAAGAAGTTGAGAAACGCTATGCCAAATGGCAGGATGCCGTAGAGGCAACACTGAAATTCTAAAATTATGAAAGTACTACTCATCAATGGCAGTCCCAATGCGAAGGGCTGCACCTACACCGCTTTACACGAAGCAGAGAAGATCCTCAATGAGGAAGGGATAGAGACCGTCTGGGTCAATGTGCCTTCCAATATCCCGTCCTGTGCCGCCTGTGACATGTGTCACAAGACTCATGAAGGATGCATCAAAAAAGACAAGGTCAACGAGACCTATGAACTGCTCGATGAATGTGACGGACTCATCGTCGGTACACCGGTCTACTATGCCGGACCGAGCGGTTCACTGATGTCATATCTTGACAGGCTGTTTTATTCCTATCCGCACAAGAAGAGCCTGAATATGAAGGCAGCAGCGGCGATCGCCAATTCCCGCAGGGCAGGCAATATCACCAGCAATGATGTCATCAGCAAGTTCTTCTCGATCTCCGGCATGGCCATCATCACTTCGACCTATTGGAACGATCCTCACGGTCTTAGTCCTGAGGATGTCGCAAAAGACGAAGAGGGCTTGCAGACGATGAGGAATCTGGGCCGGAACATGGCATATTACCTGAAGATGAGGAAACTCGCTGAAGAAAATGGTCTGGAAGGACCGCTGATCGAAAAAGGCAATGTGACAGACTTTATAAGATAAAAGATCTAGGCTGAATGGCCTAGATCTTTAATTGTTCGAAGGTCTTGACGAGATCGTCGTGGATGACGATATCGCAGTTTTCATCATATGCGGTGGCGTCCCGGTTGATGATGGCCATATTGTTTCCGCGGAAGTATCTGATGAAACCGGCAGCCGGATAGACGACCAATGATGTTCCGCACACTACCAGCAGATCACAGCTGGCGATGGCGTTGAGAGCACCGTTGATGACCTCTTCATCCAGCCCTTCTTCATACAGGACGACATCAGGTTTGATGATAGCTCCGCAATGATCGCATTTCGGTACACCGTCAGAGTCGATGATGTAGTTGACATCGAAGAATTTGTGACATCTCGTGCAGTAATTGCGCAATACGGAACCGTGCAGTTCATAGACTTTTTTGGAACCGGCAGCCTGATGCAGTCCATCGATATTCTGGGTGACGACACTTACATCTTTTTTCTCCTGAAGTTTCGCAATGAATTCGTGGGCGTAGTTCGGTTTCGCATCAGGGTAGAGCATCTTCTCCTTGTAGAACTCAAAGAATTCCTCCGGACGGTATTCAAAAAAGGTATGTGAAAGCATCTCTTCGGCTCTATAGACGTTCTTGTATAAGCCTGTAGCCGAACGGAAATCCGGGATCCCGGAAGCAGTGGACATGCCGGCACCGGAAAAGAAGACGATCTTCCGGGCACTGTCGATGGCACTTTGAAGTTTGTTGATCATATATCTTTATTTTACACTATCAGAAGTGTTATTATTCATATACAGAAACATCAGGGTGGAGCGCGATTCTCCAACCGGCGGTAGACCCCGCGAGCTTAGGCAGAACCTGTGCGATTCAGGTGGCGACTGTACAGTCAGGATGAGAGAGGGTTTTTTATTTTGAAAAAATATCTTAGTGTCAGAAACATCAGCGTCATCGCTGTCCTTGGTGCCTTAGGTGCCGTTCTTATGATCTTCGATTTCCCGATCGCGATCGCTCCATCTTTCTACAAGATCGATCTGGGCGATCTGCCCTGTCTGATCGGAGCTTTTGCCTTGGGACCTGTGCCGGCTTTCTTCATCCAGATCGTCAAGATCCTGGTCAAACTGCTTCTGAAGCCTACATCATCTGCTTTCGTCGGTGAGATGGCGGCTTTCATCTTCTCATCCGTTTATTGCGTGAGTGCAGCCTGCATCTATGCCTGTGACAAAAGCCGGAAAGGGGCGATCAAGGCAATGATCATCGCTTCCATTACGATGGCAATCGTTGCCACAGCCGGCAATTATTTCTTCATCATTCCGGCTTATGTGAATCTGTATCATCTGCCGTTAGAGAAGATCGTTGCGATGGGCGCAGCCATATTCCCGATCATCACGGATAAGCTCAGTTTCGTCTTGTGCTGCGTCTTACCGTTCAACCTGATCAAGGCCATTATCATCGATGTTTTGACCTTCTTCTTATACAAGCATATCTCGCCTTTACTGAAGGGCCGAAATGGCTGAAAAAAAGCTTATTTTCCTATTTATGTGAAACTGTGGTATTTGTTTATATTTGTTTTTATATATGTTATAATTCTTAAGTAAAAATCGGAGGTTTTTATATGCCAAGATTAACGAGAACGCAGAAATTTGCCGAACTCAGAGATACTCTCGCAAATGACAGAGAGCCCTCTTTGTCGACTAAAGATCTGTCTGGTTATCAGGATAGATTGACTAATCTCACAGGCAGCTACAGCAGGCCTGCAGATACTAATACTAATTACTACAACAATCAGTACGAGGAAAAGGAAGATCCGAAGTATGTCTGGACTTCTTTCGAAGAGACACCGATCGAGACCCTGGTCGAATCATTCAAGAGCGAAGAACTGGATAAGCATATCGAAAATATCAGAAACGAAGCACATGTCTGGAACGGTCAGCAGGAAGTTCCTGCCAGCAATCAGTATGTCAGAGAAGAACCGATGCAGGATCGCCGTGTTGAAGAATACGGTATCGGCGGTGTCAGAAGAAACTATGTCAATCAGCAAAGACCTGCCCAGAATATGGCGGAAATGGAAGAGCAGCCTGTTGAAGATCTGAACAGAAGAAACGATTATCAGGCACCGGTATATGAAGCTCCTAGAGAGCCAAGACCGTCTGAAGAAATAAGACCTGCCCAGAATGTCAATTACTATTATCCTGAAGAAGTCTCCGATGACAGTGGTGTCACATATTATGATGAACCGGTAAGAGAACCTGAGGTCAAGACCTATGACGAACCGGTCAGAGAAGCTCAGCGTCCGCAGGCTCAGGCTGACAATCATGAAGCTGATCATTCTGATGATGTCATCAACAGCTACATCAGCGAGATGATGGATGAAGTCAGTGCCTACAACAAGATGAACGGTGAACGCACCATTCATGATCTGACCAACAACATGGTCAATGAAGTAAGACATCCGAATGAATCAAGGAACACCGGTGTTCAGTTCAGACAGAACGAAGTCGAAGAAGACGATGATGAATTCTCGAATACCGTTTCCACCGAGATAGGCAAGATCATGGATGAGATCTCCACAAGAGATGACAGCCGTGTTGAAGAGCCTGAACAGCCTGAAGAAGTACTGGAAGCCGTTGAAGAACCGCATCCGGTACTGACCAAGGCCCTTGAAGAAGAAAAAGTCGAAGAAGTCGTTGAAATAAAGAATCTGAAGGAACTGGAAGCCGAACCGGTCAGAGAGACCAATACGATCTCCAATACGATCCCGTTCGTGGTTGCTTCTGAAGATGAAGACGTCATCGATGATGAAGATGAGGACGAAGGTTCCAATACCATCCTCAACATCATCCTGATCGTTCTGATCATTGTATTAGTTGCAGTCTTAGGACTGATCATCTTCTACATCCTGAAGACGAAAGGCATCATCTGATGAGATTCAATATCGCCATTGACGGTCCGAGTGCTGCCGGTAAATCGACGATCGCCGATCTGCTGGCCGAAAAACTTGGCTACAATCATCTGGATACAGGAGCCATGTACAGGGCTGTTGCATATAAGGCTATAAAACAGAATATTCCTTTTGATGAGGAAGACAAGATCGTTGAGATGATCGATAACATGGATCTTGAGATGATGGCTGACGGAAGAGTCATCCTGGACAAGGAAGACATCTCCGACAGCATCCGTACTGATGAGATCTCCATGGGAGCTTCCAATGTCTCCAAGCTGAAAGGCTGCCGGACGGCGTTAGTCGCCATGCAGCAGCGCATCTGCAAGGACGGAGGCTACATCCTGGACGGCCGGGATATCGGAACAGTCGTCCTGAAGGACGCACCGGTCAAGATCTATATGGTGGCATCCCCGGAAGCCAGAGCGCAAAGAAGGATGCTGCAGAATCAGGAAAAAGGTCTGGAAGCAGATTATGAGACGATCTTAGAGGATATCAAGAAAAGAGACTATCAGGACATGCATCGGGAGATATCACCGTTGACCAAGGCGGAAGATGCGGTCGAGATCGATACGTCAGATATGACGATCGATGAGGTAGTTGAAAGAGTCCTTGAGATCATCGCCGAAAAAACAGGAGCATAAAAATGATAGATGGAACTGTCGCAATCGTTGGTAGACCCAATGTCGGTAAGTCGACAGTTTTTAATAGGATGCTGGAAGAAAGACTGGCGATCGTCGAAGATACACCGGGCGTCACCAGAGACCGCATCTATGGGGAATGTGAATGGCTGTCTAAAACCTACAGACTGATCGATACAGGCGGTATCCAGATCCAGGATGTACCGTTTCAGAAAGAGATCAATGCCCAGGTCGAGATCGCCATTGAAGAAGCTGATGTCATCATCTTCATAACCGATGGACGAAGCGGACTGACCGGTGATGATGAATATATCGCCCGTCTGCTTCAGCAGAGCAAGAAGCCGGTGATACTGGCTGTAAACAAGATCGATGATATCTCCATGATCAATGATATCTATGAGTATTATTCTCTTGGTATCGGCGATCCGATCGCCGTTTCAGGCATACATGGTATCGGTATTGGAGATCTCTTGGATAAAGTTGCAGAACTGATGCCGGAAAGAAGCATCGAAGAATATGAAGGCATGATCAGATTTGCGATCATCGGCAGACCGAATGTCGGCAAGTCATCACTGACCAATGCTTTTCTGAAACAGGAAAGAGTCATCGTTTCGGACATCGAAGGTACGACCAGAGATGCGATCGATACGGTCTTTACCGCCAATGATAAAAACTATGTCGTTATCGATACGGCTGGTATCAGAAAAAGAGGAAAGATCTACGAAAACGTCGAAAAGTATTCAGTTTTAAGAGCCAAGGCGGCCATCGAAAGAAGCGATATGGCGCTGGTCCTGCTGGACGGATCGACCGGTATAATCGAGCAGGATAAACATGTGGCCGGTCTGGCACATGAGGCTAAAAAAGGTGTCATCATCGTTTACAATAAATGGGATCTCGTCGACAAGGATGAGAAGACGATGGTCAATATCACCAAAGAAATCCGCAAACAGTTCGTGTATCTGGATTATGCACCGATCGCCTTCGTCTCGGCCAAACAGAACAAGAGGATCGATACTTTACTTCCACTTATCGATCTGGTCTATGAGAATCTGAACAAACGCATCAAGACCAATGTCCTCAATGAGGTCATCATGGATGCTCAACTGGCCAATCCGGCCAAACCACACAATGGCAAGAAACTGAAGATCTACTATGCATCACAGGTCTCCAGTGCACCGTGCACGATCGTACTGTTCGTCAATGATCCGGAACTCATGCATTTCTCATATGAACGTTATATCGAGAACCAGTTAAGGGAAGCCTTCGGTTTCGAAGGTGTTCCGATCCAGATCATCTGCCGCAAGAGACAGGATAACTGATAATAGCTTCCTTCATTGAAGGAAGCTATTTATTTATAAATTAAAAAGGCATTCAGTGATCTGAATGCCTTGTGCTTATTCGCCTGACGATGCAGGGATCGTGATACATGCCTGTGATGGCGATGATGAAGGTGCAACACAGACAGTGACTTTCGATCCTCCGATACCTTCGGTGAGGGAGAGATCTTCAGTCGCTCCGGTGATGACTTCACCGGTATCGGAAGTTATATTGAACAGATACGGTGGAAGTGCTCCGCCTGAATAGATCGCAGTCCAGTGAGGGAACCAGATCCTTCCGGCTGCATAGGTCGTTTCACCGTAGACGTTACTCGTAGAGAGGTCGCAGGCTTCACCGGTACAGAAACCGTTCTCTCCGGCTCCTGTTCCCCATGTAGCCCAGACAGTCGAGCCATCATAAGCACCGTTGAGGTTGGCGATACCGCCATCGATATATTTCTTGTTTTCCTGTGCAGCTTTCAGAGCTTCACTAACGGAAACAAGCGGATGTTCCTGCAGAGATTTTTTGGCGATATATCCTGTAACGGTAGGATAGCCGCCGCCCGGTTCAGCATACGGATAGGCACCTTTGACGTGGGTGAATTCCGTGACGCTGTCAGGCATCTTGAGCGGTTCATACGGATCGTATGTACCGGAATGATGCGTTTCCAGTTCCTGAAGGATCTTGGTGACGATCTTGGATTTGGTGTTTTCCTGATACTCAGCTGTCGTGAAGTAGGCGCCTTTTTCAAGCTTGTCGTAACCGGTCCAGCAGGAGATCGTGTATTTGTT
This sequence comes from Erysipelotrichaceae bacterium, assembly GCA_017404785.1. Lineage (GTDB taxonomy): Bacteria > Bacillota_I > Bacilli_A > Erysipelotrichales > Erysipelotrichaceae > Colivicinus. Next base: position 112,900 of record JAFRBQ010000002.1, read on the forward strand.
GGTCTGCATTACCAGCCAGCTGTCCTTGGTGGCACTTTCCGGAATGCCGTAGTCGAGTCCGGAATCGCCCCAGTCAGTCGTACCGGTCTTGCCGTAGAGCGGATAGTCGATGTATCTGTTGCAGTACCACATCAGAGACGAGAACGATCCGGTCATGTTGTATTCTTCTAGGTAGGCGACCATCCATGCCGTAGCATCGGAGATAGCCTGTAAACCTTGTGTATCAGCGACGAAATTGTCTCTTCCGTCGTTATAGACGATATAGTTTACCGTATGCGGTCTGATATATCTGCCGCCGTTGATGAACATCGCATGGGCGCCGGCCAGCTGTAATGGCGTGACCAGACATCTGTTTCCGCCGATCGCAAACTGCAGGTCGAAGTCGGAATAATCAAACTTGAAGCCGATGCTGTTCATGTAGTCGATGACGAATTCTTCGCCTTTTTCCGCTACGACAGCTGCCAGAGCCTGGACGGCCGGAGTATTCTGGGATCGGCCCAGTGCTTCCGTCATCAGCATATCTCCATGGTAGGCGTGATCGTAATTGGAGATCAGGACGTTACCGTCGTAGAGATAGTAAGGCATATCGGTAAAAGTATGAGATGTTGCATAACCTAAGGCATCGATACACAGTGCGTAGTCGATGACCGGCTTGATCGATGAACCAGGGTTCAGATAAGCGCTGGTCGCACGGTTGAATTCACGGGCGTTCTCCGATTCTCCTCTTCCTCCGCCCAGTGCTTCAACGGCACCGTTCTGGTTGTCCATGACGACGATCGCACTCTGACACAGTTCATTCGGGAATTCGATGCCGACATATTCTTCCTCGTTCTGCATGTCATAGATGTATTCCTGCATGTAAGGAGACATGTTGGTATAGATCTCCATACCGGTCGTATAAGGGCTTTCGCCTGTCACTTCTTCAACTTCATCGATGACCGCATCGATGTAGGACTGATATTTCTCATTCATCTCGGTGAAGCTCACGTCGACACCGATCAGCATATCTTCGATCCTTACTGATTTCGCCAGCTGAGCTTCCGCTTCAGAGATGTATCCGTGGTCGACCATCAGGTTGAGCACTTCGTTCCTTCTCTCGGTCGCATTGCTCAGATAATTGATATCCGGATCGAGGTAGGCGTTATCGTATTTATAGTTATCGTTGTACGGGTTGTACGTATTCGGCGAGTTGATCAGGCCAGCCAGGAAGGCAGATTCGGAAAGGTTGAGCTCTTTGGCATCCTTACCGAAGTAGTACTGCGCTGCTTTCTGGACACCACGGATGTTGTTGCCGTAGTTGACCTTGTTGATATACATCGCAATGATCTCCTGCTTGGTGGTCTTGGTCCTGTTTTCCAGTTCCAGGGCCAGGACGATCTCCTGCATCTTACGTTTGATACCTGACATACCTTCACGAGCGGCGATCGTTGAATCGGCATCCGCATCGATCGAGTAGTAGGTGTTCTTGATCAGCTGCATGGTGATCGTTGAACCGCCTTGCGAGAAGTCACGGGTCCTGACGTTCTCGATGATGGCTTTGGTGAAACGCGGGATATCGAAGCCCGGGTGTTCGAAGAAACGCGAGTCTTCGATAGCCAGGAAGGCATCGATCAGGTTGTTCGGCATCTCCGTGTAACTGATGTTCTCACGCAGATACATGCCCAGTTCCATGATCTTGTTTCCTTCACTGTCATAGATCGTGGAGGAATCAGGTGCGACCAGATCCTCGACCTTGAGTTCAGGTTTGTCTTCACAGAGCTTGGCCGCAAAGACGAAAGCACCGATCGCTCCGGCCAAACAGGCCAAAAGGAAGATGCACATCAGGATGGCCATGATGAAAGTAAAGACAGAGGCTTTAGGCCTTGGTTCTTTTTCCTGTTTATTGACTTTTTCTTTCTTCTTGATATTGAAACTGAATTTCTTCTTTGGCTTTGCTTCTGCTTCAGCCGTTTCAGTTTTCTCTATTGTTTCACTGATATTCTCTTCAGCTGTTGTGACATTCTCCGAAACGACGTCAGGATCGACTGTTCCGGCGATATTGACGGATTCAGTGATCGGTTTTTCGGTAGTGATCGTATTTTCTGCCAGAACCGTATCGATCAGTTCGGATGAACTGTCCTGAATGAAAGAATCTTCAGTTTTTACTGTATCAGCAATATTATCAGTAACGGTTTCTTCTGTTTTGATCGTGTTTTCTGAGATCGTACTGCCTAAAACAGGGATCGTACTGATATGGGTTTCCGGTTTCTCTTCAGTTTCGGTATTTTCGGTACTGATCGTATTATCGGAAACGGTAGTGCCTAAGGTCGGGATCGTACTTAAATGAGTATCCGGTTTTTCTTCGGCTTGCGTATTGTTGGTGATGACCGCATCTTCAGCGACAGGTGTCTGCTGAATACTGTCGGTCTTTTCCTCAGCTTCCTTGGCGTAATTATCCGTTATGTCCAGTACTTCCGGGAATTCGGCTTTCTTCTCTTCAGCAGCTCTTTCAGCTTCCAGCAATGCTTCTTCTTCAGCAAATTCATCATCGTCTTCCTTAATGACGATATTGCTCAGCTGATTCTTGACAGAACCCCAAAAAGAGGAGAGTTTTGCTCCGACTTTACCCGCTTTTCTTTCTTTCTGATCAGGGGCAGAATCCATGCCCTCATTCAAAACATTCTTATCTTTCATACAACTCATAATTATACTATATAATTAGGATAAATGATAATATAAAGGCGTGTCTGAAGGCACAAAAATGATGAGGAAATTATGAAACTGATAAGCTGGAACGTTAACGGATTAAGGGCAGTCATGTCCAAAGGGACGCTGATCCCGTTCATCAATGAGGAAGATCCCGATATCATGGGTTTTGAAGAGACCAAGATGCAGGAGGATCAGCTGAATTTCAATTTTGACGGTTATTTCCGTTACATGAATTCAGCTGAGAAAAAGGGTTATTCGGGAACGATGGTCCTGACCAAGAAGAGACCATTGAGCGTCACTTATGACATCAAAGGTGAGGATCACCCCAAGGAAGGCAGAGTCATCACCCTGGAATACGAGGATTTCTACTTCGTCTGTGCCTATGTGCCTAACTCCAAGGACGGACTCAAACGTCTGGATTACCGCATGCACTGGGAAGATGATCTCAGGAAGCATCTGATGAAGCTGGATAAGAAAAAACCGGTCATTTATACCGGCGATCTCAATGTCGCTCATAACGAGATCGACCTGAAAAATCCGGATGACAATCACTTCTCCGCCGGTTTCTCGGATGAGGAGAGGGAAAAGTTCGGTAGATTATTGAACAGCGGCTTCGCCGATTCGTTCCGTGTCCTTTATCCTGAGACCGTTAAGTACTCCTGGTGGTCATACAGGACCAAAGCCAGAGAGAGGAATGCGGGCTGGAGGATCGATTATTTTATCGTTTCGCAGCGTCTGATGGATAAAGTTGAGGATTCTCTGATCTATAATGAGATAGAAGGAAGCGATCATTGTCCGGTAGGACTGATCATCAAGGAAGGATAAGAAAATGGAAATCAAACAGTTTATTGAAGAAAACATGGAAAACATTAAAGCTGATCTGGCAACACTGGTCAGTTACAATTCGGTCTACAGCGATGATGTAGCGCCGTTTGGCTCAAACAACCGCAAGGTCCTGGACAAGGCTCTGGAACTGATGGAAGCCAAGGGCTTAAAGACGACCAATGATGAATACTACTGCGGCTTCGGTGAGACCGGTGAAGGCGAAAAGCTCATCGGTATTCTGGCGCACCTGGATGTCGTACCGGCCGGTGAAGGCTGGAACAGCGATCCTTTCCAGATGATCGAAAAAGACGGTTACTTTATCGGCAGAGGCGTCACTGATGACAAGGGTGGTGCTGTGGCTTCGATGTATGCCCTGAAATATCTGATCGATGAGAAGTATCCGTTCAAAAAAAGAGTCAGACTGATCTTAGGCTGCAATGAGGAGACCGGATCAGCGTGTATCGCTCACTATGTATCCAACTACGGACATATCGACTGCGGTTTCACCCCGGATGGCGACTTCCCGGGCATCTATGCCGAGAAGGGCATGCTGATGGCAAACCTGGTCGGACACAAGACGAAGATCAAATCCATCAAAGGCGGTGAAGCTTCCAATGTCGTCTGCAAGAAAGTCACTGCTGTTTTGCCTGCCGGATCGTTCGATGAAGACAAATTCAAGAAATATCTGATGGATAAAGGTCTGAGCTTTGAGATCGAAAAGGGTGACGATATCACGGTGACAGTCAATGGTGTGGCAGCGCATGCCTCCACTCCGGATCTTGGTGTCAATGCGTTCAACCATCTGATGGAAGCACTTTATTATGCTGATCTCAACGATCCGTTCGTAGACTGGATCCACAAGAACTTCGCGCTTACTGTCCATGGTGAACTTCTGGGCTATGAAAAGATCGCCGATGAGATCTCCAATACTTCGATCAACCTCGGTGTCATGGACAAGCAGGGTGACGATATCGTCGTCTCTCTGGACATGCGTTTCCCGGTCAAGAGCAACTGTGCGACAGTTTCTGAATACATGAAGATCAGCGAAGGAAGCAACGAGGTCGTTATCACCGAACTGACTGAACCGCTCTACTTCGATGTGAACAATCCGATGATCAAAGCTCTGAAGAAGGCCTATGAAGATGTGACCGGAGACAAAGAGAGCCAGATGGAGGCGATCGGCGGCGGTACTTATGCCAAGGCCATCCACAACTGTATTGCTTTCGGTGACGAATTCGCCGGTGAAAACAATCATATCCATGATGCGAATGAGTGCCAGAGCATCGAATCGTTCAAGAAACAGATCGAGATCTATGTACAGGCGATCAAGAACCTCAATGAGGCTGAGATCTGATCATTAATTACCGTATCTCTGATACGGTTTTTTAATGTTGGGGCATGTTATAATAAGGGCATGAAAAACGCAAAACTGGCTCTGATCTACGACTTTGATAAGACCCTTTCTCCCCGGGATATGCAGGAGTTTCATTACATAAAGTCACTGGGTTATGAGAACCCGGCTGATTTCTGGGCTGAATGCGGAGAGTTTTCAGATAAACACAACTGTGACGGCATCCTTTCCTACATGTACCTGATGGCTAATAAGAATAAAAATCTGACCAAAAAACAGCTGCAGGAAGAGGGAAAATACGTCAAGCTCTATACCGGGGTCAAGACCTGGTTTTCCAGGATCAATGAATACGGAAAGGCTCATCATGTGAATGTTGAGCATTTCATCATTTCTTCCGGATTAACTGATATCATCAAAGGCACACCGATCGCCAGAGAGTTCAAGAAGATCTATGCGTGCACCTATGCCTATGATGAGAACGGCAAGATCCTTTGGCCATCCAGACTGGTCAACTATACGATGAAGACTCAGTATCTTTTCAGGATCAATAACGGTATCTTCAAAGAGACCAATGACGAGGATCTCAACAGTTCCACTCCGGATACGGAAAAATACGTACCGATGGAGAACATGGTCTATTTCGGTGACGGAAGTACCGATGTTCCAAGCATGAAGGTCGTTCAGCAGAACGGCGGCATCACGATCGCCGTCTTTGGCGATGAAGCCAAGCGCAATAAGGCCGAGAAGCTCTATGTGGATAAAAGGGCCAACTTCGTAGTAAAGGCCGATTATTCCAAGGGCAGCCGCATCGAAAAGATCGTAGAAGGTATCATCGATTCTCTGGAAGCAAAAAGCAGATTGGAAGAATACAGATAAATGAGCGAACAACAGGCTGATTTCAATATCAGGTCTTTAGGGAGTTTTTATTTTCCGGACAAGACACTGTTCAGAGTCTATGCACCTGATTACAGTGAACTGGATCTGGTCATAAAGGGACGTTCCTATGCCATGCATCGTAACGGTGCGTGTTTTGAAATAGCCATCAGCGGGGATCTTGAGAAGGCCGGCTATCACTTTGAAGGTGACGGCGTGTCTTTCCGGGATCCTTTTTCATATCTTGATATCGGCAAAGAATCGATCGTTTTAAACAGGAAGAAGTTTCTGAACGAGACCATCGTACCGGTCAACGGCTTCAGGACACCGATCATCTATGAGTGCTCGGTCCGGGATTTTTCCGCTGACCGCTCTTTTACCGGAAAACACAAAAAGAAGTTCCTGGGACTCAGTGAGGAAGGGCTGAAGATCAAAGGTCAGCCGATCGGACTGGATCATCTGGTGTATCTGGGTATCACCCATCTGCAGCTGATGCCGATCCTGGAATTCGATTACGATAAGAGCACCTATAACTGGGGCTACAATCCGATAGCCTACAACTATGTGCAGAAGGATTTCGTCTATGATCAGAAGGATCCTTATGCCTATATCAACGAATTAAGAAAAACAGTCAATATCTTACATAAAAAAGGTATCAGAGTCACCCTGGATGTTGTCTTCAATCACGTCTATGATCACAAGAAGAACGATCTGGGGAAGATGCTGAAAGGGAGACTGTACCGGTATAAGGATAACGGTGAGATCGCTCAGGGATCGCTGTGCGGCAACGAAGTGAAGAGCGAAGATCCTTTCGTTAGGGCTTATTTCGTAGAGATGGTCACCCGCTATCTGAAGCTTTATGACATCGACGGTATCCGCATGGATCTCATGGGGATGCTCGATATAGAAACGATCAATGCGATCAGAAATGAGCTGTGTTTCTTCAAAAAGGATTTCCTGGTCTATGGCGAAGGCTGGAACATGGGCGATGTTTTACCGGAAGGTGAAAGAGCTTCGATAAACAACTACCGTCAGCTGCCCGGTGTCAGGATGTTCAATGATTTCTTCCGCGATACGATCATCAATTACATCTCCGGCAACAATGAGATCAAGGAAGAAGTGAAAAGAGCTCTGGCAGCCAACGAAGCATACCTCGATCAGGAACATACGCTCAACTACGTGGAGTGTCACGACAACTACACGATGATCGACAGGATGAATCTGTATAAATCCGATGAGCCGAAGTGGCTGGCCGCAAAACGCTGCAAGCTTGCTTTGTCTTTATTACTTATAGCCAGAGGCGCACCTTTCATCCACATGGGTGAAGAATTCAACCGTACCAAGTATGGCCTGCGCGATTCCTATAATTCAGGTGATCACATCAATGCGATCGACTGGGAACTCAGAGTCGAGAATGCGCAGCTCTGTGACTATGTAAGGGATCTGATCAGGATAAGGAAGGAAAACAGCTGTTTCGATGATCCTGAGACAACTATCGATTTCTATGAGTATTACGAGTGCCTGGTATTCAGGCTGGGCACGATGAAGATCATCATCAATCCGACGGTCCATGATTATGTCTATGATGACGGGCAGACCTATGATGTGATCTTCAGTGAGCGGGGAGCGTGTGATTACCGCAATAATCTGATCACTGTTTCCTCCGTTTCGCTGGTGATTTGTAAACTGTAATGAGTTATAATTAAGACAGTAAATACTGAGGGGTATTATTTATCATGAAAAAGAACAATATGGTAGCAATGATACTTGCTGGAGGTAGAGGTTCTCGTCTTTTTGATTTGACCAAAAAGGTCGCAAAACCTGCTGTACACTTCGGCGGTAAGTATCGCATCATTGATTTTGCGCTGTCCAATTGCGCAAATTCACACATTTCCACTGTAGGTGTTCTTGTTCAGTATGAATCGATCCTTTTGAGTTCATACTCCGCAAGAAGCTCGACCTGGGGACTCGATTCCAAGGGCGGTGGCGTCTATGTCCTTTCTCCGCGTGAGAAGGATGAGACAGGCCTCGGACTCTACAACGGTACGGCCGATGCCATCTATCAGAACCTGGACTTCCTCGATCAGGAAGAGGCTGATTACGTACTGGTACTCTCTGGTGACCACATCTACAAGATGGACTACGAAAAGATGCTTCAGGCTCACATCGATACCAATGCCGAGGCGACGATCGCCGTCATTGAAGTACCAAAGAAGGAAGCCAGCCGTTTCGGTATCATGAATACCGACAAGGATGACAGGATCATCGAATTCGAAGAGAAACCAAAGGAGCCGAAATCCAATCTGGCTTCAATGGGCGTCTACATCTTCTCTTACAAGAATTTCCGCAAGTATCTGAAAGAGGATGCGAAGAATGCGGAATCCGCTCATGACTTCGGCAAGAGCATTATTCCGGCTTATCTGGCGGACGGCCTGAAACTGCAGGCTTACCGTTTCAAGGGCTACTGGAAGGATGTCGGTACGATCGATTCCTTATGGGAAGCCAACATGGATCTGCTCAAGGACAACAGCGGCCTGGATCTTTTCGATCCGGACTGGAAGATCTATACCGACGACGCTGCAGCCACACCGCAGTGCATCGGCAACAAGGCACAGATCGACAATGCGTTCATCACTCAGGGTGCCATCATCAACGGCAAAGTCAATCATTCCGTCATCTTCTCAGGTGCTGAGATCTGCGAGGATGCGAAAGTCGATGAATCAGTTATCATGAACAACGTTACAGTAGGTAAGGGCGCCAAACTGACCAGATGTCTGGTAGCTGATGATGTCAGGATCCCTGAAGGAATGAAACTGGGAGATGATAAATCTAAAGAAATTCTGCTTGTATCAAAAGCCCTGATAGCTAAAAAGGTAGGTGCCGAGCATGAGTAAAGTATTAGGAATCCTTAATTTTGAACCTTCATATGTCCATGTCAGAGGTCTGGAGGACTTCCGTCCGATCTCCGCAACTTCTATTTTGGGCCGTTACAGAGTAATCGACTTCATGCTTTCGAATTTCACCAATTCCGGCATCGAAGCGATCAAGGTCTTCATCAAGAACAGACCGCGTTCAACGGTCGAACATATCACCAGGACCAGCTACAATCTCAACTCCAAGAGAGGCAAGATCCAGCTGCTCAACGGTGATACCGATTATTCCAACAACGATCTTTTCAATGTGGATGTCCAGGCTTTCAGGGCCTACATGGAATTCATCGATGTCGAGAATCCGTCTTATGTGATCATCGCTCCTTCACATTTCATCTTCAAACAGGATTTCTCGGAGATGCTGGATTACCACATCAAATCCAAGAACGATATCACGATCCTTTATCAGAACGTCAATGATGCTGACAAACAGTATCTGATGGGCGATCTTTTGAACATCAACGATCACAAACGCGTCACGGAGATCCACAAGAACCGCGGCAAATACAAGAAAGCTTCTGTTTCCCTGGAGTCTTATATCATGTCGACCCTGACTTTTAAACAGCTGGTCGATGAAGCCGTCATGACTTCAAGTCTCTATTCACTTTCCGACATCATCGCCGACTGTGCCAGAGCCATGAAGATCGGTGCTTATCAGCATCACGGTTTCTCAGCCTGCATCTCAACGCTGAATGCCTACTATGATGCCAATATGCAGATCAAGAAGGAAAAGGAACTGCTCAGACTGATCAATGATGACTGGCCGATCTATACGATGACCAATGACTCCTGCCCGACTTTGTATAAGAAGGGTGCCAAGGTCACCGGTTCGCTGGTCGCCAACGGCTGCCAGATCGAAGGTACCGTCATCAACTCGGTCATCGGCCGTAATGTCGTCATTAAAGAGGGCGCTGTCATCAAGGACTCTGTCGTCCTTCCTGATACCCTGATCGACAAGAATGTCAAACTAGAATGCAGTGTCGTCGACAGACTGTCGATCATCACGCATATTAAGGATCTTAAAGGAACCAAAGAAGAACCTATATACATCAAACGGGGAGATCGTATCTGATGACCAGAGTAATGTTTGTTTCTTTTGAATCGCTGCCTTTTGTGAAGACCGGGGGACTGGCCGATGTTGTGTATGCCCTGCCAAAGGCTCTCAACAAAGATGAATTTGAAGTACGTGTCGTCATGCCGATGTTCAAGACCATCAAGGAAAAGTACGGTGAAGATATGAAGTATCTCGATCATATCTATGTTCAGAGCGGTTTCATCAACGAAGAAGCAAACATTCTCTCATATGTGAATGAAGGGGTAGAGTACTGGTTCATCGAGAACGATACCTACTTCAACAGAGATGGTGTCTACGGCTATGCCGATGATGCGGCAAGGTTCTCATTCTTCAATGTGGCTGTTCTGGAGATGATGATCAAACTCGATTATTATCCGGATATCTGTCATGAACATGACTACCATACCGCGATCTTACCGGCTTTATGCAAGATCAGATTCAACGAGATCGAAGCGATCCGCAAGATCAAACACATCCTGACGATCCACAACCTGGCTTATCAGGGCGAATATGACAAGCAGGTCCTCTTCGATTATCTTGGTTTTGATTACCGCTACTATGAGAACGGTGATCTGCGTTTCAATGATTACTGCAACTTCATGAAGATCGGTATCGTCTATGCGGATTTCGTGACAACGGTCTCCAGGACCTATGCGGAAGAGATCCAGACGCCGGAATACGGCTGCAAGCTGGATGTCATCCTGAAATACCGCAGTGCCGATCTCTATGGTATCGTGAACGGTATCGATACCGAATCCTTCGATCCAAGTACGGATAAGTATATCCATCACAATTATTCATTGCGCAACTACATCACCGGCAAGCGTGAGAACAAGCGTTCGCTGCAATACCAGCTGGGCCTTGAGGAAAAGCCTGATACGCTGTTGCTGGGCATGGTGTCACGCCTGACTTTCCAGAAGGGTGCGGATATCTTCCTGGGTGCCATTCAGGACATCTTACGCAAAGATGTGCAGATCGCCGTACTGGGGACCGGAGAATCCAAACATGAGTATTCATTCAAGATGCTGGAGAATGAAAACAAGGGCCGTTTCGTCTACTATTGCGGCTACAACGAGCCGCTGGCTCATGCGATGTATGCCGGACTGGATATGCTGGTGATGCCGTCACTGTTTGAACCGTGCGGGATCTCACAGCTGATCTCGATGCGCTACGGTACTTTGCCGATGGTCAGAGAGACCGGCGGACTCAAGGATACCGTCGAACCGCTCAACGAATACACGAATACCGGAACGGGCTTCTCCTTCCGGGAATACTCTTCCAGTGATTTCCTGAATATCTTCAATTACGCCTATACACAGTATTATGAGTATCCGGAAAGATGGAAGATGCTGATCAAGAATGCGATGCGCTATGATGTCTCATTCAACAAGTCAGCGAGAGAATACGAAGATCTTTACAGGAAGGTGCTGGACAAATGAATCTGGATTATTTCTTTTCAGGTCTTGATACACAGGCCTACAAGTACATGGGCTGTCATAAACTCGGCGATGGAGTCGAGTTTTATGTGTGGGCTCCTCATGCAAGAAAAGTCGAAGTCTTCACTTCAAGAGAAGATTTCAGGCATTTCTACGGCATGGAAAAAGTGGATGATCGCGGTATCTGGCATCTGGTCATCGGAAACTGTGAATGTATCTATTCTTACCGTTTCCGCATTACGACCGACAGAGGCCATGTGATCGAGAAATCCGACCCGTATGCTTTCTATTCGGAGAGGAGACCATCCAATGCCTCAGTCATGTACGATCTTTCGCAATACAAGTTTACGGATAACGAATACATGGAGAAGCGCAATTTCTCCTACAACAATCCTTTAAACATCTATGAAGTCCACGTCAACGGTTTCAAGCACGAAGGCGAACTGACGACCTACAGGGAGCTCAAGGAAGAGCTGATCCCTTATGTCAAACAGATGGGTTATACCCATATCGAGATGATGCCGATCGTCGAACATCCGTTTGACGGTTCCTGGGGCTATCAGGCTACCGGCTTCATGTCAGCGACCAGCCGCTATGGTACACCTTGGGATCTGATGGATTTCGTCAATGAATGTCATCTGAACAATATCGGTGTCATCCTGGATGTGGCCTATGTCCACTTTGCGACCGATGCCTACGGTCTGTGCACCTTTGACGGCAGACCGTGCTATGAATATGATGATCCGAAACTTTCCCGCTCACAGTGGGGCTCATATCAGTTCAATCTCGGATCAGGTCCGGTCATCTCCTATCTGATGTCAGCTGCCAATATCTTCCTCAACGAGTATCATTTTGACGGACTGAGGATGGATGCGGTATCCAATATCATCTTCTTTGACGGAAACAAGAATATCGGTGAGAACGCCTCCGGTCTGTCTTTCGTGAAGCGTTTCAACTATTCCATCAAGAAGGAACATCCGGATGTGATGCTGATCGCCGAAGATTCCACCGACTTCCCGAAGGTCACCGTTCCGACCGAATATGACGGTCTGGGCTTTGACTACAAATGGGATCTGGGCTGGATGAACGATACGCTGAAATACTACATGATGGATCCTGAATACAGACAGTACCATCACAATATGCTGACATTCTCAATGGCTTATTTCTATTCCGAGAAATTCATCCTGCCATTGTCGCATGATGAAGTCGTCCACTCCAAGAAGACGATCGTCGACAAGATGTGGGGCAGTCAGGAAGATCAGTTCCGCATGTGCCGCAACCTCTTCCTGTACATGTTCACCCATCCGGGCAAGAAGCTGAACTTCTTGGGCAATGATATCGCCATGTACAGAGAATTCGATGAAAGAAGGGGCATCGACTGGGACATCCTGCAGTATCCGCTGCATGATTCCTTCAACCGCTTCTTCCGTGATCTGTGTCAGATCTACAATGCCTATAAAGCGTTCAATTCCTATGATTACGATCCTGCTTCCTTCAAATGGATCGATGCCGACAACTACAAACAGTCGGTCTATATCTATTCTAGATATGAAGAGGATTACTGTTTCGTAGTCGTACTGAATATGAAACCTATCCCTTATACGAATTATCGCATCGGTGTTCCGTATTCCGGAACTTATACCGAGCTGATCAATTCGGAGAAGGATATCTATTCCGGCTGCAATATGTGCAACTTCAAGCCGATCCGATCCAAGAAGGTCAAATCGCATGGACTGCCTAATTCGATCGCGATCGATCTGGCACCTTATGCAGGCGTCGTCTTCTCCGTCAAGACCAAAAAGAAAGCTCCGGTCCTGGAGGATCCGGAGATGGTCGAGACGATCAAGCCGAAGACGAGAGTCAGCAGAACAGCCAAATCGGCAACAGCCAAATCGACCAAAGAGAAAAAGACAGTAAAAGAGACCAAGACCAAGGCTAAGACTGTTAAGACGACTAAAACTGCCAAAACAAAAACAGCCAGGGCCAAATCAGCCAAGGCTGCGTAAGAGATCTTTCTGATCTGAACTCAAACGATAGGAATCCAGTGCTTTACGGATTCCTTTTTTTCTGACCGTTTCATTGAGCTTTTCGTTCCTGATGAAATCGACGGTCCGCTCAAAATGATTCATGAACAGAAATGACAAAAGCCAAGCACCGGCCATTTCCGAATAGTATCCTTTATATTTCTGTTTTTTAATTATCGTATATAGATCATCGAGATATTCATCACAGAGATAATGGTTAAGAAGCACTACCAGAGCATAGCGCTGGATGAATTCCTCATCTGACTTAAGATATTTCTTCACATAGGGGTAATAGGTCTCTCTGTTTTTCTTTATGTCCTTGAGCGAGGAGACGAAACTGTCACAGATCGCCCAGTTGTCGATCAAAGGAAGAAAGTCTTCGATGAGACCGATCTTTTCCTTAAATGGACACTTTTTTCCGGCGATATAAAAACCGTGGAGCAGCACTTCCTCATAGTACTGATCGAGGAATTCCGGTTCCTCTTTTTTCTTGAGAAGGTCTCTGGCAAGATTTCTCAGATCGGGCAGACGGATACCGATCAGAGGATATTTCGAGGAGACGATACCCAGCTGGAATTCCCGGTACTTTTCATCTTTCAGAGGCTTCAGATCACTGTGTAATTTGCTTATCATACTATTATTTTAAATGATAAAATAACTGTATGAAAGAATATGCTGTAAGACTGGAAAGAGGCGCTGATCTGAAACTTTCCATCGAGAAGATCTGCAGGGAGAACGGCTTTGATACAGCTGTGGTTTTAAGCGGTGTCGGCTGCGTGTATCATGCGAAATTCAGACGGGCCAAGGCTACGGCATTCTTTGAGAAAGAAGAAGATTACGAGATCGTATCCCTCAACGGGACGGTATCCAAGGGAAAAGCCCATATCCATATCGCGCTGGCTGATGATTCAGGCGCGACGATCGGCGGGCATCTCATGGAAGGATGCCTGATCAACACCACCTGTGAACTGGTATTGGGGATCCTGGAAGAATACAGTTCCGAGCGTTTGTTTGATGAGAAGACGGGATATGATGAGATCGTGTTCAGAAAGAAGGTAGGATAAATGATCAATGTTTATATCGTTTCAGGTTTTCTGGGTTCAGGAAAGACCACTTTCATCCAGAAACTCTTAAAAGAAAAGAAGTTTGAAAGAGTAATGTTGCTGGAGAACGAATTCGGCGAAGTCGGTGTTGACGGAGCTTTTTTTGATAGATCGCTGAGCATCAGAGAGATCAACAACGGCTGTATCTGCTGCTCGCTGCAGGGCGATTTTGAAAAGGCTCTGGAAGAGATCGAAGAAATGGAGATCTCTGATCTCATCATCGAACCATCCGGTGTCGGCAAGCTTTCGGAGATCATCAATGTCATCAAAGCTGATCCTGATTTCCGTATCGTTTCCCATATCTGTATCGTCGACGTCAAGACCTGCCGCAAGTATCATCTAAATTTCAAGGAATACTTCGATGACCAGGTCATAGTTGCCAATGCGATCATCCTTTCGCATACCGATGTGGCTGATGAAGAAACGATCGATAAGGCTGAAGCGATCGTCAGAGAACTGAATAAAGATGCGGCGATCATCAGAAGACCGATCAGTGAGATCCCGATCGAAGAACTCATAAACATCATCGTTGCAGGAGGCGATATCCTGCCTGAGATCGATGAGGAACTGGAACATCAGCACCACCACCATCATCATGGTGAGGAATGCGGATGCCATCATCACCATGATCATGACGAAGAATGCGAGTGTCATCACCATCACCACGATGATGACGAAGAGTGCGAATGCGATCATGAGCATCATCACCATGATCATGAACATCACCATCATCATGATGATGAACTGTTCAAGAATCTGATCTTAAGACCTGAACATGTCTTCACTGAAGAAGAACTGCAGGATATCCTGGCCAGGATCCCGGAAGACATCATCCGTGTCAAAGGCTATGTCCATACCGATAAGGGGACCTGTTATTTCAACTATGTGCTGAATGAATACAATATCTTCAAAGGGACTGAGCGAGACGAAGCACTTGTTTCGATCATCGGTACCGAGATAGATGAACAGTATTTCAGGGAGCTGTTCAATGATTAAACCTGTCTATGTGTTTTCCGGTTTCCTTGATTCCGGCAAGACCCAGGCGATCAAGGGAACGCTCTATAATCCCCGTTTCAATGAAGGTGGTGCATCACTGATCATCTGTTTTGAACAGGGTGATGTGGAGTACGATAAAAAGTTCCTGGAGATGACCAATACACAGGTCATCTATATGGATTCGATCAATGATCTGACGATCGAGAAACAGAAAGAGATCGACAGTCAGTATAACGTCGAGAGGATCTTTCTTGAGCTCAACGGTATGGAGGATGACAACATCCTCTACAATAACGGCTTTATCGCAAATTGGGAGCTGGCTCAGACATTGACGACGATCGATGCGTCCAAGTTCTCCATGTATCTGACCAATATGCGGCAGTTCCTCTATAACCATGTCGTAAATGCGGAAGTCGTGATCTTAAATAGGTCCGACGATGTCGACAAGCGTTATCTGAGAAACAACCTGAAATCTATCAATCAGTATGTGGAACTGATCTTTGAAGATTCAAAGGGCAATGTCACCAACAAGATCGAAGATGAGCTCTTCGATACCAGCAAGCCTCTGGATATCTCGGATATCGATTACGGACTCTGGTTCATGGATGCGATCGACAATCCGATGAAATATGACAAGGTCGAGCTGAGCATCAAAGCCAAATATGTCGGCAAGATCGAAGATGAGAAGAGAGTTCTGATCATGGGACGTAAAGCCATGGTGTGCTGTGCCAATGACATCACGGATATTGCATTGCCGTGTATCGGACTCAGTGAAGACAAGATCGATAAAGAAAAATACTACACATTGAAGGGCGTGGGACGCTGTGTGACCAATGATGAAGGAGTGAAACTCATTGCCCTTAACGTCAAAAGCTACAAGGAAGCGGAAGCTCCGAAAGACGAGCTCGTGACTTTCAACTAGGAGGTTTTATGAATATTATCAAAGCTATATTGTTTGGTATCGTTGAAGGCATCACCGAGTGGATGCCTGTTTCTTCAACGGCACATATGAAGATCCTGAATGCGATCATCCCTTTAGAGGTCTCGCCTGAATTCTATGAGGTCTTTGAAGTTGTCATCCAGCTGGGTGCCATCATCGCCCTGGTGATCGTCTTCTGGAACAAGATCTGGCCGTTTGGCGAATCCAAGAATCCGCTGGGCGAGGGCATCCTGTCCATCGTCAAGAAAGACAAGTTCTTCCTGTGGATCAAGATCGTCATCGCCTGTATTCCGGTCATCCTGTACGAACTTCTGCTTGAAGACAGGATCAGTTTCATCAACGAGAAGAATGAGATGATCTTTATCGGAGCAGCTCTGATCATCGTCGGTATCATCTTTATCGTCGTAGAGATGCTCATAAAGGGAAAGAAGCCTAAGTATATCTCGACTAAACAGATCACTTTCATGCAGGCATTCATCATCGGCATGACCCAGCTGATCGCAGCGATCTTCCCGGGCGTTTCCCGTTCCGGTTCGACGATCATTGCGGCGCTCTTGCTTGGCATCTCGCGTTCCTGCGCAACGGAATTCACTTTTGAACTGGCCATCCCGGTCATGTTCGGAGCGAGCCTGATGAAGATCCTGAAGTTCTCGGCTGCCGTCACTTTCGGTGAGATCATGACTCTGCTCGTCGGCTGTATCTCAGCTTTCCTGGTCTCACTATTCATGATCCGTTTCATGCTGAACTATATCCGCAAGAATACCTTTACGATGTTTGGCATCTACCGTATTCTGCTTGGTATCATCATTCTGGTCTTCTTAAGATAAAATGGATCTTAAGCTGCTTTTCGGTACCTTCCTTGAAGGACTTCTCTCTTTCGTATCTCCGTGCGTCCTGCCGCTGATACCGCTGTATATGTCTTATCTTTCAGCTGATGCCAGAGAAGAAGACGAGGAAGGCAATGTAACATATAAAACAGGTAAAGTGTTCATCACAACACTTTTCTTTATTGCCGGGATCTGCCTGACATTTTTCCTGCTGGCGGTCTCACTGGAAACATTCAGAACGTTCCTGGACCGCTATCGTGAAGTCATCTCGATCATCGGCGGAACACTGATGATAGTATTTGGCCTTCATGAAGTTGGACTGATCCATATCGATCTTTTAGATAAAGATTTCCGCTTCCGTCCTGACCTGCATTTGGAGAAGATGAATTATTTCAAGGCCTTTTTACTGGGCTTTGTCTTTTCACTGGGCTGGTCACCATGCATCGGACCTTTACTGGCCAATGCACTGCTGCTGGCGGCAACTTCGGCTGAAGGCTATCTTTATATCGTTGCCTACTCTCTGGGTCTGGTGATCCCATTTTTGATCACTGGTCTTTTCACTTCCAAAGTGTTGCAGCTGATCAGAGAGAAGAAACAGCTTTTCGCAAATGTGCTCAGGATCGCCGGGATCATCATGATCATCTTCGGTGTCTATATGATCATGGATGCTTCAAAGTCGATCGCCAGTATCAAAACGATCGAAGAGTCTTCTTCAGTTACAGATGAGAAAGAGGATCTGGAGAAGTATCTGTATGAACTGGAACTGAAAGATATCGACGGCAATACGGTCAGACTTTCTGATTATAAAGGAAAATATATATTTATGAACTTCGCGACAACGTGGTGTACATATTGCGAGGCGGAACGTCCGGAATTCGCAAAGTTCGCGGAGAACAGTGATGTGCAGTGTCTCTTTGTGATGAGTCCGGGTGAAGAACAGAACGGTATGAGCGATATCGAAGAGTATCTGAAGACTCACGAAAGTCCTGTCAAGACGCTGATCGATGAGAACGGCACGATGTTCTACTATTGCAGTGTCAGAAGTTTCCCGACGACTTTCGTGATCGATCCTGACGGAGATTTCCTGACCTATATCAACGGAGCGATGACTGCCAATAGTTTCAGTAAACTGTATGAATACGTCAAAAGCGGCATGAGCGAGTAGACGGTATTACTGACATAAAAATAAAATAATGGATCCTGATCATTCAGGATCCTTTTTTTTCATCAGGGATGAAGGAATCGAAGATGAAACACTGATACAGGTTTTTCAGCTCTTCGAGCTGTTTCTGTGACTTGACTGTCCAGGCGATACATTCAGCTTTATACAGTCTGGAGATGATCTGGAAGGACAGATTTTTATAGCTGTTGCATTCATAGGCGATGTAGTCTGGTTTGCTTAGGAAGTTGCACAGCATATAGGTCTCTATGATCTTCTTTACCAGTGAAAGATCGCATTCAGGATCGTGAATCGAATCGTATGCCAGCTGTCCTCTGATGATATGAGGATAGTTGTGACGAAGGGAAGTGACGACCGTCGGATTGAAGGATTCGATGTTGTAGAGTCCGTCATAGTCTTTCATCATTTCGACTGTCCGATCCAGTGCTTCAAGGCATCTTCCTTCGGGTTTGATCTCGATCACCAGCGGCGTATCTGGCTTCAGTACTTTGAGCACTTCAGAGAACAATGGGATCTTCTCATCAGTATCGAGAAGTTTTAGTTTTCTGATCTCTTTAAAGGTACATTCATTGAGCTTTTTATCGATACCGCAGATCCTTTCCAGCGATTCATCATGGAAGACGACCAGTTGATTATCGGTAGTGATCTGGATATCCAGTTCGATCCCGTAGCCGTTCTCGACTGCCAGCTTGAAGGCTTTCAGGGAATTCTCCGGAACGTCCTTGTTATTGTAGAGGCCTCTGTGACAGATGTATTTCTGTTCATAGGGTCTCATTTTTTCCTTGCGGATCGAAGAGACGTTGGGATAGATGAGCGCCAGATAGACGACAATGATGAGGATAACGATATTTATCAGCATAACTTAAGTATATAAAAACCTTCCCGGTTAGGGAAGGTTAATATTGAATCAATTAATCAGTCAGTTATTATTTGATGATCTTGATAACGGAACCTGAACCAACAGTTCTGCCGCCTTCACGAATAGAGAACTTAGTTCCTTCTTCGATAGCAATCGGAGCGATCAGTTCAACAGTCATTTCGACGTGGTCACCAGGCATAACCATTTCAGCACCGCCTAATTCCTTAACGATACCGGTTACGTCAGTTGTACGGAAATAGAACTGCGGACGGTAGTTGGCAACGAACGGAGTATGTCTGCCGCCTTCATCCTTAGTTAATACGTATACCTGAGCAGTAAACTGAGTATGAGGAGTAACTGAACCAGGTTTAGCTAAGACCTGACCTCTTTCGATTTCGTCACGGTTGACACCACGGAGCAGAGCACCGATGTTATCACCAGCTTCAGCTTCATCCAGCTGCTTGTGGAACATTTCAAGACCGGTAATGACAGTCTTTCTTGTTTCTCTTAAGCCAACGATTTCAGCTTCATCATTCAGGTGAGCAACACCACGCTCAACTCTACCAGTAGCAACTGTACCACGACCTGAAATTGTGAATACGTCTTCTACTGACATTAAGAATGGCTTGTCCATTTCTCTGGCTGGAGAAGGGATATATGAGTCACATGCATCCATCAGTTCATCGATAGCTTTCATAGCTTCTGGATCACCTTCAAGAGCCTTTAATGCTGAACCACGAATGACAGGAGTATTGTCACCGTCGAATCCGTATTCATCAAGAAGTTCTCTTACTTCCATTTCAACTAAGTCGATAAGTTCTGGATCGTCGACCATATCGCACTTGTTAAGGAATACTACGATATATGGAACACCGACCTGTCTGGCTAACAGGATATGTTCACGAGTCTGAGGCATCGGTCCATCAGTTGCTGCAACGACCAGGATAGCACCATCCATCTGAGCAGCACCGGTGATCATGTTCTTAACATAGTCAGCATGTCCCGGGCAGTCGACGTGAGCATAGTGTCTCTTGTCTGTCTTGTATTCAACGTGTGCAGTGTTGATAGTGATACCACGTGCCTTCTCTTCAGGGGCGCCGTCGATCTGGTCATAAGCCTTGAATTCAGCCTGACCTTTTTCTGCTAATCTCTTGGTGATAGCAGCTGTTAATGTTGTTTTACCATGGTCAACGTGACCGATAGTACCGATATTGACATGTTCTAACGAACGGTCAAATTTCTCTTTTGCCATCTTAAGTTTTTCCTCCTAATTTAACAATTAATATTTTAAGATAAAACGCAGTAATAAGCAATTGCTATCTGGCGTTTTTCTTGGCAATTTCTTCTGCGATGCTTGATGGTACTTCAGCATAGTGATCCATCTGCATCATGTAGTTTCCACGGCCCTGTGTATTGGACCGCAGATCGGTTGCGTAACCGAACATCTGGGACAGAGGAATGAATGCTCTGATGACCACTGCATTGCCTCTTTCTTCCTGGTTGTTGATGTGTCCGCGACGTTTTGTGACATCGCCCATGACGGTACCGAGGTACTCGGTCGGGACGGTAATTTCAACATCCATGATCGGTTCCAGAATGACCGGATCGCATTTCTTGGCAGCTTCTTTGAGCGCAAGGCTGGCGGCTGTCTTGAAGGCCATCTCCGAAGAGTCTACTTCGTGAGCTGAACCGTCGAACAGGGTAGCCTTGATGTCGACGACCGGATAACCGGCGATCAGACCGTTCTCGAGAGCTGCTTTAAGTCCTTCCTGTGTCGGCTTGATGTATTCTTTCGGAACTGTTCCGCCGACAACGGCATCAATGAACTCAAAACCTTTTCCGGTCTCGTTAGGTTCAAATCTGATCCAGACGTGACCATACTGTCCGCGTCCGCCTGACTGTCTGACGAATCGTCCTTCACAGTCAGCAGCCGACCTGATGGTCTCACGGTAGGCTACCTGCGGTTTGCCGACATTGCATTCGACCTTGAATTCACGCTTCATTCTATCGACGATGATATCCAGATGGAGCTCACCCATACCGGCGATGATGGTCTGACCCGTCTCTTCGTCAGTATATGTTCTGAATGTAGGATCTTCTTCAGCCAGTTTGGCCAGAGCTGCATCCATCTTGTCGGAATCGGCCTTTGTTTTAGGCTCGACCGACATCTGAATGACCGGCTCAGGGAAGATCATGGATTCCAGAATGATCGGATGTTTCTCATCACAGAGGGTATCACCTGTTGTAGTGTTTTTAAGTCCTACAGCAGCAGCAATATCACCGGCATCGACCTCTTCGATGTCTGCACGATGATTTGCGTGCATTTGTACCAATCTTCCAAATCTTTCCTTATAATTTTTAGTAGCATTGAGCACATAAGAACCGGCACTCGCAACTCCGGAGTAAACTCTGAAGTAGGTGAGTCTGCCGACGAACGGATCGGTCATGACCTTGAAGGCCAGAGCCGCAAACGGTTCGCTGTCGCTGGCGTGTCTCTCCGCTTCATCACCGAACTTGGTCGTTCCTTTGATCGCCGGAACATCAAGCGGTGAAGGCAGATATTCGATGACCGCATCGAGCAGCAGCTGAATACCTTTGTTCTTGTAGGCAGAGCCGCAGAGCACAGGGAAGAATTCGGATGTCAGAACGGCATTACGGATCGCTCTTTTGATCAGCGGAACTTCTGGTTCTTTTCCGTCAAGGAATACTTCCATCAGTTCATCGTCATAATCGCAGAGTTTTTCGATCAGCTCGGTCCTGAGCAGTTCGGCTTCATCTTTATACTGGTCTTCGATGTCCTTTTCCTGGATATCCGTTCCCTGATCGTTAGGATAGAGATATTCTCTCCTTTCGACCAGATCGATGATACCGCGGAAAGTGTTTTCCGCACCGATCGGCATCTGGATCGCAGCCGCATTGGCAGCAAGCTTTTCTCCGATCGATCTTACAGACATCATGAAGTCAGCACCTGTAGCATCCATCTTGTTGGCGAAGACGATGCGCGGGACCCTGTAGGTCGACGCCTGTCTCCACACTGTTTCGGTCTGTGGTTCAACACCGGCTTTGGAATCGAGCACCGTGACTGCACCGTCGAGTACACGCAGGGATCTTTCGACTTCGACTGTGAAATCGACGTGTCCCGGAGTATCGATGATGTTTATTCTGGTCTTGGGCAGCTGATTCTTTGAGCCCGGCCAGAAAGTGGTAGTCGCAGCAGAGGTGATCGTGATACCTCTTTCCTGTTCCTGTTCCATCCAGTCCATCTGGCTGGCGCCGTCGTGTGTCTCACCGATTTTATGTGTTTTTCCTGTGAAGAAAAGGATTCTTTCGGTACAGGTAGTCTTGCCTGCATCGATATGCGCCATGATGCCAATATTTCTTGTATTTTCTAAAGCATATTGACGTGACATAACGTTGTATCCTTTCTTTTACCAGCGATAATGAGCAAATGCTTTGTTTGCTTCTGCCATCTTGTGCGTGTCGTCTTTCTTCTTGACGGACTGACCTGCACCGTTAGAGGCATCAATGATCTCGGCAGCGAGTCTTTCTTCCATGGTCCTTTCGGATCTGAGTCTGGAGTAGTTGACGATCCATCTGAGACCTAAAGTAAGTCTTCTCTCGTCAGATACTTCGACCGGGACCTGGTAGTTGGCACCACCGACTCTTCTTAATTTCAGTTCCAGTTCAGGCATGACATTGTCCAAGGCTTTCTCGAATACTTCCATTGGCTGCTGTCCTGTCTTCTTTTCTACGATATCGAATGCATTATATAGAATGTTCTGTGCAACGCCTTTTTTACCATCTAACATGATTTTGTTGATTAAGCGTGTCACGAGCTTCGAATTGTAAATAGGATCTACTAATACATCTCGTTTCGCAATGTGTCCTTTTCTAGGCATTTTTAATCTCCTTTCATGTTTTACTTAGGTTTTTTAGCGCCGTATAATGAACGACCCTGCATTCTTCCATCAACACCCGCACAGTCCAGTGTGCCTCTTATGATGTGGTAACGTACACCTGGTAAATCCTTAACACGTCCGCCACGGATCATAACAACTGAGTGTTCCTGAAGGTTGTGTCCGATTCCCGGAATGTAAGCAGTGACTTCCATACCGTTTGATAAACGGACACGGGCATACTTTCTTAAAGCTGAGTTAGGCTTCTTCGGAGTCATCGTACCGACACGGGTACAAACACCTCTTTTTTGCGGTGAAGCCAGATCAATAGGACGGCTCTTCAGCGAGTTGTAACCCTTGTTGAGTGCCGGAGCTTTTGACTTGAATGTTCTAGCTTTTCTGCCTTTTCTTACTAACTGATTAATTGTTGGCATCTGTATCTCCTTTCTTTCTTTTGTAAGCACACTTTATCAGGTGTGCCAAATAACTGACTTATATATAGATCCTTTCGGATCTGATCAGCTTTTTTATACTAACAGAAATGATCGCCCAAATCAAGCATAAAATGCATATTATATGCATATTCTGCAGTTTCACGGCTTCAGCCGTGCCAAAAGGCCTGTTTTTCAATCTTTTTCTGATTGTTTATAATAATATATGTAACAGAAAAAAGCTGAAAAGAGGGAAGCTAAGATATGGAACAGATAATCAAAAGCCTGCTGGAAAACGACCTTTACAAGTTCTCCATGGGACAGGCCATCTATCATCAGTACTCAGACTACAAGACGACCTGGACTTTCCGCTGCCGCAATGAAGGTGTGCGTTTTACGCCGGAAATGATCGATGAGATAAAACATCAGATCAGACTTTATTGCGACCTGCGTTTCCAGGAAGATGAACTGGAGTATCTTCACAATATCAAATGGATCAAGGGCAGTTATGTGGATTTCCTGAGACTGTGGAAACCGCGCTATGAGGACTTCCATATTTCGGAAGGTGAAAACGGTGAACTGCTGCTGGAGACGATGGGGACCTGGCTCAACACTTCGATGTATGAAGTCCCGACCCTGGCGATCGTCAATGAAGTTTACTTCCGCATGAGTTATGATCACGATAAGCTCTTTGAAGAATTCAAAAAAAGAGCTGATGAGAAAGCTCTGAAGGTCTCCAAAGGAGAATACCGCCTGGGTTCCTATTCGGAGTTCGGTCTTAGAAGAAGACTTTCCGGTGAGGCTCAGGATTACATCGTCAGGAAACTCAAAGACACGAAGGCTGAGAACTCATTCTTCTTAGGTACTTCCAATGTCTATCTGGCGAGGAAGTATGATCTGACGCCGGTCGGCACGATGGCACACGAGTGGATCATGTGTGTCGGACAGGGCGATCACAAGCACAATCCGGCTTATTCCAACTACTATGCCCTGAATGCCTGGATCAAGGAATACGGAGTCCTCAACGGTACGGCACTGACCGATACGATCACGACCGACTGTTTCTTGAGAGATTTCCGGCTGACATTTGCGACGCTGTTCTCGGGCGTCAGACACGACAGCGGTGATCCGATCGAGTGGGGCGAGAAGATGTTGAAGCACTACGAGAGTCTCGACATCGATGCGAAAAACAAGACGCTGCTGTTCTCGGACAGCCTGAACTTTGATAAGGCGACGAAGATCTACGATCATTTCAAGGGACGCTGCAAGGTGGCGTTCGGTATCGGGACCTTCCTTTCCAACGATACATTGGAGAAAGCTCTGAATATCGTCATGAAGGTCACCAGATGCAACGGACAGGATGTGGCCAAGATCTCCGATGTCGATGGCAAGTCCATGTGCAAGAATCAGGATTATGTCGAGTATCTGTCAAGAAGTATCGAATGGCGTATGAATAACGAGGTGGTGAAATAATGTTTGATGCTGTAAAAGAAACTGAGAAGATCATTGCGTTCATCCGCGATTATTACCAGAAGTGCGGACTGAAAGGTGCCGTGCTGGGTATATCCGGAGGCAAGGACTCGGGAGTCGTTGCTGGTCTCATGTGCAAGGCCATCGGTCCGGAGAATGTCGTCGGACTCACACTTCCGTGTCACTCTAAAAGCAGGGATGCTGAAGGCGCTAAACTGGTCGCTGACCATTTCGGATTTGAACTGCTCAACATCGACCTGACTACGGTCTTTGATTCGTTCGGTGAAGAGATTAAGAAACTCGGTGATTTCACGGAAGAAGAAAGGAAGAATTCGGACATCAACATCAAACCGCGTCTGAGGATGGCGTCTGTATATTATATGGCAGCTCTTTTGTCAGCGACAAAAGGCGGGACATATATCGTTCCCGGTACCAGCAATGCCTGTGAGCTCTATGTCGGCTATTTCACCAAGGGAGGTGATTCCGTCTACGATATCGCTCCGATCTATGGTCTGACGGTCGAAGAAGTCATCAAGGTCGGAGAAGTCATCGGCGTACCTCCTGAGGTCCTTTACCGGACACCGGATGATGGCATCTCCAATCAGAGCGATGAAGACAAGCTTGGAGTAAAGTATAAAGACATTGCCGCTGTCATCAGGAATGAAGAAGTCGATCCGGCTGAAAAAGAAAAGATCGAGATCCTGCATAAGAAGGCGGCTCATAAATTCAATATCCCGGTATACAAGGTCGAAGAATGAAGATCGGAGTATACTGCGGATCTTTTTCGCCTGTCCATAAAGGACATCTGAAGATCGCCAATGAATGTCTGAAGGAAAAACTGGTCGACAGAGTTTTGATCATCGCTACCGGTGCATATTGGGACAAGAAGGAACTGATCCCGCTGGCAGACAGGATAAGGATGCTGGAGATGGTGGCAGGCAAAGATATCATCATCGATCATACGATGAACGATCTTCCCTATACCTACATGATCTTCGATCAGCTGGAGAAGGATCATCCTGAAGATGAATTCGCTCTGATCGTCGGAGCCGACAATCTGCCGGAATTCAGCAGATGGAGAGAATATGAGAAACTGCTGGAGCACGAGTTCATCGTGATCGCCAGAGATGATATCAGCAAAGATAAGATCATTGAGATCATGGAAGGTTTCCATAAGACCTCATATCATATCCTGGATCTGGAGAATATCGACATCAGTTCAACTTTCATCAGGAACCATCTGAATGAACCGAAACTGATCGAAGATATGATCGATCCTGAAGTATATGCCTATCTTGTCAGAAAGAAAGGAAACATTATGCAGCACGAGATTACAGAAAGACATCCTCTACTGGATGAAAACGGTCATCTGATCGAGACCGGTTTTGCGAAGTCACTGATCCTGGATTATGAGCGAAGCAAGATCAGAGCCAATTCCTTGAGGATCAAGGAATGGGATTATTATCTGGTCTGTAACGATGATTTTGCACTTGCGCTGACGGTTGATGACAACTCCTATATGGCATTGGATTCGATCTCACTGCTGGATTTCAGGATCCCGTGGGAACATACTAATTCACCGATGAAGTTCATGACCCTGGGTAAACGCAACTTCCCTGCATCTTCCCTTGAAGGAGATGTCAAAGGAGAAGGCAAGGGCTACAGGATCGAATTCAGGAAGGAAGAAGGAAAGAGGATCCTTGATTTCCGGATGGATGATTTCCTGGATGGCAAGAAGATCGAAGGAACAGTGACACTGTATGATGACAATGACGAATCGATGGTCATCGTGACCCCATATAAAGAAAGCAAGGTCCACTTCTACTACAATCAGAAGATCAACTGCATGCCGGCAGAAGGGAAAGTGCTCTTTGACGGCAGGGAGTATATCTTCGATAAGAACAGCAGCTTCGGTACTCTGGACTGGGGCAGAGGCGTCTGGACCTACAAGAATACCTGGTACTGGGGTTCGGCATCCGGTAAGGTGGACGGACACCGTTTCGGTTTCAATATCGGCTACGGTTTCGGTGATACCAGTGCCGCCAGTGAAAACATGCTGTTCTATGACGGCAAGGCACACAAGCTCTCACAGGTCACTTTCAATATCCCGATGGAAGACGGTAAGGAAGATTATCTCTCACCTTGGACTTTCACTTCCGATGACGGAAGATTCGAGATGGACTTCGTGCCGATCATGGATCGGGCTTCCAATACGGATTTCGTGATCCTGGGCTCTGACCAGCATCAGGTCTTCGGCCGCTTCAGCGGAACAGCGATCCTGGATGACGGTAAGGAAATAAAGATAAAAGACTTTACCGGTTTTGCGGAAAAAGTAAGCAATAAATGGTAAACGAAAGGCACGATCGACGTGCCTTGTTTTTTAATCAGCCAGTGAACCGAACGGATCCCATGGTTCAAGAACGACCGGTCTCTTTTTCGCTGCCGTTAACTGTTTTTTATTCAGGTATTTTTTGTGTACGACCGCTTCATAAACATAGTTATCGAACCAGGTATCGGAAGCGATATAGTAGCCTTTGATACCGGCTTTTTCACCCCAGGAGTTTTCGATCTTCCAGCGGGTCGGTCTATTCTTATACAGATTGACACCGGTCAGCACCATGGCATGATTCATCGCCGATTCTCTGGAATTCAGCATATCTTCCTTACTCATGGAAAGATCCATGCCGAAGGTGTTTCCGTAATCGAAACTGGAATCATCCCATAAGCCGGCTTTGCGGTCCATGTCCTTGCCGCAGTCGCAGCCGAACCAGACCGGTTCATCGTCCTTGAGCTGTTTCAGGATCAGTTCCTTGAATTCCTTCATCGGCAGATTGAGGAAGAAGACTTCATTCTGTGTACCGGCGACATTGCCCAAATATCTGACGGTATAGGTCTGATAAAACGGCTTGTCAGCGGTCGGACCGTTGATGATGCCGATGTATTCATCAAGATCGACACCGAGATACTTGTTGTACATCTCTAATGGAGTGACATAATGGAAGGCATGATATCTGTCTTTCTGATCATAGAATTCGAAGGTGAATGATTTCGGCGGTACACCGAAGCAGTCACAGATCAGACCGTAACATTCCTTCAGACATTTATCTTTCAGTTCTCTTAGTTGTTTTTCGTCATCTGTTCTGCGGATATCACAGGCGAACTTGCGCAAACGTTTGTTCAGAATGGAATTCATCTTCGAAGTATTGGATGACTGGAAGGTCTCCGGCATGGCTGTTTTCGGACAGATGCCGTACTTTCTGACCAAAGAGACCATCATGTCCCACTGTCCACCGTCACCGATCGCTGTTTTCAGCAGGTAACGCATCGTGTCGGAATCCATTTCACTTTCTCTTTCGGCCAGCATCGTCTCGAGGAAGTAGTTGACCTTCTCGAGCTTGTCATAGAAG
The DNA here is from genome assembly GCA_017404785.1 of Erysipelotrichaceae bacterium. GTDB lineage: Bacteria > Bacillota_I > Bacilli_A > Erysipelotrichales > Erysipelotrichaceae > Colivicinus. Next base: position 141,214 of record JAFRBQ010000002.1, read on the forward strand.
GCGATGTAGTTCTGGGAGAGTTCAAACTGATCTTTGATGTGGTATTTCTTCGCCAGCATCTCTCTTAACAGTGTCATCGAAGAGAAGATCCAGCATCTTCCCGAATGCATCTGGTCGTTGACCGGCAGAGTCTTGATGTCGATCGAGAACAGATTGGGATTATCGATCTTGCCTTCAAGGCGTTTGGAGATCAGGCCGATATCGTTCTCACTTAAGGCGTTCCTCACGATCCGGTGAGTGTTGTTTCCTAGATATTCTTTGTTGAGCTCAGCGAGCTTCTTTTCATTCAGTGCGTTGAATTTCTTCATAAACAGATCCTCTTTCCTTAAACTATCATACCATTATTATTAAGGTATAATAATAAACATGAAAGAAAGCCGTTTTGAACTGGTATCAGATTATAAGCCGACCGGTGATCAGCCGGAAGCGATCGCGAAGCTCGTTGAAGGCCTGAAAGAGGGAAAACACGAACAGGTCCTTCTGGGTGCGACCGGAACAGGCAAGACTTTTACGATCGCCAATGTCATCCAGCAGGTCAACAAGCCTACCCTGGTCTTTGCGCACAACAAGACACTGGCAGGTCAGCTTTATTCTGAGTTCAAGGCACTTTTTCCGCATAACGCGGTCGAGTATTTCATCTCCAACTTTGATTTCTATCAGCCGGAAGCCTATATGCCCAAGACTGATACTTATATTGAAAAGAACGCTGTGACTAACGATGAGATCGATATGCTGAGGATGTCGGCATACAACTCATTGCTTGAAAGAAGAGATGTCATCGTCGTGGCTTCCGTCGCCTGCATCTATGCCGGAAGCAATCCGGAAGACTACAAGGAGATGTTCTTCACACTGAAGACCGGTGAGATCATCGACAGGCAGACCCTGATCAGAAGACTGATCGTCATGCAGTACAGGAGGAACGATACCGACAGGTTAAGGGGTACGTTCTCCGTCAAGGGCGATGTGATCGAGATCTGTCCGGGTCATACCGACAAATTCATGATCCGCGTCGAGATGTTCGATGATGAAGTGGAAAGGATCACTGAGATCGATCCGGTCACCAAGAACGTCCTGGACGGCTATACCGTCTATTCTTTCTTCCCGGCCAGCGGCTATGCCCGCAAACAGGAAGATATCAATATCGCCTGTGACAATATCGAAAAGGAACTGGAAGAAAGACTGGCTTACTTCAAGGCCAACAACAAGCCTCTGGAATATGAAAGACTTGAACAGCGCTGCCGTTATGATATCGAAGCTTTAAGAGAGATGGGCATGTGTTCCGGCATCGAGAACTATGCGATGCATATCGACCATCGTGTCCCGGGACAAAGACCTTTCAATCTTTTCGATTACTTTGATGATGATTTTCTGATCGTTGTAGATGAGTCTCATGTCTCTCTGCCGCAGATCAGAGGCATGTATAACGGCGACCATCAGCGCAAGCTGACTTTAGTCGAATATGGCTTCCGCTTACCAAGTGCTCTGGAGAACCGTCCGATGACCTTTGAAGAGTGGGAAGAACTTGATACGCCGCGCATCTACATGTCTGCCACTCCGGGCGATTATGAACTGGAAAGAGGAGGAAGACCGGTCGAACAGCTGATCCGTCCGACAGGACTCGTGGATCCCAAGATCGAAGTCCGCAAGACTTCCGGCCAGATCGATGATCTGATGGAAGAGATCAGAAACAACATCGAAAGAAAAGAAAGGACGCTGGTGACGACCCTGACGGTCAAGATGGCGGAAGATCTCACCGATTATCTCAAGAAGCTCAATTTCAAGGTGGCCTATCTCCATCACGAGACCAAGACGCTGGAAAGAAGTGAGATCATCCATGACCTGCGTGCCGGCAAATACGATGTGCTGGTCGGTATCAACCTTTTAAGAGAAGGTCTCGATATCCCGGAAGTATCACTGATCGCGATCCTGGATGCGGACAAGGAAGGCTTCTTACGTTCTTCAAGATCACTGATCCAGACGATCGGTAGAGCGGCAAGAAACGAACATGGCAGAGTCATCATGTATGCGGATACGATGACCGATTCGATGAAGACAGCGATCGACGAGACCAACCGACGCCGCAGCATTCAGGAGAAATACAACGCTGAACACAATATCGTTCCTAAGTCTATCGTCAAGGAGATCAGTGAGGTCATCCATTCGAAAGAGACCCAGGAGATGAGCCGCAAGTATCGCGAGAAAACTCATCATACCAAGGCTGAGAAAGAGAAGATGATGGCTTCGATCGAGGTTGAGATGCGCCAGGCGGCCAAGGAGCTCAATTTCGAAAGAGCGGCCGAACTCAGAGATATACTGTATGAACTCAGAGATGAAAAATAGTTTCTGATGATCATGAAACACCATAGAATGTGAGATAATAAAGACATGAAGAAACTGGTACTGATAAGCGGAATCTCCGGAGCCGGCAAATCGACGGCTTCCAACATCCTGGAAGATATGGGCTATACCTGTATCGACCAGTATCCGGTCGAACTGCTGCCGGATCTTATCGAACTGATCAAGTCAGACGATTCCATCAAATTTGACAAGGTCGTTCTGACGATTCCTTTGAGCGATCTGGACAAGTTTTTGCATCTGGTCTCCAATTCGGATCTGGATACGAAACTGATCCTGCTGGATGCCAGCAAGGATGCGGTCATCAACCGCTACAAGTTCACCCGAAGAGTCCATCCGCTGGTCACTTCCAATACCTGTTCAACATTGGAAGAAGCGATCGATATCGAAAAGAACATCCTGAACAAGTTCAAGAAACGCAATGTTCATGTGATCGATACGACCAATCTCAGCAACAAGCAGCACAAGGCCAAACTGGACAAGATCCTCAAGTATGATGATTTCAATAATCTGGCCATCACTTTTGAGTCTTTCGGTTTCAAGAACGGACTGCCTGATGATGCGGACGTGATCCTGGATGTCAGGATGCTGGACAACCCGTTCTATGTCGACAAGCTCAAGCACAAGACCGGTAATGACAAGCCGGTCAGGGACTATGTCCTCAATTCCAAACTGACCCAGCGTTACATCAAGAAGACTCTGGCTTATCTGGACTTTATGTTCAAGGCTTATGATAACGAAGAAAAACGTCACCTGACGATCTGTGTGGGCTGTACAGGAGGTCAGCATCGAAGTGTGACGATGGCAAATTATCTTTATGATCACTATAAAGATAAATACATGTGTTATGTGACACACAGGGAACTCAAATGAAGAATGTCGTAGCAATAGGCGGAGGACACGGTCTTTCCGCCATTTTAAGAGGTATCAGAGATATCGAGGATATCAGTATTTCGGCTGTCGTGACCGTAGCCGATGACGGCGGTTCGACCGGGAGACTGAGAAAACGTTATACGATACCGGCCATGGGCGATATCCGCAATGTGGAACTGGCTCTTTCAGACAGTGAACCGCTGCTTCATGAGCTCATGAACTACCGCTTTGAAGGTGAAGACAACATGGACATCGCCGGGCACTCCTTGGGCAATCTGATCCTGACGGCCCTGACCAATATGACCGGATCTTTTTCGGAAGCGATCAGGATCACTTCAGAAATGTTGAAGATCAAAGGTCGGATCATTCCCTCGACTTTACAGAACGTCACGCTGTTTGCCCGCATGGATGACGATACGATCGTCAAAGGGGAGGCTAATATCCCGAGCCTCATCCACAATATCGAGAAAGTCTTTTATGAGGAACATGTCGAGGCCAGCAAGGAAGCGATCGAAGCGATCGACGATGCCGATCTGATCGTCTACGGTATCGGTTCACTTTACACATCAATTCTTCCTAATACGATCATCAAAGGCATCAACGAAGCATTGAACAGAAGCAAGGCCCGCAAGGTCTATATCGCCAATTGTATGACGCAGTCAAATGAGACATACAATTACGATCTGAAGGCTCATATCGATGCTTTCAGAAATCATGATACGGCTGTAGACATGGTCATCATGCACGAAGACAAGATCCCGGAAGAGATCCTCTACCGCTACAGTCAGCAGAATTCCATCGAAGTCGTCGATAACGGCGATACGGGACTGGAAGTACTGAAGTTCAAAATGCTGAAATTCGATAACGGACTTGTGAGACACGATCCGGAAAAGATCAGAACTGCTCTGGAGAGCATCCTCTGATGTCTTTTACGGCAGAAATAAAACAGGAGATAGCCAACGGGCAGCTGGAAAGACACTGTGAAAGAGCCCAATTGAGCGCTCTGATCCAGCTGACCAGTTCTTTAGTCATCTCTAAAGGCAATCTCGGTATTCAGGTCAGAAGTGAATCACCGACGACGGCCAAAAGGATCGTCTTCCTGGTGAAGGAACTTTATGATGTGGATACTCATCTGCAGATAGCGAAGAAGACCAATCTCAAGAAAAACAACGTCTATACGATCGATATCATCGACAAGGGAAGGATGATCCTGGAGGATCTGGGTCTTTATACATCAAGAGGACTTGAATCACATCCGAGCCATGAGATCGTCACGAAGAACTGCTGTGCAGCATCCTATCTGGCCGGAGCTTTTCTGGCCTACGGTTCCTGCAACGATCCGCAGAACGCCAACTACCATCTGGAGATCTCCCTGAATGAACTGGAATACGCCAACTTCATCGTCAGGATGATCGCGCGCTTTGAGATAAAAGCAAAGATCGCCCGCAGGCGTAAATACTATATCGTCTATCTGAAGAAAGCCGACTACGTATCTGATTTCCTGGCGCTGATCGGAGCTCATGATGCGAAGATGCGTTTTGAAGATGAGCGGATCGGCAGAGATATCCGCAATTCCCTGAGCCGGATCGACAACTGTGAGATCGCCAATGAAGAGAAGATCATCAGAGCCGGTCAGAAACAGCTGGAAGGGATCATGAAGATCATCGGGGCAGACCGCTATGACGCTCTGCCGGAGAAACTGAAGAACGTGGCAGAGATCAGAAAGAAACATCCGGAAGCATCTTTACTGGAACTGTGTGATCTCTATCAGAAGAGTTACGGTGAAGTCATCTCCAAATCGGGGATGAAACACCGCCTGAATAAGATCGAGGCATTGGCCGAAACTTTGGAGGAATGAAATGAAAGCTGTACTGGTCACCGGTGCATCACGGGGCATCGGCAAGGAATTCGCCCGGCAGTTTGCCTACCGGGGCTACAATCTGGTGCTGGTCGCCAGAAGAGAAGATCTGCTGGAACAGATCAAAGCGGAATTTGAAGAAGAATACAATATCGAGATCGCCTGTCTGGCCTGTGATATCGCTGCTGATCCCAAGGCTGTCTATGATTTCTGCAAGGACAACGCTTATGAGATCAGCGTACTGGTCAACAATGCCGGCTATGGCGATTACGGAGACTTCATCGACAGTGATATCCGGAAACTGGAAGGGATGATCGATCTCAACAACAAGGCTCTGATCACGCTGACTTATCACTTCATCAAGGATATGAAAGAAAGAGGCTACGGTCATGTGATCAATGTCGGATCGGTAGCTTCGCTGATCCCCGGTCCGCATATGGCCGTCTACTATGCGACCAAGGCTTTCGTAATGTCCTTCTCGATGGCTTTAAGAGAAGAACTGCGCAAGGACGGTATCAAGGTATCTGTCTTATGTCCGGCACCGACCAAGTCGGATTTCTGGAATACGGCTGAAGCTGATACTTCTTCAGACTTCGATCAGCGGGTCTTCCGCACGACGACTGATGCTGCTAAAACAGGATACATGCTGTTTGAAACGAATAAACCGTATGCGATCGACGGCCTGGCTTACCGCATCATCATCGGTGCTGCCAGACACATGCCGCTGGAACTGTGTGCCAGACTCGTAGGCATGATCCAGGATCGCACCAAAAAGAAAAGCTGAAGATCAGCTTTTACGGTAAACATCGATCAGGAAGGCGAAAGTGATGTTTAGGCTTTCGCTTTTTTTGAGCTTTTCCTTATCTTTATCTGAAGTCGTATTGAAATACGGTGTCATCATGAAGAGGTTCTGCAGATCTTCCTGAGGGACTTCACGTTTCTGAGCTATCGGTATCTGCTTTTCCAGAGTCAGTCCTTCGATATCGATATTCTTTGTTTCGTTGAGATACGGTTCATCGTAGAGTACTTCCTTGAGTTCATAGAGATGTCTCTGATCCGGTCTGACAAAGATGAATCTTCCTTTGGGTTTTAAGATCCTGACGATCTCTTCTTTAGCTAATGGGGCGAAGATCGTTGTTATGACATCGGCACTTTCGTCTTCCAGAGGATCGTGGAAGATCGAATTGAGCAGGTATATGCCATCAGGATCGCTCTTTGAAGCGATCTTGAGTCCGGTCTTGCTAAGATCGATGCCGATCCTTTCCTTGGCGTTGAAAAAAGATGTGTAATAACCTTCTCCGCAGGCCAGATCGACCAGTTCATCTTCATTGTCGATCAGAGCGTTGACCCCATCTCTGAGGAACTGATAATAGCCTTTTTCCAGAAAGGCTTTGCGGGCTTTTATCATGGTCGGATTGTCACCGGTATTCTGGGAATTCTTCAGGTTCAGATTGAGATAACCCTCCTTAGCCAGATCGAAACAATGTCCGTTTTCACACCTGTATGAACGGTCTTCTCTGTATAGTATTTTTTTGCATACGGGACACAAGATATTCATGCTTCTATTTTAAAATATGTAGTAGAATAAATATATGGAAAAAGGATTATTGATTGTATTCAGCGGAGTCAGCGGTGTCGGAAAAGGGACGATCCTTTCCAAGCTGATGGAGATGGAAGACCTCAATCTGGCGTATTCGGTATCCATGACTACGAGAGCTCCAAGAGAAGGTGAAGTGGAGGGTGTCAATTACTTTTTTGTAACAAAAAAGCGCTTCCTGGAAGCCATCAAAAACGGAGAACTGCTTGAGCATGCCCGCTTCGTCGACAATGACTATGGCACACCTAAAGAATATGTGGACAAGATGAGGGAAGAAGGCAAGAATGTCATCCTGGAGATCGAGATCAAGGGTGCCAGACAGGTCATGGAGAAGTGTCCTGATGCCTTGAGCATCTACATCGTACCTCCTTCACTTGAGGAACTGGAAAGAAGACTGCTGGAACGCAAATCCGAAGATGAACAGACGATCATGAAGAGGATCTCCAAGGCCCGTGAGGAGCTCAAGGATATCGACTTCTATGAGCACATTGTCTGCAATGACGATCTGGATATCGCCGTTGCCGAAGTAAGAGAAATAATATTAAATGAGATGAACAGGTAACGTTCATCTCTTTTTTGTTTACAGTGGATGGAAGATCGGTGTCATGTTTTCGAAGGTACAGAATTCCTTGAAGCCGATCTTTTTAAGTTCTTCCTTGCCGTTTTCGATATTGAAACCGAGATCCTTGGCACAATGGGCATCCGAGCCGATCGTGATGATCCTTCCGCCCAGATCATGATAGATCTTCAGGATAGCTCTTGAAGGGGTAAGATCTCTGACGCCGTAGCGGACGTTGGAAGTATTGAGTTCGATGCCTTTGTCATCTCTAATGACGACTTTGAATATCTCATAGACGAGATCTTCGAAATCGCTTAGAGGACATTCGCCTTTAGGATCATAGCGGTTGAAGGCATCGAGATGGCCAAGGACACTGTAGTCTTTGTAGGCGTTCACGGTTCTTAGTATCTCTTCGTAATAGACGCGGTTGTATTCTCTCTGGGTCTTGCCGGCATAGAACTCAGGCAGGTGGATCTCAATGTCGTTGACCTGGTGATTGGAATGGATCACAAAATCCAGCGGATAGCTGTCGTAGAGTTTCTGATAGCGTTCAAGCTGACACATCTGCAGTCCGAATTCCAGGCCTTTTCTGATCGTGATCTGTCCGGCGTATTTCTGCTGCAGCATCTCGATCTTGGCAAAATAGCGAGGGTAGTCGACGTTCCTTAAAGGCTTGCCATCATGACCCAGACGGAAAGTAGTTCCCGGTTCACCGACATCGAGCTTGACGCCGAAATCGACATGGTCGGTAAAGCAGATCTCATCAAGACCGATCCTGATGCCGTCTTTTACGGCATCTTCCATATCGTATATCGAATCATCGGAGAATTCCGTGTGTACGTGATAATCACAGAGCATATCTGTATTATACAAAAAAAGAATTCCCATTGCGGGAATTCTTTCTTCAGATTATCTGTTGTAGTACTCGATGACGAGCAGTTCGTTGATCTCCTGATTGAGTTCTTTTCTTTCAGGGTATCTGACGTATTTGCCTTTGCGGGCATCTTTGTCTACTTCAACGAAATCCTTGAATGAAGCTGTTGCCTCGAGGGATTCAGCTACGAACGGATTGTTCTTGTAGTTGTCCTTGAGCTCGATGACTGATCCAGGTCTGATCTGGCATGAAGGGATATCGACCTTTTTGCCGTCGACCATGACATGGCCGTGTGCTACGATCTGTCTGGCCTGTTTTCTGGTGCTTGCGAAGCCCATGCGGTAGACGAGGTTGTCCAGTCTTGATTCCAGCATGACGAACAGGTTAGTACCGGTAACACCTTTCTTTTTGACAGCTTTGACATAAGTGTTGTAGAACTGCTTTTCGCTCAGTCCGTACATATGTCTCATCTTCTGCTTTTCGGCCTTCTGTAAGCCGTAGTTGGACTGCTTGATCCTTCTGGTTGCGGATCCGTGCATGCCCGGGATGTAAGGTCTCTTTGTCAGTTCTTCGCCTGTTTCAAGAACAGAGAAGTTAAGACGTCTGGAGATTCTCCAAGTAGGACCTGTGTTTCTTGCCATAAGTTTCTCCTCCTTAAGTAAGTACAGGTGTAAATCATCATCAGGTGTGTCCGTATTTGACTTTCACCAATAGCGCCTGGCTACTTGTCTCCGCCGCGGGTACTGACGCATGACTGATGACTTTACATGCTGCTATAAAAATTTATGTGCTCATTTATTATCGCAAATCAGCACCGGCCTGTCAATTGAAAAAAGCCTATATAAATTGTAAAATGAACCTGTATGGAATTCATTAAGAATATGGATAAGACCAAGCTTATGATCATCGCAGCCGCCGTGATCGTTTTTATTGCCCTCATCGTGCTGCTGATTGTCAATAAATCACGTAAAAAGAAGATCAAGGATATGCTGGATCAGCTGTATGTGCGTTTCACCGCCGTCAAGACTGTTCCGCTGGCCTTCAAACTGAACAAGGCTCAGACCATGGCCAGACGCAATGCGGATACGGCAGCCGCAGTCGCTGACTACTATACCCGCTATGAAGCGACGGAACAGCACATCAACGAGATCCAGGACATGCTCAACGACGCTGATGACTCACTGAGTCAGAGAAAATACAAAGAAAATCTGGAGGTCATGACCAAGATCGGTGATGAACTGACCAAGTGTGAAGAGGAAGTCAAGCAGATCGATGATTTCCTGGAAGAATTCTCCCGCAAGGAGAGCGAACAGCGCGAGTATTCTTCCAAACTCAAGGAAAAATACCGGGTCGTCAAAACGACCATCAATAAGAATTCTCAGGTCCTTTCCATTTCCTATGACGGTTTCGTCGAGAGACTCGAGGAATGCGAAAGGCTTTTCTCATCTTCGGAGGAATACATGTATGCTTCCGATTACGGATCAGCCCAGATCGATCTCGAGACCATCGAAAAGAATCTCGAGGACATCAAGCGCTGCGCCAATGCGATCCCGAAGCTGATCAAGGACACCAAGGGCGTCGTGCCGCTCATGCTGGATGAATTCAAGCGTGAACTGGCTCTGACCAGACAAAGAGGCGTCTATACCGATCATCTGCATGCCGAAGAGAAAGTCGCCAGTATCGAGGCGATGCTCAATGAAGACGTCAAGAAGATCATGAGTGCGGATACGGAAGGCATCAGGGACGATGTCAATGAAGCCAAGGATATCCTGAACGAACTCACTGAACAGATCGCTGCGGAGAACCGTTCCTTCAAGGAAGCCAGAGAGACCAATGACAGAGCCTATGAACATATCCAGGATATGGAGAAGGTCGAGAACTATGTCAGGATCGCTTATGATAAAGATTCTGAAAGATTCGGTCTTGAGGATGTCAAGGAAGTTCTGAGACAGAAACGGGAGAATATCGAGAAATACCGTCAGGAATATGAGAATATCAGTGCCGATCTGGGCAGCTGTCTCAAACCGTCTTCCGAGATCCTGGTCAGTGCGGAAGAGCTGGACAGTAAAGTCGAAGCCGATATGAAGACGCTGTATTCCTACAAGTCGACGATCGACAAGTCGACGGACGGCGAGACCAGAGCCATCACCCAGCTCACCAAACTGCAGCTGGTCGTGGCTGAAGTCGAGACCAAACTGGCAGAATACAACCTGCCTTCGATCGATGAATCATACAAGGAAGACCTGAAGAAGTCGAGAGACTATATCGCCAGGATCAGATCACTGATCGGCCAGGTCCCGATCGATATCGCCAAACTGAATGCCTTGCTGGATGAAGCCATCGACTTCACCTACAAGTTCTACAACAACATCAACAATGTCGTGGGTATGGCCATCATGGTCGAGAACGCGATCGTCTTTGGCAACAAATACCGTTCAACTTATCCGGAGATCGACAGAGAACTGTCCAAAGCGGAGTTCCAGTATCTCAACGGTGAATATACGAGAGCTTTAAAGACGGCCATCACCTGCATGGAGACGCTGTTCCCGGAGAACGCTGACGAAAAGATCATGGAGAATGCCTGATGAAGGTCTATCTGGATAATGTCTCGACGACTTCGCTCGATCCGGAAGTCAGAAAGACCTACACCAAACTGCTTGATGATTATTACTGTAATAGCGATGCCCTTTATGATGATGGCGTCGCTATTTATGATATGCAGGAAAGATCCCGCAAGCTCATCGCTGATCTGTTGAAGGTCAGAAAAGATGAGATCATTTTTACGTCCGGTGCTTCGGAAGCTAATTCATTGGCCATCAAGGGACTCTGTCTTTCCCAGAAGAAGAGAAAGCATCTGATCACTTCGATCTATGAACACTCTTCAGCCTATAACAGTTTCAAACAGCTGGAAGAGGAATTCGGTTTTGAAGTCACTTATCTGAACCCTGATGAAAACGGGCAGATCACTCCGGAAGCGGTAAAGGAAGCGTTGAGAGATGACACGCTGCTGGTGTCGATCATGCAGGTGAACAATGAGATCGGAGCCGTGAATGAAGTCGACAAGATCGCAAAGATCGTCAAGAAACATCCCGGTACTTTCTTCCATACGGATATCACTCAAGGCTTGGGCAAGACGGATTTCGATCTGACGGATACGGATATGGCATCCTTCTCGGCACACAAGATCCACGGACTCAAGGGCAGCGGTGTCCTTTTCCGCCGTGAACACGTCCCTATGATCCCGCTGATCTCCGGCGGCCAGCAGGAGTATTCGCTGCGCGGCGGCACTTCCAACGCCTTAAGCAATATCGTACTGGCCAAGACGCTGAGGATCGCGCTTGAGAATAAAGATAAGTATCAGGATCATCTGAAGTCCTTACATGACCGGCTTGTGAAAGGATTCGATGAAAGAGTACATATTAATTACGATAAAGGGCTCATCACGCTGGTGAACATCTCGACACCGATACAATCGGAAGTGCTGCTTAATGCGTTGAACGAAAAAGGGATCATGGTCTCCTCGAAGTCGACCTGCGGTTCGAGGAAGAACGAACCCAACCGGACACTTAATGCCATGAACATCGATGAAGACTATGCGATCAGGATCTCGATGGATCATTCCAATACGGAAGAAGAGATCGATTATTTCAATAAGAATCTGAAGGAGATACTTGATAAGTATGCTTGAACTGTTATATGACCACATCGTCATCCGCTACGGTGAACTCTCCACCAAAGGCAAGAACCGCAAGGAATTCACCAGACAGCTGACCCAGAATATCCGCAAGAGGCTGAAGGATCATAACGGACTGACTTTCAATATGCTCCATGACGGTCTGTTCATCAGACTCAACGGTGAAGACTATACGCAGATCAAAGAAGAACTGAAAGACATCTTCGGTTATGCCTATTTTTCCGGTGCCATCAGAACGGAAAAGGATATCGAAGAAGTCAAGAAGGTGACGCTGGCTCTGGCAAAGACTCATGAAGCAAAGACTTTCAAGGTCGCCACCAAACGTCATGACAAGTCTTTTCCGCTTCGTTCCGATGATATCAACAGAGCCGTTGCGGGCAACATCTTGCATAACACCGAACTGCGGGTCGATGTCCACGAACCGGATCTGATGATCTATGTCTCCGTCGATCGCGATTTCATCTATATCATGGATGAGAAGGTCAAAGGACCGGGCGGTTATCCTACCGGCATCAACGGTATGGCCATGGTCATGATGTCCGGTGGTATCGATTCACCGGTCGCTGCCTATCTGACGATGAAGAGGGGCTTGAAGATCGAATGTATCCATTTCGCTTCTCAACCGTATACTTCCAAGCAGGCGCTGGAAAAAGTACTGACCCTGGCCAGGAAGCTTTCCTGCTGTCAGGAGGAAGTAAATGTTCATGTCATCCCGTTCACTGATCTGCAGCTGGCCATCTACAAGAACGTCGATGAGCCTTACTGTATCACGATCATGCGCAGGATGATGTACCGGATCGCTGATGAGATATGTCGCAGACGCAAGATCAGAGTCATCACCAACGGCGAATCGATCGGTCAGGTGGCATCCCAGACTCCGGAATCGATCAGTGTCATCTCCAGAGTTTCTGATACGCTGATCCTGAGACCTTTATGTATGATGGATAAACTGGAGATCATCGATATCGCCAAGCATATCGACACCTACGAGACCAGTATCCTTCCGTATGAGGACTGCTGTACGATCTTCGATCCGAAGAATCCGGTCACCAAACCTAAGGAAGACAAGTGTCTTTATTATGAATCACTGTTTGATTATCAGACTTTAGTAGCACAATGCGTCAGCAATGACGAGATCATAAACGTATCTTATCGAAAGAAGGAAAATGAAGATGAATCAATATTCTAAGCGTAGACACAGTGTTTTCGATTCACTGCAGGGCAATGCGGCTGTGATCCTGTTCTCGGGAAAGGCACCGATGCGTTCTGCCGATGAAGCCTATGATTTTTCTGTCGACCGCAATTTCTATTACCTGACGGGTCTCGACAAAGAGGACATGGTCTTACTGATGTACAGACTGGACGGTACGGAACACGAGACGCTGTTCATCCCGCCTTATGACGAGACGATGGCCAGATGGGTCGGAGGAAGGATGCTGGCAGAAGAAGCGACTAATATTTCAGAGATCAAGTCAGTTGAAGACAGAGGTGATCTCGATGACAGTATCGCATCGCTGCTCAACAGAAGCCGCAAGGATCCGGCTTTCACGATGTACTTCGATTTCTGGCATTATGAGAAAGATCAGCCGCTGACAGCTGCTCACAATTATGCTGCGGGGCTCAGAGTCAATTATCCCGGTCTTAATCTGAAAGATATCTATCCAACCTTGACCGGCATGCGCCTGATCAAGGATGAATATGAGATCTCCTGCATCCGCAAGGCTATCCATACCACCAATTTGGGCATCATGCAGATGATGCGTACAGCCAAGCCGGGCATCAATGAGATGACGATGGAAGGAGTCTTCAACTTTGTGCTGGCTCAATCCTTATGTAAGAGGAATGCTTTCCATACGATCGCGGCCAGTGGAGAAAGAGCGACGATCTTACACTATCAGGACAATGATCAGATCATGAATGACGGGGAGCTTTTCCTGTGTGATCTGGGTGCGACAAATGATTACTACTGTGCCGATATCTCAAGAACATTCCCAATCAACGGTGTCTTTACGCCAAGACAGCGTGAGATCTATGAGATCGTTCTGAAGGCACAGAAGATCGTGGAAGACAATGCGAAGGCCGGTGTAAAGCTGAAAGAACTCAATCAGCTGGTCGTTGATTTTTATAAAGAAGAACTGCCCAAGCACGGGCTGGATAAAGATGTTACAGAATACTACTTCCACAGTGTCTCTCATCATCTGGGTCTTGATACCCATGATGTGGACGGAGGACTTGGATCTATGCTGCAGGCCGGGAATGTCATTACAAATGAACCGGGACTGTATATCGCCGATGAAGGGATCGGCATCAGGATAGAGGATGATCTGCTGATCTATGAATCAGGATGCGAAGTCCTGTCTCATGAGATCATCAAGGATCCCGATGATATTGAAAGATATATGAATAAAGGACAGTGATCGATCACTGCCCTTTATTGTTGAGACGATTGTATTCGACGTAACACCCGTGATAGAACAGGTCGAAGAAGAAAGTCAGACCGTAGGTGGTGTAGACGTTTTTGGACATCGTGATGTTGCGTGATGAGATCATGATGTCTTTGCCGATATAGTAGATCAGTGCGTTTTCGTGAGAGATGACATCCTTCAGATAATTCTTGAGCAGCGTATAGCTGTCATAGCCGATATTCTTGATGAAACGCTGGACGCTGCTGCGGGATACGAAGCACTCATCGGCGATCGTATAGATGCTGGTGTTTTCGATCGTATTGATATGACTAAGAAAATTTAGACGATCCTTTTTCACGATTCCTGTATAACTACTTATAAACTGTTACATTAATTTGATTATTCACTTACAACTTCCACGGGATATGAACCGCAATCTATACGTCCTGTTTCAAATGTTGCCTGTTCATTATAACAATTTTGTATTAATCTCTTCCAATCTATTTCCTGCCCTGTCTTATTGATTATTTTTGAACCTGAACGCATTTCGATATTAGCAAGATCCTCTAAATGATTTTCTCCTTTAAGTGTTAAAACTTTATTAATTGTAATAAACTGATCAAACAAAGCCAGATTTGTTTCTTCTATATAAACACTATTCCATGTCCCTTCGATATTTAAATAATCAACATTTTCTGCGTGCAAATTTACCTTATATAGGTCATGTGAATTAACTTGACCAGGGATTACACTATCAATAAGAAGGACTTTTGTATTATCAAAATTCAAAGTAACATCAGATTTTGCCGCATCATCTCTTATTTCCAGACAGGCATATTTTGCATCTGGCACAGATTTTGAGTTCAAAGTGTCTTCAAATGTGGCTTTTAGATATAACAGCTCATAATCGTTTAGAAATTCTGGATTTCTGCTTCCATCAATTATGAGAGTGTTTCCAGCGAATATCTGATTTAAATTTGAAAGACCATTTTCACTAAGAAACAGAATAACATTTTTACCAACTTGTTCATATGCTGCGCCGCCACAATCATTTACTGTTAAATCTAGTTTTTCGGCTATAACAGGTAAGCCGTCAATTTCTTCCGGGAGTTTTATAACATCAGCATCAATATCGCCTAGAAGATCTGTATATACTCCGTATACAAATATGCCTTCGCTGTTGCAATTATTTACAACGTCGTTTTTCAGTTGATCCACTAAGTTATAATAATAATAATTATCATAAAAGACCTCATCTCCAAAATAGTTTGCTGCATAATTTGGTATCGAAATAGTAAAGTAAGATTCAAGAGGATAGAACATTTCGGTAACCCCATATTTGTCAATATCTAACCCTGCAATCTCAGCAACAGTCCCCTTCCTATATTTCAAAGCTTCAACAGGAATCTCGTATACAGTTTTTTTCTCTGAAAGCGAACTATTGGTTTCTGATTCATTTGTGTCCTGCGAATCTGTTTCAGAGATATTCTGACCAGAAGGTTTTCCTGAGCTGTCATACTTGAAATATGTGCCTCCTACAGGACAGTACTCATCCTTGTCAGCATCATAATCATCAATATCATAACCTTTTATTCCATCAAAAAACTCTATCTTACACGCATATGATGTGCCATCTTCACGATCTGTCAATTCAAGCTTATCGTTTTTAAGTTTAAACTCATATTCATATTCATCGCCAATGACAACTACATTCGTTTTCCATAACATGTTGTTGTCAGGATGAGACATCAGGATGTTATCGCTATCACGATAAAGACCAGATGGCTTTTTAGTAGATGTTCCTCCGGAGCTGCAACCTACTAAAGAAATAGCTATTATAATCATGAGTATAGATGATATAAAAAACTTCTTCACATTTACCTCCATATGTATAAAATTAATCTTATTTATTTGTATATGTGAATAGTATCCCCCCCCCAGATTTTGTCAAGTTTCGCTCTTTTCATACGTTTAAATTTTATTAATTAGTATCTAACTAAAAAGGATCTGCTTCTTTTTTATGTAGAGAGTAAAATTCAGCTTGTCTTCAGATTAGTGATATAGTATATAGGTATGAAAAAAGCAATAAGTATTCTGATGATCCTGTGTATGTTCATGTCCTTATCAGCCTGCAAAGCTGATGATACTTTGCCGCTTCCGGAAGTGGAAGACGGTATGCGAGGACAGCTGGGCATCGACAGGAATATCAATGAGAAGACGATCGATAAATATCTGGGCAGAGAGGATGCGGTATACCGCGATATGCGGATGCTGAAGGATGAAGCCAATTACGAAGCGATCGGCGGTGATTCCTATCTTTCAGGTTTTGTGAAAGGCTTTGAAGTCGTTCCTTATCCTTATCTGTGCAATGTCGAAGGACTGCCGGAAGAAGTCGGAAGTTCCTACAGCGGTTATACGCTGTTCACTCATGATGAGAACGGATATACCGCCAACTATGAAGAATCCCTGCATATCCTGGAAAGTCTTTTCCCTAAAGACAAATATATCTTCCTGATGTGCGGCGGCGGCGGTTATGCCGGCATGACCAAAAACATGCTGGTGGAACTGGGCTGGGATGAGACGAAGATCTACAATGTCGGCGGTTACTGGTACTATGACGGTGACAACAAGGTCGAGACCAAGTATTCAGACGGTGGAAGCGATCATTACGATTTCTCGATAGTGAATTACCACAATATCGATTTCCTGACTCTTACACCGATCGCCGGTTCAAAAGCAGACAAGCAGGAAGACAAGATCACCGATGATCTGTTCATCGAGATCACTTCCTTACAACAGCTGGAAGAACTGGAAAAAGAGGGGAAGACCTTCGCTCTTTATGTCTATCTGCCGGGCTGTGTCTCCTGTGCTTCATTCGCTCCGATCGTCAGAGAATTTACCGAAAGCAATCAGATCGACATGTATGCGGTGGATCTGACGGTGCTGGCAAAAACAAAAAACTCCGTCAGCGACAGAGTTTCCTATACACCTTCGATGTTCATCTACGAGAACGGTGAAGTCAAGGCTTACCTTGATCCCGGAAGCAATGATGATCTTCCGTACTATCAGACTCTGGAAGGTCTGAGCAGCTGGTTCGCCGGATATCTGGATATCGATGTCCTGCATTCGGAAACAGTCAGTCAGATCGACGACTGCGATACCGCCTGTTCATTGACTTAGTTTAAAACTGTTCCTTATAGATCCTGTCAAGTCTCCTGTTGGCTTCCAGGATCTTTTCTTTATTCACTTTGCAGATAGAACGGTCATAAGTGAACAGACCATTGACTTCTCCTTCGACATCGCTGATCTGAGTCATGATGAGACCTACAAGTCCGTTTCTGATCGATGGGATGACCATCTTTTCATGCATGCCGATGATCTTGTCCGTCAGTTCTTCTTCAGAATCGGTCTTGCCGTATCCCCAGGTGCTGCCTTTCTCGGAACGGTGTTCAGCGATATTTCTGATAAAGCCTCCGCACTCCGAGAGGAACAGCAGGTTTTTGCCGCCATTGAGTACCTTGTTGCGGAAATAGATATGATAGGAATCAAAATCCGACTTGTCATCAAAGAACCATCCGGATGTTGAATCAAACAGTCTTTCCGGATCGCACTGCTTGAGGATCTCGTAGGTCCCTGATGCATCCTGCTGACCCCAGCCTTCATTATAGATCGTATAGGCGATGATACACGGATGGTTTTTCAGATGGGTGATCGTCTCTTTGGCCTGTTCCAGGAAGAAATCATATCTTTTCTGATCTTTGATCTTCTGTTTAAGATGGGTGAATCCGATCGTCGGCAGGATCGTGTCTTTAAAGAAACGGTAAGGTCCGGAATTGACCATATCCTGGATCACCAGGATACCGTGAAGATCACAGTAATAATAGAAGGCTTCAGCTTCGATCTTGATATGTTTCCTTAAGGTGTTGAAACCGAGTTTCTTTATATTAACTACATCTTTTTCATAGTCTTCAGGATCTTCAGGCACATAGATGCCCGGTTCAAAGTAGCCCTGATCCAGTAGACCGTTGATGAACAGCGGCTCATCGTTGAGGAAGAGTTTCTTTTGGCCATCGATCTCTCTGACACTGATCTTTCTTAAAGCGAAATAGGATTCGATCGAATCATTATCAGTTGAGATCTTCAGATTATAAAGATACGGATCAGCCGGTGACCAGAGATGAGGATCTTTGAAACTGATCGTGATATCTTTTTGATCAGTTGTCTCTTTATATCCTTCCGTTTCGATCATAAAATGATCGGCCTTGGAATCGATATGGATCTTAAGTGTATCCGCATCAGCGATCAGTTCTATACTATCGATACCGTTTTGCGGATAGGCTTCGATCCAGACAGATTGCCAGATACCGGATACCGGTGTATACCACATGCCTTTGGGATCCTTGCATTGCTTGCCATAGGGGTAGAAAGGATCCAGGGTGTCCGTAACATCGACTTTCAGGATATTATTCTTTTTAAGATGGGAAGTGATATCGACAGAAAAAGGCAGATAGCCTCCTTCATGATGAGTGAGGAATGTATCGTTGAGATAAACATCGCAGACCTGATCGACAGCTCCGAAATGAAGGATCACTTTGTCGTCTGATCCGTAGAAATCGGCAGGCAGAACAAAGCTTTTTTCATAGTGCAGCTGCTCAGTCGGCCCTTTGTATCCGGAGAGTTCGGCTTCCGGTGGATAAGGTACATTGATGGTCTGATCATTGAGTTTCCACTTACCGTTGAGCGAAAAGAACGAAGCTCTTTTCAGCTGCGGACGGGGATAGTATGTGTCATAGCTGTTCATATCTTAATTATACAATAGGGGCTATAATTGAAGATGATACGAGGGAGGATCACTGAATGAAAAAACTGCTGATTTCTCTGACAGCGGGACTGGTGGTCAGTCTGCTGGGAATGCTGATAAATTATCGCAGTTATCTTAAAAGAGGATATCTGAAACTGTGCATCACGAATCACGGCGGAGAGATCACGATCCAGGATGGATTTGGTCTCAGATGTGTACATATCTATGCGATGGAGATGGGACAAAGCGGCAGCCAGTCACTGCGTTTTGCGCCTGTCAATCTGCTGATCCATATCCTGGTGATCGCTGTGATCGTTTATTTGATCATTACGATATTCGAGAAAGTGAGACACTGAAATATGAAAAAGGTGATCATCGCGATCATGCTGCTGATCTTATGTGCCTGCAATACCGGTAACAGTGCAGCCGAATATCATCTGATCTCACAAGAAGAAGCCAAAAAGATCATGGATGAAGAGACCGGTTATGTGATCCTGGATGTGCGCAGACAGGATGAATTTGACAGTGGACATATTCCAGGTGCGATCTGTTACCCTAATGAATCGATCGATGAGAAGATCAGTGAGACGCTGAAAGACAAGAAACAGAAGATCCTGGTCTACTGCCGCAGCGGACGTCGCAGCAAGGAAGCGGCTGAGAAGCTGGTGAAGATGGGTTATGAGAACGTCTATGATTTCGGCGGGATAATCGACTGGATCTATGATGTAGAATAACGGAGATTTTTTTGATGGAAGAGAAAAGAAAAGTGCTTTTTGTCTGCCACGGCAATATCTGTCGCAGTGTGATGGCTGAGTATATATGTAAGTATCTGAAACCTGATCTTTATTGTGAATCTCGGGCTGTTTCTTATGAAGAAGATGGTAATGATATCTATCCGCCGGCAAAAAGATGTCTGGATAAGCATAAGATCCCTTATGAAAGGCATCACGCCAGAAGGATCACTCAGGAAGATTATGAGACTTTCGATGAGATATATATTATGGATGACCTCAATCTGCGTTATATTAACAGGATAATCGATGACCATGATCACAAGATCAGTCTGCTGTCTGAAGAGCAGATCGACGATCCGTGGTATACAGGCGATTTTGAAGGTGTTTATCAGCAGCTGGAAAGGGCGATAAAAGATCTGTAAGATTTTTATCATAATCACTTGACAGTCATATGAACCTCTGATATAATCAAATTACCATGAAGGTAATGTAGTTTTCATGGGATGGTAAAGGAGGTAGAAAATAATGTTAATGATATTATTTGGAATGTTTGGTCTTATGCTGGATCTGGCATTATCATTTGTCTGGCTGATCATCAGGGTCTGCTTCTATCTGAGCCCATTATGGATCCTGATCTTCCTTCTGAGACCCAGAGGCTACAGACGCTACTAAGCATAACTTATCTTACCTTTAAAGAGTGATCAGGCTGCTTAAGAGCAGCTGATCCTCTTTAATCTATTGATCGAAAAAAGAAAAAGGGGGCAATATGTTAAGCAAGACGATTCCTGGCACGAATATCGAATACGGCGGAAATGAAGATGCATTCTCGGTACTGAAACCGATGATCGAGATCACGGGAGGTTTGTCTCTCGGTCAGATCTGCAGGATCACGGGTCTTCAGGCTTCGACGATCCAAAACTGGGTCAAGCGTAAATTCGTACCGCGGCCTGAAAGAAAGAAGTATTTTGAGAGGCATCTGTCCAGAGTCTTACTTATTTCAGCTTTGAGAGACTGTATGAATATCGAGGATATCGGAGAACTCATGCATCTGATCAACGGTGATACCGATGATGAGAGCGATGATATCGTCTCGGAAGAGGACCTCTATGATTATTTCTGCAAGGCTGTCAGCCGTCTGGATGAACAGTGTCTGTCTGAAACAAGCATTGAGGCAACGATCTCTTCATTACTTGATAAAGTGGAGGAGATCAACTATGACAGGCTCTTAAAAGCTCTTAAGGTCATGGTCTATGCCTATATATCCGGAAGATGTCTTGAACAGATTGCCATCAACCTTGACAGTTTGAGAGGTGGTAGAAAATGAAGAAAAAGAATAAAGGAATCTATCTGATCATGATGGCGATCGTACTGGCTATCCTGCTGATATTCTGCCAGTATATGTGCTGCATTCCTTTGAATCTGCACTCGCCGGCCTTCGTGATCGAACTGTTGTTCATCGCCCTGATCGTCTTTCTGTTCCTGGGTGGTTTCATAACGGTGCCAAAGGAAGCCAGAAAAAGAAAGTTTTCTGCTTCGATCGGCATTCTGTCGATCATCATCAGCGTCTTCTTTATCGCGGTGCTGATCGGCACACCTTATACCGGTGGTCTGAGCAATTACCGTGATCAGTCACCGATCAGAGAGATCGATTTCGAACAGATCGAGGAATTCGATCCGAATCAGGTCCAGCTGGTCGACAAGAACACGGCCGTTCAGCTTGGTGATAGAGTCTTCGGTACTCTGGGATCAGATGAAGTATCACAGTATGATGTCGGAGATGACTGGGTCCAGATCGTTCTGAATGATTCACTGTTCAGAGTCACACCGATCGATTTCGGTGGGATGTTCAAGTATCTCATAACGAGGACGACGCCCGGCTATATCATGGTCGACTGTGAGAGCGGTGATGCGAAACTGGTGAGAAGCGAAGGCATGAGATACATGACCAGCGCTTACTTCAACGATAACCTGCAGCGTCATCTGTTCTTCAAAGATCCGACTGCGATCTTCGGCAGCCCGAAGTTTGAACTCGATGACAATCAGAAACCATACTGGGTGACTCCGGTCTATGATGTGACCTGGGTAGGCAAGACCAGAGATATAAAAGGTATCTATATCACCGATCCGGTCAGCGGCAAGAGCGATTATTATGACAATGCTTCAGCTCCGAAATGGGTGGACAACATCTATCCGGTCTCCCTGGTCTACACACAGTTCATGCAGAGCAAGAAATATGAAAACGGTCTGTTCAACTGGTCCAACAAGGGCGTCGTGGAATTCACTGACGACTATGCTTATGTCCAGTTCGACCACAATGTCTGCATTTATACCGGCGTGACCAGTGTTGGCAAGGATGAATCAAATGTCGGCTTCGCCTATGTGAATCTGCGCAACGGTGAAGTATCATACATCAGAAGAGCTGGAGCTGAGGAATACTCTGCCAGAAGCTCAGCTGAAGGTGCTGTCCAGCAGTATCACTACACTGCCATCTTCCCGAGCATGGTCAATGTAAAGGGCGTCCCGACTTATTTCATGGGACTGGTCGACGGTGCGAATCTGATCAAGAACTACGCTTTTGTGAGCTATGAGAACTATCAGACAGTAGCTGTCGGAAAGACCGTGGAAGAGGCATATAATAATTATCTGAAACTGATCGGTGAAACGGATACTCCAGTTGACAGCGGCAACAGCGAAACGACACTGAAACACTTCACCGTCGATGAGGTCAGGATCATCGTGAAGGACGGCAACAGTATCGTCCTGATGAAGGACAGTGAAGGAAAGATTTACTGGTATGATCTCTCGGGTTCCTACTATGCCGCATCATTCATCCATGAGGGTGATCTGATCAGCGCAAATGTCACCGGAGAGGGAAAGATAACCGATTTCATCTCGATCACTCCGGTTGAATAGACAGTCAAAGCCTTCGAAAGAAGGCTTTTTGAGTGCTATAATTCATTTATGTATTCTTTTTTCAATCGCCTGTTTAAAAAGAAGATCTATGAAGGTCAGATCGTCGATCTGAAGGAAAGATACCGCGTCAGTGAACAGGAAGCCTATGACGGAGTAGCTACCGTCTATTACGACATCATCAGACACGCGGATCAGGTAAAGGTCGGAACGATCGATCTGAGGATGACGGTGGAAGGTGATATGTATTACTACGGTCACGTCGGATACAATGTCTTACCAGCATACCGGGGCAATTCCTATGCCTATGAAGCCTGCAGAGTGCTTTTTGAGATCGCCCGTGGTGAATTCGGGATGGATGAGCTGATCATCACCTGTTCACCGGAAAACATTGCTTCCTATATGACCTTAAAAAGACTGAATGGTGAACTTCTGGAACTGGTCGAAGTTCCCCGCAACCACAAGCTTTATGCGACGGGAGAAAAGACGAAGTATATCTTCCGCTACAAGATCGATCTTAACTGATTGCGCTGAAGGAAGAATTGCTATATCATAACACTTGTATGTTCGATGCGATATTGTTAGGTTTTGCCCTGGCGATGGATTCACTTACCGTTTCGATCGCCAACGGTCTAAGATACAGTAATTATGGAAGAAAACAGATGATCCTTTCTTCCTTTTCTTTCGGTCTGTTTCAGGGACTGATGCCGCTTCTGGGCTATCTTCTGTTTCTGCCTTTCATATCATATATCGAAAACATCGATCACTGGGTCGTACTTATCGTTCTGTCAATCTTGGGCATCAATATGATCAGGGAGGCTTTCGAGAAGAAAGAAGAGGAAAACAAAGGCGAGACCTTTACCTGGAAGATCCTACTGTTTGAATCGATCGCGACTTCGATCGATGCCCTGAGCTCCTGTGTCCTGCTGCCGGAGATCAGTCTTAATCCGTATCTTAGCTGTCTGATCATCGTGATCGTCACTACTGTCGTCTGCCTTTTCGGCCATCTGGCCGGAAAAAAGATCGGCCTGCTGCTGAAAGACAGAGCTCCGATCCTGGGCGGGATCATCCTGATCCTCTTAGGGATCAAGACGGTCCTTGAACATCTGAATATCATTTAAAAAGCGCTCCTAACCGAGCGCTTTGCCGTTATATAGTATCTCGTACACCGGTCCGTCAGCCAGCTTCTTTTTTATGAACGGCTTGAGGACGATCAGGATGACGATCAGTCCGAGGACGAATTTGGAGATGTTCCTGTATAATGTGTAGTCTTTCCAGAACTTCGGTACGACGTAATCGCACGCCGACATGAACAGACTGCCGATGATCACGATCAGGAAGGTCTTCTTGTTGAAGATCTTGGACCATGGCAGATCAGGGAAGAGGATCTTGATACAGATCCCAATCACTGCAAACAAGATCAGCGTCTGAAGCAGGAAACCCAGGATGATATGGGCGAACGGAGCGATCAGCGTCTTGAAGGCCAGTTCAGCCAGGGCGATGATGACTGTACCTAAGGCCCAGAGCGGGACCAGGAAACAGATCCTGACCTTGACCGGGATGCGGTAGATCATCTTCTTCAGTTTCTCCTTGAAGGAATCGACTCTCTCATTTTCTTCCAGGTTGTCTTCCGAATAGTCTTCGATACTTTCGATCACGGCTTTAGGTGTCTTGGGATATTCCTGTTTAAGTTCCTGAGCCGAATCAAAAAGTCCTCCGAGTATCACGGAAACTGAGGCGAGTCCGGCCATAATCCCTAAGCCGATCTTTTTTCCGGTTTTGTTTTCTTTCACATATTAATTATAATATATTCGTAATTCAAGGATAAATATGTTAAAACTGCACGATATCGCAGAAGCCGTATCTTATCTGAATGAAGGTGATGTCATTACTTCCAATGGAAAAGATCAGTTTGTGCTTAAAAATGAGAAGATCTGTGTCTATAATGAGGGAACGCGTTTCTTTCTGGAACCTGAAGACTTTGTACAGCTGTATAAGAAAAGCACTTTCTATCTGTATGAAGAAAGTGCCGAGATCGATGAAACAAAGGATGAAGCCTATTACCGGTATTACCGCAAGTAAAGGCTTTTTTATTTTTTCTTAAAGAACATGCCCAGAGCCGTTCCGGAAATGCCGCCGATGATATGGGTGATCTGAGAGATATTGTCGGAAGAAGTGACACCGGAATATATCTCCTGTCCGAGCCACAGGATGGCGACCAGGATCAGGGTGATCGGAATGCCGTGCTCCTTGCCGGTGATCGAAGCCAGCAGGATGAAAGCAAAGACGACACCGCTTGCGCCCAGAAGCATGACATTAGGCTGTAAGAGATTGTGGACCATACCGGTGACTAAAGCGGTAGCAATGATGACCGTCAACAGTCTATCATGGTATTTCTCTTCCAGGATCGGTCCCAGCAGCAGTATATAAAGCATGTTGGAGACCAGGTGGTTTATATTGGCATGGCCGAAGATATGGCAGACGAGTCTGATATAGGCCAGGGGGTCGAGAAACGAGCTTCCATAGGTCGAAAAGATCAGGACCGTGGACCTTCCGCCGGTCAGATAATCGAGAGCCAGTGCCAGGATACAGATGCACGCAAAGGCGATCGTGATCGGGGCATTTATATAGATGCGGATCTGCTTTTTACTCATGTTTATATTATTGCACAAAAAGAGGGTAAAGCATAAAATTAAGACATGAGCAGATTGAAGACATCACTGGTCCTGGAAGGCGGAGGAATGCGCGGTGCCTATACCGCCGGATCACTCACCTGGCTTATCGACCATGATATAGAATTTGACAATGCATATGGCATCTCTACCGGTGCCGTTCATCTTGTGAATTTCCTGCTTAAAAACAAGAAAGATCTTTTTGATTTTTCGACCGATGCGATCGCCGATAAGAGAGCCATCGGTATCAGAGCGATCCTGCGCTGCGGAAGGATCGTCGACTACGATTTCGTTTTCGATGAACTGATGGTCGCCCAGCGCGGTTTCGACATGAGCGGTCTCAAGGATATCACAACTGATGGCTACGTCGGTCTTTATGAACTGGATAAAGGCCTGACGGTCTACTATCCGGTAAAAGAGATGAATCTTGATGAACTCAAGGCTTCCACATCTTTGCCGATCATCGGCAAGATCGTCAATGACAACGGCAAGGAGATCCTTGACGGAGGCATCACCGATATGATCCCGATCAGAAAGTCCGTCGAGGACGGCTGCAACAGGCATCTGATCATCACGACCAAACCGGGCAACTATGTGCGCAAGCCGGCCAAACCGGCGATTGTTAAACTGATGAAGATGACCTATCCGCAATGTGACAGGATCTCTCATGACTATGAGGTGAGACATCTCAATTATCAGGATCAGATCAGCATGATCAAAGATCTTGAAGATAAGGGAGAAGCGGTCTATTCCTATCCGTCAAAGGAATCGAAAGTGACGAGGCTCGGCGGTTCCAAAGAAGAACTTTCAGAGCTTTTCAATCTTGGTTATGAAGACATGGAGATGCGTAAGGATGCGATCTTCAGGTTGCTTGGTGTTTAAGAAGATCATGCTTGTCCTGCTTCTTTTTCTGACTTCCTGTACGAAGAAGGAAGAAGAACCAGTGATCACAAAAGAAGAGTACATCGATCCTGCAAAGGATATTTTTATTTTTGATCAGATCGATGGAAACCTTGCCTCAAGGATCAAGGATGCCAACGCCGGTAAAGATTTCAAGAACTATCAGTTCATGATGCTGTATAAGGATATCTATGACGGTGTACTGGAAGATATAAATGGCAATAAGTTCAGATTAAGCGATTATGATCAGGTGATCCTGGAGATCGTTTCAGTCGAGTGTTCACACTGCCGCAGGCAGCTGGGGATGCTGGAAGCGTTCATGGCTGAAAACAAGGTGCCGTTCGTTCAGTATTTCAATGTCGGCACAAAAGATGAGATAGTGGAACTCTATGAAGAGGAAGGTATGACGATACCGGATGATATCATCGTCGTCGCTCACGATGACGGACTGAATGATTATCTGAAGAAGACATTACAGATCAAGACTTATCCGACGACGATCACCTTTAAAGATGATAAAGTAACATTCGCAGCGGAAGGGGAGATCGATCTCAGGGCATTCCGCAGGATCCTGAACATCGGTTTCACTGAGCTGATCAGCGAAGATGATCTGAAGGATGAGAACGGTGTTCTTTATACCGAACTCAGCCGCAGTATCGATGAGGTCAGAAATGATCTCTCGGATGAAAATCTTAAGAAACTGAAAGCCTTGGATAATGACGATTATTCGGAAGAGCTGACGCTGAAACTGATGGGAAAGAAACTGGATTTTAATACCTTCAGCAATCCTCACAGCGAACTGTACCGAAATGATATCGGTGATTTCAGCGCCTATGAGGATGAGAGACTGGTACTCATCTATACATATCTCAAGGACAGTACGGAAACAGAAAAAGTAAGATTCATCAATGAACTCATGGATGAAAACAGTGATGTCAGATATATCGTCGTGCTGATCGAGGGTATGGATTCTTCATCAGCTGCATTAAACGGCATGTCTCAATCATTCAACTGTCCGGTCGTATCGGTCTTAGGTTATATGCCTGATAACTTCTTCGGTTTCGGGATCATCGCTTATCCGACGGCGGTCTTTGTGGATAAAGGCACCTTCACCGGAGCTTATTCCAATATCGAAAGTCCGGAGAAATTTAAAACAGCTCTGGAGCTGTTTCTGTCGGATGAATGTATAGCGTATAAACGCAACAATCAGATATCGAAAGGATAACGGTCAGTGACGCTGGTGAAGCTCATCACTTCATCAGTGGTGGGGTGTCTGAATTCGATCTTGTGTGACCATAGAGCGATCTGCTGGCCGGCGATCGCTTTTTTGTTGTAGCGCTGATCGCCCCACAGAGGATGATTGCGGGAAGCGAACTGGACTCTGATCTGATGGGATCGGCCCGTCTTGAGATCGACCTTTACCAGAGCCAGACCATCTTTTCTTCTTAATACTTCATAGTCAAGGATGGCAGTTTTTCCCTGCGGATCGACTTTAACGGTATTGTTTCTGTGATCTTTGAGCAACCGGTCTTCAAAATGACCTCTGTCTTCCAGATCACTATCTTCGACTACGGCGAGATATTCTTTATGAAAAGTGTGATCCTGGATCTGCTTGCTGAGACGTGAAGCGGCTTTGGAGGTCCTGGCAAAAACACAGACGCCGCCTACCGGTCTGTCGAGCCGATGGACCAGTCCCAGATAGACTGCTCCCGGTTTATTGTATTTTTCTTTGATATATGCTTTGGCCATGGTCAGAAGATCTTCGTCTTTTGAACTGTCTTCCTGCATGGGAACGTTTGCCGGTTTTTCGATCACCAGCAGATGATTGTCTTCGTAGAGGACTTTCATCTGTACCACCTGGTCGTCTGTCCGCAAGGCAGGACATAGTCACTGTCTTTCATACTGATGCCGATCTCATCGGCAATGATCTTTCCTTCAAGTTTTCTTTCTTCCGTGTGCCTTTTCATCAGATTGTACATGACGGTCGGTGAATAGCCGGTCGTGTAGGTATTGATGATGAAAAACAGCGGCTTATCACTGAGAAGATCCAGACAGTTGCAGATGAGCGGATTGATCTTGTCTTCAAAACGGAAGAGTTCATTGTCCGGCCCCCGGCCGTATGATGGCGGATCCATGATGATGCCGTCATATCGCCGGCCCCGGCGTATCTCACGGCTCGTAAATTTCAGGGCATCATCGACGATGAAACGGATCGTCTTATCCTGCAGCTTTGAAAGATTCATGTTTTCTTTAGCCCATTCATTGATGCCTTTTGAAGCATCCAGATGGACCGTCTCTTCAGCTCCTGCTGCGGCCGCAACCATCGTGGCTGCACCGGTATAGGCAAAAAGATTCAGGATCTTCGGCCTGTCTGCTGCCTGAATGCGCTCATAGATGAAATCCCAGTTGGCTGCCTGTTCCGGAAAGAGTCCGGTGTGCTTGAAACCGGTCGGTGAGACCTTGAAAACAAGCTCACGGTAATTGACGTTCCAGGATTCGGGGAAGCGGTTTTTATACTCCCAGGAGCCGCCGCCGGAATGGGAACGGTGATAGACTGCATCGGCCTTTTCCCACAGTTCAGGCTTTGTTTTAGGCCAGATCGCCATAGGATCTGGACGTCTCAGGATGACGCCTTTCCAGTTTTCCAGCTTTTCTTTGTCACCGGCATCCAGAAGGGTATAATCTTTGAAACTTTCGCTGGTAATCATACCTAAATTTTAACATGCGTTGTAGTAAAATATATATGTGAATGTGTACGAGGAGATAAAGGCATATACGCCATATAATGTACAGGAGGAAAAGGACAGAAAGACCATTCTGGCGTTTCTGGAAAAATATCCTGATGCCTTTGAGCGCAGCAATGAACTGGCACATATGACTTCATCTGCCTGGGTGACCAACAGGGACCATGACAGGATCCTGATGGCTTATCATAACATCTATGATTCCTGGTCCTGGCTGGGCGGTCACTGTGACGGAAACACAAACTGCCTGGAAGTGGCCATCAAGGAAGTAAAGGAAGAAGCAGGCATCAGTTCCGTCGTTGCTTTAAGTGACAAGATCTTCTCGCTGGAAGTATTGAGCGTCAATGCCCATATGAAAAGAGGAAACTATGTACCGACCCATCTGCATCTCAATGTGACTTATCTTCTGGAAGCAGATGATCATGAACAGGTGAGGGTCAAGGACGATGAAAACAGCGGTGTAGCCTGGTTTGAAATGGATGAAGCAGTTGAGAGATCAAATGAAAAATGGTTCAGAGATAATATCTACAGCAAGTTGAATGAGAAGTTGAGGAGACAGTATGAAAACAATTAAGCGAATCGTATTGACAGGAGGACCGTGTTCAGGAAAGACGACTTTCACCTCCAGAGCCAGACAGGTCTTTGTGGAAAGAGGCTATCGGGTCATCATCGACAACGAGTCGGCGACCGATCTGATCACCGGCGGTATCTCCCCGGCGACCATGGGCATGTATGAATTCCAGAAATACTGTGTCGCTCTGCAGCTCAAGAAAGAAGAACTGTGCTATCAGGCTGCTCAGGAGATCGAGGGTGACAAGGTCCTGATTTTCATCGACAGAGGTATCTTTGATGATATGGCCTATGTCGGCGAAGACAGTTTCCGGCAGATCCTGAAGGGTTTTGATATGAAGCTTGAAGAACTGAACGACCGCTATGATATGGTCGTACATCTGGTGACTTCCGCCAAGGGCAAGGAAGAGGCCTATACGCTGGCAAACAATGCTGCCCGCTATGAGACGATCGATCAGGCCAGAGAGATGGATGATATGGCTTTGCGCGCTTGGGACAGCCATCCTAACAGGGTGATCATCGGCAATGAGAACGAGTTTGAAGTCAAGATGATCAAGGCCATCCAGACCGTCTTTGAATTCCTGGGTGAAGGTACACCGGTCGAGAAGTTCAACAAGTATCTGATCGAAGTAGATGATGAAGTGCTGGCCAAGTTTGCACAGGAAGCCAACTACTCGACTTCTCATATCGTTCAGCATTATCTGCGTTCCGAGAACGGCTATGAGAGAAGAGTCAGGAGCCGTCAGAGCGATGATACGGTCATGTATACCTATTCTGAGGCCAACTATCTCAATACCAATGAGCGAATCAAGACCGACAGCGTCATCACGGAAAGACAGTACAAGGATTATCTGCATCAGGCTGATAAGGATCTCAACGTACTGGACAAGATGCGTTATTCCTTCATCGATGATGATCTTTTCTATAAACTGGATGTCTTCAATTTCGATACCACGAAGGGCATCCTTTCGATCGATGTTCCGTCTGACGGCAGACCGATCCGCATTCCTGATTATGTAAAGGTGATCAAGGATGTTACCGGAGACATCAACTACAAGAACTACTATCTGGCTAAATCACAGAAATATTAAATGGTAACTTATTCGCAGCTTAACGAAAATCAGAAACTGGCCGTAACTGATGAGGCAAATCACTTACGGATAATCGCGGGTGCCGGTTCAGGGAAGACCCGCGTTTTAACGATGCGCATTGCCTATCTGATCGAGCACAAGGGCGTTAAACCTTATAATATTCTGGCCATCACTTTCACCAACAAGGCAGCCAGAGAGATGAAGAACAGGATCAGCGACATGCTGAAAGAGGCGGGAACGGGATGTCATATCTCGACGATCCATTCACTGTGCATGCGCATCCTGTCCGAAGATATCGAAGCGCTCAATTATCCGAAGAACTTCACAGTCATCGATGCGGATGACCAGAAGCAGATCCTGAAGGAAGCTTATAAAGAGATCGGCATCGACAAGAAGGAATATCCCTATGGAGGGATGCTGGATTATATCGCCAACAACAAATATCAGTATGTAATGCCGGAAAAGGCCATTGAATTTGCCTATGGGGAACCTAGACTTGTGAATAAGGCCAAAGTCTTTGCCTATTACGAGAAGCGTTTAAAACAGCTTTATGCCCTGGATTTCGACGATCTGATCCTGTTTACGACGAGACTGTTTGAAATGTTCCCTAAGATCATGGAAAAATGGTCCAAACGTTTTCATTATGTCCATGTCGATGAGTTCCAGGATGTGGACAAGGAACAGTATAAGCTGATCAGATATCTGAGCCGCTGTCATGACAATCTCTATGTCGTCGGTGATCCGGACCAGACGATCTTCACCTGGAGAGGTGCCGATATCAATATCATCGTCAATATGGACAAGGATTATCCTGATCTCAAGACGATCGTCCTGAATCAGAATTACCGTTCTACCAATAATATCCTTTCCGGTGCCAACTCCCTGATCCGCAACAACAAGGCGAGGGTGGAAAAGGAACTGTTCTCGAAGAACGGTGATGGCAGCAAGATCATCCACAAGACCTGCTCATCAGAAGTGGCTGAAGCCAACTATGTGGTCAATCAGATCATCAAGCTGCACAACGACGGCTACAACTATAAAGATATGGCTGTTCTGTACAGAGCCAACTACCTGTCCAGAGAAATAGAAAAAGTGCTGATCGAGAACAGGATCAATTATGTGATCTACGGCGGACTGCGTTTCTATGAACGTATGGAAGTAAAGGATATCCTTTCATATCTGCGTATGATCACCAGAGCAGATGATCTGGCTTTCATCAGGATCATCAATACGCCACGTCGGGCGATCGGTGCCAAGACGATCGAAGCCATCCAGAACATCGCCATGGAAAAGAACATGAGCATGTATGAAGTGATAAAGGAAGGTCTCTATCCGAAGAACCGTGATACTTTTGAAAACTTTGTCCGCATGGTCGAAAAATGGCGTGAGGACATGAAGAATGTCGAACTGGAGATCCTTTTACAGGAAGTTCTGGATGATTCCGGTTACAGGACGATGCTGGAAAAAGACGGGGAGACGGAAAGACTGGAGAACGTCAAGTCGCTGCTCGATGATATCCAGGAGTATTCTCGTGATTATCCTGAATCGACCTTAGATGAATATCTGCAGATGATCGCTTTATATACCGACCGAGCATCCGAGAACACGGCTGACGGTCTCAGTCTCTGTACGGTCCATTCCGCCAAGGGACTGGAATTCGAAGTGGTCTTCGTGATCGGTCTTTCTGAAGGAATCTTCCCGTCAGAAAGGACACTGGCTGAAGGTACGAAGGGACTTGAAGAGGAACGCAGACTGGCTTATGTGGCTTATACCAGAGCCAAAAAGCTGCTGTATCTGAGCGAGTCGAACAGTTTCTCTTATGTCATCCAGTCGGCCAAGCTGGCTTCACGTTTCATCAAGGAGATCGATGACAGATATGTCGAACATGTCGATGAAAGACCGAAGACTTTCAGTTCCGGTATCTTTGATGAAGATATCGTCATTCAGGATCGGAAAAAAGAAAAACCGAAGGATGATCTTTACCGCAACGGCGATACCGTCATCCACAAGATCTATGGTGAAGGCATCGTCATCGGCAATGATTCAGGGATACTGCAGATCGCTTTCGCACATCCGTTCGGTGTCAAAAGGATCCAGGCATCACATCCTTCGATCCGCAAGAAGACCAAAGAAGAATACAGTTAAAAACGCAGCCTACGAGGCTGCGTTTTCTGTTTTCATCTGTTCAAGTTTTACGATACCGTCCAGGTTGGAAAGGCGGTATTTTTTTGAATCATGAGTATAGAAATCCATGATCACATCTGCCTCATGAGAATAGGATTCCAGGACCTCTTTCATGAACGTGGAGATGTTGTCATAATTGTACAGTGAGTACATCTCAAAGATCGTGATGAATTTCTCCTGATCGGTGTTTCTGGCATCGAAATCATAGAAGATCGTATCCCTGTGATCTTTGATGTATGTGGGCAGTTCCGGGTTTGAAAAAAGATATCTTATAAAGTTATAATTATCAGTGTTATTAAGGGAAACGACTGTCGTTTTGATGTAGACGACGACGTTCAGTTCCAGCATGGCCATATCGAGGTCAGACGGAGCAAAATCCAGCATTTTCCTTAAGGGCATGTTTTTGGTAAGCATACCTACATTATACTATTCGAGGAAGAATATCATGAAGAAAGTAATCATCATCTTACTTGCGATCCTCTTACTGACATCTTGTCACGTCAGAAAGACCAAACCGACGGTCGACGCTGATGCCGATCCTTTGGTCTATATCGAAAGGCTGAAGAATTACGAAGTGCGCAAGAAGAACCCGAATGCCACGACGGACGATAAGAAGTTCGATGAATTTCTGGACCGTTTCTTTGTCGAGTCTTTTGAAGACAGTTATCTGCATATGCATTTCAACATGACCGATTACCACAAGATGGGCATTGAAAAACCGCCTGTCGATCTGGGTGAAGTCGAATATGCACTGGACAAAGAAAGCTTTGATTATTTCAACGGCGTTCTTGATGAACTGGCCGGTTTTGATTTTGACAAGCTTTCCTACAGACAGCAGATCGACTATGAGAACATCGAGTATTCATGTCTGGAGACCCTGGCCGATCTGTGCTACTACCGTTTCAAATTCATCATGAGCTCCGGCACTAATGCGCCGGAAGATATCATTACGGAATTTACCGATTTCACTTTCTATGACAAGGAAACAGTCGATGACTATATCACCCTGTTGAAAGACGTCACCCGTTATCTGAATGACGTGCTGACTTATACGGAGAAACAGGCGAAAGACGGCTATCCGATGATCGATGACTGGATCGATTATACGCAGGAATTCTGCAACCGTTTCACGACGGAAAGTGAAAACAATGAGCTGATCCTTTCCTTTGATAAGAGACTCGCTGAACTAGATTTTCTCAGCGACAGTGAAAGAGAAGAATACAGTAAAGAAAACCGTCGGATCGTTCTGGACGAGATCCTTCCGCTTTACAGGAAGATCCCTGAAGAAGTCGAGAAATACCGCGGCAAAGCCAAGAGCGAAGACTATGTCCTGTGCAAACTGGACAAGAACTATGCGGAACTCAAGTATATTCTTTCCGCCAGTTCGAATCTGAGTATCGATGAACAGTTTGCGGTCGTGGAAGATGCTTTCTCGATGCTGCAGGCTGAAGCTGTCAGTGTTTATTATGATACTGATCTGACTGCACAACTGGAAGCGATCACTGAAAGCAGGGAAGGTATCTTCGGTCTTTCACCGAAAGATATGCTGGAACATCTGCGTAACAATACTAGAGCTTTCTTCAAGGATCTCGGCGATGTCGATTATACGGTCGACTACATCAATGCCGATACCGCTTCCGAAGGAGCGGTCGCCTATTACTGGCATGCTCCTGTCGACAATCTGGATCAGAACATTATCCGTGTCAATCCTAATTCCAACCGTGAAGGCTACAGCATCTATGCGACACTGGCTCACGAAGGATTCCCGGGTCATCTTTATCAGAACATCTATTTCTACAAGACCAATCCGCATCTGTACCGCACGGCTTTAGGCTATATCGGTTATTCTGAGGGTTGGGCCGTCTATACGACTTATTATGCTTTACAGAGCCTGGATCTGAACGAATATGTTTCAGCATGTCTGTTCTATCTGGACAACTACTATTTCTTTGAGTATGCCCTGGTCGACATGGCTGTCAACTATTACGGCTGGAGCACCAACGATCTGTATAAGTATTTCAAGGATAATTCCATCCTTTCCTATTCCAAAGCCTATCTTGAAAGCATCAGGAACTGGGTCATCCAGATACCGGGTGTCTATTGCAGCTACGGTACCGGTGCTTCCATGATGTTCATGCTCAGGGACAAGGCGATAAAGGCTCTGGGAAACAAATTCGACTTCCCGGAATTCCACGAACTGCTGATCAAGAACGGACCGCTTCCGTTCTCACAGCTGGAAGCGATCGTCGATCAGTATATAGCTGATAATCAGTGATCATACCAGTCAGGTATATCACTTGCGACCTGTGAGCCGGCAGCGTTGCCGAAGGCTTCATCAGTATTACAGAGACTGGAGATATTCCAGTCTTTTAAACTGCTCAGATCGAAGTTCCAGCAGCCCCAGAAGGCGTACGAAAGATCGAGCAGATCTCCCAGAGAGTCCTTCCAGCCGCTCAGATCACAATTCAGATACTTGTTTCCGTAGAAGATATGATTCATATCGGTTACGGATGAGACATCGATATCGCCAAGTCCGTCAACGATCTGAAGTGAACTATCCAGCGTGCCATGATCTGAAGAAAACATCATGGACATGTCATTTACTTCAGAAGTGTCCCAACCGCGGATATCGATACTGTTAATCGAGAAGCAGTTGCAGAACATGCCGGACATGTCTTCAACATAAGAGACGTCCCAGTTTCTTAAATCGAGTGACGAAGGCAATATATCCTCACTGTAGGCGAACATCTTTGAAAGGTCCTTACATTGGGAACTGATCGACCATGATGAAAGATCACCGATATTTACCATAGATGCTGCTGCCTTGAACATCGAATTGAATGATTCGACATTCTCAACGTTCCAGGAAGATATATTGCCTGTCGTCGTCAGTAAAGGACAGTTTTCAAACATTGAAGACATGTCCCTTACCTGTGCAGTGTTCCATGAAGCCATGGAACCGACATTTTTAAGCTTTGAGCAGTTATAGAACATATGCGAAGTGTTCTCACACTTCGACAAATCCCAGTTACGTACACTGCCGGGACTGGTCATGTTCAGACAGTGGGAGAACATGTATGACATATTCCGGCAGTTTGAGGTATCAAGATTGTTAAGCGAGATCCTGGTGATCGAAGTACAGCCGTCAAACATATAGGACATGTCCTCGATATTACCGGTATCGATATAGTTTATCCCGCTGATGGTCTTGAGTTTTGAAGCTCCTTTGAAAAGTTTATGAAACGAGGTACAGGAACTAAGATCAGGTATATTGAGACCGTTGATCGTTTCCAGATTATTCAGATTCTCGAACATGGAAGACATGTCTTCATTGGCGATCATCGTACCATTGTCTCTGGTATATATGATCACTTCGTCATTCTCGTAATGAGCCAGTACGGAGCGGTCATTCGCTGCAGAAACATCCGTATCATTTTCGGAATAGGTCTGTGATACAGAGAAAGTGATCGTCTTTGGTTCCAGGGCGTCTAGATATGTATTAATATTGCTGCCTTTCTGAAGCTTGTTGGAGATCACGGTTGTCTCAAGACAAATCGTGATCGAGAGATCGCCATGCCAGTCACCGACCGGTATCTCATCGATACTGTAGACAACTATCCTGTTTCCTGTATCGTTCATTTCATAAACGAAAGAACAGTTATTGAGATGACCTTCGATATCATCTTTGCCATGGCTGTCACTCAGTGTGAAAGCCGAAGGCAGATCGATATGCAAGGTCTGATTAGATGAGAGATTGTTTTCTCTCATTTCGATCTGAAAGGATCCGTTTTCCTCTATGGTTAATTCATGAGGGATACGGATGACATAGGTATCTTCGCAGGGAGGCGTATCGGATAGGGGACCTCCAAGAAATGACTGCAGAACAAATAGGAGTTGTAGATACATTACGACGCCCCCCGCAAAGATATTCTCACATCCAGATGACCATTCCATCTTCCTGCTTTTAATGTTGTATGAGTAAGTATGATCTGCGAAGAAGTATAGTCATCGTTCAGTTCACTATATGACCAGGACTGTTTGTCCTGTTCAACAGAGATAGGGATATTGCTTACACGGTCAGATATGACCGTAGAACTGTCAAAGATCACATCCAGGCACTGATCGGCATAGATGTCACCTCTGACATAGAAAGTCATGATCGTCCGGTTGCCTGAAACATCGATCTTTTTCGGGATCTTTACCGTATATGTCGGAGCTATGTCACAGCTCAGATTGATCACGTATGATCCCTCATCATTAAGATCGTCACCACAGACCGTAAAGATCATCAGATGCAGTATAAGTAAGGAAAGTATCGTTCTTTTCATAAGCAGTAATTAATCGATAATGGGGATGCAGGTTCCCCGTATGGTTAAGCTGTAACAGTGCGCAAAGTGATCGTTACCGGCATGATCGCTGAATAACGTCCGGCCTGGAGTGCATTGTGGGTGACAGTGAAAGTAGCCTTGGCAGTATCATAGGTTGCCGGTAGGACATTGTGAGCGAAGGTGTTGCCGCTGACACTGATGTTCAGAGGAACATCGGCCTTGGAACTGCCTGTAACAGTATCGTGCAGATACAGTGTTTCGTTATTAGTGTAGGCGATGACCAGTTCTTCTGAGGCAGCGATATCGCCGCAGACATAGACGTCGAAGGTCTTGGTAGCATCGGATACATCGACTTTCTTCGGCAGTCTGACTCTATATGATGAAGTCATGCTTGCTTCCAGTTCAACGGTCGCTGAATCACCGGTAACTTCATTGGTGTCGCCATCCGCAAAGACGGTGGCAGGCATGATCGCCAGCATCATGGCAACCAACAGTACAGATAAGATTTTTTTCATTGATTCTCCTTACTTTCTGATCAGGATCTCCTGATTCTGCTGAATACCGGACCACAGGACAGTCTTGCTGTCGAGTTCATAGGAAGTGATCGAATACATCAGTTCATGTCTGCCTGCATCCAGACGGCTGAAGATATCGTATGCCTCCATCTTGCCCGGTTCGATGAGACCGCTCGTATAAAGGACCTCATCGTTGTATATCACATCAAAACTGAGATAGACATCATTGTCTTCAGGATTGACGAGATAGATATTGGGGTAGTCTTCTATTATTTCCAGAGTCCC
The DNA here is from genome assembly GCA_017404785.1 of Erysipelotrichaceae bacterium. Lineage (GTDB taxonomy): Bacteria > Bacillota_I > Bacilli_A > Erysipelotrichales > Erysipelotrichaceae > Colivicinus. Next base: position 179,163 of record JAFRBQ010000002.1, read on the forward strand.
GAATCCCATCAATTCCGTGAAGACGTCTTCGTTCTGACTATGATTCAGATCAAGATCGATATCGCTCTGTGACCCCGAAACATCCTTGTCACTGATGATATTGCCGTCTGCCTTCGATTTCTGGATCAGCATGATCGTCGTGATGATCAGGATGATCATTAACAGTAACAGTATTATCAGCAGGATGATCTTCTTTCTTTTTTCGTCTTTCTGAGTCTGTGTTTTCTTCATGGTTTATTACTCCCTTCATATCTTTATCTGCAAAAAAGAGGGCAGTTACCTACCCCCTGATGTCACTTTTTGCTAAAAAAAGTCATTTTTCAATGACTTTCAGTGTTTTTTCATGTTTCAGAACCGAGGATCGATCATTCTGACGATCTTTCCGTCTCTGATGTATACTCTTCCGAGACGGTCAGAAAGTCCTGTGATGAGTTCATAGACGATTGTTCCGATGTCAGCTGCCCGTTCGACGATACTGATATGATCGCCATACAGTTCAACTTTGGTTCCGACTTCGTGATATGAGTCAGTGAGAACCATCAGCTGATCCATACAGACGCTGCCGATGATCGTCCCGTATTCGTTTCCGACATAGACTTTCTTGCCGGTATTGGCCCTGCAGAAACCATCCGCATAGCCGATCGGCAGAGTCAGGACATATCCTTCACCGTCACTTGTGTAATGACGGCCATAAGATACGGTATCGCCCTTGTTCAGTTTCTTGACCATCGAAACTTCCGAGAACAGTCTTATGCACGGTTTCAGCTCAGTTTCATAAGAACTGAAACCCAGCAGTCCAAGACCTACACGGTGGTAATTGCAGATATCGTCATCGATGATGAGCGAAGCATCAGTCGCTGACATGTGGATATATCTGAATTCATGATCCAGCGATCTTACACAGTCTTTGAACATCTTATACTGACTGATGGAATACTCCTTATCGGTATCAGCGCTGGAGAAATGGGACATAACGCCTTCGACAACGGCTCCTTTTTCCTTCATGATTTCAAGCACTTCTTTAGCCTCATCAGGTCTTACACCGATCCTGTTCATGCCGGTATTGAGTTTGAGATGGACCTTTATGCCTTTGAGATCAGCTTTTTCGACATAATCTTTACTGACGCTTACAACTGACAGATCTTTTTCTCTGACCAGATGCAGATCATCAGGATCCACATAACCAAGGATCAGGATCTTGTCGGTGAAGCCGTGTCTACGCAGATTGAGTGCTTCATCGAGACTTGACACAGCAAAAAAGTCGACACCGGACTCTTTCAGGACCGCTGCTTCCATATGATCGACAAGGCCGTAGCCATTGGCTTTAATGACACCGATAAGTTTTTTATCGGTGTTTTTCATAAAGTATTTGGCATTGTCGATCAGTGCATCAAGATCGACTTCAACGTATGATTTTCTGTACACGATAACGGTTTATAATCTTTCCCTTTTTTCTTGAAATGAACTAATACTTATGTTAATATAATGAAGCATCTGAAAACGGAGACTTAGCTCAGTTGGGAGAGCACCTGCCTTACAAGCAGGGGGTCACAGGTTCGAGCCCTGTAGTCTCCACCATCTGGATGCCAACTTAGCGCAATAGGTAGAGCAACTGATTTGTAATCAGTAGGTTACGGGTTCAATTCCTGTAGTTGGCACCATTATAACATCAAGGTTCTGGAAACAGAACCTTTCTTTATGTTTAAAACCGGTTTAAAACGCCTAATTATAAGGATTTTAGATAACCATAGTTTGTAAGATGGCTATATACTAAATCGACATAATTTATTATAATA
>JAFRBQ010000013.1 GCA_017404785.1 Erysipelotrichaceae bacterium
AATGGTGGTTCCGGCCAGAATTGAACTGGCGACACACGGATTTTCAGTCCGTTGCTCTACCTACTGAGCTACAGAACCATTGGTTGCGAGGGAAGGATTTGAACCAACGACCTCCGGGTTATGAGCCCGACGAGCTACCAGGCTGCTCTACCTCGCGATGTGAATGGCGCAGGAGCTGGGATTCGAACCCAGGCGCCGCTTGCACGACCTACCGGTTTTCAAGACCGGACCCTTCAGCCACTTGGGTACTCCTGCAATAATGTGATGGTGGACCCTGAAGGACTCGAACCTTCGACCACCCGGTTATGAGCCGGAAGCTCTGACCAACTGAGCTAAGGGTCCAACAGTGGTAGCGAGGGTGGGACTCGAACCCACGACCTACCGGGTATGAACCGATCGCTCTAGCCAACTAAGCTACCTCGCCATGTGCTAAGGAATAAAAATGGTCGGGATGGCAGGATTCGAACCTGTGACATCTTGATCCCAAATCAAGCACTCTACCAAGCTGAGCTACATCCCGTTAATGAATTTGGCGCGCCCAAGAGGACTTGAACCCCTAACCTTTTGGTTCGTAGCCAAACACTCTATCCAGTTGAGCTATGGGCGCATCTCTTACACGCCAATATTTCAATGAAGTGGTGGGGATGGAGGGAGTTGAACCCTCACGGTATTGCTACCAAGGGATTTTAAGTCCCTCGCGTCTACCATTCCGCCACATCCCCATTTGGAGGTTCCTACCAGATTCGAACCGGTGATCACAGAGTTGCAGTCTATTGCCTTACCACTTGGCTAAGGAACCATCTAGGAATATTCCGTGCCTATTAATTCTAACAATAAAGATTTAAAAATGCAATAATAATTTAATTGCAGGGATTTTTAATTAATTATTAACTTTGATATAATTTTTATTGTAATAAGTGGGGGTTTTTCCTATGAATTTTTTTGGCATGAAAAAAGAGAAAAGTAATACACAACAGCAGCAGACCAGCTTCAGTGTTGAAGAACTGGATGAGATGATCCAGGAAGAACAGGTCGAGATCAAGGAGAAAGAGAAAGCAGCTCAGGAGATCGCTCAGGAGATCGCTGTCGAAAAGAAGATCTACGAAGAGAAACTTGCGGCACTCAACAAGAAGCAGGAGACTTTTAACAAGAACGTTGAAAAGAAAAACCTGAAGATAGCCAAGGAATTGGAAAAGATTGATGCTGCGCAGAAGGAAAGCAAGGATGCGCATGAGGCACAGCTTGCCGAGATAAATGAGAAGATCGCCAAAATAACCATCAGAAAAGAAAAACTCCTGGAAAAGGAAAGTGTTCTTGAAGCCGAAGAATTTGAACGCAAGAAAAACAACATCGAAAAACAGCTCGCTTCTTTAAGAAAAGCCAAGAAGACTCAGTCTGAAGAATTCGATATAAAGATGAGTGAAATGAAAAACGATTATGACAATCTGCTCAATTCACGCAACGAAGAAAACGAAAGACTGATCGCCGAAAGAACTGAACTGGAAAGCAAATATGCAGAAAAGACCAGAAATCTGGAAAATCAGCTTGCTGAAGCAAATGCGGCCCATGCCAAGGCTTTGCAGGAACTTGAAGATCTGAACAACGAGAAGATCAAGACTATCAGAGCCAGCGAAGAAAAGAAGATCGAGGAAAAGCGCAGCGAGCTCAATGAGGCCAGCAATGAACGCCGTGCCATTGCCAATCAGGTGGATGATGCCCGCAGACAACTCGAAGGCTTGAGAAAAGAAAATGAAAGAAACTACGAGAAGATCGTGGAAGAATATGATCGCCAGAGCGAAGTTTTAAGCAAGGAAAGCGAAGACCTCGAATACAATCTGGAAAGAAGAAAAGCGGAACTGGAAGCCAGAGTCAATAAAGATAAGGAAGAATATCAGAGTCAGATCGCCGATCTCAATGCGCTGATGGATATGCTGAATTCCAGCAAGAACGCCAAGCTCTCTGATCTCAAGAAAAGCCTGAACTCCGCTTCGGAAAGTGTCCAGGCAAAGTATGCCGAACTGCTTTCACAGCTTGATGCGCAGTTTGAAGCTGAACGCATCAAACGTGAAGATGAATACAATACGCTGAAATACAATCTGGAACAGGAAAGCAAGTCCAACGAGGAACGCAAGGAGTTCCTGGACTTCCGTTTCGACAGCAGAGACAACGAATATAAGGAAAGCGTCAACAATATCAACCTGGCTATCAAAGCCGTCAGGGAACAGATCGCCAAGATCAAGCTCGATACCAAGGATAGAGTCTCAGAACTCAATGAGATGATCGAGATGACCGCCAACAAGAACGCCGAGGATCTCAAGGCCAGACAGGCGGAATATGAAAATGATCTCAAGGAACTGGAGAATGATTATGAAACCAAGATCCAGGAGATCGAAGCTCAGATAAATGCCAAGCGCAAGGAGATCACCGCGGTAAACAAGGAACTGAGAAAAGTCGCCAAGGAACAGGAAGTTTATAATGGCGAATACGAAGCCTCCAGAGCTTCTCTGCTGCAGCAGAATTCCCAGTCTTTAGCCATCATGAATGAGGAAAAGGAAAGACTTGAAGCCAAGATGAAGCAGCTTCAGAATGAATTCCTCAAGGCTGAAGAAAGAAAGAAGAACAAT
>JAFRBQ010000014.1 GCA_017404785.1 Erysipelotrichaceae bacterium
CAGATGTTTACCAATCGTCTTGATGTTTCTGTTATTATCAAGAGCATCATGGTCATAATCGGATATCTGGGGATCTTTTATTATGTTTTTATCGGATATAAGAAGCCGCATGGCAATTCGCTTAAATATGCCATGCTGTTTGTTGCTGCGATCCTGATCCTTGTAGCCTGCACGAATCCTGTACTGAAAGGTCAGAAGATGAACGGTATGCTGCCGGATGCTGCTGAAGTACCTGATGGTCCTGTATTCAGCGAGCCTAATCTGCCTGAAAATATAAGACCTCTGTTTGATACACCGTATGCGAACGTGATCAATTTTGCCATCATATTCTTCACTGTAATGATCCTGTCTTATGTTGCGGGAAGACTAGGCAGAGTGGAAGAAAACAAAAAATTCCTGATAGCAGCTCTTGTACTTCTATTTTTCAGATGTTTCCTTGATTTCTACCCGGGCAAATATCCGGTCTATGCGAATGAATTCAATATGGTCCTTGCGGTCGTATCAGGATATCTGGTCCGCTACAGGCAACATAAAGATGCCGGCTTGGATGTAGAGTAGAAACAGTAAACAGATCAAAAGCGGATGAGACAAAAACCGGCATTTTGCAGGTTTTCAGATGCTTTCTCTTTTTTTCTTTGCCGATGTACCAGCTGCAGGTATTGATGCAGATCATCGCTGATTGTCAGCGGTATGATGGTCAAACAGATGGCGGAGATGCTTTGAGTTTCGCGCACTTTGGACAGCAGGATGAATAAGAGTGTAACGATCGCATCGTTGATTCAGAATAAGGGTAGGATATAAATATATTTAGGTGACAAAATAAGGAGATTCTATGAGAAAGATATTCATTGTTTTGCTTGTATCGATGATCGCTTTGATCAGCGGCTGCCGGCAAGTATCAGATTCTGACAAGGATAGATCACAGATAGATAAGAAGATCTCTGAGATGACCATAAAAGAAAAAGTTACACAGATGATCATGCCGAGCTTCCGCTATGTATCATATGAGACAACAACAGATGAAAACGGAAATGAGGTTTTAGTTTCTGAAGATCTGGAAGTGCTGAATGACAAGTGGCTTTCTGTGCTTGAAGAGTATAATTTTGCCGGAGTGATCCTGTTTACGCAGAATCTGCACTCTTCCAAGAAAGCTCACGAGTTTATCAGACAGCTCAATGAAGCCAATGGCAATGATGAGATACCTTTATTTATTGCTGCTGATCAGGAAGGGGGAGTGGTCAGAAGACTTGATTTCGGTACTACCATGCCCGGCAATATGGCTCTTTGTGCCAGCAACGATCCTTTAAATGCCTATGAGTCAAGCCGCTTGATCGGAAATGAACTGAAGCTGATGGGCATCAATGTGAACTTTGCTCCGGTAGTTGATGTAAATTCCAATCCGGCTAATCCGGTGATCGGTGTCCGTTCTTTTTCTGATGATCCTGATTATGCAAAAGCCTATATCGAAAGCAGTATTGCCGGCTATCACGACGAGGATATCCTTGTATCGCTGAAGCATTTCCCGGGCCATGGGGACACTTCAACCGATTCTCATACAGGTCTGCCTTTGGTTGAAAAGACTTATGATGAAATAAGAAACAAAGAAATGAAAGCTTTTGAATATGGCATCAGTGCGGGAGCCGATATGATCATGAGTGCCCATATCCAGTTCCCGAATATCGATGACACAAAATATAAAGCCTTAGATGGAAGCGAAGTATATCTTCCTGCGACACTGTCCAAAAAGATCATATCGATCCTGAGAGATGATCTTTCCTATGATGGTCTGATCTATACCGATTCACTCTCCATGGATGCGATCAAGAACTTTTTTGATCAGAAAGATGTCGCAAAACTGGCGATAAATGCCGGAGTTGATATCTTATTGATGCCTGTAGACTACAAGCAGAGCGAAGATACTTATATCCAACAGCTCAAGGAGTATGTCGATATGGTGGTTTCTCTTGTTGAAGATGGCGAGATAGATGAGAAGCTGATCGATGCCTCTGTAAAAAGAATACTGACGGTCAAGGAAAAGCTCAAAGTTCAGGATGATACAAACAAGGATTATACAGCTCTGATCGGTTCAAAGGAAAATCATGATAAGGAACTGGAAATAGCCAAGAAGTGTATAACGCTTGTGGAAAATAATGATGTTGACTTCCCTTTGAAGAAAGATGACAAAACCCTTATCCTGGTTCCATATGCTTCCCAGGGAAGAAGTGCAGAATACGCAAAGCAGATATTGCTTGAAGAAGGTCTGATCAATGAAGAAAGCCTTGATTATTACATGTTTGGCGATAACACAGCCGATGACTTTGATTATGAAATGATCGATGACTATGACAATATCGTAACGATCAGTGCCATGTACGGTTTTGAAGATATATGTGATGACTATTCAAAGATCATTGATAAAGTATTGAATATATGTAAGGAAAAGGGCAAAAAGAGTATATTGATCTCTTCACAATTGCCATATGATCTTTCAAGATTTGAAGCCGATGCCAAACTGGCCGTTTTCTATGGTTCAGGTCTAAGTGAGATCCCCACAGACTTCAGCCAGGATGTCAAAACCTATGCGCCTAATCTTCTGTCAGGATTCATTCATCTGTTTGAAGACGGTGTATATTCCGGAAGACTGCCGCTTGATATACCGGAACTTGATTACGATGAAATAGTAGACACCTATACTCCTTCAGAAAAGATCAGATATAACAGGGGTCAGGGTCTTGATCAATAGAATAAATGAATAAGAGCGATCTTACAGAAAGAATAGAAAGATACATAAACAAAGAGTCAGCCTGCGCTAAGGCGCCAAAGGAAAGCGATATCCTCTCGGATGAGGAGTTTGATGAGGCGCTGGAAACGATCCGGCAAAACGGGATCAGATTTAAAACCGTCAAGAATGCCAGAAGACTCAAGGGCTTCAGAGCCAATGACGGAAGAACAGTAAAAGACCGGCTGCTTATCAGAAGCGGAAACCTTTCCAATCTTTCAAAAGAAGAAGCAGACCTTCTGAAAAACGATTATCAGCTGTCCCTGGTGATCGATCTCAGGACTCCTAAAGAAATACAGAAGGCCCCGGACATAGAGATAGCGGGTGTTGAGCACAGAAGCATCCCATTGGCAATGGAGCTTGATACCAGAAAGATGGACTATCTGACAAAACTTTATTTTGAAAGCAAGGACAGAGCAGATAAAGCCCGTTTTGCGGCTGAATATGCCCACATCGATGAAGTAGCCAGGATGTATCGCAGCATATCCGTAAACAAGGCTTCCAAAGAAGCGGTAAGAGAGATATTCAAACTTCTTACCGCTGCCAAAGGTGCTGTTCTTTTTCACTGTACCAGCGGCAAGGACAGGACCGGCATCATTGCCGCACTGATCCTGTATGTTTTAGGCTGCAGCAGGCAGGATATCATCCGTGATTACAACGCCTCAGCTGTGACTTTCATGTCACTGGCTGAGAATGTCAAGGCCGATCTTGGCGTCATGGCATATGAAGACGAATCTTTGAAAACCGGTCTGCAGATGAGTATCGGCGTCATTCCTGAAGTGCTGTATGCGGGATTTTATTACATTGATTGTAATTATCCCTCGGATGATTCATTTCTTCAGGAATCAACGGGTCTCAGTTTTGAAGAAATCGAAGCTTTCAGAAACAAATATCTGAAATAATATATAGTTGTTGCAAGCAGAATCTGTTTGATCGCAAGGCAAAGCAGGTTCTTGGATCACAGAATTGGAGTCTTTGTATCAAAAATCTTTATCGGCCTATCAACATACATTCGCGGCAATCATTTAGGAAAACAGCAGAACAAAGGAAGTTGGCATAATATTTGAGATCGTTGAAAAGACAGACCTTCTCTTGTAATATCAGTAACGGGCATTGAATAAACACCGAGAAAATTCAAAAAGCATTAAATAACATAAGGGACAGATCAGGAAGCAAACTGCTACTGTCTGTTCCTTTTTGCATACATGCTGCATACACGCCGGATCTGCTCAAAACAGCAAGAAAACATCCTGATTATTAATAGGCAATGTTTCAATAGGGGACACCCAAATGGGCATTTTTATTAATGTTTCATATAGTCAAAAACATATACCCATCTAATCGATAAAAAAAGCCCCATTTTAAGGGCTCAAATAACTATTGGCTGCGGATGAAGGAGGTTTCCCTTGAAACGCCCACCATACGTGACCTTGTAACGACTTATTTGATCTATTCTTCAAAACCTTTTTTTAAAGGTTTTTCTTTTAGTTTCGTATCTTCAGTTTGTTTGACATTGTCATCAGATATTGGACTTTATCTTACTTTATGAAGACCGATCTTGCTGAAATCTTGCTATTTTTTATGTACACAATTGCAGAAAGTCAAATCGGCAGTTGATTGACAATATATGATAAAACATATATTATTTGGATGAAAGGAGTTCTATGTTTATAGCTGAATATTACCAGAAGGACGATGGCACATATCCGGTGGAGGAGTTCATTCTTTCCCTGGACAACAAAATGAAGGCCAAAGTCCTATGGACGATTTCACTTCTGGAAGATTACGGAACAAAGCTCAGGCTTCCTTATTCCGAGCATCTGGAAGATGATATCTTCGAGCTCAGGATCAAACAGAGTTCGGATATCACCAGAGTCCTGTATTTCTTCTACAAGGATAAAAGGATAATTCTCACAAACGGCTTCGTAAAGAAAAGCCAGAAGACTCCATCTGGAGAACTCAAGCTGGCAAAGGATCGAAGAGAGAATTTTCTGAAAAGAGGAGGAAAATGAAATGCCTAGATATGCAAAAGATACATTGAACGAACTGATGAAGGATCCTGATTTCAGAAAAGAATGGGAGTCTATGGAACCGGAATTCCAGATCATCAAAGCGATGATCGATGCCAGGAACGAGAAGGGCATCACCCAGAAGGAGCTTTCTTCCATCACCGGCATCACCCAGGGAGATATCTCCAAGCTGGAGAACGGTACAGCCAATCCTTCCATAAGAACGCTGCAGAGGATCGCGGAAGGTCTGGGAAAGAATCTGGTCATAGAGTTCAAATAAAGAGCTCAATAAATCGGTATATGAAAGGGGTTGGATCGTTTTGGAGATAGCAAAGTTAAAGCTGAAAGACCTGCAGCCTTCACAGTTTTATATATCAGAATCGAAACTGAAAGCTGTTGAATGCTGGCTTGATCCGGAGAATCTGTCCGGTTTTCAGCCCATCCCCGTGAAGCTGCTGGATGGCAAACCTGTCATGACGGATGGTCACACCCGCGCTGTTGCCGCCTTAAGAGCCGGACTGACAGCGGTGCCGCTGGTCTGGGATGAAGATGACCTGGATTGGGATATGTACCATGCATGTGTGCAAGCATGTCTGAAGAGGAACATCTTATCACC
>JAFRBQ010000015.1 GCA_017404785.1 Erysipelotrichaceae bacterium
AACCCATAGTCTCATCCTCCAAAAAGTAGATTAACCACATAGAAAAATCAGAGTAAACAATGGTTTCTACTTAATCCTATCAAAGGTTAGAAAGGAATATGAGATCATGTACAGACAGGGTACATGATTATCATACAAGGTGTAAATATGAGTTTAACTGCAGGTATTGTAGGCCTTCCAAATGTGGGAAAGTCAACGTTGTTCAACGCTATAACAAATTCAAGAGTCGAGGCGGCCAATTATCCTTTTGCGACGATCGAACCGAATGTCGGAGTCGTCGAAGTAAAGGATGAAAGGCTGATCAATCTCAGCAGATTATTTGAACCTGAAAGGACGATCTTCACGACTTTTGAGTTTACCGATATTGCGGGCCTGGTGAAAGGAGCATCAACTGGCGAAGGTCTAGGCAATAAGTTTCTGGCCAATATCAGAGAAGTTGATGCGATCTGTCATGTGGTTAGATGCTTTGAAGACAACAATATCACGCATGTCTATGACAGGATCGATCCTGTAGATGATATCGAGATAATAAACTACGAACTTCAGATGGCTGATATTACAAGCTGTGAAAACAGGATCGCCAAAGTTGAAAAGAAGGCTCAGAACACCAAGGAAAAGGAAGCAGTTTTTGAATACAATCTTTTAAAGAAAGTGAATGATGCTTTAGGAAAGAATCAGAACATCAGAAGTCTTTCCTTTACCAAGGAAGAAGCTGAATACCTCAAACAGTTCAATTTCCTGACTGCCAAGCCTGTAATCTATGTATGCAATATCAAGGAAGATGAAATAAACGATCCTGATTCAAACAGATACTATCAGGCTGTCAAGGAATATGCCGCCAGGGAAGGCAGCGAAGTCGTTCCTGTTTCTGCCAAGATCGAAGAGGAACTTTCCGATCTTTCTAAGGAAGAAAAAGAAGAATTCCTGAAGGAGCTGGAGATCGAAAGAAGCGGTCTTGATGAACTTATAAACAAATCCTATAAAACTCTGGGTCTTGAAACTTTCTTTACCGTTGGAAAAGATGAATGCCGCGGCTGGACTTTCAAATCAGGATATACAGCTCCTCAATGTGCCGGTATCATCCACACTGATTTTGAAAAGGGCTTCATAAAAGCGGAAGTCTATACTTATGAAGACATCATGGAATACAAGACGGAAGCCAAACTCAAGGAAGCCGGAAAGCTCAGACTTGAAGGTAAAGACTATCATCCTAAAGACGGAGATATCATGTTTTTCCGTTTCAATAACTGATGAAAAAGCTTGACGAGAATAAGCGATATTTAGTTGCAGTATCAGGAGGGCCAGATTCAATGGCTCTTTTAGATATGGCCTGAAATAAGGGAGTATATCTGGAAGTTGCACATATGAACTACCATCATCGCGATAGTGCCGATCGTGATGAAAAGATCGTACGTAACTACTGTCGGAAAAACGGGATAAGCTTTCATAAATCCGATTTCAAGGAAGAAAATTATAAAGGCAATTTTCAGGATAATGCCCGTAAAGCCAGATATGAATTTTTCAATAGACTGTGCAATAAGTTTCAACTTGACGAAGTTCTGATCGGCCATAATCTTGATGATTTCATTGAGACCTATCTGATGCAGAAACAGAAGAATATCGGTGTTTCCTATTATGGGATCAAAGAAAGAAACGAGATATATAACGTAAAAGTATACAGACCACTGCTGAATACAGAAAAAAATCAGCTGGAGAAATACTGTTTAAAAAATAACATTATCTATGGTGTCGATGAATCAAATCTTTCCGATCAGTATACCCGAAACAGGATCAGACATTCTAAGGTCGAAAAGATGTCGCTTGAAGAAAAGAAAGATCTTTACAGACAGATCATTGATCTGAATAAAGAAAATGAAAGAAGAATAAAAGAAGCAGAGAAATATCTTAAAGGCACTGTATTTGATGTCGACTATTTCTGTAAGACACCGGATCTTCAAATATTTCTTCATCACCATTTCCCTGAAAAGTCATCAAAGACGATTCAGGAAATGATCAGGCAGCTAAAAGAAAGTAATAACTGTGTATTTGAAGGAAAAGATCTTCTGCTGGTAAAGGAATATGGAAAGATCTCAAAAACGCTTCCAGTAAAAGAGTATGAATATATATATGACAGTCCAAAGGAAATAGAATATAAAAACTACGGTGTTTTCAGGCTTTCTGATAAAGGAAACAGTTTTGAAGGTGCTACTTTGTCTAAAGATGATTTTCCTCTTACAGTGAGGAATTACAGACCTCATGACAGGATAGAAATGACCTATGGCAAAAAGGGAATAAATCGCTATTTTATCGATAAGAAGATCCCGTATTATCAGCGCAGAATGTGGCCGATAGTGCTAAACAGATGCCAGAATATCATCCTGGCGCCGGGTATCGGTTGTGATGTAAAGCATTATTCAAAAAAACATAATTTCTTTGTGATAAAATTAAAAAATACGGGAGGGCATTGTAATGCTGATTGACGATGTAAAAGAAATCCTTATTACGCAAGAAGAAATTACGAGAAGATGCAAGGAACTTGGAGCACAGATCTCCAGTGACTACAAGGATTCCTGTCCGGTAATCATAGGACTTCTCAAGGGAAGTGTTCCGTTTATGGCTGAGCTGATAAAGTATATCGATATCGACTGCCGTCTGGAATTCATGGATGTTTCCAGCTATTCCGGAACTGAATCAAACGGAGACGTCAGGATTGTCAAGGATATCGACTGTTCGATCAAGGATCTTGATGTACTGATCGTTGAAGATATCGTCGATACAGGAAAGACCCTGGCCAAGGTCAAGGAACTGCTTTATTCCAAGGATGCCAGATCGGTAAAGGTTTGTTCATTACTCGATAAACCTGACCGCAGGATCGTTGATATCGAAGCGGAATATGTCGGTTTTACGATCCCTAATAAATTCGTTATCGGATTTGGTCTGGATTTCAATCAGAAATACCGCAATCTGCCGTATGTAGGTGTATTGAAAGAGGAGTGTTATAAGTAATAGATGGATAATAACAATAATAACAACAACAGAAGGTCGGTATTGAATTTCTTGCCATATATCTTTGTAGCTCTGTTTTTATTCATGATGGGCTTTTCAAGTCAGGTAAGAACTTCAAGTACTGCACTTACTTATAAGGAGTTCAATAAACTTCTTACAGAAAACAAGATCAATTCGGCCAAGGTCTCGATGGACTATAACACGATGACCGTGACCGGAACATTCAAACAGGATAATTCCACTTATCAGTTTTCCGTTGTGATTCCAAATACGGAGAAAGCAGCTGATGAACTGGTCGAAGAACTCAAGGCCATCGACAATGTCACATTCATCGATGCCAATGCTTCAAATTATCTGCTTGAACTCGCAAGTTCAATCATTCCACTTATCCTGTTTGTCGTTGGCGGTGTGTTCATCATGAACCGTATGGGTGCGATGAATTCAAACCGTCAGGCTTTTGATTTCTCCAAATCCAGAGCTCATCTTGAAGACAACATCAAGGTAAGATTTGATGATGTAGCCGGATGTGACGAGGAAAAGGAAGAAATGCAGGAGATCATTGAATATCTCAAGAATCCTAAGAAGTTCTCCAAGATGGGAGCCAGGATTCCACGTGGTGTCATCATGGTCGGCCCTCCTGGAACCGGTAAGACTCTGCTTGCCAAGGCTGTTGCCGGTGAGGCAAATGTACCTTTCTATTCGATCTCCGGTTCAGATTTCGTCGAAATGTTCGTCGGTGTAGGCGCAAGCCGCGTTAGAGACATGTTCCAGAGAGCTAAAAAGACTGCTCCTTGTATGATCTTTATAGATGAGCTTGATGCCGTAGGAAGACAGCGTGGTGCTGGTCTTGGCGGTGGACATGATGAAAGAGAACAGACTCTGAACCAGCTTCTGGTCGAACTTGATGGTATGGCTGACAATGACGGTGTCATCGTCATCGCTGCTACCAACAGACCGGATGTTCTGGATTCAGCTTTATTAAGACCTGGACGTTTTGACAGACAGATCACGGTTTCTCTACCTGATTTGAAAGGAAGAGAAGCTATCTTAGGTAAGCATGCCAGAAACAAGAAGCTTGCTGCCGATGTCAATCTTGAAAATCTGGCCAAGCGTACTCCTGGTTTCTCAGGTGCCGATCTTGAAAATGTATTGAATGAAGCAGCAATTCTTACAGTCAGAGAAAAGAAGGATGAGATCGGTACGCAGCAGATCGATGAAGCGATCGATAGAGTAATGATGGGCCCGGCCAAGAAATCAAGGACCTATGATGAATATACCAAGAAACTTGTAGCATACCATGAAGCTGGACATGCGATCGTCGGACTTAATCTTCCGGATGGCGCAATCGTTCAGAAAGTTACGATCATCCCACGTGGTTCAGCTGGCGGCTATAATCTGATCACTCCACGTAAAGAAAAGATCCTCAATTCCAAGAAGGAACTGATGGATACCATTACTTCCTATATGGGAGGTCGAGCTGCTGAAGAGATCTTCTTTGGCGATGTCACGACCGGTGCTTCATCAGATATCCAGCAGGCAACAAGGATCGCCAAAGACATGGTCACTACCTATGGTATGTCTGATCTTGGCCCGATCCAGTACAATTCAGGCAACGATTCAGTCTTCCTTGGAAGAGATTACAATTCTCCTTCAAATGCTTCTTCACAGGTTGCCTATGAGATCGATACAGCTGTAAGAAAGATCATTGAAGAATGCCATCAGAAGGCCAAGAAGATCATTACAGCCAACAGAAGTGATCTGATAAAGATCGCTGAAACATTGATCGAAAAGGAAACACTGACTAACGAAGAAATCGAAGAGCTGCTTGGTTCAAATAAGAAAGAAACCAGAAAGACTGCAGCCAGAAAAGTGTCTGATAAGAAGGCAGCTGCCAAGAAAACAGTAAAGACAACAAAGAAAACAACTAAAGGGACGACTAAGAAATAGTCGTTTCTTTCTTTAGGAGTAAGTATGAACAATGTAATAATCGCAACAGCGCTGGATAGACATGTAAGAATATATCTGTTCAATTCTAAGGAAATGGTACAGGAAGCCAGAAAGATCCATGATCTATGGCCTACATCCTGTGCTGCTTTAGGCAGAACTTTATCAGTTACCGGATTGATGGGACTGATGCAGAAAGATGAAAACGAGACTGTAACGGTAACGATCAACGGCAATGGTCCTATCGGTACGATCCTTTGTGTAGCCAATTCGAAAGGGATCGTCAAAGGATTCTGCGGAGATCCGCATATCTATGAGACCTATCCTGATTCACATAAGCTTGCTGTAGGAAAGGCTGTGGGTACAGATGGGTATCTGAAAGTAACAAAAAATCTTAAGCTAAAACAGAACTATACCTCACAGGTATCTTTGCAGAGCGGTGAGATAGGCGATGATTTTGCCTATTATTTTTCCATCTCTGAACAGGTTCCTTCTATCGTATCTGTAGGAGTTCTTGTTGATGTAGATGATTCAGTAAAATCGGCAGGAGCCATGATCATTGAACTATTACCTAATCACACCGAACAGGATATCGAATATCTTGAAAAGCTTAACTTGAGACCGATCTCTACAGTTTTAAGTGAAAACGATGATCTTTACGCCTATTTAAACCAGCTGTTTCCGGAAAATGAGATCCTGGAAGAAAGATACATCAGATATGAGTGCGACTGTTCCAGAGAACGTTTTATGGCATCACTCCTTGTTTTGCCTAAAAAGGATCTCTATGAATTGAGTAAAGAAGATTCCATAGAAATAAAATGTGAATTCTGTAATAAAGAATACAGGTTCGATAAGAATGATATTGAACTTATCATGAGCTATGCAGATAGGAAAAAAGACGATCAGCAGTGACATAGTAGTAGCACCGATGGCTGGTATAAGCAATGATGCCTTCAGGCAGCTCTGTTTTGAATTTGGAGCCGGTCTTGTATACAGCGAGATGGTATCAGACAAAGCCATTTACTACAGAAATCAGAGGACCATGGACATGTTGAAGATGTCCGATGATTTTCATCCGGTCTCTTTGCAGTTATTTGGCAGTGATGTCTCATCAATGGCCTATGCGGCTAAGATCCTGGACAGAGATACTCATTGCGATTTCATTGATATAAACATGGGCTGTCCGGTCAACAAGGTCGTAAAGACCGGAGCTGGAAGTGCCATGATGAAACATGAAGATGAAACTGTAATCATCGTCAAACAGATAATTCAGAATGTGGAAAAACCGGTTACAGTCAAGATGCGACTTGGCTGGGATCTTCAGCATATGAATTATCTATCCCTGGCAAAAAAACTGGAAGATGTAGGTGTAAATGCAATAGCTCTACATGCCAGGACCAGAAGCCAGATGTATGAAGGGCATTCAAACTGGGATCATATCAGGATCCTGAAGGAAAATCTGAGTATTCCGGTTATCGGCAATGGCGATGTGAAGTCAGTTGATGACTATCTGAAAATGAAAAAGGAAACAGGATGTGACGGCGTCATGATCGGCCGGGCCATTGTCGGAAATCCTTTTCTTATAAAAGAGATAAGAAACTACAACGAAGGAAGAGAAAATTATATCGTAACTCCTGAAGATAAATTTGATTACTGTCTGATCCATGCCAGAAAGCTCATGGCTCTATCATCGGAAAAACACGCGATGTCGCAGATGAGAGGATTGGCACCTCATTATATAACAGGTATGTATGGTGCTACATCTTTTAAAGAAAAAATGAATCATATGACAACATATGATGACCTGGTAAGAATAATTGATGAATACAGAGAATATCTGGAAAAACATCAGTCTTCATAAAGAAGCTTTCTGAGCTCTTTTAAAGGCTGATGTTTTGCGTTTCTGGTCGTGTTTTTATGTCTTTTCTGCAGATTTTCGTATCTGTGCATGAATTCCTTGCATGAGATACGGAATGAACTGCTGGAGAATACTTTGAGTTGTTCAAGGCCATCGGATGTGACGACAAAGATCTTGTAGCGGTCGTCAAGTTCTTCGGCTTTCTGTTCGATCCACATATCGGCTGTCTGATTCATCTTGGTATAGACGATCTCGATATTGTATTCCTTGCTGACGACCGGGATCGAAACATTGTTTTTATAGGCGTCGAAAACAAGAACACACTCCTTTCCCACATAGCCCTGAAAGTCGCAGACGATATCGATGACTTTGTCTCTGGCACTGATAAGATCGACAGCAGCGATATTTTTTATTTCATCGATCGAATACATGAGATTATATCCATCCACCAGATAGATGACTGTTTTAGAAGTCTTGATATCTGTCGCAAAATCCACTTTACGTGGTATCTTCTGATTGGCAGGCAAAACTCTTTCCTTTGGTTTATAAAGGGAATTGTATACCTTATCGATTTCTTCTTTCTTTATTCTAACCATCTATCTGATCTGCCAGTCGATCGGCTTAATTCCTTTCCTGATAAGAAAATCATTTGTTCTGGAAAACGGTCTTGAACCAAAAAATCCGTTGTAGGCACTGAGTGGTGAAGGATGAACTGATTCAATGATCAGATGATTCGGATTATTTATAAACTGTTTTTTACTGCGGGCATTGGCACCCCAGAGAATGTAGACGACCGGATCAGTTTTTTCATTAAGCTTCTTTATAATAGTATCTGTAATATGTTCCCAGCCTTTGCCTTTGTGAGAGTTGGCTCTATGCGCTTGAACGGTAAGAACCGCATTCAAAAGAAGTACACCCTGTCTTGCCCAGTCGACAAGATAACCGTGATTCGGGATACTGCAACCAAGATCATTATGAAGCTCAGTATAGATGTTGACCAGTGAAGGAGGGATCTCCACACCTTTATTGACAGAAAAGGAAAGTCCGTGAGCCTGATTTGGTTCATGATAGGGATCCTGTCCAAGAATAACAACTTTTGTATCTTTATAGCTTGTCAGTCTTAAAGCTGAATAGATGTGCTGAGGCAACGGATATATCGTCTTTGTGGAATATTCTTCATCAAGAAAAGAGCGAAGCTTCTGATAGTCTTCACTTTCAAACACTTCACTTAAGACCTGATCCCAATCGTTGCCGATCAATTTCATGAATTCATTATATAATATTTATATGTTTGTAAATATCGATGAGGCTCTTACCTGGATCATGAATAAACGAAACAACAACTACTCTTTTGAACATTTCAAAAAGGTAGCTGAGGATTTCGGCAATATTCAAAACAGGCTAAAAATGGTCCATGTAGCAGGGACTGATGGCAAAGGTTCAACAGTAAATTATCTGGCTGATCTTTTAAGATCACAGGGCTTTAAAGTGGGAACTTTTACTTCGCCACATTATGTGACTCACCTAGATAGGATAAGGATAAACGGTTCAAATATAACTGATGATGCTTTTATTGAGATCATAAACAGAAACTACGATTTCTTTATTGAGAATAATCTGTCCATGTTTGAGATGGATTATCTGATCATGGCTGAATACTTCCTTGAAGAAAAAGTGGATTACGCGATCGTTGAAGTAGGTCTGGGCGGAAGACTTGATTCCACAAATGTTGTAGAAAAGCCGCTTCTGGAGATCATCACTACGATCGGCTATGACCATATGGACAGACTGGGAAATACGCTGGTCGAGATCTGTTATGAAAAATGCGGGATCATCAAGAATGGAACCGATGTACTGATCGGCCATCTGAACGATGAATGCAAAGACCTGGTCAGAAAGATCACAAAGGAAAGAGGTTGCCACTTATATGAACTTGATGAATATACCGATCTGGGTGAAAGAAGATTCAGATTCCACAATGAAGAATATGAAATCGGTTCTTATGCTTCATATCAGCTGCATAACGCATCTTTGGCTCTCTATGGCTTTGAAATACTGAGTGATATAGAGAATTTCAATATCGATATAAACAGCGCTAAAACAGCCTTAAAATCATCACTGTGGCATTGCCGTTTTGAGATCGTTCATGAAAATCCAAGAATAATTCTTGATGGAGCGCATAATATCCATGGCATTGAAGCCTTATGTGAATCTTTCGATAAGCTTACCGGAAGCAAATGCATCATTTTTTCAGCATTAAAGCGCAAGGAATACGATAAGATGATCGAAACGGTTAAAAGACATTGTGATAAACTGATCATCACGACCTTTGAATATAATGATGTGATTGATCTTAAACAGTTCAAGGATTATAACGTTGAACAGGATTATAAAAAAGCCATTGATGAAGCGATTAGAGATTTCGACAATATCCTGATCTGCGGTTCACTTTACTTCATGAGCGATGTTGTACTTAATTATAAATTTGATAAAATTGATTTGTAGGTGTGAAGGAGAAATAATATGATCGATTATTCGGAAAACTCTGGTAAACAATACCATATTGGCGTTGGAAAGGAAGATATCGGAAAGTATGTGATCTTGCCTGGTGATCCTGGTAGATGTGCGAAGATCGCCAAATATTTCGATGATCCTCAGAAGGTTGGACAGAATCGTGAATATGTTACATATACCGGTTATCTAAATGGTGAAAAAGTCTCTGTATGTTCTACCGGAATCGGCGGTCCAAGTGCTTCGATAGCTCTTGAGGAACTCGTTGCCAATGGGGCACATACTTTTATTAGAATAGGTACCTGTGGTGGTATGCAGCTGGATGTCAAGTCCGGTGATGTGGCTGTTGCTACAGCTTCCATCAGAATGGAAGGCACGAGCAGGGAATATGCGCCGATCGAATTTCCGGCAATCGCCAATCTTGATGTGACAAATGCTCTGGTTCAGGCCTGCAAGAATCTTAATCAGTCATATGTTGTTGGTGTATCACAATCCAAGGATTCCTTCTATGGCCAGCATCGTCCTGAAACATTGCCTAACGGTGATGAACTCATCAGAAAGTGGAAGGCCTGGCTCGCTCTTGACTGCAAAGTTTCGGAAATGGAAAGTGCTGCCTTGTTTATTGTTGGACAATATCTCAAAGTCAGAGTCGGAGCCTGTTTCCTTGTTGTAGCAAACCAGGAAAGGGCACTTGCAGGACTGGATAATCCTCAGGTTCATGATACCGACGGAGCCATAAGAGTTACGATCGAAGCAATAAAACTTCTTATCGATGCGAATAGACAGCAGGAAAATTTTAATCGTTAATCTGATCGCTTACGTACTGTTTCTTTTGCCACTGGGCAGATTGGATCTATTCAAAGAAAACTATTCGACCCTTAGTTTAGATACTAGGGGTTATTTCTATCTGCTGTTTCTGGGTATAGTTATCGGTTTACTTCTGGCATATGAAACATATCATATTAACAATAAGGAAATGGCGACAGGTATGTTTCTTTCACTGTTTCTGGGAACGGTAATCCCTCATCATATTCCATATGATCTTCAGGGCAATCTGCATCTTCTTTTTGCGTATCTTGGCTTTGCGGGAATAATGTCGATCACTTTCATGAATCTTATAAGATATAACAATCAGTACCTTATCAATATGTATTTTCTTTCATTATTTTCATTGGCTTTTCTTTATATGCACTATGGCATGGTCAATACCTTGATGGAAGTGATAATAATGACACTGAATCTTTTCGTTAATTATTTACTATATAAAAAGAAATGCCTTTAAGCATTTCTTTTACATGATTCAATCACATGAGATATCAGTATGCATGAGGTAAGTGATCCCACGCCTCCTGGTACCGGAGTGATATCCTTTACGAGCGGCTCCACTTCTTCGAATAATACATCACCACACAGTTTCTGTTTCTTTTCATTCCAGGATATACCTACATCGATCACGGTCTGTTCTTTATTCACATAATTTCTGTTTATTGATTCCATCTTTCCTGTTGCACAGATCAGAATATCAGCATTGGATGCGATCTTTTCAATATCTTCTGTCCTGGAATGGGCGATCGTCACTGTGGCATTCAGGTTTGTAAGCATCATTGCGACCGGTTTCCCTATGACCAGTGATCTACCAAGAACGACAACATTCTTGCCTTTAGGATCGATATCGTAGTAGTTGAGTATCTCAATGACTGATTGAGCAGTACATGGAGCAAAACCCAGATCCTTGTTTATGAATATTCCCGCAAGAGAAAGGTCATTGCATCCATCGACATCCTTTTCAGGTTTGATCATGATTCTGAGTTCATCGTCATTGAAACGCTCAGGTAAAGGTCTGAAGACCAGGATACCGTGAATGTTTTTATCATTATTAGACTGTTCAAGCTTTTCATAGAATTCTTCAGTTGAAACATCTTCATCAAAGATATATCTGATTACATTTATTCCAGCTTTTTCCGCTTTCTTGTTGATGCCTTTTTCGTATGAGAGGTCACTGTCCTTTTCACCGATCCTGAAGATCGCCAGAGTAGGGCATAGACCCTTGCCTTTGAGTTCCTCAACAGTCTTACGATTCTTTTCCATCAGTGCATCGGCAACGATCTTGCCTTTTAAGAGTCTAGCCATTGTTCAACCTCGTTTTTATTGCTTCAAATATATTCAGTGCTTTTTCTGAATATTCCTTAAGTAATGCATAAGCATTCTTCTCAAGAGAATCAGCATATTCTTTGTCTTTCATCAGATTGGTATTGACGATTATGTTTATATAGGCACCATACAGTACGCCATGTGCCAGCATAACTGATGTTGCTGCATCACTGACAGATAGTTTAGAACCGATAACAGAGAGTCTTTCATCTAGTTCAATGATCATGCAGGTATGTTTCAGGATCTGATATGGTGAATCGGCAGCTGTTTTAAGACAGCTTTCCATCCTGCTTTCATAATCCGGATCATCTTTTGACATTTTATAGGTTTCAGAAAGAGGCTTAAAAGCTTCGGCGTCCTTATTTATGCATTCAAGAAGTTCTGTTCTTAAACAGGTAAGTTCAGCTTTTATCTTTTCAAGTTCTTCGTTGTATTCAAGATACTTTTTCTTGCCGATAGTAAGATTAGTGACCATTTCACCAAGTGAAGCACTTAATGCGCCAACAGCCGCACTTACACCACCGCCACCAGGAACAGGAGCACTGGATGCACTTAATTCGCTGAATTCAGCTAAGGTTTTGTTTTTCATTTAGAAAAGTCCTGTGATCTTTCCGTTTTCATCGACATCTATTTTCTCGGCAGCTGGAACTTTAGGAAGGCCAGGCATCGTCATGATCTCGCCGGTCAGAGCTACGATAAAGCCAGCACCAGCTGAGACTTTAAGATTTCTGACGGAGATCCTGAAATCCTTAGGTGCTCCTAACTTGTTCTGATCATCGGAGAAAGAGTATTGAGTCTTTGCCATACAGATAGGAAGATTAGAGAAACCAAGTTCCTCCAGCTGTTTAAGCTGTTTTGGAGCATTTCCTACAAGGTCTACACCATCAGCGTGATAGATCTTCTTTGATATTGCATTGAGTTTTTCTTCAATGGACATATCATCGCTGTAGGCAAAAGTGAAATCATTATCCATTTCACAAAGTCTTACAACTTCCTGTGCAAGAGCTTTACCACCTTCGCCACCTTTGGTGAAGACTTCCGATAAGGCGACATTGACGCCTAATTCCTTACACTTGTTTTCAATGAAATCAAGTTCTTCCTTGATATCGGTAGGGAAGGCATTTATGGCAACAACACATGGAAGCTTATAGACTTTAGTGATATTTTCAACATGCTGAAGCAGATTAGGAAGACCGCTTTTAAGGGCTTCAAGATTCGGTTCATTAAGTTTATCTTTAGCTACACCACCGTGGTGTTTCAAAGCTCTGATCGTTGCGACCAGTACAACGGCATCAGGCTTGAGATTTGCCAGACGACATTTGATATCGAGGAACTTTTCAGCGCCTAGATCGGCACCAAATCCAGCCTCGGTAACACAGTAATCACCCAATTTCATTGCAAGTCTTGTTGCGGTTACTGAGTTGCAACCATGAGCAATATTGGCAAAAGGTCCACCATGGACAAATGCCGGAGTTCCTTCAAGCGTCTGTACAAGATTAGGCTTGAGCGCATCCTTGAGAAGGGCAGTCATTGCTCCCTGAGCTTTCAGATCCTTGGCTGTAACAGGTTTATTATCGTATGTATAGCCGATAACGATCTTGCCCAATCTTTCTTTAAGGTCAACGATATCTGAAGAAAGACAGAGAATAGCCATTACTTCAGAGGCAACGGTAATATCAAAACCATCCTGTCTAGGAGTTCCGTCAGTTCTGTTGCCTAAGCCATCAACGATATTTCTCAGCTGTCTGTCATTCATATCGACAGCTCTACGCCAGGTTATTCGTTTTGGATCAATATTCAATGAATTTCCCTGCTGGATATGGTTATCGATCATGGCAGCCAGAAGGTTATTGGCAGCACCGATCGCATGGAAATCGCCAGTGAAATGAAGGTTGATATCTTCCATCGGCACGACCTGGGCATATCCGCCTCCAGCTGCACCACCTTTGACACCGAAGACCGGACCAAGAGAAGGTTCTCTTAAAGCAACCACCGATTTCTTGCCGATCTTTCTTAGACCATCCGCGAGACCTACTGTTGTTGTGGTCTTTCCTTCACCGGCTGGTGTAGGGTTGATGGCAGTGACCAGGATCAGCTTACCGTCTTTCTTATCCTTAAGATCCTTAAGCAACTGATAATCGATCTTTGCCTTGTAATTGCCATACTGTTCAAGATACTTCTCATCGATATCAAGTTTCTTGGCGATATCGGTGATCTTTTCCATCCTGCAGCTCTGCGCTATTTCAATATCTGTCAACATATACATAATCCTCCATTAATCAATAACGTTTCTTTTCAGCAAGCTGATAAGTTTAGGCAAAGCCAGTGAGTAGATGATCGCCAGAATTATTCCGGTAATGATCTTAAGTCCCAGACTTCCGAAAACAAGAGTCGAAGAATAATAGCCGAACATTTTTGAATCAACATATAATGCCAGCGTATTTAAAGCCGTAACTATCAGATTACTGATAATCACGATAAAGCAGGTCTGCCTGAAATCTAAAGAAAAGTTCTTAGATCTGGCATAAATTCCAGCTACATAACCGCTTAGTGCGTGGGGTAGTACCCATAGGATCGTTGTAGCAGTAATACCATAACCTGAGAACAGTATTTGATAGATGAATGAGCCTACACCTCCGACGATTAGACCATCAACTGGACCTAACAGTAAACTGGCTACATAGATAGGGAATGCCTCCAAAGTGAACTTGAAGTTCAGCACTTTTATTGGCGTCAGGATACTGAGCACACAATAAACAGCGATCAACATAGCTAGGCTAGTCAATCTTTTGGTATTCATGAATACTATTATAGTACA
Source organism: Erysipelotrichaceae bacterium (assembly GCA_017404785.1). Taxonomy (GTDB): domain Bacteria; phylum Bacillota_I; class Bacilli_A; order Erysipelotrichales; family Erysipelotrichaceae; genus Colivicinus. The sequence continues at coordinate 14,289 of JAFRBQ010000015.1, forward strand.
AATCCCAGGCATTAAACCTGGGATTTACTTTTTCTATAATTTTGATGGGACGAGGACCATACAGGTTCTGGAAGGTAAGTAGAGACTAACATAATTTCCTTCCATGCCTGGCACAAATGCGCTCTTAGGATCACGGGATATCCTTTCATATCCGCCATATCTTTCATCATCGGATGTGAACAGGACATAATGATCGCAGGCATGAGATACAGGGATTGTATAATCCGTATAGTCGTTGGTAGGTGAGAAGTTGAATACGAAGACCAGACCGCCTCTTTCAAAGGCTATGACGTGATCTGATTCATGGACCCACTTGATATTCGGATAGAATTCGTTGAAAACATTGTAGTGCTTGATGGTATGGACCATATCATGATCGAAATTGTTGAGGAACTGGAATTTCAGATCGTTGTTGTAGAGCAGGCTCCATTGTCTGCGGCAGTATTTGAAACTGTTGCCGTTGCCTTCTCTTGGGAAGTCGATCCATTCCGGATGACCGAATTCATTACCCATGAAAGTCAGATAACCCGTACCGCCAGCTGCGATCGTTATAAGCCTTATCATCTTATGTAAAGCCATGGCACGATCGATAACGAAGGTGTGAGTATCTTTACCCATCTCGTAGTACATATTCGCATCAGCCAGTCGGAACATTATCGTCTTATCGCCGACCAGGGCCTGATCATGGCTTTCTACATAAGCTATGGTTCCTTCGTTGCGGTTGGTCAGTTGACCATAAATATTGTATAAGCCCCAGTCTTCATCCTTGACTTCCTTGATCAGTTTTATCCACATATCCGGAGTGCCCATACCTAAACGGTAATTGAAACCGATACCGCCATTTGGAACAGGCTGACACATGCCAGGCATACCGGACATATCTTCAGCGATCGTAATGGCATCCGGTTTCATTTTGTGTATGAGTTCGTTTGCCAGCATCAGATAGGTGACAGCTTCTGTATCGGTATCCATGGAGAAGTATTTGTCCATGTTATCGAAATCGTGTCCTAATCCATGATGGTGATAAAGCATGGAAGTGACACCATCGAATCTGAAGCCATCAAGGTGATATTCTTCAAGCCAGAACTTAAGATTGCTCAAAAGGAAATGAAGGACTTCTGGTTTATCATAGTTGAACAGTTTTGTGCCCCAGGCTGGATGATCGCCCAGACCGCCGTCATGGAAATACTGATAGACTGTGCCATCCAACATATTCAGACCTTCAAGAGTATTTCCGACTGCATGGGAATGAACTAGGTCAAGCAGGACTCTGATGCCCATGTTGTGAGCCTTGTCGACGAGATATTTGAGTTCATCAGGATAACCGAAACGGCTGGAAGCCGCAAAGAAATTGGATACCTGATAACCGAATGAGCCATAGTATGGATGTTCCATGACAGCCATGAGCTGTATCGTGTTATAGCCAAGGTCCTTTACATGAGGTAAAACGTTATCCGCAAATTCACGATAGGTGGCGATCCTGTAATCTTCGGAAGACATGCCGATATGCGCTTCATATATAAGCAATGGTTCATCACATTTGAAACCTTCATCATCCCAGTGATAATCATCTTCCCAGATCTCGGCACACCAGCTCTGGGTATTCCAGTCCTGAATCGCTCTGGTGGTGTAGGCCGGAAGGTGCTGTGTGAGCTTATCACCGTTCTTGACGATCGTCATGACCTTGCTGCCTTTATGAAGAGTATCGCCAGGAAGTTCAACTTCCCAGTCGCCATTATCGATCCTCTTTAATGGAGTATCGAGCCAATGCCATTCATTGAAGTCGCCGGTCAGATACAGCTGATCAGCTGCCGGCGCCCATTCTCTGTATACCCAACCATTTTTGGTGCGATGGAAACCATAATACTTATGTCCGTTGGCAAACGAGACGATATCTCCATCTTCACCCAAGAGCTGATTCATATTGATCTAGTATAGATCTACACGCAGATTAAGATCGTTTTCGTAAGGAGCCAAATAAGGAAAGTCTTTGATAATTTTTAACATTTCTTCACCTCTAGTAATCTAATTTAGGTCCCTTGACGCAATACATGTAGACCCAGTTCTTCAAGTCGTAATCTTTATCTTCTTTGTATTTTTTCAGTTTTTCACGGAAGATATCTTTCTTGTCCTCGGTAACAGTAAGAATACCGCAGCCATTATCGATCATGAACTTGTTGGCAAAAAGCAATGCTGCTCTGACATCGCCATCCGCAAAAAGTCTCTTGTCCAGGATATAGAGCAGAACATCGATTGCGATCTCCAGGTTTGCCCTGGTCGGCTGATTGATCATTTCGTTAAGTTCTCTGATCTGTGTTTCATTCAATTCACTTTTAACATCGCTGTTAAGATTCTTCATCAGTACTTCATGAAGATACATCAGACACCTGTAGTCATTTTCCACATCCGGATTATTGAGGATAAAATCATAGGCCTCTTCAAAATTCTGTTTCGCAACAGGTCTTAAAGGGTCGTCCAGTTCATACCTGGATAAAGCCAGATTGTTTTTGATCAGAGTATCGAGATGTTTTCTGACATAGGAAACATTCTGATTTCTGCTTAGCGTGTATTTATTGATCATAGTCTTCTTCCTTTAAGAATATTATAAACCAGAACGGGTATAATATTTATAGGTGATTTTACACAAGAATATCTGTTGAAATGAAAAAGATCAGATTCAATTCCCGTAACACAAAACCAAAAATATACAATATTCTGCTTCTGAGTATTGTTTTTGTCCTGATTCTGTTCTTATATTGGCTGATTAAACCTTTTGATGCATATTATTTATCTTATATATTTGCGGGATATCTGATCCTTGTGATCGTCTTTCTGATCGAGGCGTACATCAAACAACTGCAATATAATCCATATTCATATAATTCGATATACTATCTGAGCTTTGCGATCTTTGTGTTGACAGTTCTGATGACCACGCTGTATTTTATATATTTTTACGGATATTACAGTTCTCAGCCTTTCTTTAATGGATTTTATTCGTTGCTGTCAATAATCCTTGATTCCGCAAAATATTACATGATTTATTCAAGTCCGGTCATTTTGATCGTATCGTTGATCATGGTGATATCAAATATCATTCTGATCAGAAAAGAAGGTTTCAGTTTTCCCAACAGTCTAAGTATCATAATGTCTTTTTTCCTGATCGGCGGAATTGTTTTCATGTATATATTCAATTACTACGTTTCAGGATCATTTGCCTATGTTGTCTTTCACGAAGTTGTTTCTAATTCTTTTGCGGCGATCTATCTGTATTTTGAATGCATGCTGACAGGAACGGCTTTAGTCGATCTTTATGTATCCAAATATGAACCTGATTATAATGCTGACTATATCATCGTTCTGGGCTGCGGTATCGATGACAAAGGCAGACCATATCCTTTACTGGCTTCAAGGATCGAAAGAGCTTATAGGTTCTATCTGAAACAGTTGGGAGTGAGTAATAAAGAAGCCACCTTTATCACCTCAGGTGGACAGGGTCAGGATGAAGTCATATCCGAAAGTATGAGTATGAAAAACTATCTTCTGAATAAAGGAATAAGCGAAGACAGGATCATCATGGAAGACAGATCATTCAACACCAGAGAAAACATGGCTAATTCGAAGAAGATAATCGAAAAAAATGATCCGCAGGCTAAAGTACTGTTCTCAACCAGCGACTTTCATGTTTTCCGCAGTGGATTGATGGCCAGAAGAGAAAAAATGAAGGCGATCGGCATCGGCGCTAAGACCAAATGGTATTTCTTTCCTAATGCGATAATCAGAGAATTTGTCGGACTCTTGACGCAGCACAAGGGAAAACAGATCGCTGTAATCCTTGGCATGATAATCATCTACATAATAGAGACGCTGATCATATACAACATCTTATAAAAAGAATGCTTGCGCATTCTTTATTTTGGTTTTTTCTTGTTGAGACTTCTTTGTCCGCCGATCGGTTTGTTTATTATTCCTGTTCCGACAGGACTGCCGCCGTACATCGGTTTTTTTCTTTGGGCGTTGGAAGGCCTGAAGCTGTTTCCGGTAGGAAAGAGCTGTTGTCTGATTATTGGTCTGTAATTATGCTGGTTGATATTTCTGAAAGTAATATTTCTTGGACGGATACTTCTTCTGATATGGACTGGAGTTCTGTTTGAATAACCGAACATTGAATGAAACAGCATCTCCAGTAAAGATGGTCTTCTTGGACGGATGATGCTTCTGATACGGTTTCTGGCTCCTAAAGTCGCCAGTATTACAGCAGCTGAAGCCAGGAATGAACCATCATAATTGAAAAGTGATGAATTTGAAGTCTGAGAAGAAATATCGGCTATTTCATCACCATTTGTTACAGAAAGTTCAACGCCATATTCTTCAAAGGCCTGAGCGATAACTGCCGCCTGTTTCAAAGAAAGATTCCCGGCTATCTGAACCGGAATGTTGTCAACGAGATTTGTTGCCGAAGAGGTAGTATAACCCATGACATCTTCAAGCAGATCGACGACTTCAGCTTTTCTGGCTGAACCAAGTCCAGTAACGAAGACCTTATAGTCTCCATAGGTATCGCCTGTTTCTTCATTTACAGTGTAGGATCTGACTTCATTATTTAAAGATGCGCCGCAGCCAGGGCAGAAAGACATGTCGTCTGATACCTGTCTTCCGCAATATGGACAATATGACATATTATTCTTCCTTTCTTGATTTACCTAGATAGTGATCATTATTTCTTTATCTGTATCTTTAGTATAATTATAACTGATATGAAAAGGTTTTTTCTTCTTCCATTGATCTTGACGTTTGTTCTTGTTTTTGCTGTATTCAGGATCATTTTGTTTGTGGATGAAAGGAATAAAGTTCCATCGGCAACACAGACCACTGTTGAAACAGAAACAGAAGAAAAGAAAGAGGATGATCAGACAACTGAAAACAAGGAAAAACCAGCAGTTGAAAATACGCAAAAACCTGCAGATGATAAAGAACCTTCTGAAAACACTGCAGAAACCGTTGCTTATCCGGATAATGTCTATAAGATGCTGGATTTTGACCGCAGACTGATTTTAAAAGTAGGCCAGCAGGAAGAAGAAACCTGCAGCATCTACTGTCTTGCTTATGCAAGAGCGATCCTTGACAGCAATTATTCAGTTGATCCATACCGCTATTGGGATGATGGCGCCGTATGGAGAGAGGCAGGATTCAGGGATATAGCCTCTACTGATCCTTTGGATAAGGTACTTGTAAAGGCATATGAAGAGCTTGATAAAGGAAGACCGGCAATAATCTATACAACCGGAACATATGGTGTCACATTGACGGAAAAACCGCAGGAGAGATCTGCCTATGAACACTTTATATTACTACTTGGTTATAGAGCCAATGCTGACAAAGATAATCTTAAACCGTCAGATTTCTATGGTGCCGATCCTGCAAGTTCATATAAAGGAACTGAAGAGAACTATGTTCCATGGATCAGACTAGAAGATGAAGCACCTTCCCTGATGCTGAATGAATATGCATTGTTTGTTCCTGAAGATCCTGATGTTCATGTCATGACAACATATGCTTATCCGGATACTGTCAGATGGGAAAGTGAGTCAAAGGAAATAATCACACCGAATTATTTTCAATAGAAAGGAGCTTTGATGTCGATATTAGCTGGTTTCATGGTACCTCATCCGCCAATGATAATTCCTGATGTTGGAAAAGGGGAAGAGAAACAGATAAACAAAACAATAGTTGCATATGAAAAAGTAGCTGAAGAGATCATTTCTTTAGAGCCTGAAGTGATCATAATAAGTTCACCTCATGCGATCATGTATGCCGATTATTTTCATATATCTCCTGGTAAAAACGCCAAAGGATCGTTTGGCAGGTTCAATGCATCCAATGTTTCGTTCTTCGAAGAATATGATACTGAACTTCGTGACAGGATCTGTGATCTTGCAAAAGCAGATGATTTTCCAGCAGGAATATTAGGTGAAAGAGATCCTGAACTTGATCATGGAACTCTGGTACCTTTATATTTCATCAGAAAAAGATATAAACAGGCTAAAATAATCCGCATCGGTCTTTCAGGATTGGACCTTTGTGATCATTACAGAATGGGTATGTATATAAAGAAAGCTGTTGAACAGTTGAACAGAAAAGCTGTATTTATCGGCAGTGGTGATCTTTCACATAAACTTCAGAGTTATGGGCCTTATGGCTTCGCCAAGGAAGGCCCCGAGTATGATGAAAGGATTATGGATGTATGTTCCAGAGCGGCATTTGGTGAACTGTTTGATTTTTCGGAAGACTTTCTTGAAAAAGCAGCCGAATGTGGACATCGTTCCTTTGTTATGATGGCTGGTGCTTTTGATGGCATTGATATCAAAGCTGAAAAGCTATCTCACGAAGATATTACCGGTGTAGGCTATGGCATCTGTACTTTTTATCCGATAAAAGAAGATGAAAATAGATTTTTCCTTAAACAGTACGAAGAAAAAAGAATCAAAGAAATTGAAAAGAAAAACCAGAGCTCTGATAAGTATGTAAAACTTGCCAGAAAGGCAATAGAATACTATGTTACTGATCATCGTCATCTGAAGGTAACAGACGATATTGATAAAGAACTTCTTTCAAGAAGAGCCGGTGCCTTTGTTTCTATTCATAAGCATGACAGATTAAGAGGATGCATAGGAACGATCGAAGCTGCTAAAGACAATCTGGCATCAGAGATAATCGAGAATGCCATCAGTGCCTGTTCCAGAGATCCAAGATTCGATCCTGTTACAATAGATGAACTGAAATTTCTAGATATAAATGTTGATGTTCTGGGAGAAACAAAGAATATAGATTCCAAAGAAGATCTGGATGTTAAGAAATATGGAGTTATCGTTACCTGTGGCAACAGAAGAGGGCTTCTGCTTCCTGATCTTGATGGAGTCGATACAGTTGATCAGCAGATCGAAATCGCTCTTAAAAAGGCTGGGATAAAGCCGTACGAGAACTACAGTCTTTCCCGTTTTGAAGTTGTAAGACACTATTAAAATATATGGCTACATGTGATGTATGCTTCAGGCATTGTGAGATTCCTGAAGGTAAATTCGGTTTCTGCAAAGCAAGGACCTGTAAAGAAGGTAAAATCATTTCTTTTAATTATGGCAAAATAACTTCCATCGCTCTTGATCCGATTGAAAAGAAGCCGCTTAGAAGATTTTATCCCGGATCAAAGATAATCTCGATCGGCAGTTTTGGCTGTAATCTCAACTGCCCATTCTGTCAGAATTATGAGATCTCCTGGTCGGATCAGGTAGATTACATGGCCAATAGATCGCGCTATATTTCTCCAGAAGAATTATTGAATATAGCAAAACTGTATAAAGACAAAGGCAATATCGGAGTTGCCTATACATACAATGAACCTCTGATCGGATATGAATATGTCTTGGATTGTGCGAAGCTTATCCATGAAAACGGTATGAAAAATGTCCTTGTAAGCAACGGAATGGTTGAAACTAAGATTCTGGATAAAATCTTGCCATATATCGATGCAATGAATATCGATCTGAAAAGTTTCGATGAGGATTTCTATTTAAAACTATTAAAAGGAAACAGAGATCAGGTACTGAGATTTATCGAAAAAGCCAATGGTCACTGTCATATTGAACTTACTACTCTAATAATTCCTCAGGAGAACGACAGTGATGAACATATGTGCAGACTTTCATCATGGATCGCATCTTTGAATAATGGTGCTGATATTCCTTTGCATATTTCAAGATTCTTTCCAGCGTTCAAGATGCAGGATCGAAAAGCTACTGATGTCGATCTTGTCTATCATCTGGCAGATATAGCCAGAGAAAAGCTCAATCATGTATATACAGGCAACTGCTGAATATCTGATAAATAAATAAAAAAGTACAGATGATCCTGTACTTTTGTCTTTCATATGGTCCCCAGAGTCGGGGTCGAACCGACATGGATTGCTCCACACGATTTTGAGTCGTGCGCGTCTGCCAATTCCGCCATCCGGGGATGCTTTAATAGTATAACACAATTAATATACTTTGATAAAATAATATAAATGAATCTTGATGAACTAAAACTTACTGACAAAAGAAAAGCCATCTGTCAAAGACTTGATCTGAATAACAGCGATGAGATTTTAAGTTATTATCCTTTTCGCTATGAGATGTTCAATGAAGTTCATTATTCCGATTTCAAGATTAATTCAAATGTCTGTTTCAAAGGTGAACTGATCAGTTCACCAAGCACATTCCGCAAGGGAAAACTGGCCACGACCCGTTTTAAAGTTCTATATGAAGAAGAAGTTATTCTGGTTACGATCTTCAACAGACCATGGGTAAACAATGTCAGATCAAATGAAACAATAACCATCACCGGAAGATACATGGGCAATAACAAAGTTACAGCATCCAATTATTTCACAAAAGATGTTATTGGTGAAATAATACCTTACTATCCTTTAAAAGAAGGTATAAATCAGAACGAAATAAGAAAGCTGATCGAATATACCTTAAAGAAGTGTGAAGGAGAACTCAAAGATATTCTGCCTTCAGATCTTATCAGCGAACATCATCTTATCGATTATCTTACAGCGATAAGAAATATCCATAACCCGGTAAACAGTGATCTTCTGAAAAAGGCCATAAGCAGACTAAAATATGAGGAATTCTTAAGATTTTATCTCTCTTTAGAGATCCTGAAGGGAAATACGACTTCAGCTGATAAAAAGAAAAAAGAGTTTTCGGAAGTGAAAGTAAATGATCTGATAGATTCCTTGAATTTTGAATTGACTGAAGATCAGAAAAAAACTGTCGATGAGATCCTTGCAGATCTTTCTTCCAATAAAGTCATGTACAGACTGATACAGGGAGAAGTCGGATCAGGCAAGACAGCTGTGGCTATGATCGGATTATATGCCAACTACCTGGCAGGGTATCAGGGAGCTTTGATGGCACCTACGGAGATACTGGCCAAGCAGCATTACCAGTCCTTAAAAGATATCCTAGAACCATTCGGGGTAAGAGTTGGTGTACTTTACAGTTCAATGGATAAGGAAAAAAATGTAAAAAATGCGATAAAGAATGGTGATATTGATGTGATTGTTGGAACTCATGCACTGTTTTCCAAGGATGTTGTATACAGTAATCTTGGCATGGTTATCGCCGATGAACAGCATCGTTTTGGCGTCAGACAAAGACAGGCTTTAAAAGAAAAGGGTAATAATGTTGACTTTATTCTCATGTCAGCTACACCGATCCCCAGGACTTTAGCTTCGTCGATCTACGGTGATATGGATGTTTCAACAATTGAAACACTTCCTGCAGGAAGAAAAGGCTGTAAAACCTATCTGATAAAAAAGAATTCCATCGTCGACATCATGGATGATATAAGAAAAAAACTTGAAGAAGGCAGACAGATCTATATAATCGCTGCTGCGATAGAAAGATTAGATAACTATAATGCCAAGGATGTAAGTGGTCTTTATGAAGCTTTGAAAGAAGAATTTTCACCATACAAGGTAGCTCTATTACACAGTAAGCTTTCCACAGAAGAGAAAGATTCGATCATGAAGAGTTTCAACGCAAATGAATTCCAGGTTCTGATCTCAACAACCGTTATCGAAGTTGGTGTAAATGTAAAGAACGCAACGATGATGATCATCTACGATGCGGACAGGTTTGGATTATCACAGATCCACCAGCTAAGAGGCCGGGTCCAGAGATCGGATTATGAAGGAACATGCTACCTTCTGACTGACAGTAAGGATGAAGATGTTCTTAAACGTCTTGATATCCTCTGCAAAAGCAATGACGGTTTTGAAATATCATATGAAGATCTCAAACTCAGAGGCCCTGGAGATATCCTTGGAACAAGGCAAAGCGGCATTCCTGCCTTTATTCTTGGCAATCTTATTGAAGATACAAGATTCATAAATGCTGCCAGAGATGATGCCCACAGGATCATGAATGATCAGCAGAAAAAGGAATACAGGATCTACTACGATAAAATATATCAAAACGCCTCTAAAAACTTTGTGAGCTAGAGTATAATTTGAAGTATGAGCATTTTTGACTTTCTGGATGAACATGAAATCCCCTATAAGGATAAAGACCTGATCATGATGGCTTTTACCCATTCTTCATACTCCAATGAACACAATGTGGAAGGCGATAATGAAAGACTGGAATTCATGGGCGATGCGGTTTTACAGGTCTACAGTGCAGAAAGACTCTATAAGCTTGATCCGCCTCTGCCTGAAGGCCTGATGTCGACCAGACGTTCAAATCTCGTTTCAGAAAAAGCTTTGGCGGAAGTCGTAAGAGAAAACAATCTTAACAGTTTCCTGCTTTTAGGAATCGGTGAAGAAAAGACCGGAGGAAGAAACAGGGATTCGGTCATCTCCGATATGTTTGAAGCCTTTGTTGGCGCTATTTATCTTGACCAGGGTTTTGAAGTCGTCTATAAACTGCTTGATGAGCTTATGGCCAAGCATATTGCGATGATCGATGAATCGACATATGACTACAAGACAAAGCTTCAGGAATTTGTTCAGGCCGATTCAAGAAAGTCGATAATATATGAGACTCTGGAAGCCAAAGGTCCATCAAACAATCCTGAATTCAAGGTGGCCGTAAAGATCGATGGCCTTACCTATGGAATAGGTGTTGCCTCCAGCAAGAAACAGGCTCAGAAAAACGCGGCAAAAGATGCCTTGGAAAAACTGGCTGAACTATGAATTTGGATATAAAGAAAGCGATTATTGACCTCTATGATTATTCAGATGAAAAACAAAGATATCTGAATAATTTTAGTGTTGTCGGTGCATTACTTAAAAAATCAAACAAGCTGCTGATCATCAAGGCTGAAAATGATGAAGTTCTGCCGTATGCCATATATGCCGATATCCTGGATTATTTTTCATCACCGGAACTGGAAAATGTTAAGCTCTATATTAAAGCAAAGAATCAGGATCTGCCGATCAAGGAAATAAATCTTTATCTGGATGAATACCGCAAGAGAAATGACGGTTTCAGAATGTGCGTGCCTCTGATCGATCAGGACGGTTTTACTCTGTCATATACAGATCAGAATGAATACGATCAGGACAGTGCAAATATCGAGGAGCTGATCCTTTTCTTCTATGATCTGGGATATCACAAGAATATCAGTTTGAAGCTGAACGATTCGGACAATAATCAGCCGATCGAAGTAGAAGCAAGACCACAACCGCTGAAAAGAAGCGAACCTGTCGTCAATAAAAATCCTGATAAGCCTTTCTATACCCGCAAGTCAAAAGAATATACCGAACTGAAGATCGATGATCTTATCGATACCTTATACAATGTCAAATTTACCGGTGAGATGTTCAAGATAGATGAACGCAGCACCAGGACAAATACGATCATCCAGACCGTTTATGTAAAGGATGAATCCAATGCCGTCGTTGTAAAGTTTGTTGAAGGAAAACGATTCAATAAGGAAGCTTTAAAACAGAACAAGGAAGGTAAATGTGCCATTTTCTATGGTAATTATCGTTTTGACAATTTTGCGAATGACTATATCTTTGAGCCTGATCAGATCGAATTTATCGATAAGATCGATGAATTGAAAGATGATGAAGCAGAAAAAAGAGTAGAACTGCATATGCATACTAAGCTCTCGGAGATGGATGGTGTATCTTCTCCTAGTGAAGTGGTAAAAGCTGCATATGAGATGGGCCATAGAGGTCTGGCAATTACCGATCATCTGTGTCTGCAGGGCTTCCATGAAGCATATGGTGCATACAAAGGCATCATGAAATCAGCAGGGGAAAACAAACCTGATTTCAAGCTTCTTTATGGTTGCGAGATGAACATGGTCTCACCACATCTCAATATCGTCTATAACGCCAACGATGATCTTTTATCTGAGTGCGAATATGTTGTATTTGACCTGGAAACAACAGGTTTATCAACTGAATATGACTACATTATTGAATTCGGTGCCGTGGTGATGAGAAAAGGCACGGTAGTAGAAGAGAAAGACTTCTTCATAAAACCACCGATCGAATTGTCAGCCAATATCAGAAATCTAACGCATATCAGTGAAAACGATGTAAGAAATGCCAGAACTTTTGCTGAATGCAAGGAAGAAATAAAGGATTTTGTCAAAGGAAGGGTACTTGTAGCTCACAATGCCGCATTTGACTATGGTTTTCTTAATTCTGAATTAAAGAGGATCGGCGAGGAACCGTTAAAGAATTCAGTCATTGATACTCTTGATCTTTCAAGATCACTTCTAAAAAACAGAAGAGCCTATCGTTTAGGCAATATGTGCCGTGCCTATAACATCCCTTACGATGAGGATATTGCCCATAGAGCCAATTATGATGCGGATGTCCTGGCGCAGGTCTTTAACTTCATGCTGAAAGATCTTGCAAAAAACAATATCAATACTTTGAATGAACTTAAGGATTTCCAGGATGAAGATGCTTTCATCAAGAATCGAGCTTTCCATACTACTGTCCTATGCAGAAATCAGGAAGGCTTGAAGGATCTGTTTAAACTGGTTTCCATATCAAATACAGAAACACTGGCCGTTTTTGGCAAGGCCAACACCAAAGACACCAACTCCGAATTCATTGCTGAACCAAGGATCTTCAAGGAAACGATCAACGAACATCGCAAGAATCTTCTGATCGGTTCAGCGTGTTTCAATGGTGAAGTTTTTGAGATCGCATCTACAAGATCTAAAGAAGAACTGGCTAAAACAATTTCTTTCTATGACTATATAGAAATACAGCCACTGGAGAATTATCGATTCTTATATGAAGATCGTGAACTCTTTGATAAGGAAAGACTTAAATGTTATCTGAAAGATATCATTGATGAAGCTTTAAGGCAGAACAAGATCGTTGTTGCGACTGGAGATGTCCACTATGTAAAGAAAGAGGAAAAGATCTTAAGAGATGTCTACATAAGTGCTCAGGCGATCGGTGGTGTTCATCATCCTTTGTACATCTTTGATAAGGAAAAAAGAGCCAGACAGATAACTCCTGACCAGCGATATCTTAATACCAGGGAGATGCTGGATGCATTCTCATGGCTTAATGATCAGAAACTGATCAAGGATATGGTCATAACCAATACGAACAAGATCTTTGATATGTGTGATAATATCAAGCCTTTTTCTGATGAACTTAGACCGCCAAAGATCGATGATGCGATCGCGGTTGCCAGAAGATGCAACATCATTGAAGAACCATTTACCAAGAGAAATGATGTCATCAATGCCGATGAATATTTAAGAGAATTTGTCTATTATAATGCACACAGATTATATGGTGATGATCTTCCGGAATTCATTGAAAACCGTATTGAAAAGGAACTTCATTCCATCATTTCAAACGGTTATGGCGTTATATATTTCGTCTGCCATCTGATGGTCAAAAGATCGAATGATGATGGCTATATCGTCGGATCAAGAGGTTCGGTTGGTTCCTCTCTTGTTGCGACTTTGTCAGATATTACGGAGGTAAATCCGCTTCCACCGCATTATATCTGCCCAAAGTGTCATAAGCTGATCTGGATGAAAGATGTAGCTTCCGGCTACGACCTGCCGGATAAGAACTGTCCTGATTGCGGTTCAAAGATGAATGGCGACGGTCAGAATATTCCTTTTGAGACCTTCTTAGGTTTTGAAGGAGATAAGATCCCGGATATCGACCTTAACTTCTCCGGCGACTATCAGCCTAAGGCCCATCTGTTTACAAGAGAGATCTTTGGCGAAGAGAATGTCTTCAGAGCCGGCACGATTTCTACTGTCGCCGAAAAGACGGCCTTTGGTTATGTTTCTGGATATTGCGAAGAAAAAGACATCACCAATATGTCCAGAGCACAAAGACAGCGTCTTGCTTCAGGATGTGAAGGTGTCAAACGTACGACTGGCCAGCATGCTGGAGGCATCGTTGTGCTTCCTGATGATATGGAGATCGAAGATGTCACGCCGATACAATATCCGGCCAACGATAAGGATGCGGCCTGGAGATCGACCCATTTTGAATATCATGACTTCTCAGACAACCTGTTGAAATTCGATATCCTTGGCCATGTTGACCCGACAGCCATGAGACTTTTTGAAAATATTTCCGGTATCGATGTCAAAACGATCCCGATGAATGATGAGAAAGTTCTTTCACTTTTCAATTCATCAAAGGCGCTCAATATCGTCAATCCCAAATATCAGGAAAAGACAGGAGCCTGCGGTCTTCCGGAGTTCGGTACACTAAATACCCGTAACACTATCGAAGAGACAAGACCTAAAGTCTTCTCTGAACTCGTACAGATATCCGGTCTTTCACATGGTACCGATGTCTGGAGAGGCAATGCCCAGGATCTGATCAGAGGTGGAATCCAGCTGTCTGATGTCATAGGATGTCGTGACGATATCATGTCTTATCTGCTGTCTCACAAACTTGAGCCACTGGATGCCTTCAACATCATGGAACATGTGCGTAAAGGCAAAGGTTTAACGGAAGATGAGGAATCCAAGATGCTGGCACATGATGTCCCGAACTGGTATATCAATTCCTGCAAGAAGATCAAATACATGTTCCCGAAAGCCCATGCGGTCGCATATTGCATCATGGCGGTCAGAGTGGCCTGGTTCAAGGTCTATCATCCTGAATACTATTATGTCTCTTATTTCTCACTGCGTTGTGATGCCTACGAGATCGAGACTATGATAAAGGATGCAGATTCTATCTATGCCAGAATGGAAGAACTCAGAGACAAGATAAACAAGCGCGAGGCAAACAAGAAGGAAAAGGATATCTTCGATACTCTGGAAGTCTGCTATGAAATGACTTCAAGAGGCTACAGATTGACGAATATTGATCTTTATCGTTCTTTAGCTACGGAATTCACTGTAAATCCTGATGATCATCATGAGATAATACCACCGTTCAAGGTACTTGATGGCCTTGGTGACAACGTTGCGATTTCGATCGTTGAAGCTAGAGAAAAAGGCGATTTCCTTTCCAAGGAAGATCTGATGGATCGTACACAGCTTTCTACGACCTTATGCAAGAAACTTGGCGATCTTGGAGTGCTTAATGGCCTTGATGAATCAAATCAGATGACACTGTTCTAAAAAAGGAGAAAAACATGCTGATAGATAAATTACTTGATTATGTATCTTATGAAACAACGAGCCATGAGGAATCGGATGCTTCACCAAGCACCGAATGTCAATGGGATCTGGCCAGACACCTCAAGGAAGAACTTGAGAAACTGGGACTTCAAAAAGTTCAACTGGATGAACACTGTTATGTTTATGGCTTCCTTCCGGGAGACGATGATTATCTGACCATCGGTTTCAATGCTCATATGGATACATCAGAACAGGCTTCTGATAAGGATACTAAACCAAGAATCATTGAAAATTACGATGGTTCGGATATTAAACTGAATGATAATCTTTATACAACAGTAGAAAGATTCCCTAATCTCAAGGATTATATCGGCAAGACTATCGTTGTTACAGATGGAAATACCTTGCTTGGAGCTGATGATAAAGCCGGAATTGCCTGCATCATGGAAACATTAGAGACTCTGATCAAGAATCCCGATATCAAACATGGTCCGATCTGGGTATGTTTCTCTCCTGATGAAGAGATAGGCAGAGGCACAAAATACTTCAATTACGATCTGTTTAAAGTCGATTTTGCCTATACGGTAGATGGCGATAAACCACAGAATATCGAATATGAAAACTTCAATGCAGCTACAGCTTATGTAAAAGTCAATGGTATCTCAGTTCACCCGGGATCAGCCAAGAACAAGATGGTCAATGCGATCGAAGTGGCTCATGAATTCCATTCAATGATGGATCCTGATGCCAAACCGGAAAAGACTGAAGGCTATGAAGGTTTCAACCTTTTGCTTGGTATCAAAGGTGAAGTTGCTCAATGCAATATGCAATATATAATCAGAAACCATGATTTTGATCTTCTTAATAAGCAGAAACATGATTTCGAGATCATCAGAGACAGACTCAATGAAAAATATGGCTATGAAGTCATTGAACTGGAGCTTGTTGATTCATACCGAAATATGAAAGAAAAATTCATCGGACACGAAGAACCGATTGAACTTGTCAAGAAAGCCATGGGTGAAGTTGGACTTGAATTCAACACTGTCGCCATAAGAGGCGGAACTGATGGTGCAGCTTTGACATGGAATGGTATCCTATGCCCGAATATTGGAACCGGAGGTCAGAATTTCCATGGCGTTCATGAGTTCTGGTGCAAGGAAGATGGTGAAAAGGTAGTTGAACTGATGCTTAAAATGCTCAGTTTAGCGAAAAAATCTGCTTAACTATTGAAAATAAGCGGTAAATAATAATATAATCATAAAGTAAATAAGGAGCGAGAGATCGCTCCTTAATTATTGCCAGGAGGAATATGAATCTAGAAAAAATAAATCATGCCTTGGAAAAGTTCTGTGAAGAAAAGAAGATCAGACTGTTTGAAGTTTCCTATCACAAGAGTGATCAAACTTTAAGTGTTCTGCTTGATGAAAAACTTAATATGGATGAGCTTGAACTTATCTCAAAGGATCTTTCCGATTATCTGGATAAGTATGAGGATGAATTCGAAGACAACTACTTTCTTGATGTATCAAATGTCGGAGCTGAAAGGCCGATCAGGAACGAAGAGGAACTTGAAGCTGCGATAGGTGAATATATCTATGTCAAGACAAAGACTGAAGAGTATTATGGAACGCTCAAATCCTATACAAATGGAGTATTAAGTCTGGATGTCAAGGAAAAAAACAGAACCAAGAATGTTTCCCTGGAATACAAAAACATTAAAAAAGCGCGTTATGCCGTTAAATTCTAAAGGAGAGAAAATATGAGTGGCATTAGTTTAAAAAACAAAAACTTTATCGATGGTATGAGACTTTTCGAAGAAGATCGAAAAGTTGATCCGGAATTTGTCCTTGATACATTAAAGGAGGCCATCGCCAAGACTTATCAGAAGCACATTGATGCGCCAGAAGCAGCTGTCAGAGTAGCTATTGAAAAAAATGAACTTCATGTCTATCATCAGCTGATCGTTGTTGATGATGAGACTGAGACTTTTGATGAGACTCTGGATATTCTTTATTCCGAAGCTGTCAAGCTAAATCCTGATGTAAAAGTCGGTGATGTGATCGAAGAAGAAGTCGATTTCAAGGAGATCGGCCGTACTTCCATCAACGTAGCCAAGCAGATGCTCAAACAGAGGATCAAGGAATATGAAAAACAGCGCGTCTATGATGAATACAAGGACAAGGAATCAGATCTTATCTCCGGTATCATCAAGACGATTGAAGACAAGTTCATTCTTGTTGACATCAAGAATACAATCGGTATCCTGCTCAAGTCTGAACAGATCCCTGGAGATGTCTATCGTGAAGGTCAGTCTATCAGATGCATCATCAAGGAAGTTTCCAAGAACTCCAAGGGTTCACAGGTTGTTTTGTCACGCGCTGATGCCATGTTTGTTAGAAGACTCTTTGAAAAGGAAGTTCCGGAAATCGCTCAGGGTCTTGTAGAGATCAAGGCAATCGCCAGAGATGCCGGTGAACGTACCAAGATGGCTGTCTATTCAAGAAATGACGATGTTGATGCCATCGGTGCCTGCATCGGACCTAGAGGTTCAAGAGTTCAGGCCGTCATCGGTGAAATCAAGGGTGAAAAAGTCGATGTCTTTGAATGGAATGACGATATCGGTGAACTGGTCAAGAATGCTTTAGCTCCTGCTGAAGTTAAAGCGTGTTTCTATGCCAATCAGATAACTGATCCAGAACTTACAGATGAAGCTATTGAAGAATACGAAAAATACAATAAACGTCCGCTTGTCGTTGTTGTAGATGATGATAAACTTTCAGTTGCCATCGGCAAGCGCGGTAAGAACGCCAAACTGGCTGTCAAACTTACCAATCGCAAGATCGATATCAAGACACAGTCCGAGATCGATGAATTAGGTCTTGATGTAGATGCTCTGGTTGAAGAATTCAAAGTTGATCAGGTAAGGATCATCAAGGAAAGAGAACAGAAGAAGTTCCTTGAACTGCAGGAAGAAGCTGCCAAGAGAAAGGCTGAATTTGATGAAGCCATGGCTGCCAATGATACAGGTTTCGATGAGACTACACTTGAAGAGATGGACGAAGGAAAAGTCGAGGAAGTCGTACAGATCCCTAACGAAAATCTAGCGAAAGCCGATGTAGCTGAAACCAAAGCTGAAGAAACTGTCAAGGAAGAAAAGGCTGAACCTAAAGCTGAGGAAAAGGTCGAAGAAGAACCTAAAACTAAGAAGGAACCTAGAAAACCTCTTACTCCTAAGACAGAATACAAGTCAAAGTTTGAAGAATTCGCTGATTCCAGCAAGAAGGAAGAAACCAAGACTGAGACCAAGAGAAGAAAGAAGAAAGATGATGAAGATCGTCGTGTAAGAGCAGAAGATCTCGAAAAGAAGGAATATGATGAGAACTTCCGTCCTGTATATACGGATGAAGAACTCGAAGAGATCGAGGCTCAGGAAGCTGAAGAAATGGAAAATTCATGGATCAACGACGATGACATCGATTTCGATGAATACGAAGATTACTACGAGGAGAACTAAATGAAGAAGATCCCAATGCGCAGATGTTTGGCTACCAATGAATCATTTCCAAAGAAGGAACTTTTGCGTATTGTAAGAACTCCTGAAGGGGAAGTCAGAGTAGATCAGACAGGTAAACTAAATGGTAAAGGTGCTTATATTTCCAGAAGCAAAGAAGCTCTGGAGATAGCCAGAAAAAAGAAAGTTTTCGATCGGGCTTTGGAAATCGCAGTACCTGAAGAAATATATGAGGAGATTTCAAGGATCATAAATGGATAATATCCTTAATATCCTTGGTTTGGCCTACAGGGCCAAGAAAGTCGTTCTAGGCGAAGAAGTATTGAACAGGATCAGTAAGGTCAGGATCATGTTTCTGGCTTCTGATCTGTCTGTAAAAAGCCGGGAACGCTATGAAAAAAAGTGTTTTTATTACAATATCGAACATATTGATTCTTACAGTGGTGGAGAACTGTCTTCAGCAATGGGAAGAAACAATATCAAGGTTCTGGGCATCACTGATGAAGGTTTTGCTCAAAGCATAAGAAAGAAGATCAGGTGAAGGAGGAAATAGTATGGCTAAACAGACTTATAAAAAACATTTGAATAGAAAATCTAATAAACCAAACAATCAGATTTTTGAAAAGAAAAAAGAAGATAAGGTAACAGCTATTACTTATGAAGAAGGAATCACTGTCGGTGATCTGGCTAATAAACTGCACAGGAATTCCGGTGAAATAATCAAAATCCTGTTCATGCTAGGAAAGATGGTTACGATAAACTCTTCACTGGATGATGAAAATGTCGAACTCATCTGTATGGAATACAATGTCGATGCAACTAAAGAAGAACCTAAAGAGGATGAAACTCTTCTGGATACAGAAGAAGATGATCCTACGGATCTTGTTGAAAGAGCACCGATTGTTACGATCATGGGTCACGTTGACCATGGTAAGACAACTTTACTGGACTATATCCGTAATTCAAGAGTTGTTGAAGGCGAATTCGGTGGTATCACTCAGCACATTGGTGCCTATCAGGTAAAGGTCAATGATAAACTGGTAACCTTCCTTGATACACCGGGACACGAAGCTTTCACAGCCATGAGAGCCCGTGGTGCATCAGTCACCGATATTGCGATCATTGTTGTTGCGGCTGATGACGGTGTCATGCCTCAGACGATCGAAGCTGTTGACCATGCCAAGGCGGCTGGTGTTCCGATCATTGTTGCCGTAAACAAGATGGATAAACCTGGTGCCAATCCGGAAAAAGTCAAGAATGCCATGTCCGAACTTGGACTGATGCCAGAAGAATGGGGCGGCGATACGATCTATGTTGAATGTTCAGCAAAGACCGGTATGGGCGTCAAGGATATTCTGGAAACGATCCTCGTCGTTGCGGAAGTTAGAGACCTCAAAGCTAATCCTAAAAAGCTCGCTACAGGCACAGTTATTGAAGCTAAGCTCGATAAGGGCAGAGGACCTGTTACGACCTTGCTTATTCAGAATGGCTGTCTCAGACAGTCAGATTCAGTTGTCGTAGGTACATGTTACGGTAAAGTCAGAAAGATGACCAATGACCTTGGTCAGGAAATAACTGAGGCTTTGCCAGGCACACCAGTAGAGATCATCGGTCTTAATGATGTTCCAGTCGCTGGCGATAATTTCAAGGTCTTTGAAGATGATAAGGATGCCAGAGCTGTAGCTCAGGCCAGAGCCCGTGCAAAGTTGGAGAAAGATAGAAATGCCAGTGCAGCGATGACTCTTGATGATCTTAAGGCGCAGATCGATGCCGGCGATGTAAAAGAGATCCCGGTCATCGTTAAGTCCGATGTAACAGGTACAGCAGAAGCTGTTGCCTCATCTTTAAGCAAGATCGACGTAGGTGGTGTAAAGGTCAATGTCATAAGACATGCCGCCGGTACGATAAATGAATCAGATGTCATTCTGGCTTCTGTTTCGCATGCTGTGATCTATGGCTTTAACGTCAGGCCTGATGCCAATGTCAGAAAGAAAGCTCAGGATGAAGGCGTCGATATCAGACTTCACAACATCATCTATAAGGCTGTTGAGGAAATGGAAGCTGCCATGAAGGGTATGCTGGCACCGGTCTACAAGGAAGTCATCATCGGCCAGGCCGAAGTAAGAAAGACCTATAAGGTATCAAAGATCGGTACGATCGCTGGCTGTATGGTCACTGAAGGAAAGATTCAGAGAGATTGCGGTATCAGACTGATCAGAGACGGTATCGTCATCTATACCGGCAAACTTGGTTCACTTAGAAGATTTGAAAATGATGCAAAGGAAGTTGCTGAAGGATATGAATGTGGTATGACCATTGAAAACTTCAACGACATCAAGGAAATGGATATCATCGAAGGCTATGTTGACCAGGAGGTCAAACCTGAATAATGGCGCGTATCAATAAAATAGATTCGATCCTGCAAAGAGAGATCTCTGTTATAATCTCGCAGGAAATAAATGACCCTAAGCTTGGCTTTCCAACAGTAACGGAAGTTGATGTAGCTCCGGATCTAAGGACTGCCAAAGTCTATGTCTCATTTCTGGGTAAGAACTATATGAAAAGAGATGGTCTGGATGCTTTAAGAAGGGCCAAGGGTCATATCAAATCCGAGTTGGCTAAAAGAGTAAGCATGCGCAGGATCCCGGATCTTACATTCATTGTTGATGATACTCTTGATAAGGCCGAAAGAATCGACAATATCTTAAGTAAATAAAGTGCTTTTAAGCACTTTTTTAATGAAAGGAAAAGTATGAACACTGCTAAAATCGATCTGCATCTTCATCTTGATGGTTCACTTAATATCATGTGGGCCTATAAAAAGGCAATTCAAAGAAACGTAGTTGAAAAGAATACTACCTTTGAAGAATTCTATGATCTGTTGTTTTCCAATAATGGTTTTCATTCCGCTCAAAGCATCAGGAAGTTTGAACTGGTCTGTGATCTTTTACAGGATTATGAAGATCTGGAAGATGCTTCATATGATCTCGCCAGAAGAATGAATGATCTTGGCATTATCTATACAGAGATAAGATTTGCATCGCAACAGCACTGTAAAAAAGGTTTAAGTCAATATGAAGCCTTGAAGGCAGTGATAGATGGCGCCAATAGAGCCATGAATGAATATCCGATCAAAGTTGGTATTATAAACTGTCTGATGCATAAGGGCGACAGCGCTTCCTTCAACTATAAAGAAAATATGGAAACGATCGAAGTGACTGAACAGCTTATTGGCAAAGGAGCTGTCGGACTCGATCTGGCAGGTTTTGAAAACAACTGTGATTACAATGAATATGCACCATTATTCAAAATCGCAAAGAAAAAAGGTATTCCTTTCACGATGCATGCAGGAGAGATGGGCATCGGTGAACATATACTCGATGCCTTGAAAATGGAACCAGACCGCATAGGCCATGGCATAAACTGCATTCAGGATGAAAGATACATCAGAGCCTTGTATGAAAGACAGATTCCTTTGGAGGTATGTGTATCTTCAAATGTAAAAGTTGACAGAAATTATGCTTCTCATCCGATCAGAGAAATGATCGAAAGGGGACTTAAAGTCACAATAAATACCGACAACATGATTTTCTCAAGAACCGATACAGTGAACGAACATAATCAATTGAGAATGATCGGTCTTGATGATGAAACACTTATGAAGTGTACAATGAATGCTTTAGATGCTGCATTCTGTGATGAAAAGACAAAACAGGAACTTAAAGACAAGATCTTATTACCATAAGTAAAACAAAAAATATTTATGACAATTAAGTAGCAATCCTTAGTCAAAGATAGAGAATTCTATAGACAGTTGCTGACGCTATCACTACCGCTGGTCTTTCAGCAGCTTTTGAAAGTGTCTGTAAATACCGTCGATTCTTTACTGTTGGGACGTATTGATCAGCTTCAGATGTCCGCTGTTTCGCAAGCCAATCAGGTCTTTTTTATCTATTATTGTATCTGTTGCGCTCTGGCGATCGGGGCAAGCGTTCTAGTCTCTCAATACTATGGCAAGAACGATACTGATTCAATAAGGACCATTAATGCTTATGGTATAAAGACGATATTTATTTTCGGGATCATCTACACTTTGCTTGTTTTTCTATTTCCTGATTTTTTCATGCGTCTGTATTCATCTGATGAACTAATCGTTACTTTAGGTTCTGAATACCTTAGAAAAGTATGTCTGATGTATCCTTTATGCGGCATGTCAGTAATGATTTTCTTTCTTTGCCAGGGAGTAGGCAAAGTAAGGATCGTTTTATTTACCAACATTATTTCCTATAGCGTAAATATACTACTGGATTATTTACTGATATATGGAAGATTAGGTTTTCCTAAAATGGGAATCAATGGGATCCCTATCGGTACTATCAGTGCCAGATTGATAGAACTTCTTATCTGTTTGACCTATTTTCTAAGATCGATGAATATCAGCTTTTCCATAACGGATATCAAGAGAACAGATCCCGAAATTGCCAGAAAGATATTCAATAATACATTGCCAATACTGGGACACGAACTGGTATGGTCTTTGGGAACTTCGAGCGGTTCTGCGATATTGGGACAGATGGGAAAAGATGCGGTAGCTGCATACAATATAAGTTCGGTGATGTATGATCTTTTTGTAGGTATAGGTAATGGTATTGGCGGAGCTGTCTCAATAATGATCGCCATGTTGCTGGGAAAAGGGGAGATCGAAAAAGCGATAGACAGTTCAAGGAAGATCATACGTCTGGCTTTTGGAATCGGTTTGATCGTTGGAGTTATCACGTTCATAAGTAAGGATCTTTTTATCAATCTATACAATCTCAATGAGAAAACAAGGATCTATGCGCAACAGTTTCTTACGATCATAAGTTTCATCTGGCCTTTCTCTTACATGGAAATAGTCACGATGATCGGTATTTTAAGAGCCGGAGGAGATGGAAAGATCGGCTTTTACACGGATATAATCGCCATGTGGATGATCTGTATTCCACTTGCTTCATTATTTGCGTTCAGACTCCATAAAGAGCCATTTATTGTTGTAGCGACTATAAAATTCATAATAGTTCTGGAATCATTTTCTGGAGCTCTTCGAGTCCTGTCCAATAAATGGGCAAAAAATCTTACGAAATAAAAAACACTGATATATAAGAAGAATAATAAAAGCTCAAACCTTGTTGATTTGAGCTTTTTTACTGTATTAATCTGAACGATTATTTAGCTTTTTTAGCAGCCTTCTTTGCAGGCTTCTTAGCTGTTTTCTTGGCAGTCTTCTTAGCTGCTGGTTTAACAGAATTCTTGATAGCAGCCTGAGCAGCAGCTAATCTAGCGATAGGAACTCTATATGGTGAGCAAGAAACATATGTTAAGCCAACCTTATCGCAGAATTCGATTGAAGCTGGATCACCGCCATGTTCGCCACAGATACCAAGTTTGATATTTGGACGTGTCTTTCTGCCTAATTCAACAGCAGTCTTGATCAGGATACCAACACCATGCTGATCCAATCTTGCAAATGGATCCTGTTCATAGATCTTAGCATCGTAGTAAGAATTCAGGAACTTGCCGGCATCATCTCTGGAGAAACCGAATGTCATCTGAGTCAGGTCGTTTGTACCGAATGAGAAGAATTCAGCTTCCTTGGCGATCTCATCAGCCAGTAAAGCAGCACGTGGGATCTCTATCATTGTACCAACATGATATTCAAGTTTAGTCTTGGCTTTCTTGATTTCTTCATCAGCTGTAGCAACAACGATATCCTTGACAAACTTAAGTTCAGCAACATCACCTACAAGCGGGATCATGATTTCAGGAACAACATGCCACTTAGGATGTTTCTTGTTAGTTGCGATGGCAGCTCTGATTACAGCCTTGGTCTGCATTTCAGCAATTTCCGGATAGGTAACTGCAAGTCTGCATCCTCTATGGCCCATCATCGGATTGAATTCATGTAATCCATCACAGATGTTCTGGAGTTTTTCCAAGGTGATACCCATTTCCCTAGCCAGTTCCTTCTGTTCATTCAGACCATTAGGTACGAATTCATGTAGAGGTGGGTCTAAGTAACGGATCGTTACAGGGAAGCCCTTCATAGCTTCGTAGATGCCCTCGAAGTCTTTCTGCTGTAATGGCAGAACTTTTTCAAGAGCTCTCTTTCTCTGTTCTGTTGTTTCAGAGACGATCATTTCTCTGATAGCCTTGATCTTGTCTTCCTGGAAGAACATGTGTTCAGTTCTGACAAGACCGATACCTTCAGCACCGAATTCGACAGCCTGAGCTGCATCCTTTGGTGTATCGGCATTTGTTCTGATCTGGAGTCTTCTTCTTTCATCAGCCCACTTCATGAACTTCTTGAAGTCGCCGGAAATGGAAGCCGGAACTGTCTTGATAGCTTCGCCATAGATGTTTCCTGTAGAACCATCCAATGAGAGCCAGTCAAATTCCTTATAGATCTTACCGTTTAATTCAAACTGTTTCTTAGCATAGTCGATCTTGATGTCGCCGCAACCGGATACGCAGCATTCGCCCATACCTCTGGCTACAACGGCAGCGTGAGAAGTCATACCACCACGAACGGTGAGAACGCCTTCAGCAGCAGCCATACCTTCGATATCTTCCGGAGAAGTTTCGAGTCTGACCAGGATGACTTTCTTGCCATTTTTGTGTTCTCTGATAGCATCTTCAGCATTGAAGACGATCTGACCGCAGGCAGCACCTGGAGAAGCAGGCAGAGCGCTGGCGATCGGTTTTGCAGCCTTTAAGGCAGTTGCATCAAACTGTGGATGTAACAAAGCGTCGAGCTGCTTAGGTTCAACCATCATGAGAGCCTGATCAACTGTTACAACACCTTCCTTGACCATGTCGCAGGCGATCTTGAGAGCAGCAGTAGCAGTTCTCTTGCCATTCCTTGTCTGCAGCATGAACAGTTTCTTTTCCTGGATCGTGAATTCCATATCCTGCATATCATGGTAGTGATTTTCCAGAGTATTGCAGATCTTTACAAAATCCTTGTATGCACCAGGCATTACTTTCTTCAGCTGATCGATCGTCTGAGGAGTTCTGACACCAGCAACGACGTCTTCACCCTGAGCGTTCATCAGGAATTCACCGAACAGTTTCTTTTCACCTGTAGCAGGGTTACGTGTGAAGGCAACACCTGTACCGCAGTCATCACCCATGTTACCGAAGACCATCATCTGGACGTTAACGGCAGTGCCCCATGAAGAAGGGATATCGTTTTCCTTGCGGTAGAAGATAGCACGTGGGTTGTTCCAAGATCTGAAGACAGCTTCAATAGCTCTTTCCAGCTGGACTTTAGTGTCCTGAGGGAAGTCTTCCTTCAGTTCTTTCTTGTAGAAAGCCTTGAATCTTCTTACGAGTTCCTTCATATCTTCAGCATCAAGTTCAGTATCAAGCTTGACGCCTTTCTTTTCCTTGAGTTCATCGATGATATCTTCGAATCTCTTCTTTGAGAGTTCCATAACGACATCAGAGAACATCTGGATGAAACGACGATATGAATCATATGCGAATCTTTCGTTATTTGTTTTCTTGGCGATAGTTTCAGCAACATCGTCATTGATGCCGAGGTTGAGGATGGTATCCATCATACCAGGCATACTGGCTCTGGCACCTGATCTTACAGATACTAACAGCGGTTTCTTGGCATCGCCAAGTTTGGCTCCAGCCTGTTTCTCAAGTTTGCCTAAAGCTACATTGATCTGTTTCATGATATCCTTGTTGATCTTCTTGCCATCATCATAGTAAGCATTACAAGCTTCTGTAGTGATAGTAAAACCATAAGGTACTGGTAAACCTAAGCTGGCCATTTCTGCCAGGTTGGCACCTTTACCACCAAGGAGTTCACGCATGTTTGCATTTCCTTCAGCAAACATATAAACGTATTTCTTGCTCATTTTTTCTTCCTTTCAGTCTAATTTTGACTTAATAATTTTATCATAAAAAGAGGCTTAATAAATTAGTAATAGTTCGCATTTTATTCAAAATGGTTATTTGTTATAATTAAATAGTTAATCGGAGGTATAAAAATGCCTATTAATAGAAAAACCAAATTCGGTCAGATCAATATTTCAGATAACGCGATCGCTTCATTAGCCGGTACGACCGTCAATGAATGCTATGGTGTTGTAGGAATGATCTCCAAGAATTATCTTGTTGATGGCTATTCTGCATTACTCAAGAAAGAGAACTATGCCAAGGGCGTTGTTATCAGAGACAGAAAAGAGGGCATTCAGGTCGATGTCTATGTCGTCATTTCCTATGGAGTCAAGATTTCTGAAGTCGTTATCGGTTTACAGCAGAGAGTAAAATACTCACTTGAAAACAGTTTGAATATCGATATTGATAGCGTGAACGTTCACGTAGAAGGAATACTTGTCAATGGATAGACTAGATGTAAATCAGTTTAAGGAGATGCTCAGATCAGGTTGTGCCAACCTGGAAAACCATTCAGCAGAGATCAATACACTGAACGTCTTCCCGGTACCTGATGGAGACACTGGTACGAATATGTCCATGACCTTCACAAACGGCTACAATGAAGCCATACGTTGCAATTCAGATAGTCTGTCTGATGTTGCCAAGGCTTTCTCTAAGGGCCTACTGATGGGTGCCAGAGGAAACTCCGGTGTTATCACTTCCCAGATCTTCAGAGGCTTTTATCAAAGTATAGAAGGTCAGGAATTCATTGATACAAGAGAAATAGCTGAAGCTTTCGAAAACGGCGCCAGAGTAGCCTATAAGGCGATCATGAAGCCGGTAGAAGGTACGATCCTTACCGTCATCAGAGAAGCTAGCTGGTATTGCAATCACGATTACGAGGAAGCACCGTTTGATCTCAATACCTATTTTGATAAGCTCTGTGCCTATTCAAAGGAATCACTAGATCATACACCTGACTATCTGCCTGTACTTAAAGAAGTAGGTGTTGTGGACTCCGGTGGTTCGGGTCTTTTAAGGATCTTTGAAGGCTTTAAGGCCTATATCGATGGCAATCCTATCGATTTTGAAGAAAAGAAAGAAGAAACAGAGGTTAATCCTGCTCTGTTGCTCGAAAACGAGGAATTCGGTTACTGTACAGAATTCATTGTCAGACTTGATGAGAGTTTTGTAAGCACTTTTGATGAGAAGATTCTAAAGAAAAAACTTACTGATATGGGTGGCGAATCCCTGGTTGTTGTCAAGGATGATGACCTCGTAAAGGTCCATGTTCATACGCTGAAACCTGGTGATGCATTGAATATCGGTCAAAGATATGGCGAATTCATCAAGCTGAAGATCGAAAACATGCAGGAGCAGCATTCCCACATCATCAATAAGGCCGCTCCATTAAAGGCAAAGCAAGAGCCTAAGGAAGAAAAGCCTAAGCAGAAATACGGTCTTATAGCAGTTGCCGCCGGAGATGGCGTATGCAAGCTGTTCAAGGATCTTGGCGTCGATGTCATAGTATCTGGTGGTCAGACCATGAATCCTTCGACTGAAGATTTCGTCAAGGTCATCAAGGATCTCTCATATTGCGATAACATTTTCATTCTGCCAAACAATTCGAATATCATCCTGGCTGCTCAGCAGGCCAAGGATGTATGTGAAGATCGAAATGTCTATGTTCTGGAAACCAAATCCATTCAGGCTGGTCTATCAGCTGCAGGCATGTTCGATCGAAACGGTGAAGTTGAAGCCAACATTGAAGAACTCAAGGATGTTATCTCCAACGTTCTGGCTGCCAGTGTGACATATGCGATCAAGGATACGACATATGAAGGTGTTGAAGTCAAGGAAGGCGACTACATGGCTATTGCCAACAAGGGCATCGTAGCCTGTGAAAAAGACAGACTCGATGTCATGTTGAAACTGCTTGACTATCTCTTCAAGAACGAAGACAAGGATCTTATCACTATCATCGTCGGTGAAAACCGCAATGATGAAGAAGTTGAAAAGATCTCAAAGTACATCGCTGATAATTCATCACTTGAATGTGAGATTATCGATGGCAACCAGCCGGTATATTCATATCTGGTAGGTCTTGAATAATTAAGTAGGAGGTCGTAAGACCTCCTTTTATAATTAATGGCAATAATAAAGGCATGGATCTCCATGCCTTGAGTTTTTATGCATTTTCTTCCTGAGCTTTGATCTTGGCCAGTTCTTCTTCTTCAAGCTGTCTATATGCGACTTTACCGACTAATGTCTTAGGCATTTCGGTTCTGAATTCGATGTCATAAGGCATTTCATACTTCGCCAGATGCTTGCGGCAATGAGCCATGATGTCTTCCTTGATCTCATTGCTTGGGGTAATGCCATTCTTTAAAGTAACGAAGGCTTTGACTTTCTGCATCTTGTAGGAATCTGGAACACCGATTACACATGACATTTCAACTGCTTCGTGTGCATCCAGAACATTTTCCAGCTGTGCAGGGTAGATGTTATAGCCGGAAGAGATGATCATTCTCTTTGAACGGCCCTTGAAGTAAATGAATCCTTCATCATCCATATAGCCAAGGTCTCCGGTATGAACCCAGATAAGTCCATCAGTATCGGATCTGACCAGCGTTTCAGCTGTTTCTTCTTCATTGTTCCAGTAATACTGCATTACTGTAGGACCAGCAAGCAGGATCTCGCCTTCAGTGAAGTAAGGAACTTCGTTATCAGTACCAGGTTCCGTGATCTTGATGTAGGTATCAGGGAATGGGATACCGATCGATCCTTCCTTGTACATTGCAGGTGGAGTAAGACAGCAGGCAGTAACAGTTTCAGTTGTGCCATATCCTTCTCTTACCTGAATGCTGGCATTGTGGTCATAGAGGAATTTATCGAATTTCTTTTTTAGTTCAATTGAAAGTGAATCGCCGCCGGAGAAGACACCCTTCAGGAATGAGAGGTCTTTTCCTTCCATTGAAGGAAGTCTCAGCAATGCTTCAAACAGTGTAGGTACACCGGCGATGAAGTTGCATCTGTATTTGACGATCTGCTTTGCGTATGATTTAGCCGTGAAACGCGGAATAAGGATGCAACGTCCGCCGTTTGCCAGCATTGAATGGATGCAGACACCCAGGCCGAAGCCATGGAAGGTAGGCATTGCTGCCAGCATCTTATCGCCGACTCTATACATCGGATTGGTTGCTACGATTTGTTTTGAAAGGGCATTGAAGTTGCCATTGGAAAGAACGATACCCTTGGTCGTTCCGGTAGTACCACCGGAATACAGCATTACAGCCGGATCATCGCCTTTTCTTTCCTTGCGGTAGTTGTAGAAGCAACTTCTTGAGATCTTCATGAAGTCATTCCATCTTATTACTGGCGCATCTTTAGGGATCGGTCTCATCTTGCGACCTTCTGTAAGCATATAGCCGGCCTTGATCGGTCTGCTCAATTCATCCTTGATCGAAGCAATGATGATATTGACGACATTGGTATTGGCTCTGATGTTTTCAAACTTGTGATAGAACTGATCCAGAGTTACTGCAGTTACTGAATTTGAAGCAACCAGATAGTGTTCAATTTCCTTTTCAGCTGAAAGAGGATGGATCATGTTGGCAATAGCTCCAACCATATTGACCGCATAGAACATGTAAAGTGCCTGCGGACAGTTAGGCATGGCGATTGTGAC
This sequence comes from Erysipelotrichaceae bacterium, assembly GCA_017404785.1. Taxonomy (GTDB): domain Bacteria; phylum Bacillota_I; class Bacilli_A; order Erysipelotrichales; family Erysipelotrichaceae; genus Colivicinus. Next base: position 44,552 of record JAFRBQ010000015.1, read on the forward strand.
ACAGTCATTTTCTCTGACGCCGATCGTTCTCAAGGCTTTTGCACATTTTGTGATGTTCTCCATGAACTGTCTATAGTTGGTAGAACGGCCCATAAAGTCAAAAGCGATATTGTTTGGATACTGTTTTGCTACTTTTTCAAGAGCTTCAACCATTGAACAGTCATCATAATCAAGATTAAGAGGAATGTCCGAATTCAATGAAGCCTTTGCCCAAGGGATACGTTCGGTAATTGGTGTATCGAATGCATTTGCGTTTTCAGGCATAAATAAAATCTCCTTTTTTACGTACTTATCAATTATATCCCATATTTTGAAATACAAATAGATAAAAATCGATTTGTAATATAATAATTATGTTATGAACGATATAGAAAGAATCGAATATCTGCGTAAAACTCTCAAACAGTATGCGTATGAATACTACACCTTGGACAGACCTACAGTTTCCGACTATGAATACGACATGCTGTTCAGGGAACTTGAGGAACTGGAAAAGAAACATCCTGAACTCAGTGATCCTAATTCGCCGACTCAAAGAGTAGGCTTTGAAGTACTCAGTGAATTCAAGAAGATCAATCATACCATACCAATGCTCTCACTGGGCGATGTTTTTTCCTATGATGAACTTAGAGAATGGTCAAAGAAGATCACCGATGTCTTTGGTCAGGTCGAGTACTGTGCCGAATACAAGATCGATGGACTTGCCATGTCTCTGATCTATGAAGACGGTCTTTTCAAACAGGCCGTGACCAGAGGTGATGGGGTAACCGGTGAAGATGTCACCAGCAATGTTCGTACGATCCAGAGCATTCCGATGTCCATACCATATAAGCAAAGATATGACATCCGTGGCGAAGTCTATATGCCTAAATCATCTTTCAACAGAGTAAACAGGGAAAGAAGAGCCAATGGCGAAGAAGAGTTCGCCAATCCGCGAAACGCAGCTGCCGGTTCGATCAGACAGCTTGATTCGAGGATCTGTGCATCTAGAGGCCTGGATGGTTTCTGGTATCATATTCCGGATGATATCAATTCCGATACCCATTACGGTTCTCTGCAGTATGCCAGAAAACTCGGTTTCATCGTCAACGAAACTACTACTCTATTTAATGACATTGAGGATGTCATAGATTTTATTGAAAAGACAGCTCAGATCAGAAACGATCTTCCTTATGAGATCGATGGCATGGTCATCAAGGTAAATTCCTATGACCTGCAAAAAAAGATCGGTTTTACCTCACGTATTCCTAAATGGGCAATCGCCTATAAATTCCCGGCTGAAGAAGTAAAAACAAAAGTTGAAGATATTTTCATTACCGTCGGAAGAACTGGCAAGTGTACACCAAACGCCAGACTTACACCTAAGAAGATCGCGGGAACGACAGTCAGTTTTGCGACTTTACATAATGAAGACAACATCAAAGACAAGGACATCAGGATCGGTGATACTGTTGTAGTGAGAAAAGCCGGTGATATCATTCCTGAAGTTGTAAGATCTCTCAAGGAAGAAAGAGATGGTTCACAACTTCCGTTCCTCTTCCCAGATATCTGTCCGGTCTGTGGTGGTAAACTCTACCGTTTTGAAGATGAAGCAGCACATTACTGTGTCAATTCCGAATGCAAAGCCAGACTTGTCTATTCGATATCGCATTTCACGGAAAGAAATGCCATGAATATCGACGGACTTGGTGAAAAAAGAGTTGAGACCTTCTTAGAAGCAGGCCTTATAAACAGTTTTGAAGATATCTATAAACTTCATAACCGCAAAGAAGACATACTTGAACTCGATAAATTCGGTCAGAAATCATACGACAATCTGATCGAAGCGATCGAAAACTCCAAGGCGAATTCTCTTGAAAGACTAATATATGGCCTTGGAATCAGACAGGTAGGTGAAAAGGCTGGAAAGATCCTGGCTGCTCATTTCAGAAATATGGACAGTTTCATGAATGCCACGATCGAAGAATTGAGTGCTATAAAGGATATCGGTCCTACGACTGCTGAATATATTCGCGATTTTTTCAATGAAGAATCGAACATTGAAATGATAAAGCAGCTCAAGATCCTTGGGGTAAACATGGATTATATCGATACATCTGTAAACAATGAATCGGTATTTAGTGGCAAGACAGTTGTACTTACAGGAACTTTACAGAGATTTACCCGCAATCAGGCTACTGAACTGCTGGATAATCTGGGTGCCAATGTTTCTGGATCTGTATCAAAAAAGACCGATTATGTGATTTATGGAACAGAAGCTGGATCCAAACTCGATAAAGCCAATCAGCTTGGAGTGGCGACTTTATCGGAAGATGAGTTTGAGGCTCTATTATAAAGTATGTTAAGATAATTAATGGAGATTTTTTATGAGCGAAGTTAAAAAAGAGAAAAAAGTTAGAAAGAAAAAGAAATTATCACGTTCTGCGATCGTTCTTATCGTAGGTCTTATCATAATCGCAATTCCGATCCTGATCTTCCTTGGCATTTTAGGTATATCTGCTTTACATACCGGTACACCAAGAGATGGTTCCAGATTTGAAAATGACCTTGATCCGGCGATCACATCTGAACATGTAAGTGCTCTGAAAAGCGAGATCGAAGCTATTGGTTCGATTGATTCTGTAGAAGTCATCTGTTCAGAAGGACAATTGAAGATCTATATTGATACAAATGACAATCTAAGCGAAGCACAGGTCGATTCGATCCTTACTAATGCCTATACAAAGGTCAATTCGAAGTTACCTGTATCCACTTACTTTACTTCTTCTTCAGGAAAGAAGATGTATGACCTGCAGATAAACGTCTATACGTCACCTGAAGCAAGTCCGATCGGTTCTTCAAATCCTCGACAGTATAAGCTGCTTCATAAGAATTCCTATGAGGAGACTTATCAGATTGACAATCTGGCTCAGCCTAAGGATCCAGCCCTGGCTGCAGAACTTGAAGGTCTTACGCCTGAGACAACAACTGCAGAACCTGGCGAAGAAGAAACTGATGTCGATACATCCAACCAGTAAAACTTCATGGAAACATGAAGTTTTTTAAATCATGAAAAACGAAATAGTAAGATGCAAATGTGTTGATATGTCAGTCGATGGACACGGAATTGCCAGAGCAGGTGATCTCGTGATTTTTGTCAAAGGCATGATAAAAGGTGAAGAAGCAGATGTCAAGATCATTTCCGAAAAGAAGAACTATTCCTTTGGCATTATTGATAAACTGATCGATCCATCACCCTACAGAATTGAAAGTGATTGTCCAATTTCATACAAATGTGGAGGCTGCGATTACCGCTATATCGATTACGATTATCAACTTCTTCTTAAAAAGGAAGTTCTCATAAATACTTTCAGAGATTTTGAAGTTAACGACATCATCGAAGATGATCATCCTAATCACTACCGGAATAAGGTTCAGATACCAGTAAGAGATGGCAAAATGGGTTTTTACCGCAAATTTTCCAATGATATTGTGGAATTTGACGACTGTAAGATAGAATCCATTAAAGCCAATCAGATAATAAAAGATCTGAAGAGTTTGCTGATAGGGAAAAAGATCGATAAGTATTTCCGTCATATTCTGATCAAACATGCCCAGGGGACAGATGAGATCATGCTGGGATATATCGTCAATAACTTTGATCTGGATCTTAATGATATAAATGAATTCATAATAAACAAGTATCTAAATATCAGATCGATAATACTTAATCTGAATGATAGGGATACCAATGTCATTCTGGGCTATAAGGAGAAGCTTCTTTATGGAAGAGATTTTATCTATGACATATATGATGGCATTAAAGTAAAAATCTCTCTGAAATCCTTCTATCAGGTCAATTACGGACAGATGCTGAAGCTTTACGCAAAGATCAGAGAATTGGCTGATCTTAAGGGTAATGAAACAATACTTGACCTATACTGTGGCATAGGAACCATTTCCCTGTATCTTGCCCGTTACGCCAGAAATGTAATAGGTGTAGAGATCGTTGATCAGGCTATCATAAATGCCAAGGATAATGCAAAGATCAATAACATAAATAATGTGTCTTTTATTTGTGCTGATGCTTCTAAGGGAATGGATGAATACATAAAAGACAAAGATATCGTTGTTGTAGATCCGCCAAGAAAAGGAATCAGTAAAGAACTCATAGATACATTTATTAGACTGAAAACAGAAAAGATCATATATGTCTCATGTAATCCGGCAACTTTAAACAGAGATCTTCTCTTACTTAAAGATCACTATCATATAAGTTCTATACAGCCTGTAGACATGTTTCCATATACGACACACGTCGAGACAGTAACATTGTTGTCAAGAAAATCGTAATTTATGAATAGTGATAAGAACAGGATAAAAACAGAAAGACTATTTCTGAGAGACTATTCAATAAATGATTTTGATGCACTTTATGACATTATGTCTGATACAGAAACGATGCAGCATTATCCGGAACCTTTTGATGCAGAGAAGACAAGAAACTGGATCAAATGGAATCTTGAAAACTATGAAAAGTATGGATTTGGACTCTGGGCCATTGTTTTAAGAGAAACTGGTGAATTCATTGGTGATTGTGGCATTACTATCCAAAATATTGATGGAGAATTGCTCCCTGAACTCGGCTATCACATTAACAAGAAATATTGGAGACAGGGATTCGCTAAAGAAGCAGCTCAGGCTGTGCGGGACTGGGTGTCCCAAAACACAAATTATGACAAGATATATTCCTATATGAAATATACCAACATTGCTTCCTGTTCTACAGCAATTTCCATTGGTATGAAAAAAGTGAAGGAATATCCAGACCCGAAAAATACTATTTCCTATGTGTACGCAATTACTCGAGCAGAATGGGAAACGTTGAAAAATTTCGAATAGATTGATTATAAAAAAATAATGATATAGTTAGAAGAAATATGGTTCAATACGAAATAATTGATTTACCTCAAATTGCAATCATTGGCAAGGAAGGGTTATGTACAAAAGAAAAGAACATAGTTCAAGATCTTTGGCTGCAAGCCAATTCAAATTTCAGTGATGTTGCAGATCTAGGAATGAAAAACGTTGATGGGTCTTTTACTGGCTTTTGGGGAGCCATGAGTGACGAATCGATGTCTTTTATGTCATGGACAGACGATTTTTCCAGAGGAATGTATCTGGCAGGTATTGAAGTAAATGAGGATACGGCAGTTCCTGATGGATGGGTGAAGTGGGTTATGCCGGCAAGAAAATATCTTGTGACTGAAGTAACTCCAGAAAGCTATAAAGAGACATTTGAAACTGTGATCAACAGTCTTATTCCAGAACTTGGGATGAAACTTGCGGGTGCAGTATGCGATTTTACAGAAACATCAACGGGACAGAATAAATTGTTTTTTCCAGTAAAAAGAGATTGAGTTGTTATGAATAGAGAAGAAGGAAACATAAGACTTGTAAAGATCGATCCACAGAATTTTGATGAAATGATCAATCTTCAGGTTAATGAAATACAGAAAGAATTTGTCGCACCAAACATTTACAGTCTTGCAGAAGCGTACGCGAATTTAGCTGCTGGAAAATATGCGCAGCCTTTTGGTATCTATGATGGAGAAATCCCTGTAGGTTTTCTGATGATTGGATATGATTGTTTTGAAAATGAAGATGATCTCTTGAAATATCCGATCATCAAAGATAACTATGTGATATGGCGCTTTATGATCGATAAGAATTGTCAGAAAAAAGGCTATGGTACAGCAGCAATGAAACTTGCCCTGGATTTTATAAGAACATGGCCATGTGGCAAAGCAGAATACTGCTGGCTGTCATATGAACCTGAAAATGTGATCGCCAGAAAACTGTATCAGTCTTTTGGCTTTGTGGAGGAAAGCAAGATACCAGAAGACTGGGATGAAATTCCAGCTGTTTTGAAACTGTAAAAACATGTGTTCAAATATTTTTAACTTGTTGAAAAAATCTTAAAACAAAATAAAAGGAAATGATGAAATGATTCAAAGATTATTATTGATTATATTTATATGTATCTGCATGACCGGATGTATTAAAGATGAAAAAACATTAGATGGAGAATTAATGGAAAATTCATATACTCAGATAAGTCAGGATGAAGCAAAAAGGATGATGAAAGAGCTTGACGATTACGTCATCGTTGATGTCAGAAGAAAAGATGAATATGATGAAGGCCATATTCCAGGAGCTGTACTGATTCCAAACGAATCGATAAATGACAGCCGCCCTCAAGAACTTGAAGATCTTGATCAGGTTATTCTGATCTATTGCAGAAGTGGAAACCACAGTAAACAGGCTGCTCAGAAACTATCTGATATCGGTTATACAAAGATATATGAATTTGGTGGCATAAATACCTGGGATGGGGAGATCGTAAAAGAAAATATTGAGGAAGATAGCAAAATGAAACTGTTTATTAATGAAAGAGAAGTTCCTGTCAGCTGGGAAGATAACGATTCTGTAAAAGAGTTCTCAAAGCTTTTACCTCTTGAAATCAATATGTCCATGTATGGCGGTTTTGAACAGGTAGGCCATATCGGTCAGAAAATAAGCAGCAATGATGTACAGTTGACGACCAGTTATGGAGATATCGTATTGTATTCAAGTGATCAGATCGTCATCTTCTATGGTTCCAATTCCTGGGCATATACAAAGCTGGGTCACATCGATCTTTCAAAGGAAGAAATGAGTGATCTGCTGGGCAATAGTGATGTCAACATAAGACTGATGAAATGATCGGCTTATTTTGTGAAAAATAAGTGTTTTAAAGTTTAAATCCATTAGTGATAGAATGTTAAAGTAAATTATTTGAGGATAGATATATGAGAAAAGAAAGAAAAGGTTTGATAGAGCTGATCTTCATTGTTTCACTGGTACTGATCTTTTTGGTATTCGCCATAAGTGAGATCAAAACGAACAACTATAACAACGAAACACATAAAGCTGCCTTTTCCGGTTCAGCTCTTTTCTCAAATGAAGAAAATGAAAATGAAGGTGTAACTGTTAAGGCCATTCCACGAAGCAGTACCTGGGGCAAGATCTTTGACCTGTATGATGAAGGCCTTACCGAGAACAACTATCAGGCTTATACCTATGATTTTACTGTCTCTAATAACACCAAAGATGAACTGGATGATTTTACATTCAAGCTGACATTCAGCAAGGATGTCTTCCTTGCATCGGCTTGGAATGGTGCTCTGGAAGTACATCAGACTGTCAATGGACAGGAAGTTGTTTCAACAGTTCCAGATCTTCGAGAATTCAAACCTTCTGATCATCCGCTAGAAACTGTTACATTTGATGGTGAGAATTTCATCTATATGAAGGCAGGGGATTATTTTATCTATATTCCTAGCTCGACAATGAATGCCATGGAGATCCCGATCGAACCATATGAAGGTACAACACCTGGTTTTATCATGTATATCCTGATAGGTGAGTCGATCGAAGATTCCGTACTTGATCTTGATTATTCATTCAACAGAGCGATCACAAGCGAACCGCTTTTCTGGGTCTCTGTTATCGGACTTGCGATCTGGCTGATAGCCCTGATCGTCTATTCGATCACTTCTGCACAGATCAAAATGTACAACGATCGTCATGAAAGAGACAACGAGATAATCAACGAATCGATCGAAACATTTACCGGTTTCATCGATGCGAAGGACCCGTATACAAACGGTCACTCAAAACGTGTTGCGACATATACAAGACAGATCGCCAAGAAGATGGGTTATGAAGGTGAAGATCTGGATAATATCTATTACATTGCCTTGCTTCATGACTGTGGCAAGATCGGTGTTCCGGACAACATCCTTGGCAAGCCTGGCAAACTGACTGATGAGGAATTCAAGGTCATCAAATCCCACACTGTACAGGGTGGTGAGATCCTTCATGCCTTCAAGAGTCTGGATCATGTGGAAGACGGTGCCCGTTTCCATCATGAAAGATATGATGGAAAAGGCTATCCTGAAGGAAGATCCGGTGATGATATACCTCTGATCGCCCGTATGATCTGTGTTGCCGACTCATTTGATGCGATGAATACAAACCGTGTCTACAGAAACAAGCTGAGCAAGGAAAAGATCATTGATGAGATCGAGACCAATAAGGGTCGTCAATTCGATCCTGAGATCGCTGATATCATGCTGTCATTGATCCGATCAGGTGAAATTCCTATCGGTGATCAGCAAGCTCAATAAAAACTGACCTGATAAGTTGAACTTCCTAATCTAAAATTCATTCAAAAGAGAGTTTATGATAACTCTCTTTTTGATAATCAAATATAATTAATTTAGTTATAGATTTAAATGAATAAATGTCCTGTAAGTGAATTCTGCGGAGGATGTCAGTTCCAGGGGATTGACTATGCTACGCAACTGGAGATCAAACAGAAAAAAGCGGAAGATCTGCTTAAGGATTTTCATAATGTGGAAAAGATCATAGGTATGGAAGATCCTGATCATTACCGTAACAAGATCCAGATCAGTTTTGCCTGTGATGAACATAAAAATACGATCAGCGGTTACTATATTCCATCATCACACATGATCGTTCCGGTAAATGAATGTCTGTTGTGTGATGAAAAGCTTAACGAGATCTATATCTCAGTAAGAAAGATCCTGAAGAAATACAGAGTATCGGTATTTGATGAAAGAAATATGAAAGGCTGTATCCGTCATCTTCTGATCAGATCAACAAACCTCAACGAATACATGCTCGTATTGGTTACAGGAACATCTTCAATAATCAATCAGGATCAGATCGTAAAAGAGATCATCAAATATAATCCAGATATAAAGACCATTATTCAGAACGTAAACAATCGTTTTACATCCGCGATTCTTTCAAACAGAAATAATATTCTTTATGGCAAAGGCTATATAACTGATGAATTATGCGGATTAAGATTTAAGATTTCAGCTAATTCCTTTTATCAGGTCAATAAAAGACAGACGGAGATCCTTTACAATACGGCTTTGGATCTTTGTGATCTAAAAGAAAATGATACAGTGATCGATGCCTATTGCGGTACAGGTACGATCGGTATGGCTGCCAGCAGATATGTAAGAAAAGTCATTGGGGTAGAATCCAACGAATCTGCTGTCAAGGATGCATTGAACAACAAAAAGACAAATAATATTGAGAATATTGATTTCGTATTGGATGATGCCGGAAGATATATGGATAATCTGAGCAGCCATGATGCCAGAATAGATGTCGTAATAATGGATCCTCCAAGGGCAGGATCGAGCACCAAGTTCATGTCATCTATGGTCAGACTTTCTCCAAAAAGAGTAGTCTATATCTCTTGTAATCCGATTACCTTGGCTAATGATCTGAGGTACTTAAGCAGATACTACAAGATAAAAAAGATCCAGCCGGTCGATATGTTCTCATATACGCAACACATTGAAACGATAGTTCAACTTTCCAGAAGATGATTTCACAAGCATATTACTGGATTAAATTTTTCAAATCATCAGGATCCATTTCTGGAACGAATTACATTGACTTATTTAAATGACTTAATAATGAAACATAAGATATAATATTTATAACAAAATATTAATTTTTACTGTTTATTTTATTAAATGAACTAATCAGTATTTTGTTCTATTATGATCCGCAACGATGATGAATACGGAGGCTTATTATGAATCTCAAGAAAACAGCAATCATTCTGTCACTTTCCTTGATCGCTTTTATTGGTATATTGATGCCTAATATAATAAAAGCTCAGGATCAGGATAGAAAAGTTGTCAAAGTAGGATGGTATGAATCTTCCTATAATAGTTTAGATGAGAATGGCTTCCGTTCAGGATATGCCTATGAATATCAGTTAAAACTATCAGCCTATAATGGCTGGACTTTTGAATATATCGAAGGCAGCTGGCCTGAGCTCTTACACAAACTGGAAACCGGAGAGATCGATCTGATGAGTGATATCTCCTATACACCTGAAAGAGCTGAAAAGATGCTTTACTCTTCGCTTCCTATGGGAACTGAGGAATACTATCTTTTTACTGCGCCTGAAAGAAGTGATATCTCTCCCTTTGATCGGTCAACCCTTAATGGCAAAAAGATCAGCGTCAATGAGGACAGTTATCAGCTGCAGCTTTTTCTTGAATGGATAAAGGAGAATGATATCGATTGCGAAGTATATGAAGTTTCATGCACTGAAGATGAATCACTGCAGATGCTTGAAAATGGAACATATGATGGATATGTGACAGTTGATTCATTCATGGATACAAGCCGTGCTGCGCCGGTATACAAGATAGGTTCCTCCGATTACTATTTTGCAGTAAATATGAACAGACCTGATCTTTATGAAGAACTTGAATATGCGATGAGTAAGATCCAGGATGAAAACCGTTTCTATAACAACGAAATGTATGAAAAATATATCAGAAGATCTGGAGCCAATGCTTTTCTGTCTCCTCAGGAAAAGGAATGGTTGAAATTCCATCCAACGATAAAAATCGGTTATCAGGATAACTATCTGGCATTCTGTGCCAGGAATCCCGAGACCGGTGAACTTGATGGCGTCCTGAAGGAATATCTGGAATATGCTTCTGATGCAATTTATAATGTGCGTATCAATTTCAAACCGGTCTGTTATGCAACTGCCGAGGAAGCTTTAGATGCTTTGCATAACGGTGAAGTTGATTGTGTATTCCCGGCCAATTTCAGCGGCTATGAAGCTGAGTCATTAAATATCGTAATGACTCCTGCACTTATGAATACCGAGATGTATGCGGTGGTCAGAATGAGCGATCCCGGTATTTTTAACAAGGACAACAATGTCGTTGTTGCCGTTAATGAAGGAAACCCTAACTATGAAGCTTTTCTGGTTAAACACTTCCCTGAATGGAAAAAGGTCTATTTCGCCAATTCTGAAGCCTGCCTTAAAGGTGTAGCCGAAGGCAAGGCGGATTGTCTTATCATAAGCAACTACCGCTATAACAATATCGCCAGAATGTGCAAGAAGTATCATCTTACGACTTTTTCTATCGGAGTGGAACTTGATTACTGCATGGCTGTTACAAGAGGACGGGTCGAACTGTATTCCGTACTTGCCAAAGTCATCAGTATGGTTCCTGATGCTGCAGTACACGCTTCATTTTCACACTATATAACTGAGGAATCACAGCTTACTTTCACCGATTTCATCATTGATAATCTCGGTGTTTTTATCGTAATTACTTCGATCATCATGCTTACGATACTGTTTCTGCTTTTCAGAAGTATCACTTCGGAAAGAAAGGCCAATTCCCTTATTCAGGCTACCGAGCTTGATGATCTGACTGGTTTATATAACCGTAAGTATTTCTTCCAGTATGCCTACCGTATGTATCGAGATCATCCGGATAAGCCTCTTGATGCGATCGTTCTGAATATCGAACATTTCCGTTCCGTCAACGAACTGCATGGCCGTGAACTGGGCGATGAGATCTTGAGAGGCCTTGGAATCGAGATTAAAAAGATCGCTGATGAAGAAAATGGCATTGCTGGAAGATTTGAAGCTGACCGTTTTGATATCTATTGTAATCATAAAGAAGATTATGAAGCCATTTTTGACAGACTTCAGACAGTAGTTAACCAGCTGGCTTTTAATGCCAACGCAAGACTGCGTATGGGTGTAATGCCTTGGCAATCAGGCATGGAACCGATCGAACTGTTTGACCGTGCCAGAACAGCCTGCAATATGGCAAGAGGAAACTATAAGAAACACCTCATCATCTATGATGAAACTGTCAGCAAGCGCGATATCTTTGAACAGCGTTTGCTCAACGACCTGCGTCAGGCACTGGACAATGAAGAATTTGAAGTTTTCTATCAGCCTAAATTCAATATTCAGAATGAACCGTTCAAACTCGTCAGTGCCGAGGCTCTTGTGCGCTGGCATCATCCGGACCTCGGTCTGATTGAACCTGGTGATTTCATTCCTTTATTCGAAAACAATGGGCAGATCACACTTCTGGATAAATATGTCTGGGCAAAAGCAGCGCGGATGATCGCTTGCTGGAAGGAAAAATACGGCGTAACACTTTCAATATCTGTCAACCTCTCACGAGTTGATATCTTTGATCTGGGACTTGAAGAGACGCTTTACGATATCATGGAGACCAATAATCTCAATTATGACGATCTGAAACTTGAGATAACCGAATCGGCATATACCGAAAATGCCGACCAGGTGATCCAGGTCATTGGCAGACTTCGCAATAAAGGTTTCAAGGTTGAAATGGATGACTTTGGCAGCGGTTATTCTTCTTTGAACATGCTTTCATCAATGCCGATTGATGTCCTGAAGATGGACAGAGAATTCATCAGAAATATCGACCACGACCAAAGAGGTCAGCAGCTTGTTGAATTGATCATCGATATTGCCAAAAATCTGAAGATCCCGGTAATCGCTGAAGGTGTTGAAAGAGAGACCCAGATCCAGATCCTCAAGAAGATGGGCTGCGATATCGTTCAGGGCTTCTATTTCTCAAGACCTTTGCCGGTCGATGAATTTGAAAAAAGATTTCTTATAACAGAATAGAGGTTATTTTCTGTAATGAATAGACTAATAAGATCAAAAATAATCAGACTTACCATCTTCTTTTTGACTGTTATGATCGTTACGGCAGCTTTTAATCCGATGATTTTAAAGGCCGATGATGATCACAAGGTTGTCAAAGTAGGCTGGCACGAAGAGCCTTATTTCATCGAGGATGATCTGGGTCGCTGGTCTGGCTATACCTATGAGTATCAGCGTAAGATCGCTGCCTATACCGGCTGGAAATTCGAGTATGTACATGGAAGTTTCTCTGAACTTCTGCAGATGCTCAAAGATGGACAGATCGATATGATGGGAAATATTTCATATACTGAAGAGCGTGCCAATGATCTTCTATATGCCTCATCACCAATGGGAACGGAATCATATTATCTTCTTGTCTCAACAGATAATAAAGAGATCAGGCAGGAAGATTATTCAACTCTTAACGGCAAAAAAGTTGGTGTAGCCAAGGGATCCATACAGGAAGAAATTTTCAGACAGTGGGTCGATACCCATAATGTTTCACCAGTGATCCTTGAACTTACCTCTACCGAGGATGATTCTTTAATGATGCTGGGAAACAGACTGGATGCTTTTGTCACAGTCGATGTCTATGGCGATCTTGAAGAAACAGCTGCTGTATGGAAGATCGGTTCATCCGATTACTTTTTCGCATTGAACAAGGAAAGAAATGATCTGCTGATCGATCTTAACAATGCAATGACTTCCATCCTTGAAGAGAATGTCTATTTCAATGAACAGCTTCACCAGAAATATCTGATGAACAAGAAGACCATATTCTATCTGAACAACGAAGAAATTGAATGGTTGGATAAACATCCTGTCATCAGAGTCGGTTATCAGGACAATTATCTGGCTTTCTGTGCACAGGATAAGGAAACCGGTGAATTGACCGGGGCCTTGAAAGATTATCTGGAATATATATCTCAGGGTTTTGAGAATGCGACGATCAGTTTTGAAACTGTATGTTATCCATCAGCCAAAGAAGCGATCGAAGCTTTAAAAAATAATGAGATCGACTGTATGTTCCCGGCAAACTTCAGCGATTATGAAGCGGAGATGGAAGGGATCGTTCAGACTCCGGCATTCATGGCAAGTGAAATGGATGCGGTCGTAAGAGCTGCTGATCAGAAGGAGTTCATCAAACAGGAAGATATCACTGTTGCTGTAAACGAAGGCAATACCAATTACGAGATCTTTCTGAAAGATAATTTCCCTGGCTGGAAAGTAAGATATTTCAAAGATACACCGAAAGGACTTGAGGCTATCGCCAATAATGAAGCTGATTGCATCATCATCAGTAACTATCGTTTCAGTAATATTGCCAAACAGTGCGAGAAACTGCATCTGACAACGATATATACTGGTGTAAACCTCGATTACTCGATCGCCATTAAAGAGGGCAATACTATACTTTATTCGATCCTGACCAAGGCTTCAGGATTGGTCCCCGACAGTGTCATGCACTCAGCTCTTGCATATTATTCGACCGAAGATGCAAAAATGACATTTGTCGATTTCATCAAGGACAATCTTATTGAAGCACTTATTGCGATTATAATCATTATTTCTCTGATCATGTTCCTGATAGTAAGAGATATCAGAGCAGAAAAAAAGATAATTGAAGAAGAAAAACTTGTCAATGTTTTGAATAAACAGGTATTCGTCGATGCTTTGACTTCTGTCAGAAATAAAGGAGCTTTCGCAAATTATGTTCAGGAGTTGCAAAACAGACTTGATAATGATGAAAAACTGAAATTTGCGATCGGTGTTTTTGACTGCAATGATCTCAAGAATATCAATGACCGATACGGTCATGATAAGGGTGATATTTATCTGAAAACCGCCAGCCGTCTTATCTGCAGGATATTTGAACATTCGCCGGTCTTCAGGATCGGTGGTGATGAATTTGCTGTTATCATGGAAAATGATGATTTCATAAATAGAGACAAACTTGTTGAAAAGTTCAAAGAAAGCGAAAAAGAGATCAATGCCAAAGCGGAAAATGGCTGGGAAGAAGTCCATGTTGCATTCGGTATAGCTGTAAATGACAAAGAAGATGATGATACTGTTAACGATACTGCCAGACGCGCTGATAAGATCATGTACGAAAACAAGAAGATAGACAAAGAAAAAGGTGATTGAAGATGAAGAAAGCGCAATATACGGCCAAAGAAATGAATGAGCTTCTGAAGAATATGTCTGGCATGTACGATCTGGCAAGAGTTGTCGATCCTATTGAATGTCGAATCATCAGAATAAATGATGATGGCACGGTAAACATGAATCAGAAGTGCTATGGCATCTGGAACGCCGGAACCAAGTGCAGTCACTGTTCCAGTGCTGTTGCCTGCAAGACCAGCTGTCATCAGGAAAAATCCGAATACTTTGATAATAAAGTATTCCATATTCAATCCAATCCTGTAACTCTGACTTTACCGGATGGCGAAGCCTATGAGGCAGTCGTTGAACTGGTAAATATCGATGATGATGTAAGCGATCATTCTTCAATAAACGACAGGGCAGATGAAAACATCGACTACAAGGCAGCCCGTTATCAGCTGGTCCACGATGAAATGACCAAACTGCTTAATCCCGGACCATTCTATGAAATGTCCCGTCAATTGATCGTTGATAATCCTGAAACTTCCTGGATTATGATCAGCGGCGATATCATGAACTTCCGTCTGGTAAATACACTGTTTGGCGAACAGAAAGGTAATGAACTGCTTGTATCTACAGCTCAGGCATTAAATAAGATCGCTTCCTCGAGCAAAGGACTTTGCGGAAGACTGGGCGGAGATCACTTCGCCTTGCTTATAAGACAGGACGACTACAATGAAGAGTCACTGTTGGATATTCAGAAGGAGCTTTCTGCACAGTTCAACTGTGGTATCTATTCATACATCATTCATTTTGGCGTATACAGGATAAGCGATTCATCGCTTCCTATCTCTGTAATGTGTGGAAGAGCCAATTCGGCACTCAAGACTATCAAGGAAAGCCTTATTGAGACTGTTGCTTACTTCGACAGCGAGATGCAGCATCGCGCTTTGTTTGAACAGGAGATCATCAGCGGCTTTGCCAAAGCTATAGAAGAAGAACAGTTCAGGATGTATCTGCAGCCTTTATCCGATAATGAAGGTCATGTTTTCGGTGCTGAAGCATTGGCCAGATGGGTTAGACCAGATGGTTCTATGATCATGCCAGGGGATTTCATCGAGATCCTGGAACAAGCCAATCTAATCCATGAACTTGATGCCTATATCTGGGAATGTGCTGCAAAACAGCTGTCTTTGTGGAAAAACAGCAGATACAGAGATTTTTTCATTTCGGTAAATATGTCAGCCAAAGACTTTTTCAGTATGGATGTCTATGATGTACTTACAAAACTCGTTGATAAATATCATATTGAACCTGAAAAACTGAGGCTTGAGATAACTGAGACATGTCTTCTTGAAGAACCTAGAGAAAGTGATAAGATCATCACCCGTCTGAAAGATAAAGGTTTCCTGGTAGAGATCGATGATTTCGGCAAAGGCTTTTCATCTATATCCATGCTTAAACAGATCCATGCGGATGTGCTCAAGGTCGATATGTCTCTTCTGCAGGAGATCAACAGCAAGTCCCGCAGCAAGATCATTCTCAAATCGATAATCAATATGGCCTACGAGTTAGGTATGGATGTCATAACTGAGGGCGTTGAAACAAAAGATGAGCTTGATGAGCTCATTTCCATGGGTTGCAACCATTTCCAGGGTTTCTATATCTCAAGACCACTGCCGATAACTGATTTTGAAAGTCGGTTTTTAATACAGTAGATAATAATTCAACTGATTTTATATATAAGGTGTAACATTGAAAATAGAGGAAATCTGTGAATAATTTTTTTATACATTATACAGAAGCCAATATTGTATGTATCATTATCTTCCTGATCCTGCTTGTGCATGATCTTTTAGGCATCGACAGACAGGAAAAGCAGATCAAATACGATAATGCATTGATTTCTTTTATTTTTTATTTTGCCGTTGATTCCTTATGGTCGGCTCTGGTATCCAATACCATTAAACCTACACGTTTTCTGGTCGTTCTTGATACGTTCCTTCTGTATCTTGGCATGGTGTTCATCACTTATTTCTGGCTGGAATATGCACTGTCTGTTGAACAATACGAGAAAAGAAACGATCCGCGCTTCAGATTTCTGTTAATGACACCGTTCATCATTTCCACTCTGATCCTGATAATAACTTATTTTGTCAATCCTGGTTTTCTGATCAACGATGCATTCGAGGTTCAGGATGGATTTAATTATTTCCTTGTAACAGCTCCATATATAAACCTGGCTGCAGTCCTTTATTATTCAGTCAGAAAAGCCATCAGCGAGGAAAATCCGGTCGAGAAACGCAAATTCCTTCTTATCGGTCTGTTTCCGCTCATGGTAGTAATAGGAGGTCTGATTGAGACATTTTTCTTCCCATATGAACCTTTCTTTGCCTACAGTTCCACGATCTTGATGCTGGTATTCTTCATCCAGATGATCCAAAGACAGATTTCTGCCGACCCATTGACCGGTTTGAACAACCGTGGTCAACTTTTACGCTATACCTCGCAGAAATCCAATATGCGCAAGGATAAAAGGCTCACATATGTTGTAATGATCGATATAAATGACTTTAAATCTATAAATGATACTTATGGTCATGCCCAGGGCGATAAAGCTCTGATCATTCTGGCAGATTCCTTCAAGAAGGTCATCAATCATCATAATTTCCCGGTATTCCTGGCCCGCTATGGCGGCGATGAGTTCATCATGATCGTTCATCCGACCAGCGAATCGGAACTTCTTCCATTGATCGATGACATCAGAAGCGAACTGAGAAAACAGTGCATAGAAAATAATATCGGTTTCATCTTTACAGTAGGCATCGGTTATGATCAGCTTAAAGAAGAACCGGATACTTTCCAGAGATGTCTGCAAAGAGCTGACAAGAAACTCTATCTGAACAAGAGACAGGCCAAACAGGAGCTGTATTCCTGACAGTTTAAAATCAATTAATCGCCAGATAACAGGAAGACTAACAGTTTTCCTGTTTTAGATAAAAGAATATGAATAATGTACATAAAGAAAATACAACAATACGAAAACTGACGATCGATGAATATGAACACGCGATGGATTTTGTGTTCAAGGTATTCAGCGAATCTGAAGCGATCAATTACTCAATGGAGGGCATAACTGAATTCTTTAATACGATCCATAACAACAAATTCCTTTCATCTTTGGACATATATGGTGCCTTTGACAACGATGAACTTATTGGTCTGATAGCCACAAGAGACTCTGGAAGTCATATCGCCTTGTTTTTTGTTGATGGAAAACAGAAGAGAAAAGGTATTGGAAAACAGCTTTTCTCATATATTCTTCCAAAGACCGATTCCAGGATCATAACAGTAAATTCATCCATTTATGCCAGAAGAATCTATAATAGACTGGGATTCAGGGAAACTGACAGCGAAAAGAATGTAAATGGAATAAGATTCATACCGATGGAATATCTGAAAGATGGTTCTGAATGGTTACCATGCACAAATAAAGGATACACAATATGAACTACTATGAAGAGATCATAAAAGAAATAGAAGAAAATATCGATAAAGGGGATTACAGTGAAGCGGAAAGGCTGATCAGAAATGAGCTGAGTGTTTCCTATGTTCCTAGAGATGTGGAAAGCAGGCTCAACGAACTGCTTGATAAGGTAAAAAG
The DNA here is from genome assembly GCA_017404785.1 of Erysipelotrichaceae bacterium. GTDB lineage: Bacteria > Bacillota_I > Bacilli_A > Erysipelotrichales > Erysipelotrichaceae > Colivicinus. The sequence continues at coordinate 62,902 of JAFRBQ010000015.1, forward strand.
GGATTCCTACCAGCAGAAAAGTCTGAGTGATGAGCAGATAGAAGAATATCTGTGTAAGGATGAGATTCATCAGCTGTTGGCTGTAGATGAACTCAACAGGAAAAATCTTCGCAATTATATCGATACTGTTCAATCATATCTGTCAGGAGATGGCTATCTCAATTCCAAAGTACTGCTGATAGATTCCCTGATAAGACAAGAAGTGAATTGCGATTTCATATACAATGGCGAGACGTTCAATCCATGCAAAGTTATTCTACCTGAAAAAAGTCCTGGCTTTTTAAGCGCATTAGAGCTCATCAGAGAAAGATTCATGAAAGACCCATCAATGATGGCTATGGCTGAACAACTTCTCTATAAGGAGGTCCTTATGGCTTTACCTGATACTTTAAGCAAGGATGAAGGCTTCATGGCGGCAGATAAGATCATAGCTTATATACTCAAGGCGTTTGAAAGTGCTAATTGAGTGCTTTAATAAAGGTGTTTTTATAGAAAATCAGGATCATTAATGTTAAAATTATCTAGTCTGTAATAAGGAGAAGAAAGAATATGTCTGAGTACAAAAAAGTAGAAAATGCCAAAGCTGAAATGACAGTTACCCTGGAAGGTGATAGCTGGAAGAATGCGATCGATTCAGCATTCAACAAGCTGGCAAGGAAAGTAGAAGTAAAAGGTTTCAGAAAAGGTCAGGCTCCTAAACACCTGGTTGAAAAATATATCAGTCATAATGAAACGCTGCTCGATGCAGCTGAATCATTGGCTCAGAAAGCTCTGGAAGATGGAATTGCCGAACACGATGTCACACTGATAGATCGTCCAGAACTGAAGGTCGATGAATTATCCGATGACAAGTGTGTTCTCACGTTCATCTGTCCGGTTCTTCCTGATGTAAAACTTGGCGACTACAAGAAGATCAAGTATGAGGAAGAAGAGTCAAAGGTCGATGAAAACGAGATCAATGATCAGATCGTTACGCTGTTGAACCAGAAAGCTGATCTTGAACTCAAGGAAGATGGCGAAGTAGAAGACGGCGATACAGTCGTTATCGACTTTGAAGGATTCAAGAATGGTGAACCGTTTGAAGGCGGAAAAGCTGATAACTATGATCTGGTCATCGGTTCCAATTCCTTTATTCCTGGATTTGAAACACAGTTGATCGGTATGAAGTCTGAAGAGACCAAAGAGATCGAGGTCAAATTCCCTGATGATTATCACGCTGAAGAAATGAAAGGCCAGCCGGCTACTTTCAAAGTGACTGTTCACGAAATCAAGAAGAAAGTCCTTCCTGAACTAAATGACGAGTTTGTTGAAGAACTTAAATATGAAAACGTCAAGACTGTTGAAGATCTGAAGAACTATACAAAAGAAAATCTTCTCAAGAGAAAACAGGATGATGCCAAGAGAAAAGCTGAAGATGATCTCGTTGATAAACTTGCGGAGATCACGGAAGTTGAAATACCTGATGTCATGATCAAGAGCGAAACAGATAATATTGTTTCCAACTACGAACAGAACATGATGCAGCAGGGCTTCTCACTGGCCGATTTCCTGAAGATGACCGGTCAGAAGATGGAAGATTTCAGAGATTCACTGAAAGAAAATGCGATCAAGCGAATCAAAGTAAATCTTGCATTGGCCGAGATCTCCAAGAAGGAGAAAATTGAAGTCAGTGAAGATGATATCAACGAGGAATACAAGAAGATGTCCGAGATGTACGGCATGGATGTTGAAGACGTCAAGAAGTATGTTCCTGCTGACAGCATCAGATCTGATCTCAAGTCACAGAAAACTTTAGACTTGCTTAAGAAATAACAAAAAGACGCATTGCGTCTTTTATTGAAAATAAAGGAGGTATTCCATGAGTAAATATTCATATCCTTTGCTTTGTACAAGAGGGGCAGTAGTTTTCCCGATGCAGGATCTGGCTGTCGAAGTTGGACGTCAGGTCTCTATCGATACGGTTAATTACGCCAATGCCTACAATACAAATATCGTTCTGGTCTCCCAGAAGGATCTGACGGTCGATGTACCGGGACCTGATGATGTCTACAACATCGGTACGGTTTGCCGCATAAAGACCTCAAGAGAAAGAGATGATCATCTCAAAGTCATTTTCTCGGGTCTGACACGCTGCCGTATCACCAAGCACTTTTTAAAGGAAGGCGTCAATTTTGTCGAGATCGATGAGATCTTTGATGTGATCGAAAACGAAGAAGTAATTGAATCCACGACCAAGAAAGCTCTGGCTGAATTCAACCTGATCGCCCAGAAATACGGACGTCCTGGTTTCCCGATCAGACAGCTTTCAAATTTTGATGGTGCTCTTGCTTCAGTTTTGGTCGATACATTTGCCCAGATCTACATTCAGAATATCGAAGATAAGCAGCTCTTCCTTGAAGAAGAAAATGTCAATGAACGTCTGGAAATGATGCTGTCACATATTGAAAAAGAAAGAAATATGGACAAGATCGAACAGGAGATCAACGAAAAGGTCAAGGAAAGCATTGAGGATGGTCAAAGAGACTACTACTTAAGAGAAAAACTAAAGGCCATCAAAGACGAACTGGGTGGACCGGAAGGCGGTTCGGATATCGATGATCTCAAGGAAAAACTGGAGAAGGAACCTTATCCGGAAAACGTCAAGGCCAAAGCCAGAGAAGAATTCAGACATTACGAGATGCTTCCGCCGACAACCGGCGAAACAGGTGTCATCAGGACATATCTTGAATGGTTGCTGAACGTACCTTGGTATCAGAAATCTCAGGACAATGAGAATCTTGAAGATGCCTCAAAGATACTTGATGAGGATCACTATGGTCTTGTAAAGGTCAAGGAAAGGATCCTTGAATATCTGGCCGTCAAACAGATGACCAATTCACTTAAATCGCCGATCATCTGTCTTGTTGGTCCTCCGGGAGTCGGTAAGACATCTCTAGCCAAATCCGTAGCCCGCGCTCTGGATCGCCGTTTTGTAAAGATATCTTTAGGCGGCGTCAGAGATGAGGCTGAAATAAGAGGCCACAGAAGAACATATCTTGGCGCTTTGCCTGGACGTATCATCCAGGGCATGAAAAGAGCGGGAACGCTTAATCCTGTCTTCCTTATCGATGAGATCGACAAGATGGCTTCAGACTACAAGGGCGATCCATCAAGCGCCATGCTTGAAGTTCTTGACCCTGAACAGAATATGGCTTTCTCAGATCACTATCTGGAAGAACCATACGATCTTTCTGATGTTCTGTTTATCTGTACTGCCAACTATCGTGACAATATTCCTCCAGCATTGCTGGACAGACTCGAGATCATCGAATTATCAAGCTACACCGAATATGAAAAGGTAAAGATCGCTGAAAACCATCTTATCTCAAAACAGATGGAGATCAATGGCCTCAATGAAAAGCAGATGCATCTTGAAGAGGATATGATCCTCTATATCATCAGGCACTACACCAGAGAAGCAGGTGTAAGACAGCTTGAAAGGATCATCGGCACTCTGTGCAGGAAGACTGTTCTGGCTATTCTTAAGGAAAACAAGAAGTCAGTAAAGATCACCAAGAAACTTATCAACGAATGGTTAGGTCATGAGATCTATGACTATGGAACCAAGGAAAAGAAGAATCAGGTCGGTGTCGTTACCGGACTGGCCTATACATCATTTGGTGGCGATATTCTTCCAGTAGAAGTAAACTACTTTGAAGGCAAAGGCAACCTCATTGTTACCGGTAAACTTGGTGAAGTCATGGTCGAATCGACCAAGATCGCTCTGGACTTCATTAAGGCCAATGCCAAGAAGTACAATATTCCAATTGAGTTCTTTGAGAAACACGATATTCATATTCATGTCCCTGAAGGTGCAGTGCCAAAAGATGGCCCATCTGCCGGCGTGACGATCACGACCGCGATCGTTTCCGCCTTGACCGGACGTGCCGTCAAGAAGGATCTTGCCATGACCGGTGAAGTTACCTTAAGAGGAAACGTTCTGCCGATCGGTGGACTGAAGGAAAAATCCCTGGCAGCTCACCGCAGCGGTATCAAGACGATCATCATCCCTAAAGGCAACATCAAGGATCTTGATGATATTCCTGATACAGTAAAGAATGATGTGACCTATATCCCGGTCGAGAAAGTCGATCAGGTCATCAATGAGGCGTTATTAAGTGATTAAGTTTCTCTGTTCAGCGACAAAGAAAAGCGAATTTCCTGAAACAGAAAAGGAAGTTGTTTTTGTCGGACGAAGCAATGTCGGAAAATCTTCACTGATCAATGCTGTATATAACCAGAAACTGGCCTATGTCGGAAAAACTCCTGGCAAGACCAAACTCGTGAATTTCTTTGATGTTGACAATAAATATACAGCTGTCGATGTTCCGGGTTATGGTTATGCGAAAAGATCACAGAATGAAACACTGGCTTTCGGAAAGATGATGGAGGATTATTTCTGTAGAACGGATAAGATAAAACTTGTCATCATGATCGTCGACAGCAAGATCGGTCTTACAAAAGATGATCTTGATATGAAGGAATTCATTGAAGACAGGGGACTTGACTATCTTGTCGTTGCCAATAAGATCGATAAGCTTTCCAATAATCAGCTTATGAACAATAAACATAAACTGTTCAAGGATATCGATAATATCATTTATGTTTCGGCTTTCAGGAAAAGCAATATCGACAGGCTCAGAGAATTGATACTTGAATCTGTAAGTTGAGATTTATTATAATTTAAAGGACGAAGAAAAGAAGAAAGTAATCTTTATCGGAAACATAGAGATATAAGGGTTGGTGGAACTTATACTGGATAGGATGAAAATGTTGTCTTGGAGTCTACTTAGGTACGCGTGCTCGCGTTAAGAGTTTGAGTTAGAAATTAAGGTGGTAACGCGCATCAGCGCCCTTTAGCCACCTTTTTTTGTTAAGGAGGATGAAAGAATATGCTCGATAGTAGATACGATCCCAAAAAAGTAGAAGAGGGTAAATACCAGAACTGGCTTGATCACCATTATTTTGAATGTGGCGACATGTCAAAGAAACCATACTGTATCGTCATTCCGCCACCAAATGTAACCGGAAAACTGCATCTGGGACACGCGATGGACAATACGATCCAGGATCTTCTGGCTAGATACAACCGTCTTAAGGGTTTTGATGTGCTCTGGGTTCCTGGCATGGACCATGCGGGTATCGCGACCCAGGCCAAGGTCGATGAAAGACTGAAGAACCAGGGTGTATCAAGATATGATCTTGGTCGTGAAAAATTCCTGGAAAAAGCCTGGGAATGGAAAAACGAGTATTCTGATTTCATCCGTTCACAATGGGCAAAGCTTGGCAACTCAACCGATTACCGCAAGGAAAGATTCACGCTTGATGAAGGTCTTTCCGAAGCTGTTGCCAAGGTCTTTGTGACTTACTACAATGAAGGGCTCATCTATAGAGGCAAAAGAGTCATAAACTGGGACCCTCAAGCCAAGACCGCTTTAAGCAATATTGAAGTCATTCATAAGGATGTCGAAGCTTATATGTACTACATCAGATATAAGATGGTCGATTCTGATGAGACATTTACTGTTGCGACAACCAGACCGGAAACGATGTTTGGCGATGTCTGTATCGTTGTCAATCCTAACGATGAAAAAGTAAATCATCTGATCGGTAAGAAAGCCATCAATCCTGCCAATGGTGATGAACTGCCGATCATTGGTGATGAATATATCGAGATCGGTTTTGGTACCGGCATTATGAAATGTACACCGGCTCATGACCCTAACGACTATCAGATCGCCTTGAGACACAATCTTGAGATGCCGATCTGTATGAATGAAGACGGCACGATGAATGAACTTTGCGGTGAATTCAACGGTCTGGATCGTTTTGAATGCCGTGAAAAACTTCTGGAAAAATACAAGGCTGAAGGCTGTCTCGACAGAATGGAAAAGATCGTTCACTCTGTCGGTCACTCTGAAAGGACCGGTGTAATGGTAGAACCGTATCTTTCAAATCAGTGGTTCGTCAAGATGAAGCCACTTGCTGAAGCTGTACTAGAAGCGCAGCAGCACGAAGAAAGCAAGATCAACTTCTACCCGAAGCGTTTTGAAAAGACCTTTACGCAGTGGCTGGAAAATATCGAGGACTGGTGCATCTCAAGACAGTTGTGGTGGGGTCACAGGATCCCGGTCTGGTATCATAATGAGACTGGTGAGATCTATTGCGATGTCAATCCGCCAAAGGATGTTGAGAACTATCATCAGGATGAAGATGTCCTGGATACCTGGTTCTCCAGCGCTTTATGGCCATTTACGACTTTGGGCTGGCCTGAAGAGACCGAAGACTACAAGCGCTATTTCCCGACTTCATGCATGGTCACAGGCTATGACATCATATTCTTCTGGGTTGCCCGTATGGCTTTCTCAGCCCGTCATTTCTGCAATGATGTGCCATTCAAGGATTGTCTGATCCATGGTCTGATCAGAGATGAAAAGGGCAGAAAGATGTCAAAATCCCTTGGCAATGGTATCGATCCGATCGATCTGATCGACAGATATGGTGCTGATGCCTTGAGACTTTTCCTGTCTACCAACTCTACTCCAGGTCTGGATATGAACTATTCAACGGAAAAGATGGAAGCAGGCTGGAATTTCATCAACAAACTCTGGAACGCTTCCAGATATGTATTAATGAACTGTGATGAGACATACAGATATAAGAAACCGGAGATCAGTAATGATATCGACTGCTGGATCATCAATCGTCTCAATGAAACGATCAAATCGGTTACGACCAATCTTGATAAGTATGAGCTGGCCATTGCCGGTAATGAGATCATTTCCTTTGTCTGGGAAGATTTCTGTTCAATGTATATCGAATTCACCAAGTCGGCATTAAACAGCGACAACATTGAACTAAAACATCAGACTCTTGATACTCTCATCTATGTGCTAGAAGCAATACTCAAGCTTCTGCATCCGTTCATTCCGTTTGTGACTGAAGAGATCTATCAGAATATTTACGACAAAGAATCTTCGATCATGATCGAAACATGGCCTGAGATAAATGATAAAATAGATACAGGTAAAGCAAAAAATATCGATTCAATCATTCAGATCATAAAGATAACAAGAGAGATCAGAAACGAAAATGACATCAAGCCTTCCAAGGAACTCGATATCATCGTTGACGGTCTCAAGCTTGATGAGTCTTTGAGCAATATCCTTTACCGTATGACCAAGCTCAATGTAATCGATTCTACTGATGAAGAGACGATAGTACGTCCGACTGATTTCGGCAAAGTTTCATTCATCATGAACCAGATCGTTGATAAGGAAGCAGAACTTGCCAAGATCGACAAGGAACTGGAGAGACTTGCTTCAGAGATCGAAAGAGGTGAAAAGATGCTCAGCAATGATAAATTCATTTCCAAGGCTCCACCTGCAAAGGTCGAAGAAGAAAAGAACAAACTTACCAATTACCGAAATTCGTACAATACACTGTTAGAGAAAAAGAAGGATTTTGAATAATGAAACACAAGAAAATAGCTGCTGCTGCAGGTGTTACCGGTGGATTATCCTATCTGGCCTACAAGAAGATATCTTCTCAGCTTTTTAAGAATGCTTTTATGAAGCATGAAAAAGAAGAGGAAGTCGATCAGAAATACCTGGACTGGCTTTCATCTTCAAATGTCATGCAGGTGAGGATCACTTCTTTTGATGGCCTTAAACTGAATGCCTACAATGTCCAGAATCACGGATCAAATCCTTATGTTATCCTGGTCCATGGCATCTGGTCATCCAAGAAATTCAGCTATCCTAGAGCCTATGAATTTGACAGGCGCGGTTTTAATACTCTGATCATCGATCAGCGTGCCAGTGGCGATTCAGAAGGTGAATTCTACACCTATGGTCAGAAGGAATCACTCGATCTGATCCTTTGGATCAATTATCTTATCAGCAAGGATCCAAATGTTCAGATCATACTATATGGTGTCTCCATGGGTGCATCTACTGTCATAATGGCTACCGCCAATGATCTGCCGGCCAATGTCAAGTGCATCATAGAAGACTGCGGTTTCTCTTCAGCTGCAGAACAGTTCGATCACGTCGTCAGGACCGATTACAAACTCAGATTCACCAAACCGGTACTCATGATGTTGGAAAGAGAACTGAAGAAAAATCTCGGTATGACCTTTGATGACATGTCACCGAAGAAGGCACTTGATACCAATGAAATACCTATCCTGATCATTCATGGTGAAGAAGACAAGTTCGTTCCATTCGAGATGGCAACGAAGCTTTACAATCACAACAAGGGATACAAAAAATATTATCCGGTAGCCGGTGCCGATCACACCGCATCGATCATTGATGAAAAATACTTTGACAACATTGTCAGTTTCATCAAACAATTTGTAATATAAAAAGTTGTAAATAAAAAAATTAATTCTTATAATATTTTTATATGAGAAATATTTCTCGTATTTATTCAAAGGAAGGATAAATTTAAAATGGCTGCAAAAAAAGAAGTTAAGAAAGTAGTAGCTAAGAAAGCACCTGCAAAGAAGGCACCTGCTAAGAAAGCTGCTCCTGCAAAGAAAGCTGCACCAGCTAAGAAGGCACCTGCTAAGAAGGCTGTTGCCAAGAAGGTTGCTACAGTTAAGAAAGCTGTAGAAAAGAAAG
>JAFRBQ010000016.1 GCA_017404785.1 Erysipelotrichaceae bacterium
AAGTAATTTTTGAGAGAATCAGAATAATAATAAGCTGAAACGGAACACAATAATCTGAACATAGTTTTACTGTTATGACCCCAAAAGACCCTCATCCAACAAAAACAGAACTTGGAGTCATCTTTCCTTCTGAGGATTTAATGGTAGTTTCAGCTCCTTCGACATGAATCAAAGCATTGCCTAAGGAAACAATAACCAAAGCAATGATGATGTTTTGTTTTAAATATGCATGCAACAAAACAGATACTGTCAAGAATATTATGCCAATAACACTGAGATTTATCCTTGGATGTGTATCTCTATAATATCCGATTAACGACTGTGGAACAAAAGCCAACGCATCGTATGCATACGCCAGAATCCATGAAGATATTGGTGCTTTAAAAAAATTGTTTAAAAGATAAAAGCAAACTGTTTCTGTAACAAAATGTATGTAAAAATATAGCACACCAATCTCAATTGATTGAAGCTTATTTCTCATACCTAAATAATAACATCATGTATAATTTATTAATACTTATGATTTCTATGTGATTAAGTAAGATAAAGGATTTGTTAACAAAACTGTTAACAAATCCACACAAGTCGATATGAACTGTTCTTTTTCGGGAAAGAATCGGATCTGAGAAGAAACTACATTAGGAAACTAATTGCAAAAGAATATAAGTAATTGTCTTTAAGGTCATTGAAGTCATAATAAACGTGGAAAATCCGTGGAAAACAATATAAAAAACAGATGCATTTATATACATTGATGTACATTGAAATACATCTGTCAGTCTGATTAAATCTCAGATTATGCCTTATTTATGCGAATATGCACCCGGTTTGATATGGGTACCAGAATGGTATCTGTGTTAGTGTCCACCAGAATGATTTTAAAAACGCCGGTATTTACTGGCTTTTTTATTACTTTTATATTATTTGCGGAAAAATTTGCGGAAAACTACGATAATACTTTTAAAAATTTATTCCGATTTTTATAATCACTTTAATACTCTACATAGACAAATTGACAAAGAAAGAATTGATAGAATTCAAAGGAAATAATACGGTTGATGGAAAATACTATATAAAGTAACGACCAGCGTCTAACCAGCGTCTAACCAGCGTCCATTTATATGAGGTGTTGATTCTTCTTGCATTATAAAGTATTGTTACCGTGGAAAATCCGTGGAAAGTGCATATAAAAACAGATGCATTTATATACATTGATGTACATTGAAACACATCTGTTAATCTGATTTAATCTCAGATTATGCCTTATTTATGCGAATATGCACCCGGTTTATTACGGCTGCCAGAATGGCATCTGTGTTAGTGTCCACCATTTCAAAATCAAATGTCCCTCACAGGACATTTTCTTTATTTCATAATTAACCGCTTATGCTTTTGCTTTATTTGATTTCAGAATCTTCATTTCCTCAAACTGGCGAATAAGATCATCTCTCATTTTTTCAGGAAAATCCTTGTCGCGCTTAAGATCTTCGATTATTGCATCAATATCAACATCATCGTCCATCATGCTGTTTCTCATATTCTCACCGATCTGAAGGACCAGATTTTCAGGATCTTCCATAGGCATGACTTTTCTTAATTCCAATGGCGAATATCCTCTGTTGGTAATCATCTTGGTATTGGCTTGCAGGTTCATATACAGTTGGAGCATTTCTCCAATCTCTTTTTCGTTTTCCAGCTGTAAAGCATCTATGATTTTCTGAATCAGCTCATTGAAAGTCTTCATCGGATCTGAGAAATCGCAGTGTATCCTCTCACAGATCATTGCCGTAAATAGCTCTGAAAGAACTTTAGCTTCTTTCTTGTCAGTATTGTTTTTCATCTTCCTGTAGGCAAAATCAGCCATTGCTTCAAAACCGGGATTGTAACCTATTGAATCCGCATATTTAAAATACTCATCGACATCATCGCAGACAAAGAAAGGTTTATCATGCTGCTGATAAAGGATCTCATCTATATCTTCATCAAAAAGGAATTCATCACAAATGATATACGGATTCTTTCTGTCTTTTGTACGCAGGACCACATATCTTCTGGTCGCCTTTTCGTTTCGCTCTTTAAGATCTTTAAGCAGCTCATTCTTTTTCAGATCAGGATAGAATTTTTTCATAATTTCATATGCATCATTGAAGAAGATTACTCCGTACAGATTCACAAAAGTAAGATAGAATTTTCGGATAATACTCGCTTTCATAATTACCTCTCCCAAATAAAAACCGCAGGAAATGAATCCTACGGTCTGTTTTCACCTAAATTGAAATCTACTCTTTCAAGCACATTCATCTGTGCATCCGGGTTTTCCAATAGACGCTTTGACTGATTGAGTATCGCATCCTCAACGAGGTTTCTGGCCAGACGGCCGTTGCCTGAGTTAGGATCGTTCTGTGCCTGAATGAGCGTGAAGTAATCCTGTAAAGGTCTCAAGGCATCTTCAGCGATCACGTAATCCTTGCCTTTGGCGATCGACTTCGCTATCAGCATCAGTTCTTCACCGGTATAGTCAGAGAATTCGATAATGTTCGCAAAACGCGATTTAAGACCGGAGTTGGCCTCCAGGAATTCCTTCATCTCTTTGGTATATCCGGCCAGGATGACGATCAGATCGTCGCGATGGTCTTCCATAGCCTTGACTAAAGTATCAATGGCTTCCAGACCAAACGAATCATCCTTGCCTCTGTATAATGAATAGGCTTCATCGATGAACAGAACACCGCCCAAAGCAGACTGGATGACCGACATGGTAAGCGGCGCAGTATGGCCAACATACTTGCCTACCAGATCGGCTCTAGTTACTTCAACGAGCTGTCCCTGTTTCAGGATTCCGCAGGCCTTCATCATCCTGGAGACAAGTCTGGCGATCGTGGTCTTTCCTGTACCAGGGTTGCCTGTAAAGATCATGTGTTTGGAGATCTCATTGGTCTTAAGACCCTTCTGCTTTCTGATCTGATTGATCTTCAGAAGATTCTCCAGTGACAGCAGATAATTCTTGACATCATCAAGTCCAACGATCTCGTCGAGTTCCTTCTGGATCTCTTCTCTTTCGGCTCTGGTATCGTCGATGACATCAAGATCAAGTGTTACTTCATTAAATGTCAGTTTGATCGTTTCATCATGTCTGATCGAAGCGTTAGATATATCGTCATATTTCAGAGCGACATCGACCATTTCGTTGTAGATTTTCTTGACGGTCGGTGATAATGAATCGATACCATCGTTTGGTTCATAGACCGAACGCAGATATTCATTGATACTGTGATCGACATTCAGATCGATCTCCAGCTGTACCTTGCAGCGGTTGACCAGCGATTCAACAAGCTGATCGATGATCTTGACCAGTGATTCTTCGTCAAGCTTTTCCGTCTTGACCTTGTCAACGATCTTCTCAATAAAGGACTTACCAAAGACATCCATGAGCTTGGTCGGATTCTTTTCACTGATAAATACCAGAACCTTGTCATTGCCGTTGAGACGGTCAATGATATCACCTGAAAGTGTATTGGTAGCTTCTACCAGCTGATTGTTCTTTAATGTATAACGCTTGTTGAGGACACAGTTTCCTTCCATGACAAGCTCTGAAAGCATTCTGTTGAAGATCGGCGATGCCTCTTCAAAGTTCTCGATCAGAACGATCGGATTCTTGCCGGTCAAAGCTACATAGATATCCTGCAGGAACAATACTTCCTGTGAACTCGACTGATATCTTGACATATCCAGAACATATACTTCATGAGATACACTTAAGCCGTATTTCTTGAGCAGCTGGCCCATCGTCGTGACCATCTGGTGACGTCCGGTACCATTGCTGCCATAAAGGATAATCGAATTTCTGATCCTGGCTGGATCGGAGCCGATAACATACGGTCTTCTGAAAGCTGTCGCAAAAGCCTTGCAGGCCTCATCCTGACCAATGATCGTCTCGGAAAGATCCTTGTAGATATTGTCAAAAACTTCCTTGGAAGCCTTGCCCAGGACTACTGTCTCCGGAGTATCGATCGTGATATTGAAATCCTTCTCGATATCGGCTTTGAGCCTCTTCAGGTCATCGTCAGAATAATTGAAGGTCTTGGTCATCTCTTCGATGTCCTTCTGATTCTGCGCCAGGATCCTGTTGAGCTCACTTTCCGTATCGCTGAGGATATTTACTGAATCATTGTAGACATTAGAAAAACTCCTCTTTTTCGAGAAGAGTTCATTCATCATTTTTTCTTTTTCTTCATGTACTGACATCTTATAAAGCCGCCTTTATCTTGGAGTCGATCTTGGCCATCAGCAGTTCCTTGGAACGCTTCAGGGCTTTCATAACATAGACCAGACCATCGTAGTAGCCCTTTTCATATAAACCGGAATGAGCACCTGATTTATTGATCTCATCATTTACTCTGGCTTCGATGACGTAAAGATCCTTGGAATTCTTATAGGCATCGCTGTAGTATTTCTCCAAAGCGTTCTTGTGTCCCTCAACATAGCTGTTGATATTGTCGGTACCGTAGGAGACATGTTCGATGATGCCCTTGAAGGCTTCAAAACGCGTATCATATGGACCGATGTTGTTGGGAATGATCGGCTTGGATACCAGATTGACATCTTCAGCCTTTCTGGCTTTTGGTTCAGTTCTTTTTACAGTTTCTTCTGTTTTGTCGTTCTTCACCAGATCCAGGTCATTGAAAATCTCATCCAGATCTACTTTCTTCTGTTTTTCAACTTCCTCTACCAGTTTGAACATATCGATCTTCTGTTCAGCCATAATTATTTGTCCTCCCCAAACGGAGAATCCACGAGTCCATCCTGCTTGAGCAAAGACTGCAGTGTATTGATATCCGCATTAAGGTTCATATAGTCTGCTTCATGTAATGAAGAATAGATCGTCTTGAGTGCTTCGTTGATCAGTTTGATCGTCTTGATCAGCTGTGTTTCACATTTCTTGAATTCCTCACCCTTGATCGGTGATTCACTTAGACGCTTATAGTCACTCAAAATACCGGTCAGTATCGGGAGATAGTATTCATACAGTTTGTTGAGTTTAGGATCGATCCTGCCATCTTCACGATCGACCAGATCGATCTGTTTGAGCAGTTCACAGGTCTGATACAGGCCATTGGTGATCTCTTCGTTATAAAGGTCCTTATTTAAAGAATTGATCTCTTCAATAAATCTCTCCGCTTCAGAGAAGTTATCGATCTTGACTTCCTTCTCCTTAGGCTCTTCTTTCTTGGCCTCTTTAGGTTTTACAGTCTGAGCCTTCTTGGCCAGTTTAGCCAGAGCCTCGATCACTCTTTCATAGGTCTCAGGATAATAAGATTTGTATTCCTTGAGCTGCGAGATCTTTTCACCCTTATAGGAGATGTAAAGATTATCAACTGTCGTATAAGATCCGCCCTGTAGATCAATGGAGATATCATCGAACAGGACCAGAGAGACATTCTTCTTGAAGTACTTCAACATGACTTTGTCGATCTCTTCGTTCTTGGCATTCTTGACGTAACTTGTCGACTGATTGCTCTTGACCTGAGATTGCGAATAATTCCTGTTTATGTTGGTATGCTTATAGGCGTTCGATCTTGGCGAAACTGTCTGACCAAACATTGTACTGATAGCTTTGTAGATACCAAATCCTATTACACCGAAAAAACCCAGCGGTATCAGAAAGGCAAACAAAAACGGCAAAACATCTTCTACCGATGATAATAAGTACATAATAATTATGAATCCGAATAAACCGATTCCACCACTTCTTCTTCTCATACTAAAAATTATTATAACATTGAACAAGTATTAAACGAGTGCTAATGTTACGATAAAATATCTTTCTTTTTCTTTTTTTATATATAATATTAGTAAAGGAGGTATTCTAATATGACAAAATTTGAGGATACTATAAAAGAGATGGAATCTCAGGTTAATGAACTTGAAAACGATTTAGCTGCTAAGGCTGAACAGTTGGATGAATCTAATAAGGAAAAGGCTCAGGCTTTAGTCAACAAGACCGAAGAAGCCATCAAGACATCTATAGACAAAATCAAGAACATCATTACTGAAGTTCAGGAAGATGAGAAAGTAGATGAATTCCTTGACAAAGTAAAGGCTAAATCAATGGAAGCAGTTGAATTCACCAAGGATAAAATAGCTGAATTGACAAAGAAAGTTGAAAAGAACGACACATTCGAAAAGCTTTCTTCAGATATCATGTCTGAATTTGACAAGGTCAAAGAGACCGATGCATACAAGAAGACAGCTGATCTGTTAGCTGATCTGTCAAACAAGATCAACGAGATCCTGAACAAGCCAGAAGTCAAAGAAGCCATCAACAAGGCTAAGATCACTACTGTAAACCTTGCTGAAAAGGGTGTTGACGGATTAAAGAAGGTTCTTAAGACTGACGAGATCGTCAAAGAAGAAACTCCAGCCGAAGAAGAAAAACCTGAAGAATAATAATTGAGCAGATTCCAAATCGATTATGAAGCCCACGATCATCGTGGGCTTTTCTTTATCTATAGTGTGTGTAGTTTTCCATCCTTGAGCAGGACCCGCTGGTCTGACATCTGGGAGACTGTGTCGGAGTGAGTAACGACGATGATCGTCTTGCCGAAGTCATGAGACAGCTCCTTGAAGATCGCAATGATCTCCTTTTCCGTAGCGGTATCAAGGTTACCGGTCGGCTCATCTGCAAAGATCAGATTGACATTTGATGCCAGGGATCTTGCGATCGCTACACGCTGCTGTTCACCACCGGAAAGCTGATTGACCATACGGTCGGCCTTGGAACGGACGATGCCGAATCTGCTTAAAAGATTATAGGCGACAGTCTTTCTGTCAGCAGGAAGCTTGTTGTCGGTCTCGGACATTGCCAGTAAGACATTTTCGACAGCTGTCAGATAGGAGATCAGGTTATAGGCCTGGAAGACGATCGAGATCGCATTCCTTCTGTAGCGGTATAGACCCAGTTCTTTGACATTCTGGCCATTGAAATAGATCTCACCGCTGTTGGCGGTATCCAGTCCGGCAATGATCGAAAGCAGCGTAGTCTTGCCTGAACCTGAAGGTCCAAGAACCGTATAGAATCTACCCTCTTCAAAGGAATAGGAAAGATCTTTCAAGATCTGTCTTTCATATCCGCCATCGATATATGAATAATTGATGTTTTCTAGTCTTAATATTTCTGCCATAAAGTTCTCCTAGTTCGTGTTCATCAGGATCTTCTTCGGATTGTAACGCATGATCATGAATGAAGGAATGATGACCGAAATAAAGACGATACCTAAACCAAGTATATAGATCTCGGCAATGATGAGTGGTGAGACCGTAACTTCATATTCATCGACAAGATCGTCCAGCGTGATCTCGGTAGCGTAGTTGGTGCTCCATGGATCGAATTCTCCATAATAGTCAAAGCTGTCATCTTCTTCTTCGATATCACTGCTTGCGATCTGATATTCAAGCACCTTATATCCGATCTTCTTGGCAATAAGGGAACCGGATATGACTGAAAGTGAGAAGCCCAGGATCGCCACGAGCGCGAGCTCAATGAAGAACTGAGCGATGACCTTGAACTTTGAAGCACCGATCGAAAGCAAGACACCGATCTCATATTCTCTGGTCTTCAGAGTCAAAGCCGTGACCAAGGAAATGATGACGACCGCATTGATCACGACTAAAGAGACGATGAAGTTGGCATACATGCTCAAAGTATCCAGCGGCTTAGCCAGTTTTTTGAATTCTTCGTTGTTCGCATCAAGTGAAGTAAACTGCGAGAGCTGATTCTTATAGTCCTCAACAAACTTATCAACATCAAGCGGATCGCTGAGCAGCAGCGTAACATTCTCGATGTAGGTATTCTCCATCATGTTTTCTTCGGTCGGACGCTTTTCTTCATCGTAGTATTCGTCATCCGGATTCTGTTCCCTGTTATAGTCAAAGATCTTCTGATTATAGGCAAGACTTGCCATATAGGTCGAAGTCGTAGGCATGAAGATCATGTTGTCAGGATTTTCATATGGCGCACAATAGTTGAAATTTGATGAGTCAGGGGTGATCGGATGATTGTGCGAGAAGATACCGATTACTTCAAAGACTGCTTCTGTATCATCATCGGACATCTCCATACCTCCAAATGTTGTACCCGCAAAACTCAGCCTTATATCATCACCTACACTGACACCATTGTAATCTGCCAGATTCTCGGAGATCACGCAAACCAGGTCACCGCTGTTTATTTCGTTGTCATTGTAGAATCTTCCATCAACGATCTTGAATTCCCCATCTTCAAATTCGATCATGCTGGAAAACATGTTCGATTTGATAAGGAAGGTCGGACTTTTGTAACATCTCTCTTTTCCATCATCATCGATCCAGCAGTTTCCTTCGCCATCATAGCTTTCTTCAGCCTGGTTGTTGAGATGCACAAAATCAAGGGATTTCATGTGATCCATATACCACATATTGGTCGATACGGCGTTGGCTGTTTTGACTCTGGTATCTTTAAGAAATTCTTCCGCTTCACCCAAAGTGATACGCGGATAATTGTTGTAGAATTCTTCTCTTTCATCTTCGTCTTCGATCGAATCCATATACTGCCAGATCTTGTTGTAGTCTAAAGAATAAGTAACGACTGCTCTCATCTTCTTTCTGGTCAGGATCTTGGCGCTGTTTGAAGCGTTGGAAACACCCAAACCGATAATAACCAGATTACCAATCAAGAAAAATGTCAAAGTCAGTAATATCGACTTGGACATTTTTCTGGTTACGTTTTTAAATGCACGATTAACAAAATTCATTAATACAAAAACCTCTTAGCTTGTATGACTTGCTTTTACATACACAATGACTGACTCGTCTTGAGGTAAATATGTGTTTGGCATTAATTCTCCGTCTGTTCTCTTGGCACTGATGACTTCACCTATTTCGATGCCTGCGTCACCATTGCTTACATATTCAACTGAGTAGTTGATTACTTTTTCGCCATAGAAACTCTTCTTATATTCATCCAGCAGTCTTCTTGCATCTTCTTCGGTAAGTCTGCTTGTATCATCCTTCATTCCGTTTGCAAACTTCTGCCAATCCATATTGTCTACATTCTCCAGCAGAATATTCTTTCCTCTGGAAACAATTACGGTTAATGTTCCGCCAACATTGACTCTTACATCATTGTAGATAACATATCCTGCAGGAATCGTATCAGAGAATTCAAAAGACTTGGCCAAACCGAAACCGGCTCCTTTTTCCAAAGCTCTGTCCTTCATTTCGTGTAAACTTCCGCTTCCACCGTGATATGGTTCTCCAGTATGATCACCAAAATCTACCACGTTTCCTAAAGATACAGTAACTTTAATGTACTCGCCTTTTCCTAACAGTTTTCCAGCCTGAATATTCTGCGAAATTACTTCACCTTCTTCTGAATCAGAATAGACTTTCTCTGTGGAGTCGACAGCATATCCATTCTCAGCCTGCCAGTTACTTACTTTGGAAGCGTTCCAGCCGATCATATTAGGCATATAAACAGCTTTGCCAAGTGATACAACCAGATTCAGCGTATCACCTTCATTCATTGTTCTGCCTGCCACAATTGATTGAGAGATTATCAGGCCTTTATCTACCTGATCTGAATATTGTTCGGTCTTCGACACATTGACCTTTTTTGTCTTTGCCCAGGTTTCAGCCTGTTCGAAAGTTTTCTTAACAAAATCTTCTACAGTAACTTTTCCAGCCGGAGCTGAACCTTTTGAAATATTGATCTTTAATGAACAGCCTCTTGTAAAGGAATCCTCTTCACAACCAGTGAAAACATAATCTATGACTCCGTTTGCTTCGACATCCTCATTGTAAGATGTTGATATTTTTGTCTTCTGCAGTTTATTATCGGAGATCCACGTCTGAACATCTTCCTTTTCCATTGAATACAGATCTGGAACAATTATTCTCTCGTCAGGATCTGCGCCTTTAGAAAGAGCGAAATTGACTTTTACATCATTCTTGACTTTCTTTCCAGGAGTAACGCTCTGAGACAATATCGTTCCTGCTTCAGTATCAAAATCAAATTGTTCTGTAAATAACACACCTGTTGAATCGACACCCTGCTGCTTGACCCAGGCTGCAACATCATTCTTTGTCATACCGACAAAGTTTGGCATTTCGATCTTAGGGGCAAAAAACAGGAAATATGAAGCGATCGCCAAAAGCAACAAAACGCCAGCCGCAATGGCTAACGCTTTGGTGTTGAGAGGCTTCTTTTCTTTTTTTACTGGAACTCTTTCTTCTTCCTTGAAGCTTGCAGGCTTACCCGCATCTGAAAACTGGTCCAGGAAATCTTTATTATCAGGCATAGTAGACTCTCCTTTTTAATCTAATCACATTTTATTATAATGCCTATTCACATATCATCTAACATTTTTTTAATCGTAGGTCACAGTATCCATGTAAAGTGTAAGAAGTTTTATGGATCCGTCAGGCATTAATGAATATTCTCCGGAGTTGTTGACCAGGATCACATCGATCGCCGGATCCTTGGCAAACTTAAGAAGATCTTCATAAGAGACGCTTTCCTTAATTGCGTAATAATAACGATGACCATCACTGCTGTAGATATTCAGGTTGCTGTTCTGGCCTTCTCTGTATTCCTTGTAGAAGTAATCAATGCCTGATTTTCTATACTTCTCAAATAAGGCAAGCGAATCGTCACTCATCTCTTTTTTAGGCAAGGTCGGATTTTCGTTGATCGATACGTTCAGATAGAGATAGGTATCTTCAGCATCTACGTCTTCGATCTTTTTGAACTCTTCCTTTATTTCCTCAGGTATTCCATTATCGAAATAGGAATAAAGTACATATTGACCTTTTTTATCGTTGTGATCATACATCTGTGACAAACCAAAGCCTTTGGAGCTTCTGGCGATGTTTGAGAAGCCAAGTGTCAGCAGTGCTGCTGCGACA
Source organism: Erysipelotrichaceae bacterium (assembly GCA_017404785.1). Classification (GTDB taxonomy): domain Bacteria; phylum Bacillota_I; class Bacilli_A; order Erysipelotrichales; family Erysipelotrichaceae; genus Colivicinus. Next base: position 10,942 of record JAFRBQ010000016.1, read on the forward strand.
AAGACAAGTGGAAGCTTGTATGAGAAATACAATTTGCGCTTGTATACAAAGTAAGCAGCGACATATATGACAAACAGCATCAGATAGACGATGAACATATCGGAAACAAAATCGCCCAATGAAACATATCTGTAGTTGAAAGATGAAGAGATCATGAACAGGATCAGGAAAACATACAGATAGATCACCAGTGGATACGAATAGATCTTGGTCGACGGTGTTCCCGCTCTTTCAACAGCTCTAAGTACATACGATCTGTAAAGCAGATATGAGAATACGACAAGGTATGCTGTCAGTGCTGCGACATGATTGACATCGACGATCGAAGCTTCAAGCAGATCGAAGAACAGATCAGTCGAAATGAATACCGGTGACAGATAGGCTACAAAGCTTGTATCGAATCCTCCTCCCGCAATATAGGAATCGGAGAAAATCTCGATAGCTGCCAGTAAGACGACCGGAAGCATTGAGTAGGCACCGATCATCACGACGCCATCGAAGATGTTGTTGCCGATCAGATAAAGTGTCGTATTGAAGACGACCAGGGTAAAGGCAACAAGCAGGATCTTCAAAAGGAATACAACATAATTTACGATACCGATGCTTTCAGCTACCGCATAGAAACTGAACGTCACCACAAAAGGCACATAGGCTGCCAGAGCACAGAAGACAACTCCCGTTACCAGCATGGCCTTTCTTGATACCGGAATGGAGAAGAAGGTATCAACAGCCTTTCTGTCATGAACATAGCTGAACACATTGCATGGGATGAGATAGGTCATCACTGTACACAGGAAGCCCTGTATTACAAGACCTACATAATCATTGTCAGATCCCAGTGTATTCAGAAAAGCTATCAGCAGGATGAATATCAGCAGGTATTTCTTGGATTTAAACAGATAAGTAAAGTATTCTTTTGAAAACATTATCTTTCTCCTCCCTCGTGTTCATAGATGAACAGCTCTTCAAAGTTGACAGCAAGCGTATCCAGGATGACCGGATCAAGCTCCTGCAGCTTCCTGACAGTTTCTTCTCTGTCGCCTTTGATGACCAGCGAATAGACAGAACCTTCCTTGTGCATATGCAGCACATCAAACTGATCAAAGACATTTTCTTCTACCGGTTCCCTGAAGGCCAGCTGATACTTGTTGATATTCTGTTTTGATTCAAGCAGATCGCCATAGGTAGAGATCTTGCCATTTTCCAGAATGCCATATGAATCACAGATATCTTCAAGTTCCTTGAGGTTATGTGAAGATATGATGATCGTCGCATGATTCTCCTCGATAAAGTCATATAAGGCTTTCTTCAGATTGTATCTGACTAACGGATCAAGACCATCAAACGCTTCATCCAGTAACAGTAGTTTAGGTTTAACGGACAGCGCGAAGAGTAAGAGCGTCTGTCTCTTCATACCTTTGGAAAAGGTATTGATCTGTCTGTTTTCATCAAGTCCAAACAGCTTCAGAGTCTTCTGATACATCTGTTCATCCAACGGATAGAAAGATGCATAGAACTCTTTCAGTGACTTGATATTGGAAGCTAACGGATAATAAGGATCATCGTTAGCGAAGAAGATATCTCTTCTTATTTCATCTTCCCTGAATGTATCTCTGGCATCAAACAGTACATTTCCTTCATCTGTTCTGTAGATACCGCTGATACATCTTAATAATGTGGATTTTCCGGCACCATTGACACCGACCAGGCCGAATATAGAGCCGCCATTGATAGTCAGGTTCACTCCATCAAGAACTCTCTTGTCGTCAAAGCCCTTAACTACGTTGTTGATCTCTAACATGTTTCCTCCTCATTGAATACTTCATTCAGTATTTCCTGAAGGTCATCTTTGGAAAAACCTTCAGCTTTTAATGTATTGAACATATAGATTGCATCTTTGCGATTCTGTTTCTTTTTGACATCAAGGTCCTTGGAAACAAAAACACCCTTCTTGTTGACTGTGTAGATATAGCCATTCTTCTCCAGTTCCTGATAGGCCTTCATGACCGTATTAGGATTGATGCCCAGATCTTCAGCCAAGCTCCTTACAGAAGGAAGCTTATCATCGGGTTTAAGGATGCCAGACTTAATAAACTTTTCGATCTGAGATCTTATCTGTTCATAAATAGAATCTTTTCCTTGTAAATTTATTAAGAACATTTCTTCCTCCAATCTGTATTATCTGTATTAATTGTATTATCTGTATTAGTTAATGTCAACAATAATTTAAAAATTCACATCTTCTTTATTAAAAAGCCGATACTTTAAAGTAACGGCTTGATAGATCAAAATTTTATTTTTATTATTACCGACTAGATCAGAAAGCTTTTCCGGCTTTTGTGAACATATGGATAGCTTCTTTAAGTATATTGCGGACCAGTCTGATGCATTCCGGATTCAGATTGGTATAGGTATCTCTGACCGTATGATAATAATCCTGAGGTGTAAAGGCTACACCGCATATTGCGGCTGCTTTTACTCCGATGGCTGAAAACGCCTCGGAATCGTTGGCTCCAGGGTAGAATTCTGCAGTAGGAATATCCAGTCCGTTTTTCATTGACGCAAAATACAGCAGACTGCAGACTTCCTCGCTGTTGGATTCGGTATAGTTTATACCACGTGAGAAGATCCTGAGCTCTTCGACTGAGTGGACCGTATCCGGGGCAATGACTATAGTATTGAGCGACAGCATTTCTTCTATATTCTCGTTTGCGAAAGCACGCGCACCACGAAGACCTGATTCTTCACCGTCAGTGATCAGACAGCAGATCTCAGTGTCGTTGTAACGTATATCGTTATCTGCCATTTCCTTAAGGATGCTCATGGCAAGGAAACAGCCTGTGAGGTTATCGTTAGCTCCATCAACGACAGTGCCCCAGTCCACAAAGAACAGCAGCGGTGCAAACAGAATTGCATTAAAAATCTCAATTCCTACAAATGTATGCAGGACTCTGATCGGAAGAAAATTCGCCAGTGCCAGATAGCAGAAGATGAAATTGACTGCCCAGAAAAGGAATCCAGAACCGATGCAGGTATAGATCAGAACGGTCGGGAAATGTTTAAGAAGCGGCATTTCATAGGCGGCATCCGCGTGACCGCAGAGGATGATACGACGTTTAGGAGTCTTTTTCGCCTTTCTTACCATGTAAAGGTTCTGACCTGTTTTTTTCGGATACAGTTTATCCGTAAACGGTCTGAACAGTATATATTCCACGATGATGATCGTTGCTGTGGCTATAGTAAGAACCAGTGATACCACATATGTCCAGGCTTTTCCTGAGCATACTCCGTAAATGAAAAGGCCACATGCTATAAGGCTGATCAAAGCATCAAGAGGTATCGATCCTATAAATGCCTGAGGATGGATCTCAAACTGCTGTGTCCTTATTTCATCGACACAGTCTTTCATGGCTTCAGCCATTGCTGCCTGCGCCGTCTTTACCGATTCGCAACCTGCAGAACGACGTTTGTGATTCTTGCAGATATTTTCTATCCCGTCAGTTATATATTTGATGTAATCCATAATCCGTCACCTTATTCTCTCGTATTCTGGAAATGCCGATACTGTTCCAGAATGTTTTTGCGGATGTAACTGGTAATAATGCAAGTTACGACTCCGACAATGATCACAAACAACATAGCCGGTAAAAAGATAGCCATCAGTTCGTTGATCTTTGTTCCAGGTATATCAATGATCTCAGGTCTGAGAGATCTTTCCAATGTTGTATTTACTTCTAAAACCGAACCCGGGATCAACTTGATGACATTCAGATCATAGAAAGATAAAAACGAAGTCAGTAGCAATGGAACAAAACTGCCCAGGACTGTAATGACCGACATGAATATCGAATAGAGCAGAGAACAGTACTGTACACTAAGCAGTATAGGAAGGACAAAAAGAATACTTCCGCCTACACCCATTGTAGATGTTGTGGTGACGGCTGATATAACGAAGCTTATCCCCAGTATCCATTTCAGAGAGTTTCCTACTCCTTCTTTTCTTTTAACGATTATCATTTCCGTTATGGAAACTAGCAGTAGAAACACAGATATGACAACAAAAGCAGTGGTCGCTGTGAGCTCCCTGACCGTGAAATACAGGACTACAGATAAGCCAGTCAGTAATACTTCAAGACAGAGAAACAGACGCGCACTTAAAAGATTTGCTGAATGTTCGATCGCACCAAAGAGGCCAACTTTACCTTTTTGCATTATTGAACTTGAGATCAAGACGATAGTCCCTCCTTTCTTATATTTAATGTCATTAAATCAAACAATTTTTACTGTTCATATTTTATCATCATACACTCAAAACTGTAACTTTATGATTATTTTTTTATTTCGACAACATAACCGCCAAAAATCTTAACTCAGATATTTCGTTTTTTTCCAGGCCCATGTTTTTCTATAAGAGTGCACTTCATCAGGCATGCAATGGTAGATTATAATAGATACAGAAACACGATATGAGAGGTCTTTAATATGAAAAAGCTTATAATTATCCTTGTTATTCTTTTTAGTGTCATCGGTTGTTCGAACCAGCCGATCGATATCAGTGGAATAGATCAAAACCAGAAAAGTCCGGAAGAAATCAAAGAAGGAGGAAATCCTTTTACGATTTTTGAATACGATGGCAAAAATATACCGATTATGGCTGATGTTTTGCCGATGAATGAAAAATACTATGTGATAAAACATTCCAACAGGTCTGAAACCGATCATGCCGAACTGTTCCCCACCAGTTTTATTGCAGTTGGAAGTGTTATTTCAACTCTTTACCGTGATGACGGAGATCCTGAAAAGCATGAGGATCTTGCTGTGTATGTTGATGCTTCAATAGATGGCAATGATCTGGATGTGAAATTTGAAGGATACCTTAAAAACAGCGGGAAGCTGTTTATAGAGGGCTGGACTAAAGCCGAATATTTTCTCAATGATAAAGATGCTGATAAATATCATAGAGAACAGCTGCAAACTGCATACAACCTGGTAAGAGATATTGCATATGCTCAGAAAGGGTGGTCTTCTACTGACGGCCATCATTGGCAAAGGTTTGATGAATCATTCATCATTGATGCCAATAGCACGGAACTCATAGAAAAGAATGTATTCAATGACTACACAGATATCTACAGCTATGACAATGATCTGGGTATGCCGGAATACCGTTTTGAAGTATCAAAGGATAAAAAAGAAATAATAAATGATCTGTCAAATATGCACTGTCTGGCACAATATGAGCATTTCGAAGAAGAAGATTATCTGATAAGCGAATATTTTAACGAGGAATTATTGAGGTTCTATGATTTGCCATATATGGATAGTTCGTTATCGATCTATGTCTATCCTGAACTTGCTTATCTTCGTGATTATGAACTGACCACCCATGAAGACAGCGAAGGACATACTTTTGAAGGCACATTCGAAAAGGATGATGAAAAGTATTTCTTTGATGGAGACTGGAGACTCACCAAATATGAAAACGGTGAGATAAGAACAGAATACACCTACGAAGATAGTCAGATAAATATAGAACTGACAGATCTTGTTTCAGGAAACAAAGAAATCATAAAATACACAGAAGATTAAAAAAGAAGTTCGGACGATTCATGCTTTGAATCCTTTTTAAGACGACAGGATCGTGTCCTGTAACGCATTATTAATAATGTATACAAAATGGATATTATATTTCTGAGATACAAGATATCCAGACAATAAGGTCTGTTATGCTCATATGTATTAAAAAACAGCTTAATGGTGAGCTGTTTAGTTAAACGTCATGATAATGATATTCTGGTTCTACTTCTGTTCCTTGAATTCAGGGTAGTATTGTTTGATATATTCAAACAGGATTTTCTGATCTTCTTCTGCAGGGAAGTATCCACGTATAACGGTACATGCCTCCTCATATGTCAGATGTCCAAACGATGCAAGAATTTCCTTTTCATATACTTTAGCTAATATCTGCCAGTTTTTTGGAAGAGCCATACCACCGATGACTTTCTCAAGATCATTTTCACTTATAGAGTATTTTGAATCTGCCATTTACCTTCTCCTTTGATTCTTTTTCTGTTTTTTTATACGACAGTACACCTTTTTGTGGCAACCATCAGATATCTGATTTAATTTGCATAATCATTATAAATCACGCAAAACCGTTGTTTGATCAGTCTGGTGTTTATTCTATATTCTTCAGAATAATGCTTATGTCGTTGACGTTGGTTCCTGTAGGCCCGGTCTTGATCAGAGCATCGATCTTCTCCAGGGCATGATAGGCATCGTTGTCTTCAAGTACTTTTCTATAATTGATATTCAGAGCTTTAAGTCTGTTATATGAATCCTTATCGACATATCCTCCTGCAGCATCGGTCGGGCCATCAGTTCCATCGGATCCCAAAGACATGAACAGGATACCTTCCCTGTCTTTGAAATGTTCTATCTGGGAAAGCACCATCTCCTGATTTCGTCCTCCCAATCCCTTGCCTTTGACGTGGACGATAGTTTCTCCTCCCATGATCAGTGCAAGTTTTTTTACATCTTCATACCTTGACAGTTCACTGTATAAAAGATCACCGGCACCCATTGCTTCAATGTCGATCGCATCGGTAACGATGATTGTTTCATATCCCAGCTCTTCAGCTTTTCTGGCTGCATTTTCGCAAAGGATCCTTACTGATCCGATCACGATGTTTACCGCGTTGCTGGCATCAGCGTCTTTCGAATTTTTCAGTTTTTCCAGAGTTTCTTTATCAAGTTCAAGCTGATACTTTTCGATTATCCTCAAGGCATCAGAAACGCTGGTGTCATCCTTGACGGTCGGGCCGGAACCGATAGTACCAAGATCATCGCCCAGCACGTCAGAGAGAATGATCGCATACACTCTGGCAGGTTTACAGATATCCGCAAATCTTCCACCTTTGACATATGACAGTTTCTTCCTGATCGTATTGATCTCATTGATATTCAGTCCTTTATTAAGCATCTGTCTGTTAAGATCCTGAAGTTTTTCAAGCTCGATCAAAGGCTTTTCAAACAGGGCACTGGCTCCTCCTGAAAGAAGAAAGAGGACGCTGTCGCTTTCCTTGAGATCCGAACACATCCTGATGACTTCTTCTGTAGCCTCGATGCCGTTTTCATCAAGCACCGGATGACCGGCTTCAAAACATTTTGTCTTTTTCAGTTCGCCTTTGATGTGATCGTATTTACTGATGACGATGCCCTGTTTTATATCCGTCTCTTCGATAGCGGCCTTTGCCATATTAAAAGAAGCCTTGCCTGTCGAAACAAGGTAAATGTCTCCCTGAATATCAAGTTTCTTCAGGGCTTCCTTTACACCGGTTTCCGGCAGACAAGAGCTTATCGCATATAAACAGATACTCTTTGCATCATCAAGCAGTCTATTCTTCAGCATATATTTCCAGATGATTCAGTTCATCCTGATCCATGGCGTAGATATCGCCATAGAGGATGATGACATTGTCCTTGCCATTGACCTTCTTGCCGATGGCACAGGCATAACCGTTTCTGACAATGTATTCACCATTAAAGATCTCGCAGTTTTTCTTGATGCTTTTTTCCAGATCGACACCATCGATCTTGAAAGTGTGATCGGTGAGCTGAGAGAAATACAGGACAAGTCTCGAAAGTTTGCCATCCTTGATATCGATCGCCTTATTGGTAGGATTGTACAGATCGACATCCCCAAAGTATTTGCCAAAGAAAGTCATGTTGACACTTTTGAGCTTTTCGTTGCCTTCAAGAGAATCTGGCACATCCAGATCAAAGGCGATATCCAGAAAGCTCACATCATCATAGCCCGGCGTGATCGAATAGTCATCAAAAGAAAAAACGTAATAGTCTTCTCTATGAACGCACGAACAAAGCAGCAGCAATGACAACGCAAGCAGGAACTTTTTCATTTCTCAATACTCTTTGAAGCAATTATATCAGTTTCCAATCCCAGGACGTTTTCCACCAGCACATCGCCAAGGTGAATCGGAGCCTTTGCCTTCACGCCTTTAAGTGCCTTCATGACATCCATCACTCTTCCTTTAGGAAGAGGTTTTGAACTGATGACCGGAAGTCTTGCACAGTTCAAAGAATCAATGGCTACCGTTGTTGTTAGGGTCCTTAAAGGATTGGTCATTTCATTGACGCCATAGGTAACGCCTCTAGGACAGCTGTTGCCTGTGACCTTGATCTGTCCTTCCACTTCTTCAACGATCAGATGACAGCCTTTAGGGCAGTTTATACAGATCAGATTCATACGACGACCTCCCAGTTAAGTTCACCATCAAGGTTTTCCAGTTCTTCTTTTTTCAGATTGACTTTCTGCATCTCGCTAGGGACGATGCCCATCTTTCTGATCTTCTTGTCAAGTCCTTCTCCATAGACATGGATGTAACAGTCCTTGAATACTTTGTTTACTCTGAACATGAATTCGAGATCATTTCCTTTGTGGAAAGACTGTGGAACCATGTAGGAAACGCCATTGCTTACACTGTTTCTAACAAGCTCTGTTTCCTTCAGATTGTCTAAAACATAATCGGCAGCTGCCTTGCCGGCTTTCTTGCCTTCAGCTGATACATAGTCGACCAGATCATGGACATGCAGAGTATTGCCACAGGCAAAGATACCTTCAATTGAAGTCATGTAGCGATCATCGACGATCGCACCCTTGGTACGCGGATCGATCTGTACACCCAGTTCTTCGATCAGTGTATTCTCCGGAATGAGGCCAACCGAAAGAAGCAGACAGTCGCAGTCGATACGCTGTTCACTGCCTTCGATCTTCTTGAGCTTGTCATCGACTTCGATCAGAGTGATGTATTCAAGTCTGGAAGAACCGTAGACCGCTTCAACGGTATGCGACAGATAAAGCGGTATATCAAAGTCTTCAAGACACTGTTTGATGTTTCTGGCCAGGCCGTTGGAATAAGGCTGCAATTCCGCAACACCAATGACCTTCGCTCCTTCGAGAGTCATCCTCCGCGCCATGATCAGGCCGATATCTCCTGAGCCCAGGATGAAAACTCTCTTGCCTACCAGGTAGCCTTCTTTATTCAGATACTTCTGTGCGGTACCGGCTGTATATACTCCTTCACAGCGGTTGCCTTTTAAACCGATGGCTCCGGCAGGTCTTTCTCTGCATCCGGTCGCCAGAACGATGGCGTCAGCTTCGATCTTCTTCAAACCTTCGCTGTTCTGCACAGTTACAGTCTTGTTTTTGATCTGGGTGACAACGGAATCATAGATGAATCTGATGCACTCATTATCTTTGATCAGATCATAGTATTTCTCGGCGTAAGCCGGGCCTGATAGTTCTTCATTGAAAGTGTGCAGTCCAAAACCATTATGGATACACTGCTGCAGGATGCCGCCGTATTCGCTTTCTCTTTCAATGATCAGGATATCTCTTAAACCATTTTCATAGGCACCAAGGGCTGCGGCAATACCGGCAGATCCTCCACCTATAATGACCAGTTGATGTTTTTCCATTACAGGTCCTCCTTGGCATTTGCCATAAAGACATTGGAACCGTCTCTATCAAGCTTTATATTCTTTACATCTTCATGCAGTTCCTCGGATAAGATCTTGAGGACCTCAGGTTCGCAGAAACCGCCCTGGCATCTGCCCATGCCCGGACGACAGCGCATCTTGACACCTTTGATCGTCCTGGCACCACATTCTCTGTGGATGACATCTTTGATCTGGCCTTTGGAGATCTTTTCACAGCGGCAGATGATCTTGCCAAAATCAGGATCCTTCTTTATCAGTTCGTTTATCTGTTCCTCCGACATGTGACGCATGTCGATGAAAGGTCTGCGACGAACGTATTCTTCCTTGACCTTGCTTTCCGTGAATTTTGGTATGACGATGCCTTCGACTACATCCTTGGCGATCGCCGGTGCCGAAGAGATACCTGGAGATTCAATACCTGCCACATGGATGAAGTTCTCGATCTGGTCATCTTCCTTAATATAGAAGTCATTGAGATCGATATGCGGCCTAAGTCCGGCGAAGGTGTGGATCATTTTGTTGTAAGGAATATTCTTCATCGTCTTGTTGATCTCACGCCTGATATAATCAAGGCCATCGCTGGTCGTATTGTCTTCCTTATCGGCGGTGAAATCCGAGTTAGGACCTAAAAGGACATTGCCATGGATGGTCGGAACAGCCAGCACGCCTTTACCTTTGGCACTCGGTGTCGGATAGATGACACGTCTTACATAGGTTCCGTTTAAGCGGTCAAAAACAAAATACTCACCCTTTCTCGCTTCGACTTTATAAGGTGATTTTCTAAGCATATTGGTTATATCATCAACATGCACGCCGGCACAGTTGATCAGCACCTTTGTTTCGATCTCGTCGTTGATGATAAATTTCCCATCTTCTTTTCTGATCTTTGTTACTTCATAATCAAGTTTGAGTTCCACGCCATTGAGTATTGCCTCTTCAACGGCTGCAATACTTACTTCCCATGGACAGATTATACCCGTCGTTGGTAAAGACAGTGCCTTGGTTACATTATCAGAAAGATTCTTTTCATGGATCCTTGCTTCAGTGCCGCCCATGACATCATAAGGGATCTGACGATCCTGACAGTTTTTGATGAGACCTTCAAGTGTCTCTTCTTCTTCCGGAGAAGTTGCTACAACATATGCACCGACTTTCAGATATTCAACCTGCAACTCCTTGCACAGATCAGGAAACATACGGTTGCCTAAAAGATTGTATTTTGCCTTCAATGTGCCCGATTTTGGATCGTGTCCCGAATGCACCATGGCCGAATTAGCACCTGTTGCACCCTCAGCTACATCATTCTCCTTTTCCAGAACCAAAACCTTCAGGTCAAATTTGCTCAGATTATGAGCGATCAGTGAGCCAATAATACCAGCTCCAATTATTGTAATATCATACATCACCTTTATTATAGATTATTGAAGCCATCTGAAGCTAAGTAAAATAAGTCTCTGTGAATTCTCATTTGTATTTCCGTTTTGCCTTCAAAAGCGGAATTTAGTCTGATCATAGTTGAATTGAGATGTTTTTATTATGTATTGTCTTTATGTATCTGTTATCTTAAGCCGATAATGAAGTAGTAAGTTTCCCTG
>JAFRBQ010000017.1 GCA_017404785.1 Erysipelotrichaceae bacterium
ATGTGATACTTGCAGTTCCAGGCTGTATGAGCCAATGTATTACTTTGTTCAATCATAGTAAAATATAAAAGTCCTCTTTCCTTTCTTCAATGCAACTGGCAGGCTGCAATTGAAGTGTATCGGAAAGAGGACTTTTTATAACTACTATGTTCAACGCTGAAGCTATATAGAACCCCCGGACGATCCGGGGGTTTTCGGTAGACAAGAAAACAGCGCATGATTGATACGCTGTTTTACTTACTTTCTGTTTTTTTACTGCCTATAAGAGACTTACAGTGAACTCTTCAACTTCCTTCATGTCAGTTGTAGGTTCAAAACGCTTTACAACTTCACCGTCTCTGTTGATGATGAACTTGGTGAAGTTCCACTTGATGTCGTTTTCGCCTTCAGCTTCAGCCATCTTCTTGGAAGCAGCCTTGAGAGCCATAGCGGCAACACCCTTGCCGAAACCTTCAAAACCCTGCTGGGATTTCAGGAATGTATACAGTGGCAGTTCATTTGCACCATTAACGTCGGACTTCTTCATCTGCGGGAAAGTCGTGTTGTAGTGTAATGTGCAGAATTCGTGGATCTCTTCATCAGAACCCGGTGTCTGATGACCAAACTGGTTGCATGGAACATCGATGATCTCCAGACCCTTGTCATGATAGTTTCTGTACATATTCTCGATCGGTTCATAATGTGGAGTGAAACCACATCCGGTAGCCGTATTGACGACCATGACGACCTTGCCTTTCATATCTGCAGTCTTGAGTTCTTCACCATTTGCCTTAGTCAATGTAAAATCATAAAAACTTGCCATATTTCTTTTCCTCCGAAAATATTATATCGCATGCGATATAATTTGTAAATAGTTTTATTTTTGTTAAAATAAAATTTGAAGATGCCTACAACATATGCACATTGGCGTTTCGGATGCGATTGCATCGAGACCTTACCACAGAATCTGAAAGATATCGTCAACGATCATCGTGAACTGTTCGATATTGGCGTTCATGGACCGGATATCTTTTTCTATGACTTAAACCATTCGGAAGTCGCCAAATACGGCAATGCGATGCACAACCGCCCTGCCCGCGATTTCTTTGAAAGAGCGATAAACGTCTATAAGGAAAATGACAGCGACAAGGATGCAATGCTGGCCTACATGCTGGGCTTCCTTTCCCATTTTGCTCTGGACAGCCAGTGCCATGGCTATGTCGACAGAAAAAAAGAAGTCTCAGGTCTTTCACATAACAAGGTCGAATCGGAATATGACGGACATCTGATGAGGCTCGATGGCAAACCGGTAAATCTGGTCAAACGTGCTGAATCACTGAAACCGGATAAATTCACAGCCAGGATCATGGCCAGATTCTTCCCTTTTGATGCAAAAACGATGCTCAGAACGACGAAGCGTCACCATATGATCATTGCTGCACTGGTATGCAAGGCAGATCTCAAACGCAATTCGCTGGGAAAAGTATTCAGAATGCTGAAGCTGAACGACTATAAAGATCTGTTGGTCATGCCTGAAGAACTCGATATCTGCAAGGATTCAAATATCCGTCTGGATAAACTTAAGGAAAACGCCTTGAAGATCTATCCTGAACTGGTCAATGATCTTATGAATGCGATAGATAACAATGTCGAACTGCCACCTTATTTTGACCACGATTTTGAAAAGTGGCCTGATTATCAGCAGATCCCGATCTTACCATACAACGAAGAATTGGAATATATACCTGAACTTAGAAAATAATAAATACAGGGGGTATTTATATGAAAGGCTTATTCAAGAAACTTAATGAGTCGAAGATTTTTAAGGACCTCTCTCCACAGGAATTCTCCTGGGTTCTTTATGATGTCGGAAACTCAGCTTTCACGATGCTTGGCTGTTCGCTCATCCCTATCTGGTTCAAAGCTCTGGCTATCGGCGATGCTCCGGGACAGATCAGTGGCGATAATGCCACAGCCTACTGGGCTCTGGCTACCAGTGTCGTCACGGTCATCGTTGCCTTGATCGGACCGGTCTGCGGTGCCATCGCTGACCACAAGGATACCAAGAAGATCTTCTTCTCCACTTCAGTTGCGATCGGTGTCATCGGCTGCGTCATCAATGGTTTTGCTACCAGCTGGTCACTGTTTCTGATCATCTACATCCTGACCAAGATCGCCTATCAGGCTTCCTTGACATTCTATGATTCAATGCTCAATGACGTCACAACCGACGAACGTTCCGATGCCGTATCTGCCTATGGCTATGCCTGGGGTTATATCGGTTCGTGCATTCCTTTCACAGTCGCTCTGATCGCTTATGTCATGGGTCCGGATATGTTGCAGATCATTCCTGGTGGAATCTCGCGTTTCATCGGTTTTGGTGTCACAGCTGCCTGGTGGTGGATCGTAACTGTTCCTCTGCTCAACAACTACAAACAGATCAACTACGTCGAAGATGACCACGGAGCTGTCTCCAAGGCCTTCTCGAAGATCTTCAGGACCTTAAAGAGGATCGCTGTTAAAGACAAGAAAGTTCTTTACTTCCTGATCGCCTTCTTCCTTTATATCGATGGTGTCGGCACGATCATCGACAACTGCATCAACCTGGGAACTGACCTTGGTCTGAATACAGTCGGACAGGTCGTATTCCTGCTTTTGACTCAGGTCGTTGCCTGGATCGGCTCACTGGTCTTTGCGAAACTGTCAAAGAAATATGATACAGTTCCTCTGATCGAGATCTGTATCCTGGGTTACACTGTTGTGTGTCTGTATGCCCTGACGCTTCAGCATCTGTGGCAGTTTGCCGTCATGGCTTTTGGTGTCGGCTGCTTCCAGGGTTCGATCCAGTCGCTTTCAAGAAGCTACTACTCAAGGATCATTCCGGATGAGAACTCCGGTGAATACTTCGGTATCTACGATATCTTTGCGAAAGGTGCTTCTTTCCTTGGATCATTCGTCATCTACCTGGTAAAGAAGATCGGTATCAGGACCAACGGTGTCTTCAACATCTTCGGTTTCACGATCAAGAGTATCAACGTAGCTGTCGGCTGTCTGGCACTATTCTTCATTCTGGGTCTTATATTCGTCAGAATGGCTGATAAGCAGGAACAATCAGAAGAATCAAAGAAAGACATTCAGTAATAAGCGCTTATCATATCTCATAAAAACAGGGGATGGTCGATCAGACTATCCCCTTTCATTTTTGACTGTTGTTTTTTCTTAAGTCAAAACATTTCTTTTAAACAGAGCAGACTCAGTCTGTTCTGTTTATATTTCAGTTTTGCGTAGTGTTTGATTAAAATTTTTCAAATATCTCTTTTGCCTCTTTTTCAGCGTCTTCTTTAGAGTATCCTTTTTCCATAAAATGCGAGATTGTTGCTTCTAAAAGCTTATCCTTTGCTTTTGTTCTAGCTTCAACTTCAGCTTCAGCTCTCGCTTTTCTTTCGTGTTCTTCTATTAGCAATCTTATCTGTCTAGGTTCATCTTCCATTGAGTACAACATGTCTATTACCTCTTTGAATTTATCACTGCAACTTATTAAACTTTTTGAAGTATCTCTTTAGCCTCTTTTTCAGCATCTTCTTTTGAATATCCTTTTTCCATGAAATGCGAGATTGTTGCTTCTAAAAACTTATCCTTTGCTTTTCTCTCGTGTTCTTCTATGAGTAATCTTATCTGTCTAGGTTCATCTTCCATCGAGTACAACATGTCCGCTACCTCCGCTTTATGATCAAGGATTATATCTCTGATAACGAAACTTTCAGGCATTGTCTTGAGTGTCTCATCTACAGCGAGTTTCATCTTTTCAATATTATCTGCTTCCATATTTTCAATACTATTATAACGTACTCTTATCTCTGCAAGGAACCAGGATTATTCATACAGAGCAGGACATTTATTCAGAATGTACTGATTGTGACCATAGTTGACATTGATGACTCTTACTCTTAGTTCCAGGTTGGAATTCTTGATAGACATGGCATCTGATAGATAGATCAATCTGTCATCGGTCTGTTCCTCCTTTCCGAAATAGAAGACAATGAAGTTGGGACTTGGCAGTCTGATGACATCATGGGAATACAGAACCGCTTTATTCTGGTATGCGTATTTCTCGTAAAGTTTTGCCACATAAAGCAGCATCCTCAAAGCAATATTCGCATTGGCTGTTGTCTGGTGTTCGTAGACATTGAGCGTGTTTTCGATCAGGAATGAAACATCATTGTGTCTCCCAATATATATGAAATTGTCGATAGTGTTGAAGATTAACTCATCAGGATCATCATATGATGAATTGTTCATGGCATTGTAAAGAGACAGAGCGAACTCCTTGTTTCTGCCAAACAGGAAAATAAAGAAATCATTCCTGAATTCCCTGTTGATGAAATAATCATTTTCATAGAAATCTGTCATGTGTTTTTCCTCCTATTCTTTATGAGCCAAAAACACATGAAATTCCTACCGCTTTTTTATAAAAGAACCGAAAAAATCCTGATAACGGCTATTATGATATGGCTTATAATACAATTTAAGTATGGAAAACCTCTTCCCCTATTCTTTTAATGAGAAGCGTTATCACACCTTCAATTACTATCTGAAAAACAGATATCACGGCAAGGTATCCAAGGTCATTCTGGATGCCGGTTTTACCTGTCCTAACCGTGATGGAAAAAAAGGATACGGCGGCTGCATCTTCTGTTCACAGTCCGGTTCAGGAGATTCAAACCTGGCCAAAGAAGAAAGCATTTTTGATCAGTATCTTCAGAATAAGAAAATCATGGATAATAAATGGCCCAATTCTCTCTACATTCCTTATTTTCAGTCCTTTTCCAACACCTACGGACCTTTGGAGAAAATAGATAAAATGCTCAAGCCATTCATCCATCTTGATGAAGTTGCGGAGATCGCCATCGCTACAAGATGCGATTGTCTGGAGGATGATGTTGTGGAATATCTTGATGGACTTACGAAGTATAAACCGATCTGGCTCGAACTGGGTCTGCAGTCATCCAATGACAGGACTGGTGAGCTGATAAACAGGAAACACAGTTTTGAAGATTTCAGAAATGCCCTGTATATCCTGGATAAGACAAACATCAAAGTCTGTGTCCACGTCATGAACGGCCTGCCTTTCGAAAGTAAAGAAGATATGCTGAAAACAGTCGAAGATATCGCCCATCTGCCGTTTGATGGCATCAAGATCCACATGCTGCACATAATAAAGAACACAGCTCTTGCCAGGATGCATGAGCTTCACAACTACAGTCTCATCAGCAGAGAAGAATATATTGAACTTGTCGTCAGACAGCTGGAACTGTTGAGACCGGAGGTCGTCATTGAAAGACTGACCGGTGATCCGATCAGGGAAGACCTGATCGCTCCTGGCTGGCTTTTAAACAAGACAACGATCCTCAACGATATCGACAAGCTGATGAGAAAACTTGATACCTACCAGGGAAGCCGTTATGAACAATAACACTTTTGTCCACAAATACATCAGATCCCTGATCGATAAAGACGATATATGTGTCGACATGACGGCCGGCAATGGCAACGATACCCTGTTTCTTTCCGGGCTGTCAAAGAAGGTCTATGCTTTCGATATCTGTGAAGAAGCGATCGCAAGAACAGAAGAAAAGATCAAGGGATGCGACAACGTCATTCTGATCAATGATTCTCATGCCAATGTCGATATTTACGTTCATGAAAAGGTAAGACTTTTCATTTTTAATCTTGGCTATCTTCCTAACAGCGACAGCATCATTACCACAAGCGCCGATTCAACGCTTGCCGCTTTCAAGAAAGCCAATGAGCTTCTAAAAGAAAACGGCTATATCGTGATCACCTTCTATCTGAAACAGAAAGGCGGTCTTGATGAATACTATCTTTTAAGCGACTACATAAATAAAAACAGGTTTCAGATTACTGAAACCTATCGTCAGGATAAACTGTTTTCACCAGTGACGCTGATAATCAGAAAGATCAGTCAAGCACACTAGCGTACTGTTCGTATTTATAGAGACTGCTTGCAGCGTTCCAGGTCAGATAGCCATCATCGACTCCGGCTCTTCTTAAGCCATCGATCTGTCCCGAAATGGCGCTGCTGTCATAGACTACATCATAAGGTTCAGAGTTCTGAGCCATGATCCAGGTACGACACTTGGCCTTGTCATAGGTGTTTTCCTGTGCATAATATGTCGCTTTGCCCCAGGCATACATCAGCTCTCCCGGATAGCTCCATGGTTCGGAGATGCCATAGGAATAGGCGGCAAAATGGTCTGGATAAGGCATTGAGCTTATCGCATCCGCGGCATTGGAGATCGCCGGCCAGAACTGTCCGTAATATGAAACAAAGGCTGAGAATGATGATGAGGAATCACCGCTGATCTCGCCGAATACGTCAGCGGAAACATAGGCACCTGCATCATGCAGATACTCGCTGGCATATCTCAGGAAGTTCGTCACGCCCTGAGCTCTGGTCTCATCGTATGTATTTCTGAGTTCCACGTCTTCAACATCTTCAGGCAGACGGACATAGTCAAACTGGATCTCATCAAAGCCCAGTTCATTGACGGCTTCAAGGGCCAGAGCCACATTGTATTCCCACATTTTGCGGGAGAAGATGCTAGGCCATTTTACGGAACCGTAGCTGTAAAGATCGCCATTGTACATCAGAGCTTCATCGGGATTGTCGATCGCAAAGCTGTCATCCTTGAAAGCTGTGATCCTGCCGATCAGATAATATCCGGCGTCCTTGATCTTCCTGACATTTTCCTTATAGGCCTCATAGCTGTTAGGAATGTTGTAGGTCGAAGGCGCGTACTGTTTTGCGACCGGTGAATCATAGGCCAGCTGCGTATCGATGTAGCAGTCCTTGATATCGACGACAAAGGCATTGATGCCCGGTGTCTGGGAAGCCAGGGCGATATAATCATCAGCCATAGAGATCGCTTCCGCATTGATGTATAGACCGTTGACCTTTTCCGGCATCGGCCTTGAAGGTGTGAATTCTTCCTTGTGGTAGTAGTCGATCAGTTCAGCTGAACCGCCATCGCCATAATAGACATCAGCGTAGATGCTTGAATCAAGTTTCGTCTCATAGTATTCCTGAGCTACATATCTGGAAGATATATAGCCGGTATCATTTACTTTGTAGTAATCCACCGTTCCGTCACTCAATAATTCATGGTAACCGCTGATCGTAAGATGAGTTCCCTTCTTGATGAAATCGGCAATATGGAAATCATTGTAATCCTTTGTCAGGACATGATCTCTTAAGGCATAGAGTTCACTTTCTCTTACACACTGATCTCTGCTTTCAACAAGATAGTCATCTGAAACATAGTAGATATTGTCGTTATATACGAGCTGATTGTATTCAACATCATCGATCTTGGCCTTCTTAGGCTTGATCTGTGCTTCAAATCCTCTAAAGAAGACCAGTTCATTGCCATCCTTGTCGTGAAGAGTGATGCTTGGTTCATTGCTTGCCAGATAATAAGTGGAAGTCATGGAGAAATTCTCTTCGATATAACGGATGATGATCCCGCCGCCCAGAGAAACCAGAAGCAGTGTCAGGATCAGAATCATAATAAGTTTTTTCTTGTCACTGTTTTTCATACTATGAATATTTTAGCATAAGAAAAGCCCTGATAATCTCAGGGCAATTCTTATTTTTTTATTTAAGGGGATAAATATTTACGATACTTCTAATTTTGGGGGCCAGTATCGACAAGGTTCTCACTTACCTTGCATCTTCATGATACTAAAGCGATATAAGACAAATATGTTTCAAATATGGAAAATTATGTGATTTGGATTAAGTTATAATTAACTTATGTCCACTAAAAAGATCGTGATCATTGTCCTTTCGATCCTGTCTGTACTTGGGATCTGCTGCTTCAATGCTGTAAAGGCCAATCCCAATCAGCTAAGAGTCAGACAAGAGACCATCAGATCAGCCAAAATAAGTGAAGATCTGGACGGTTTTCTCATCGTCTTTTTTTCCGATATGAATTATGGCGAGTTCTTTGATCGAAACAAGCTCGACAGACTGTGCAAAACGATCAACAGCTTTTCTCCCGATCTTATCGTCTTCGGTGGCGATCTGCTCGATGAGATTGAGACGCCAATGTCCCAGGAAGAAAGAGACAGAGTGCAGGAAGGACTCGGCTCATTAAAAGCCCGCTATGGCAAGTTTGCCGTCCTGGGTGATGAGGATATGCTTTCAAGAGAAAAAGTCACCAACATTCTTGAAGAAGCGCAGTTTACGATCCTGGACAATGAAGCCAGGACCATCGGTGTATCTGCCGATGCCTGTTTCAGTATCATCGGTTTGCAGAACTGCAAGAACGGTACTCCTGATCTGTCTGTTTTAAGCAGTGTCAATACTGCAGACTATTCCTTCCTTTTCTCTCATTGCCCGGATCTTTTTGATGAAGTCAGAAACTATGATGTCGATCACATGTGTGCCGGACACAGCCGCAATGGCCAGGTCTATATCCCGCTGATAAACTTCTTCTATCGTGATGCAGGATGTCAGAAATACTATCGGGGCAAGTCCACCAGAAACGGCACAACGCTCGATATAAGCAATGGCGTCGGACAGAATGGCTACAACATCAGACTAAACAGCGATCCCGAGATCGTGCTTTATAAACTCAAGTCCAGATGATTCAGATATTGAAGACATAAAGCAGGATGAACCTGCAGATATTGAACTGTATAAGAGGAAGATCTTCATTAAGGAAGATCTTTTTTTCAGGATCATAGATCACGATATCCTTGAAATCCATATCACAGATCTCCCCAAGAAGTGAAAAGTTTTCTCTGAAGCTCAGCCTTTCATCAAAGGCACATTCAAGGTTTCTGTTATCCGAAATGAACCTGAAACGGATCATGATCTCATGCATGGCGCAGACTCCTCAAAACGCGGTTTTCTCCGGCATGGACATAGAGCGCTTCATAACTTTTAAGATCGTTTTTCAGTCCGCTTATGAACAGTCGCTGCTGGAAAAGTCCCGGCCCCAGAAACAGGATGTCGTTCCTATGGTTTTTCATCAGGGCGTTATCATATACTTCGATATTCAGTTCTCCATAAGCCTCTTTATATACTTCAAGCAGCTTTTCATCGTAGGAAGTGATCAGAAGATCCTGACTGCCATAGACAGCCTTTCGATCTTCCATATCATAGCCAAGCAGGAATCCTTCTGCAGATCTATGAGGTATAAAGTCTTCCGGAATATGAGGGATGATGCTTTCGACCTCTTTTTCCTGATCGATGAAATCCTCAACCATGATCGGGACAAACGGGATCAGTTCTTCATTATAATAGAAACAGTTGCCTTTATAGCGGCTTGAACTGCCAAAGAAATAGGCCAGATCGCTTTTCTCAAGGCAGTTGATCATGATCCTGTTTCTGAAACTGTTGATAAGCTTGAAACTGATCTGGACGGATCTCGTGAAGAAGAGAAAATTGAAACGCATGTTCTCGCTTCTTCTGAGCAGTCTGATCAGATAATCCAGATAATCATCACTGTAGGAAAGAAGGCAGTTCAGATCTTCGATCACAAGACAAAGATCCTCGTCATTTCCAAGCAGAAACCGGAAAAGATACATGATGTCTTCATCCTGGTCATACAGCAGAGAATCCGATATGAAAGGACCCTTTCTTCTTTCGTTACCGATGAAGATAACTTTTCTTCTGTTTTCATTCAGACAGTTAAGAAAGGAATTCACTTCCTTCTTGCGGTCGCTATAGATCAGAAGATTGTCCGTCAGATCATATCTCAACAGTTCGTTTGTATCGTTAAGATAATCATCACCGATACCGATGATGAAGCGATCTTTTTCATCTGCGTCCTTTCTTAAAAGCGGCTGTGGCGGAAGAAATTTAAGCTCCGGGATCTCAGGTTTTATCTGTGATGTCACTTCATTGATCCTGTCCACAAAGAAAGCTGCTTCCGAGATCGAGATGTCCCTGCTCAGACGCTTGCTGGAAAGCCTATTGAGCTGATGATCTAACAGACTTACTTCAAATGGTTCGTTATCATCGATAGCCTTTTTCGAATAGATGCTTCTGGCTTTGATGAGACTTTCTTCGACACGGAGATAGAATGATCCCGGTTCATTAAGATAAGCTGCTTCCTTGCTTCTGATGAGATCATCGGAATCCTTCTCCTCAAAGACTTTCAGGGCGATCTTGAATCTTGAATTGGAAAAGATCTCTTCATCGATGTTGCCGGAAGGTTTCTGCGTAGCCAGGATGAGATGAACACCCAGACTTCTACCGATCCTGGAGATCGAGATCAGCTGTCTGATCTGTTCGGGATTCTCTTTCTTCAGTTCTGCGAATTCATCCACAACGATCAGCAGGTGAGCGATCTTTTCTTCATAGGTGCTGTTAAGATAATCATCGAGATTCATGATCGAAGTATTGTTCAAGGCAGAGACCTTTTTGAACAGAAACTGTCTTCTGCGGCATTCATTATTCAGAGCGATGATCATCCCTTCAATTACGTTGTTTTCAAGATTGGAGACGGCAGCGATGATGTGTGGAAGACTTTTCCCTTTGCTGGTCAGGGATTCTCTGATCCCTCCGCCTTTGTAGTCGATCAGAACGATATTGAGATACTCCGGTGAATACCTGATACATAACGAAAGCAATAAAGACACGATCAGTTCGGATTTCCCTGAACCGGTAGTTCCGCCGATCAGGCCATGAGGCCCCTGCCCCTTTTCGTGAAGATCGAAACTCAGAAGCTGATCATCAAGATAGGCAAAGTCAGCCTGCAGTTTCTGAGGTCTTTCTTCGTAGCTTTTTCTGATATCAAGATCCTTAAAAACGCTCATGAAGGAATAACTGTTCCTTCTGATGAAAAGAGAACTGTAGTTGCGCAGGATATCAAAGATCTTTCCTTTGTCGAAATCTTCTTCGATATGGGTAAAATGTTCAACTGTTTTGCCTTTAAGATATCCGTCATTGTTGAGATATTCGATAACACAGTCCGAATCCTTATAGATGTCTTCTTTTCTGAACGAAAAATAGATCACTCTGATATCTGCGTTGGTGAAGACGTAATCGAATTTCCGGTCCATGAAGATCACCAGCGGATGATCATATTTCTTCTGATCGGCACTGATGAGCTCTCTGAGATCTTTAAAGAAAAGACGTTTCTGCTGAAAATAAAGATGCGGGAGATCGTAATAGTCTTCGATCATACCCGGATCATCGGAGCAGATCCCGATCGACAGATCTTGGAAGTGATGTTTATACGCAAGTTCCAGAATGAATCTTTCAAAGAAATAGCGTTTTCTTTCTTTCTTGGAGATGATCGTCGTGATCCTGTTTTCCTTTAACGAATATAGAAACGGGAAACCGCTGATATCAGACAATTGACGCTTGATCTTCCTTAGTCTGCCATTGATATCTCTGTCACTACTTTCGCTGTACTCAAGATCCATCTTCAGACTTCTGAAACCGAGACTGATCGTCAGGAAATCCTCAGCCTGTCTGTGCAGATAGAAGACCTCACTTCGCAGATTATTCAAGGAAAAATAACGCTTTGTGTTCTCCTCAAGGAAACTTTCGATCCTTCTTTTCAGATCGACTTCATACTCATCAAGATAATCTAGATATGTATCTTTGAAGATCTTCAGTTCAATGGCAAACTTTCTTCTTTCATGCAGATGAAAGATCACAGGTAAAACGATACCGGTCAAAGACATTGCGATCAGAGAAATGAAGTATGTCAGGGAATTCCTGACATTCTGATTATTGGCCAGCGCATTGGTGTAACTCAGATAGGCTGAAGCACCGATCACCATCGACATCACGGTATTGGGAAGAATGGTCTTTATGATCGGGGTATTCTGCCTGTCTTCAGGAGGTTTATATTCTTCGATCTTTTCAATGGAAAGTTCAGGATATGCTTCCGGCAGGTAATAGCGCTGCTCCACTTTTCTCAAAGAATACCTGATGGATTTGCTATCAGGTTTGAATCTTTCCAGATGATTCTCGATCAGAAAATCATTGACATAGATGAAACTTTCAAAATAGACGAACCTGAAACTCAGCATTTCTACAAGATCGCCATCCAGTAATCTGTGACCGTCATAATCCCTGTGATTGACAATCACCGGATAGTTGGCTTTGATGAAACCATCCTTGAGGATCAGATAGCGCTCTTTCAGATAGGCATCCTTAAGAAAGATATCGGCTTTTTCCGTGCTGGCGGCAATGAAATCTTTCAGACTGTAAAGATGATAAGAATCGATACCTGAAGAAGAATCGTAGACGTAGAGTTCGATCTGATAGAAGTAATCCATCATGCCGATGGAATAGTCACGGCATTCAAGCCGACAGGTCTTTGAACCATCCGGAAGATAATAACCATTGGAAAGAAAAAGATAAAAACCGTTATTGCGGAAATAGATCTCAAGCCCTTTGTATCTGAGTTTCTTTTCCCTGTTAAGCCTTCTGAAGATCAGATTGGCTTTATCCGAAATGATTATGAACATCATTGTGTTGAGACCAGGACGTTGACATAGGTAATGTATTTATCGTCCCTGGTATGGACCTGAATTTTAGTACTGCCTGGAGAGACCGGTTTGATCAGACCATTTGAAACCGTAGCGATCGAAGTGTCGAGACTGCTGTAGACAAGTTCATCTTTCTGATAACCTTCCGGAACAGATAATACTTCGATCTGAAAGACTTCGTCATTTTTGAGAACTTCCGCATATGAATTAAGGACGATCCTGGTCGATTTGACTTCATCCATTGTCGTTATGATCGGACGGCTGTTTCTGGTGCATTTCTTGACGAAATGGCCATCCTCGATATGCGAGAGATTGTTGAAAATCTGATTATCTTCATCAAGGATACTGTAGGTCTTACTGAAACCATATCTGGCCATCTGCGTTTTTGAAGTGTTGATGATCAGATCGAGCAGGTAGTAAAGAGAAAGATCTCCACAGACCTTTACATCCGGATTGCCATCACTCAGCTCCTGCAGAGTAGACAAGGCATAGGCACTGCTTTCACTTTGCACATCGCCGTTTTCATCATATAGATGAAGAGTGCTCTTTACCAGCGCTCTGACACCTCCGTCAAGTTCCACATCGGCGATCCTGAATGTCGCTGCTTCAAGATTCACATTAAGTCCCAGCGCTGCCTTGGCTGAAGCCTGAATGATCGCATCGAGATCCCTGTCAGTATCGTTGATGAAACGCACATTTCCGTTTCTGGTCTCAAAGCCAACGCTGTGACTGTTGTAGAGAACCAGTTCGGCCTTGCCTGATACATACAGTTTGATAAGCAGATCAAGATTCAGGAAAGCTGTCGGTACATTCGGGATCGGGGTCTTGATCTGACAGATCGGGATCGTGGCTTCAACTTCATCCTTCTGTTTCTCAATGATCGAAGAGATCATGCTGGTGAAAGATGATGAATCCACGTCCTTCAGTTTCAGATGATAGTTTCCATAACGGCCGATCGAGGCTCCTATTTTTTCAGTTGTCTTGAAGGAGAGATTGAAGTAGCAGTTCTTCACATCGTTTTCTTCATAAAACCATTTAAAGACCGGCTTGACATTGTGCAGCGAAAGATCGCCATAGATGTTCACACCGTCATTGTTTCGGGAGATGTGCACATCGATACCGGACTTGTTCAGCGTATAGGAGATCCTGAAACCTTCCGAATTGAAGCTGTGGTTGTTTGAAGCCAGCAGATTGAATTTTTCATTGACGTAAGATGTATTTTCATACTCATCACCATATGGGATCACTTCCGCTTCTTCAAAATTGATATAGAAGGAATCGGCCATCGAAAAATAGGAAAAGACATCTTCAAATCCCACTTCTTTCAAAGTGATCTTCTCATCTTCTTTTGTCACAAGTCTGTAACCTTCATCCGTATAGATAAGATCCCCATCTTCCAGTTCTTCATCAGGGTCCTTAAGCTCTTTTCTGTACTTATAGTCAAACCCCGGTTCGATCTGTTTACTGTTAAGATAATCTGCAGTTTTATCGATAATGATCTCACCTTCGCTTTCGGTAACGATCTGTTTTTCCTTTATATCCGCAGCTATGATCCCTTTACTCTTCAGCGAATCAAAATCATCATCTTCATCTAAAAGTTCACAGATGATCCTACTCAGATCCGCAAAGGAAAAATCATCTTCCAGTTTTTCTTCATATATCGTCACACCCCAGGCCTTCAGGCCTTCGATGTTTTCTTCCATTACTGTACTGATTCCTATGCCCGCTTTGACAGCCAGCGTATTGAGAAAGTCTTTAAGCAGATACGCCGGCCTTGTCTTACAGGCAGTGCAGGTAACGATAAGTAAAAAGCCTGTAAGACAAATGCGTAGCTTCTTAATCAAAGCTCGATGCGTTAGCAACGATCGTTGATTCAAGAGAATCGTAATCAGATACCGTTGAATCTAGAAATTTGGCATAGGATTCGATAACTTCTGATTCATCGATGAATCTGGTCGCAAAACGGTCAAAACGATTCAGAAGAACTTCTTCGCCATCGGATTGCCAGATGCTGTTGATCTCATGCATGGCTTTGGAGACTGATGAGAGGATGTCATCCAAGGCGGCATTGTAGTTTCTGATCTGTGAAGCACAGTCGCTTAGTTCACTTAACGCGATATTTAGCTCATTGTTCATAGTTTACCTCCTTATCTTAGACGACTCGCACGGGCGTAGATCTCCTCCTGTGTCTCCCGATAGGCACGAGCTGAATTGCGCAGAAAATCTGCGTACTGCCTCATGATGATCGAGATCTGCCTGAGGTCATCTTCAAATGTCCTGATCTGGTTGACAAAAGCCGTATTATCTTTGCCTTTCCAGGAAGCAGACATTTTGTCGACTTGATTGTAGATAGCCTGAAAGGTGCGGTCATAGTCCTGATTGGCATTCTCAATAAAGCCTGCAGTGGATTCGAGCCTCTCCGGCTCAACCATTATTTTCCTCATAAAACTTTTTTCCTCCTATTCTTTATGAGCCGAAAATGGTTGTTTTTCCTACCAGAATTTTTCCGGAAATATGAAAAAAGCGGGAAAAGTTCCCGCTTTATGAAAAAATTTTCTTTTTTAAGCCTATTTTATGTTGAGTATCTCATCAAGCTGCTTGCGTGGACGAACACCCAATTCGCCGTTTTTCTTTCCGATGGCAATCACCGCCATGATCTCTTCCTCTTCAGGAATATCAAAGTATTTTCTTAAGGCATCCGCATCTCTGATACCCATGACCAGCGTGTCATAACCCAGTTCGCTCGCCTTCAGCATCAGCAGCATGTTCTGCAGACCCAGATCATAGGCACCCCATAGATCACCTTCTTTGGCCATCGTGCCGTCAGTTCCTTTTCCCGAAAGTTTGCCAAGAAAAGTCGTAACGATATAGGCGGCATTCTTTGAAGATCTCTGGTTGTATTCAGGAAGTGTGTCAAAGACACCTTTGACAGCCTCGTCGCTCAAAGAAACATAGTAGCGTCCCGTCTGGGTATTCTTCCATGACGGAGCCAGCTGAGCTGTAGTGATGATCAATCTGATCTCGTCTTCACTGATCCTTCCTTCAACATAGCTGCGGCAGCTTCTTCTGCTTCTTACTAACTCATCAAATTTCATATTTATTCTACTCCTTCCAGTACATAACGCATATAATGACAGGCTTTTTCGCCTTTTCTTAAGATAGGCAGGATGTATTTATCGCCATAGTTGATACCGTTTGGGAAGAACTGACATTCAAGTGCCAGACCGCCATAATTCCCATATGGCACGCCTTCCTTGCCGGTATCGGTATTCAGACCTGAAGCGGTAAACAGATGCATATCCGGAAGATCCGAATAGACAGACAGCTTCAGTTTGTCATTCTTTAATTCTGCCATGAGCTTATCGCCCATCGTCTCCCAGACATAGTTATTATCTATATTGTTTATTCTGGAAAGATTGTCTCCCACACGGGTAAATTCTGTGAAATCATATGGTGTATCCTTGACATCTCTTACTTCATCAAGTGTAAGAGCCACTTCATTGACCGGTGCATACCTGTCAGTATTGATATGCAGATACTCATCAAGAATTGTCTTGTCACCGAGATTGAAATATGTATGGTTGGTCATATTGAACAGTGTATCTTCATCAGCTTCACCACTGTATTCCCATAATAATGTGTTCTTATCTATTTTGTATCTGATCTGAGCTTTCAGATTTCCCGGAAAGCCCTGTTCGCCATCCTTTGACAGATAAGAGAAAACCACCTCATCATCGCTCTTGGATACAAGATCCCAGTGTTTGAAGGCAAAACCTTCTTTTCCGCCACCATGAAGCTGGTTGCCATGGTCGTTGACAGTCAACTGAATATGTTTTCCATTCAGCATAAACGATCCGTTTTCGATCCTGTTGGCATTGCGGCCAATACTGGCACCAAGGTTGAAAGCGTTCCTTAAGTAGGCATCATCATCATTGTAGCCAAGTACGATATCCTGGCCTGTCTTCTTGTCGATGAATCTTACCAGCGTCGCTCCCAGTTCACTTACTTCAACTTTCAGAAACTCATTCTCAAGTACATATCGCATATTATTGACCTCCTGCTCATCTTCTTTATTATCATCAGTCTGCGTATCAGTTGCTTCTTCTTTAAGATCCCTATCGCCTTTAACACTGCAACCCGGTAGATTTAAGATCATTGCCGATGCAAGTATTAATGCGAACAGTTTTTTTCATTTTCCGACTTCTTTTTTTCATAAATGCTTTCCATTACTTCACATTATAATATCAAACACTGTATCCGACTAAAGCAGCGTTCTGTTTTCATAATCAACGAATTGTGAATTGTAAAGGTTCTTATAGACTCCGTTTTCGATCTCCACGAGCTGATCGTGACTGCCCTGTTCGATGATCTTGCCGTTAAAGACGACGAGGATCTCATCCGCATTTCTGATCGTTGAAAGGCGATGTGCGACAACGATCGTTGTACGGCCATCCTTGAGGGAATTAAGAGCTTCCTGGATCAGGTTCTCGGTGACGTTGTCCAGGGCACTGGTCGCTTCATCAAGGATGAGGATCGGCGGATTCTTCAGGAAAACTCTGGCGATCGAAAGACGCTGTTTCTGACCACCGGAAAGTCTTATGCCTCTTTCACCGATCTGTGTATCGAAACCGTCCGGTAAAGAGATGATGTAGTCATAGATATTGGCCTTCTTTGCGGCTTCGATGATCTCTTCCTCACTAGCATCCCTGCGGCCATAGGCAATATTGTCATAGAAGGAACCGGAGAACAGGAAGACATCCTGCTGAACGATACCGATGTTTTCTCTCAGTGATTCCATCCTGATATCTTCGATATCGATTCCGTTGATGCTGATCTTTCCGGAATCCGCATGATAGAAACGCGGCAGCAGATGACAGATCGTGGTCTTGCCGCCGCCTGATGGTCCGACAAGGGCGATCGTCTTTCCTTCAGGAACGCTGAAGGAGATATTCTTCAGTATCTCACGGGACTCTTCACTATCATATGAGAAGCTGACATCATCAAAGACGATGTCGCCGTTGAGTCTCTTGTAGGATCTGGCGTTTTCGCGATCCTCTTCGATCGGCTGATCAAGGATCTCACAGAATCTTTCAAAACCGGTAACGCCATCATTGAACTGTTCCATCCAGTTGATCAGCTGTAAAATAGGATTGGTAAAAAACGAGATCGAAACGATAAATGTCGAATAGTCACCGAAAGTGATCAGGCCATTATACAGAAAGATGCCTCCGGAGATCAGACATACGACATTGAAGACATCGGTGACAAAGACCGTCGAGGCATGCTGAATGGCCATGGTGAAAAACTGACCCATCTTGGCTTCGATGAAGCTCTTGTTGCTCTTTTCAAACTTGTTCATCTCCACGTCGATGTTGTTGAAAGCCTTAGTGATCCTGATGCCAGAAACCGAAGAGTTGACATCGCCATTGATCCTTGCAATAGAACGGCGGGCTTTCCTTGAAGATTCCAGGTGTTTCTTTCTGACAAAGGCCGTTATAAGAAGCAGTAAAGGCGAACAGGAGAAGATTATCAGTGCCAGTTTGAGGTTGATGCTGGAAAGATAAAACAGCGCAAAGATCAAAGAAAAAGATGTCATGGCCAGAGTTTCCGGTCCATGATGCGCCAGTTCAGATATCTCCTGGAGGTCGGAAGTGATACGGGACATGATCACACCGGTCTCGTTATTGTCAAAATAGGAAAAAGGCAGTTTTTCCAGTTTCGCAAACAGTTGTTTGCGCATATCCGCCTGCATGCATGTACCGACCAGATGGCCATAGTAATCCAGGCAGTACTTCATGATCATCTTTATGACATAGCAGCCAAGCAGGATCAGACCCCATCTGATGATCAGGTCAAACTTCTGATTGGGTATAAAATCATTCAACATTTTTCTGGTGATGATCGGATACATGATGCCGATCACGGAACCGCCTAAGGCACAGAACATGACAAAAGTGAACGTTCCGATATAAGGTTTATAGTAGGA
Source organism: Erysipelotrichaceae bacterium (assembly GCA_017404785.1). Lineage (GTDB taxonomy): Bacteria > Bacillota_I > Bacilli_A > Erysipelotrichales > Erysipelotrichaceae > Colivicinus. The sequence goes on from JAFRBQ010000017.1 coordinate 18,503, forward strand.
TAGAAATCTTTTAAACATCAAAGTCATTCTAGCATAAAAAAGCCACCCTCAGGCAGCTTGTAATTCATCAGCAGTTTCTTTTATGTAACTTAAGGCCTCCGGATCAAGCGGATAGCGGATGACACAGCCTGGTGCAAGGATGTGTTTCCTCTTTTCAAATACTCTCAGGCACTCTTCGATCTGGAAACGGATCCTGTCAAAATTGCGCTCCGTTATATCTCTGCGGTCAAGTCCACCCATCACGCACTTGCCGGCAGCCTTGGCCTCTTCAAGACCAGGAAGAGATTCCCAGGCATGCCAGTTGAAGATATCGACAGGATAGTCTTTCAGGATATCGAACATGATATTGGTGCCGTGGCAGTGAATCGTATCGCACATGCCGATACTTGTACTCAGGATCTGGCGGTCATAGAACTCACCGAATTCTCTGAATGTTTTTTCGTCGGTCACATCAAAGCTCGACATCTGCGAGGCAAAGAAAATTCCGTCCGCTCCTGAAATATTGACTTTCCTGACCAGTTCAACAGTCAGATCGGTAATGATCTGCAATGCTTCGTGGATCGCTTTGGTCTCTCCTGTTTTGATATAATCCAGGATCCTGTTTCCGCACAGTTTGTTTATCGTCGTGAACGGAGAAAAGACAGTAAAGATGACCGGAACATTTTCATTTTTTGTTTTTTCCAGAAGCAGTTTCAGCATGTACAGTTCACGCTGAATAGCCTTGCACTCATCGATATTCATCGGTCTGATCTTCTTGAAATCGTCAATTGAATTGATCGGTGTACTGATCAGAGTAGCAACACCGCCCTTTTCGATCTGTGAATAATCTATTTCACAGCCAAAATCCTCGATCGCATACATGCCGTTGTTCATGGTCTTGATCAGATCGGTATCGTAAGTCTTGAAGAATTCAAAAGTCTTTTCTGCAAGTTTTTCAGGATCCATATCGATACCGGGCAGATGTGTCCAGATCGCATAAGGAAGTCTGTCGGTCTTTTCGCCTCTTACGGCCGCATAGATTCTTTCCTTCTTGTTCAACTTCTTAGTCCTCCATCATGATATTTAGTATTTCGACATCGGTCTTTGCCATGCCTTTGGCTGCCATGCGGCCATAGGCCTCAATGGTTTTTTCGATATCTTTTTTGACCATGCCTTCGCCATTCCGGTAGACATGTCTGTTCAGAGCCATATCAACAGCCATCAGGGCTGTTTCAACAGATATTGAGATCTTGCCTGCACAGGAACTCTTGGCTCCATCGCAGACCATTCCGCCTGCTGTTGCAATGGTATTGGTGATAACATCGCAGATCTCTTCATAAGTGCCGCCCTTGAGCCAGCATATTCCGCATCCGGCACCCGCTGCTGCCGAGACGGCACCACAGTAGGCACTCAGATAACCGATATATCTTTTCTGATGCAGAGCGATCAGATTGGCCAGGACAAGAGCTCTGATGAGTTTTTCAGATGATACACCAAGTTCTTTGGCATACTCGATAACCGGAAGCGAGACAGTCATGCCCTGGTTGCCACTGCCCGAATTGATGACGACAGCCATTGGACAGCCGTTCATTCTGGCATCGGAACCGGCAGCTGCTGCTGCCCTGGCTCTAAGTCTCACATTGCAATCGCCACAGCTGATCAAAGTCTTGCCTACTTCTTCACCCCAGCCGCCCTGCAATCCTTTCTCTGAGATCGCTGTATTGTCTTTTATCTGCATCTCAATGACTTCTTTTACATCATCAAGGTCGACAGTTTCAGCGTATTCCAGGATATCCTTGACATTCATCAGGGATTTATTGGCATTCTCTTTAAACTGTAAACACTCCTTGGAAAGAAGGATGGTATCATTCCTCTTGATCAGAGTGAAATGAGAATGCGTCTGCTGGATTTCGACAGTTGCCTTGTCTTTTCCCTTATATGCTTCGATCCTGATGTAAAGAGTCGGAACATCCTGAGCCAGATGCACTTTGACTTTTATTTCCTGAAGATGTTTCTTAAGGGCATCTCTTTGCTCATCACTGACCTTGGAAATGACCTGCAGTCCAACATCCGGATCGCCTGCGCTCATGCCTAAAACAACGGCAGTATCGATTCCTCTGATACCTCCGGAATTAGGCACGACGACCGCTTTGACATTCTTGATGATGTTTCCCGAGCAGTAAACATCTGCTTTTTCAGGCAGACTGCCGAGAACCTGTGCCGCCTTCGCTCCGGCTAAAGCCAGGGCGATCGGCTCCGTACAGCCTGTAGCTTCCTGAAGCTCTTCTTCAAGGATCTTCTTATAAGCATTTTTTATTCTAGAGTCCAGCATCGACAATGCCCTCCTCCATGACGACTTCATTCATCAGCGTGAAGACATATCTGTCGACATCCATCGGCAATGCGCAACCCGGCGCAAAGACGACGCGCTTGTCTGAACTCTGATCGATGACGGTTCTTAATCTCTTGCGGAAGAATTCCTTGAGCTGTTCACGGTCATTGTTTTCGTTATAGTAATCATAATGTCTGGCCAGACCGGTGATCAGGATCTTGTCGCTCATGGCTCTAACTTCTTCAACTGAAGAGATCGTATCGGAATCAAGTCCCGGTACGCAGTTCTCCCAGCTGAAAGCCTGAACGTCATAATCCAGACACTTGTCAAACATCAGATTGTTTTCCCCATGCACATGCAGGATGTTGAACCAGGTCTTATCTTTTATATAAGAGAGGATCTCCTTGTCATAAGGTGCACAGAATTCATCATACAGTTCGTCGGTTATGACATTCCTGGAAGCGTACTGATTCGCAAAGAAGATGCCATCGATATGTGCTTCATCCGTAAGCATATCCAGATAGTTTCTGGTGCTTTCAACTATTTTTTCCAGTGCCTTATGAACTTCCTTTTTATGTTCCTTCATCAAAGACAGAGTCTTCTCGTTGGTTCCGCGGCTCATCAGCTCCTGCAGAGTCGTCAAAGGAGTGAAGACAGTCGAAATGACCGGTTTTTCATCCTTGTAGTGTTCGACCAGGTTTTTTGCGACTGCCGTTTCTCTGATAAAGACAGGATTGTCCTTGCCCAGGATCGGCAGATCGTTCAAAGTCTCAAGATCTACGATCGGATATCTGTTGATGACACCATACCAGTGAGTAAGATCCTTTGACAGAGTGATATCGCCACCCCATGCCTCAGGCGGATAATGTCCGGTGGACATGATCTTGATGAAATCCCAGTTACAGTACTCCGTTACATAGATGGTCGCTCTAGTCATATCTTTGACATTGTGATCGACCATCGGCATATGTACCCAGCCACTGACACCGATCCTGTCAAACGGTTCATGAGCGATCATAGCTTTAAAACGCTGTCTGCTGTTCATGATTTATCCTCCGAGATAACTCTTGATGATCACGTCGTTATTGAGCAGTTCTTCACCTGTTCCTTCGATCGTTATCTCACCTGTTTCCAGAGCATAGGCACGATCGGAGATCTCCAGAGCTGCCATGGCATTCTGTTCAACAAGCAGGATCGTCGTGCCCTGATGGTTTATCTCATTGATCAGATCAAAGATCTGTTCAACCAGGATCGGGCTAAGACCCAGAGATGGCTCATCCAGCATCAGGATCTTCGGTTCAGACATCAGAGCTCTGCCAATCGCCAGCATCTGCTGCTCGCCGCCGGAAAGTGTACCGGCCAGCTGCTTCTGTCGGTCTTTGATCTGCGGGAACAGTTCAAAGACTTTCTCATAGTTGCGTTTATTGAGTTCCTTGTCAAATACGGTATAGGCACCCATCAAGAGGTTTTCTTCAACAGTGAACTTCGGGAAGATCTGTCTTCCTTCAGGACACAGGATGATACCCTTTTTAACTCTGTCACGCGGAGCGAGCTTGGTGATATCTTCACCTTCAAAGATGATCTCGCCTGCATTCGGTTTTAAAGTTCCGGCCAGCGTATTCATGAGTGTGGATTTTCCAGCACCGTTGGCACCGATGAAGGCCAGGATCTCGCCCTTGTCAACATGGAAAGAGACGCCTCTTAAAGCCTTGATATTACCATAATAGGTATGCAGATTATTTACTTGCAGCATTGCGTGCTCCTTTCCTGCCCAGATATGCTTCAATGACTTCCGGATTGCTCTGAACTTCTTCCGGTCTTCCTTCACAGATCTTGGCACCATGGTTCAATACGACGATCTTGTCAGAGATATCCATGACCAGTTTCATATCGTGTTCGATCAACAGGATGCCCTTGACATCTTTAAGCAAGGACTTGATAAACAGACTCAGTTCTCTTTTTTCGACAGGATTCATGCCGGCAGCCGGCTCATCCAGCAAGAGGATCTTCGGCTGAGCTGCCAGAGCACGTCCGATCTCCAGTTTCCTTTGTTTGCCATAAGGAAGGCTGGTTGAACGGTCGTAGCGGTATTCGCTCAGATCGACTCTTTGAAGGATCTGACCGACTTCTTCTCTGGCCTTCTTCTCCCAGGAATTCTTCCTGGGATTCGGGAACAGTGAAAGGAATGATCCGTATTCGATCCTGTGCTGCATGCCGATCAGAACGTTGTCTTCAACAGTCATGTTGGAGAAAAGCCTGATGTTCTGGAAGGTACGGCTCAGGCCCTTTTCAACGACGACATCTGTCGGATTTCCGGTGATGTCTTCACCATCAAGGATCACCTGTCCTTCGTTCGGTGTATAGAAACCGGTCAAAAGGTTGATTACAGTCGTCTTGCCGGCACCGTTAGGTCCGATCAGAGAAGTGACCTGTCCCTCTTCCATGGTGAAACTCAGATTATCGACAGCGACTAGTCCGCCAAAGCGGATCGTCAGATCTTTTACTTCAAGTAATGACATAATTACACCTCCTGATCTGCTGTCTTCCTGTGCAGCAGTCTGGCGAAGAATTTCTGAACGCTCTGTTTAAGCTTGAGGCCAGGGATGGAGTGGTTCAGCCACATGACTATGACAAGCACCATACCATAGGCGATCATTCGATATTTGAACAGGAATTCGAACCTTCTCAGATATTCTGGCAGGATCGTCAGGAAAAGCGAACCGATCAATGTACCGGTGAAATTGCCCAATCCGCCAACAACGACGATACTGATACAGTTGAAGCTCAGATTCGCGTTGAAAGTAGCCGGTTCAACATAGGTCATCAGGTGCGCATACAGACTTCCGGCAATACCGGCAATGATGGCCGAGATCGTGAAGACGATGACCTTGTTCGGGAAAAGCTTGATGCCCATCGCCTCGGCAGCGATCGAGTCATCTCTCATGGCCTGCAGGTTTCTTCCAAGTTTGGATTCGACCAGCCATTTGAGGAATATATAAGTCAGGATGACAAAGATCAGCGCAAAATAGAAGAACTGGATCTTCGTCTTGAAACGATATCCGAATAAAGTGATGTTAGGGATTCCAACGATACCCATCTGTCCTAAAGTTACCGGATCCCAGTTTCTGATGATCAGGTTGACGATCTCCGCAAAAGAGAGCGTGATGATCGTAACATAACGTCCAGTGATCCTTGACATCGGAAGTGCCAGCAGCAAGCCAGCCAATCCGGTGATCAGAATGACAAATATGAAGTTGGTGGAATAATCCCAGCCAAAGTGATACCACAGACATGCTGTCGTATAGGCACCGATACTGTAGAAAGCCGCATGACCAAAGGACACCGTTCCGCCGATACCCATCAGAAGGTTCAGCGACATGGCGAAGATCATATTCAGCTCACAGCTGATAAGAACTCTGAGCTGGTATGGGTCAGTAACAAAAGGTGCAACAGCCATGCCGGCCATGATGATGATGAAAATGATTGTTCTTGTGTCGAGATACTTTTTCATACACTACACCTTCTTCTGTTCTTTCTTGCCGAAGATACCGGTCGGCTTGATGATCAATACCAGGATCAGGATACCGAAGCTGATGAAGTTGGAAGCTGACATCGACCAGTAGCCTGACACCAGGTTCTCGGCGATCGCCAGGATATAGCCACCGACAACGGCACCCTTAAGTTCACCGATACCGCCTAAGACCGTTGCGGCAAAGGCTTTGTTTCCGATAGCCGAACCAACGGAAATAGATATTGATTTAAGATACATACAGTAAGCAACACCACTGACTGCTGCCAGCATTGAACCAACAGCAAAAGAGATACCGATCAGTGTGTTTACCGGCATGCCCATCAGATGGCAGGCTCTGATATTCTGTGACAAGGCTCTAAGTCCACGTCCGACTCTGTTGTGCTGAGTAAACCAGGACATAAAACCGAGTATGCAAAGTGTTGTCAATATTATGATGATCTGAATGGCACTTGTTCTGGCACCGAACAGATCTATATATTTACCATCCAGCAGCGTTGGGAACTGCTTGATCTCACTGCCGAATGTTCCCTGACAAATTTGTTCCAGGATCGTCTTGACACCGATCGAAGATATCAGTGCATAGGTATTGCTGTCACCTTTTTCTCTGATTGGCCTGATAGCGATGATTTCAATGATGTAGCCGATCATGCCGGCCGCCATTAAAGTCAGAATAAATGTAAGTGCTATGGATGATCCTGTTAAAGATGTATAAAGTGCATAGAAAATAACTGCACTTGTTAAGAATACAGCTGCATTTGACATATTGATCAGCTGCAGAATTGAATAGATCAATGAATAGCCTATGGCTGTCAATGCATAAATGGATCCCTGAGATAAGCCATTTACTAATATTTGCAATAACATGAGGTTCTCCTTTCAAAACGGACTCCACTTCAGAGTCTGAAATGAAGTCCGTTTGAGTCAGTAATTATAAGATTGATTATTTCAGACCGGCAACTGCGTCGACATCGAATGTATTGAGGATATCTTCGTAGTTGACCCACTTGAGTTCACCAGCTTCGTTTCTGACGATCTGTGAAAGATACTGTGTCTGTAATACACGACGGCCAGGACCGAATGAGATAGGACCCTGAACACCCGGGAAGTCTTTCAGAGTAGCCAACTGGTCTCTGAATGCCTGACGGGTAGTGCCACCGTTCTTGATAGCCCAGATAGTTGTCAGCATGCAGTTGTAACCCTGGTCAGCGTATTTCTGAGTCGTATTATTGTCCTCAGCAAATTTTGCAGCGTAGAGTTCCTTGTAGAGTTCTTCGTATTCGATATATACAGGGTCTTTCAGGTCTTTGGTCCTTGCATAGACACCGTATAAGTTTTCACCTAAGTCACCTAAGTTCTGTAAAACGTTTGAAGTACGTGATTTAGAAGAGACCTGCCAATCGCATTCCAGACCGACAGTTTCAGCCTGCTGTCTGATCAGAACGATATCGTTCTCTGCGCAGAAGCACATAACGAGTTCAGGATTGGTTTCCTTGATCTTGGTCAGAATAGAAGTGAAATCCTGCTGACCATCTTCGTATTTTTCGCTTGCAAGCAATGTTACGCCGAGCTTTTCAGCTGTTTCAGTGTAGTACTTGCATGTTTCAAGGCCCCAGGAGTCACTTGAATAGATCAGGGCGATGTTCTTCTTGCCTAAGTATTCAATATCGTATGCAGCAACTCTGGCAGCAGCTGTATCCTGTGTTACAGAAAGAGAGAAACCCCAATCACCTGAAGTAGGTAAGAAGTCTGACTTAGAGCAGGTCAAAGCATACTGAGGAACTTCAGCATCACGGTAGATGGTAGCACATGGATAAGAAACGCCTGATGCGAAAGAACCGATTTCAAGCAGATAGTAAGGATCTGAACTTGCGACGATCTTTTCAGCAATCGTAGCACCTTCGGTAGCATCATTCTTATCATCAAAGTAGTCAAGAATGATCTTGCCTGTGCCGTCACCATTGAGCCAGCCGTCTTTTTCCAGTTTCTTCAATCCGACTTCCAGACCCATCTGGATGTATTCAGCGTAAGAAGCGTTCGTTCCGGTAAACGGAAGGCTTACAGCGATGTGATAATCACCGTTGGCATCAGCAGCAGTTTCGGCTTTTTCTTCGCCACCGCCGCCGTTACCGCCGTTAGAGCAGCCGGCAACCATGAAAATCATCATCGAGATCAGCAATAAGCTTAAAAATTTTTTCATGTTTTCTCCTTTTTCTATTGTTTAACAGCCTTGCGCTGTAAAGACCTATTTTCTTGTTTTGTAGCGGAGCGTGCAGCACTCACAGCCATCGGCCAATGATCCTTCCAGATCGAAATCGAGTCCGACACCTTCCGCAATGCCGCGATCGCCTTCCATGGCGATATCACACATCAGAGTGCACTCTTCATCGCTTAAGCCCATCTTCTGCCAGGCTGACAGCAGTGCACAGTAGTTCAGTGTAACGACTGCTTCATCCTTATTGGCGCTGACAAGCTTCTTTTCAAATGTATTTGACTGAGCCTTGGAAGTAAAATATCTGGCATATGTCTCGGCATTGAGATCCTTGCCTTCAAAGTCCTTCCTTTCCTTTTCACCTGAAGCAAGACCGATCTTATGGATCGCAGATCTCATGATCGGTTCCAGATCGATACCCTGTTCTTTAGCTTCCTTGTAGAAGCCTGCAGCCCATCTTCCGCGCTGTTCGATAGCTGCTCTTCTGACATTGACGATAGCATCATCTGTTACATGCGCTTCGTTTTTAATCTTGCTCATTGTTATATCCTTCTTTCCTTACTTTAATTCTAGATGAAAGCGTTAACATTTAAATTAGACATTCCTACACTTTTCTTGTAAAAATATTAGCTTTTTTCATAGTTAAGGCAAATAAAAATCCGGAAACAGTTCCCGGATCAGATAATGCTTTCTTTATGTACGACAGCCTAAAACAGCACACTGAAAGTGATCCGGTTTTTCACGTATACTCTTCTACAGCAACAATCATGCTTTTTCATAACCATTTCCTTTTCAGTGATGTTCATCAGTTTTAAATATAGCACTTTAAATAACAAGTGGGTGAAATACTATCCGGATGATGTTTCGGTTTCCTCTTCGCCGACCATATTCTGCCGGTATTGTTTCGGAGTGATACTGTATTTATCCTTGAAAACTCTGTTGAAGTAAGCCACATCGGAGAAACCGACCAGGTCAGCTATTTCATAGATCTTAAGGCCGAGATTGCCTAAGAGTTCTTTGGCCTTTTCCATTCTAAGATTATTCAGATATAAAGAAAAACTCTGCTGCATGTCGCGGGAAAAACGACTCGACAGATAGTTTGGCGTAACGTTCAGTTTATAGGCACAGTAGTTGACATTCAGCTCGCTGTTGGCTATCTCTTTGTGAATAATCCTCAGACATTCACTGACGATCTGGGTTATCTCTTCATCGCCCACATACCTTTCACAGCACTCTTTCAGATAGCTGCGGATCACTTCTTTCAACTGCTCTTTATTCATACTCTCATAGACCTCTTTCATGGCGTTGCGGGTATAAAGAGGTATCGAACGGCCGACAGGAAATACGCCGTGATCCACATACATGATCCATCCGTAGATGCGGTTTTTAAGATCACTGATGTTTTCGGTATTGTTTTCGAAATAGTCATCAAGCTGCTTCTCGATCAGAGAGAAATCGTTGGAAGATATGGCCCTATGAAGATTGCCGATGCCGATATCTTCACTTTGAGCTTCATGACTGTGTTCATGATAACTGATGATGCTTTTTAAAGTATCCTGCAGTTCCTCTTTCAGAAAAGGTTTGAAAAGATAGTCATAGACATTTCTGCTGCGGATGGCTGTTTTGATGTATTTCTGATCATCATATGCCGAGATGACGATCACCGGCAGATTCATATCTGTTTCATCGATCTGTTCGATCAGCCAGATGCCATCCTTCTGCGGCATTCTTATATCCGTGATCAGGATATCGGGCTTTTCCGCTTTGACCAGTTCGAAAGCCTGCAGGCCGTTGCCCGCAAGACCGGCTATTTCAAAACCCTCAGTACCGCTGACGATCGAAGCGATCCCGTTCAAAGACAGTTTTTCATCATCGGCTATTATCACTCTGTTCATCTACGCCCTCCCTGGTCTTTTCAAGCGGCAGTCTTATTCTGACGGTCGTCATACCATCTTCTACTTTATACGAAAGGCCGCTGTCCTGGCCATAGTACATCTTCAGACGCTCATTGACGTTTCTGATGCCATAGTGTTTCTTTGACAGCTCTTCATCGCCATTAAGCAGTTTTTCAATTATCTTAAGATCTGCCTTGGTCCCGTTGTTACTCATGGTGAGGATAAGATAATCTTTTTCAATATAGGATCCGATGGTGATATGTCCTTTGACATTGTTCTCCAGAAAACCGTGAGTCAAAGCATTTTCAGCCAGCGGCTGCAGGATCTGTTTGATCACGATGAGCTCTCTGGTATTGTCGGCTATGTCGTATTCCACGTCATAGCTGTCAGGATAACGGTATTTCATGATCTCCAGATATGAACGTACATGTTCAAACTCTTTCTGCAAAGGGATCATTGGTTTTCCGCTGTTCAGTGAGATCCTGAACAGATTCACCAGATCCATTACGATCTTCTGGATATCATCATCCTGATGATTGGCAGCCATCCATGAAACGGTCGACAGAGTATTGTAAAGGAAATGCGGATTGATCTGTGCCTGCAGCAGCATGAACTGGTTCTCCACTTCCTTCTCGGAGAACTCCTTGATATTCCTGATGGAATTATTTACTTCATCCGCCAGCTTGTTGTAGCTGTCGTAAAGATTTCTGACTTCACTGGTCACATTATCCGGAACATCGATGTGCTTATAAGTCTCGCTTTCAGCTGCTTTGTCTATATTATCGGACAGGGAGACGATCGGTTTTGTCAGCCTGTCAGTGAAATAAGCTGTAAGTATTATGCCGAACAGTTCCATCATCAAAGTCAGCAGGATGATAAAACTGATGCGGTTTGATGAGTCAACGTACAATGATGAGCCCTCTACCTGAGCTGCCAGTTTCCAACCGTTGTTTCTGAAGATATGGACCAGTGTATAGGTCGCATTCCTTATCGGCAAAGTATCGTAGGAGATCGTTTCTCTTTCCTCCATGATCTCAAGTTCACCTGAATAATGATAAGGCAGGATAAAACTGTTGTTTTCATCAAGGAAAAACATCTTTCCTTTCATGTTTTCACCGCTGCCGAAAGAATACACCATGTCAACGATCGTCGGCATGTTGTAGTCAACGGAAACGATCGCCACGACTCTGCTCAGATCTTTCAAAGAAAACATCGGCCTGTATACTCTGATGCAGTCTTTATTGTCCGGACGGCAGACCCAGGTATACTTGTTTGAGATGTCGTAATCAAAAAGGCCTTCTTCCATCATGGTAAAACCGCTGTTCATTGAGTTGGGATAATAGATATCATCTTCATGAACAGGCAGGATCAGAACATCGTCAGCACCGACAGCCAGCCTTAATGATGCGGCAGTTTCACTGATATTTCTGTAACTGAATTCATCAACTTCCAGAAGTTCATGAAGTTCCTTGCTTGAACAGATCGTCAGCACCTTGTCTTCTGAAGAATCAAAGATCTGCTGAAGCTCATTTACATCCTGCAGGATCAGGTTGTTATAGGAAAGGGTATTTTCCTTGAACATCAGACGCTGCAGTTCTCTGATCGAAGAAAAAGCTATGAACGCCAGAGTCAGCGTGATGATGGCAATATTCATGATGAGCAGTTTCCTTTTCAGCATAGCCTGTACCTATCTTATTTTACCATTACCGTGAACACTGATACACAGGATGCAGCCCAGCTTTCAAAGCGTGATAATATTAAATTGATGAAAAGAAATGTTATCTATATATACGTAATAATCGCTTTATGTCTGCTGGCCTGTTCTACCATCGGCATCCCCAATACCTATGGGCTTTTCTATCAGCCGCTTTCAAATATCCTCAATGTCGGCAAGGCTTCAGCCACATTGCATGTATCCATAGCCGGACTGGCAACGGGTTTCTTTTCGCCTCTGATCGTCAAAGCATTGAAGAAAGTATCATATCAAACGATCATGATCTCGGGTATTGCGATGCTTTGCATATCGGGATATGTGATCGCAACTACCCAGAATCTTCTCATGGTCAATATCATGGGTGTCTTCAGAGGCATCGGACTTGCCTGTACGAGTGGCGTCATCATCACGATCCTTACCGGCAACTGGTTTCTGGCCCGCCGGGGAACGATCTCCGGACTCATAATGAGCTTCTCCGGCATCATGGGATCCCTGTTTTCACCGGTCGTCTCGACCATGCTTGAGAATTACGGTTTCAAGAATGCCTATCTGATCTGTATGGTGATCATGCTGGTCCTGGCTTTGCCTTCAGTATTTATTCCGCTGCGTCCTGAAGATATCAGGATGGAAGCCTATGGACATGATCGCCAGGATATTCAGACTAAGGATTCATATTATGGCTATTTTGAACTTTCCTTCACCGGAAAAGTTTTCCTTACACTGATGAGCACATCCTTTCTGGTGATCTGTGTTACGACTCTGACTTCCTATCTTCCAAGTTATGTGGAAAGTCTCAATCAGAGTGCGCAGAATGGAGCCGCCCTGCTTTCGGCATCCATGATCGGCAATGTCCTGTTTAAATTCCTGATCGGTCTCTGTATTGACAGAAAAGGCGTCTTCTTTTCTTTTGTCACCTTCATGAGCATCAGTTTTATCGGTCTGATAATAATAACCTTCATTCCTCAGAATACGGGCCTGCTGATGATGGCGGGAGTGCTGTATGGAGCCTGTTATGCCGTCAATAAAGTCGCTGTGCCTTTAACCGTGAGGATCTTCTTTGGCGATAAAAAATACGGTGAAGCCTACAGTGTTCTTTCCTTAAGCGAAAACATCGCCCGTTCAGCGATCATAACTTCCATCGGTTTCATCTACGATCAAAGCGGTTCATATCTGATCTGCTTCCTGATCGCCCTTTTCGCTTCACTGGCTTCTTCAGCACTGATGATCTATCAGCATAGAAAGTTAGGCAAGGAATAGAATTATGGATCAGGATATCAGAGAAATCATCAACAATACCTGGAGCATCGAAGCAAAGCAGATCGAAAGACTCAAAGAAACGATCGACCAGGATGTGCTGGAAACGATCATCGAAAAGATCGCTTCATGTAAAGGCAAGGTGATCCTTACAGGCTGCGGCACTTCAGCAATGGCAGCCAGGAAGATCGTACATTCTCTAAGTGTGATCGATATACCTGCCTTATTCCTCAATCCCAGCGATGCCGTACACGGGTCATTGGGTGTCGTTCAGAAGGATGATATCGTGATCTTCATCTCCAAAGGCGGCAATACCGGTGAACTTGTTTCCTTTATTGATAACATCAAAGCAAAGAAAGCCTATGTGATCACCGTTTCCGAAAATGAAGATTCCATCCTGACCAGAAAATGCGACCTGTTTCTGAAGGTGAAGATCGAAAGAGAACCCGATGAGTATAATATGCTGGCGACGGCAAGTACACTATGTGTTATCGCTGTGTTTGATGCGATCTGCATCGCTCTGATGAAATATACAAAATTCAACAGGGAAAAGTTTCTGCTGAATCATCCTAAGGGAGCTGTCGGCGAAAGATTAAAAGGACAATAAAAAGAGTATCGGCATGATACTCTTTTATAAATTACTTTTTCGAATTCTTTTTTTATTCTTTGCAATCAATATAATCAGATCTGTTTCAGATCTTTTTTTCTAGCCAGATCAGGTCTTTTCGCATAGATCCTTTTCTTATCTTCATACATGAGCTCATCAGATCTTACAAAAATATCGTGTACATCCTCTGTTCCATCGGAGAAGATAGCACCCATGGCAAATGATACACTGTCATCCTTTTCCATGACGCTCTTGAGCGCTTCGACTTTTTTATAAAACAGTTCTTCAGGCATATTAGGCAGGATCACCATGAACTCATCGCCTCCGGCTCTGTAGACATCGGTCTTGCGGAACACGGATTTCAGAAGATTTGATGCCTTAACGAGCAGTTTATCACCTTCCGTATGGCCATAGGTATCATTGACAGCTTTCAAACCGTTAAGATCGAGATTGATCAGTCCAAAGGAGTTTCCCTGCAGACTCTTGACCATTTCGGCCATCTCGTTGCGGTTATAGATATCAGTCAGGGTATCGACCTTGCTTAAGGTTTCAAGCTGGTTCATCATCAGATGGTTGGAGATCTGGGTACCAAGGAAGAAGGCCATCAGTTCGACCAGTTCCTTTGTTTCGACATACTTATCGGTATTGAAGTCCGTTACATATAGATAGCCGATGATCTCCCTGTTCTGTCTTAGAGGAACAAGAATGATGCTTTGGACATTGTAACTGGTGATCTGAGATACCCAGCCCGGATTATACTGAGCAAGTCTCTTGAATTCGGAAGGTTCCTTGACGATGATCGAATTGCTTACACCAAGCATCTTTTCCCAGGAATTCACATCATGATAGGATATGACGCCATCTTTGCCTTCGGAATAATATTTCAATTTTATACTGCTGTCAGCCAGAACTTCACAGAAGTTGATGGCGATCTTTCGCTCGTGATCTATCAGCATGACCCTGCAGGCGTTGGCTTCAGCCATGATCATGATATCCCTGAGTGCTTTGCTTAGACCTTCCTCAAAGATGTCAGTACCCTGCAGTTCAATATTCGCCTGAATGACAGCTTTGGCATTGGCGATCGAGACATCGGACATGCGGGTCGGATCGCCTTCCGTGGTGAATTCAAACATGAACTGACAATAGCCGACATTCTCATCATCACTTTCAAGTGGAATTATGACCTGGTCAGTCCAGGCATTAAGGGCTTTTGTTTCCACATAGGCGTGAAGTCTTTTCTTCATGAAGGCACTTCTGAAAACAAAGCTTTCAAATTTAGGATCTTTCGGAACCAGTTCATGATAGATCATGCCGTCATGATAGGCAGGTCCCATTTCTTTTTTATATGGAGCATTGGCGCATATGATTAAAATATCACCACAGGTCCCGTCTTCCTTTTTCTGTACAGACATAACACAACATGGCAATGCCACGTCGTCAACAAATTTCTGAAAATCCATTTTTTAATCTCCGCTTATACAATTAATCATAACAGATAGTGACCATGTAACCATAATTATTTGGCTCATAAACGGATCATAAAAGTTTATTCAAAAAAAACAGTTTGTCTTTATATGTTCTGTTTCCGTGATTATTAAAATATGATCAGTGTTCTTAAACAAAAAGAAAAAGGCAATCGCCTTTTGTCATCGCAATTGCCTTTTTTCTAATTGTTTTTATTATTTCTTCAGGTTGTAGTAAGCACTCTTTCCGGCATACTGAGCAACTGGACCTAATTCGTCTTCAATTCTCAGTAACTGGTTGTACTTGGCGATTCTGTCTGTTCTTGACATAGAACCTGTCTTGATCTGACCGGCATTTGTACCGACAACGAGATCAGCGATCGTAGTATCTTCAGTTTCACCTGATCTGTGTGATACGACAGCAGTCATGTTGTACTTCTTAGCAAGTTCGATAGCATCGAATGTTTCAGTTAAAGTACCGATCTGGTTCAGCTTGATCAATACAGAGTTAGCGCAGCCGAGTTCAATACCCTTCTTGATGTATTCAACGTTTGTAACGAACAGGTCATCACCGACCAGCTGGACTTTGTCGCCTAAGCGAGCCATCAGTTTTACCCAGCCGTCCCAGTCGTTTTCAGCAAGACCGTCTTCGATGGAGATGATTGGATACTTTTCACACCAGTCAGCATACATGTCGATCATTTCGTCAGTAGTTTTGATGCCCTGGCCTGATCTTGTCAGTTCATATTTGCCTGTTTCAGCATTGTAGAATTCACTTGAAGCAGGGTCCATGCAGATACCGAAGTCTTCACCTGGCTTGTAGCCTGCAGCTTCGATAGCAGCAACGATGAGCTTCAATGGTTCTTCGTTACCTTCAGTGCAGTCTGGAGCATAGCCACCTTCATCACCTACACCTGTAGAGTAACCTTTAGCCTTAAGAACTTTCTTTAAAGCGTGGAATACTTCTGCAGACCAGCGGATAGCTTCCTTGAATGAAGGAGCACCGTAAGGCATGATCATGAATTCCTGCATATCAACAGTAGAGTCAGCGTGCTTGCCACCGTTTAAGACGTTGAGCATTGGTACTGGTAATACCTTGCCGTTTGCACCACCGAGGTATTTGTATAAAGGCATGCCGTAGAAATCAGCTGCAGCTCTTGCACAGGCAAGTGATACACCTAACATGGCATTGGCGCCGAGTTTTTCCTTGGTCTTTGTACCATCGAGTTCGATCATGGTCTTGTCGATGAGAGCCTGATCAGTCACATCGAAACCGATAAGAGCCGGAGCGATGATCTCGTTGACATTGTTGACAGCCTTCAGGACACCTTTGCCTAAGAAACGAGCCTTGTCACCATCTCTGAGTTCCAGAGCTTCTCTTTCACCAGTAGAAGCGCCTGATGGTACCATTGCACGGCCGAATGCACCTGATTCAGTAGCTACTTCAACTTCAACAGTTGGATTGCCACGTGAGTCGATAACTTCGCGAGCATAAACATCAATAATTGCAGACATACTAATTTTTCCTCCCCTATTTCGTAGCGTCAATTATTTCTTTGAATGAATCCACTTTTAATGAAGCACCACCGATCAAAGCACCATCGATATCTTCACAAGCCATGTATTCCTTGATATTGTCAGGTTTTACGGAGCCGCCATATTGAATTCTGACAGCTTCACCTGTTGTTTCATCATATAAAGCCTTAACTGTATCTCTTACGAGTTTGCAGCAGTTCTCGGCGATCTCCTTGGTAGCAGATTTGCCGGTACCGATAGCCCAGATCGGTTCATAAGCGATGACCATCTTGGCAACTTCCTGCGCAGTCAGACCGCACAGAGATCCAGCCAGCTGAGTCTTGATGACATCGGCAGTCTTGCCTTCATCATATTCAGCTTCAGTCTCGCCAATGCACAGGATCGGAATGATGTTGTCAGCCAGCAGTCTCTTGGCTTTAAGAGCGCAGGCTTCGTTTGTTTCATTATAGTAAGTTCTTCTCTCGGAGTGACCGATGATGCAGTATGTGATGCCGACTTCCTTGAGCATCGGAACCGATACTTCACCAGTATAGGCACCGGAATCCTTTTCGTTGCAGTTTTCAGCAGCGATGATCAGATTCTTGGCATTCTTAACACAGACATCAAGATCAACATATGGAGCACCGACACCGTAGTCAGCGCCTTCCTTACCGGTAAGAACTTCTTCAATACCCTTCATGAATTCAAGAGCTTCAGAAGGAGTTTTATTCATTTTCCAGTTACCAACAATAATAGGTTTTCTCATTTTGTCTCCTTATTTTTCGTTAATGATATCAACACCAGGTAAACCATTACCCTCAAGGAATTCAAGTGAAGCACCACCGCCGGTTGAAACGTGGCTTACTCTGTCAGCATAACCTAACTGTTTGATAGCAGCAGCTGAGTCGCCACCACCGATGATCGTTGTACCTTCAGTCTCAGCAAGAGCCTTGGCAACTTCATTGGTACCTTTGGCCAGAGTAGGATTTTCAAAGACACCCATTGGACCATTCCAGACGACTGTCTTGGCTTCCTTAACCTTCTTGGCAAACAGTTCAGCTGTCTTAGGACCGATATCCAGACCCTGCTTGTCAGCCGGGATCTTGTCGGAATCGACAACTTCAGTCTCGATCGGACCATCGATTGGATCAGGGAAATTATCTGCTACAACTGTATCTACAGGCAAGAGCAGTTCCTTATTCAAAGTCTTGGCTTTTTCCAGCATCTGTCCACAGTATTCGACCTTTTCATCATCGACCAGTGATTCACCGACTTCCATGCCCTGAGCCTTCAGGAATGTGTAAGCCATACCGCCACCGATGATCAGTGTGTCACACTTTTCAAGCAGGTTATCTATAACTTTAAGCTTATCAGCGACCTTGGCACCACCCAGGATACCTACGAACGGTCTTACAGGATTTTCAACAGCATCGCCTAAGAACTTCAGTTCCTTTTCTACCAGAAAACCAGCAGCACTTGGTAAATGTGTAGGGATACCGACAGTTGAAGCATGAGCTCTGTGTACAGAACCGAAAGCATCTTCAACGAACAGATCGCCTAATGAAGCCCAGTACTTGCCGAGTTCTTCATCATTCTTTGATTCGCCTTTTTCATATCTGGTATTCTGCATCAGAACGACTTCGCCTTCCTTCATGTTGGCGATAGCTTCTTCAAGTGCAACACCTCTTGTGGCATCAACGAAGATAACTTTGTTGTCAGGAAGATGAGCCTGCAGACATTTCGCAACGATAGCCATATCGTTCTTCTTCTTGGCTGCTTCGATCTCTTCTTCGCTCTTCTTGTAGTCGATCTTTCCCAAGTGAGAAAGCAGGATTACTTTTGCGTTGTTTTCAAGTAAATACTTGATCGTTGGTAATGCAGCAACGACTCTGTTGTCATCAGTGATAACATCACCTTTATGTGGGACGTTGAAGTCAACTCTGACGATGACTTTCTTACCGGCCACATTCAAATCTGTAACTAGCTTTTTAGCCATAATAAAACTTTCCTCCTGAATTACAAGTTAATTATATAACAAAAAGAAGGCTTATTCCTTGCCTTCTTCATGATTATTGCCACTTCTTTTCTTTTTAACTGTTTCCTCGATACCGTACTGGTGGCATTTGTTTTCATATTCCTTCTCGGCGGCATTGAGTTCTGATAAAATTTCTTCTAAACTGCGCATAATCTAAACCTCACAGTTTCCAATTTTACCACAAATTTCCTACAATAGAGTTATGTATTTCAAACAGGAAGAAATCAATACGATCATCATTGAAAAATCGCGTTTTATATGCTATATGAAGCGGGTAAAAAGTGAAGAAGAGTACCGTGAATACCTCGCTGCAATAAGAAAAAAGCACTATGATGCGACCCATGTATGTTCGGCGATGGTCTGCGACAATATCCAGCGTTCTTCCGATGACGGCGAACCTTCAGGAACGGCCGGAGCCCCGATCCTGAACGTCTTAAAAAAGAACGATCTCAACCAGATGTGTGCTCTGGTCGTACGCTATTTCGGAGGGATAAAACTGGGAGCCGGAGGACTGATCAGAGCTTACTCCAATGCGGTAAGCGAATGCATCAGAAAGGCTGTGATCGTAGAAGAATACCACTATCCTCTCTATGAACTGAAACTGTCCTATGAAACTGCCAACAGGATCGAACATTATCTTAGAAAAAACACGATCATCGACGATATCCGCTATGATGAAGACGTCTGTTTCATCTTTGCATTGGATGACGAAAGAAAAATCGATACGATCATGGAATACACGAAAGGTCTTAAACCTGAACTTATCGGCGATAAAATAATCGAAAAGGTTGTAGAATAGAAGTATGGAAATAATCAGACAGTATTCAATCTATGTATACATTCCTCTGATCGCAGCGATCATCGCGATCATTGTACTCGTGCTGATAAAACTCTTCGGTATTCTGAAACATCTGAAGGAAATGAATCCACAGATCGAGTCCATCATGAAAAATACCGAAAAAGCCTCAGCCAAAGCTGAAAGGATCGCTCAAAGCAAGGACAGTTTCACCTTTGCATTGGCGATATGGGCTATCTTCTCTTTTGCCGGGGATATCCGCAAAAACCGCAGGCGCAACTATTCGCTTGCCAATTCGATAGCCAAGGCGGCGATCAAGAATTCCAACGGTCTAAAAAAAATTAGAGTCTAAAAAAGGATGTTTTGCAAAACATCCTTTTCATATACCTATTTGGTTCCGTAGATCCTGTCTCCGGCATCGCCAAGACCAGGAACGATATAACCGATCTCGTTGAGATGATCATCCAGTGCAGCCAGATACAGGTCAACATCCGGATGAGCTTTTTCAAAGGCTTCAACACCTTCAGGAGCTCCGACCAGACATACCATCTTGATATTCTTGGCACCTCTTTTCTTGATCATATCGACAGCTGTAATGGCACTTCCGCCTGTTGCCAGCATCGGATCGAGCACCAGTACAACACCTTCAGCGAGTTCTTTAGGGAACTTCGCAAAATATTCAACCGGTTCCAGAGTTCTCTCATCCCTGTAGATGCCGATGAAACCGACTTTGGCTGTAGGCATCAGATCCATGATACCGTTGACCAGACCCATGCCGGCTCTTAGGATCGGAACCAGAATTACTTCTGTATCCAGCATCTGCGTGTTGCATAAGCCCATCGGTGTCTTGACTTCTACATCTTTGACCGGCAGATCTCTGCATACTTCATAAGCCATCAGGGATGCGATCTCATCGAGATTCTCTCTGAAATCCTTATGTCCGGTCTCTTCCATACGCATGATAGCCAGTTTATGTGTGATAAGTGGATGATTCAGAACTGTAACCATAAATACCTCCGTTTTTCCTTTTCCTATTATACTCATCTACATGATTATTAAAAGAAAAATAGAGAAATTTCTCTATTTTTCGTTGTAGGTGAAACTTATATCCCTGTTGAGGATCGCATAAAGCTCTTCCGTATCGAAGATCGTTTCGTTGGCTGCGGCTCTTAATTCTTCTTCTCTTTTTGGATCAGAGATGTAGGCGACTGTATAGGCACCATAGTTAAGACCACAGTTTACATCCATCAAAGAATCGCCAATCATGACACAGTCGTGTTCCCAGCCATTCCTGTTTATGAGATAGAAGATCCCTTCAGGATCCGGTTTGAGTTTATTCACATCTCTCAAGCCACAGATGTCGTCAACATAATCGCGAAGGTTGAAATCATTGAGGATGCTTTCGATGCCTTCTTTAGATCTTGTGGAGACGATGCCAATTTTGTAGCCCTGTTCATGAAGGAATTTCAGGACTTCCGCGGAATGAGCGGTCGGATGATTGGCTGTCTTTGCGACCTCCGTCTGTTTTTCATGGTAGTCCTTGTAGAGCGTATCATAATCGACACCCGGGAAGTACTTAGGGAAAAGATCTCTCAAAGCCGGCCCGATGATCTCGTTTCTGATCTCATCGGTGAACTTTGATTCATCGGAATATTTCTGAAAAAGGAAACGATAGGCTTCCGTGATACCTTCTCTGGTATCCATAAGCGTTCCATCGAAATCAAAGATCAGGGTCGGTTTGATCTTTCTGATAAATCTGTCCAGTACGCCAAGATAGCCAAGCAGGCCGATGATCAGAAACAGGATCGAAGTTAGCTGTGCCATCTTGATGTTTCCCAGATAGAGCGAATCGGTCCTTCGGGCTTCAATGAAGAAACGGATGACGCCATACCACATCAGATAAGCCCAGGCCTGATCGCCGCGCTTGTTCTGATGTTTTCTTAAAATGAAGTAGATCAGTGCGAAACCGACAAGGCACAACAGAGATTCATAGAGAAACAGCGGTTCATAATAATGACCATCGATAAACATGCCTTCCTTTATGAAGGAGAGGATACCGCCAAAGTATTCTTCACTCACTTCGCCGCCATGGCATTCCTTGTTTACAAAGTTGCCCCATCTGCCTACCGCCTGAGCGATAAGTACTTCCGGCAAAACATTATCTGCTACTTTCAAAGCGGAATAGTGATGCTTTCTTAAGGACAGACTGGCAAACAGCACCCCGGCAAACAAACCACCCTGGATCGCCAATCCGCCATCCCAGATCCTGATGATGTTGATCGGATTGGAGAAGTAATACTTGAAGTTGAAGAAAATACAGAACCAGAGTCTGGCTCCAAGGATACCCACCCATAAGGTGTAGACGAACAGAGAATCGAAGTAATCCATATCGAAATAGCGGGTCTCCTTCAGATTCTTTCTCATCACCAGATAGGCGATCAGGGCTCCGGTAAGGATAAGCAGCGCATACCATCTGACATCAAAGGTCAGAGAACCGATCTTGAAGGCGACGACTGTCTGCGGATCAGGAAAGAATTTCATTATTGTTTGGCTCCTTTCTGCAGCAGCTCTTCACGATAACGCCTCTTGAAATCTTCATTGGAATTGAAGCCAAGGGCATTGAGCAGGTAGGTCGAAACAGCTGCTTCGATGATGACTGAAAGTGATTTACCTTCAGTGATAGGGATCGTCAGCATCGGGATCTCAAGACCCAGGATCTCCATCGAATCATTCAGGGGATTGAGTCGATCCGTATCGATGCTTTCATCATATTTGACCAGCTTGATGACAAAATCAAGCGGACATTTGTTCAGATAGGCATTGGCACCGAACATCCTGGTGACATCCACGATGCCGATACCTCTGATCTCCAGCATCCTCTTCAAGAGGCTTGGTGCCGTACAGGTGATCGAGTTGTGGACTCTGGTAACATCGATCCTGTCGTCTGCCACCAGCATGTGTCCCCTGTTGATCAGATCCAGTGCCAGTTCGGATTTACCGATTCCGGATTTACCGGTGATCATGATGCCACGGCCATAGATGTTCATCATGACGCCGTAGACATTGTCGGTCGGTCCCAGCTTTTCCGAAAGGAAGGAGACCAGATCGACGATCAGCTGATAGGTCTTGCCGTCATATTTGAATAAAGGGAAATCCTTCTCATAACAAAGCGAATTGAGAGTTTCGAGCTCATCAAAGTTCTCCGACATGATGATACATGGCGTATAGGAGTCGGTGATGATCTCGAAACGCTGACGCTGTATCTGCGGATCGAGTTTGGACATGTATTCATATTCCTTGGTACCAAGGACGACCACTCTTTTCAGATCGTTTGATTCAAGATAACCGGAAAGTTCAAGACCCGGTCTGTTGATATCCGGAGCGATGACCCAGCGGTTCAGTGAATTGTCCGAACCGACGATCTGCTGCAGATTGAATTCTTCCTTGATCTGTCTTACATAGACTCGTTTATTCAGTTCCTCATTTGCCATAATTTACACCTAATACTTTCTTCAGATACTGACCTGTATATGAATTTTCGACTTCTGCGACCTCTTCTGGCGTTCCAGTGGCGATAATCTCTCCGCCATTGTCACCGCCATCCGGTCCCAGATCGATTATATAGTCTGCACATTTGATCACATCGAGATTGTGCTCAATGACTACAACGGTGTCGCCATTATCCACGATCCTTTCGATGATCCTGATCAGTTTTGCGACATCATCCATGTGAAGTCCGGTCGTCGGTTCATCCAGTACGAACATCGTCTTGCCGGTAGGCTTCTTCTGCAGTTCGGAAGCCAGCTTGACTCTCTGAGCTTCACCGCCCGATAGAGTCGTGGCCGACTGGCCAAGTTCGATATAGCCAAGACCCACATCGTACATGATCTGCAGCTTATCCTTGATGCGCTTGTGATTCTTGAAGAAATCCAGAGCTTCCTTGACCGGCATCTTGAGCACATCATAGATGTTCTTGCCACGGTATTTGACCTGCAGTGTCTCGGCATTATAGCGCTTGCCATGACACTCCTCACATTCGACATAGACATCCGGGATAAACAGCATCGAGATCCTCTTGACGCCATCGCCGAAGCAGGCTTCACAGCGTCCACCCTGCACGTTGAAGGAGTAGCGGGACTTGCTGTAGCCCCTTTCCTTGGAATCAGGAGTCATCGCATACAGATCTCTGATATCATCGAATACTCCGGTATAGGTCGCCGGATTGGAACGCGGTGTCCTGCCGATCGGATCCTGCGTGATATAGACGATCTTGTCGATGTTGTTGAGGCCCTTGATCTCCTTGACCTTGCCCGGTTTGATCCTGACCCTGTCAAGTGATTTCATGATCGCTTTGGTCATCGTTTCAATGACCAGTGAGGATTTGCCTGAACCGGAAACTCCGGTAACGCAGACAAATCTGCCTAAAGGTATATCCACATCGATGTTCTTGAGGTTGTTCTCCTGGGCACCGATGATCTTCAGTGACTTGCCGTTTCCTTTTCTTCTTTTCTCCGGAATATCGATCTTCTTTCTGAAAGACAGATACTGACCGGTGATCGATTTTTCATCCTTGAGTATCTCTTCAGGTGTTCCCGCAAAGACGACTTCGCCGCCATCCTTGCCGGCACCGGGACCGATATCGACAATGAAATCCGATTCCAACATCGTCTCGCCGTCATGTTCGACGACGATGACCGTATTGTCAAGATCTCTCATCTTCTTGAGCGTCTCTATTAACTTGGCATTGTCCTTCTGATGCAGACCGATCGAAGGCTCATCCAGCACGTAAAGCACCCCGGTCAAAGCTGAACCGATCTGCGTCGCCAGTCTGATACGCTGGGCTTCCCCTCCTGACAGAGATCCCGCAACTCTGTTTAGAGTCAGATAATCAAGACCGACATCCTTGAGGAATCTGAGGCGAGCACTCAATTCATTGAGCAGTGTCCTGGAGATCTCAGCTCTCATCGGATCGAATTTAAGATCCTTGATGAAATCATTGGCTTCAATGATCGACATGCGCGTGAATTCATCGATATTTCTTGCACCGACTTTAACGGAAAGAACCTTTTCATTAAGTCTTGCGCCATGGCACTTCTTGCATTCGGATTCCACCATGAAAGAACCGTAGTACTCCTTGCCAAACTTGGATTGGGTCTCTTCGAATCTTCTTTCGATAAGCGTCTTGACGCCTTCAATGTAACCAGTCTTGTTGTAGGTGGTGCCACCGGAAGATGTGACGGTATATTTTATCTCTTCATCCGAACCGTAGAGGATGATATCCATTTCTCTCTTGGACATCTTCTTGAGCGGTTTGGTCTCGGAGATCTTGTAGTATTTGAGAAGCTTGGAGAAGTTCTGCCACTCCAGATTGTTCGTTCCATAGATGTTCTTGTAGTATCGGATACCGCCTTCCGCAATCGAAAGATTTCTGTCCGGCATCAGATAATCGATATCCACAGACATCGTCACACCCAGGCCCTTACATTCATCGCAGGCACCTAAAGGCGAGTTGAACGAGAAAAGACGCGGTTCCAGAGTTGGCACGGTAAAGCCGCACTTCGGACAGGCCTGATGTGAGGAGAACAGATCCTTCCTGTCTCCATGTTTGATCATGCATGTACCATCCGCAAGATTGAGTGCTATCTCCAGGGAATCGTTGAGCCTGGTCTCGATACCCTGCTTCTTGACGATCCTGTCGACTACGACTTCAATATTGTGACGTTTATTCTTATCAAGTTCCGGAACTTCTTCGATGTCATACAGTTCATCATCGACATAGACTCTGAGGAAGCCATCCTTCTTGAGTTTTTCAAAATAATCCTTGAAGGTGCCCTTCTTGTTGGTGACGACATTGGCCAGGATCTCCATCCTTTCACCGTCTTCAAAACTCATGATGTTTCTGACCATCGTCGGGATCGTCATGGCTTCGATCGGTTCGTTGTGATTAGGACAGTACGCTATACCGCATCTGGCATAAAGAAGTCTCAGATAGTCATAGATCTCCGTGATCGTCGCTACCGTGGAACGCGGATTGTTGGAAGTGGTCTTCTGATCGATGGCGATCGCCGGAGAAAGACCTTCGATCAGATCGACATCCGGTTTCTCCACTCCGCCCAGAAACTGTCTGGCATAGCTTGAAAGCGACTCAACATATCTTCTCTGTCCTTCGGCATAGATCGTATCAAACGCCAAAGAAGTCTTTCCTGAACCGGAAAGACCAGTCATGACGATCATTTTGTTTCGCGGAAGATCCAGGTCGATATTCTTGAGATTGTTGACTCTGGCGCCTCTGATGATTATCTTGTCATTCATTTCTGTTTTCACCCTTGATCCTGCTGAGGATCCTGTTCAAGGCATCCTTATTCTCGCCTCTGAAACCTCTGATCCTGTATAAGAAACGCTTATAGAAAGCGACTTCATTCTTATCAGCTTTATCTATTCTATCATTTATTATCTTTCTTCTCACTACATCGATCTTATCCATGGCTCCAAAGAACTTGTCTTCGAGTTTCAGAGAATCGCTTATATGGTTATTGACGAAGTCATCCATGGTCTGATTGATCATATCATCAATTCTCTTTACTCTATTGATAAAGGAAGAAAGAACGCTGATGGTAAGAGTCAGATCGGCGGAGAAAAGTGCCACCATGACCAGAGCCATTATCTGCAGCGTTACCGGCGATATCTTTCTTAACAAAGGAATTATAAACGGATTGACCACATACACTATAAGCAGTCCGGCCACACCAAAACCCAATGATGTAAGAAGACTTATGCGGCCATTGATGTTCAGCGGTGCCATAGAATAATCCCACCAGTAGGCATGGAACATCTTCTCCAGAGCCCAGTGGACGATGTATTCCAGGATCGCTGAAGCCACGACCGCGATAATAAAGACGCTCAGCGGTGTATAGTTTCTATAACCGTAGGTAAAAAGCAGCGTTCCCGCCAGAGCTCCGAAACCATAGATCGGAATGATTGGTCCGAAAAGAAAACCGCGGTTGTCCCATTTGCCGGTCCAGAGCACCATTGCCAGACATTCATAGATGTAGCCCACAAATGAAAGCAGGAAAAAATAAACGATATAAAGGTTGATCATCTGTTGAATGTCTCCTTTAAAGCACAATACTTGTCTGCCATGCAGACGATCATGGCTTCCTTGCTGGAAGGAAATGATCTTAAAGTCAGAGGCCACATATGCGATTCAATGACCTTCTGGATATCCTTATTGATGGAAAAATATTTTACTGCATTGTCCCTGGCCTGTTTAGGATGAGTAAAACCATGCATCTTGAAAACATTGAGGTTCAAAGGATGACCATGCCAGTCATAGAGATAGAAATCATGAAGAAAGCTTCCTACCAGCAGAGTTCTGAGGTCGGCCTTGAGATTGAACTTCTTATTGATCGCATAAGCCATGAGCGCCACATCGTAGCAGTGTCTTAAAACGCTCTTGTTTCCGTGAGCGACAAATGCGGCCATTTTCCTTACTTCCGGATGTTCCAGGTACCTTTCCAGATAGGAAGCGATCTCTTCGCGTTCTTCAATCGTCAACTTCATTCTTTCATTATACATGAAGGAATTGTTATAATGATTCTATGCTTGAAAATGTTTTAAAACTTGACTACAAGGATAAGGAATTATACCTTGTCAAAACTGCCCATGTATCAAAAAACTCTGTAGAAGATGTAAAAAGATGTGTTGATGAAATAGATCCTGATGCCATCTGCATCGAACTTGATGAACAGCGTTATGAGCGCCTTTCCAATCCGGAAAAATGGCGGGAAACGGATATCGTCGAAGTCATCAAGAAGAAACAGGTCGGCATGCTGCTGGTCAATACGATCCTGGCTTCCTTCCAGAAAAGGATGGCCAAATCCCTGGGGAGCAATACCGGTGGTGAGATGATGGAAGGCATCAGACTGTCTAAGGAAAGAAATATCCCGCTGGTCCTTGCTGACCGCTCCATCAAGACGACCTTCTCAAGGATCTGGAACGAACTGGATACAAAAGAAAGGTTCAAGATGCTGATGGCGATCATTGAATCGATCTTTTCCGATGAAGAGATCAGCGAGGAAGATCTGGCCAAGCTCAAGGAAGCAGATGCTCTGGAAGCAGCCTTAAGTGAAGTATCTGAACAGTTCCCGACTATCAAAAGAGTCCTGGTCGATGAAAGAGACAAGTATCTGTGTGAAAAGATCAGAACTGCACCGGGAAAGAAGATCGTAGCGATCATCGGTGCTGCCCATTCTCTGGGCATCGAAAAGTATCTTGATACTCCGATCGATCTTGATGAACTTAATAAGATAAACAGGAAAAAAGGTCTTGGAACCTATATCAAATACGCCATCCCGGCTGTCATCGTAGTGCTTATCGGGCTCACGATCTTCAGAAACAGAGATGTCGGCCTCTCCCAGATCAGATCATGGATCATCTGGAACGGCGGCCTTTCAGCCCTTGGTGTTCTGCTGGCTCTGGGTCATCCGCTTTCGATCCTGACGGCATTGATCATGGCACCGATCACTTCGTTAAATCCTCTATTGGCCTCTGGTTGGTTTGCCGGACTGGTCGAAGCTCATCTTCGCAAACCGAAGGTCAGGGATTTTGAAGATCTGGCGGACGATACTGCTACTGTCAAAGGCTTCTGGAAAAATGGCATCACCAGGACATTGCTGGTAGTAGTGTTCGCCAATCTGTTCTCTTCGATCGGTACCTTCATCTCCAGTATCGATATCATCAGAAAATTCATTGAATCACTTTAAAACCCACTTGCGTGGGTTTTTATTTAAGTCTTTCCTTTAGTATCCTCTTGTATATCTCACCGTTCAATCTGCTGACAAGATAGACATTGGCTTTTTCGATATCATCTTCGATGAGCAGTTCGCCATAATGCGGATCATCATCCTTCAGCATGACATTGCAGTAAAACTTTCTGCAATCTTCAATGCATTCAGGATTAAGATAAGCGATCATCGCTGCCGGATCGGCCATATCCAGACAGTCTTCTTCAAAGCGTTTCCTGTTTAGCTCCAATAGCTGTCTGTTGCAGCGGATCATGAAATTCGACAGTCTGCTCATTTTATTAAGTTCATCTATATCTTCTTCGTCAAGTATGCATTCGCCAAGACATGCATCCCAGGAAACAAAGTAGAGATTGTCGAGTCTTTGTTCCAGAACGATCTGGCAGGCTTCAGGATCCTGAAAGATGTTGAATTCCGCAAATTCGCTCATATTGCCTTCACCAAAACCCTGAGAAGCCATGCAGAAGATCTTTCCAGCCTTCCTTAAAAGTTCAGGTCTTTTCATAGCCACTTTACTCAGATTGGTAAGCGGTCCAAGCGTCACGATATCGATACTTCCCTCTTCACTTTTATCCAGAGTTTCAATGATCTTTTCGACACCGTCACCCTTTTCAGGCATAAGTGAATAATCCACAAGACCAAGATCACCCATGCCGTCTTCCCCATGAGTATCGCTTGCACCGATGAATTCTCTTTTGAGCGGTCTGTCTTCACCGACATAGACAGGAGGATAATAGCTGTCACTTACTTTAAGAGTCGTCAAAAGATTTGCCGTAGCCTGTCTTGAGGAGACATTTCCGGTAAGGGTCGTAAACATCACTATTTCATATGCTGGATCATTCAAGGCAATGGCTATCGCCATGGCATCATCTGAACCGCAGTCTGTATCGATAATCAGTTTTCTTTTTTTCATTTTCTTAAAAACAGCCAAATACAATCATAACACAGGAATTGATATTTAATGAAAAAGCGATCACTGGGAATCGCTTTTCATCAGTTGAAGCATCTTTTCTCTGAGGATCTCATTTTCCTTGTCGAGATCCGCATCCTCTTTTATCTGATAGGCCTTACCAATATAGACCCTGTAATCATCAATAAACGGTCTGCCATTGCTTTTAAGGACGACCGGTACGATCTTTGCTCCGGTCTTGCTGGCCATACTTACAGCGCCATACCTGAACGGCAGAAGATCATCGGGTCTTGTTCGGTTTCTGGTCCCTTCAGGGAAAATACCAATGACCTCGCCCTGATCCAATGCATATTCCGCTGCCGTGATCGCGTTATGAGAAGTGCCTTCACGATTGACCGGGATGCAGGCCATCATGCGATAAATAAAGCCCAACGGCGAATCCAGCAGTTCCTTCTTGGCCAGATAGCGGATAAGTCTTCTGGTGGATATTAACACAAAGACCGGATCAGGCATGTGGATGTGGTTTATCGCCAGGATCACACCGCCTTTTTCCGGAATGTTTTCTTTGCCAAAGATCTTTACTTTGTATACAAGATGAGCCAGCGGGATCATGATCAGACGGAAGATATGATATCCGGGATTCTTCTTTTTTACGTACTTTTCAACAAACTCTTCAAAGTTCAACGACTGCTCATCCATAGAAAATTATTATAGATCAATCCTAAAGAAAAAGCTCTTTTTTTTGAGCTTTTATTTGTCTATTGTGCCGATAAGATCGTACTCTTTGTAATCGGTGATCTTAACTTCATAGAAATCGCCGATTCTTAGTTCATCTTCACTTCTGATATAGATGACACCGTCGATCCCATCCGGAGCGGACATGTAGGATCTGCCGATATAGCGGTCAAAGAGCGGTTCATATCTTTCGATCAGCGTCGTATAGGTCTTTCCAATGCGTTCCCTGTTTTTCTTTTCAACGATCTGTTTCTGTAACAGCATCAGTTCTTCATATCTTTCCTGTTTGATTTCTTCAGGGATCTGATCTTCCATTTCATATGCCTTGGTGTCTTCTTCTGGTGAATAGGTAAAGGCACCCAGGGAATCAAAACCGATATCTTCGATCATCTCAAGAGTATTGTTAAAAGACTCCTCATCTTCACCAGGGAAACCGACGATCATCGTGGTCCTGATTATCGCTTCAGGGAAGTACTTTCTGATCAGTTCGATCTTTTCCTTGATCAGCCTGACGGTTCCTCTTCTGTTCATCAGTTTCAGTATCCTGTCATCGCCATACTGCACAGGGATATCAAAATAAGGAAGTACTCTTGTGCACTGTTTCATTTCCATAAGCAGATCTTCCTCGATCTCATCAGGATACATGTACAGGATCCTTATCCATCTGAATGGAAGTTTATCAAGTTCATGGATCAGTTCCTTCAAAGCAAAGCGACCGTAGAGATCATGACCATAATATGTCGTATCCTGAGCTACGACATTAAGTTCTTTGACACCTGCTTCAAGAAGATGTTTTGCCTCTAAAGCAAGATCTTCGATCGGATAGGAATGACAGTTGCCTCTGATCAGAGGAATCGCGCAATAGGCACAGCGGTTATCACAGCCATCCGAGATCTTGAGATAGGCGGTATAGGAATTGTTGGCCAGTTTTCTGTTTCGGCCATAGGAATTGGTAAACTTGTGGTCAAACAGTTCAGAAAGCAGTTCAGGGAATTTTGGATAGTCCTCGATCTTCACGAAAAGATCGACTTCCGGAAATTCCTGAAGACAGTCTTCAAAATAGCGTTGGACAAAGCAGCCGGTAACTATCAGTTTCTTGAGTCTGTCTTTCTTGTATTCGGCGATCTCCAGGATCGTATCGATCGCTTCCTGCTTGGCACTGAGAATAAAGCCGCAGGTGTTGATCAGGATCGCGTCGCATTTCTTGAGATCATATTCATACTCAAAGAACGGATCATCAAAAAGTCCGATGATATTCTCGGAATCGACAAGATTTTTGGCACAGCCCAAAGAGATAAAACCTATTTTCATGAATTCACCAGCTCCGTAAGATTATTTGCCCATTTATAGCTGTTGTAGCGCTTCAGCGTCAGAAAGAATCTGACGACCTGTTCGATCTGGCAAAGCAGCACAAGTGTCACAACATCCTTGATCCCCAGATATACACCGCCAAAAGCCAGCGGAATGCCTACCGCATACATGATGCCCGAATCAAGCAGATTGTAGATCTTTGAATCTCCTCCTGCCTTGAGCGTACAGAACATGACGTAAGTGAAGACTCTTAAAAATGCCTTCAGCCCATAGACGAACAGCAGTTTCATGCAGGAGCCATAAATAAGCGGATCAGTTATATTATACAGTTTCAGAAATGACGGGCTTAATATGACCATGAAGACCCACAAAGCCAGACCCACGGCAAACGACATGCCCAGATGATATTTTGATTCCTCTTTGGCCTGTTCGATGCGTCCCTGGCCAAGAAGCGTTCCGACAAGGATCGATACCGCTTCGCCATAGCCCCAGCAGATAAACAGCGCCAGTGAAAGAATCTCCGAACCTATATAGACCGCTTCCATCGAAGCTGTTCCCAGCATGCCGTAGGCTTTATTGAAAAGTGACTGGCCAAAACCGAACAGGATCTCGTTGAAACAGATCGGCAGGATCTTCTTGATGAACGGTTCGATAAAAGCTGCATCAAAATCAAACATTTCCTTGACCCCAAGATAGAAGATTGGGCGATCTTTCAAAGTATATACGACCATTCCGATACAACAGATGATCTCTGTAAAAAGTGCAGCATAACCAGCACCCTTTATTCCCAGTTTGAAGACAAAGATAAACAGATAGTTGTTCAGAAGATTGAGAACCACATAGCAGGCAGATTCAATGAAAGTCACTCTTGTTCTGTGCATGCACTGATACATCGTCTTGAAGGAGATCGTTATACAAAGAAAAAACAGTGAAGGTACCGTCAACCTCAAATAAGCCAGTGAATGATCAACCAGGGAAACGTCATTGAGATAAAAAAGCAGAAATTCTCTGCCAAAGCCAAAGACGACAACATTCCAGATGAACGCATTGATCACGGAAAGAATGATAAAGACGCCCTGGGTCTTGGCCATGTTTTTATACTGGCCTGCTCCGAAAAACTGAGCACCGAATAAAGCAGCACCTGCCTCGATGCCCCAGAGGAGATAGTTGTGCAGATTCAGGATGTTGTGGGCGTTACCGATGGCCGTGACCATCCCGATGGATGACACCATGATCGAAGCGATGATGTTGCGGCCATTCAAAAGAAGCTGTGACATCGCACAGGGTAAAGCGATCCTGATGACCTTCTTATAGAAATCTTCGTCTCCAATATATTTTCTGATGTCCATATTTATAAAAGAAACAGACTTATTGGGTCTTGTCTCTCTGTTTCTGTTTATATCTTTCGATCCTTTCTTCCTTGATCTTCTTCTGAATGAATTCTCTTCTCTTCCTGCGCTTGATCTTCTCGACTTCGCGGTTTTTCTTCTTCTTGTAGTTAGGCTTTACCTTTTCATTCTTGCGATGCAGAGTCTTGACGATCTGTTTTTCTTCGACGTCGACTCTAATCTGCTTCTTGCTTGTAGGATTGTTGGCTTCCTTCCACTGGCCTCTCTTGAATTCTCTGGCTGTGAAATTGATGCCTTTTTTGTTCAGAGTCCTGATAGCTTCAAGATCGTTCTCATTGTAAAGAAGATAACAGGTACCGTCTTTTTCATTACGGCCTGTTCTTCCGGCTCTGTGCATGTAAAACTGCAACTGCTTTGGCAAGCCCATCGAGACGACATGAGAGATACCGTCGATATCGATACCTCTTGAAGCTACATCGGAAGCGATGACATAGGTATACTTCTTGGCCTGCAGATCCTTGATGGCCTTCTGTCTGTCTCTGGATTCAAGACCGCCATGGATCAGCAAGGCTTTGATGCCCTTCTCACTCAGATACTCATAGGCTTCTTCAGCTTCAGCCTTGCTGTTGGCGAAGATCAGACAGACATACGGCTTGAAACCAGGCAGAATGTCATAGACTGTCTCCTTGTATGATTTATGTTTGCAGTTGATCAGCACATGATTGATGCGCGGATCTCTCTTCTTGTCTTCGACTCTGATGATCTTCGGATTGTTGAGATACTTCTTCACGAAGCTGTTGAGCTCTTCCGGGAAGGTCGCTGAAAAACAGAGCACTTCCGGATCCTTGACCATGTGGGAGAAGACGACATCGATATCTTCGAGGAAACCGAATTCGAGAGTCATATCCGCTTCATCGATGATGAACATCTGGACAAAATCAACTCTCAGGGCATTGGATACAAAAAGATCCTTGATCCTGCCCGGTGTGCCGATGACGATATGCGGAGTCTTTTCCATCTTGGAGATCGAACGCTTCTTGTCGGTACCACCTGTCAGCATCTCAATGCGTAGTTCAGGATAGACTTCCTTCATCAGCTGACAGTTTCTGTTAACCTGATAAGCCAGTTCTCTGGTCGGAACGGAGATGACGACCTGAGTCTTGTCGGATACCGGATTGATCTTCTCCATGACCGGTATCAGATAGGCGTGTGTCTTTCCGGTGCCTGTTTTGGACAGAGCGACCAGGTCCTTGTTCTTTGATGTATATTTCAAAACTTCAGTCTGTACGGCTGTCAGTTCCTTGAAGCCATTGAGTTCAATAAACTGTTTTGTCGTTTCTTTCAATTTGTTTTCCATAGCACAATTTTAGCAAAATCCTATCTACTAACCAAGTCTTTGGCCCGTACTTGAAACTGATCTATAATAAAGTTATGGAAGTAAAAAGAGTAGTCCCGAGCGGTTATTGCAAGGGCGTAGTCAATGCCATAAAACTGGCCAAGGAGACCAGGAAGCAGTATCCGGATGAAAAGATCTACATACTGGGCATGCTGGTACATAATTCCTTTGTTTCGGATGAACTGGCATCCTTAGGCATCGTGACACTTGATGATTCCTTCAAAAGCAAGGAAGAACTGCTTGATGAAGTAAATGATGGTATCATTATCTTTACAGCCCACGGCATCAGCCAAGCCATCAAGGATAAGGCAAAAGCCAAAGGCCTGCGTTATGTTGATGCGACATGTGTCGATGTGCTCAAGACCCAGAACATAATAAAGGAACGCCTGGCTGAAGGATATGAGATCATCTACTTTGGCAAAAGGAAACATCCGGAAGCTGAAGCCGTTCTTTCGATCAGCGATAGGATCCATCTTGTCAGCAACAGGGATGATATTGAAGATCTCGATCTTAAAGACAGAAAACTGTTTCTGACCAATCAGACGACGATGTCATATCTTGAACTAAAGGATCTGATCGACAAGGTCCTGGAACTTTATCCTGATACCATTGTCCAGAAAGAGATCTGCAATGCCACATCATCCAGACAGGAAGCCATCTCAAAGCTTGTTGACTGCGATCTGCTCTATGTTGTGGGCGACTCCAAGTCCAACAACACCAACAAGCTCGTCGATATCGGAAAAAAACAGGGCATCAGAAAAGTTCTGCTGATCCACAGCTACAAGGATATCGATAAAAATGACCTCCGTGATGTTGAAAAGGTCTATGTCACAGCCGGAGCATCAACCCCACCTTTACTCATCGATGAAGTCATAACGTATCTTAAAAACTGTTCATAATAATTTCAATTAAGGGCTTTGAGCCCTTTTTGATTTGGGGACAGATAAACTGATTTCATGATTTAAAAAGATGACCTGAGTCATCTTGTTGTTTTTATTCCTGTCAATTGCTTTTTTGCTGGTATTTTCAGTTTTTACTGTGCTTCGTATTTTACATCAAGCTTGAAGTATTCGCTGTGGATCTTTGAAAAGTCCTGATTCTTGAACTGGGTGAAGATATACAGTGTCGTTTCAGGCTTGCTGGAAACACCGGAAGCGATGATGCCTTTGGTGAAACCTTTGGCCGCATTGGCCTGGTTGGGGATCATGTTGTACTGTGTCTCTTCAAAGATCCCGACATTGGCAGCCATATTGTTCATATAGTCGACGTCTTCTTCGATAGCCAGCAGTTCGATATCATACATGGCGATGCGCGGATTGTCGATCGTGATGTAGTAGCGGTATCCTTCATTGATCTTGGCCATTTCCACACTTATATCGTAATAGTTTGATGAAGTGGCGAAATTCTCGTGTTCCTTGATCAGCTCAATGATATTCGAATAACGTTCATTGACATTGGCTTCTTTCCTGCCAGCGTTTAAACAACCGCTTAGAGTCAGCAGCAGGGTAATTATCAGTAATGCTTTTTTCATATCAGAACTCTACGGCGTAGTAGTATTTCTTGCCTTTCTTGATGATCGTCAGTTCGCTGTTGAACGCATCATCTTTGTTCAAAGCGAATCCGAGATCCGTGACCTTTTCACCGTTTACCGAGATCGATGAACCGCTGATCAGATCTCTGGCTTCTCTGTTGGACTTGCAGGCACCGATATTGACCAGTGTATTGATCAATGGCGCACCGTCTTCGATTTTCGTCCTTTCAAGATCGGCTGTGCCCTGCTTAAGTTCATCGTAGGTAAGTTCCTTGAGATTGCCCTTGAAGAAGGTATCGGCGATCTTGACAGCGGAATCATAAGCCTCTTCACCATGCAGGAAGGTGATGACTTCTCTGGCCAGTGCCTTGTGGGCTTCACGGAGTTCCGGATGTTCTCTGTTGGAGACTTCCAGTCTTTCGATCTCTTCTTTGCTCAGGAAAGTGAGGAACTTGAGATAGTCGATGACCTTGCTGTCCTCGGAATTGATGAAGAACTGGTACATCTCGTAAGCTGATGTCTTGATTATATCGAGCCAGATGGCCTTGCCGTTGGTCTTGCCGAATTTTGAACCATCGGACTTGGTAAGTAGAGGCATAGTGAAACCATAGACTTCTTTGCCCAGTTTCTTTCTGACCAGTTCAATACCGGCAGTGATATTGCCCCACTGATCCTGACCTGCCACCTGCAGAGTGACACCCTTGTTCTGATAGAGCCACATGAAGTCATAGGCCTGCATCGTCATGTAGGAGAATTCAGTATAGGTGATGCCTTCATCAAGTCTTCTTCTGACAATATCCTTGTTCAGCATATAGCCGACATTAAAATACTTGCCGACATCTCTGAGCCATTCGATATAGCTGAAATTCTTGAGCCAGTCATAATTGTTTACGACCTCAAAACCGAACAGCTTTTCCGCCTGAGCCTTGAGACAGTTGAAGTTGTGATTGACTTCTTCAACGGTGATCATCGGTCTTTCAGCATCCGGTTTTGGGTCACCGATCAGACCTGTGCCACCACCGACCAGCAGGATCGGATTGTGACCGGCATCCTTGAGTCTTTTGGAAATAAGAAAAGATGAGAAATGACCGATATGCAGCGAATCCCCTGTCGGGTCCGTGCCGATATAGAAGGTCATTCCACCTTTGTTTAACAGATCCTTCAATTCCGGTGAAGACTCATCCTTGATCAGTCCACGCCATACTAATTCTTCATATATACCCATAATTAATCCTTTGTTGTTGCCTTAGGCGAATAGATCGCATTCAGGCATTTCTCCTTTTCTTCTACCTGTTCATCTTTCAGCATCTTGGTCATCAGACGCATCGAGATGGCACCCAGATCATAAGTCGGAACGACATATGAGCTGATCTCCGGACGTACCGAAGAAGTGTACTTGCTTTCGTTCATGCAGATCAGCTCCATATCTTCAGGAACCTTGATGCCGTGTCCTGTTGAAGCATTCAGGGCTGCCAAAGCCTGTGAGTCTCTATTTGCCACAAACACCTGATGCTTGTGATTCTTGAAATATGATTTCAGGAATTTGTATGTTGAACGGTTGTCTTTTGATACTTCGATATAGCCCTTGTATTCCTTGCCGAATTTTCTGAATGCTTCTTCGGCACCACTGCGCATCAGATTGGAAACGACATCGTTGCGGTGATCCTGCAGGATCGCGATATCTTCGATGCCCTTCTGCAGATATGATTCACACAGTTCATAGACGGCTTTCTTATAATCGACGAAGACGGAACAGATATTCTCCGATGATACTCTGTTGCACATGACGACCATCGGGATATTGTATTCTTCAAGCAGTTTGACCGAATCATCAAGATCCTTGTCCGCATAGATGATGACGCCATCTACTCTGGCCTTGATCACATCATCGATGATCTCCTTGATATCGGTGACACCTTCCGTGATCGTATGCAGATAGACTGAATAGTCATAGATCTTGGCAACGTCGCACAGACCATTTATCACGCGGCCGGAAAAAGATATGGAAGTTGAAGGAATGATCAGACCGACAGTTGTCGTCTTGGACAGTGCCAGACCCTGAGCGATCGCATTTGGTCGATAACCCAGTTTGTTTATGGCTTCCTCAACTCTTTTTCTTGTTTCTTCCTTGACAACACTTGACCCGTTAATGACGCGGGACACGGTCGCCAAAGATACATTTGATTCTCTTGCTACTTCATAGATCGTTATTTTCTTCATTCGTGTACCTCGTCTGGCTTCAGCCAGTTTTTCAGCACCTTCAGTGCTTTTTCTGATACTTCACTTCTTACAGGTTCAGCTTTTACCCTTCTATCTTCCCCAGGTACATCATCTGCTTTTGCTGCTTTACTATCCTGCAGTCCATACACTCCAAATTCTTCCTTATCATCCTTGATAAGTTCAACTATGTCATCCTGAGTCTGTTCGTCTTCGCTTCCTGTCTCATCAGGTACAAGTCTGTTGATCTTGTTTACAGCCTCGTTGAACAGATTCTCGGCCTTTTTATTGATCATCTCGATAGTCGATTCAAGTTCTTCACCATCGCTGACCGTTTCACTCAGTTCACTGATCTTCTCGATGACATTATTCAAGACGCTGACAGCTTTATCCCTTATCAGCATT
Source organism: Erysipelotrichaceae bacterium (assembly GCA_017404785.1). Classification (GTDB taxonomy): domain Bacteria; phylum Bacillota_I; class Bacilli_A; order Erysipelotrichales; family Erysipelotrichaceae; genus Colivicinus. Next base: position 56,489 of record JAFRBQ010000017.1, read on the forward strand.
GCTTTTCCTTTTACATTTTCGTTGGCATTGGATGTGACAAAATCCAGTGCACTTATCTTCTCGTTAAGATCATCGATAAGTCCGCTCAAATATACTGAAGCATAATTGTTATCCATGATTTATCCTCCGATAACATCCTCCGGTGCAGGTTCTTTAAGTTCATCAGTGGTTTCTTCCTTGGTGGATCTCAGTTCGTTGACATATGTGACGACTTTATCTTTTATATCACCGGCATTTTTGACGATGAAGTCCTTGGCTTCCCTGGCCGCTTCAACTGTTGCGTCCGTAGCCTTGTCAACGACACCTGAAACCTTTACAGCTGTATCCAAAGGTGCCTGAAGTTTTTCCATAGACTTGTCTAACAGATCAATTGATGGATGAGTCTTGATCAGAGTCTCGTCTACGCTTTCCATCACCTTGATAATTTTTATCAGCAAGATGATCACGCAGACCAGACAAACTGCCCCTAAAATAGGCATTATCTCATTACATAAATTTCTCAAAGCCACAATAAAACTATCCATTTTATCACCTTCCTTAACTGTATTTTAACTGATTATGAAAATGTTTTCAATGATTATGTATGCCTTTACAAAAACAAAGAGCTACATGAGCTCTTTGGTCATATCAGCGATATTGTAGATGTCCTTGCTGGACATGAAGACCAGGCATTCGCCTTTGTATTGAGCCAGTTCTCTGGCTCCGTTTTTATCTTCAGAAAGGATATGTGAACCAGGGATCATATCAGCCAGATAGCTGATGTCGATATCCGTTCCATCCTGCTTGTCATCGATCGAAGTGAAGTCGAGCAGATAGACTTCATCGGCGATTTGAAGGGCTTCCTTGAACTGTTTCGCAAAGTATTTTACTCTCGAGGCCCTGTGCGGCTTGAAGATGGCAATGATCTTTCTGTCAGGATAGCGTTTCCTTGAAGCTTCAAGTGTAACCTTTACTTCCGTTGGATGGTGCGCATAATCATCCACAAAGATCGTATCCTTGTATTCTTCGACTATATATCTTCTTTTCGGCCCATGATAATCAAGAAGCGCCTCTTCAGTCTCTTTATAATCAAAACCCAGATGATCGCCAAGGGCAAGTACACCCATGATATCGATCAGCATGAAATCACCGACAAACGGCAGTTCATAGTGATAGAGTTTCTTTCCTCTGAACATGAAGTCAAAGGACGAAGCAGTGCTGGTCGTTTCAAGATTCTCCAGATAGTAATCATTGGTCTTTTCAAAACCGAAGCTGTAGGCATCACAGGTGAATTTCAGTTTTTGGCACCACTGGTCATCTCCATAATAGAAGACCGCATTTTTGACGTGAGTCACGAATTCCTGATAGGCATTGAAGTAATCGATCTCATCCTTGAAGTAATCGACATGGTCGATCTCGATATTGGTGATGATCGCATATTCAGGATAATAGGAGATGAAGTGCCGGCGGAATTCATCCGATTCTACGCAGAGATATTCACAATCCTTGTTCAGATATCCTTCCCCATCCCCGATCAGATAGCCGGTATTTTTGAATCTGCCGACAACGCTCTTGGCGATGGTCGTCGTGGTCGTCTTGCCATGAGAACCACAGATACTGATACTCTTGTAGTTCTTCATGAGCTCGCCCAGAAATTCATGATATCTGTAGCACTTGCACAAGGCTCTTGCTCTGATGACTTCCGGGAAATCTTCCAGAAAAGCGTTGCCGATAATAACCGTATATTCCGGTTTGATATTGTTTTCGTCAAAAGGCAGGATCTTGATATTTCTCTTTACAAGTTCATCTTCCGTAAAAAAATGCTTCTGCTGATCGGAACCGCATACTTCGTTTCCCAGATCATGAAGCATAACTGCCAAAGATGCCATACCTGTACCTTTAATACCGATAAAGTAATACATCATTAGTCCTCTCTGTAATTGAATAGATTTATCTCCTCGTCATCACCGAAATCATCATAGGTATGATCATCCTGAAAATCATCATCCAGCAGTTCATGAAGTTCCTGTTCACTGGTATCTTCAAAATACTCGTTGTAGTTGTATTGCACATCATTCTGCTTGGCATAGCCATAGATCGGTGAAGTGATGATCTCAAGATGTGATGAATCAGGCTTGTTTACGATCTTGGTATCCGGATCAGTCTTGGTGTTGACCTTGTATTCATTCTCCTTGATCACACCAAAGATCGGCGAGATCTGTGAAGAAAATTCATATTCACCATCCGGTGTCGAAATGACTTTATTCTTTTTCGGCGGATCGATATCAATGAAAGCCGACTGTTCGCTTTTTTTGTATAAGAAATCCTTGGCATTTACAGCCGAGTTCTGATTAGCATCGAATTTCTTTGATGGCGCCTTCGGTTTTTCCGGCTCATCATAGAGCTCTACTTCGTTATCACTTTCATCGGGTTCAAACAGTATATCGATGAATTTTTTCTTGATATCCTTTTTCATTAACTTCCTCTTAAGATAATTCTACAACATTTTTATTTATTCCACTGACGAATCTTCAGGGGTCAACAGAAAATCATTGATGTTGCCGTTGACCGGCATGATCGTCTCAAAAAGGTTGACCTGTTTCTTCTCGTAGTCGATGACATCCTTGGATGAAAAGTTGGCTACGACATCATCTCTTTTGACATCGGCTGACTTGGCGATCGTCAGGATCTTTGAGCTGATTCCATCCAGATCATAGCCGTCGCAATAGCCATAGAAGACAAGATCTCTGCTTAAGAAATATACCAGATAGCGATCCTCATATTCATAGACCTGATATCGATAGGGATTGTATTCCTCGTTGCTGTTGAGATATTCACTCGTTTTTTCATAGACCAGTCTGCTGCTGTCGAAAACGCCTTCATCGAGAAAGACTTTTTCAGGATAGTATTTCGCTGAAATGATGCCTGAGACATTGACGTTCATCACGATCCTTGCATTGGAAAACTCGTAGTTCGAGCTCAAAGTATCGACTTTGGTCTCATAGGTATCGCTCGGTACATAATAATCGATGTAGCTGCTGTAATTGTTCTTGCGGAAAAATCTGGCACTGCCATCTTCGGCAAAGACCTCATCCAGTCTGTTCTGGATATCGATCTTTGAGGCACATCCACACAACAGTATACACAGTAAAAAGGCAATGATCTTCTTCATACTATTTCTCATTTTAACATACTCTGCTGTCTAAAACTAAAATAGCCGGTCTGTGAGATTATGATGTGATCATGCAGGATCAGACCCATCATACTGCAGGAATCGCAAAGTCTCGTAGTCAGTTCGATATCGGCACCACTGGGTGTACAGTTGTCGCTTGGATGATTGTGGGCAATGATCATTCCCCTGGCTTTTAAAAGCAGTGCTTTGCGCAGGATCTCATCGATCCCGACTGTGGCGCTGTTGGAGCTTCCTTTGAACATGACCTCCGATTTTATCACGTTTCCCCTGTTGTTCATGAAGATGACAAAGAATTCTTCTTGTTGGGAATAGGCCAGAGAAAAACGCAGATAATCGACGAGCTTTTCCGGGCTGTTGATCTCCGGTTCCGATACCCTGTCGATCTTTGTAAGCCTCCGACAGATCTCCAGGATCCCCAGGATCTCCATGGCCTTGGCTTTCTTGATGCCCTTGATGGAAACAAGTTCCTCATAGGTCAAAGAAAGCAGTTTGGCAAAAGAACCGGCTTTTTCGATCACATCTTCGGACAGTTCAATGACGCCTTTGTCTCTGTAAGCCGATTTGATGACCAGAGCCAGCAGTTCAACATTGCTTAAGGAAGATATTCCATATTCCAGAGCCTTTTCTCTTGGCATCAGTTTCTCATTCACAGTTGTAGCGTTCCTTTCTTAACTTCTCCAATGTATTCATAAAGGAGTAGCGATCATCAAGGACGATACTGTATCTTCTGATCAACCGGTTTTCTTCAAGATGATAGGAAGCGTCAAGCTGCTTTTTAAAACGCAGGAATTCTTCATTGTTGGAAAGCAGTTCATAAGGCAAGAGAAAAATCTCGCTCACTTCGATACTTTCGATATCATCATTGAGCGCCTTTATTTCGAGACTTATCTCATCTTTGCCGTTATACTTCACACAGGATGCGCTCTTGTGATTGCATCCCCATAAAAACAGACATAGTAATACTAGTGTAATTTTTTCCATCTTTTATAGATCAGATGGCAGATCACGATTCCCACAAAGCAGCCAGCTGTATCGATCAACATGTCGCCAATTGAACAGTAGCGGTTCTCGACAAAAAGCTGATGGATCTCATCGCTTATGGCATACAGTGTTCCGAATATAAATGATTTCAGGAAGACGTTCCTGTTTGTATACTCGATGACGTTGATGAAGATCAGGATCCCCAGGATCATGAACTCCGTAAAATGAGCCAGTTCCCTGATCGGCTGAATGAACCTCAGCAGAAACTCGCTTAATGAAAGATGAACATTGCCTGCCATGATCGAATAGTAGATCCTGTAGATGATCTCGGCCACCAGATTGGAAGTCTCTTCCGACTCCACATCGGGCTGGGCTGAGAAAAAGAAGATCAGTGCCATCCACAGCAGCAGCAATACCAGCTTGACTGTCTTTCTCATTCTTCAATCATAACACTATTGAAGATACTTAAAAACTTCCGAATCGGTAATAAGGTGGCTGGACGAGTTTACAGCGTATGTCGTGCTGTTGACGATGACACTGATATTGCCGACCATCAGAGCCTTGTTGAGATAGGACACGTCTTCTTTCATCAATGCCAGTGAAATGATGACCGCCTTGCTGTCAGGGTCGTAACTCTGGATCATCTTGCCCTGTCCATCAAAAAGTCCGGTGATGCGGCAGTTCTCGATCAATAGATCGCTTTCCGGTTTTTCGTGACTGCTTCCAACGCTCAGATACAGATCCACATACATCCCGACATCCAGAGATCCGGCGTTGACCTTTACCTCGCTTACATAGATGTCGTAATTGACTTCCCCCTGTCTTAACAAGGTATGCGCAAGATCTTTGATGTCTTCCTGCAGAAAACCCTTGTAGAAGAAAGCTCCTTTCGGGATCAGGCAGGACAGCTTGACATACTTTCCAAGAATCTCTTCCTTATCAAGAAAGATGTCCTTGCTCAGATACTGTTTGGGCAGTTTCCTTTTCTCTAGATCCTGATCGCTTATCCTGTTTCGCTGACTAAGATTGTGACTGGCCACATAGACCTCCACGTAATCTTCCCTGTAGGTAAGATAGGCACTCAAAGAAAAATAAAGACAGAAACCGATCATTATCAAAGGAAAGGCCACCATAAGAATCTTTTTTACCATCTGAAACCTCCTAATCATTATGTCCGGAAAATAACAGAATTCCTTATTTTTCTTATATATGGAGATGAATATGTAAATAAATAAACTTTTTTATCGATTCTGATCGCCTTGGACAGACAGTCTATCCCTTCAGCTGAATGGATAAGCTATAATTAAAGAAGGAGGTGTATATCATGCCTATTCGTGAATTTCATGATCAAAAGAATAATATAACCCTGGGTAGAGGCGAGATCGGCGAAAGCTATCAGCTTGGCGGTATCCTCAACAACCAGGTGCAGTCTGAACATGTGCCGTTCACCTGGTCAGTCCATGCGATCGATCAGGCCAGAGGCATAAGTATCTTTGTGATTTCTGAAGAAAAATATCTTGACTATCGCAGTCAGCTCTTGAAGCAGACCGTCAATATGAATCCAAGCGTCATAAGATCTTCCTTAAGATCCTATATGGAGCCTGAAGACTACATCAGAGCTTTTGCGGAATCAATATTCGGAGGAAAGATCGAACTGGAGGCAACAGCTCAGTCTCCAACTCTATACAACGTCAATCTGCAGGCTTACTATAACAATCTTTCAAATCTCGCCAATGCATTGGCAAACAAGGAAGCTTCCTTCGGCTATCCATGCGATATCGAAAATCTCACCTGCAAGAGCTATCTGATGAAATATAAAGGAAATAAGGCCAACCAGAACTATACGATCCTGGCAGCGGTTGATTTTGAAGGATTCGAGATGCACTACCAGAATCAGATGAGCAACATCTTCGGTTTCCCGGGCATGGGCTTTTCAAGCAAGCCTAAGCAGGCTGCTTCAAGCAATGTCCTTGGTCACAGCAACAGCGAGATCATCGAATGGGGCTCGAAATTCCGCTTCCTGATGGTCGCTCCTGAGCAGAGTGAAGCGGATGGCGCAAGGGATTTCCTCAAGTTCATCAATACCTTTGAGATGGATCCAAACCTTTCAAATCAGTTCAACAGTATGATCAATCAGCTCCTGCAGCAGCAGATGATGCAGACGGCACAGTATCAGGCCCAGACTCAGGCCAACATTGCCGGCAACATCTATCAGCAGCAGAAGCTAACCAGCATGTTGCAGCAGAACTCGCAGAGCATCTCCAACGGCATCATGGATTCCTGGAACAAAAAGATGGCATCCGATTCGCGGATCTCCAATAACTTCTCCGAGGCGATCAGAGGTGTCAACACCTATACGACGAGTGATGGTAGAAATGTGGAAGTCGGTGTAAGTGCCGATCACGTTTATGAGAACCAGTATGGCAATGTTTATGGCGTTTCAGGCAATGCCATTGATGATGATATCCTCAACAAGATCAACTGGACAGAGATAAACAAGAAATAATGCAATACAGGGAATATGGTATCCAGAATAAGGATGTGATGATCCTTCTGCACGGCGGAGGTCTTTCATGGTGGAACTACCGCGATGAAGCTGAACTGCTCAAATATCGCTATCACGTGATCCTGCCGATCCTTGATGGGCATGGCGGATGCGATAGACATTTCACTTCGATAAAAGACAACGCCAGAAAGATCATTGAATTCATCGACCAGAGATTCAAGGGATTTATATTGCTGCTGGGAGGACTTTCCCTGGGTGGACAGATCGTCCTGGAGATACTCTCTCAAAGAAAAGACATCGCGCGTTACGCCCTGATCGAAAGCGCCAATGTCATTCCCTCCAGTACAACAGGTGCACTTTTAGGGCCATCATTGTCCCTTAGCTATAAATTCATAAGCAATCCTTCCTTTGCAAAGGCTCAGTTTAAAAATCTGCGCATCAAAGATGAACTCTTCAACGATTATTTCCGCGATACCCGCAGGATCGAAAAGAGCGATCTGATCAGTTTCATGAAAGCCAGTACTTCCTATTCACTGAATGAATCACTGAAGCAAAGTGAGACTGAGATCCACATCTATGCCGGTGCAAAGGACAATCTGAATATCATCAGGTCAGCCAAAATGATAAAAGCAGTTATTCCAACAAGCACCTTGACTTTCCTGCCTGACATGTATCATGGGCAGTTCTCTCTCAATCATCCGGAAGAATACGTCAGAGAAATTGAAAAGATCATCACTGACAGGTGATGATCTCTAACAGAATTCAAATACGAAAAAGCCTTCAATCAATCTGAAGGCTTTTGTTTCGTTTATTCTTTTCCTAAAAGTTTGAACATCTTCTTCTTGTAGACTTCAACACCAGGCTGATTGAACGGGTTGATGTCCAGGAGGTAGCAGGTCATACCGCAGGCAATGAAGAAGAAATAGATCATATAGCCAAAGCTGTAGGCACTGTTGTCCTTGAGGTGGATGACCATGTTAGGATTGTTTCCGTCATCACTGTGAGCACTCAGTGTTCCTTCAAAGGCCATCTCGGAAACCCAGGAGAGCTTCTTGCCGGCAAGATAGTTCATATGGTCAAGATCATCAGGATCGCTTGGGAAGACAAGATCTTCAGCCATCTCATCAACATAAAGGATCGTCTCATATTCGACTTTGCTTCCTTCCTGGATGAACTGTCCTAAAGAATGCAGATCGGTCGTGAAGCAGGCACTGGTCGGCAGGATGCCCTTTCCGTCCTTGCCTTCTGATTCGCCAAACAGCTGTTTCCACCATTCAGCAACCATCGTCAGCTGCAGATGATAGGTCACAAAGTATTCGGCCTTGTAGCCCATGTTGTCCAGGATCCTTCTTGCGACTGCATACTGGTATGCCGGGTTCTTTGCAAGGTCTGGCGTATTGAGTTCATTCATCGCATCGAATGAACCCTTCATCAGTGCTTCGATATCGACATTGGCTAAAGCTAAAGGAAGAAGACCGACAGCGGTAAAGACTGAATAACGTCCACCGATATCATCAGGGATCACGAAAGTCTCATAACCCATCTGATCAGCCAGAGCCTTTAAAGTTCCTCTGGCCTTATCGGTCGTGGCATAGATCCTCTCTCTGGCTGCTTCGCCATACTTCTTTTCCATCCACTGTTTGAAGATCCTGAAAGCGACAGAAGTTTCGGTCGTCGTTCCGGATTTTGAGATGACATTGAGGACGACTTCCCTGTTTTTGATGTGCTTCAGAACCTGAGAGATATAGGTCGTAGAGAAGGTGTTGCCCACAAAGATCACTTCAATGCCGTCTTCAGGATAAAGACCTTTGATCATTTCGATCGCTGCTCTGGCGCCAAGGTATGATCCACCGATACCACATACCAGAACGGTATCGTATTTGCCTTCCATGCGCTTCTTCAGAGCCAGGATGCGGGCAAATTCTTCCTTGTCATAATTCACAGGCCAGTCGACCCAGCCGACGAAATCATTGCCTTTACCGGTCTTTTCATGAAGCTGCTTGTGTGCTTCACTTACTTTGTCCTGCCACTTGTTCAGATCTTCATTGAGTTTGGCGTTTCTTAAATCTAAACTAATCATCATACTCCCCTTTTACCCATTCGGGCATCTTGTCACGGATCGTTCCGAATCCCTTTATATTCTCAGGCATGCCTGGAAATTTGATCTTGCGGTTATATCTTCTGGTGTTTCTTGACAGAGCCTTGAAAGACAGCCTCAGCTGTTTGTGCTCCTTGTCGATATCGATGACCTTGGCCATGACATATTCATCAACCTTCACATAACTGTCGATGTTGCGCACAAAACCATTGGAGATCTCCGAAATGTGGATCAGCCCGCTGACACCGTCATCAAAACGCACAAAAGCTCCGTAAGGTTTGATACCGGTCACGCAGCCGTATACTGTCATTCCTGCTTTGTAGTCATCGATCGTGCTCATCTTTATAATTATAGCATTTCACCCTTAATCATTTTGCTTGTTTATTTAAATAAGAGTGGGTATTATTTTTATTGGAGATTATGACTATGGAACAGGAAGAAAGAATCAGACTGATTGAAAAAACGATCGAAAAGGTCAGACCATATATTCAGAACGACGGCGGTGATGTCCGCTTCGTCAAACTGGAAGACGATATCGTCTACGTCACGGTCCATGGTGCCTGCGTTGGATGCATGGCTCTGGACTACACCCTCAAGGAAGGCGTTGAAGCCCTGCTGATGGATGAAGTAGAAGGTATCAAGGAAGTTCGATTGGTTGACTAAAGCACAGCTGAGCTGTGCTTTTCTTATCTTTCATTTACCTGCACGATGATGCATTTGAGATAGTCGGAGACATTGTGACCGAGGATCACCGGATGATCGGGACCCTGCGCTCTGCTTTCCACCAGGCGCAGACGCTTGTGGGCATCATTGCCGGAAGCCAGGATGATCTTCATAAACAGATCTCTAGGCATGTATTCACTGCAGGAACAGGTCACCAGGAAACCTCCTGGCTTAAGCAGTTTCATGGCCCAATAGTTGATCTCTCTGTATCCTTTTGAGGCATTCTTGACTGAGTTCTTTGATTTGGTGAAAGCCGGAGGGTCAAGGATGATGACATCAAAGATCTCCTTTTTATCCTGAGCCTCCGCAAGATAATCGAAGACATCCGCCACGATGAACTCTGTGTTAGTGAAGCCGTTGAGTTCACTGTTCTCTTTGGCCTGTGCGATCGCCAGATCCGAAGCATCGATACCGATGACCTCCCTGGCAACTTTGGCAGCCGACAGAGCAAAGCCGCCTGTATGGGTGCAGCAGTCCAGAACTCTTTTATCTCTACACAGATTTCGAATATACAGATGATTGTATTTCTGATCCAGGAAGTAACCGGTCTTCTGGCCTTCGGCAACATTTACTTTAAGTCTTACTCCATTCTCATCAACTTCAATACTCGTATCAAATGGTTCACTTAAAAAACCTTTGACTCTTTCAAGACCTTCCAGAGTCCTGACTCTGGCATCGCTTCTTTCATATATTCCTCTTATCGAAACGCCATCTTCTTCAAATACTTCCCTTGCCGCTTCAACAAGCACATCCTTTCTGACATCCATGCCTAAAGTATCGATCTCAAAGACCAGGATGTCATTGAACTTGTCGATGATCAGTCCAGGAAGTCTGTCCGAATCGGAGAATACCACTCGGCAGCAGTTGGTTTCAACGACGCTTTTGCGGTAATTCCAGGCATCGAGGATCCTCTTCTTGAAGAACTGTTTGTCGATGATCTCGTTTTTATCTCTGCTCAGCAGTCTGATCCTGATCTTGGAATTGTCATTGATATAGCCATAACCAAGAAAATCGTTCTTGAAGGAAACGACTTCAACGATCTGCCCATTTTCATACTGGCCGTCTACATGATCGATCTCATTATCAAAGATCCATAAGCCACCGGAGCTTACAGTACGGCCTTCATTTCTTTTTAAAGTTATCCTGTTCATATCTTACTTAATTATTATAGACATACCTAAGGCATTTGTGATCTTAAACAGTGTCTGAAGATTGGGGATCGTCTTGGAAGCTTCGATGCGGGCTATCGTCGATTGCGGTTTATCGATCATTTCCGCTATATCTCTTTGCGATAATCCAAGTTCTTTGCGTTTCTCTATTATCAAGCCGAGCATGTCGATCCACTTTTCGTTAAATTCTATGTCGTCTTTTAACCATGGAGAATCTTTTTTGAATTCCTCCATCAGCGAATTCCAAGCGCCATAAGTTCTAACCGTTTCTTTTGACATGATCTTCTCTCTCCTTTATCGCCTTTTCTATCTCGTTTTTTGGTGTTTTTCTTGTCTTCTTTACGAAATGATGAAGCAGGACAAATGTATCGTTCTTGAAATAGAAATACAGGATTCTCAATTCGTCCGGTCTGAGTTCCCAGATGTCGTCTTTAATATGTTTGACATATTCATGTGGAAGACTTTGCGTTCCGTATTTTTCCAGATAGCTGATGTATCTATGTATGGTATTGAACTTTACCCTTGCATCCTTACTCTTTTTTGACCTGCGATTCAATTCTTTCAAATAATCTTCAAATTCACTTTTACCATTATGATCAACATAATAAACTATTCTGTACAAATGCTCTTTCCTCCTAATGATAGCACGCATGCATTCACAATTCAAATAATGAAAAATGCGTTCATTCATTATTAGCCGAAAATGAGTGCTTTTCCTACAAAAAAAAGCAGAAATATCACTATTTCTGCTCTTATTGGTTAATTGTATTGTCGTATTACTTCAACGCATCAGCACATCTGTCGCAAAGACCGTCTTCGTTTTCTTCTTCAACGATGTTCCAGCATCTCGGGCAGACATGGCCTTTGGCCATTTCGATCTTCACTTCGATGTTGTCGTATTTGCTGAGTTCTTCTTCAACAAATGATACCTTGGCAATGATCAGCCACTGGTTGATCTTGTCGCCGAAGGCGTCAGTGAGAAGTTTCTTATCTTCTTCGCTTACATGAAGCAGCGCATGAGCCTGCATCGGCTTTTCGATGATCTTGCTGTTGATCGCTTCTTCTCTGGCCTTGAAGATATCGCTTCTGATCTCATGGAGACGCTTGAAGTTATCTCTAATCAAATCCTGATCGGCGTATTCTTCAACTTCAGGGAAGTGAGTGTAATGTACAGAATCTGCTTCGCCATTATCGAAATGGCTCCAGACTTCATCACAGGTGAAAGCCAGGATCGGTGACCACAGCTTGACCAGATATTCAGTAGCCTTGTACAGAACGCTCTGGATCTTGCGGCGACGCGGTGAATCAAGTCTGTCACAGTACAGGATGTCCTTCGCAAAGTCACAGTAGTAACTTGAAAGTTCATTGGTCATGAAGTTGGTCATAGTCGATGAAGCCATGACGTAATCATAGTTGTCGTAGGCATCGATGACTTTTCTGGCCATATCGTTGAGTGAGACCATCATATACTTATCTACAGCATCAAGGTCTTCATATCTGACCATATCACTAGATTTGAAATCATCCTTGTTGATGTTGCCCAACATGAATCTGAAGGTATTTCTGACCTTGCGGTACTGGTCAGAGACCTGTTTGAGGTTGGAATCACCGATCCTCATGTCAGACTTGAAGTCTTCCGTTGCTGCCCAGAGTCTTAAGATATCGGCACCGTATTGTGCGATGATCTTTAACGGGTCGACAACGTTTCCTACCGATTTGTGCATGGCCTCGCCTTTGGAGTCGCAGACATAACCATGAGAAAGTACTGACTTGTATGGTGCAGTTCCATGGTTGGCGACTGAGACGATCAAGGAAGAGTTGAACCAGCCACGATACTGGTCGGAACCTTCAAAGTAGATATCGCATGGATATGAATAGTCTCTGGCAATCAGTTCGTTCCAGGAAGAACCGGAATCAAACCAGACGTCCATGATGTCGGTCTCTTTTGTGAAGTTGCCGTTAGGTGAAGCCGGATTGCTGTAGCCTGCAGGCAACAGATCCTTAGGTTCAGATTCAAACCAGATATTTGAACCGTGTTCATCAAAGAGCTTGGCGATATGTTCAAAGACATCCTTGTCGATGATCGGCGTCCTGTCTTCGTTATAGATGATAGGGATCGGAACGCCCCAGAGTCTTTGACGGGAAATGCACCAGTCCTTACGATCCTTGACCATGTTGGTGAGTCTGAGTTCACCAAAGGAGTTGATCCATCTGACATTCTTGATAGCTTCAAGCAGCTGCGGTTTGATCTTTTCGATAGAGGCAAACCATTGTGTCGTTGCTCTGAAGATGACCGGTTTCTTTAGTCTGTCGTCATGCGGATAAGAGTGCGTGATCTTTTCTAAAGCCATCAGAACACCCTTTTCTTCCAGCTTTTCGATGATGAGCTTGTTGGCATCAAGAACGAAGACACCTCTTACAAATTCCGGAGCTTCATCAGTGAAGCAGCCTCTTTCATCGACCGGACAGACTGTTGGAAGTCCATATCTCTGGGTCGTGTAGAAGTCGTCGAGACCATGGCCACCGGCGGTGTGGACACATCCGGTACCGTCTTCGTCTGTTACATAATCAGCCAGACATATCAGTGATTCTCTATCATCGTAAAGAACATGGTGACAGGTCACATATTCAAGTTCCTTGCCCTTGTAGGTCTTGAGAACCTTATACTCGCTGATGCCGAACTTGGCCATCAGTTTTTCAACGAGAGAATTGAGAACGATCAGCTTGCCCTTTGCCGTCTCTACAACAGCATAAGTGAATTCCGGTGAAAGCGTGATCGCTGTGTTGGCAGGAAGTGTCCAAGGTGTAGTGGTCCAGATGACGAATTTCTCATCACCATCAAGGATACCCTTGCCATCCTTGACATCGAATGATACGAAGATCGTTGAATCTTCTCGATCAAAGTAGACGATCTCGGAATCGGCGATCGCAGTCTCCTGATAAGGTGACCAGTAGATCGGCTTGAGTCCCTGGAAGATCATGCCGTCAAGAGCCATTTTCGCAAAGGATCTGATCTGTCTTCCTTCAAACTCTTTATTCAGTGTGATATATGGATGTTCGTAGTCGCCAACCTGACCAAGACGCTTCTCGGTCTCCATCTGCTGGGCGATCTGCTTGTGCGCGTATTCTTCACACTTCTCTCTGAATTCTCTTGGTGAGACTTCCTTGCGGTTGACACCAAGCTTCTGTACAGCATTCTCGATCGGTAAACCGTGAGTATCCCAGCCCGGGAAGAACGGGGTGTAGTAACCGGCCATCGCTCTTGATCTGACGATGAAGTCCTTGATGATACGGTTCATTGCTGTACCCGCATGCAGGTTGCCATTGGCGTATGGCGGACCATCATGCAGCACAAAAGGAGTCCTGTCTTTGTTTTTGTCCAGGATCTTGTGATAGTGATCGTCGTCCTGCCATTTCTTCAGGATCACCGGTTCCTTGTTAGGAAGGTTGCCTCGCATCTCGAAATCAGTCTTAGGCATGTGTAATGTGTCTTTGTATTCCATATATCCTCCAATAATTTAAATAAAAAAGGTGGCCTAAGGGTGCTTGAATAAAGCACGGTACCACCTTAATGTTTAACTCAAACTCTTAACGCGAGTAACGCCGATGTTTTTGACACCGGAGCTCATAAGTGATTTTCAAATGACTGTGTACTGATTTGCACCACCCATCAGTTCTCTAGGCCACGCATCAATTGAACATGTCTTAATCTTTGCTTAGTCTTCGTCAGAATTCAGGTTGATATCTCCGCCAACCTGCAGGTTCTTCGGTGAACACAGAATGACGTTGTCACCGACTTTCTTGATCGATCCGTCGACACCATAGACAACACCTGACAGGAAGTCGATGATCCTCTGACGGTATTCAGAAGGCATTCTGTGCAGGTTCACACAGCATGCACGCTTGCTTTTAATATGATGGCCGATCTCTTCTGCCTCATCAAAATTGCGCGGTTCAAATAAGACGATATTCGTATTGGCAGTGATCGTTGAAGAACTTGATAAAGTACCTCTCTCGTATGGAGATACAGCCTGAGCTTCTTCAGCCGTCAGTTCGAGCTGTTCTTCATCCTCATCTTCAGGAGCAATGAAATCTTTAAATTTATCCGCAAGTCCCATATTCTCTCTCCTTTATTACTAATCTATTTTATCAACTCACAGGGCTTTAATCAACTTGTGTTTCACCAAATACTGATATACTCCATCATCCAGCACATCGGCCGTTTTTTCAAAGCCATAGGCATCAAGTGCCTTGTCGCAATTGCCCATGGTGACCGGATGTCCCACCTCTTTGAGCATCTCAAGATCATTGGCTCCATCGCCAAAACAGTACGACTTTTCTTTAGGGATATTCAGGTATTCAAGAAGCTTCTTCACACCCGTACCCTTGTTGACATCCTTGATGTTTATATCGAAGGAACTGAAACCGTTGTGCGGAATGGCATCGGCATATTCGCTGATGTCTTTCTGTACTTCCGGAAAGACCGAATAGTCTTTAAAGCCGATCATGACGATCTGGATCGGTTCGTTTATTCTGTCTTCACTGAAGAAATCACGACTGATATTCCAGCTTTTCACAAAGCTGTTGAACAGTTTTCCTTGAAGTGATTCCACATAGGCTTTTTCCAGGGTCTCAAAGATATAGAAGCCTTTGTATCTGGCTACGACTTCCTTTATCCTGTTTAAAGTTTCTTCTTTGAAACTGTAACTGTAGATCTCCTTCCCCTGAAATTCACCAAAGGCGCCATTGCACAGAATAAAGCCATCAGGTTTCAGATCATAGACCTGTTTATATAAAAGGCCCTTGCAGCGTCCGGAAGCGATCAGGACATGATCGCCGTTTTGCTGCAGCTGTTTTATCGCGTATCTGGTCTTGTCGGATATGTCGGGCATGCCTCTTGAGCCATCCAGGATCGTACCATCAATATCCAGAAATATCAGGTTTTTCATCTTTGTCCATTATACATCATTAAAAAAGAACCTCCCTAAGGAGGTTCGTATCAGAATTTCTGTTTGAGTTTAATATTGCTGGTAACGATGTATCCGGCTTCTTCAAGCTTGTCGGCGATATCCTTGTAGCCGTTAATGATGACAGCGATCTCAATACCTCTGGTGCCTTTATACACGGCGATATTGGAAATCGAGACATCGTTTTCCGCAATGACTCTGGCGATATCTTCGATGATACCGGTGCGGTCATTCTTGATGGCGATCACATAGCGGATGCCGTTGTGATTGTAGCCCAGCAGATCGATGAAGGCTGTGAAGATATCGTTATGTGTGATGATGCCTTCAAGAGTCTTTTCCTCATCAACGACTGGCAGACAGCCGATATCGTTCTTTCTCATCAGCATGGCTGCTTCTTCCAGCAGTGCTTCCTTGTCGATAGTTACAACATCCTTGATCATGATGTCCTTGATCGACAGTTTGTTGAGAAGATAATTAAGTTCAAATACCGACAACGTCGAAGTATTGTTTGGCGTATTGGAAGCGATCAAACCTTCCGTAACAAGGCCAACCAGTTTTCCTGCTCCATCGACAACAGGAAGTCTGTGCAGCTTGTTTTCGGACATCAGATCAATGGCTTCGGAAACCGACTGATTTGGTCCGATGACAATAGGACTAGGAACCATATTATCTTTGACGTACATGACTAACCTCCCAGGTAAGCTTTTCTGATATCCTCACTGTTAAGCAGTTCTTCACCTGTACCGGACATGACGATCCTGCCGGTTTCGATAACATAAGCACGCTTGGCGATACTTAAAGCCATCTTGGCGTTCTGCTCAACTAACAGTATGGATGTTCCGTTATCATTTATCTCTTTAATTATACTAAATATTTCTTTGACCAGTAACGGTGATAAGCCCATACTAGGCTCATCCAGCAGCATGATCTTCGGCTTGGACATGAGTGCTCTGCCCATTGCCAGCATCTGCTGCTCACCGCCGGATAGTGTGCCACCCAGCTGCTTATTTCTTTCTTCAAGACGCGGGAAGAGTTTGTAGACATTGGCCAGATCTTTTTCGATCTCTTCCTTGTCTTTTCTGGTATAGGCTCCTAACAGCAAGTTGTCTTCAACGGATTGCGAAGCAAATATCCTTCTTCTTTCCGGGCACTGCGCTACGCCCATTTCCACGATCTTATGGGCCGGAACCTTGCTGATGTCTATACCATCAAGCTCCACGTTTCCCGAATAAGGTCTCAGCAGCCCGGATATCGTATGCATGGTCGTCGTCTTGCCGGCACCATTGGCACCGATCAGGGTAACTATCTCACCATCATTTACTTCAAAACTGATGCCCTTGATGGCTTCGATCACACCATAACGAACAACAAGATCATTAACCTTCAACATAATCAATCACCTAAATAAGCCTTGACGACCTTTTCATCATTCTTGATGTCATCAGGACTTCCTTTCGCTAAAAGGGTGCCATAGTTAAGGACATAGATCCTTTCACAGATATTCATGACTAAAGACATATCGTGTTCGATAAGCAGGATCGCGATATTGAACTGATCTCTGACAAATCTGATCGTATTCATGAGATCTTCCGTCTCCTGCGGATTCATACCGGCAGCCGGTTCATCCAGAAGCAGGACTTTCGGATTGGTAGCCAGAGCTCTGGCAATCTCCAATCTTCTTTGTGCACCATATGGCAAAGCGCTGGCCTCAACATCCTTCAGTTCATGAAGGTTGAAGATCTTCAATAGATCCAGAGCCTTTTCTTCGATCAGTCTTTCATTTTCGTTGCGCTTTCTGGTATGGAAGATCATATCGAAAAGTGAATATTCAAAATGATTGTTCATACCGACCTTGACATTGTCGATGACAGAGAGTTTGCTGAAAAGACGGATGTTCTGGAAAGTTCTGGCAACACCGGCCTTGTTTACTTCCACCGTGTTCATCTTTTCGATATCGGTACCATCAAGATACATCTGTCCTCTTGTAGGATTGTAGACCTTGGTGAGCATATTGAAAACCGTTGTCTTGCCGGCACCGTTAGGACCGATCAGGCCAACTATTTCATTCGGATATATTTCCATATCCAGGTTGTTTACGGCAGTAAGACCGCCGAAATCGATACCCAGATTCTTTACTTCAAGAACAGGATTCATTATTCAGCCGCCCCTTTCCTAAAGAACTTCTTGTTGAGTTTTTCCAGATAGTTCTTGACTTTCGCACTATTGGTCAACTGCATTACAACGATCAGGACGATCGCATATATCAGCATTCGATAATCCTGCAGCGATCTTAACAGTTCAGGCAGGATGTAAAGGATCGTTGTAGAGATGATCGTTCCATTGATATTTCCCAGTCCACCGAAGACGACATAGACCAGAGCCAGGATTGAAGTATTGAAATCGAATTTTGCCGGCTGCAATGTCGAATAGTTCAGGGCATAAAGTGCTCCCGCCATACCGGCCAGGATTGAAGATACGACAAAAGCCAGAGTCTTGGTACGGGTGATACTGATACCGATCGATTCGGCAGCGATCCTGTTGTCTCTTGCCGACATGATGGCTCGGCCATATTTGGAATTTATCATCGAATAGATCACGAACAGCGTGATCAGGATCATGACGAAACCGGAAGTGAAATTGGAGATCTTGGCTGTATCGGTAGCTCCCATCGGGCCGCTCAGCAGCATCTTTCCGCCTTCAAGATTCAGCGTGTTGGTAACAAAAGACATCTGGAGGCCTTTGGAATCGATACCGAGATAGATATTGGTGATCAGCGATTTGATGATCTGACCGAAAGCCAGTGTCACGATCGCCAGATAGTCGCCCGAAAGTTTGAGTACTGGCACGGAGATGATGAATCCGAAGATGCCCGCAACAATACTGCCAGCTGCTACCGAGATGATGAGTCTCAGGATGTCGTTGGTGACTGTTGTCAAAGTAAGACCGGAAACGATCACCGCAGTAAAGGCACCGATCGCCATGAAACCCGCGTGGCCAAGTGAAAGCTCACCGGAGATACCTACGACCAGATTGAGTGAAAGAGCCAGGATGATATAGCAGCAGGTCGGAACAAGCAGGCTCTTGAAAAGACGGCTCATGCCGACAGTGTTCATCATCACTTCGATCAGGATATAAGCGAGCGTGACCATCAGAAATGAAATGGTCCTACTGAGATTCTTTTTTGAAAACAGATTCTTGAAAATGTTCTTCATATTACACCTTCACATTTTCTTTCTTGCCAAGTAAACCGGTCGGTTTGATTAATAAGACAATGATCAGTACGGTAAAGACGATCGCATCGGAAAGCTGAGTTGAGATATAGGCCTTCGTCAGATTCTCGATGACGCCTAAAAGCATGCCGCCCAAAAGAGCACCGGGGATCGAACCGATGCCACCGAATACAGCAGCTGTAAAGGCCTTGATACCAGGCATTGAGCCAAGAGTCGGAGAAAGTGACGGATAGGTCGAACAAAGCAGAACAGCCGCGATCGCAGCCAGACCGGAGCCGATCGCAAAAGTTACGGAAATAGTCGTATCGACATTGATACCCATCAGCTGAGCGGCGCCCTTGTCTTCGGCACATGCCCTCATCGCTTTACCGATCTTTGTTTTATTAATGAATGCAGTTAAACCGACCATGATGATGATACAGGTCACGATCGTAATGATTGTCAGATAAGAGATGGTCAGTTGACCATTGAACATTTTTAATGACCCTTCTGTCAGCATTGCCGGGAAGATCTTGGTGTCGGAGCCGAACATCAGCTGGGCTGCATTCTGCAGGAAATAGCTGACACCGATCGCCGTGATCAGAACGGAAAGCGAACTGGCCTGTCGCAATGGCTTGTAGGCAAGTCTTTCAATGATGACACCGATGATCGTTGAAACAGCAATGGAGAGAATGATACACAGATAACTAGGCAGACCGAACTTGGAGAACGCATAAAAAGCAACATAGCCTCCGGCCATGATGATATCTCCATGTGCAAAGTTGAGCATCTTGGCAATACCGTAGACCATCGTATAGCCTAAGGCGATGATCGCATAGACGCTGCCAAGTGCCAGACCTGAAATCAGATAAGTCAGAAAAGTCATACACTGTCCTTTTAATAAAAATTATAAATGAAGGTTGCTGAAAAATCAGCAACCTTCAGTAGATATAGTTTTCTTAGTCTGCAGAAACGTAGACACCGTTGGTAATGACAACAGCCTTAGGTGCCTTTGAAACTTCACCGTTTTCAGCCCAGGTCATGTTTTCACCGGTAACACCGTTGAATGTCATGGAAGTGAACTGAGCAGCCAGATCTTCACATAAACCATTGGTTGCGTAACCTTCTTTGTAGCCAATGTTCTCTAAAGCCTGTTTGATTGCGTAAACACAGTCATAGGCATCAGCTGCGAACTGGTTAGGAACTTCACCGTATTTTTCCTGGAAAGCCTTAACAAAATGAACAGTAGCTTCATCAGATGCATCAGCTGCAAATGGTGTTAACAGATACAGACCTTCAGCAAGAGAAGTATCGAAACCTTCAAGAGTCAGGATACCATCCATGCCGTCGACACCGAAGAATACCGGAGCGTAATCCATATCCTTAGCCTGCTTCAGGATCAATGATGCTGGCTGGTAGTAGATCGGCAGATAAACCAGATCAGCGCCTGCATCTTTGGCAGCAGTAAGCTGAGTAGAGAAGTCAGTTGAAGAATCATCAGTGAAAGCGCCATCCTTGTAGACAACGTTCAGATTCTTGGCAGCTGCTTCAGCAACGAATTTCTCGTAGACACCTGCAGAGTATACGTCGTCAGACTTGTAGATGACAGCGATCTTCTTGTCAGCGAAGTTTGCAGCCATGTAGTCGGCAGAAGCGACACCCTGGTTAGGGTCTGTGAAGCACATCTGGAAGTTTCCAGGATAGTTCTTTGATTCAGTGTAAACCAAAGCAGTAGAAGATCCTGAAGGTGTGATAGCGAAGATGCCATCTTCATCATAGTTTGCAGCTACAGCAGCGCCTGAGCCTGAAGTAACAGTGAACAATGAAACCTGCATACCCCAGTCAAAAAGTGTAGAGTAAGCTGAAACAGCCTTTTCACCATCGGCTTCGTCATCTTCCATTCTGAAATCAAACTTGATCTTGGAATCAGAAGCGTTGATCTCGTCAACAGCGATCTGGGCAGCATTTCTGACAGCCTCACCATAAACCTTGGCATCACCGCTTAACGGGCCTGAACAGCCAAGCTTGACTGTGACAGTCTCATCGCCGGTAGGCTCATTGTTGCCACCATTTCCTGAACCGCCATTTGAGCAACCCGCTAAGGTCAGCACGCACAGCATAGCCAGAAGAACAACCAATAATTTTTTCATAAAATTTCTTCCTTTCAATAATGTATAGAAACAGCCTTGACTGTAACTACCGAAATAAAAAGATGAGCTTCACGATAATAGCAAGCTCATCTTTACTTTACAAAGCAACAGCCCGTTATTATCCACAATCAGCAAGCATTCATAATAATAATGCCACGTAGTACTAACACGTCGATAATAACAAGCAATTCTTCAGCAACAAAAGAGAATACATCACATACATTGTTTCGTTTCATATGTTTTCTCCTTTCCGCCTTTATGTGTATAGTTTAACACGCTCAAAAATCATGTCAATAATATTCTTACATTTTTTTCATAAATTGTTACTTTTTTTCAATATTTTTGTAAATATTTTCAATATCCGTGTGCTAGAATAATTTCATGAGCATTTTCTTACCGGAAGGATATAAATCCTCATTAGACCTGTATGATACCCAGTCTTCGATAAGCTTCATCAAAGCTACTTTCGAAGCCAAGCTTTCAGTTGCACTGCATCTGAAAAGAGTCAGTGCCCCGCTGTTTGTTGAAAAAGCTAGCGGTCTGAATGACGACCTCGATGGCAAGGCGCAGGCTGTAAACTTTGTAGCACCGAATATAAACAAGGAATGCGTCATCGTTCATTCACTGGCCAAATGGAAGAGGATGGCTTTATACAACTACTCCTTCTATGAAGGAAACGGCCTCTACACCGATATGAATGCGATCAGAAAAGATGAAAAACTGGATAACCTGCATTCGATCTATGTGGACCAGTGGGACTGGGAAAAAGTCATAAACAAGTCTCAGAGAAATCTTTATTATCTGTATGAAACAGTCGGCAGGATCCATCAGTGCATTCTGGAGACCCTGGATGAACTGAAGAAGAAACATCCTTCTGTAACTACGCAGCTTTCCAGACAACTGCATTTCTTCAACGCAGAAGAACTGATCAGGATGTATCCTGGTCTGGATGCCAAGGAAAGAGAAAGAGAAGTCTGCCGACAATACAAAGCCGTCTTCATCATCGGCATCGGCCATGTCCTGTCAGATGGAAAACCGCATGATGATCGTGCTGCCGACTACGATGACTGGAACCTGAATGGCGATCTTCTTTATTACAACGATCTGCTCGACAATGCCTTTGAAGTATCTTCCATGGGCATCAGAGTCGATGAGGATTCACTTGTAAGACAGCTCAAAATAAAAAACGAAGAATACAAGATGCAGTATAAATATCACCAGATGATCGTCAATAAAGAGCTTCCTTATACGATCGGCGGCGGAATCGGTGAAAGCCGACTGTGCATGCTGCTGATGAGAAAAGCCCATATTGGCGAAGTTCAGTCATCGATCTGGGATGACGAAACCCTGAGTTACTGCAAAGAAAAAGGCGTAATAATTCTCTAAACGGTATCAAAGATACCGTTTATTGTTCTTATTGATGGATTTTTAAGCTATAATATCTATGTATCAGAACATAGCTCAGCTTGGTAGAGCGCTCGGTTCGGGACCGAGAGGCCGAGAGTTCAAATCTCTTTGTTCTGACCATTAAAAATATGATCGTCCTTAAGGGCGATCTTTTTTTGATAGATATGAAAAACTCGTTTATTTTCAAATTGTCCAGGGATGTCATCCTCTGTTACGATTTGATTGGGGAAGAAAAAAGATGAAAGAAACATACAACCTCAATGAAATATCAGTAATGTGTGACTTATCAACAAGGACCTTGCGCAATTATCTAAATCAGGGTCTTCTGAAAGGAAACAAGATCGACGGTGCGTGGGCCTTTACGCTTCAGGATATAGAACAGTTTCTGAAAGAACCATTCGTAAAGGAAAGCATCAGGATCAAGCGCAACAGCAAGGTTCTCTATTTTCTGGCTGATAGAGACAGAAAAAATGATCAGAGCTGTACGATAATCGATCGTAAAGTGACTGTGACTCAAGGGAATGAACTGTCAGACTTCTTCTGTGAACTGATGAAGGAAGCGGAAGGTGTAGAATTCAGCTATGACTATTCCAAAGGAAACTGCAGGATCATCCTTACAGGAGATCATGATCAGATTAGAAAGATCATGAAAGCCTATTATGATTCAAGGTTCTGTATGTAAGCACAAAAGTAACCCACCGGCCTAGCCGGTGGTTCTTCTTATGCGGCCACTAGGGCCTTGTCTTAACAGCAGCGCGTCTACGCGCACAAAACAGCCTGCCACTTGCGTACTGTTACCTCTTCTTACCCGTGAACGGGTCAAATCC
>JAFRBQ010000018.1 GCA_017404785.1 Erysipelotrichaceae bacterium
ATGAGATCCCGGATTCTTTATCGTGTTGAAGAATGTTATCGAATCCAGCCGGATAATAGGTTTCCACAGGCAAGCCACCCAGAGAGTTTATGATCATTTCTGTCAGTGCATAGCTTGCGTAATAAAACAGTTTGCCCTGTGAATCAAGCAGAAGGCCATTGTCGACAGCAGACTGAGCCTGCAGATAATGGACCTTTGTATTTAAAAGGTCAGAAAATTCGTTTGAGATACCGGCACACAAACCCATCTGGTCAACAAATTCTGTCAGTTTTCTATTCAGAATAATCTTATAATCGGAAGTTTTACTGGACCTGATCTCGTTGATATTAACAAAGGAAACGATGCCATCATCGTATGTAAAAGCATAGGATTTATTGAAAGAATCCTCGAAAATATCGCAGATATAGGATAAAGGAAGCTGATTGCGTTTTTCACGGTAATGCATGTAAATGCATCTGTAGATGATCTGACTGTTCGAACTTGTAAGCAGCAGACGCTGCGAATGAGATAGCGGCAGTTCTTCAACGAGATTCTGGAATACTTTTTTTATTGTAGAATCATCATCATTAATGATGACAGGATTCTTTTCGATTGCCTGCTGCAGGAATTCAGCCATTTTTTCAGCCAGTTTTTCCTCGCCTTCAAACGGGTCCTGACCATCCAGAGTCAGGACAACACATCCCTCATACTGTTCGTTCTTGTTGAAAAGATTCACGCATAGCACCTTTTTATCAAGAAGATCGATCTTGATGGCATTCTTTTTTTCTGTCATCAGATCAGAAACTGAAAGGTATTTTGAAATTGATTCCGGATTCAGGGAGCCTCCCGCTGTAATATCCCAGCTAGCGTCCTGCGTTTCAGTTTTGCTGGCTATGATCCGGAAAGATGAATCAAGTACATAAATCGGTTTTTCAAAGACAGGATAAGAATCATCAAGTATTGAATCTAGATCATAATTTGAAAGAAGATTCTGGTAGATCTGCTTTTCCCATTCATTGTACTTGTCGAATACATCCTGTATCTTCATGAAAACCTTGAAAAAATCAACACGGTCTTTTATGATGATAAGACACATTCTTTCTCTGTAATAATTCAGGTTTAGGTTTTCGCCAATACAGACCAGAACGCTGTTCTTCTGAATATGCGGTCTTTTCGGAAGATGTTCAACGGTAGCTAAATACAGATGATCGGATAAAAAACTGTCTTCCTCTTCCATATAGAACTGCGGACGGGAAAGAACGAGATCTTCGCTTCTTGGACCGACAATTTCAGCCCTGTATTCTTTTTTCAAATCATTATAAATGATCCCGGCATTGAGTTTCATATCGCCTTCATTATAACATTACATGAAAAATATGACCATCATTTTGTAGGGCCGGTATGCCAAACAACTGTATAAACAGACGCTGTAAAACCCGTTAAAAGCTTGAAAACATCGGTTTTTTCTAACGCTTTTAAGAACATTGTGACTATACCCGACAATAAGATTAGTAAACGCTTCCAAAAAACCTTTATTTTATGCATTATGCAGAAATAGTGTTTCTTTTATTATGAGAATGTATTCAATTCCCGAGAATACTATTTTGATAATAGAAAAAAAGGAGAAATTATAATCTATGGCTTTTACAGAAAATGACAAATCGATGCTGGAAGGTTATATTGCTTCAGCAAGACCTTTTGCGGACATGTATTCCGTGAAGGGAAGAGTTGCTTTGGTCACAGGCGGCTCATCAGGCCTGGGCTTCGATATCACGCTCAGACTGCTGCAAGGCGGCGCCAGAGTCATGATGGCTTCCAATTCGAGGATCGAAGAAGAAGCCGCTATGTCTCTGCTGGAAAAGGAAGGTTACAAGGACAGTGTCAAATTCTGTTTCACCGATGTCAGAAATGAAGATGAAGTCAAACAGCTTGTCGATCATACTGTAGAGACTTTCGGCGGTCTGGATATCTTTGTGAACAGTGCGGCAATCTGGAATTACGCAAAGGTGTATGATTTGCCGAAAGAGGATCTGCAGCTCGTTTTTGAGACCAACGTCTATGGTGCTTTCTATGGAGTCAAGCATGTCAGCAGATACATGATCGATCATGAGGTTAAGGGCAAGATCGTTCTAATTTCTTCCAACAGCCCGATTATGCCATATCCGGTATTCGGCGGATATCCGCACTACGCTTCCAGCAAGGCGGCTGTCATGGGTCTTACAACGGAAGCCGCCAAGGAGTTGAAACGCTACGGCATCATGATCAACAGTATTGCCCCGGGCGGAATGGTCACTCCTGGTGCAGCAGGCAATCTGGCAAGTGAAAACATCAGCGAAGAAAAACAGGATGAGTTCTATGAAGAACTGATGATTTGGCAGGTGGATGGCCAGCTTCCGGTCGATCAGGTCGGTATGATGGCTTATACGTTCTGTACGGATGTTGCTGATGGAATAACCGGTGAGACAGTCGTAGTTGACGGTGGAGCCACTCACAATATTGTGAAATATCAGGTAGCGATAGATGCGTTCCCTGAAGAAAGTTAAGAGGTGAACAATGATTAAAATAATAGATGAAAGAATCCCTCAGAATTCCGGTGATGGCGCAAGTTTCAAGACTTATAACGCCGTACAGTCACCCTGGAATAAACTGATGTCTTATAAAGACGCACTGCATTATGCGTCCCGTTTTGAATCGGTATTGTCTGCAGCAGTAACCCAGGCTTACAGGATCATTATTCCGGACTATGCGACAAGAGCTTCCGAGATGTGCAAAGAGGCTTATGCGAGATTGTACAAGACAGGTATTGATTATCCGAACGATGATGGTTTCGGTATTCATCCGTTCATGTGCGGATCTTATCCCGGAGCTTTGATCGGTGATAAGGGCGATGATGCGTTACTGATGTGCGGCAGATGCCAGGATTTCGGAACTTACCGTTGTGAAAAAGAACTTGATGTCTGTGACTGGGATATCTGCGGATCGGAACTTTGCAGAGCTACAACCATGTCTTTACAGGGGCAGGCTGATGCAACCGAAAGCAGGCACCGCAAAGGCCATAAGTTGGATTATCTGATGGTAGAAGCGAAAGGATGCGGTGACAGACATTGCCGTATCATTGCGGAGTCCAGAGAAAAATATCCGGCTCCGGAACATGAACTCTGGCAGTCTTTCGGGCCTGCTGTGTCAGATGATTACAAGAAATATACCGAAGAAGAGGATACTGTTGAAGAATCCATGATGTTCAGGGAAGAATGCGATTATCACTTTGTCAATGGTACAAACAACGAAACAGATTCTTCCAACCAGATGGTCAATCTTTCAACAGCTGCGTCATTATATATGCTTCCGGCTATCGATAATGCTGTAAAACTGGGGTATACGACAGCCGAAAATGCCGAGTGGATCAAAAAGTGTGTTCTTGAAGCTGCCGGTAAGGCAATGTTTGGTGAAAGATATGCGATCAAGGCATGTCGCGATTGGCTTGGTGTCCCTGATGAGATCAAGGAAGATGGCAGATTATTAGGTGGCGTTATCGAAATGCTGCTGCAGTCTCTTGTCTGCGGATACGAAATTGAAGCGTTCAATAAAGATGAAGTCATTTATGTGATCAACAGAGCAGATCTGGCCATCACCGGTACACAATCATTATGTGAAGCACATCTGTATATGTGGCAAGGTATGGTCAAGACATTGGTCAACGCACAGTGGTCTGTCTGGGAAGAAGATTCTCCGAAAGGCAAGATGCGTATCAAGATCGCTAAGAAGATCGATAAATTTATGTAGGGGGAACAGACATGTATAAAAACATATTTGCACATGATGAGTGGAAACGCTCAGAACATATGGCTGTCAGACAGTGTGTCGGTTATTATCTGTTTACTCATCAGCTGATGGAAGTAACGGGAGAAGATGCCTGCAAGTTCCTGGACTATGTTTATCCCAATAATATCGCAACCCTTGCGGTAGGCAGAGACAGATATACAACGATGCTGAATGAGAACGGCGATATCATCGATGATGTTGTTGTTATGAGACTTGAAGAAGACAAGTATTGGGTTTCAACTCTTTATGGAACAAAATGCGATGACTGGTTCTATTATCATTCTGAAGGCTATGATGTAGATACCTGTGAAATTACGGAAGACTGGCATATGTTTGCCGTACAGGGTCCGAAATCCAAGGAAGTCCTGAATTCAGTTTTAAGCAATGGTGTTGAAGATCTGAAGTTCTTCCAGAACAGGACAGATGACATTAATGGCATGGAAGTCATCGTCAACAGAGGAGGCTTTACCGGAGAGAAGTTCGGCTATGAGATCTACTGTACTGCCGATGATACGGATGCAGTTCAGGAAGTCATCGACAAGGCCGTCAAGGATGCCGGTGGCAAGGAAATAACGGAATTCCAAGTCTTTGCCTGGACACTTCCTACCGAAGCAGGTTTCTACTACATGAGAGATCTGAACCACACCAATCCGTTTGAAGTCGGTCTGGAAAAGAACATCAACTGGGATAAGGAATTCATCGGCAAAGCAGCTTTGCTGAAAGTCAAAGAAGAAGGCCCAAAGAGAGAAATGATCGGCTTTGAAGTAGTTGATGAAAACGAAGATTTCTACATCCGCTCGAAGCAGTATGGCGGACCTGGCGAACCTGTTTATCTCAACGGTGAAGAAGTAGGCAGGGTATCAAAACTCGTCTACTCTTATGTAAAGAACGTGAACAATGGTTATATCCTTGCAGAAAAGGATCGTCTGCATATCGGAGACAAGATCAAGATTCATGGATATGACTGTGTGATCACGGAAAAGAACTGGCTGTAAGATGAGGGCTCGTATGAGCCCTTCTTTAAGAAGGAAAATATGGCAAGAAAAATAAGTGTAGTCACCGGTGGCCATGGCGGTATGGGAAAAGCAATTGCCCTGGAACTGGGAAAAAAGACATCCGTGCTTCTGGCGGATATGAACGAAGAGAAACTAAACGATGTCAAGAATCATCTTGAGTCATTGGGAATTGAAACATTTGTTGAAGTGTGTGATGTAACTGATAAACAACAGGTCAGAGAACTGGCGTCTTATGCCGATTCGCTGGGAAATGTTGTAAATATCATCCATACTTCAGGTGTTTCGCCGACTTTATGCAAAGCACCTCAGGTCATCCGCGTAAATGCGTTGGGAACAGTCAACATGACCGATGCATTCGCAAAGATAGTTGCCGAAGGTGGAGTGATGATCAATTTTTCATCCGTAGCAGCCTATCAGCTGGAAACACAGGATGAATGGATCGATATCTTTGAACAGTATTACGATTCAGATGAGATATATGACAAACTGTATGAACTGGTGGAACCGTTTGCGGACAATGATTTCAATTGCGCAGGGATGGCTTACTGCATTGCAAAGAGATTCGTCATCTATTATTCACAGATGAACGTAGACCGCTTTGCAAGAAGACACGCAAGAATTCTGAG
>JAFRBQ010000019.1 GCA_017404785.1 Erysipelotrichaceae bacterium
AAAGAAAGGCCCGTGAACAGCAGAAAAATTAAATGTGATCGATGAACTGAGGCAGAAGTATACTCTTAAGAATCTTTTAAGAGTATCCGGCCTTTCAAAGTCCACATATTCCTACTATCATTCAGTCAAACATATAAACGCCGTAAATAAGCGTAAAAGTGAAGACGACCGCATACTGGGAATCATCCTTCCCGTATTTGAACATCATAAGTCAAGATACGGCTACAGACGCATAATACTGGCTCTGAATGATGAATTAAGAGGCATCAACCACAAGAAGATTCAGAGGATCATGTCTGATAATGATCTGAGAGGGAAACAGCCTAAGAATAAGTATCATTCCTACAAGGGAGACAATGGGCAATATAAGGAGAATCTCTTACTTTATAAGAAGATAGATGAAATAAATCACACCACTGAATACATAAGAGATTTCTCTACATCAGGATCCAATCAGAAATGGACCACTGATGTCTCTGAGTTTAAAGCTCCTGACGGCAAGCTTTATCTCTCGCCGATCATGGACATCCATGATGGAGTTATAGTATCCCACGACATCTCAAGAAACCCTGACTTCGCTCAGACCAAGAGAATGATCGATAAAGCCTTTAAAGATAATCCTGATCTTAAAGGACTCATCTTCCATTCCGATCAGGGCTGGCAATACCAGATGAAACCTTATCAGACATGGTTAAATGATAGAGGCATTAAACAGTCTTTCTCCAGGAAAGGCAACTGTATGGATAACTCCTTAATGGAGAACTTCTTCGGGATAATGAAGAACGAGATGTATTACGGCTACACCTACAATTCGACAGAAGAACTAAGGAAAGCCATGGAGGAATACATCACTTACTACAATACAGAAAGAATAAGTATCAAAAGAAAAGGACTGTCACCTTTAGAGTATAGGCAGCAGTCCTTAGCTCAGCTACAATTAAGTTATTAAGTCCAACTTTGAGGGGTCACCTCATCAGACATCCACTTTTTCATATTCAATATCTTTTATGATCATTTTCGATACTTTATCAAATCTTCTATCAAGATCAGTGGTAAAGTATTTTCTTTCCGGCTCTTTGTCTTCCTTGATGTTGAGTTCATTGAACACCTCATCGATGACGCATCTTGAAGAAGAGACGATCTTCAATTGAGGATACATGTCATTGAGTATATCCATCAGAACATCATAGTGTGTGCAGCCAAGGATCAGAGTATCGATGCCTTCTTCAAGTAATGGCTCAATATATCCTTTGAGCGTTTCCTTCATCACCTGATCATCATTGCCGAATCTGCCGTTTTCGATCATCGGAACAAGTTCGGGACATTCTATCGCAAAAATCTGAGCCTTTTCATCCAATTCTTTGAGTGTTGTCTCGTATTTCCCCGATCTGACCGTCATACTGGTCGCAAACAAGCCGATCTTTTTGTTTTGGCTGGCCTTGAGCGCTGCTTTGACAGCGGGTCTTATGACGCCATATACCGGAACATTGACATTTTCTTCAATGATGTCACGGGCATTTGATTCGGAAGTGTTGCAGGCAACGATCAGTGCTTTCAGATCAAAACGGTTGAGAAAATTGGTATTGTTGTAAGTAAAAACTCTGATCTCTTCTCTGGTCTTTGAACCGTAAGGGACATTCTTGTTGTCCGCAAGAAAAACGACATTTTCATGAGGCATCTGCTTGATAAGTTCTCTTACACAGGTAAGACCGCCTAAACCGGAATCAAATACACCGATATATGACTTCATAGCGAATTCACTATCTCCTTGAAATGTCTTCCTCTTTCTTCATAGCCGCTATACTGGTCAAAGCTTGAAGTAGTAGGGGAAAGCAGGATGACATCACCGCTCATAGCGATCCTGTTTGCTTCAGCAACGGCTTCATTGAGGGTTGTGACGACGATCGGATCTTCCACCAGATCGCCGGCGATCCTTCTTCCGGCCACACCATAGCCGATGACTTTCTTGACCGGTTTGAGATATTTGCGCATTTCGCTCATATCCAGACCTTTTTCATATCCTCCTACGAGCAGAATGACATTACTGTCAAAAGCCTTCAAAGCTGTGATCGTCGCATCGGTATTCGTACCTTTGGAATCGTTGTAGTATTTTATGCCGTTAAGTTCTCTGACAAATTCGATTCGATGTTCCACACCTTTGAATTCATCGATCGTCTCATTGATATCTTCGTTGCTTATGCCAAGGGCCTTGGCAGCCATGATCGAGATCATGACATTCTGGATGTTGTGCTTGCCGACAAGATGGATCTTGTCCAAAGGCAGAACCTTCTCATCATTGATGCAGATACAGTTATCCCTGATGCAGGCATAGGTATCTTCCTTTTCAAGCGAGAAAGTCTCGATCCTGCATCCGATCGGGTATTTTTCTGCATATTCCTTAAGAACTTCATCGTCGGCGTTATAGATGAAGATATCATCATCTTTCATATTGCGGTAGACTTCAGTCTTGGACTTGTAGTAGGCATCCAAAGAACCCATCGTTTCCAGATGGTCAGGTGTCAGATTGATGATCGTAGCTATTTCAGGCCTGAAGTTGACGATATCTACAAGCTGGTGATTGGAGATCTCCAGTGAGATATAATGACCTTCTTCTTCCATGAGATCGTGTTCCAGAACCAGTTCACAAAGCGGCGTGCCGATATTGCCGCCGACATGAGCCTTCTCCTTGAAGGCTTTTGTTAAAAGTTCATAGACGATCGTTGTCGTCGTGGTCTTGCCATTGGTGCCGGTGATAGCAACATAATGCTGAGGCTTGCTCACATCATAGGCCAGTTCGATCTCCGTAATGATCGGAATATTCCTTTCATTGAGCCTTTTGACGATCGGCGATACGGGAGGAACACCCGGATTCTTGATCACCAGGTCATAATCCTTTTCAAAAACCGACATATCCTGATCATAAACAGTTACGCCTATGGATTCCAGATAGTCCTTATCCTTCTTATCAGGTTCATTTCTTTCTGAAAGGTATATTCTGGCGCCCAGTTTCTTAAGCACCTTTATTGCAGCCATTCCCGATCTGGCCAATCCGATGACCAGAACTTTTTTATCCTTATATTCCATACCACTCATTTTATCATCATATTTGACTTATTAAAATGAATAACGTATATTTATAGCCTATGAATGCACTGGTGACACTTAAGAATCCTGCCCAGAATTATTATGAAGAAACTGCTGTTGAAGATATCGGAAACAGAGCGTGTTTCAGCTATACAGATAAGCAGGGCGTACAGTGTGAAATCTGCATTTATGATGATGGCATTTGTATGTTCAGACAAACAAATGAATACCTGATCGAACTGCATTTATTAGGTCAGCCATACGCAAAAATCACCAGTGCCGAAGGAATTATAAGAATTGATGTAAAAGTCCTTGATTTTAGTATAAATAGTGATATATTAATTATGATTTACCTCATTGATGATGAGGAAAGAATCATCGAAATAAAGTATTATTAGGAGTATAGCAGTATTATGGCCAGTGCAAAGTCTATGATGGATGTCGCATATGATGTCATCGTAAAGAAGAAACGTGCAATTCCTTTCACTAAGCTGTGGGAAGAAGTTTCTAAGACTTACGGTGTATCAAACGACAAAATCGCACAGTTCTATTCAGATTTGACTCTTGATTCAAGATTTGTTTCACTCAAGGAAAACAAGTGGGATCTCATCGAGCGCAGAAAGTTTGAAGAATCTCATGTTGACCTGTCAGCGATCGAACTTGATGAAGATGAGCCTGAAGAGATCGAAGATGAACAGGACATCATTATTGATAAGGACGAATATTAATCTGTACATGTAAAGAAGCAAGACAATTGCTTCTTTTTATATTAAAATTTGGATATGAAATACGTGATATTTGATTTCAACGGCACTGTTCTTGATGATGTGGATGTGTGTCTCAAGGCAGAGAACTATACAATCGAACACTTCGGCTTGAAACGCGAGCCTCTGACCATGGACGAGTATCTGCATATCTTTACTTTTCCGGTCAAAGACTATTATGAGAAGGTCGGCTTCAGATGGGACGAATTCTCCTATGAAGAAGTTGGCCGATACTGGTTTGACTGGTATTGTGCTCTGAAACCGGAATACAGGCTTCACGATGGCGTTATCGAACTGCTTGAAGAAAACAGAAGAAAAGGTCTGAAAAATATTTTACTTAGTGCTTCAAGTCTCGTGGAGCTTAAAAAACAGCTGCAGGAACTTGATATCGCCGATTATTTTGATGAAGTGCTTGGCTTAGGCGATATCTATGCCGGCTCAAAGGAAGATATCGCGCTTGAATGGATCAAAGACAAAAACAGAGATGAATGCATAATGCTGGGGGATTCGCTTCACGATCTTGATGTAGCCAATGCCATGGGCGTTAGATGCATCCTGGTCGCCAATGGCCATCAGGCCAAGGATATACTTGTAAAGAACTGGGATAATGTCGTTGATGATATCAGAGAGGTAAAAATATGAGGATAGGACAGTCTAAAGATATACATAAACTCGTTGAAGGAAGAGATCTTATCATCGGGGGAGTAAAGATCCCTTATGAGAAAGGCCTGCTTGGCCATTCCGATGCGGATGTTCTGCTTCATGCGATCATCGAATCGCTGATCGGAGCCATGGGCTTAAAGGATATCGGCACCCATTTTCCGGATACCGATCCCAAATACAAGGGCATTTCATCACTGTTGCTTCTTGATCACACCTATGAAATGCTTGAAGAGAATGGCTACAGGGTGGTCAATATCGATTCACTGATAAATATTGAAAAGCCAAAGATGGCACCATATATCGATCAGATGCGAAAGAATATCGCTGAACACCTTCATATCGACGTTTCACAGATCAACGTCAAAGCCACCAGAGGTGAAGGCCTGGGCTTTGTCGGCAGAGGCGAAGGCGTCATCGCCGAGAGCGTGTGCCTTATTGAAGAGATCTAAGTAAAAGAAAAGCCAGTTCATCAGTGAACTGGCTTTTTGAATGTTGATTATTCAGCTTTACCGTTACAGCCAAGAACATCGACGATCTTGTGTTTGACAAGCTGCTTGATGTTTTCTCTTGCAGGCTTCAGATATTCTCTTGGGTCAAACTTTTCTGGATGTTCATTGAAGAACTGACGGATCGTACCGGTCATAGCCAGACGGAGGTCTGAGTCGATGTTGATCTTGCAGACAGCCATCTTGGAAGCCTGTCTCAACTGATCCTCTGGAACACCAACTGCATCAGGCATCTTGCCGCCGTTTTCGTTGATGATCTTTACCCATTCCTGTGGAACAGATGAAGCACCGTGTAAAACGATTGGGAAGCCTGGAAGTCTTCTGGAAACTTCTTCAAGGATGTCGAATCTTAGTGGAGGTGGAACCAGGATGCCTTCTTCATTTCTGGTGCACTGTTCCGGTTTGAACTTGTAGGCACCATGAGAAGTACCGATAGCAATAGCTAATGAGTCACAGCCTGTTCTTCTGACGAATTCTTCAACATCTTCAGGTCTTGTGTATGATGAATCTTCTGCAGAAACAGAAACTTCATCTTCAACACCTGCGAGTGTACCTAATTCAGCTTCAACAACAACACCGTGTGCATGAGCATATTCAACGACCTGTCTTGTGATCTCGATGTTCTCTTCGAATGGTTTTGATGAAGCATCGATCATTACGGAAGTGAAACCATCATCGATACAAGACTTGCAGGTCTCGAATGTGTCACCATGGTCGAGGTGCAGGACGATTGGAAGACCGGTTTCGATGCAGGCAGCTTCTACCAGCTTAACAAGATATGTTCTGTTGGCATAAGCTCTGGCACCTTTGGAAACCTGGAGGATGACCGGAGCATTGCATTCTTTTGCAGCTTCAGTGATACCCTGAATGATCTCCATATTGTTTACGTTGAAAGCACCAATGGCATATCCGCCATCATATGCTTTCTTAAACATTTCTTTGGATGTTACTAATGGCATATTTAAATTCTCCTTATCTACCATATATTATAAACTAAAAACAAATATATAGATTTAAATGTATAATGAATTTATGAATCTAAAAGAAATACTGGAAGATAAAAACTGCTCGATCGTTGCCAGCAACGGCTACATTTCCTTTGACCCAGGTATCAGACCGGTGATCGACAGGCTGAACGAGGATCTTTACTACTTCAAAGATCTGAGCGTTGCCGACAAGATCATCGGCAAGGCCAGTGCCATGCTTCTTAGTTTATCGGGAGTAAAGGAAGCCTATGCTGCTGTCTTGTCCAAAGCCGGACAGGAGATCTTTGAGAAGTATGGCGTCACTTATCAGTATGGGAAGCTTGTCGATTATATTATCAACCGCAATGGTGATGGCATGTGTCCGATGGAGATGACAGTCAAGGATATCGATGATCTTAAGGAAGCATACGAAGCATTAAATCGCAAGATAACATTGCATTAGCAATGTTTTTCTTTGACTTTGTTGTATAATCTAAAGGTATGAGTTTAATAGAGATCAGGGACTTAAGCTATTCCTATAACGAATCAAAGAAAGCCGTCGATGGCATTTCTTTGAATATTGAAAAAGGTTCCTACACGACCATCATCGGTCATAACGGTTCAGGAAAATCGACTCTGGCCAAACTGATCGCCGGACTTCTTCCTATCAAGCAGGGCGAAGTGATCGTCAACGGCCTGAAGATGAGTGAAGAGAATCTTCCTGAAATACGCAAGGAACTGGGCATCGTTTTCCAGAATCCGGATAACCAGTTTATCGGTTCAACTGTCAAGGATGATATCGCTTTTGGTCTGGAAAACAAGAGAGTCAGATCCGAAGATATGGAGCCGATCATTGAAGAATACGCAAACAAGGTCGGATTAAGCGCCTTCCTTGATCATGAACCGCAGAATCTTTCAGGCGGTCAGAAACAGCGTGTTGCGATCGCCGGAATCCTCGCCATGCATCCGAATATCATCATCTTTGATGAAGCAACTTCGATGCTGGACCCGAAAGGCAAGAAAGAGATCAAGAAACTGATGTATGATCTGGCCGATGATGAGGCCAACGAGATCACGATCATTTCGATCACTCACGATATAGAAGAAGTACTGCAGTCTGATGACTGTGTGGTTCTGAATAAAGGAAAACTTTTCATGCATGATAAGCCTGAAAAGGTTTTTGAAGATGCTGAAAAGTTAAGACAGATCGATCTGGATGTGCCTTTTATCGAACAGATAAGAGAAGTATTCAGGAAGCAGCATATTAAGCTTAAAGCTCATGATATGGAAGGAATGGTGGATGAATTATGGCGATTCGCTTCAAATCATTAAGCTATATCTATGACAAGGATATGCCTTATGCTCATAAGGCTTTGGATAATATCGATCTGGAGATCAAGGAAGGTATCATCACCGCGATAATCGGTGAGACGGGTTCAGGCAAATCAACACTGGTCGAACACCTGAATGCCTTACTGCTTCCAAGTGAAGGAAGTCTGGAGATCCTTGACTACAACCTGGTGGCCAATCAGAAGATCAAGTTCCTCAA
The DNA here is from genome assembly GCA_017404785.1 of Erysipelotrichaceae bacterium. Classification (GTDB taxonomy): domain Bacteria; phylum Bacillota_I; class Bacilli_A; order Erysipelotrichales; family Erysipelotrichaceae; genus Colivicinus. Next base: position 7,532 of record JAFRBQ010000019.1, read on the forward strand.
ACCTCTAAGAAAGGATGTAGGACTGGTCTTCCAGTTTTCGGAATATCAGCTGTTTGAAGAGACAGTCATCAAGGATGTTGCTTTTGGACCTTTGAACTTCGGTTTTTCTCTTGAAGAAGCCATTGCCAGAGCCAAGGAAGCTCTTAAGCTTGTGAAGATCGATGAATCGCTGTTTGAAACATCACCACTTGAATTGTCAGGTGGTCAGAAACGAAGAGTAGCGATCGCGGGTATACTTGCCTGTGATCCAAAGATCATCGTTCTTGATGAACCGACAGCCGGCCTTGACCCTAAGGGCGCCAAAGAAATAATCAACCTGTTTGTTTCATTGAACAGGCAGTCCCATAAGACGATCATCATCGTCTCACATGACAACGAAATGGTCTACAACTGTTGTGAAGAGACAGTCGTCCTTTCGCATGGTCAGATAAAATATCACGGTCCGACTCTGGATCTTTTTGCGGATGAAAAGATACTCAAGGAATATGATCTGCTGGAACCGCAGATCGTGACCTTCAAGAATCTTCTGGCCAAAAAGGGAATCAAAGTCTCAAAACAGGCCAGAACCATTGAAATGATCGCTAAGGAAGTAGCGGGGCAGGTGAAAAGATGAATAACCTGGTTTTCGGTAAATACATTCCAATCGATTCTCTGATACACAGGATCGATCCTAGAGCGAAGCTGATCGGTCTTTTCCTGATGATCGCCGCAGTCTTCATTCCCAAGTCCTGGATCGTTTTCGGTGTCATTGCTCTGTTTATTGCCATAGGGCTCATTCTGGCCAAGATCGGCATCAAGATGATCGTTCAGTCTTTCAAGCCGATGATCATGATGATGATCTTCCTGCTTGTGATCAATTCACTCACCATAAAGACTGGTGAAGTCCTGTTTACGATCGGGACATTCGAGATATATTCCGATGCGATATTCAATACACTGTTTGTCATCGTGAGACTTCTATTGATGATCTCGATCACAACATTGCTAACAGCTACGACCAAGCCTCTTGATCTGACGATGGGTATCGAATGGATGCTCAAACCATTACAGATCCTTCACTTTCCGACTCATGAAGTGGCCATGATGGTATCGATCGCCCTGCGTTTTATTCCAACGATCATTGAAGAGACGATCAGGATCATGAACGCACAGAAATCGCGTGGTGTCGATTTTGAAAACGGCAAACTGGGTGAGAAGATCACAGCGATTTTGGCTTTGATCGTGCCGTTATTCTCTGTCGCCTTTGAAAGAGCCTATGAACTTGCGGATGCCATGGAAGCCAGAGGCTATGTGCCTGGAGCTGAAAGGACCAGATATCATGTCCTGAAGTTCGAATTCCTGGATTTCCTGTTCATCATCATCTGCGCAGCGATCCTGGCTTTCTCGATCGCCAGCCGGTTCTATCTATGAGATATAAAGTCAATATGGCCTATGATGGCCGTAATTACGCAGGTTTTCAATCGCAGATCAATGCGGTAGCGATACAGGATGTGATCGAAGAAGCCCTGTTTAGGATCTTTGGTGAAAAGATAAGAATAATCATGTCTTCCAGAACTGATGCAGGCGTTCATGCCTATGATCAGGTCTTTCATTTTGATACAGATAAGAAAAAGGAACCGGGAAAACTCAAGTTTTCCATGAATTCTCTGATCCCAAAGGATATGCATATAAACAAGGTGGAGATCGTTTCGGAAGATTTCCATGCCCGTTTTTCCGTTAAGAAAAAGACCTATGAATACCTTATCAACATCGGTGAATATGATCCGTTCCTGGTCGGTAGAGCCTATCAGTGTTTCTATAAACTTGATATCGATCTGATGAAGAAGGGTGCTGAACTGCTTAAAGGCAAACACGACTTTTCTTCCTTCAATACTTCCAGTCTCAAGGAATACCCAAATCAGGTAAAGGATATAACCGAATTCAGGATCACCATAAAAAAGGATATCCTGAAGATAACAGTCACCAGTTCCGGATTTCTAAGAAACATGGTCAGGATCATGGTAGGTACTCTGATCGATCTGGGCAGAGGATTGAAGACTCTGAATGATATCGAGGATATGCTCAATCACCCGAACAAATCGACCAGAAGATACAACGCCGACCCCAATGGTCTTTATTTGAAGAAGATTTTCTATTAGAATTTAATTGTTATGAGACGAAATATCGTAAAAGCTATCTGTGTTGCTGAACTGCTGATCGCGATCGTGATGTATTTTGTCGTGGCTTATCAGTTCGATCATGATGCGATCATCAACGATATGCTTCCTTCAACGGATTTTGAAGCCAATCTGCTGCGTCTTTCGATCTACATCATTCCTGGACTGAATATCGTTTCAGGAGTCTTTGGCATCACTTTCTGTACCAGAGGTATCCTGGCCTTTGCAGGCCTTCTTGAAGTACTGGCTGGTTTTATCACGCTTCACTATAAAGGCAACAACGATTTCATGAATTTCATGGGTTATCTGATGATCGTCATGGGAGTGATCTTCATCATCTGTATCCTCACGATCAAAGAACTTGATATAAAGAAGAAAAACAATACGGAAAAAAAGAATGAAAAATAAAAAAGCCAGAATGAACTGGCTTTTGTTTTATAAATGGTGCCAACTATAGGACTTGAACCTACCACCTACGCGTTACGAGTGCGTTGCTCTACCTGATGAGCTAAGTTGGCGCTACTCTATTATTCTACAACATTTTCCTTCAAATATTTATTTAAAGCGTAAGAGGTATTGTTTATCTTCTTATGATGTATAAGATCTAGCAGTTTATGTTTGACTTTACTGATCTCGCTTTTGGCATATCCATAAAATACTATTTCTTCACCAGTGATCTTTAATTCTCTAAACGTGACCATATATCTTTTCAGTTTTCCGAATCTTTCTTTGAGATCCTTGCGATGATATTCTTCAAGATAAGTCAGGATCTGTTTCTGATAAATGGAAGATAGAGTCTCGATGAATTCAAAGTCATTATTTATATCGATGTTGGAAGCTTCCTTGAAAATATTAACGAGATGTATCTCGTTTTTTGAATATTTGAGTTTCTTAAGATCTGTATCTTTATCTTTAAGCAGATATGCAAGGGCATACAGTGGCTCGGAGAAATTGTTTATCTTGCGTTTCGGGACGTCAAAAGGCATGAAGGTATTGAAGACATCAAGATATTCCCTGATGGCTTTAAAGGCCTGTCTGCTGCTTAAGATCCTCAAAAGCTCCTCTCTTTTTCTTTCTTCAGAGATGTAATTGAGAAGATCTCGGTTTTTATGGATGCTTATGGAGGTCCTGTCTTCAATTGAGAAATCGAGTTTCGTCATGAATCTGATCGCTCTTAGAATCCTTAAACCGTCTTCATCAAAACGCTTATCGGGATCGCCGATGCACCTTATAAGCCTGTTTTTAAGATCTTCAGTTCCGCCAAACATATCGATGATGTTTGAATCCTTATCAAGACACATCGCATTGATCGTGAAATCTCTTCTAGAAAGATCTTCCTTGAGTTCGGATGAAAAGCTTATAAGTTCAGGATGACGGTGATCACGGTACTTGTCTTCTTTGCGATAGGGGGTGATATCGATCTTATCCCTGTCGATCAGAACAGTTACCGTTCCGTATTTTATGCCCGCTTCATATTTTGTGTAATCCTCAAATACCATCTTTATGGCATTAGGATCGGCATTGGTCGTGATGTCGTAGTCATAGACATCCTTGTTCAGCAGCAGATCTCTGACAGCTCCGCCCACGACAAAAGCCTGATATCCTTTATCATTTAATGCCTGCAGGGCTATAAGGGCCGATTTATTGAGCTTTTTCATTAACTTAATTATAGAGGATATTGTCTTTTTATCAGTATATTATGGTAGAATTATAACGTTTGAAAAGAAAGAAGAGAAATTGAAAGAATGAAAGAAGTATTCGATTTTGACTTCTACGGTCGTAAGTTAAGCGTCGAGACCGGTGAAGTCGCAAAACAGGCTGGAGGGTCTGTTCTGGTAAGGTACAACGATACGGTAACATTATCTACCGCATGTGCCTCAAGTGTCGCAAAGGACACAGACTTTTTCCCATTGACAGTATCGTTTGAGGAAAAATTATATTCTGTAGGAAAGATCCCTGGAGGATTCTTAAGAAGAGAAGGAAGACCTTCAGAACACGCTACATTGACTGCAAGACTGATCGACAGACCGATCCGTCCGTTATTCGCTGAAGGTTTCAGAAACGAAGTACAGGTCGTAAATACCGTACTTTCGACCGATACAGACTGTTCTCCGGAAATGGCTGCCATGTTTGGTGCCTCTTTGGCATTGTGCATCTCCAATATTCCGTTTGACGGTCCGATCGCCGGCGTCAAAGTCGGTTATGTTGATGGACAGTTCGTCGTCAACCCGACGGTTGAACAGCTGTCAAGATCACTTATCGATCTGACTGTTGCCGGAACCAAGGAAGCTTTGAACATGGTTGAAGCCGGTGCTCATGAAGTATCAGAAGAACTGATGCTCGATGCATTGATGTTCGGTCATGACAGAGTCAAGGAACTCTGCGAGATGCAGGAAGGCATCATCGCCAAGGTCGGCAAGGAAAAGATGGAGGTCGTCCTCTACGAGATCGACCAGAGAGTCAAGGATTATGTCAACGAAAACGGCAAGGCCAGACTGGAAGCTGCTGTTTCGATCCATGACAAGCTTGAATCATATGCTGCACAGGAAAACATCACCAACGAGATGAAGGAACATTTCGCCAATGATGAAACAATGAGTGAAAAGGAAGCTGACAAGCTGGTCAAGCAGACCAATGAATACTGCACTGAGATCATCGCCAACGAAGTCAGAAGACTGATCTCTGATGAAAAGATCAGACCTGATGGACGTGCTCTTGACGAGATCAGACCACTCGACTCCCAGGTCGACCTGCTGCCTAGAGTTCACGGTTCAGCTTTATTTACCAGAGGTCAGACTCAGGTATTATCTGTAACGACATTAGGGCCATTAGGCGACAATCAGATCATCGACGATCTGACTGAAGTCGAATCAAAGAGATTCATGCATCAGTACAACTTCCCGCCATACTGTGTCGGTGAAGTAGGCAGAATGGGTTCTCCTGGCCGTCGTGAGATCGGCCATGGTGCCCTTGGTGAAAGAGCTCTCTTACAGGTCATCCCATCTGAAGAGGAATTCCCATATGCGATCAGAACGGTCGCCGAAGTTCTTGAATCCAACGGTTCAAGCTCACAGGCTTCGATCTGTGCCGGTACGATGTCTTTGATGGCAGCCGGTGTTCCGATCAAGGCTCCTGTTGCCGGTGTGGCAATGGGTCTTATCACAACTGGTGAAAACTATTCCATTCTGACTGATATTCAGGGTATGGAAGACCACTATGGCGATATGGACTTCAAGGTCGCCGGTACAAGAGACGGTATCACTGCCTTGCAGATGGATATCAAGTGTAAAGGAATCACAAGAGAGATCTTCCAGGAAGCTTTAGCTCAGGCTCATAAGGGCAGAATGGAGATTCTTGACAACATGGCTACCGCTATTGAAAAACCACGTGAGGAAGTATCTGAATACGCTCCTAAGATGGTCACCTTCACGATCCCTGTAGACAAGATCAGAGAAGTCATCGGCACCGGTGGCAAAGTGATCAACGAGATCATTGAGAAGTGCGATGACGTCAAGATCGACATCGATGATGACGGCAAGGTCGTAATCTACCATACATCAAAAGAAGCTATTCAGAAGGCCAAGGATATGATCGATGAGATCACCAGAGAAGCCAAGATCGGTGAGATCTATGATGCCAAAGTCGTAAGAATGGAAAAATTCGGCTGTTTCGTTGAGCTGTTCAAGGGTCAGGATGCGCTCTTACATGTATCCAAGATCAAACATGAAAGAGTAAACAAGCCGGAAGATGTCCTCAAGATCGGTGATATCATCAAGGTCAAAGTCATGGAGATCGACGAGAAGGGCAGAGTCAATGTTTCTGCCAAGGAACTGCTTCCAAAACCGGAAAAGAAAGCCAAGGAAAACAGGAAGGAAGCAGAAGAAAAACAAGAAACTGAAGAAGTCAAGGAAGAAAAACACCTTGGTGAGATCAGATTCTTCGGAAAGAAATAATAACTGAAAAACCATAACTTGAAGTTATGGTTTTTTTGTTGAACATTATCAGAAGGAATAGGTTCCCTTGGCGCTTTCTTTGACTTTATATAAGGCTTTATCAGCTATCGAATACATGTTTTCAAAGGACAGATCCTGATCATCACAGATGGCGATGCCGATGGAAGCGGAGACATCTTTTCCATATTCCTTATCCGCAAAGCCTTCCTTTATCGTGTCGATGATCTTCTTTGAAACTCTGATGGCGCTGTCCTTATCGGTGTTGCTGCAAAGGAAGGCTATGAATTCATCACCGCCCATCCTGCCGACGATATCAGAACCGCGGACTGAGGCTTTGATGATCCTGGCAACTTTCATCAGCACATCATCGCCGATGCCATGTCCATAAGTATCGTTGATATGCTTGAAGTTGTCGATATCGATCATCAGCATCGTACCTCTGTTAAAAAGACTTAGCTGTCTTGCGATCTCCTCCTGGCAGGCTCTGCGGTTCATGACTCCTGTAAGGAAATCGGTCGTTGAGCGCTTCTCCAGTTCTTTCTTGATCGTCTGTTTCTCGGTGACATCATTGATCAGAGCGATTATACCTGTTACGTTGCCGTTTTCATCGTGTGTCGGCATCTTTATCAGTTCGAGATATTCCTTTACTCCATCGTTGTTTTCTTCGATGATATAGGATGTGCCTTTATCGTTTTTGATGATATCCAGATCTGACTGATAGGCTTTGAGGGCATTTTCCTTGTCTTTTCTGACATCGAGATCGGTCTTGCCTCTGATCGTCCAGTTAGGCTCATCTCCGACTTTCACATGATGCCAGAGATGGGTGACAAAGACATAGCGGGCATGGGTATCCTTGAAATAGATGTTTGAAGGAAGCTCCTTGAGGATGTTTTCGATTTCGCCAAATGTTGTCGAGTCCTTGGAACGGATCGCATTTCTGATCCTCAGCAGCGTCAGTTCCCTGTCAAAAGGAGCGGCAATATATTCATTGATATTGTTTTCTATGCAGCTGATGATCTCATCGTGGTCTTTCTTTAAAGATACGGCAATTGCCGTGATCTCAACGAAACGTTTGTCTTCTTCAATACTTTTAGTAAAGGAGAAATCATCGGCGATGGCTCTTGCTGCCTCAAAAACGAGGCCAACGATCCTTTCGGAGTCATTATGTATCAGCTCTCTGGCTTTTTCCTTGTCGGAAATCTCCAGAAGTTCATACTCTTCCGAGAGTATCTTCTTCAGCTTATCAAAAGTCTCGTTTTCTCTTAGAATGACGATTATCTTCTTTTTATTCATATTCATTTCACTTCCAATTATAAGTTGGATAAAATGATCAGTCAAAAACTGATAAAAAAGATAGATCTTTCTGATCTATCCGATTACTTCGATATCATGTGGATATTTGTTCAGTACTTCGCAACCTTCATCAGTGACGATGACAAGATCTTCAATGCGGCAGCCCATCGTATCAGGATCGTAGATGCCCGGTTCGATGGAGAAGACATTATCCGTCTCTGTCAGATCCTTGAAAGAGCTTGAAACATCGCCATATTCGTGATCTTCAATACCGATGAAATGACCCAGACGGTGAGTGAAATATCGGCCATATCCGCCGTTTTCGATAACATCTCTGGCTGTCTTGTCGATATCGCAGAGTCTCACGCCTTTTCTGACATAGTTCTCCGCATCTTCGTTGGCTTTTCTGACCAGATTGTATACTTCTTCCTGTACTTTATCTGGCCCTTTTTTGTAGAAGAAGGTCCTGGTCATATCGGAACAGTAGCCTTTATAGGTACAGCCCACATCAAACAGTACGACATCGCCATACTTGAGTTTTGTATCGTCAGGCATGTGATGAGGATCGGCTGCATTCTTGCCGAAAGCGACGATCGGTTCAAAAGAGAAGCCTTCAGCGCCCAGACTGTTATAGATGCCAAGCAGCTGATCGGCGATCTGTTTCTCGCTGATATCGTCTTTGACCAGCGTCTTTAGAATAGCCATAGCCTGATCGTTTATCTCTGATGACTTTCTCATCAGCTGTTTTTCGTTTTCATCTTTTACAGCTCTGGTCTTATCTACCGCCAGGGAGCCGTTGATGAATCTTCTGGCGATCTTGTTTTCCTGCATCGGCAGAAGGAATCTTGCCTGCAGAGTCTTGTCGACACCCAGGCAAGAATCTTTATCGATGTATCTGCTCAATACATCAGTCAGCACATCGGTATCGCTGATCGAAATGATATCGACACCTTCGATCTTCTCACTTGGAAACAGGACATTAAGAAACAGTTTCGGTGTCATGTCTTTCTTTATCAGTAAGCCCAGAAATCTCTCGCCGGGATAGAATCTTTTATTTATAAGGTAAAATATAGCTATCGGATCGCTGATCAGCAGTTCATCAGCTTCGCTTCTGTTTAATACATTTTCAATTCTTTTATTCATTTTTCATATCCTCCAGTAATATTCTAATCCGATTTTAAATAAGAAATTAAATTACTATTCGTAGTAAAATAGTTGTATGCGTATGCGAAAGAAGAAATGGGTCTCACCGTTTCTGGAAAATGAAGACCGCTATCTGATCGATACTTTTAAAACTGAAAAGATCGACAAGCCGGTATATATCGAGATCGGTATGGGCATGGGCGATTTCATCTGTGAATCGGCTTTTCTCAATCCAGGGATATTCTATATCGGACTTGAAAGAGAAGAGACCTGTGTCGCCAGAGCGATCAAGAAAGCTCAGGAGAAGGAGCTGGAGAATTTCAGAGTCATGCTGAAGGACGCAGATCTTTTGGAAGAGCTTTTTGATCAAAACAGCGTCGATCTGATCTACCTGCATTTTTCTGATCCATGGCCTAAAAAGAGAAATCACAAGCGTCGTCTTACCTATATGCCTTTTCTAAAGAAATATGAAAAGATCCTCAAGGATCAGGGCATAATCGTCTTCAAGACCGATAATGAAGCATTCTATGACGATTCTCTGGAGTATTTCAGCCAGTCTTCCTTCAGACTTCTTGAAGCAGACCGCAACTATTATGTGGAAGGTGAGCCGATGACAGCCTATCAGGAAAAATTTGTTGCCGAAGGCAAGCCCATCTTCTATGCGAAATATAAAATTGATAAGGTATAATTGTATTTGATATGAAGATTTTCAAGAAAATGTTCGCTCTGCTTTCAGTTCTCATGATCCTGTGCGGCTGCAGCAGTGCCAAGAGATATACAGCCTATACGATCTATCCGATCGGATATCTTTTAAACAGGATCGGTGGCAATCGAATCGAACCGATCACCATTCAGGATCGCTCAATGGTCCAGATCGCCAATCTGGTCCCTAATTATGACGAGATCCTTTCCGATTCACTGGTACTGTTCCATATCGGTGATCTTGAACCTTATATGGATCTTTACAAGGATGAGATCAGCTCTTATGTCGATATGGCAGCAGGTGATCTTTCGATCCTGAACTGTCTTTATGAATACAAGCGTTATACGCCGGTCGTCGTTGACAGCAAGCTTTCCTTTGTTGAAGGAGCTTACTATGAAGGCGATATCTTTGATGAGATAGATACTTATGATCTTGACCCGTTCATCTGGCTTTCTCCAAGCGGCATGTATTGCATGGCCAAGGATGTCTATGTCTATCTTTCCAGCAACTACGTAGAACAGTCGGCCTATTTCTCCGATAACTATGAACAGGTCGCTGATGAACTGATCGCTCTGGATGCATCATATCAGGCTCTGGCGAATAAACTGATCAAGGAAAACAAGTCGATCAAGTTTGTCTCCATGACGGGATCATTCGGCTGCTGGCAGAAGGACTTCGGTTTCCAGGTCTATCCGGTCTGCCTTTCAAAATACGGCGCCGTTCCTAGTTCAGCTCAGCTTGAAGCGATCAAAAACAGGATCAAAAATGACCATGTGCAGTATATAGCCTATGAACAGAATCTGCCGGAAGACATGCTGGAAGTGTTTGTGCAGCTGGAAGAAGAACTGGGTCTCAAGAGGATAACTCTTCACAACATCTCTTCTTTGACACCGACACAGATCGAATCGGGAAAGGATTATCTTTCCCTGATGTATGAAAATCTCAGTGTGCTGGAAAGTATCGCAACATTAAACAGTCCTTATACACAGAATGATACCGATGAAGGTGAATAATGAAACTACTACTTATTGACGGCAATTCCGTGCTGTTCCGCGGCTATTATGCCACCTGTTATGGAAATATAATGAAGACTTCAAAAGGTGTATATACCAATGGTATATACGCTTTTGCGAATATGCTAAACAAGGCCATCAAAACGATCGAACCCGATTACTGCGTGGTGGCTTTTGATAAGGCCAAACACACCTTCAGACATGACATCGCTCCGGACTACAAGGGCGGCCGAAAGGAAACACCCGAAGAACTGGTAATGCAGTTTCCTCTGGTCAGGGAAATGCTGGAGGCCTACAATATCCCTTATCTTGAATACGATACGATCGAGGCTGATGACATCATCGGTTCTCTGGCCAAGAAATATGATTTTGAGACCAGCATCCTGTCAAGTGACAGAGATATGCTGCAGCTGATCGATGATACTACCAATGTTCTGGTGATGCGTAAAGGCATGTCGGATATCGCCAGGATGGATGAAGCAGCTTTAAAGGAAGAATATGGTCTCAAGCCTTATCAGATAATCGACTACAAGGGACTGGCAGGCGATAAGTCCGACAACATCAAAGGCGTTGAAGGTGTTGGCGACAAGACAGCTGTCAAGCTTCTCAATGATTACGATACCTGTGAAGGCATCTATGAGAATATCGATAAGATCAAAGGCAAACTGCAGGAAAAGCTGATCCTGGGCAAGGATTCATGTTTCCTGTCCAAAACACTGGCCACGATCAAGACCGATGTGGATATCGATCATGATCTCGATGAGTTCAGACTGAATATAAACGAAGAAGAAAGGAATGCCTTCTTTGAGAAATATGAGATGTATTCTCTGATCCGTATCAGCAATACAAACAGGAAAAAAACACCAGTAAAGGAATACAAGATCGTCAAAAAGATCTCGGATAAACTGCTTGATGAAGCCTTCATCTATTTTGTTTCCGATGAGTTTTCCTATTTTGAAAGAAAGATATATGGCGCATGTTTCTGCAAGGAAGATGATCTTGAATATATAGCTTTTGAAGATCTAAGGAAAGACAAGGAAGCACTCAAGTATCTTGCTTCCAAAAAGAAGAAAGTCGTCTTTGATTTGAAACCGATCCTTCATGCGATGGATCATAACGGCATCACCATAGCCGGAGATATCGATGATATCTATCTGATGTGTTTCCTTTCAAATAACTACAATTCCGATCTCTCAACGATTATCGTCAATTACGGTTATGGCCAGATCGCTGAGGCAAAAGATATTTTTGGTACCGAGAAAAAACCGTTGTCACCTGATGAGAAGACCCTGAGCAGTTATGGCGGTCAGATCGCTTCGGCCTTGTCAAAGATCTATCCTAAGGTCTTGAAAGAGATCAAAGACAAGGAGATGGACTATCTGTATCGTGAGATCGAACTTCCATTGGTATATGTGCTTTATGATATGGAAAAAACAGGTGTCATCTGTGACGAGAAGGAACTTGATGAGATCGCCATGCACACAAAGGGCAAGATCGATATTCTGGAAAAGAGGATCTATGAAAGTGTGGGCCACGAGTTCAATATCGGCTCGCCTAAACAGCTCTCGGAAGTCCTTTATGATGAACTTGATCTTCCAGATCTCAAGAAGGGTTCTACGAATGCCGATGTTTTGTCCAAACTGGTCAACTACCATCCGATCATTTCCGATATCCTGGAATATCGTAAATATACCAAGCTTTATTCGACTTATGCCGAAGGATTGAAGAAATACATCAGAGAAGATGGCAAGATCCATACGATCTTCTCGCAGATGATCACCCAGACGGGCCGCTTATCAAGCTATGATCCTAATCTGCAGAACATCTCGGTCAGAGATGATGAGGGCAGAGAGATCAGAAAAGCTTTCAAGCCTTCTGATGGCAATGTACTGATCAGTTCCGACTATTCACAGGTCGAACTGCGCGTCCTTTCTTCTCTGGCAAATGAGCCCAAGATGATCGAGGCGTTCAACAGCGGTATCGATATCCATACCAAGACAGCCATGGATATCTTTGGTTTACAAAAGGATGAAGTGAGTGACCTTGACAGAAGACATGCCAAGGCGATCAACTTTGGTGTCGTATACGGCATATCCGATTTCGGACTTTCCAATCAGACGCAGCTCACGATCAAGAATGCCAAGAAGTTCATCGAAGACTACTTTGTGACTTATCCTAATATAAAAACATATCTTGACTCACAGGTCGAATTCTGCAAGGACAACGGCTATGTCAGGACGATGCTCAATCGCCGAAGATATATAAATGAAATAAATGATCGCAACTACATGATGAGAGAATTCGGCAAGAGGGCAGCCATGAATGCGACGATCCAGGGCTCAGCGGCCGACCTTATCAAGATCGCCATGGTCAGAGCCAATAACGCAATCAGAAAGGAAAAACTTAAGACCAAGCTGATCCTGCAGGTTCACGATGAACTGATCTTCGATGTGCCTGTTGATGAAGTGGAAAAAATGAAAGAACTGATACCGGATATAATGGCCAATGCCTATAAGATGAAGACAAGACTGGACTTCTCTTTGGTCGTTGGCAAGGACTGGTACGAGGCCAAATAATGCCTGAACTTCCAGAAGTACAGACTGTTCTTGATACCCTTGAAACAAGGATCAAAGACAGAGAAATAGTCGATATAAGGATTCTCTATGAACCGATAATCGAATGTTCAAAAAGGACTTTCAGAAAAAAGCTGATCGGTCAGCATTTTCGCAGTTTCAGAAGAAGAGGAAAATACCTGCTTTTTGAGATGGACGATCTGACTCTGGTATCGCATCTTCGCATGGAGGGGAAGTACTTTATCGTCGATGAAGACTATCCTTTAAGCAAGCACGATCATGTGATCTTCTGTCTGGATGACGGAAAACAGCTGCGCTATAACGATGTCAGAAAATTCGGCAGGATGGAACTGATCGAGAAGAAGGAAGAATATGAGGATTTCCATGGTCTTGGTCCGGAACCTTTTTCCGACAGGTTCAATGTTTCTTATTGCGAAGAATATCTCAGCAAAAAGAAACTGCCGATCAAGCAGGTCCTGCTTGATCAGAGTTTTGTAGCCGGTATCGGCAACATCTATGCTGATGAGATCCTGTTTGCGATAAGAGTAAATCCAAAGACCAGAGCTGACATACTTGATGAGCAAGATATCAGAAATCTTATAAAGGAGACAAGAAAGATCCTTAAGAAGGCCATAAAAGCCGGAGGAACAACGATCAGATCATATACCTCATCGCTTGGCGTTACAGGCAGATTCCAGCTGTCCTTGAATGTTCACACGATGGAAAAATGTCCGATCTGCGGGAACGATATAAAAAAGATCACCGTTGGCGGAAGAGGCACATACTATTGTGAAAAGTGCCAGGTAGAAAAATGAAGATCGCCATAAGCGGGACCATCGGTTCAGGAAAAAGTGAATTCTGCAATTATCTGCGTCAGAAGGGCTACGATGTTTTCGACTGCGACAAAGAAAACCGCAGGCTTCTCTATAAAGGCCATAAAGGCTATCGTCGAGTTGTTAAAGCTTTTCCGGAAGCACTCGGTGAAAATGGCCTTGATAAGGCTAAGCTGTCAAGGATCGTCTTCAGCAATGAAACAAAAAGACTTCAGCTGGAGTCCATCATGCATCCATTGATCCTTGAAGAACTTAGTAAAAGAAGCGATGATCCTCTGATCGCTGAAGTTCCGCTTCTTTTTGAGGTCAACTGGGATCGTTACTTTGATCTCAATGTCCTGATCGTCGCAGATGAAAAACAGGTATACGATAGACTGCTTCTCAGAGGCCTTGATGATCAGCAGATCAGAGGCAGGATCGCTGCCCAGATGGATGTAGAGGAAAAAATAAAAAGGGCTGATAAAATCATATATAATAATGGTAGTCTAAGTGAGCTTTACGAAGCTGCCGATCAGCTGTTAAAAGAAGTATTATGATAGGCAATGATTACTACAAGGTCGATGTGAATTTTGAACTGGCGAACGATAGATTGAGATCGCTGGTTTTATTCTATGGACCGCTTATCGGTAATGATGCCCTGGCACTTTATGAATATCTGCTTATAAATGGAAGCACAGCTGGTTTTGAAAGGCTCAATGATCTGCTCAATACTTTGAACATCTCGGTCGATGCTTTTGAGAAACAGTGCGAGAAGCTCAATGAATACAGACTTCTCAGAACTCTGAACAGGGATGATCGTTATGTCTTTATCGTGATGGAACCTCTGTCGATGAAACAGTTCATCAAGGATGACATCCTGGTCAGAGATTTCATCTTAAGGACTTCCGGAGCCCGCTATCAGAAGATCGCCTCCGAGATTTATGAAGAAAACAGATACCTCGACTTTGTTGATATTTCCAAGCAGCTTCCGGTGGACAATCTGAATGACTGGAGCGCCGATGATGAGTCTTATCTGAAGACAAGAAAGAAAAAGACCTACGATTTCAATACCCGTTTCGATATCAACAGGTTTCTTAAGGATATCTCTACGACGATGCTTCCAAGCAGATTCCGCAGTGAGGAAAACATGAAAGAGGTTGCCCTGCTGGCGGATCTGTACAACATATCCTATGACAGTATGCGCACCTATGTAGCCCGTACGACCAATTCCAGCATGGAACAGTTCGATCTCAAGGGGCTCAAGGATCTCTGTCTTTCCTCACAGAGTTCCTATCAGAAGATCGGCGAAGATGAATATGACATGCCAAGTATCACTTATCTGATGTCCTTGCAGGATGGCAAGGATGTGACAAGATACGACAGGCAGATCATCTACAACCTGGCACATGACTATAATCTCAATGTGCCGGTAATAAATGTGCTGCTTAAGCATACCCTGGATAACTGCGACAACAGATTATATGAGAAATATCTGTACGGTATTGCCGCTGATCTGCACCGCAATGATATAAAGACAGCTGAAGAGGCGATAAAATTCTTAAGCAGGGAGCGTCAGCCAAAGAAGACTTCAGCTGATGCGCTTCCTAAATATGATTCCAGCAGGAATGCGATCCTAAGCAAGGATGAGGAAGAAGAAATACTAAGACTGATGGGCAAAAAATGAAAGATCTGAAACTGATTAAAAACGATGAATATCTTAATTCAATAATAACTGAAAGTAAACTTCCGGATTTTTTTCTTGAAGAAAACTACAGCAGTTTTATAAGAGTACTAAATTCAAGAAAGCTCTGTGAAGGATGTAATGGTCTGGATGAATGCCGCCAGGCTTCAAAAGGGGAGAGACTCTCCCTGGAATATGATGGAGTCCTGATGCAGGAGATCGAATACTGTGATTATGCCCTGAATAAAAAAAGCAGGGAGAACCTTTTATCAAAATATGTATACTGCGACATTGCCAGAAATCTTGTCGATCTTGATCTGAACAATGTCAGATATACGGAAGATCAGAAACAGCTCTATCTGCTTATGGCAGCTCTGTTTCATGGCAAAAGAGAAAAAGGCATCTACATCAGTGGCGACCTTGGAGTAGGCAAGACATATCTTTGTACAGCATTGGCCAATTCGCTGGTTAAAGCGGGAAAGAAAGTGGCTTTTGTGAAGGTCTCCAACTTCTTCAATGAGATGCGTTCAGCTATCGGCAGCAATCCCGAGCTGATCGATAAGAATATAAACAAGCTGAAGAATGCGGAATACCTGTTTCTGGATGATATCGGGGCTGAATCGGTCTCGGAATTCGTCAGGGATGATATCCTGTTCAGGATCCTTGATCATCGTCTGGAGAACAGATTTGTTACAGTGTTTACTTCAAATCTGAATAAGGAAGATCTGCTGAAACACTATCAGTATGACCGTAAAGAGAAAGCAAATCTGATGAACGCGAAGCGTTTATTGGAAAGAATAGATATCCTGACAGACGACTTTGTCCTGACAGGCAGTAATTTAAGGAGGAAATAACAATGCTTAGAAAGATCGGTATTTTGACTTCCGGCGGTGACTCACCGGGAATGAATGCAGCAATCAGAGCTACGACCAGAGCTGCTTTAGCCAGCGGAATCGAAGTCGTAGGAATCAAGGATGGCTACAGAGGACTGGTAAAGGGACAGTTCATTCCTTTCACAGCCAAATCAGTCTCAGAAACGATCGCCAAGGGCGGCACAATTTTAGGCAGTGCCAGACTTCCGGAATTCAAGGATGAGGAAGTTCAGCTCAAAGCAATTGAAAACATGAAAGCCAATGATATTGATGCCCTGGTCGTCATCGGTGGCGATGGAACCTATCGAGGTGCCGATGCTTTATGCAAGAAAGGCATCAACTGTATCGGTTTGCCGGGTACGATCGATAACGACGTTGAAGGAACAGACTATACGATCGGTTTTGATACCGCTTTATCAACGATCGTTGAATGTGTAGATAAACTCAGAGATACTTCCAATTCGCACCACCGCTGCTCGATCGTTGAAGTTATGGGCAACCGCTGTGGTGACCTGGCGATCTATTCCGGCATTTCCTGCGGCGCCGAGATCCTGATCACACCGGAAACAGGCTATGATGAAGAGGCGGTTCTGGAAAAGCTGAAACACCTGGAAGCTCAGGGCAAGAATCATGCGATCGTCATCGTTTCCGAAAACGTCTGCGACGTCAAGGCACTTTCCGATAAGGTCTCAAGAGTGACAGGTTTCTCCGGCACGGCTACGATCCTCGGTCATATTCAAAGAGGTGGTTCACCGACTGCTTCTGACCGTGTACTGGCTTCAAGAATGGGTGCCAAGGCGATCGAACTGCTTGTTGCGGGTGTAGTTGGTCATTGTGTAGGCATCAAAAACAACGAGATCATCTCCTATCCGCTTGATGAATGTGTCAATATGACGAGATCTTCAAGAAAAGCTTTCTACAGATTATTTGCTAAACTGGTGTAAAAAAACTGCTGCGTTATTTCGCAGCAGTATCTTTTTTCATGGCGTCAACGTGGTTTAATATGACCGGTATGACGATCGGGTTGCGGTTGGTCTTCTCATAAAGGAACGGTTCAAGCGTGTTTTTGATACAGTTCTTGAGATCGCCAAACGTGACTTTTTGTTTCATGGCGTTCTTAAGTGCATCATAGACCAGTCCTTCAGCTTCCTTGATCATGGTCTGCGATTCCTTGAGATAGACAAAACCTCTTGAGACGATACCCGGCTTGCAAAGGATCTTGTTGGAACGGGAGTCGATACAGACGACTACAGCCACCAGACCATTATCAGCCAGGATCTTTCGATCCTTAAGGACGGAAGTCGAAAGACCGGAGATATCGTTGCCGTCAACATAGATCGCATCAGTCTGAATACGTGTGTTGGAACGATAGACTTCGCCATCATGCAGGACTAGAGCGTCGCCATTGGCACAGATGAAGCAGTTTTCTCTAGGAATGCCGGTTTCCACAGCGGAATCTGCATGAAGCTTGAGCATCTTGTATTCACCATGCATAGGCATGAAGTATTTCGGTTTGATCAGCTGCAGCATCAGCTTCTGTTCTTCTTTGGAAGCGTGTCCTGTAGTATGCAAGGATGATAGGGCAGAGTTTTCAAGAACTCTGGCACCGTTTCTCATCAGCTGATTGACGATGCCGCCGATATTGAGGGCATTGCCCGGGATGGCGCTTGAAGAGAAGACGACAGTATCGCCTGGAATGATTTTGACGTATTTGTGTGAACCGTTGGCGATCCTGGAAAGGGCAGCCAGAGCCTCGCCTTGCGAGCCCGTGCAGACGATACAGAGCTTTTCAGGCGGATACTGATTGACCAGTTCCGGAGAAAGGAAGGTATCTTCAGGTACATCGATCGTCTTCATCTGCATGCCTATATCAACGACATTTTCCATTGAGCGGCCAAAGACGACGACCTTGCGTTCACATTTCTTGGCGGCCTTGATGATCTGGGCCAGCCTGTTGACATTTGAAGCAAAGGTGGAGATCAGTATTCTACCACTGGTCTTCTTCATGATGTCATTGATCGCCTGAGCGACCTGCTTTTCGGAGATCGAGAAACCATCGACTTCGGCATTAGTGGAATCGGACATCAGCAGGGTAACACCGGCAGCACCGATATAGGCCATCTTCTGATAGTCGGAGTTCTGGCCGACCGGGGTCAGGTCGAACTTGAAGTCGCCGGTCTCGACGATCCTGCCGTTAGGCGTATTGATCAGCACACCTAAAGAATCCGGGATCGAGTGGACAGTATTGAAGAAACCGATCCGGAAATGATCAGTCTGGATCGCTGAATCACCATTTATCTCTATGACTTCCGTATTCGCAAGTCTTTTTCTTTCCGAAAGTTTCTTTTCAATCAGGGCTTTCGCAAAACGCGGAGCATAGATCTTCTTGATCGGACATGCCAGCAACAGGAAAGGGATACCGCCGATGTGGTCTTCATGACCGTGAGTTATGATCAGAGCTTTGACCTTTTCCTTGTTTTTGATCAGATGTGTATAGTCAGGTATGACATAATCGACACCCAGCAGTTCATCATCAGGAAATTTGACTCCGGCATCCACAACGATGATCTCATCGTCATGTTCAAAACAATACATGTTTTTGCCTACTTCGCCTAATCCGCCGAGCGCGTAGACCAATGTATCTTTCGCAGGATCATAATTTGTACCACTGTATCCACGGGAAGCAGAATTTTCTCCTGGATAAAAATGAGTGTGTAAATATTCCATAAGTCTCCCTAAAAATTTTGATTATGTTTCAAATTATTAATCTTTAATATATTTTAAAATATTAGAAAAGTTTATTCAATGATCTGGGCAGCAGGATCCTGATAAAAAGGATCTTTCTGATTTATATGATCATAGAAAAGAACGCCTTTGAAATGATCGAGTTCATGCTGAAGAACGATCGCCAGATAGCCATCAGCCTTGATGAGGATCTCTTTTTCCTGAAGCAGATCATAGGCTTTGACTTTCACTCTGGCTGAACGGTAGACATAACCTTCATGTTTCTCGGCTACCGAAAGACATCCTTCGCCGGTATCAAGATATGCTTTTTCGATCGAATTGGAGATCATCTTGGGATTGACCAGCGCATATTCAACGACTTTGTTTCCTTCTTCGTCCTTGAGTATTACAGCGGTCATTTTCTTCGGTACACCGACCTGGATGGCACTTATACCGACAGCAGGCTGAAGTTTCTTTTCTTCGGCGATCTCCGGGATCGTTGACTCGTCGACATATTTGAGCATATCCATCAGAAGCTGCCTGTCTTCATCTGAAACAGGTAATTCAACATCGACCGATCTTCTTCTGATCAGCTCGTCTGTATCTTTGATTATTGTCTCCGAATTAATAAGCATAACAATATTATAATACCATAACTACTGTGTTAAAATGTTTTTGTGCATAAGAAAATTAAGCTCACTTTAGGTGACAGACTGGTAAGTTTTTCTGCGCTGGCTCTTGTTATCTTCGGTTCGCTGATGATCGCATCAGCCGAAATGGGAAACAGTGCCGGTGATACATCATATCTTACATCAATCATTATCCGACAGCTGATCTATGCGATCCTGGGCATTGCTGTATATTTTATTCTGGTCAATTTCCGAGTGCTGCGTCTGAGCAGATATATCTATTTTGTCGGATATGGACTGATGTTTCTGCTTCTGATGAGTACGCGTTTTTTCGGTGAGATCGGTGGTGCCTATGCCTGGATAACGATCGGCAAATCCATCACCATCCAGCCATCGGAATTTGCCAAGGTCTTTCTGATCGCTCTGGCAGCCAAAATGCTCAATCGTGATGAACATGAAAAGAACATACGCAATCTCATCAGGTATGGAGTTCTTTCGTTTGTTTTTGTGCTTATCGTCATGGTCTATCAGCACGACTTTGGTTCCGGTGTCGTCATGTTCATAATCTGTTACTGCTGCGCACTTATTCCTCCATACAGGGAATACACCAAAGTTCATATATGGATGTTTGGCTTGATCTTTCTTGCCATAGGTGGAATAGGTCTGATCATGAGCCCTCCGGTCAATGAATTCTTCAGAAATCATGCGGATTCCTATATGATCGGCCGTTTTCTGGCTGCCAATGATCCGTTTATGTATCAGTATGATATCGGCTATCACGTCATCATGTCGCTTGTCTCTTTCGCCAATGGCGGGATCATCGGCCTGGGATATGGCAATTCCATTCATAAATACATGAATTTCCCGAACCCTTCAAACGACTTCATCCTTCCGGTCATCGTGGAAGAATTGGGCTTTGTAGGCTTTATGATCCTGGTCATACTCTATGCACTGATGCTTTATCCGATAGTCAGAGGCTCTTTAAGATGCAAGAGGATCTCGGGCAAGATCGTAATGCTCGGTGTATTCGTCTATTTTGTGACGCACTTTATCCTCAATGTCGGGGGAGTAGGCGGTCTGATCCCGTTGACCGGAGTACCGCTACTGATGATAAGTTCCGGCGGATCATCCTTGATGGCTGCTCTGGCATCCCTTGGTCTGGCACAGAATGAACTTGTTACAATGAAGAAGGCAGAAACAAATGAGAATAATAGCGGGAAAGTATAAGAAGACACCGATCCTGACTCTGCAGGGAGAAGACATAACAAGGCCGACCAGGGATATGGTCAAGGAAGCGCTTTTTTCTTCGATCACCATCTATTCCGATACTTCCTTTCTTGATCTTTTTTCCGGTTCCGGATCGATCGGTCTTGAAGCTTTATCCAGAGGCGCTGAAAGGGTCGTCTTCAACGATATAAACAAGGAAGCAGTAAAGATAATAAGGAAGAATCTTGAGAAGGTCCATGAAGAAAGAGATGTCTACAATCTTGACTATCAGGAGTGCCTGAAGAGACTTGAAAACGGAGATTTCGATTATATCTATGTTGATCCGCCTTACAAATTCATGACTTATGAAGACACCTTCTACTATGTAAGCAGGTACAATGTTTTAAGCAAAACGGGTATAATGATATTTGAAGTTGAAAAGAATACACAATTGAATGACGAATATCTTGAATTCCTTAAATTCAAGGAAAAAAGATATGGAATCAATAAACTTTTATATTACAGAAGAGGAAGATTATGATCAAAGCAATCTATCCGGGAACTTTTGATCCCATCACTGTAGGACATCTGGATGTCATTGAAAGAGCAGCAAAGATCTATGACAAGCTCATCATTGCAGTCATGGAGAATCGCAGCAAGACCTGTACCTTCACCAAGGAAGAAAGAAAGGCAATGATCGAGAAATGCTGCGAAAAGATCCCTAATGTCAAAGTCGTCATCGGTGAAGGACTCACTGTCGATCTGGCTGCAAAACATAACTGCAAGATCATCATACGAGGCATCAGAGCGGTATCCGATTATGAATCAGAACTGGCTCTGGCAACGGCCAACCTGACTTTGAACAACACGATCGAAACGGTACTGATGGTAGCTAAACCTGAACTCTCGTTTCTGTCATCATCGATCGCCAAGGAGATCGCTTCCTTCGGTGGCAGTATCAAGGAATACATACCTGCTCCGATAATCAGGGAAGTATCCAAGAAGCTTTATAAGTAGTCGGCATATTGACGATTGTTTGAAAGGAAAGTGGCGGTGTGGGCCTTATTTTTTCAAACATATAAAAGTATACTTTTTGTGTACCCATTTTTAAAAGTAAGATAAGAACATGCAGAAGCTGAGTGATATAAATGAAGCCCTGAGTTATTTAAGGGAAGGTGACATCATTACCGGGAATGGCAAGGATCTTTTCGTGATGAAAAATGACAGGATCTACAGATACAATGAAGGAAGCTGCTTCGGATTAAGTATCAAGGATTTCGTGGAACTGTATAATAAAAACACTTTCTATCTGTATGAAGAAAGTGTTGAGATCGATGAGAGCAAGGATGAAGCTTATTATCGTTATTACCGCAAATAAGCTTTTTTTATCTCTTCTTGAAAAACATGCCCATGATCGCTCCGGAAACTCCACCGATGATATGGGTGAGCTGTGAGATGTTGTCGGCCGATGTAAAACCGGTATAGAATTCCTGGCCCAGCCACAATAAAGCGACCAGGATGAGCGTGATCGGGATGCCCTGTTCCTTGCCGGTAATGGAAGCCAGAAGGATGAACGCAAAGACCACACCGCTGGCACCTAGAAGCAGGATGTTAGGCTGGATCAGGTTGTGGACGATGCCGGTGATGATGGCAGTTACAGTAATGACGGCCATCAGTCTGTCGTGATATTTTTCTTCCAGCATCGGACCAAGCAACAGTATATAAAGCATATTTGAGATCAGATGATTTATTCCACCATGGCCGAAGACGTGACACAGAAGTCTTACATAGGTCATGGGATTGAACCATGAAGAACCATAGGTCGAAAACACCATGACAGTCGATTTTCCGTTGGTAAGATAATCAAGACCCAAGGCAATGATACAGATGGAGACAAAGGCCATTGTCAAAGGCGCATTGAGATAGATAGTGAATTTTTTTCTCATGTCCTAATTATTGCACAAAAAAAACATAAATAATAAAATGAAATCATGTTAGACAAGAAGATCGCTTTAGTCATGGAAGGCGGCGGAATGCGCGGTGCCTATACGGCTGGAGCACTGACATGGTTGATCGATAACGGGATAGATTTTTCCAGCAGCTATGGTATTTCATCAGGTGCTTTTTATTTGTGCGGATATTTGATGCACAACAGAGATTTTCTTTATGACTGTTCAACCAACGGCGTAACCGATAAACGTTATCTGTTTTTGCCAGGTCTGCTCCGTTCAGGCAAGGTCGTAGATTACGACTTTCTGTTCAATCAGATCCTGGTCAAGGAAAAACACATGGATCTTAGTCCTTTGAAGGATCTTGATCGTGAAGGTTTTATCGGTCTGTATGATCTGACTATAGGAAAGACCATCTATGTAAGTACCAGAGATATCGATGTCGATCTGCTTAAAGCAGCAGCTTCTTTACCGATCCTGGGCAAGCTCGTCAAATATGGTGACAAAGAGTATTTTGACGGCGGCATAACAAAGATGATCCCGATCGAAAAGGCCGTTGAGGATGGCTGTGAGAAGTTCCTCATCATTACGACCAAACCGGAGAACTATGTCCGCAAACCTGCCAAGAAGCCGATCATTCAGCTGATGAAGGTCATGTATCCGCAATGCCCGCAGATCTCCAAGGACTACGCGGTAAGACATATCAACTACAACAGACAGATCGAACTGATAAAGAGTCTTGCACAGGAAAAGAAAGCCGTTTTCTGCTTCCCGACCAAGGAATCCAAGGTCACGAGGATCGGCGGCACTTTTGAACAATTGGACGATCTGTTCAAACTCGGCTATTCCGATATGGAACAGCGCAAGGAAAGCTTCTTTGAACTTATCAATGATTAAAAAACTGATCATTTTACTGATGGTTTTCCTGCTTGCGGGCTGCAGTCAAAATCAGGAAGAAATAGAAGAAGATATTGAATACATAGATCCTGTAAAGGATATTTTTATTTTTTCTGCACTGAATGAAAAAACGCAGAACAGGATCAGAAGAGCCAATAGCAATAAAGACTACAGCAACTATCAGTTCAAGATGCTGTTCAAGGATGCCTATGAAGGAAAAGTTCAGGATATAGAAGGAAATACAATAGATCTTACTGAAAGTGAAAAACTGATCCTGGAAGTCGTTTCTGTTGACTGTGCTCATTGTAAGAAACAGAACGAACTGATAAATGAATTCGTCGAATATTTTGATGGAACTTTTATTCAATACTTCAATGTCGGAACAAAAGAAGAAATAATGGAATTCTATGGTGATATGCAGATACCTGAAGATCTCATCATCGTTGAAAGAGATGAGGAACTCAAGGAATATCTTCTTCATGAACTTGGCATAAAAAAGTATCCAACTACTCTTGGGTATTATGAAGGAAAGCTTAGTTTCATGAATGATGGCGAATGTGATCTGATCGGTTTCAGGGAATTCTGTGATATTTCGTTTGATAAAAGGCTTGGTGAAGATGATTTCCTTGATGAAAACGGAGATGATCTTTTGAATGTCAACAGAACGATCGATGATGTGAAGAACGATCTCAGTAAAGCCAATCAGGAACTTATACAAGAGCTTGATAACGATGACTATACTGAAGAACTGACATATTCTCTGATGTCTCAGAAAGTCGATTTTACCAAGATCAGCAACAGAAAAAGCGATGTCTATATCAATGAGATCGATGATTTTTCTGTGTATGAAAATGATGAGCTGGTCCTCTTGTATACCTTTTTAAGGGACAATTCGCAGGTGGACAGAGTAGATTTCATCAATGGTCTTATTGAAGACAATCCCGATCTGAAATTCATCGTCGTCCTCATTGAAGGGGCGGAGTCTTCTTCAGCAGCCTTGAAGAATATGCCTATGAAGTTCAGATGTCCGGTCGTATCGGTGCTGGGCTATATCCCTGAAGATTTCTTCAGATTCGCCATAGCTGCCTATCCTACGGCGGTGTTTGTGAATAAAGGGGTATTTACCGGGGGTTATTCAAATATCCTGGATAAACAGACATTTAAAAAGGCAAGCACGATCTTTCTTGGTGAAGGATGTGTTGCCTATAAACATAACAATCAGACTAACGGGTAACGATCAGGTCTACTTTCAAAGACAAGAAGTTCATTACTGATGGGGTGCCTGAATTCGATCCTTGAAGCATGCAAGGCGATCTGCTGTCCTTTGACAGCATTTTTATTGTAGCGCTGATCTCCCCACAGCGGATGATTCCTGGAGGAGAACTGAACTCTGATCTGGTGGGATCTTCCGGTCTTCAGCATAATCCTTACGATCGCCAGGTCATCTCTTCTTTCAAGCACTTCATAGTCAAGGATCGCGATCTTGCCTTTAGGATCGACTCTGACGGTATTGGTCCTGCTGTCTTTTAAGAGATAGTCTTCAAAATGTCCATGGTCTTTCAAGCCGTTGTCTTCAACGGCAGCAATGTATTCTTTTTTAAAGGTGTGATCGCTTATCTGCTTAGAGATCCTCCCGGCAGCTTTTGAAGTCCTGGCAAAGACGCAGACACCGCTGACAGGGCGATCGAGACGATGCAGAAGCCCAAGATAGACATCACCGGGTTTATTGCATTTTTCCTTTATGTAGGCCTTTGCCATGCTTAAAAGATCTTCATCTTTTGAAGAATCTTCCTGCATCGGTATGTTTATGGGTTTGTCGACGACCAGCAGATGGTTGTCTTCGTAGATCACTTTCAAATCGACCACCTGGTGCTTTGACCGCATGGCAGTACATAATCCGAATCCTTGATCTTTATCCCGATCTCATCGGACATGACTTTGCCACCTAAACTGCTCTCTTCTACATATCTGTTGAGTGTGTTGAACATCACGCTGGAAGAATAACCGGTCGTATAGGTATTGATGATGAGAAACAGCGGATCATCGCTTAAAAGCTGCAGACAGTTGATGATCAGCGGATTGATCTTTTCTTCAAACTTGAACAGTTCATTATCGGGACCTCTTCCATAAGAAGGAGGGTCCATGATTATGCCATCGTATTTTCTTCCTCTTCTGATCTCCCGGCTTGTGAATTTCAAGGCGTCATCGACGATGAATCTGATCGTTTTATCCTGAAGCTTAGAAAGTTTCATATTTTCCTTGGCCCATTCATTAATGCCTTTGGAGGCATCAAGATGGACGACTTCTGCAGCCCCGGCCGCGGCAGCAGCCATGGTGGCAGCTCCGGTATAGGCAAAAAGATTTAGGATCCTGGCATCCTTTTTCCTGCTGATCTTTTCATAGATGAAATCCCAGTTGGCACTCTGTTCAGGAAAAAGGCCGGTATGTTTGAATCCGGTAGGTGAGACCTTGAAAGTGAGGTCTTTATATTGAACATTCCATGATTCCGGCAGTTTCTTATTGAATTGCCAGTGTCCGCCTCCTTTATTGGAACGGATATAGAATGCATCAGGTTCATTCCACAGCTCAGGTCTTATTTTTGGCCATAAAGCCATCGGGTCAGGTCTTCTCAGAACTATACCTTTCCAGCTTTCAAGCTTCTCCTTGTCTCCGGCATCAAGCAGGATATAATCTTTAAAAGTATTGCTTGTAATCATACCTAAATTTTAGCATTCTTTGTTGTAAAATGATTATGTGAGTATCAAGGAAGATATCGTTAATTACAGGCCTTTCAACATTCAGGAAGAGAAGGATAAAAGGATCATCCTGCAGTTTCTGGAAGAGCATGATGATGCCTTTTTCAGAAGCAATGAACTGGGACATATGACCGCCTCAGCCTGGGTCGTCAACAAAGACAGAACAAAGGTATTGATGGCCTATCATAAGATCTATGATTCCTGGGCCTGGCTCGGTGGACATTGCGATGGCGATGAAGACTGCCTGGCTGTTGCGCTTAAGGAAGTAAGAGAAGAAGCCGGGGTGAAAAGTGTCGTTCCCGTCAGCAGGGATATTTTCTCTTTGGAAATACTGTCTGTTGATTCTCACTACAAGAGGGGGAACTATGTTCCTACCCATCTGCACCTCAACGTGACTTATCTACTTGAGGCAGACGAAAATGAAGAACTCTTTGTCAAAGAAGATGAAAACAGCGGTGTAGCGTGGTTTGAAAAAGATGAAGCAATCGCCAGATCAAATGAAAAATGGTTTAAAGAGAATATATACAAGAAATTGAATCAGAAACTTAAGGAGCTTTATGAAGACAATTAAAAAGATCGTATTGACCGGTGGTCCATGTTCGGGAAAGACAACTTTCACTTCCCGTGCCCAGCAGGTATTCACGGAAAGAGGATACCGCGTCATCATAGATAATGAATCAGCTACCGATTTGATCACCGGTGGCATTTCTCCGGCATCATTAGGCATGTATGAATTCCAGAAATACTGTGTAGCTTTGCAGCTAAAGAAGGAAGAACTGTGCTATCAGGCTGCTCAGGAGATCGAAGGAAACAAGGTCCTGATCATCATTGACAGAGGTATCTTTGACGATATGGCCTATGTTGGCGAAGAGGCCTTCAGAAAGATCCTTGAGGGCTTTGACATGAAGCTTGAAGATATCAATGGACGTTATGATATGGTGCTTCATCTTGTAACCTCCGCAAAAGGCAAGGAAGAAGCCTACACCTACGCAAACAACGCTGCCAGATATGAGACGATCGATCAGGCCAGAGTCATGGATGACATGGCTTTGAAAGCCTGGGAGAGCCATCCCAACAGAGTCATCATCGGCAATGAAGACGAATTTGAAGTCAAGATGATCAAGGCTATCCAGTCAGTCTTCAAGTTCCTGGGCGATGGTACGCCGGTTGAGAAATTCAAGAGATATCTGATCGAAGTCAATGACGATCTGCTGCAGAAATTCGCAAGTGAGGCAAACTACTCTACTTCGCATATAATCCAGCACTATCTGCGTCCGGAGAACGGCCATGAAAGAAGGATCAGAAGCAGACAGACCGGTGATGTCGTGATGTATTCCTACTCTGATGCCAAGTATCTTTCGACAAACGAGAGGATCAAGACCGACAGCGTCCTGACGCAAAGACAGTACAACGACTATCTTTCACAGGTCGACAAGAACCTGAATGTTCTGGACAAGACCCGTTATTCATTCATAGATGAGGACAATTTCTATAAAGTTGAAGTTTTCAATTTCGACAAGACCAAGGGCATCCTGGCCGTGGAGATCCCGGTCGATGGATCGGAAGTCAAGATCCCTGATTACATCAACGTCATAAGGGACGTCACCGATGATGTCAATTTCAAGAATTACTACCTCGCAAGTTCGCAGAGATTTCTTTAATGATCACATTTTCACAGCTTAATGAAAATCAGAAACAAGCCGTAACTGATGAAGCTAATCATTTACGCATAATCGCGGGTGCCGGTTCCGGTAAGACCCGCGTTTTAACGATGCGCATTGCCTATCTGATCGAAAAGAAAGGAGTACGTCCTTCAAACATCCTGGCGATTACCTTCACCAACAAGGCCGCCAAGGAAATGAGAAACAGGATCAACGACATGCTGGGGGATGCGGGGACCGGTTGCCATATCTCTACGATCCACTCGCTGTGCATGAGGATCCTCTATGAAGATATCGTAGCTCTGAATTATCCGAAAAACTTCACGGTCGTCGATGCGGATGATCAAAAGCAGGTCTTGAAGGAAGCCTACAAACAGCTTGGTATCGATAAGAAGGAATATCCGTATGGAGGGATGCTCGACTATATCGCCAACAATAAATACATGGCCGTCGATCCTAAGAAAGCGATGGAGTTTGCCTATGGTGAACCAAAGCTCATCAACAGAGCCAAGGTCTATGAATACTATGACAGCCGTTTAAGACAGATGTATGCCCTGGATTTTGATGATCTGATCCTTTTCACTACGAAGATCTTTGAAATGTATCCGAATATCAGGGAAAAGTGGTCAGGAAAGTATCACTACATTCATGTCGACGAGTTCCAGGATGTCGATAAGGAACAGTATAAGCTGATCAAGTATCTTACTACCGTGCACGATAACCTCTATGTCGTAGGTGATCCGGATCAGACGATCTTCACCTGGAGGGGAGCTGATGTCAACATCATCATCAATATGGATAAGGATTTCAAGGATCTCAAGACGATCATTCTGAATCAGAACTATCGTTCCACCAACAACATCCTTTCCGGAGCCAACTCCATCATCCGCAACAACAAGGCCAGAGTCGACAAGGAACTCTTTTCCAAGAACGGCGATGGTGCCAAGATCATCCACAAATCGTGCATGAGTGAACTCGGAGAGGCCAACTATGTGGCCAATCAGATCCTGAAGCTTCATGGCGATGGTTATAACTACAGAGATATTGCCGTCCTTTATCGGGCCAACTATCTTTCCCGTGATATTGAAAAAGTACTGATTGAAAACAGGATCGCCTATGTGCTCTACGGCGGTATCAGATTCTATGAGCGCATGGAAGTAAAGGACATACTCTCGTATCTGAGAATGATCACAAGAGCTGATGATCTGGCTTTCATCAGGATCATCAATACACCTAGAAGAAATATCGGTCCTAAAACTCTTGATGCGATCCAGACGATCGCCTTCGAAAAAAACATGTCGATGTACGAAGTGATAAAAAGCGGTCTGTATCCGAAGAATAAGGAAACTTTTGAGTCTTTTGTCAGAATGGTCGAGAAATGGAGAGATGATCTTAAGGAGAATGATCTCGAGAAGCTTCTTGAGGAAGTCCTTGATGATTCAGGCTACCGCACCATGCTGGAAAAGGACAATGAGACTGAAAGACTTGAGAACGTCAAATCGCTTCTCGACGATATAAAACAGTATTCGGAAAACTATCCTGATTCTTCACTTGATGAATACCTGCAGATGATCGCTCTATATACCGACAGAGCTTCGGAAGAAGTAGGGGATGCTGTCAATCTGTGTACGATCCACTCTGCCAAAGGTCTCGAGTTTGATGTCGTCTTTGTGGTCGGCCTTTCGGAAGGAATATTCCCGTCGGAAAGATCGATGGCCGAAGGACAGAAAGGTCTTGAAGAAGAAAGAAGACTGGCCTATGTCGCCTATACCAGAGCCAAGAAACTGCTGTATTTAAGTGAATCAAACAGTTTTTCCTATGTCCTGCAGTCGTCAAAGATGGCTTCGCGTTTCATAAAGGAAGTCGATGAACCATATATTGAACATGTCGATGAAAAACCTAAGATAAATCAGTCATCTATTTTTGATGAAGACATCCTGATCTCTGATCGCAAGAAGGAAAAACCTAAAGATACGATGTACCGCAATGGCGATCGTGTCATCCATAAGATCTATGGAGAAGGCATAGTCATCGCAAATGATTCGGGAGTTCTGCAGATCGCATTCTCTCATCCTCATGGCGTTAAAAAAATCCTTGCCTCACATCCATCTATCAGGAAGAAAGGCAAGGAAGATTACAGCTAATTCTTAACATTCATCTGTTCAAGTTTTACGATACCGTCTAGATTTGATAGACGGTATTCTTTTGAATCGTGAGTATAGAGATCTATCAGAACATCAGCTTCGTGATTATAGTACATCAGAAGTTCCTGCAGGTAGTTTGATGTGTTTTCATAATTGAACAATGAATACAGTTCAAAGATCGTGACTACTTTTTCCTGACCGGAATTGCGTCCGTCAAAATCATAGAAGATCGTCTTATTAAGATCCTTGAAGTAGTACGACATGTTTTCATCTTTAAAAAGGTATCTGATGAAATCGTAATTGGTGTTTTTGTCTGAAGAAACGATACTGGCCTTGATATAGACGACGACATCCAGGGGTAACATTGCCATGTCCGCATCGTCGGGCCTGAATTCGATCATTTTTCTTAATGACATATTATTAGTAATCATAACAATATAATATAATATTAACGAGGTCTAAAGTATGAAAAAATTCCTGATAATATTACTGGTCTTATTGATGCTCAGTGGCTGCAAGAAAGTCCCTGTCAATAATGATCCGAAAGAAACTGAAAATGGCGTAAGCTGTGAAGGCAGACACTATGTTGAACTGATGAGAAACTATAAAGTCGGTGACAAGAAAGTTTCAGCCGACTGCGACAATGAAGATTTTGAACAGTTCTTGAATGATATCTTCTCGGAAATGATAACATCCGACTTCCTGGATATGCATTTTCTGGTGATTGATTATAAAGCCATGGGTCTGGAGAAGCCTGAACCTAAGCTTCGCAGTATTTCATACTCTTTGAATACCGATATGCTGGATTACTATGATGGAATCCTGGAAGACCTTCATACTTTTGATTATCAGAAACTCTCAAAAAGGCAGCAGTATGATTACGATACTCTTGAATATTACTGTTACTCATCCATGGCCAAGACCTGTTTCTATCGCTATGAATTTATCATTGGTGAAAGACACAACGAGATCGAAGATCTGGCCAGTTATTTTACCGATTATACTTTCTATGATGAGGAATCAGTCGACGATTATCTGATGCTGGTAAGTGATATCGACCGTTTTTTTGATGACATCCTTGTCTATGTAGATGATATGGCCAAAGCCGGTTATCCGATGACTGATGATTGGATAAACTACACGCAGGACATCTGCAAGAACTTCAACAACAGAATCGACAACAATGTCCTGATCGTAACTTTTGATAGAGCCATAGATGCTCTGGATTTCCTGAGTGAAGAGAAAAAGGCCGAAGTAAAGAAACAGAATAAGGAACTGATCATTAACGAAGTCATTCCTGCCTATAAAAAAGTCGCAGAAGAACTGGAAAAGTATCGCGGCAAAGCCAAGAATGAAGACTATGCCTTATACAAACTTGATAAGGACTATGCCGATTATCTGTTCATGTCTACATCCAGCTCAAACAAGACCGTTGATGAACTTTTCCAGGATATTTCCGATGCCTACTCACTTCTTCAGGCTGAATTTGTATCCTGCTATTATGATAAGGAAGCCTGGCAGGAGGCTTTGAATATTGTAGGCGGCGGTAACCAGACATTCATTCTGGAAGGCAGGGATTGTCTTGAATACATGAGATCGAAAATTCCGGTATGTCTTCCTGATTTAGGCGAAGTCGAATATACCGTTGAAGAACTCGATCCTGATGTAGCGCCGGAGAATGTAAAAGCCTATTATTGGCCTAACCCAATCGATAATTTCAATCAGAACATCATCCGTACCAATCCAGCCAATCTGCGCGATTATATTGACCGCTACTCAACCTTGGCTCATGAAGGTATGACCGGGCATATGTTCCAGAGCGTCTTCTATTCAAAGACAAATCATAATAATGTGCGAATATATCTCGACTTTATCGGGTATACGGAAGGATGGGCTGTTTATTCATCATATCTGTCATTTGTGATGGCTGAACTCGGTTATGAATATCTTCCATCAGTACTTTTCTATGAGACGAATTATTATTTCCTCGAGTATTCATTGATCGATATCATGACGAATTATTACGGTTACAATGCCGACAAGATATACGATTACTTTGATGAAAACTCACTATTGGTGAAAGAACGTGATGAGATCGAAGCGATCAGAGGATTCATGCTGGAAATGCCATGTGCATATACGCCATACGGTTTAGGCTATTCAGAGATTATCGACCTGCGGGAAAACGTCAAACTGAAGATGAAAGATGATTTCGATCTTGTCGATTTCAATGAATCATTGCTGATCAATGGCAAGATGCCGTTCAACATCCTGGAAACATATATAAATGATCGTTACGGTATCAGCTGATATACCAGTCTGGTACAGCAGTTCCGCTGATTGAACCGGCATTGTCCGCAAAACAGTTACTCATATCTATGACACTGGAGACATTCCAGTGTTTTAGTTTGCCCAGATCCTGTCTGTAACAGCCACTGAAGGCATATGATATGTCTTCAAGACCATTAGTATCCCATGAAGAAAGGTCGACATTTACAAACCTGTTAAGCATGAACATTCTGCTTATATTCTTCAGAGAACTTATATCAAGATCTTCTATACCGTTTATTTCGCTGAGACGAGATTGTTCAATCACAGAGTTGTATTCAAACATCCCTGAAGCATTCACAAGCTTTGAAGTATCCCATCCTGTAATATCAAGTGTTTCAAGACTCTTGCTTCCATAGAACATTCCTGCGGTCGTCGTTACATTACTTACATCCCAACCTGTCAGATCAAGATCCTGAGGGGCAATGAGTGCACTGTTATAAAACATCATGGAAAGATCATTACACTGATTACTAACGTTCCAATACTGAATATCATCAAGATCTTGAAGATTCGGACAATCCCTGAACATGCTTTCAAAAGAAGTGACCTTTCCAACATTCCAGCCTGATATATCTCCCAGATCGCTCAGATTCGTCTTATCAAACATCTTTGACATATTGAGGACATTTCCGGTTTCAAAACCGCTTATATCCATACTGTTCAGACCGATGCATGAAGAAAACATCCCTGACATATCCTGTACATTTTCTGTATCAAGTAGTGAAAGTCCAATAATACTGGTCAGATTCTGTGATGATTCAAACATGGAAGCCATGTTTTGGCATACTGTCGTATCCCAGGAAGACAGATCTAGATTTGCAAGTCTTCTAAGCTGAGAAAACATCCTGGACATATCCTTTACTTTGGAAACATCCCAGCTGCTCAGATCAAGACTTGTGAGCTGTCGGCATTGATAAAACATGCTGTTCATATCTTCAACATTTGAAGTATTCCAATCATATATGGAACTGAAATCGCTGATATAGGAATTATTGAACATGTGGGACATATCCTTGACGTTAGAGACTTCCCAGTCGCTAAGATCGATTGTACGCAAACGGGTCGTTCCTTCGAAAAGATGTGACATATTCTCTATATTTGAAGTATCAAGATCACTCAGTCCGCTGATCGTGCTGACACGGTTGGCTCCTGAAAACATCTTTGAAATGTCATCACATTCACTTAAATCAAGAAGATCGATATTCCTTATTTCAGTAACCGTAGTTATGTCCTTGAATAGTTCGGACATATCCTGATTGGCTTTTATTTTGACAGGAACACCATTGGAGATAATGATCCTTTTTTCTGCATCGATCTCATAAAGCATCACCGAGCTGTCTTTTGCCAGTGATATGTCATAGGAACGATCACAGGTATCTATTACCTGATTGGAAAATTCGATACATGTGGGACCATAGGCGGTAAAATACTGGTTTAAGAGTTTACCACTTATAAGAATGTTGCCTGGACAGGTATTTTCAAGTCTGATGGAGAGACCCAAGTTTCCGCTCCATTCTCCAGCGGGGATCGGTAGAAGATGATAGCCGACTGTTTTTCCTGAAGTATCACCGGCTTCGATGATAATTGAAGAATCAGTGGTATAGCCACTGATGTCTTCCTTGCCATGAGAATCCGAGATCGTAAACGTCTGATCAAAGTCAATATACAGAGTTTCATACTGACTCAGATCATTTTCGACGACGTTTATATCAATGTATCCATCTTCAACGATACTTATATTATTGGGGATCTTGATGATGTAGGTATCTTTGCAGGGCCCTAGAAAAAGCATTGAAACAAGAAGTGAAAGGTTTAATAGAGAAGTCGCCATATTAACTGCCTCCCTGCAAAGATATCGCTACATTCATGTATCCAAACCAGGTTCCAGCACTAAGCTTTGTATGGGAAATTGACACGCTGGAACGCATGTAATCTTCATTCAGTTCACTGCAGGTCCAGGAGTTTTTACTCTGGCTTACAGTAACGGGGATAGATCTGTCGTTGCATGAGATATAAGTATCGGCGAATACGATACTCAAGGTCTGATCGGCATAGATATCGCCCTTAACATAAAAATCCATAATTGTATTTTCATTTATGACATTTACTGTCTTGGGAAGCTTGACAGTATAACTTGGAGCTTTGGTGTATATCATTGAAACTGTATAGTTTCCTTCGTCGGTATAATCCTGAGCTGTGCAGACCATCGTGAACATATGAAACAGCAGTAATGAAAGAAGAACTTTTTTCATATATATTCCTTGATCAGGGATGCAGGCCCTGACAATGGATCTTAAGAACCGGATGCGTTATCCAGACTTATCGTGATCGGGAGCGTACCACTGTATGTTCCGGCGCCCAGTGTGGCATGGGTGAGAGTGAAGGTTACGATGTCGCTGTTGTTGTATTCGGCTGGAAGTTCATCATAGGTGAACGGACCTCCTGAATGCGAGACATTTACAGTGACACTGCTTCTGCCCAGGGAATCGGAAAGGGTAGCTGTTTCACCGGAAGTGATATTTAGCTGCTTGTCGGCAGTGATATCGCCCTTTACCTTGACGATGAAATCAACAGAGTTGTTAAGTACATCGACGACAGTTGGGAGTGATGCGTAATATGTCGACGTTCTGGTAGCGATCAGAGCTACACTGGTATCTGCAGAGACTTCCTGATCTTCGGCCGCAACTCTGTTAGGCACGATAAGCGCCAGAAGCATTACAGCCAAGACGATTAATTTCTTCATATGTTCTCCTTACTTTGTGATAGAAATTTCCTGTTTCTGTTTAATCCCGGACCACAATACCGTTTTATCATTCATGTCAAAGGAGGCGATCGAATAGGTCAGAGTATGTTTACCTGCATTTAAACATTCATAGATATTGAACTCCTCCATCTTCCCCGGTTCTATGAGCTTGGAACTGTAAAGCATTTCTTCATTCTCATAGACATCAAAACTCAGATAGACCTCATTGCCTTCCGGATTAATCAGATAGATGAAGGGGAAATCCTTATCGATATCAAGACAGCCAAAACCCATAACTTCGGTGTATCCTTCTTCTTTGTGATGATGATTTGGATCAAAATCGATTGAGCTCTGAGTATCTGACACTTCTATGTCAGTTTTTATTGTTTTGCGATCAGAAAAATTAACTAAAAGCCAGATAATGAAGAGACTCATGATGAGAATCAGAATAAACATCAGAATGATGATGAGTTT
This sequence comes from Erysipelotrichaceae bacterium, assembly GCA_017404785.1. Lineage (GTDB taxonomy): Bacteria > Bacillota_I > Bacilli_A > Erysipelotrichales > Erysipelotrichaceae > Colivicinus. The sequence goes on from JAFRBQ010000019.1 coordinate 43,245, forward strand.
TCTTTTTGACTGTTTCTGTTTTTCCATAAGAAATTTCTCCTTCATTCTTTATGAGCCGGAAAGTGGCGAAATTCCTACCTTAAATTTTAAAAAAACATAAAAAAAGTCATTTTTTCAATGACTTCAGTTTCAGATCAAACTTTTTCCTATAATCTCTGATCTATTGTTTCAATGACCATTCCATCTTTGATATAGACCCGGCTCACTCGGTCAGTGATGTTTGTGAGCAGTTCATAAGTGATGGTGTTAAGCTCTTTGGCACGATCTTCTATAGAGATATGATCGCCGAAAAGTTCAACGATGGTGCCTGTTTCATAAGGTATTTCCGTATGTATCATCATCTGATCCATACATATACTGCCGGCAATCGTGGCATATTCCTTACCTATATATACCTGTTTACCGCTGTTGGCTCTGAAAAAGCCATCCCCGTATCCTACAGGCAGGGTGAGGATATAGCCGCTGCCATCGCTTGTATAATGTCTTCCATAGGAAACGGTCTCGCCTTTATTAAGCTTTTTCACCATGACGACTTCACTGAACAGTCTGATCGCCGGTTTTACAGGCACGTTATAGGAACTGAATCCCAGTAAACCCAGTCCGATCCTCTGATGAGTACAGAAATCATCTTTGATGATGATGGCGGAGTCTGTCGCATTCATGTGAATGCATGAAAAATCATAATGAAGAGATGTGACACAGTTTCTGAAAAGTTCATACTGCTTCAAGGAATATTCAGGGTCATTATCAGCACTGGATAGATGAGACATGATGCCTTCGATGTTTGCGCCTTTGCCTTTCAGAAGTTCCAGCACCTGTTTTGCGTCATCAGGATTGATACCAATCCTGTTCATTCCGGTATTTATCTTCATCTGAACATTGACATCTTTAAGATCGGCCTTCTGGACAAATTCCCTGCTTAGAGTGACTATACTGATATTCTTTTCTCTGATGATATCCATACTCTCAAGTGGAACATAACCCAGAACGACTATCTTGTCATCGATGCCGTGAGCTCTTAAACGCAAAGCTTCATCAAGACTCGATACAGCAAAAAAAGCTACACCGACTTCCTTTAGAGCCTTTGCTTCCATGTAGTCAATGGTGCCATATCCGTTGGCTTTAATGACACCGATTATCTTTTTTTCAGATCTGTTTCTGAAGAATTTTACGTTACTTTGTATGTTGTCCAAATTGACTTCAACATAGGTTTTTCTGAACATAGTTTTATTTTAAAATCAATTGACTTAAAAAGATAGTGCATGTTAGAATAATTAAGCGCAATGCGGAGGCTTAGCTCAGTTGGGAGAGCACCTGCCTTACAAGCAGGGGGTCACAGGTTCGAGCCCTGTAGCCTCCACCATTGATTTGCCAACTTAGCGCAATAGGTAGAGCAACTGATTTGTAATCAGTAGGTTACGGGTTCAATTCCTGTAGTTGGCACCATCTTAAAGATTACCGCTTAAAGCGGTTTTTATTATAATTTAATAAGAAGAGTGTTATTTATGAATAATAGAATTCTATCGTTTGAGGAAATACAGAAATTGATAAAGCCAATTGCAGAAGAGAATGATCTGGAATCTGTATATCTTTTCGGTTCTTATGGAAGAGGAGATGCAGGAAAAGACAGCGATATAGATATTCTTTTTACGACAAAGGAAAAGACTCCTGGCCTTATTCAGATCTGTGATCTAAAGTTCAATTTTTCAAAGACATTAGGTAAAGATGTTGATATTTTCTTTGTTATAAACATCAATGACAGCAAGTATGATCATTTCAGAAGGGATATCCGACAATTATGTTGAATAATACCTTACATTTACAATCTGCAGTTATGTCTGAGAGGATTGTCATCTTTTTTGATCATTTAGGTTAGGATTCTATACAGTACGATCTGTATTGATAATGATAAAACTATGCTAAATCCAAGTTTCTTCAGTTTATAGTTTTTGTCTTTCGATCCAGGCGATCAATAGATTCACTATACGTTCCTGCTGATCTTCGCTTAATTCCTTGTGTAATGGGACCCTATACCATTTATTCAGACAGCCTCTGCAGCAGCAGGCTGTTGCGTGCATAGCCTTGAACACCGGATGGCCATGCATCGGCGTCTGTTTTCCATCGTTTTTGGGATCGGCAGCAGAAAGCTTGATCTTTACAAAATCCCTGGCATGACTTCTTATCGTTTCGATGCCTTTTTCTTCAAGATAGGCTTTTTCCTTCTTTGTCAGATAAAAACTTGACCTGAATTTTGAGTGTTCAAGTTTATCCAGTGCCTGTTCAATCGTCTGCATAACTTTCAAATATTTCTCACAACAAAAGATAATCTTTGTTTCCGCCTTTATCTTACTTCTTTTTGTCTGATTTGACATTGATTATCTAAGAAAAGAGGGAATAAAAAAACATTTGATCGAGCATTTGAGACACTAAAGTATGCAACTATCGAATTATGCTCAGGCATTCATATCTTCCAGAATGTCATTTTTAGTCTTTGCTGAAAACTCCGACGTAGATTAAGCGGGTTAAATAAACATTCCGATCTTATATAATTTTATATGGAAGGCAAGAATACATATGAGAGAAACCAAAGCAGACGAAGCACACAAACTTTATGAATGTCTGGAGTCGATGGGTGAACACCACAACAAGGTCTCTGTCTATTTCAAGGGGCATTATCCGACTATTACTTCAAAGCAGCTGATCGAGGATTTTATCAGGGAATTAAATGAAGGAAAAGGTTATATAGCAGTAGCTGAAGAAGATGGAAATATCGCTGGTTTCTGCGAGATCACCACTGAAGGAAAAGAAGGTGTCCTTGATTATCTGGCGGTGCTTGAAGATAGAAGAGGAAAAGGCTACGGTAAGAATCTTATTGAATGGTCATTTGAAAAATTCAGAGAACTTGGTGTAGAAAACATTGAAGTTAAAGTCGTATATGGAAATGGTGTGATCGAGCTGTATAAGAAATACGGATTCAGAGAAAAATCGATAATTCTGAGGACGAGTATCAAAGATCAGGACGAATTGCTGAATAACAGGTGACAATCTATAATTAATCTTAAAGATCTGAATAAAAACAATATATATAAGGAGCTGATATGAAAAACATTATTAAAAAAGAACCTATAGTAATTGAGGACGTTGAAATTACGATCAGAAGGCCTGAAGCAGGCACTGTTATTACCTGCAAAGATCCTCAGGGATTGGACCAGACACCTGTTCCGGAAGTAATCAGTGAATCTGACAAGTATTCCATAGGCAAGATAAGTGTCAATGGGGAAGAAAGAGATGAAGTATTCTTTAAGGACTATGCGCTTCTGATCTACTATTCGGATTTAAAAGTTGAAGAAGACAAGCCAGTCACCGTCTTTGGAAGGATCGTGGCCAGCCCCGGTTATATCTTCTATGATCCGGTAAATCTCTTCGTCAATGGCGAAGAACAGCCGATGGATGCAACAGAAGATTATTCTCTGGAATCGAATGAATTTTATTTTTATGTCAACATTTAAAAACTGAAAATACTCTATTGAAGAATGTTTCTTAATTTTAAATCAGGAGAGTTTTTTAATGAATTCGATTGAAATCATTACTCACATCATGGAACTTGTTGCAGGTGTCGGTGTCTATATGATCGCCTGCTCCATGATCAGTACCAACCTTGAAGCCGTAAGCTCAGATCGTCTGAAGAAGCTGCTTTCAAAAGTCTCAAAAAACAAGCTTGTCGGAGTGGCGATCGGTGCCTTGGCTACCATCATCATTCAGAGTTCCGGAGCGACGACCGTCATGACGATCGGTTTTGTCAATGCGGGGATCATCTCGCTTTCCCAGGCTGCAACCTTGATCTTCGGTGGTGAGATTGGTACAACGATCACCGGCCAGATCGTAGCTTTGGGTCTGTTTAATGGCGGGATCATCGACATCACGATCCTGTTTTCCGCCATGGCTGGTATCGGTGTTTTCATCAACATGTTTGCCAAGAAAGACAACACCAGATACATTGGCGATATCATTTCCGGTTTTGGATTACTTTTCATCGGTTTGAGTATGATGTCTGATTCAATGAATTCCTTTGCGATGATGCCAGAACTGAAGATGTTCCTGTCAAGGATCGACAACATTCTGATCCTGGTCATAGCTGGAGCTCTGATCACGGCAGCCATTCATTCATCGTCTGCCATGACTTCGATCGCCATAACGATGGTAGCTGCCAGACTCATATCTCTTGAACAGGGCATCTACATCACTTTAGGTGCAAATATCGGGACCTGTTTTACCGGAGCACTTGCAGCGATGTCTTCTTCTGCCAACGCCAAACGAACTTCACTGATTCAGCTGATTTTCAATGCGGGTGGTGTTGTGTTGCTGCTTGTCAGTGATGTTGTAATCAAACTGGTCACCAATAATACATTCTCCTACGGCATCATGTTTGAAAGGATGTTTCCTGATACACCACAGATCCAGCTGGCAATGTTTCACACCTTCTTCAATATCGCCTCAGTCCTGATCGTTCTGCCTTTGAGCGATCAGCTGGTAAAACTCTCTCAGAGACTGGTAGCTGATGATAAAGGTTCTGAGGAGACTGAAAGATTCCATTTTGTCGATGAACACATGTTGAGTACACCTTCAATAGCTGTAAGTCAGGTCAAAAAGGAAATTATAAATATGGCTAAGATCGCCAATGACAACTTCAATATAGCCATCGATATCATCACAAGTCAGGATTATAAGTATCTTGAGAATTTCAGAAGTAATGAAAGAGAACTCAATTTCCTCAATCAGAATCTCGTTGATTTCATCGTCAGACTTTCCGGTATGAGCAATATCTCTCAGAAGGACTATCTGTATCTTTCTTCGACCTATCGCAGTATCTCCGATTTTGAAAGGATCGGTGACTACAGTGAAAACATCGTTGAATATGCGGAAAACCTGAAGCAGCAGAAAGAAACGTTCTCCAAGGAAGCACTGAGTGAGATCGAACAGATCAGGGGATTTATTAACGATCTTTATAAGGTGACGATCGAGATCTATGAAAGCGGAAAGCGTTCCGGTTTCAAGAAAGCCAAGAAGATCGAAGAAAATATCGACGAACTTTCAAAACAGATGTCGGAGAACCATATCCAGAGACTCAATAAAGGCATCTGCAGCGCATTGGTAGGAGCTCAGTATCTTAAACTGTCAAGTGATGTTGAAAGAATCGGTGACCACCTCATCAACATCAATGACCATAATTACGAAATCTCTCATTAGGAGCTATTATGGCGAAACTATTATGGAAACAGGTCGATAAACTGAATATCGCCAAAAACATAAATACCGCATCTTCCTGCTCATCAATTCCGGTATCTATGCCTTGCTTGGCTACATTCTCTGGCTTTTCATCGGCAAGAATTTCTTAACCAACAGAGAACAGTGGATGCTGTGTTTCGTAGGCTATCCTGTTGTATTCTCCGGCTTCCTCATGGGCATGCTCATGCTGTATAAAATGAATCAATAAGCAAAACACTGTCATTCGACAGTGTTTTTAACTGATAGTAGAATAAAGTTGAGAAATCGGGAAAGGGGGAAATTCATGACTCAAAGCGAAAGAATGGATTATCTGATCAGCTATCTTTCAAAAGAACAGGGAAGAGCAAAAGAGATCCTTTTTCCTGATGATGAAGAAAGTCGCAGAAAACTTTTAAGATCACTGATGAACGTCAGGATGCCCAAAGATATATCTGAGGATTTCCTGAAGATCCAGGATGAATACCTGAAGAAGGAAATGGAAGAAAAGGGCATAACGGATCTTGATGATCTGAAACCGGTAAAAGATGACATCTATCTCTGGAAGGGCGATATTACGACTTTAAAGGCTGATGCGATCGTCAATGCCGCCAATTCTGCCATGCTTGGGTGTTTTGTTCCGGGGCATAATTGTATCGATAACTGCATCCATACCTATGCCGGTGTGCAGCTAAGAAATGAGTGTAATCGAAAGATGGAGGAACTCAGAAGCCAGTATGGCGTGAATTATGTACAGCCGGCAGCTGTACCGTTGCTTACAGATGCCTATAATCTACCTGCAAAAAAGGTAATCCATATCGTCGGTCCGATCGTTGATGGAAAGCTTAACAGCGTCCATGAAGAACTGCTGGAAAAATGCTACAGATCATGTCTTGATATGGCAAAGGAAAATGAACTCAGATCGATTGCCTTCTGTTGTATTTCAACAGGCGTGTTCATGTTCCCTCAGGATAAAGCAGCAAAGATCGCGACAGATACAGTTAACAGATGGCTGAAAGAAAACGGCAGTATTAAAGTGGTTTTCAATGTATTTAATGACACCGACTTCAGAATATACCATGAGCTTTTGAATAAGCGATCATAAAGACATGGGATCAGTTTCAACACACCGTTTATTATTAGAAATCTTCTTTATCTATCTAACATAAAGGAACGATAAGGCTGTTTTTGTGTGTCTTTATTACGCGATACATTTAATATTTAGAAATCGATAAATAAACGATATCGTGGATGATATCGTTTTCAGGATCAAAAAGGATATTCAATGTTATAATAAAATACGTTAGATAAAACTAACTAGTATAGTGTTCAACAGGAGATCAGAATGGATAAATATCATATTGAGAATAATACGATTCAGGAAACACTGATCATTCCACTCTATGCCAGAGCAGTCTGTTCAAGATACTATCCTGATCTTTTATTTGATGAGGAAGCGGAAAAGATCTGCGGTAGTCTGGATTATGATTTTGCGATCAAAGGCAAAGCGATGGAAACACTAGCTGGCAGATTCGGGGCAATAGAGGTGGCACAGTGTCATTATGACCTCATATGTGAGATAAATGAGTATCTTAAAGATCATCCTTATGCCTCTGTAGTAAATCTTGGCTGTGGTCTTGATGACACTTTTTCCAAAGTTGATAACGGCATGTGCCACGGCTACAATATCGATTTTGAAGATGTCATAAAGATAAGAGAAAAAATACTGGGTACAAAAGAAAGAGAAGAAAATCTTGCGTATGATCTGAATGATGAAAGATGGATGAAGCACATCGTCAAAGATAATGGCGTGATCTTCTTTGCCTCGGGAGTTTTCTATTATCTTAAGTCTGAAGAAGTCAGGACCATGATCAGAAAGATGGCTGAAGTTTTTCCATCATCTGTACTGGTCTTTGATTGCTGCAACAGACTTGGTGTACAGATGATGACGAAGACCTGGCTCAGTAAAGCCGGCATAAGTGATGTAGGAGCTTATTTCTATCTTGATGATCCCTTGGTGATCGAAAAGTGGGATGAAAAAATAGAAAGTGTCAGTGCAAAGAGCTACATGCGCGGATATCGTGATATCTATGATGAAGTTGATTTTTTCTATAAATTGATGATCGGTTTCTGTGACAGACTGGTCAAAATGAAGATCGTAAAGATCTTTTTCCGATAGAAGTCAAGTATTGAAAATGGAGAGTATGTGAAATGTATAGAGTGACGATGAAGATCGAGGGAATGATGTGCGGCATGTGCGAAGCTCATATCAACGATGTCATAAGAAGAAATATAAAAGATGCTAAGAAGGTCAGTTCCTCACATAAGAAAGGTGAATCTTTATTTATCTGTGAAAACATTCCGGATCTGAAGATACTTAAAGAAAAGATCAAAGAGACAGGTTATGAAGTCAGAGATATAAGTTGTGAAACTTATGAGAAAAGAGGATTGTTTAAATAAGAGTCAGCATCAGGTGTAAAATGAAGAAGTGTATTCTGTATCCAAGGGGGAACAAAGATGACAAAATTTCATTTCGCAGGAAGATATAACGATGACCCAAAAAGTCTGATCACCCATGAGCACGAACCTGGATATGTTCCATTCAAGGAAGCACCGACCATGAACAAGCTGGCTGTAGTCATGAACAGCATCGCGGTCGTGATCGCATTTGTTGTATTGGCGATCTATTTTGTTCTGGCCAGGGCACCTTTGAATATGCTTGGCACATTGGCATCCATCATTGCGCTGGTACCTCATGAGTTCCTGCATGCCATCTGTTTTGAAGGCGATGTATATATGTATGAGAATCTGAAGAAAGGCATGCTGTTTGTGGTGGGACCTGGAACCTTCTCAAAATTCGGATTTATATTCATGTCCATGCTTCCGAATATCGTCTTTGGCTTTATTCCTTTCATCATTTTCCTGTTTGATCACTCCAATACCTTCATGGGAACATTGGGTGCAATATCCATAGCTTCAGGGGCTGGCGATTACTACAATGCCTACAATGCTCTGACCCAGATGCCTGATAATGCCAGAACCTATCTTAACGGCATAAACAACTACTGGTATATTCCATCAGACAGCAAGTAAAGATAAGCTGTGAAAAATAGCTCTAATATATTAGAATAGATTTAAATACTTTGAAGTGAAGCAGTAACTGAAGATAAATATCACAGAGAGATCACATGGCTGAGAAATGATCATATGGACTTCAGTGAATTCATCACGGAGTAGAACTTTGAAACAAGTAGAAGTCTCCGGTTTTCTTCCGTTAGTAGAATCAAGGCTTTTTATAAGCGAATTAAGGTGGTAACACGACAGGTCGTCCTTTAGGGATGACTTTTAGTTTTATGGGGGGGTACGATATGAAAAAGGAAAACAGCATGGAAAAACGCTATGGCTTTCCGACAGCACTTTCGATGGTCATCGGCATCGTCATCGGCTCAGGTATCTTCTTCAAGGCAGTCAAACTGCTGAAGCTGACAGGCGGATCGATGAGAGATGCATTGCTGGTCATCGGCATCGTTGGAGCTATCTGCATCATCTGTTCACTGTTTTTTGCCAAGATGGGCAGAGAATACGTGCACTGCAATGGTCTGGTGGATTATGCTGAAGCCATCATTGGCGAAAAGTATGCATACTTTATCGGCTGGTTTACGGCGATATTCTATAATCCGATCATCGGTTCTACCCTGTGCTATATCGGCGCTTCATATGTCTCTTTGCTGATGGGGAAGGAGATGTATGGCTATAATACACTAGGCTTTGCCATCCTGTTTCTGATCATGCTCTCAGTTCTGAATATGATCTCACCGAAACTGGCAGGTAAATTCCAGGTTTCAACGACTGTGATCAAATGCATTCCTCTGGTCCTGATGGCGATCGTCGGTATTTTCATCGGCATCAGAAACGGCAACTGTGCTGCAGCACTGAGCCATGTGGCTGATAATGCAGCAGGCGGCATCCTTCCTGGCGTGTGTGCCTTTGCCTTCTCCTATGAGGGCTGGATCGCTTCAACGACGATCAATTCCGAACTCAAGAATTCCAAAAGAGATCTTCCTTTGGCTCTGATCATCGGCTGTATTTTCTGTACAGTCCTTTATATGGCTTATGTAATGTCCATGTCGGCAACCTTAAGTGTTGAAGAAATAGTAGCGGCTGGAGATCAGTTACCGATGGTTGCTTTCTCCAATGTCTTTGGAAGTGCCTTCTCGACAATTATTCTGGTTCTGATTATCATTTCCTGTCTTGGCACAGCCAATGGCATGGTCCTTTGTTCAATGAGAAGCATCTACGGTCTGGCGATCAGAGGTCTGGGACCTGATCCTGAAGCCATGGCGGATATCGATAAAGATACAGGCATGCCTTTAAAAAGCAGTATCTTTGGCCTGGCTATGATGGGCTTCTGGCTTTTCCAGACCGCTGTCCTGTTCTTCCAGGGTCCTCTGGCTTTCAACGGCACCGGAAATCCTGAATGGCTGCTGGCCTGGGAAGCCGATGAGATCTGTATCATCACATTGTATGCTCTGTATGTTCCAATGTTCATCATGACGATGATCAGAAAGAAAAACTACAATTTCTTCGATCGCTTTATCCTGCCGTTTCTGGCTGCCATATCGTCACTGTTCATGTGCTACTGTTGCTATGTGAGCTATGGTTTTAAGCAGGTAGTCTATTATCTGGTCTTCTTTGGCATCGTTATGGCTATCGGCATGTATTACATGAATTCTTCCAAACGTCAGAAATGATCATCAAGATACTTACGATCGCACCTGAAGAATTTACGGCATTTCTTAAGACACCGCTGATCAGAAGGAATGTCGAATCAGGTCTGCTGGATATGCAGATCATCGACATGCGCGATTATGTCAAGGGTTCTTTCCGCAAGATCGATGATTCACCTTATGGCGGGGGAGCAGGCATGATCTTAAGGTGCGAACCTGTAGTAAACGCCCTGAAGGCCAACAGAAGTGAAAAAAGTCATGTGCTGATCATGGATCCGATCGGAAAGAAGTTCGATCAGAAGAAAGCCCATGAACTTTCAAACAGGGAAGAGCTGATCATCATCTGCGGCCATTTTGAGGGCTTTGACGCGAGGATCTACGACTACGCTGACGAGATCATCTCGATCGGCGATTATATCTTAAGAGGCGGCGAATTGTCTGCCATGGTCGTCTGTGAAGCTACGATGCGTCTGGTCGATGGAAGCATGAAAAAGGAAAGTGTTCTTCAAGAATCCTTTGAAAACGGGATCCTGGAATATCCCCGTTACACTAGACCTAACGAATTCGATGGCAAGAAAGTTCCGGAAGTTCTGCTTTCAGGAAATGAAAAAAATATAAATGAGTGGCGAAAAACCGAAGCAGAGAAACTGACTGAAAAATATCGCCCGGATCTATTTAATAGAGTAAAAAAATAAAAAGTGGCAACGCCACTTTTTGTCTCTGATAATGGATAGGATAGCTTATTTGGTTGAGAATGATACCCAGGTACCATCATTGGCGATCCACATGTTTTCAGAAATACGATACCAGATATAACCCTGATTCTGTACGATCTCATAGACATAATACTTGGTTGGAGCATTTGTCTGGCCCAAATTTTCTGAGTTCTTATCTGGCTTTCTTCTGATATTGAGATTGTTTGTAATAACGGTTGCAGTGCCGATAACGGTCATATTGGCTACACCACCAGCTACTTCTGATAAAATTTCATCATTTAAAACTTTTTCTTCCATTTGTTTTCCTCCATACTATTTATACGATGAATTTTCAAAATCGGCAATCGTTGGCCCTATAATTTTAAACATCAAAGAATTCATAACCTTTTATCTTCGTTCCGATCGCGTAGCTGTTTATACTTACAGGAAAGCTAGGAAGAGAAAGGGAAAGTCTATTTTCCATCACATCCATATTTTCAGGATCGCCTTTATGAAAGATCGTGATATGGGGAAGATAAATCCTGTCAAAGGTATCTATTGGCACACCGTATTTATCATTCAATAATCTGTCGAGCTGATCGTGAATTTTCCTCAGCTTTTCATCATAATCCATGATCAGCCAAAGCATATCCCTGTTTCTTTTAAGGTGAGTATTGCCACAGAAGATCTTTCCTTCCTTGATCAGGACCTGTCTTACATCATCCTTCATTTTTTCAAATTCATCGCAAAGAAAGGTCCTTTTCATCGAAATATGCAGATTGAATCTGAAAAATCTCTCTGACAGTTTCAGATCTTCATTTTCCTTAAGACATATCTCCTTAATCTTTTTATTGATGTCTTCCGGTATTATTCCGCAGATCGAAATGAACTCTTTCATGATTTAATTGTACATAGTCTTTGACAAAGAGATATGAAGAAGCGAAAATTTAGGTATGAAAAGATTGATCATTTTATTACTTACGTTATTTATATTTATCTTGAGCGGCTGCAGTATCGACAGCAAGATCGATAAGCAGATAAAGAAGATGAGCCTTCAGGATAAGGTTTCCCAGATGCTGATGCCATGTCTCAGATACAGCTTCTTTGAAGTTGTGACAGATGAAAACGGCAATGAGAAGAGAAACAGAGAACCTCTGGAGGAGCTGGATGAAAGATATACAGCTTTGCTTAACGAATACAAATTTGGCGGGATCATACTGTTTGCCGAAAATCTGAAAAGTTCAGCCAAGAGCTTTGAACTCATCAGAAAGATAAAGGAAGCTCATGGAGTCGATGGGATTCCTTTGTTTATCTCTGCCGATCAGGAAGGGGGTTCCGTCAAAAGGATAGGATTCGGCACGTCCATGCCTGGCAATATGGCTATAGTTGCCAGCAATGATCCGAACAATGCCTATGAATCAGCCAATATTATCGGAAGCGAGATGAAACTGCTTGGCCTTAATACCAACTTTGCGCCGGTCGTGGACATCAATTCCAATCCCAACAATCCCGTCATCGGCATAAGAGCTTTTTCTGATGACAGCGATTATGCCAGAGGATACATAGAGAAAAGTATCGAAGGATACCACAGTCAGAATATCCTGACATCTTTAAAACACTTTCCGGGCCATGGCGATACAGCTGTGGATTCCCATACCGGTCTGCCACAGGTCGACAAGACCTATGAAGAGATAAAGGAAAGCGAGCTTGAGGCATTTGAATACGGCATTGCAGCCGGTGCCGATATGATCATGAGTGCTCATATCATGTTCCCAAACATCGATAATTCACAATATATCGCCCTCAATGGCCAGAAAGTCTATTTACCGGCTACACTGTCAAAAAAGATCGTCGGTATCCTCAGAGAAGATCTCGGTTTTGAAGGCATAATCATCACTGATGCACTTTCGATGGATGCGATCACAAAATACTATAAGGTTGAAGATACGGCCAGATTTGCCATAAATGCCGGTGTAGACATGCTTCTGATCCCGGTCGACTACCATGAAAGTGTCGAGGTCTATATAAAGGAACTCAAGGAATATGTGGCCATGATCGTCAAGATGGTCGAAGACGGCGATATCGAAGAAAGCACCATCGATAATGCCGTAAGAAGGATCCTGAAAGTAAAATACGAAAATCATCTAAGCAACAAGACCAACGAAATTGAAAATCTATCTGCACTGATAGGTTCCAAGGAGAATCATGATGAAGAACTCGAGATCACAAAAAAGGCGGTCACGATGGTCGAAAATGCGGGAATTTCTTTACCTTTAAACAAAGATGAAAAGACACTTTTCCTGGCTCCATATTCATCACAGGGCAACGCGATAGCTTTTGGTGGTGAATTATTGAAAGCCGAAGGACTGATCGATGATAACAGTATGGACTATTACGTCTTTACCAATGACGACAAAGACAGCTTTGATTATGAGATGATCAATGATTACGATAATGTCGTTACGATCTCAGCGATGTATGGCTTTGAAGACATCAATGATGATTATGCGGCGATAATTGAAAAAGTACTGAGCTTGTGCAAGGAAAAAGACAAGACAGGCATCCTTATCTCTTCGCAGCTTCCTTACGATCTGGACAGATTTGACGCTGATGTCAAACTGGCAGTCTATCTTGCGCCAGGTCCTTCAGTGATTCCTGGCGATTACACCAAGGATGTCGTGACATATCCGCCAAATCTCATTGCCGGAGTCATGCACCTTTATGAAAGCGGAAGCTATGATGGAAAACTGCCGGTGAATATCCCTGAACTGCTGTTTAATGAAGAAGATAGTACTTATTCCGCTTCCAGGGATATTGCCTATCCGCGCGGTTTCGGGCTTACAGAATAGAAAATGAGCTGTTGTATGAAAACAACAGCTTTTTTCTTTAAAAGGTACTGCCAATTGTCAGGGAAAGTTCGTATAAAATATGACTGGAAAAAAGGATCCTGAGAAAATGACCAAAGTTAAACCGGGATCCTTTGTCTTAAAGCTTTTTTAGAATGGGAAGATCATTGGTTTGGTTTTCTGATCATTCTTACAAAAAAGCATTCATTTTTGGTCATATTTAGTAATAAAATAGAGAAGGAGGAAAAATGGGGAAATTCGAAAACAAGCTGACTAGTCTGTTCGATTACCAGCGCTTTGAACGAAACAAGGATTTGCAACGGGTCATCAACAACGTTCAGGAACGTTATGATTCCGGAGCAGTTTTATTGAGTGAGACAGAACTGTCTTTTGCAGCAGGTGGTAAGACTCTCGATAAAATGCCAAAGAAGGAGGATAAAGTCTTAGCTGATGCCGATAAAACCCTCAATAGATGAAATTTATGAGGAGTATTATCAGAAAGTCTTCTCTTATATCAATTCACGTATAAACAATTACCACGATTCTGAAGATTTATGTGAAGATGTTTTTACTAAGGTCTTCAGGAATCTGGAGAAGTTTGATGAAAGTAAATCAGCACTGTCGACCTGGATATTCAACATTACGAAAAATACCCTGATTGACTTCTACCGCACCAGACATGACAGCTATGAACTGCTGGATAATTATGAATACGAAGAAGAGAAGGACGGCATAAGCGAGGCCGAACTGGCCGATCTGGCTGCAGCTTTGAACAAGCTCAGCGATGAAGAAAAAGATATCATAGTCCTGAAGTATTATGAGGGATACAGTCTTAAAGAGATCGGTGAAAAGATGTCACTGTCCTATGGTGTCGTAAAACTCAGACACAACAGTGCTTTGGATAAAATGAAAGGTTTCATGGGATATTAAGAGATGGCTAGCCATCTTTTTTTATTGGATTTGAGAATTAGTAAACAAAAATCAATTGCAGGTGTTCTATAATAAAGAAAAAAGAGGTATTTTATCATGAATTATTACATTGGTATTGATTTAGGCGGCTCTAATGTACGTGTTGCCAAGATGGATGCGGAAGGAAGGATAGTTCAGGATGTTATCGCTCCTTCACATGGCAAGGAAGGCCCTGAGAAGATCGAAGCTAATATCCTTGGATTACTTGAACAGTTTGATCTCAGCGATGTCAGATCGATCGGGCTGGCCATTCCCGGACCGGTAGACGCAGAAAAGAATGTCATCACGATGGCTACGAATATTCCGGGATGTGAAGGCTATCCGTTTGCCGCAAATATGGAGAAGATCACCAGCATTCCTGTCTTCCTGGACAATGATGCCAATGCAGCCGGTCTTGCGGAAGCACTTCTTGGCTCAGGAAAAGGCTACAATATCGTATATTTCATAACCCATTCGACCGGCATTGGCGGTGGACTGATCATCAATGGCAAGATCATCTCCGGACACAAGGGCTATGCCGGAGAGATAGCGAATGTCATCGTCGATCCTGAGGCCAAGCAGTATCCGATCTACAAGCATCTCAATCGCGGTGGTGTAGAGACGATCGCTTCAGGAACAGCTATCGGTCTTATCGGCAATGATCTGATCGGACCGGAAGCCAACAGTGCCAGAAAGGTGTTCATCCTTGCTACCGAAGGAAATGAAAAGGCCAAAGCCATCCTCGACAAGATGTCAAAGGATCTCGCGACATGCATGGCTCAGATCTCTGCTATCGTCGCACCGGATTGCTTCGTCATCGGCGGAGGATGTGCAAAGTCATCAATGCTTTATTTTGACCAGCTAAAGGAATATTTCAAATCAATGGCTCATGAAGGCATGAGAGAAGTACCGATTTTAAAGGCTGCATTGCAGGAACCTGGTGTTCTTGGCGCAGCTATGATAGGAAAGTCACGTTTAGATTAATATGAATTATCTTGAATTAAAAGAATATATAAAATCAGAGCAGATCGACGAAATATTAAGCAAGATCATCTGCAGCGACAAGCTTGAAGAAGAGAAAAACAGATATCTCAAACTGCTTGATGAAGCACATGAATTATATGGAGATGGTGATTATCACATCATTTCTTCTCCAGGCAGAAGCGAGATAGGAGGTAACCATACCGATCATCAGCACGGCCATGTTCTGGCTGCCAGTCTTAATATCGACAATATTGCCATTGTAAAACCCAATAATGACAATATCGTTCGTTACAAGGATGGTTCTTTTAAAACAAAACCGGTCGATCTTGATGACCTCAAGGTCCATGAAAATGAGCTCAATACTTCCGAATCTTTGATCAGAGGCATTGCCTACAGGATCGATGAACTCGGCTATAAGATCGGTGGTTTCGACATGGCATGCAACTCAAAAGTTCTGGTCGGATCAGGTATATCGTCTTCGGCCTGTTTTGAAGTCATGATCGTTGAGGCATTCAATTGTCTGTATAATAACGAAAAGATCGAAGCAGCTGAAAGGGCCAAGATCGGTCAGTATGCGGAGAATTTCTATTTTGGAAAGCCAAGCGGTCTTTTGGATCAGACAGCGATCTCGGTCGGTGGCTTTGTAGCGATCGACTTCAGAGATCCGGAAAAACCGGAAATTGAAAACTATGAATTTTCATTTGCCGATCACGGCTACGATCTGATCCTGGTCAATACCAAAGGCGATCATTCCGATCTGTCTCATGAATATGCAGCGGTCACGATCGAAATAAAAGAAGTGGCCAAACAGCTTGGGGTGAACTTCCTGGCAGATTCAAGTAAGCAGGAACTCTTTCAGAATCTTGCCAATATCCGCAAGGTGGTAAACAACGACAGAGCCGTTCTCAGATCCATTCATTTCTTCAACGAAGATGAAAGAGCAGTACTGGAAAAAGAAGCCGTTAGAAATAACGATGTCGATTCACTGCTTAAACTTATTAAGGAGTCAGGCAGATCTTCATTCGAATATCTGCAGAATGTCTATCCTGCATCGAGAGTCAACTCGCAATCTCTGGCTATAGCTTTAGCTGTTGCTGATACTTATCTGGGTGATAGGGGAGCATATCGTGTCCATGGTGGAGGATTTGAGGGCACGATCCAGGCTGTTGTACCTAAGGATATGACTCAAGGATTCAGGGAAGTAATGAAGTCAGTCTTTGGCGATGACTGTCTGCTGGAAGTTAAAGTCAGACCTTTTGGTACAAAGACAATTATTTAGAAAGAAAGCCTAATAATCTGCGGCAGTTGAATTGAACTCAACTGCCGTTTTTATTTTGTTAGTATAGATTGATTTTTCATATAAAACATCTCATATTTAGCTTGACATGAAGAGTGTTTTATTATAGAAAACAAAATGAATTAATTTGATTGAAATCGTTTACATTAATAGCTATAATTAACTATGGACGGATTTGTCCGAGGAGGAAACGAATGAAAAAGCTTATTAGCATTTTATTGGTTGCTCTCATGGTTTTTGCTGTTGCAGGTTGCGGCAACAATAACGGTGGTGGTGAACAGCCAAAAGACGATGTCAAGACTTATGAAGTAGGTGTTGCTATTTATAAGTTCGATGACAACTTCATGACTCTGTATCGTAACGAGATTGTAAACTACTTCAAGACATTAGAAACTGACACAGTCAAGTACAATGTTGAAGTTGTTGACAGCAAGAACGATATGGCTGAACAGTCAAACCAGATTGATACATTCATTACTCAGGGTAAAGATGTTATCATCCTTAACTTAGTTCAGACTTCTTCTGCTGATGCAATCATCGACAAGGTAGTCGCTGCTGAAATCCCTCTAGTTCTTATCAACAGAGAACCATTAGGCCCTAACGGTGACGAATCTTACGAAGGAATCACAAAGAACCCTACAGTTTGCTACGTTGGTGCTGACGCTAGACAGTCTGGTACTTACCAGGGTGAAATCGTAGCTGAACTTGACAACCATGGTGATATCAATGGTGATGGTAAGATCTCTTACATCATGATCATTGGTGACCCAGAAAACCCAGATGCTCAGTACAGAACTGAATACTCTATCAAGGCTTTAACTGATGCAGGTTACGAAGTTGAAGAATTACTTGCTCAGGTTGGTAACTGGGATCAGGCTAAGGGTAATGAAATCTGTGCCGCTGCATTAAGCCAGTTTGGTGAGCAGATCGAAGTTGTATTCTGCAACAACGACGCTATGGCTTTAGGTGCTGCTGCTGCTATTACTGCTGCAGGCAGAAAAGTCGGTGAAGACATCTACTTATTAGGTGTTGACGCTCTTGATGAATGCCAGCAGATGGTTAAGAACGGCGAAATGACTGGTACAGTATTGAATGACCATGTTGGTCAGTCACACACTGCAGTAGACGTTGCTGTCAAGGCTTTAAACGGTGAAGCTATGAACAACTACTACTGGGTTGACTATGTAAAAGTTAAATAATTAGTTTTTAACGCCTTAGAAAAGCGGGGCAAATAAACGATGCCCCGCTTTTTAACATAATATTGAATTTTAACTATTGATTTGTTAGGGGGACATTGCAATGTCGGAATATGTACTTGAAATGAGAGATGTATATAAGGCTTTCCCTGGTGTCGTAGCTTTAAACAAAGTCCAACTGAAGCTGAAACCCGGTAAAGTCCATGCATTGATGGGAGAGAATGGTGCCGGAAAATCTACACTCATGAAGTGTATGTTTGGTATCTATACAATGGATGAGGGTGAAATACTCATTGATGGAGTAAAGACCGAGATCCACAACCCTAGTGATGCTCTTAAAAAAGGTATTGCCATGGTTCATCAGGAATTACAGCCAATACCTGCAAGAACAATTGCTGAAAACATCTATCTTGGAAGATATCCAACAAAGAAGATCGGTCCAATAACTATTGTTGATCATAAGAAAATGTATGAAGATGCAGCAAAAGTTCTTAAAGAAGTCAACATGAATTTTGATCCTAGGACCAAAGTTGGCGATCTTAGCGTTTCACAGATGCAGTCTGTAGAAATAGCTAAAGCCGTTTCTGCAAACTGTCGAGTTCTTATTCTTGACGAGCCAACTTCTTCGCTCACTCAGCATGAAGTTGACGCCTTATTCAAGATCGTTGAAGATCTTAAGAGCAAGGGTGTTGCAATCGTCTATATTTCACACAAGATGGATGAGATCCTGAGAATTTCCGATGAAGTCACGATCATGAGAGATGGTCAGTATATCGGAACCTGGAATGCGAATGAACTCACAACTGATATGATCATCAGCAAGATGGTTGGCCGTGAACTCACAAACCTCTATCCTCCAACGGACAATGTGCCTGGAGAAGTTGTGTTTGAAGTTGAAAACTTCACTTCTATCAACCCTAAATCATTCCGTAACGTCTCATTCAATCTTAGAAAAGGTGAGATTCTCGGTGTTGCGGGCCTTGTCGGTGCACAGCGTACTGAACTGATGGAAGGTCTTTTCGGAATCCGTTCAAAGATCTCCGGTACAGTTAAGTACAAAGGCAAAGAACTGAAAATCGATAGACCTAAGAATGCAATCGATAATGGTATTGCGATGCTGACAGAAGACAGACGTGGTACAGGTATCATGGGTGTCCTTTCAGTTGCCGATAATATTTCCGTTGCATCACTTAATCAATACTTAGATTTCGGCATTATGTTAAATGACAAGAAAATTGAAAATCTTGTAAAAGTCAACCAGGAGAAAATGAATATCAGAACTCCTTCAAGTAAAACGCCGATCGCTTCATTATCTGGCGGTAACCAGCAGAAGGTTCTGGTAGGACGTTGGCTGGCTAACAATCCTGATGTTCTGATTCTTGATGAACCTACACGAGGAATCGACGTCGGTGCCAAATACGAGATTTACTGCATCATTGCCGATCTGGCAAAAGAAGGCAAGAGTATCATCATGATCTCTTCTGAACTTGGTGAACTTATCGGTATGTCAGATCGTATCATGGTAATGTGTGATGGTAGAGTAACAGGATTTATAGATGGAAAAGATGCTACTCAGGAAAATATCATGGAGTTAGCTACAAAGTTTGAGTCTTAAGGGGTGAAAATATGAAAAAAGTACTAAACTATTTAAAATCAAATCCAATTGTTGTTATGCTGGTAGCCGTATCTCTGATCGTCGGCTTAACAACGAAGAATTTCTTTTCTTGGGGTACTCTGAGCAGCTTGATTTCTAATACAACAATTAGATTCATAATTGCTTTGGGTGTTTCAGGATGTTTGATCACAAAAGGAACAGACCTTTCAGCAGGCCGTCAGGTCGGTCTTGCTGCATGTCTGTCAGGTATTCTGGTTCAGGCTGCTGACTATTCCGGAAGATTATATCCGAAACTCCCTGAAATGAATATGTTTGTAATCCTGATCGTCGTAATACTTGTAGGTATTCTGATCGGTTTTGTCAACGGTTTCATTATTGCGAAATTCAAAATTCCACCATTCATTACTACCTTAGGTACACAGACTATCATCTATGGTCTCTGCTTGATTCTTACAGATGCTCAGCCAATCGGTGGCTTCCAGAAGATATATACATCTTTGATTACCGGAAGAATCGGCAGTGTTAAAGGTTTCCACTTGCCTTATCTGTTCTTTGTAGCTATTTTCTTTGGTCTGCTGTTCTGGTTCATCTACAACAAGACTCGTCACGGCAAATACATGTACGCAATCGGCGGCAATGAGATCGCTGCTGAGGTATCAGGTGTAAATACTGACAAATCCATCATTCTGATCTATGTCACTGCCGGCATCATGTATGCTATCGCTGGTTGGTTACTGGCTGCCAAATCAGGCGGAGCCAGTGCTGGTATGGGACAGGGTTACGAACTTGAAGCTATCGCCGGATGTACAATCGGTGGTGTCTCAACTACCGGTGGTATCGGTACAGTTCCAGGCGTATTGATCGGTGTCCTCGTCTTCGAATTGCTCAAGATCGTATTACAGTTCTTAGGCGTCAACCCTTACTACAACTACATCGTTCAGGGTCTGGTTATCGTTGTCGCTGTTGGACTTGATATCAGAAAGCATATTAAGAAAAAATAATCATTCATTCAAAGAGACTGAAAATCCAGTCTCTTTTTTGGTCTGAAATATTCTTTCAATAGCATTGAAAAAAATCTGGAAAAGTCTTCTGACTTTTCCTTTTTGGTACCAAAGTAAGGTATAATATAGACAAGAGGTAGATATGTATCATATAAGTGATATAAAAAAGTTCCTGCGTTGCGAGCGACTTTACTTTTATGGCAGAGACGAAGCAAACGTTTTCCGCCCTTATCTGCGCAACGATGAGAATATCACTGATCTTCTTAAACAGTATTTCAACATTGACGAATATTTTGAAGGAGTAAGAAATGATCAGCCTTCACGATTTATAGATAATTATGACAAGTATGAATGGTTCATCCATCCACGTTTTTCTGACGGTGAATTGAGGATAAACATTCCTCTGGTTCATAAAAATGAGGGAAAACTTGACCTTTACTATATCTACTATTCCAATGCCATAAGAGAACTCGATACGTTGTCTTATAGAATAGGTATAGACGTATTAGGAAAAAGCGGTTTTGAAGTTAATGACATCTATGTGATTTATCTTGATCCCAATTATGTAAATGAAGGGGAGCTTGATATTAAGAAACTGTTTGTCGTTACTGATATGTATAAAAAAAGAAAGATCATTGATCTTGTCAGATTAAATGATTTTGATTATAACGAGACGATAAAAAGGATCGAAAACTTCAAGATTGAAGAAAATGTTCCAAAGAAAAGCCGTTTCTGCAAGTTTTTTGGCTTATGTGAATACTATGACAGATGTTTTCCGGATGAAACAGATAAGGCTGACGATTCAATACTTACTCTTGTAACATCACAGAACAAGAACAAGATGTATGAAGAAGGTATCAGGCATCTCAAGGATGCGGATATTGAGCAGATCGAAGGCAACAGACTCCAGTATGCTCAGATCATGGCATCAAGAAACGGAGGCCTCTTCTTAGATAAGATGGCCCTAAGCAAATGGTTTGAACAGCTCAGTGAAAGACCGATTTCCTTTATTGACTTTGAATGGGACAGATATCTTGTTCCGGAATACATAAAAATGAAACCGATGGATGTAGTGTGTTTCGAATTTGCCTTGTACTACATCGACGAGAACGGACATATGGAACATCGGACCTTTGTAGGCAAGGGTGACTGCCGCAGAGAATTTGTGGAAGGACTGATCGAATATCTTCCTGAAAAAGGTCCGATCCTGGCCTATAATGCCGAGGGTGCAGAGTGTTTAAGACTTGAAGAATTATCTGAGATCTTCCCGGAATATGCCGAAAAGCTAAGGAACATCATCGATCGTTTTGTTGATCTGGCATATCCGTTCATGGAAGGTATGGTCTATGATGTCAGAATGGCTGGCGATTATACCCTGAAGAAACTTGTGGATATCTGTTCGGATTATTCATATAAGAATCTTGATATCTATGATGGCATGGAAGCGGTGTTCAGCTGGCGCAACATGGAACATGTCGACGAGGTAAAAGAAAAGCAGATCCTGGAGAATCTGAAAGAGTACTGTTCTCTGGATGCCTATGGACTGTTTCTGGTTTACCGATGGCTTATCAAACTCATGGTTGAGTCTAAATAAAGATTAAGGAGGCAGACGAATTATGAAATTTGCAGTTTATGGTGAGAATGTTACAATCACTGACAGAATGAGGGAACAGATCGAAAACAGGCTGACCGCCCTCAACAAGTACATCGTCATTGATGAGCAACAGAGTGCCAAAGTAGCAGTGAAGGATAATGGAGGTGCACTCAAAGTAGAAGTAAATGTTCCTACCAAGGTAGGATTGATGAGATCAGAAGTTGTTCATGAAGAATTCTCAACAGCAGTCGATCTGGCTATTGATAAACTTGAAGATCAGATCAGAAGACAGAAGGGCAGACTTTCAAGAAGACATAAAGATTCATTGGCTGAAAACTTCGTAGCTGAAGAGATCAGCGAAGAAAAAGATATACCGGTCAGGACCAAAACGATTTATGCAGATGAGATGATCCTGGATGAAGCTATCATGCGTATGGAGATGCTGTCACATTCATTCTTCATTTATAAGGACTTGGATGCAGACAAGATGGCAGTTGTTTACAAGCGTAACGACGGAGGCTACGGACTTATCGAAATTGACGAATAGTTTATAGAAAAATATTGGCCCACACCGCCAAAGCAGTAGTGTATTATGTACAAAAAAGTATTATCGGATGAAGATGTCAGAGAGAAGTACGAGATCGCGCTTCTCTCTACAAATTATTTAAACTCTAAAAGAATAATCAATGAATACGAAGACAATATCATTGATCTAAGCGCAGACAGACTGGAAATACATCACCGTATCGTTCATCATATCGAATATGTTGTATCGACGATGTATGACAAGGAAAAGATCATTATTGAGAATGAAGTCTTAAGAGGCATGAGAGGTAAGTGGTACAAAGGTATCATGTCTTCTCCTTCCTATTATCGCTATCGGAAAAAGGCATATCAGAATTTTCTTCGTTGTCTGTGAGTACCTGAAGACGTATAATTAGTTTGACAGTTAGTGGAGGATTAACAATGTTAAAAGGAATAGCCACTTCCAGTGGCATAGCAATCGGAAAGGTTTACAAGCTCGAACAGCCAAAGATTGTTCTGAGCCAATCGAAACAGAACAAAGAAGAAGCTCTTAAACTGTTTGAAAAGGCGATGGAAAAGACTATCGCTGATATTGAACGTATCAAGGAAAGAGCCGCTGCAACTTTAAGACCTGAAGAACTGGCGATCTTTGATGCCCACCTCATGATGGCTCAGGACCCTGAATTCAAGGATCAGATCATTGCCAAGATCAATGAAGGCATCAACGCTGATCAGGCTGCCAAAGAAGTATCTGATATGATGATCGGCATGTTTGAAGCGATGGATGATGCGTATTTCAAGGAAAGAGCCGCAGATATCAAGGATGTATCCTTCAGACTCTTATGCAATATCCTTGGACTTAATATTCCTGATCTTTCATCAATCGATGAGGAAGTAGTCATCGTGGCAGAAGAAATGACCCCGTCAGATACAGCTCAGCTCAACAAGAAGTATGCCTTGGGCTTTGTTACCGAGATCGGTGGCAAGACGTCGCATGCAGCGATCATGGCTGTAGCTCTGGGACTTCCGGCTGTAGTTGGCTGCACAGGCGTTATGGCTGCCTGCAAACATGGTGATAAGATCATTCTTGATGCCAAGTCCGGCGATGTAATCATCAATCCTAGTGATGAAGAGCTGAAACTCTATGAAGAAAAACGCCAGAAATTCCTGGAAGAGAAAGAAGCTTTGCAGGTTCTGCTCGATAAGCCGACTATTTCAACAGATGGCCATCAGGTCGAACTGGTTGCCAACATTGGTTCTCCAAAAGATATGGACAACGTCATTGCCAACGGTGCAGAAGGCGTTGGTCTGTATCGTACTGAATTCCTGTATATGGAATCAACTGATGACTTCCCAAGCGAAGAGGATCAGTTTGAAGCTTATAAAGTCGTTCTGGAAAGAGCACAGGGCAAGAGAGTCGTTGTCAGAACGCTGGATATCGGCGGAGACAAGAAACTTCCTTACTTTGAATTCGATCCGGAAATGAATCCGTTTTTGGGTTATCGTGCGATCAGATTGTGTCTTGATAGAAAAGATATCTTCAAGACTCAGGTCCGTGCCTTATTGAGAGCTTCGGTTTATGGCAAGCTGGCAATCATGTTCCCGATGATCGCGACGATCGATGAATTCAAGAATGCCAAACAGTTTGTCCTTGATACCAAGGAAGAACTGCTCAAGGAAGGTGTCAAGGTCTCCGATGATATCGAGATCGGTATGATGGTCGAGATTCCGGCATCTGCTGTACTGGCTGATGAATTTGCCAAGTATGCGGATTTCTTCTCAATCGGTACCAATGACCTGATCCAGTATTCAATGGCTGCTGACAGAATGTCAGAAAAAGTCGCATACCTTTATCAACCTTTGAATCCTTCGATCCTGAGACTTATCAAGATGACGATCGATGGTGCACATTCACAGGGCAGATGGTGCGGCATGTGCGGTGAAATGGGTGGCGATCCTATGGCTGCTCCGGTATTGCTGGGTCTGGGACTTGATGAGTTCTCAATGTCAGCTACCAAGATCCTGCCGACCAGAAAGATCATCACTTCCTTAAACAAGAAGGAAATGGAAGAACTTGCCGGCAAGGCGCTCAAATGCCACACGGAATCAGAAGTTTCTGAACTGGTTAAAAGCGTTTTAAAGGATTAGAAAAAAAGATAATCAATCAGATAAAGAGGTTGTACAGGAACAGAAGCTCGTCAGAAGCCGATGATCAGATGTTTCCATAAGGTACAACCCCTTTTTTATTGATAAATGTTAATTCACAAGTATAGAAAAATGGGAGAAATCGTATTAGAATAGAAAAGTAAAAAAATAGAGGTGAATTTATGGGTAGAGCGCATGAAGTTAGAGCCGCAGCTATGGCTAAGACAGCTGCGATGAAATCAAAAGTATATTCAAGATATGGAAAGGAAATATATATAGCGGCAAAATCCGGTGTTGCGGATCCGGATATGAACCTGACTTTGAGATCAAAGATCAAGGAAGCAAAAGCCAACCAGGTTCCTGCTGATGTCATTAAAAGAGCTATCGAAAAGGCAAAGGGTGGTTCAAACGAATCATACGACGCTTTAAGATATGAAGGTTTTGGTCCGGGAAGCGCAACCATCATTATCGACTGTCTGACAGATAATTCAAACAGAACTGTGGCTGCGATGAACCAGTGCTTCAACAAGTCACACTGCAAGATGGGCGTCAAGGGCTCAGTATCATTCAACTATGACAACCTTGGTGTACTTTCTTTCAAATATGAAGACGAAGATACAATGCTGGAAAAGCTCATTGAAGCCGATGTCGATGTCAATGATATCGAAGTAGAAGATGGTGAAATGACTGTCTATGTTGCACCGACTGATCTGCATAAAGCTCAGGAAGCAATAGATACACTGATCCCTGATTGTGATTACTCAGTATGTGCAATCAAGATGCTTCCACAGGAATATGTCAAACTGGAAGACGAACATGACAAGGAAATGTGGCAGAGACTTCTGAACCTTCTTGATGAAGTTGATGATGTTCAGGAAGTATTCCATAACGTCGAAATGTAATTCTAAACGAAAAGGAGATTGAATCTCCTTTTTTCGTGTCTTATTGAGTTTCGCAGCTTATGACAACGCCTTTTCTTTCCATGTAGTAGCTGCATAAGCCTCTGGCAGGGAAGATCTTGATGTCGGCATCAGGATAGAGTTTCAATACTTCCTGTTTCAGGTTGTTGGCAGCTGTTTCATTCTGAACATGAGTTATGATCGCCTTGCCGCCAGCGTATCCGGCATTCTTCATATCATTAATGAGGACCTGGATACTCTTTTTTTCGCCTCTTGTTCTACCGGTCACGTCGATCTTTCCTTCTTGAGAGGCCGTACCGGTTATGACGATATTCAATACATTCATAACTCCAGCGACAGTTTTATTGACGCGTCCATTCTGTGCCAGGTTGTGCAGAGAATAGAAAGAGAAGAACAGTCTAGATTTTCTGATATATTCTCTGATCTTTACATCAATCGTTTTGAAGCTTAATCCTTGAGAGATGAGTTCCTTCAGTTTGAATATGGCAAGTATTTCTTCTGCTCCTGTCGATAAAGAGTCGATGACTGATACCTTTGCATTGGGATTTTCCTCTTTATATATTGCGGCGGCATTCACGGCACTGTTATATGAACCGGAAAGGGCGCTCGTTATCGTGATGGCGAAGACCTCATCTGCACCTTCGAAAGTTTCCAGCCAGGCATCGATGGAAGGACAGGAGGTAAAAGAGCGGCCGTTGTATTTCTCCAGATAATCCAGCATACTTCCAATATCCAGGTCAGGATCATCATTAAAGCTTTTTTCTGTTGTATAGACTTTGAGCGGAACGGTCTTGAAATCTTCAAAATCAAGGCTGTAGAGATCGCATGATGAATCAGCAACTATTCTCATAGAAATGGTCCTCCTTGTACATACATCTAAATTGTATGATTTTATAGCCCATGTTAGAATAAGCAAAAGAATAAAAACATCATTTTTGATACAAAAATGACAATTATGTAACATTTATGAGAATAAATACGGTATATAACAAAAGAACTATTGAAACAAGATTTTCGATCGTTGATGCGATCCTGGATGAACTTGAAAAGAAAGATCTAATAAAGATCAGAATTTCCGATGTGACAAAAAATGCCGGAATATCACGTATGACATTTTACCGTTATTATGAAAATCTCTATGATGCCTTATGTGACTATCTTGATATCATCGTCAATGGCTATATGATCGAAGGCGGGGAATTGAAGGATCCTACCGTGTTCATGAAACCGGAACACATTGAATTCTCCCTCAACTACTTTGATCGCTATTCAAGATATTTCATGATCCTTAATTCCCATGGTCTGTATAATGTATTGATCGATGCGGTGAATGAATATATGATCAAAAATATCCTGCCGCAGAAAAAACTCCATATGTATGAACTCTATGCCTATGCCGGAGGCCTGCTGAATTCTTTTCTCAAATGGGAAGAGGACGGCAAAAGGGAAAGTGCACACAATGTTGCGATGATGATCTATCGGCTGTTCAATCATAATGATGATTCGATTTAAGTAAACTGAAAGGCTTTTTTCAAAAAAAGTCTTTTTTAATGCGCTTACATTTGTTTATTTTGAATCTGAAAAGAAAAACAGTGATAAAATATCCGGGTATGTATATGGAAAAACTTAAGAAATGGCTGAAGAGTCACAGTAAAGATATCTTGATGGATATTGCCGGGTATTTTCTGATCCTGCTTTACTTTGAACTGCTGCTCTACTATCAGCTTCATGCATCTTTGCAGGGTTTCAGTTTCTGGAACGTCATGTTCCTGATACCTGAAGCTCTTGTTCTGGCCAGTATTTCCGGCTGGTTCTCAGGAAGGACAAGTAACGGGATATTCAAGACAATACTGATATTTGCGTTATCGCTGTTCTATATAGTGGATCTTATATACTTCAAGACTTTCGGATCGCTGCTTTCGGCTTCCATGGTCTCAGCAGGAGGCAATGCCGTAACGGGTTTCTGGTGGAGCATCTCCAATACGCTTAAGGAAAATGCTCTGGCGATCTTCCTGATGGAGATTCCGGTTTTCATGACTCTGATCGATTCGCTATTTATCAGAAAGAACAGTATTCATCATGATGTCATTGAAAGAGTTGCGCTTTTTGCGATGTCTTTTATGATCTGGTCATTGATCGTCTCGATGTTGCCGATAACCGGAAGAGCTGACCAGAGTGCCTATGGTGCCTATCATTCACGCTTTGTCGATACTGATACAGCCTCAAGAAAACTTGGCGTATTGCCAAACTTCATCGTTGAAACAAAGTGTGCACTTTTCGGTGCAGATGGCTATGATGATACTCTGGAAACGATAAACGAGCTGGTGGCCGAAGAGGAGGAAGTCGAGGAAGAAGAAACAGAAAAGATCAGCTATAACGAATATGCCGGTCTTGATTTTGCGAAGCTTTCTCAAATAAGTGACGATGAGACCATAAAGTCGTTATGCAATTATCTTTCCGGGATCTATCCAAGCATCAAAAATGACTATACCGGCATGTTTGAAGGTTATAACCTGATCTATATCTGTGCCGAATCATTCTCAAGACTCGCGATCGATAAAGAGATCACGCCGACTTTATATAAACTGGCGAACAACGGCATCGTTCTGGAAAACTACTACAATTCCTTCAGGAACGTCACGACAAATGGTGAATATGCCTTTCTGACAGGCTTATGGCCGGATGTTGCCAGAGCCAATACCAACGGCGGAAACATTACCGGTACCATGGGCCAGTCGATCGACAACAATATGTCCATGGCTCTGGGAAACATGTTCAACAGAAACGAAGGTATTCAAAGCCGCGGTTATCATAACTATTACGGTTATTATTACGGAAGAAATCAGACTCTTCCGAATATGGGTTTTGACTGCAAGTTCATGGATGATGGAATGTCTTTCACATATTCGTGGCCTGCTTCCGATCTGGAGATGATGGAACAGTCCGTCGACGACTATATCAATGATGAACTTTTCACTACCTATTACATGACTTTCTCAGGTCATGGCAATTATACGACCGACAACATCATGGTCTATAAGAACATCAGCCATGTTGATGATATGATCGATGAAACGCTTCCGATCAGTGCCATCGGTTATCTTTCAGCCAACTACGAACTGGAAAAAGCCATGACTTATCTGCTTGAAAGGCTTGAAGAGGCTGGCATACTGGATAAGACTGTCATAGTTCTGAGCGGCGATCATTATCCTTACTATCTCAGCGAGATAGGCTATGAAGCCTTGAGCGGCGAAAAATACGAGGATAGTACGGATATCTTTAAATCGACCTGCATCATCTACAATTCGGGTATAAAAGAGCCGATAAGAGTAGATACGCCTTGCTGCAACGTCGATATCCTGCCGACCATCTACAATCTCTTCGGTATCGAATATGATTCAAGACTCTATGCCGGAACTGATATCTTCGGTAACGGAACCCATATTGCTCAACTCTACAACAAATCGTTCGTGACCGATCTGGTCAAATACGATTACGCGAGTGGCGAAGCAGTTTGGTTCGATATCGACGGCTATGATGAGGAATATCTTGATCGCTATCTTGAAAAGATGATCTCGATCGTCAAAAACCGCTATGCCATGTCCATAAACATCGAGCAGAGCGATTTCTATGAATTTGTATTAAATAATTATAAACAGAACTGACAGATGATCACCTGTCAGTTTTAATTATCGGTCCCTGAAGTTCTCTTTTCATGTAGGCTTCAGGATCTTTGAACAATGTGGCATAAAGGCAGTTGACTTTCCATTCCAGATCCTTATATGGATCAGGGAGGTGCTTGAACTGGGTGATGATATTCAGATCGTCTTTAAGCTTCTTTAAATATGCCTGACCTTTACTGTTGAAACCAAGGACTCTGATGTAGTCGTTGTCAGGAAGGGCAGCCACGTCTCTTTTTTTGACCTGATTGGCTATATGCATCAGGATCCTCTGGATCCTTGAACGGGTGTATCTTCTTGATACGGAAGCCTTGATGAAATCCTCATAATTGCTGTATCTGTAGGCGTTGTCTTTCAACAGATTCTCGATCCCTTCTGAGACCATGAAGATCTCTTTCAGATCATCTCTGTCACTGGTCAATAAAAGTCTTCTGATATAAGGGTAAAGATCTTCGTTGTAGACCGGTTCATCTATTTTTATTGGACAGGTTAAAGATACGTCTTTTCCTTCCTTCAGGGCTTTTCTGATCGCTGTAGCGGAAGATATGACATCTATATCGCTTGAAAGATAATCGTTAGTCCTTTGGATGGATAGCGGCTTTATATCTCTGCCTTTTAGAGCCTTCAGATATGCGATTGCCAGGATGTCGTTTGGATATAGTGATCCGCTTAACAGGCCATAAGATTTAGGGTAGGAGTTGCCGTCATGGAGAAGTTCCTTGAGCCTTGTAACATCCACTTCTAGTTCGGAATATTTCTTCAGTTCTTCAAGGTTGTTGGTCTCGGAACCGAAGACCAGGGTATCGATCCTAAGATCATTCAATATCTCTACAGCCTTTCGTCCATAGACGTACGCATTCTGCAGAGTATAAATGTATGGCAGTTCTACGACAAGATCGATCCCATGTTTTAGGGCTGTCTCTGTTTTGGCGAATTTATTGATGATCGAAAGATCACCGCGCTGATTGTAATTTCCGGTTATGACTGCGATCAGAAGATCACACTCAGAGATCTCTCTGGCTTTTTCAAGATGATAGAGATGGCCGTTATGGAAAGGGTTGTATTCAGCGATTATTCCCGTTACTTTCATAAGAATATTATATAATAAGGCCATGATCATAAAACTGAGCGATCTTATCAATCTGGCTAAGGAAAAGACTTATCCGGTCAATATTGATAAATATGAAGTAAAAGAAAATGTCTTTCTTAGAAGGCTCGAAGATGTGCAGGGGGATATCAGCTTTTATTATGATGCCGCTGATGAGCTTAGAATCAATTACCACATCATCGGCAATATGGTCTGTCCCTGTGCCATCTCTTTGGAAGACGTATATGTTCCATTTGACCTGAGTGAAGACGACAGAGTCGTACACAAAGAGAATGAAGATGGCTTTTATCTTAATGAAGATATGTCGGTAGAAAAGCTGGTCGAATATATAGTGTGGCCGGAAGTTCCGATAAAAGTTGTAAAAAAAGAAAAAATAGAGTATTCTAGAGGGGATGGTTGGTCTTTTGTATCCGAAAAAGATTATGAATCATCTCGTGATGATGAAATAGATCCACGGTTACAGAAGCTTATGGAATACAAAGTTGAGGAGGATGACTAAGAATGGCTGTTCAGCAAAGAAGAAATTCAAAGACACGTAAGGCTAAAAGAAGAACTCATTATAAATTAATGGCACCTGCTATGGTCAAATGTCCATCTTGCGGTGAATACAAATTAGCTCACAGAGCTTGCCCTAACTGCGGCGCTAAATAAGTGTCAATGAAGAAGAAGTAATTCTTCTTTTTTATTTTTCGATTAAAAAAAGTTTTCTTTTACAGGATCGTTTATCTGTGAAAGAAAACTTTTTTTGTTTTTACAGATCATCTTCAACTGTACCGTCATCGATCAAAGAAAGCAGGATCGCTGCATATTTTATATCGAACTGTCGGCCCATTCCCTTGAGTATCTCGTTTCTTACTTCTTCTTTATTCAGGGCATCGCGATAACTCCTTGATGAAGTCATGGCATCGTAGGCATCGGCTACAGCAATGATCCTGGCTATTGCCGGGATCTCTTCACCTTTGAGTCCTTCAGGATAGCCTGTACCGTCATAGCGTTCATGGTGGTAGTTGGCTCCAAGAGCCAGATATGGCGATTCCTTGATGCTGGAGAGGATCTCCTTGCCCAGAGTCGGATGCAGCTTGATATTTTCAAATTCTTCATCAGTCAGCTTACCGGTCTTGTTTATGACATCGTCTCTGACGCCGATCTTTCCAACATCGTGAAGCAGACCGGCAAAATAGACCTGATCGCATTCACTTTCCGACATGCCGGAAAGTCTGGCGATCTTTCTTGAAAGCGAGGCGACTCTTAAGGAGTGACCACTCGTATACTTGTCCTTGGCATCGATCGCATTGGCTAAAGCCTGAGTGGTCTCTTCAAGCAGCGCCGCTTCTTTTTCCTGTGCCTCCTTGTAGAACGCCAGTTCTCGAATGCGGGCCTTACCGACTTCATCACCTAAAGAATAGAGCGTATAGACATAGAAGACGATGACGACCGCGACCATGGTTATGCTGGTAAGAGAGATGCCATAGAAAAGAAACTGAATGATCGAAGCGAAGGTCGGCAGGATCAGGCTGATAGCCAGCGAGATTACCAGGCCTTTCTTGAGCCTGTCGGAGTATCTTATCAGCAGCGCTTCCTGAATGATGACGACCGCAAAGGGAATTATGTAGCTGATGAAGTTGTATGGCGATCGCTGATATCTGTTTGTTGCATCGAATGTATAGTATAGACCAGTGAACTGCGAGATCACAATGAGTATCGTTCCGATCGCAAACAGGATCTCACAGATCAGGATTTGTTTCGGAAGCTTGGTGGCTCCGCCTTCGTTTATGCATAGATCGCCGATAAAAAGGGTAACCAGAAGCGGGATCAGAATGGTCAGGAAATAGGTCATGCCGTTGGTGAATCTGACCATGAATCCGCCCAGATCGCTCATATCGCCACGATAGATATAGGCCAGTCTGTCGACGATGAGAAGAAACATTGAACTGAATTCCATCAGTGACATGATGCTTCTTCTTTTGCGCGACATGAAAGACGGCATCAGAGACATGATTGTCAGGACACCACAGACACCGCTCATAAACAGCATGATATCAAGCTGCATATTACGTAAAAAATCCATAATCAGCCCTCCTGAATGTCAGTCAAACTTCTTAGATAACGCTATAACCTGAACGCCGATGAATACAAGCGCAGTATCAGATAGATTGTTTTACTTCTCTTTTTCTTAATTTTACAATAATTCAACAGCTAAAAATATTCATATGCTCCATGATTTTTCATTAAAAGTGCAATAAATTTGCACTTTTTTATTTACAAGAGTGGTTTATTTTGGAATAATAGTGGTAGAAAGTGTTTAAAAGTGGGTAAAAGTGGGAAATGTTCATAGGTGAATACCAGCATAATCTTGACGCCAAAGGGCGCATCATCATTCCCAGCCGATTCCGTGATGAACTTCACAATACTTTTATCCTGACCAGAGGTCTTGATGGATGTCTGACCATTTATTCACTTGAACAGTGGGAAAAGATGTTTGTGGAGCTCAATAAGCTTCCGACGACCAAAAAGGATGCCAGATCCTATCTGAGGATGCTGACGACCAGAGCCACTGAATGTACACTGGACAGCCAGGGAAGGATCATCATTCCAAGTTTTCTTTCCAAAGCTGTCAATATCACCAAGGAATGTGTTGTAGTCGGTGTAAACGATCATATTGAAATCTGGGATAAGAAAGCCTGGGAAGACTACTATCTTGAAGCTTCCAACAGTTTTGAGGAAGTTGCAGAAAATCTCAATGAGTTGATCAGCAATGACTAAACATATATCTGTAATGCCTGAAAAGGCCATAGAGCTGCTCGATGTGAAGGAAGGCGGCATCTATGTGGATGGCACTTTAGGAAGAGGCGGCCATTCAAAACTGATCCTTCAGAAACTTGGGAAGGGAAAGCTGTATTGTTTCGACCTCGATGTAGAGGCGATCGAAGAGTCCAAAGAAGTACTAAAGGACTATGACAATGTAGTTTATATCCACGATAATTTTGCCAACATGAACAGATATGTGGACAAAGTCGATGGTATCCTGCTCGACCTGGGTGTTTCATCTCCACAGTTTGATGAGGCGCAAAGAGGTTTTTCTTACCGCAATGACGGACCTCTGGATATGCGCATGAACAAGGAAGACAGACTCAGCGCCTATGAAGTAGTAAACAGCTATGATGAGGAAACATTAGTCAGAGTGCTCTGGGATTACGGCGAAGAAAGAAATGCCCGCCGCATTGCCCGCAGTATCGTGGAAAACAGACCGCTCAATACGACCCTTGAACTGGTGGAAGCCATCAAGAAGGCTTTGCCGGCAAAAGTCCTGAGTAAGAAAGGCCATCCGGCCAAACAGAGTTTTCAGGCTCTGAGGATCGAGGTCAATAACGAACTTGATTCGCTTAAGAAGTTCCTGAATGAATTTGATGCGATTTTAAACAAGGAAGGAAGAGTTGTGATAATAACCTTCCACTCCCTGGAAGACCGTCTGGTAAAGCGGGCTTTCAAGGCTAAAAGCAGCGTAGAAGATGATCTGCGCATCGCTTTAAGACCCGAAGAGGTCAAAAAAGCGGATTATGTATTGCTTAACCATGGCGACAAGGCTGACGAGCGGGAGATCGAAAACAACCGCCGGGCTAAGAGCGCCATTATAAGAGGGATAAAGAAGATAAATGGCTAAGATCGTTAAGAAGAAAAGAAGAAGATTGAGTTTGAATGGTATAGCTATCATCGCTTTTTCCTTGTCTCTTCTGTTCTGGCTTGGCTCCTGCCTGATCGTCAATACCGTCAACGCTTCTTTGACGATGAAGATCCAGGCGATGAATCAGGAACTGGCCATACTGAAGAATCAGAATCAGTCTCTGACATATGAAATATCAAATCTTGGCAACAAGGACAGAGTGTTTGCTGTAGCTGAAGCAGCTAACCTTGACCAGGTCAATGAGAATATCATTTCTGTAGGAGAATAAAATGAAACGAAGTGATAACCGACTTCGTTTTCTCTATGCTCTGATGATCATGGCAGCATTGGCTGTCATTATTAATATTGGTTTTGTCACTCTGGGCAAGATCCATCTTCGTTCAAAGACATCGCTGGTGAATTATGTGAATTCGGTCTCCAATGTCGAAGAAAACATCTTTGCTTCGCGTGGGGTCATCTATGATTCATCGGGAACGATCATTGCTCAGGATGTCCAGACCTACGATATAATCTGTTACCTTGATCCTCAACGTTTATCCAGTGGAGATCAGGTCGCCTATGTCGACAATCCAAGCTATGCCGCAGAAGTGCTGGCACCGATCCTGAAAATGGAAGCCAAGGATATCTATGACATCCTTGTAAGCAATACTCATCTATATCAGATCGAACTTGGTGCAAATGGCCGCAATCTTTCCAAGGAACAGCGGGATCAGATAAAAGCCATCCCAGGGCTCAACGGCATCGATTTCCGCAATTCCTATGAACGCTACTATCCTTACGGGGAGAGCTTCTGTCCGCAGCTTGTAGGCTTTGCGAAGTCCGACAATACGGGAAAGCTCGTTGGCAGAATGGGAGTTGAAGAATATCTTGATGATGAACTTTCAGGGACTGATGGCTTTCATTCCTATCAGATGGATAAGAATGGCTACACCTTGCCTGGCATGTATGACAAGACGATCGAAGCGATCAACGGCTATGATGTCTATCTGACCCTTGATGTCTCCATTCAGGAAGCACTCAATTCGGCCATTGAGACAACGATCGAATACAAGGATGCCTCCAGGGTCTGGGCAGCAGTCGTTGAAGTTAAGACCGGCAGGATCCTGGGTTGGGGACAATATCCTTCTTTTGATCCGAACAATATAACTACCGATGACGTTCAGGTAAACTTTGGCGCGCAGCTGGCCTATGAACCTGGTTCCGTCATAAAATCCGTGATCTATGCAGCCGCCATGGATATGGGCGTCTATGATAATGCTTATTTTGATTCTTCGCCGTACTGCTACACTGCTTCTACCGGCAGGACCTATGGAGGTTCGGGACAGCTTGGTTGTATCAAGAATGTCGATAATAAAGACTGGGGTATGATCCCGCTTGATTATGGGCTGATCTATTCAAGCAACGTTGCAACAGCGACGCTTTTATCGCAATATGTCGGAGTTGACGGTTATGAAGATTACATCCATCGTTTTCACCTGTATGAAAAGGTCAATTCAGACGGCATCTCAGAGGTTACCGGTTTGACCAACTACGGCAATTCTCCGGTCGATGACATAACCGCCACTTATGGTCAGGGTTCTTCTACGACGATGCTGCAGCTGCTTCAGGCTTATACAGCAATCTTTGGCAACGGGGAGATGTATAAACCGTACATCATCGACAAGATCGTCGATCCGAATACCGATACCCTTGTATACAAAGGTGGAAAGAAAACAGTAGGTCAGCCGATAAGTGCTGAGACGGCCAGAGAAATGCAGGATCTTTTAAGAAGAGTAGTATCTGATCCTGAAGGAACCTGCCGTCACTATGCAGCCAAAAGCGTTGAAGTCATGGGCAAGACCGGTACATCCGAGATACCTCTGGATGGCGAATACAGCGAAGATGAAAGCATCATTTCCTGCATGCTGGGTTTCCCATATGAAGATCCGCAATACATGGTCTATTTTGCCTATGTTTCACCAAAGACTCTTTATTACAACTACGAAGTAAAACCGATCCCAGATCTGATCGATCGGATCGCAGTTCTGGAAAACATCTCCTTTGATGAAAACGGCAATGCTCCTAAATATATTGAAGAATTTGATATGCCTAAACTGTTGTCCAAAAAGACCGAAAGTGCCAAAGAAGAACTGGAGGCCATGGATCTTGATGTGATAATCATCGGGGATGGAAAAAGTGTCATTGGACAGTATCCTTTGGAAAACAGTAAAGTCTATTCCGGACACAAGGTCTTTATCCTCACTGATGGCAGGAATATATCGATTCCTGATTTTAGCGGCTGGAGCAGGAAGGAAGTAATAAACTACTGGAATCTTTCCAAGCTTTCGATCGTAATGGATGGCTATGGTGTGGCTTATGCTCAATCGGTTTCTCCTTACAGCATCGTTGATTCAAGCACCAATATCACGATCAGTTTCAGGGAGATAAACTATGTGGAAAAAACTCCGGAAACAGAAGAAGAGGGACAGGAAA
This sequence comes from Erysipelotrichaceae bacterium, assembly GCA_017404785.1. Classification (GTDB taxonomy): domain Bacteria; phylum Bacillota_I; class Bacilli_A; order Erysipelotrichales; family Erysipelotrichaceae; genus Colivicinus. The sequence continues at coordinate 79,942 of JAFRBQ010000019.1, forward strand.
AACCTGAATAATTATTGACGTTGAAGATAATAGTGTATAATAAGCAGTATGCGATATTTAATTGGATTAGTACTGAGCGTTGGTCTGATGATCCTGGCAATGCCCAAGTTCATAGCTTATCTTAAATCAAGAAACATCAACCAGGTCACATCTGAATATGCCTTACAGGAATTCAAAGAAAAGAGTAGGACACCTATCATGGGTGGTCTGCTTTTTGTGGTCATACCGATCATTGTCTACGCTATCGTTTACTTTAAAGGATTGAGTGACAGAAGGCTTCTGTTTGTGCTGCTTTCATATGTCCTTTACTGTTCAGTGGGCTTTATCGATGACTGTCTGGTCATCTCTTCCAATTCAAACGAGGGACTTTCACCGATCACCAGACTTCTCATGGAGTTTGGCTACGGGCTGATCCTGTTTTTTCTGTTCAGAGATATCATTCCTATGCAGGTAACGATCCCGTTCCTTCACATTACAATTAAGCTGCACTGGCTGATCTTTGTCCCGTTCATGCTTCTTCTGTATATGGCTGAAGCCAACGCTGTCAACTTTACCGACGGTATGGATGGCCTCTGTGCCGGTGTATCTTTTATCGGTCTGGTTGCTTTCTATATCCTGAGCATGCTTAAGGGCTTTTCAGGCATCGCCTTGTTCATCGTCTGTGTTCTGGGTGGATTATTGGGCTATCTGAAGTTCAATTTCAAACCGGCCAGGATCTTCATGGGTGACAGCGGATCACTGGCACTTGGTGCCCTGTTTGCTTCACTTGGCATCGTCCTTGATCAGACCATCGCCTTGTTCTTCATCGGCGGTGTCTTTGTCGTCGAGATGGCCTGTGTCCTCATCCAGCAGATCGCCGTCCGCATTTTCCACAAGCGCATCTTCTCATATACACCTATCCATTATGCCTTTGTGCTCAAGGGTATCACGGAGACCAAAGTCGTCGAAGGTTTCTATCTTGTGGAACTTGTTCTGGCACTGATCGGCCTGCTGATAGGTATGAATGCCTTATGAGTTACAGGATTGATCATGACACTTCAGAATTGAAGAAACGCATCTGCAGGATCAATAACATTGATGAAAAGATGCTCGATGTTTCAGACTTTGAAGTGGATTATGAATTAGAAATATTGAAAGAATTCAGAAAACAGCTTTTATCCGACAAGGATAAAAGATTTTTTATTGTGGGAGATTATGATTGCGATGGCATATGCGCTACCGTTATCATCAAAAGACTTTTTGAAGATCTCGGGATCGAATCTAATTACTACATCCCCAGCAGATCGAAACAGGGCTATGGCATAAACAATGACATTGTAAAGATTGCATATGACAATGGCTTTAAAGCGATCATCTGTGTCGATAATGGAGCCGTGGCCTATGAACAGATGCAATACGCAAAACAGCTCGGTTTAAAGACCTACATCATCGATCATCACGAATATGAGAAAAAGATCGAAGTCGATGGTTTCCTGCATCCTGATCTTTTCCCGGATAAGTATCACGATATGTGTGCGGGAGGTCTCTGCTGCCTTTTGTCCAACAGCTTCCGTGAAGATGATCTGAGCAGCGTCTATGGGGGACTTGCTACGCTGGCGGATATGGTCAGTGTTCTCAATTACAACCGTTATCTTCTGAAGAATATGATCAGGATCCTGGAAAACAAGCAGGTATATCCGATCATGTATCTTCTGGATGGAAATAAAGTCAGCTATGATTCCTTATCCTACAACGTCATTCCCAAGATAAACGCCGTTTCAAGACTGGAAGATATGATGAATGTCAATTACGTTGTCAGATATCTTCTGGATGATTCCGCTTCGTGCATGAAATATCTCAATAAGATCGAAGAGATTAACGTGACCAGAAAGGATCTGACTCTGCAGATGTCAGAGCTTGCCAAAAGACTGGCTGATGAGACAAAGGATTTCATGATCATCAGATCTGAAGTTTTCAAGGAAGGGCTATGCGGACTCATTGCCAACAGACTTTTAAGTCAATATAACAGACCGATACTGATCCTGGCACAATCTGATGGAATACTTAAGGGTTCAGGAAGAGCGCCGGAAGGTTTTGATATGTTTGGCTATCTCAACGAGATAAGAGATCTGTTTACGGCATATGGAGGTCATTCCCAGGCTGTCGGACTCAGTATGGATGCAGACAGATTTGATGAACTTGAAGAATTTATTGAAACTCATCCGTTTGACTTCAAGGCTGATGACAAGGATGCTTTGTATTTCAAGCAGGAGGATCTTGATAACGGACTGCTTGAAGAGCTTAAGCAAATGAAACCTTATGGAACAGGCTTCAAAGAACCGTTACTCTGCATTGATGGAAACTACAGAAAAAAGTACTCAATCAAGGGTATCTATCCTAAATTTATCCTCAATGAAAAGCTTGAAGCTATCAGCTTCAATACCGCTTTGGCAAACAGAGAATTCACCATGATGCTTGGTCATCTCAAGCCTGATAACTACCATAAAGGCAACCTGTCTTTCGTAATTGAAGATTTAATTTAGTTTTACTATAATTGATTTGTATTTTATTTTTCGGGGAGAAAAACAATGAACCTTAACGACTATGTAGCATCGATTCCTGATTTTCCAAGCAAGGGTATTCTGTTCAGAGATATCACGCCATTAATGGCTGATGGTGAAGCTTTCAAATATGCCTGTGACAAGCTTATTGAATACGCAAGAAAGATCGGTGCTGAAGTAGTTGCCGGACCGGAATCAAGAGGATTCATTTTTGGCTGTCCGGTCGCCTATGAGCTCAAGATCGGTTTTGTACCGGTCAGAAAGCCGAACAAGCTTCCGCGCAAGACCATTTCCATTACCTATGATCTGGAATACGGCACAAATGAACTTCATATCCATGAAGACGCAATCAAACCGGGACAGAAGGTATTGATCATCGATGACCTTTTAGCTACCGGTGGTACAGTTGATGCGACGATCAAACTTGTTGAACAATTAGGCGGTGAAGTAGTAGGCTGCGCCTTCCTGATCGAATTGGAAGATCTAAAGGGCAGGGAAGTATTAAGTGGCTACGATGTATTCACATTAATGAAGTATTAGAATAAATCGAAGCTCAGCTTCGGTTTTTCATTAAAGAAGATGGCAAAAAAAGGGATTTCTACAGAAAAAGAGCTTTTCGATCAGATCAAGACCTATATCACCAATCCTGATTCGATAGCTCAGATCAAGAAGGCATATGATTATGCCTACGACAAGCACAAGGACCAGAAAAGAAAATCCGGTGAACCTTACTTTGTGCATGTTTTGAATGTGGCCTATGAACTGGCCAAGCTGGAGGTCGATCCCAATACCATCTGTGCTGGACTTTTGCATGATGTCATTGAAGACTGCGATGTCACCAAGGAAGAGTTCATTGAGGAATTCGGTGAAGAGATTTATGAGATCGTTGAAGCTGTAACCAAGATCTCAAACCTGAAATTTGCCGATGAAAAGGAATATCAGGCGACCAATCACCGCAAGATCCTGATCGCGATGGCCAAGGACGTGCGTGTCATTCTGGTCAAGCTGGTCGACAGACTCCACAATATGCGGACGCTGGAATATCTGCCGCCGGAGAAACAGAAAAGGATCGCCAGAGAGACACTGGATGTCTATGCGCCGATCGCTCACCGTTTAGGTATCGCCGAGATCAAGAACGAACTCGAGGACCTGGCTTTCTATTATCTGGACAACGAAAAGTATCACGAGATCGCAAGACTCGTTGAATCAAAGAAATCGGAAAGAGATCAGCAGATCGACATCATGATGGAAGATATCTCCATCGTTTTACAGATGCACAATATTCCTTTCAGGATCTTTGGCCGTTCAAAACATCTTTATTCCATAAATAAGAAGATGATCACCAAGAATAAACGCTTTGATGAGATCCTTGACCTTCTGGCTATCAGGATCGTCACCAAGACGGAGCTCAACTGTTACGAGATCCTGGGCTATATCCATGCGGTCTATCGTCCGATACCTGGACGTCTGAAGGACTATATCGCCATGCCGAAGATGAACATGTATCAGTCTTTGCATACCACGATCGTTGGACCTGATGGCAGGATCTATGAAGTTCAGATCAGAACGGAAGAGATGGACGAGGTCGCTGAAAGAGGTATCGCTGCCCACTGGTCATACAAGGAAGGCAAGATCCACTCCCAGAAGAAACTGGTCGAAGAACTCAACTGGCTCAAGGCTTTTGAAGACAACAGTGAACTTGATGCCAAGGAATACATGAACGATATCACCCATGATATCTTCAATGCGAACATCTACTGTCTTACTCCGCGTGGCCGGGTCATTGACTTGGCAGCCGGGGCAACACCGATCGATTTCGCCTACAGGATCCATACCGAAGTCGGTAACCAGACCGTCGGCGCTTTGGTCAACGGCGTCCTGGTACCTTTGAATACGCCTTTAAAGACCGGCGATGTTGTAGAACTTCGCACCAATAAGAACTCTACACCGTCCGAAGACTGGCTGAAGATCGTCAAGACCAACCATGCCCGCAACAAGATCAAGGCTTTCTTTCTGAAGAAGGAACTTGAGGACAAGGAAGAATTCATCAAGGCCGGTGAAAACATGCTGAAAGAAGACATACGCAGGCATGACCTGGATGTCGATGAACTGATGGATGACAAGAAACTTGAAAAGGTCGCCAACAGCTTCCAGTTGAGTAATGTCAACGACATGTTCTATGCGATAGGCATGAAATCCATGACGACGATCGCCGTCATAGAAAAGCTCACCAAGTTCGGCAAGAAGGAAGTCGATCTTGACTATATTGAAAAGATAACCAAAAAAAATGCCGAAAGAAATCATATCGTCTCCAAGACCGGTATTGTGGTTACAGGAATATCTTCTATGAAGATCGCCTTGTCGCCATGCTGCTCACCGGTTTATGGCGATGATATCGTCGGCTTTGTCTCCAAGGGACAGGGTATCAAGGTCCACCGCAGGGATTGTCCAAACATGAACAATGTCAAAAGGATCATTGATGTCAGCTGGGATGAAAACCGACCGGATATCAAATATGAAGCTTCGATCAAGATCTTCTCCAAGGACCGTTCGTTCCTTCTGACGGATCTGGTCACGATCGTTGCCCAGTACAAGGCCAATCTGACCTTCGTCAATTCGGCCGTCAACAATGAAGATCTGACTGCCACGACCAATATGTCTTTCATGGTGAATGACCTTGAACACCTTGAAAATATCATGGCCAATCTGCGCAAGGTTGACAGCGTTATTTCGGTTGAAAGAGCTATCAAATAATGCTAGAATTTTAGTGTCAATAAGGAAAATAATCGTCTATCTGATTCATAGCGAGAAGTGAACGGTGAAAGGCTTCATGAAGGTATGCGAGTGACACTTCCTTGATATCTGTGAAAACAGATCGTAGAACTGCGTTAAAGTTTCAAAGGGCACATATTCTATGTGAACTAAGGTGGCAACGCGTTAAATCAACGTCCTTAGATAAGGACGTTTTATTTTTTTAAGGAGGATAAGATGGCTTATCAAACAGTAAAAGGTACTTATGATCTGCTTCCTGAGACCATGGTAAAGTTCAACATGCTGAGCAATCTGTTCAGACATTTCCTGGAACTGTACGGTTACAGCGAGATCAAGACGCCGGTCTTTGAATATACGGGGGTCTTCAAGAAGGAAAATGACACTTCCGATATGGTGACCAAAGAGATGTACACCTTCTCGGTCAATGACAAGGATTCTTTGACACTCAGGCCGGAAGGCACAGCTGGTGTCATCAGATCTTTTGTTGAAAACAAGATGTATGGAAATTCGGAACTGCCGGTAAAACTGGGCTATATCGAGGAGATGTTCAGACATGAACGTCCGCAGAAGGGCAGACAGCGTCAGTTCACTCAGCTGGGAATCGAATGCATCGGCGACAAGGATCCTCTGATCGATGCGGAAGTCATCGCCATGGGTTATTTCTATATCAAAACTCTGGGATTAGAATCGATCAAAGTTCTGATCAATTCACTTGGCGATAATGAATCAAGACTGAATTACAAGAATACGCTTATCTCATACTTTGAACCTCACAATGAGGAACTTTGCACAGATTGTAAGAACAGGCTCTACAAGAATCCTCTGCGGATCCTTGACTGCAAGATCGACCACGATAAGGACATCATCGCAAATGCCCCTAAGATGGTCCTGTCTGAACAGTCTCAGTTATATTTTGAAAAAGTCAAACACTATCTTGATCTGCTTGGCATTCCTTATGAAGTAGATGACAAGCTCGTCAGGGGACTTGATTACTATACGGATACAGTATTTGAAGTCGTCTCTACCAATGAGGCTTCAGGTTCCCAGGCCACGATCTTTGGCGGAGGACGCTATGACAATCTGGTCAAGGAGATGGGGGGACCTGAGATGTCCGGTATCGGCTTTGCGATCGGTGTTGAAAGGCTCATGATCCTGTGTGATGCCGAACAGGTCCTTGACTACGAAAAGAATCTTGACTGCTATGTCATAAACCTGAATGAAGATAAGGACTATGCCTTCGATATCCTTGAGGAATTAAGAGACAATTCCTTCACCAGCGAAATGGACTACTATGGCCGTTCCCTTAAGGCTCAGTTCAAGTCGAGTGATCGCAAGAAGGCGAGATTCATCCTGATCATCGGTGAAGATGAAGTAAAGAATAATGTCGTAACTCTGAAAGATACCCTGACACAGGCTCAGGAAGAAGTAAAAAGAGATAAACTGGTCGAAAGGATCGATCAGCTGATGGAGGATTATTATGTATAGAGACCATACCTGTAATGAATTGAGAAAAGCCGACGAAGGAAAAAGAGTAAAGCTTGCGGGCTGGGTAGCCAAGCGCAGAAATCTCGGCTCGATCGTCTTTATCGACTTGAGAGACCGCTATGGTATAACTCAGATCACTTTTGATGAAGCACACGCCGATCTTGTCAAGGATGTGAGAAATGAGTATGTCATCGAAGTCGATGGCACCGTAGCTTTGAAACAGACACCGAACCCTAAACTGGAGACCGGCGAGATCGAAGTGCTGGCTGATGCCTGCAAGGTGCTTTCAGCCGCCAAGACGACTCCGATGATCATTGCGGATGAAACGGATGCTTTGGAGGATCTCAGACTCAAATACCGTTATCTGGATATCAGAAGAAATCCGATCAAGGAAAAGCTTCTGGTGAGAGACAAGGTCGCTACGATCGTCAGAGATGTATTGCACAAGGATGATTTTGTAGAAGTTGAAACGCCGATCCTTTCCAAATCAACACCGGAAGGGGCCAGAGACTATCTTGTTCCATCAAGACTCTATAAGGGCAAGTTCTATGCCTTGCCACAATCTCCGCAGCAGTATAAACAGCTGCTGATGATCGGCGGTATGGACAGATACTTCCAGATCGCCAGATGTTTCAGAGATGAAGACCTCAGAGCCGACCGTCAGCCTGAATTCACCCAGATCGATATCGAGATGTCATTTGCGGATGAAGAAGATATCTTTGCGGAAGTTGAAAAGGTGATGAGAGCCGTCTTCAAACAGATCAAAGGCATTGATGATCTTGAATTCCCGAGAATAAAGTATGTCGATGCGATGGACAAGTATGGTTCCGATAAACCTGATCTGCGTTTTGACAACGCGATGGTCAATGTGACTGAACTGTTCAGAGATTCTGAATTTGCTGTGTTCAAAAACTGTGTAGCTGATGGCGGTATCATCAAGTCGCTGACTTTCCATAATGCAGCAGACAAGCTTTCAAGAAAGAAATTTGATGAACTCAGTGAATTTGTGAAGATCTATAAGGCTAAAGGTGTTGCCTATCTCAAATATGAAAACAGTGAATTCTCCGGTTCGGTGAATAACGCTCTTCCTTCAGCAGAAAAGGAAGCCCTAAAGGACTTCCTGAAGCTTGAAAACGGTGATGTAGTACTTTTACTGGCCGACAGGAAGAATATCGCTGAAACAGCCTTAGGTGCAGTCAGAAAGAAACTTGGCGAAGAGCTTGGACTGATCGATAAAAACAGATTCTGTTTTGAATGGATCACGGAGTTCCCGATGTATGAATATTCTGAAGAAGAGGGCAGATGGGTATCGGCTCACCACCCGTTCACAGCACCAAGAGACGAGGATATAGACAAGCTCACTAGCGATCAGGCCAACTGCTACTCAAGAGCCTATGACCTGGTATTGAACGGATATGAACTTTTATCAGGTTCAGTGAGGATCCATGATTCTGTAATGCAGAAGAAGGTCTTTGATGCTTTGGGTCTATCTGAAGAACAGATCAAGAATAAATTCGGTTTCTTCATCGAAGCCTTCGAATATGGTGCACCACCTCATTGCGGTGTCGGTATCGGTATCGAAAGACTGGTCATGATCCTGACCGGAACCGACAACATCAAGGATGTCGTTGCCTTCCCTAAGACAGCCAGTGCCTATTGCCTGATGTCGGATGCACCAAATGTGGTCGACCAGGATCAGCTGGATTTCCTGTCTTTGGAAATAAAGAAGGATTGATACGGTTAGCCTTTACTAACCATCATGATGGCATGATATAATTCTTTTGTAAGTTAAAAGGAGGTTGTATATGCCAGTAAAAGTTGATCGTGATTTATGTATCGGTTGTGGTGCATGTACAGGTGTTTGCCCAACCACATCTCTTCAGTTAGATGATGAAGGCAAATCAGTTTGCAATGAGGAAACTTGCATTGATTGCGGTGCTTGCGTTGCAACATGCCCTGTTGAAGCATTATCACAATAATTGAAAACCAAGTTAAAAAACTTGGTTTTTTTATACCTATAACATAAAATAAATGTCGTATGAAAAAGGATTATAAGCTGCCATCGCTGAATGATGCCAGAGCGCGCAATAAAGAAGTTTCCCAGAAACTTACTTTTATTCTGGACGACAGGTTCAAAGGCATCGGTGAAGGCAAAAAATACTATATCATCACTCATGGCTGCCAGGCCAATCAGCGCGATTCCGAGACGATGGCCGGTATTCTGGATGCTTTGTCATATACCCCATGTGAAAATGAAAAGCAGGCCGATGTCATCATCATCAATACCTGCGCTGTAAGACAAGGCGCTGAAGAGAAGGTGCTTGGCGAAGTCGGAGCTCTCAAAAGAATGAAGACCAATAATCCTGATCTGATCATCTGCATTGCCGGATGCATGGCTCAGGAAGAAGCTACGGTCAAACTGATCATGGAGAAATACCGTCAGGTCGATATCGTTTTCGGTACACACAATATAACTTCGCTTCCTAAGCTGCTTTATGAAGTCTATACGACCAAGCAGCGCAAGATCGAAGTCTTCTCCAAGATGGGCGAGATCATTGAATCCGTCCCTGTCACAAGATTCATGTCGCATAAGGCCTGGGTCAATATCATGTATGGCTGTGACAAATTCTGCACTTACTGTATCGTGCCTTATACCAGAGGCAAGGAAAGATCGCGTGCCAGAGAAGATATCATCTATGAAGTTGAGGAACTGGTCGCCCAGGGCTACAAGGAAGTCTGTCTGCTCGGGCAGAATGTCAATGCCTATGGCAAGGATATCTCAGATGAATACGGTTTTGGTGATCTGCTTGACGATGTGGCAAAGACCGGCATTAAAAGGATCAGGTTCATGACATCCCATCCGTGGGATTTCAATGACCGGATGATCGAAGCCATCAGAAACAACAGCAACATCATGCCTTATATTCACCTGCCGATCCAGTCAGGAAATACAGGCATCCTTAAGAAGATGAACAGAAGATATACAAGGGAAGAATATCTTGAGCTTTTCGATAAACTGAAAAGAGAACTTCCTGGATTTGCGTTCACGACGGATATCATCGTCGGTTTCCCAAATGAATCCGATGAAGCCTTTGAAGATACGATGAGTGCTGTTGAACACTGTCAGTATGACAACGCTTTTACTTTCATCTATTCAAAAAGAGAAGGTACGCCGGCTGCTTCTTTTGAAGACAGTATCGATCGCAAGACCAAGGAAGAAAGACTGCAGAGGCTCAATGAAAGAGTTGCCTACTATGCCAATCTGAACAATCAGAAATTCAGGGATAAGATCGTGGAAGTTCTGGTCGACGGCATTTCCAAGCGCAATTCCAAGGTCTATTCCGGCTACACTCCGGAAAACAAGCTCGTCAATTTTACGGGCAGCGATGTAAAGGTCGGAGATCTTGTCAAAGTTAAGATAAAGGAAGTCATGTCGTTCTCACTGAATGGAGAACTGGTCGAAGAATAAACGGATTAGAAAAAGCCGTAGTATAATATTTTTGAGGTGAGAGGATGAAGAATTAATTTCCTTAAAACTTATTAAATCGCTTGAATAGGTTTTAGTTTTCTCAAAGCGAAGAAGGAGATTAATTTTTTATGCTTAAAATAGATAATTTAACGATAGTGACCAATAAAGGCAGGAAACTGGTAGACGATTTTTGCTTTGTCCTGAATGATAGAGATAAGGTCGCACTGATCGGTGAAGAGGGCAATGGGAAGTCGACTCTTTTGAAGATCATTGCTGGACTGGAAACTGATTCCTATGTTTCCTATTCCGGAAAGATCTTTGCTGATGGAAAGATCGGCTATCTGCCTCAGAGCATCGATGAAAGTTTTCTTGATCTTAGTATAGAAGAGTTCATCGCCGATGATCTTGATTATTCAATCCTCTACGAGATCATAAACAGGATCCACATTGATTACAGACTGTTTTCCGGAAGGACAATGAAGACGCTCTCGGGAGGAGAAAGGGTCAAGGCGTCTCTGATAAGGATGCTTTATCAGAAACCGGATATTCTGCTTATGGATGAGCCAAGTAATGACCTAGATCTCAAGACTCTGATCTGGCTGGAAGAATTCATCAGGAATACCGATAAAGCTCTGATCTTTGTTTCCCATGATGAGACTCTTTTAAGCAACTGTGCTAACGGGATCCTGCATCTTGAACAGCTGAAAAGAAAAAGCGAGACAAAGATCACGTATTCCGGACTGGGATATGATGAATACATTAAATCCAGGAATGCCTTTATTTCAAGAAATAATATGATCGCTGCCAAGGAAAGAGCTCAGCTGAATAAACAGCTGGAAAAATGGCGTAAGATCTATCAGAGTGTCGAACACCGTCAGAATACTATCAGCAGAGGGGATCCGCATGGTGCTCAGATGTTGAAGAAAAAAATGCATACGGTCAAGGCACAGGGCAGAAACATCGAAGAAAAAAGAAAGAATCTGACCGACAAATATGAGCCGGAAGAGGCGATCGATGTCTTCTTTGAAGAGGTGAACATCAATCCCAACAAGATCATACTCGATCTTGATATAAATGAACTGAAGATAAATGATAGGGTATTGTCAAAGGATATCCATCTTTATGTCGAGGCAAAAGACAAGATCTGTATCATCGGGGATAACGGTACAGGAAAATCGACGCTGATCAGGATCATAAAAGATGAACTGTTGAAAAGAGAGGATATCAAAGTCGGCTATATGCCGCAGAACTATTATGAAGTGATGGATTATAATGCCGGAGTCCTGGATTATCTCTGGGACAGACGAAGTATGGCCGATAGAGCAAAGATCCAGTCCTTTTTAGGAGCACTTAGATTTACAACGGAGGAGATGGAACATCCGATCGGTGAACTTTCCGATGGTCAGAAATGCAAGATCCTGCTGGTTAAACTCATTCTGGATCGCTGTGAAGTGCTGATACTTGATGAACCGACCAGAAATCTTTCACCATTATCAGGCCCGGTCATCAGGAATATCCTGAATGAATATGACGGCTGTATCATTTCTGTCTCCCATGACAGAAAATACATCAGTGAGGTCGCCCGCAAGGTCTATGAATTGACTTCGAATGGGCTTTTACTGCTCGAGTGAAGAGGTCTTTCTCAATTGAAAATATAAGTTCGATAAATTATAATTTTATTAGCGTTTGGAGGAATATAATTAGTGCAGAAAATTCGATTGATGGCGCTTGGCGGTCTTGACGAAGATGGCAAGAACATGTACCTGGTGGAAATTGACGGTGATATTTTTATCGTGGATGCAGGTCTCAAATATCCAAGCGAGAGTGAACAATTAGGTATTGAATATATTATTCCGGATTTTACTTATCTGCTTGAACATAAAGACAGAGTCAAGGCAGTGTTTATTTCGCACGGCCACGATGATGTGATGTCAGGCCTGGGGCATCTGCTTGAGGTCATGGATGTGGATGTCTATGCCACAGCTCTTACCGCCAGGATCCTGGAAGATGAATTCAAAGCCCACAAACTGAAAAACAAGCACATTCATATAATAAAAAGGACCGATGAATTCAAGGTCGCCAATCATACGATCCATACCTTCCCGGTCATGCAGTCGATAGCTGATGGCGTTGGGTATGCTTTCGAGACCGATTCCGGCATGATCGTCTATACCTCCGAATTCGTCTTTGACTATGATTCGCTCAATAAATCCTTCTCAATGGATGTGAGCTCATTGAACAACATCGGCCAGAAAAACGTCCTGGTGCTGATGTCGGAGTCTACAGGTGCCAACAGAAGCGGATATACTGCTCCTAAACATCGTATCTCCAATCATATCGAACATTATTTTGAAGAGACCGACAAGCGTCTGATCATCACGCTTTACCGCCAGAATCTTTTCAGGATCATGGAGATCATTGAACTGGCCAACAAATATCACAAGAAGATCTTCTTCTATGATGAGGAACATGTAAGACTACTGAAGACGGTCGATGATCTTGGCTATTACAAACTGCCTAGAAATGTCATCATCGACAAGAATGATTTCAACAATGATCTAAAGGATATCATCTGTATCGTATCCGGATCAGGAAATGAAGTTTTCAAGCTCATGAACAATATCGCCATCGGTGAAGACAGTTTAATTGAGCTCCATGAAAAAGACACGGTAATCATTGCTTCACCGGTCGTTCCGGGCACGGAAAAAGATGCGACAGCGATGGAAAACGACCTTTACAAGGCCGGTGTTGAGATCGTCAAGCTCAATGCCAGAGAGATATTGTCCATGCATGCATCGATCGAAGATCTGAAAATGATGCTTTATCTGATCAGACCGAAGTATTATCTGCCGATCAAGGGTGAATACTCCGATCTTATCAATAATGCGGATATTGCGGTGCAGATGGGCTATACACCGGACCGCATCATCATTCTCGACAATGGACAGTTTGCCGATTTTGAAGGCAACAGGCTTGCCTCAACATCGGAACAGATCGAACTTGAAGACAAAGCCATCGATTCATCGGATATGCGCAATGTTTCCGGCATGGTCCTAAGAGACAGGGAAAAGTTATCTACAGATGGTGCTATAATTTGTGGTGTAGTTCTTGATTTCAAGACGAAGAAAGTCATAGGCGGACCGGACATCCAGTCCCGCGGTGTCATATATCTCAAGGATGCCGATCATATCCTTTCCGAGATAGGCAATATTCTGATTTCGACCATCGAGCGAAACGTGGAAGAAGGCACCTATGAGAATATGCAGGTCAGGATGGAAGCCAGAGAGGCGATCTCCCGCTATGTCTTAAGATCCACGGGCAAGGCACCGATGATCTTACCGGCTATCGTCGAAATCAACTTAGGTGAGGATAGTGGCAAGGAAGACTAGCAAGAAAAAAGAAGAAAACAAATCGAATAAACTGTTATGGTTTATTCTTTGCATATTATTGGCTGTACTGATCATCATCACTGTCTCCAAGATAGGTATTTTCGGTATGGTCAGCAGCAATGTTCTGACCTATCTTTTCGGATCGCTGTATGTGATCGTGATCGTTTCAATTTTCTGTTATGGCGTATATGCGCTTTTCATCAAAGATAATCATGAGATACCAGGCAAATCGCTGGCCGGAGTGATCGTACTTGTTTCAACGATCCTTCTTCTGAATGCCTACATCAACGAAGATGTCATAACATTCGGTTCCTATGTTTCTTATCTCAGTGACAACTTCTTGAAAGCCTTCAGGAATGAACCGCTGGCTTTGAGTGGTGGCGTATTGCCTAATTTCTTCAATGTGCTCTTGCAGAGCCTTCTGGCAAGTCAGGGCACACTCATCATAATCGTTGCTTTATTCATCATCTCAGCGATCCTGATCGTTCCTTTTTCAACCTACAGGATGGTCTTTGATACGACCAGAGAAACAGTCTCCAATAAACATGAAGAACTGAAGAAACATCGTGAAGAGGAAAGGATCGCCGCTCAGAAAGCTGAAGAGATAAGAAAAGCCCGTCAGGCTGAAGAAATGGCAAGACTCGCCGAAGAGGAAGAAAAACGCAAGGAAAAGGAAAAGCAGGCCCTTCTTGAAAGAATGGCTTTAAAAGAGGAACAGAAGCGGATAGCTGAAGAAAAGCGGAAGAAGGAAGAAGAAAGAAAGAAGAGGGAAGCCATCCTTTCCAAATCTCCGACTTTCATCAACCTCAATGAGGAAGAGATCTACGGCAAAAAGAAAAAGAACAGTGAAAATATCATTGGTGAAGAACCTAAAAGCGAAACAAACGAACTTGATGAGCTCGTCAGGAATGCGCCTAAGGTCCATAAAGTAAAAAGAAGCAACAGTGCCTATCGTCTGCCTAAACCTTATGAGGAATTTCTGGAAGCAGCAAAATCGACTTCTTCAAGTGTAAACAAGACTTCAGCAGCCGTGAAAGGTGAAAAAGTAATTGAAATATTGAGCAATTTCGGTATCCAGGCGACTCTGCTGAATACTTATATCGGTCCTTCCGTTACCAAGTTTGAGATCAAACCTGACAGTTCCGTCAAGATCAACAAGATCATGAACATCTCGGACAACATCAAAATGGAACTGGCAGCCAAGGATATCCGTATCGAAGCCCCGATCCCGGGCAGAAGTGCTGTGGGCATCGAGATCCCTAACGTTGAACCGATCCCGGTAAGAATGCTGGATCTGATCAAGGGCGTGCCTGCTGAAAAAAGGAAACTGCCTTTACTGTTCTGTCTGGGCAAGGATCTCATGGGCAAGCCGGTCTATTGCGATCTTTCCAAGATGCCGCATCTTCTGATCGCCGGTGCTACTGGTTCAGGTAAATCTGTATGTATCAACAGTATCATCACTTCCTTCCTTTTAAGGACCAATCCTGATGATGTAAAACTGGTTCTGGTCGATCCAAAGAAAGTCGAATTTACTCCATATAAGGATATTCCGCATCTTTTATGGCCGATCATTGATGATCCGGTCATGGCCAGCAATATGCTTAAGAAAGTCGTCGTCATCATGGAAGAGAGATATGATGCTTTTGCGACTGTCGGCGTAAGGAATATCGATGGTTTCAACAGCTATGTGAGCGAATATAACGAGAATCTCAAATCTGGTGAAGACCAGATGAACAGAATGCCATACATGGTCGTCATCATCGATGAGCTGGCTGATCTTATGGCGATCGCCGGCAAGGATGTTGAACTGTCCATTCAGAGGATCACTCAGCTCGCCAGAGCTTCAGGCATCCATCTGATCGTAGCGACTCAAAGACCATCCACAGACGTCATTACCGGTCTGATCAAGTCAAATATACCTTCAAGGATTTCCTTTGCTGTAGCTTCTTCTATCGACTCCAGAACGATCCTGGATCAGACTGGTGCTGAAAGACTGCTGGGCAATGGCGATATGCTGTATTATCCGCAGGGTGAAACTGCGCCAATAAGAATGCAGGGCGTATTCGTTACCGACAAGGAGATAAACAAGATAACTTCCTACGTCAAATCACAGGCTAAACCGGATTATGAGGATTCATACTATGAATTCCTGACCAATATGAACGGTACGACTGTCATGTCGGCCAGCAGTGTCAATGCGGACAGTCAGGATTCACTGTATGATGATGTGGTCGAATTTGTAAGAGCGCAGCAGAAAGCTTCAACTTCTCTGCTTCAGAGAAGATTCGGTATCGGCTATAACCGGGCCGCCAGACTCATCGATACCCTTGAAGATCGAGGCATCATCGGACCGGCCAACGGTTCCAAACCAAGAGAAGTCTATCTGAAAGAAGAAGACGAGATCGAAGAATAATTAACTGGAATTATAAAAAAATACAAGAAAGCCCTGTTTATACAGGGCTTTATTTATTTACAGCTGTTTCAGCATGTCTTTAAGTATTTCGTAGGAAGTTCTGAAGCTCTTGAGATCAAGGCTCTCTCTGACCGTATGGTAATCAGCACAATCGGCACCAAGACACACGATATCGATGCCCGGTATGCCATAAGAGATGAAGGCTGTCTCCAGTCCGCCATGGGTCGGACGTTCTTTCATCTTCATGCCGGTATGTTTCTCAAATATCTCAAAGAGTTTCTTGCGCATCGGCGAATCCTTGACGTAATTCCAACCCGGGGATTTTTCCTCCAGTTCATAATCATAGCCAAACAGATCGGCGATCGTTGTTATTTCGTTGGCCATCTCATCAAGGTGAGAGAAAAGGGCCGCTCTTATAAAGTATCTGATATCGATCTGATTCTCACTTATTCTGATGTTGGCGAGATTTTCCGAAGCTGTTGTAAGGTTCTCTATGACCATGCTCTTGTGACGAAAGCCATGTGGGAGAATGAGCAGATACTTCAGAAGATCTTCGCTGTCTTTAAGTGACAGTACTTTTTCCTTGTTTCCTTTTTCAACTGTTACCGTAATATCTTTATCGGAGTCAGCGAATTCTTCCCTGAACTGATCAAAGATGGAAGATATCCTTGATTCGATCTGCTCAAGAGATGGTTCAGCAGTGAAAAGAGTCTCACAATAGACCGGTATGGCATTATCCTTATCGCCACCGTTAATGAAAGCGATATGTATCGGTGTTTCTCTATTGAACTGCTCAAGAATTCTGGCTGTAAGTTTAATTGAATTTCCTCTTTCGGCATCGATGAAGTTTGCAGAGTGACCGCCAAGCAGTCCCTGAACTTTCAGCACATAGAAATTGCCGTCAGTTTCCTGCTTGCTGATTTTCTTTCTTAAGGAGATCTTCTGCGATCCCGAACAGGTTACATCGGAACCATCGAAGCGCATGTTGTCCAGACCGATCATCCTTTTTGATT
The DNA here is from genome assembly GCA_017404785.1 of Erysipelotrichaceae bacterium. Lineage (GTDB taxonomy): Bacteria > Bacillota_I > Bacilli_A > Erysipelotrichales > Erysipelotrichaceae > Colivicinus. Next base: position 97,023 of record JAFRBQ010000019.1, read on the forward strand.
TCAGAGCGGCAAAATCCAGATCTCTGGCACCATAGCAGCCAACTTCTTCCTGAACGGTAAATACACATTCAAGTGCAGGGTGAGGAAGATCATCTTCATCCAGTATCGAAAGCATGTAGGCAGCCGATATCCCATCATCGGCACCAAGGGTCGTACCTCTGGCTCTTACCTTGCCATCCTGTACATAGATATCGATCGGATCTTTCAGAAAATCGTGGTCGCTGTCGGGTTCTTTTTCACATACCATGTCGATATGTCCCTGCAGCATTACCGGTTCATGATCCTCATAGCCTTTATAGGCATCTTTATAGATTATCACATTGTAATTGTCATACTGTTTATATCTGAGTCCTCTTGCCTTGGCGAATTCAACAATATAATCGCTCAATGGTTTTTCATGATATGAGCCATGCGGATACTTGCAGATTTCTTCAAAATAATGTTCCGGTTTAAAGTTCTGATCTAAAACAGCCATTTTTTTACCTTCTTTCTGATTAATTCTATTTTATGTTATCAACAGGTAATAAAGAAATAATAATGACTTATGCACATTTTTCATAATTATAAAATCTGTACTATTTACGTACCAATCCGCTTTTTTACATCAGAGTTTTCCACAAAGTGTTGAGAAAAAATGAGAATTTTCTGAGAAAAAACTGAGTCAATTCTGTAGTAAAAACAGGCTTGAAAACATGTTAGATTGATGATGCAGGCAACTGGAAAGGAGATGTATGAACTTATTTGCCTTAGCCGGATATATTGCAGATGAACCGGTGAAAATCACTACGGATAACGGTACAAGATTGTGTAGACTCAGGATTTCCGTTGACAAGAGTTCAAAGGAAAGCGAAGAGGACAAAGAGATCTACGAAGTTACCGTATTCAGGAATCTGGTAGATGAAGATTACCAGGTGGGTCAGTTCATTGCTGTGAGTGGTAAGCTCGTATGCAATAACTATCGGAGTGAGAACAAATCGTATTACAACACTAACCTGATCGGCAATAGCGTGACCCTGAAGGATTAAAGAGCTGTTATCAGCTCTTTAATCTTTTTTATTAAATTATATGAAATACAAAATGTAATACAAAATGTTATACTTAGAAAGAGAATAATGTGCTTTTTGAATGGGATGACAGAAAGAACAGACGCAACCTGAGAGTCCATGGAATAGATTTTGAAACAGCGGTCCGTATATTTAATGATCCGGATCGAATCGAATTTTACGACAGAGATCATTCAGCGGATGAAGACAGATTCATAACGATCGGAAGGATCGAAACGACTGATAATCTGATCTGTATGGTTTATACAGAAAGAAAACAGATGATCAGAGTTATTTCAGCAAGATTCGCTGATAAACGAGAAAGGAAGATATATCATGATTGTTCGCAAGGATATTGACTTAAGTGCTCCATTAAACAGAAAACAGAAGAAAATGCTGACAGATGCATCAGAAAAGCCGATTATTTATGATGAAGATGCTCCTGAACTCAGCACAAAGCAGCTTAAGGAATTCAAAAGGATATCTGATATAAACAGATCAGAGAGAAGGAAACAGACTGTAACGATAAGGATATCCTCAAAAGCTCTGAAGAAAGCCAGATCCTTAGGTAAAGGGTATACATCTGTTTTATCCAGGATTCTGGAAAATGCCTTGAACGATAATGATCTGATCAAGAGATATCTTTGAATAAACATATGATCAGCTGATAAATATCCATTCAAGATTTGTACTATAATTAGGTTATGTTTGATTCATTACAGGAAAAATTAACTAAAACTTTAAGAAACGTTCAGGGTAAGGGAAGATTATCTGAACGCAATATGGAAGAGACCCTTAAGGAAATAAGGATCGCTTTACTTGAATCCGATGTCAACTACCAGGTCGTCAAGGATTTCCTAGAGAGGATAAGACAGGAATCGATCGGCCAGGATGTTCTGAATTCAGTTGAACCTGGACAGCTGCTGGTAAAGATCGTAAATGATGAGATCATCAGACTGCTTGGTGACGAAGATAATTCGCTGAATCTGAATGAAAAAGGATCGACCACGATCATGCTGGTGGGCTTGCAGGGTACAGGTAAGACTACGCAGCTGGCCAAAATAGCCAATCTGCTGAAGAAGCAGGGCAGAAAGCCGATCATGATCGCCGGTGATATCTACCGTCCGGCAGCTATCGATCAGCTTAAGACTCTGGGCAAACAGATCGATGTGGAAGTCTATTCAGAAGGAACCGATGTCGATGTTCTGACTCAGGTCATAAATGGCGTCAAATATGCCAAAGACAACGGCTATGATGTAATTCTGATCGATACAGCAGGTCGTTTACAGATCGATGAAGTATTGATGCAGGAATTAAAGGACATCAAGGATGCGGTCGATCCCGATGAGATCCTGCTTACCGTCGATGCTTTGACGGGTCAGGATATCGTCAATGTAGCCAATTCGTTCAATGAACTGCTTGATGTTACCGGTCTTGTGCTGACAAAGTTCGATGGTGACTCAAAAGGCGGTGCTGCTTTATCTGTTAAAGCTGTTACCGGTGTGCCGATCAAGTTTACCGGTGTCGGTGAAAAGATCAATGATATAGAAGTATTCCATCCGGATCGTCTGGCTCAGAGGATTCTGGGTATGGGAGATGTTGTATCTTTTGTTGAAAAGGCTCAGGAAGAGATCGACATGAAGGAGGCAGAGAAGACTGCCAACCGTCTCATGCAGGGCAAGTTTACAATGGATGATCTTCTCAGTTCGATCGAACAGTCAAGAAAGCTCGGTCCGATCTCTTCGATCATGAAGATGATGCCGGGCATGTCGGATATGGCTAATGCCATAAATGACAATGATGCCGACAAGGAACTTAAGAGCATCAAGGCCATCATTCAGTCCATGACTCCTGAAGAAAGAGAAGATCCTTCGATCATGCGTTCAAGTCATAAAAGAAGGATCGCCAAAGGATCCGGTACAACAGTTGACCAGGTGAATAAACTGTGCAATCAGTATGACAAGATGAAGAAACTGTTCAAGAACATGTCTTCACTTCAGTCAATGTTCAGGATGTAGGATGTGCGGAAGATTTGAATTTTCTCTTAAGGATGATAAAAAGGGAAAACAGATAAAAGAAAGAGCGGAAAAACTGAATCTCGTCTATAAGGAAGGCGAGATTTTTCCTACTGATCAGGTATTGTGCATCATTCCGATGGAAAACAAGATCGATCTTTCGGTCATGAAGTGGGGCGTAAATGGAAGATCCCTGCAGATAAATGCACGCAAGGAATCGCTTGATGACAAGCCATCATATAACGAGATCAGAAACAACCGTTGTGCCGTGATATGCAACGGATTTTATGAATGGAATAAACATAAGGATAAATTCTATATCAGTGGCGATGAAGAGTACATGTATCTGGCCTGCATCTTCAATAAGAAAAAAGAACTTCTGATCATAACGCAGGCTTCGGATGGTGAATTCTCAAAGATCCATGAGCGCATTCCGATGATCATGAATCAGAAGGAGATGCTTAAGTATATCCATAATGAAGATGGTGTTTTTGAAAAGAAAAAGCTGAAGATCGAAAAAACCGATGATGCTTTGAAACTGTTTTAAGGGGTCAAGTAAAAATACTTGACTCTTATCTTTTTTTATGTAATCATATATAGGCAAACAAAAGGAGGATATTGATATGGTCAAATTAAGACTCAAGAGAATGGGCGCAAAGAAAGTTCCTTTCTATCGTATCGTTGCTGCAGATTCTAGAGCTCCTAGAGATGGTAGAGATATTGATACAATCGGTACTTACGATCCGACAAAGAATCCCGCAATCATTAACATTGACGAAGAAAAAGCATTAAACTGGTTAAACAAAGGCGCTATTCCTTCTGATACAGTCAGAGGCCTCTTGGCTAAGAACGGTATCATGAAGAAATATACAGAAGCTAAAAAGAGCTAGTAGATGATTGATCTGGAAAAAGTATTACTGAACATAGTGAAACCATTATGTTCTGACCCTGATTCCGTGATGGTCAAGCAGATGGAAAGCCTGAATGTAAACGAACTGTTACTGTACGTTTATGCACCAAGCGAAGACATCGCCAGACTCATCGGCAAGAAGGGCACAATGGCTAATTCAATTCGTCAAATGCTGCAGGTAGCTTCCAAGATCGAAAACAAGCGTATTTCGATTAAATTTGAGGCTCTATAAGAGATGATAATTCATCTCTTTTTTATTACAATATACTCATGGAATATGTAACGATAGGAAAAATACTGAATACTTTTGGCATAAAAGGCGAACTCAAGGTAGATGTCTATACCGATTTTCCTGAGGACAGGTTCAGAAAAGGTTCGACTGTCTATATCGGCGATGAATATCGGCCTTTTGAAGTTGGATCCTACAGAGAACACAAGGGTTTTCTTCTGCTTCTTTTAAAGGATAACGAAGATATCAATCTTGTTGAAAAATTCAAGGGAATGTATCTGTACAAATCAAAGGATGACATAAAACCGCTTGGTGAAGGTGAATACTATTTCTCTGATCTCAAGGATCTTGATGTCTACGCCGATGATAAAAAGATTGGAAGAGTCCTCAATGTCGAAGCAGGCTTGAGAAACAATAATCTTCGTGTTCTCAAGGATGAGGATGGCAAGGAATATCTGATCCCGTTTATTCCGGTATTCATCAGAAATGTTGACCTAAGTGAAAAACGCATCGACATCAACTGGATCGAAGGTCTGATATGAAGATAACCGTTCTGACGCTTTTTCCGGAGATGTACGAGGGCTTTCTGAATGCCTCGATCATCAAAAGGATCATCGATAAAGGCCTGGCCGAGATAAAAGTCGTAAACATCAGGGATTACTCCAATGATAAACATCACCATGTGGATGATACGCCATATGGGGGCGGGGCAGGAATGCTGATGAAAGTCGATGTGGTCCATCGGGCACTGCTCGATAATATCTCCAATGATTATACCTGCACTCTGCTTACTTCACCTAAAGCAAGACCTTTGAAGCAGGAAGATCTGGAAAGACTTTCAAAACTGGATGAATTTGTGATCATCTGCGGTCATTATGAAGGCATCGATTACCGCATTGAAAAATATGTCGATGAAAAAGTAAGCATCGGCGATTATGTCCTGACGGGCGGAGAACTGCCTTCAATGGTCATCATCGATGGCATACTGCGCCTGCTAGATGAAGGTATATCGAGCGAATCTTTGAAGGAAGAATCATATACCGACGGCTTGCTGGAATACCCTCAATACACAAGACCAGTCGAATACAATGGTGATCGGGTCCCGGATGTGCTGCAGAACGGCAATCACAAGGAGATCAGAAGGTACAATCTCAAGATGGCTTTGAAGGAGACGCTTGTAAACAGACCGGATCTTCTGGAAAAAAGAGATCTGAACAAAGAAGAAAAAGAACTTTTAGGGGAAATTGTCAATGAATTATAAAGATTATATCAAGGCCGTTGCCTTTGACTTTGATGGTACACTCATCGATTTCAACTACAACGTCACAGAATATACCAGGAGAGCTTTAAAGCGGCTCAATGAAGAAGGATATATCGTCTGCCTTTCCAGCGGCAGGCCGTGTTTTATGGCCTTAAAAGCCTTTAAAGAAAAGTTTCCGGAAGCAGGACTTGATTATGTCTTTGGCTGCAATGGTTCAGAGATCATGGATGTCAAGAAAAACGAGACCAGGATCCTTTATCCTTTGAAGGCTGAGGAGATCAGGTATATCGGAAAGGTCCTTGATGCCGATTTTCTGACGGTAGGTATCTATGATGGGGAATCTTTCCTGGTCAACAGGATCAGGGAATCTGAACAGCTGGAAAGCTGGATGAAAGCCAGATATCTCACACCGACTCTATTTGACTATGCAAAGAACGACAAGGATCGAAGCAAAGTCATCGTCGTCAATGACAAAGAGGACCGCCAGAAGGAGATCGATTTCATCAGCAGTATCGATCTGAGCGATTTCTCCTGTTTCTATTCATCACCATACTGTTTCGAGATAGCTCCTAAAGGTATCTCCAAGGCCAAGTCCTGTGAAGAGCTTGCCTCCATCCTGAACTGCGATCTTCATCAGATCCTATCTTTTGGCGATATGGAAAACGACATGCCGATGCTGAAAGTGACGACCGGTGTCATCATGGATAACGCAACGGAAGAACTCAAGGCTCAGATACCGCTCCATACTTCAAGAGTAGATGAGCTGGGCGTCTATGATTTCCTTTCCCGCAATTCTCTGATCTGATAGAAATAGCAAACATCAGTATTTGTCTTTATGAGACAATTTATTGTCTAAATAGCGGAAAAGTGTTTACTTTAAAGTGCGATTTGTGATAAAGTAATTAAGCGCTGTTCCGCTTTTCTTTTTTATTGGATTATGAACAGATGTCTATATTTTGTAAAGGAGAGAAAGATGAATTTAGGTTTAGTAAACGAAATCACTAAAGAACAAATGAGATCTGATCTTCCTGCTCTTGCTCCCGGACAGACTGTTCGAGTAGATGTTAAGATCAAGGAAGGTGACAAGGAAAGAATCCAGGCCTATGAAGGTATCGTTGTAAAAGTACAGGGTTCCGGCATTGGTCAGACATTCACAGTAAGAAAGATTTCTTCTGGTGTAGGTGTTGAAAGAACATTCCCTGTTCATTCACCAACGATCGACAAGGTCACTGTCATCAGAAAAGGTAAAGTCAGAAGAGCCAGATTATACTATCTCAGAAACCGTTCTGGTAAGTCTGCAAAGTTAAAAGAAGTCAGATAATTCTTAAAGCCGTTAAAAACGGCTTTTCTTGTGGTTATAATATAAATGTTATGTCAAAGGATTTTTTCAAGGAACTGTTAAAGACATTCTGTCTGGCCCTGATCATGGTGATCATTCTGATCACTTTTGTCTTCATGCCCTGTGTTGTAGAAGGCACCAGTATGAACGATACTCTCTATGAGGATGATTTCGGTTATTCGTTCATCATATCCAGAAAGATCGGGATCAATCGTTTTGATATTGCCGTGATAAAGATCGGAGAAGGCGATTCTTCCAAACTGCTCGTTAAAAGGGTTATCGGACTTCCTGGGGAAAATGTCGAGTATGCCGATAATAAGCTATACATCAATGGTGAATATATCGAGGAAGACTTCCTTGGTGATGTTTCGACAGGCGATCACAAGATCAAACTGGGAAGTGATGAGTATTACTGTCTTGGTGACAACCGCAATGTTTCAAGAGATTCAAGATTCTACGGACCTTTTAAAACTGAGAAGATCGTTTCGACACATCTGTTCGTCTTCTATCCGCTGAAGGATTTCGGTTTCAAGAAATAGATAAGGCAGGAAGCTAATTCCTGTTTTTAAATAAGGTAACAAAACATGAAACACTACATCATTGTAAAGTTCATTGATGAATATGATTATTTAAAGCATGCAGAAGAGATCAGAGAACTGTTCAATAACGCTATGGAAATAAAAGATGTTTCAAGTATTAAACTTTATACATCTAATTCCGATCTTGCAAACAGATATGATCTGATGATCGAGATGAAACTTGCAAAGCCGGCTCTGAAGGCTTTTGATGATAGCTGGATTCATAAAAGATGGAAAGAAGATTATGGCAGATATATGACTGATAAAGTGATATTTGACTGTGATTAAGATAAAGGAAAACTAAAATGTCTGAGAAGGAAGTAAACAACGTCGCCATCAACTGGTATCCGGGACATATGGCCAAAGCCCGCAGACAGATGGAAGAGCAGCTAAAGCTTGTGGACATCGTCATCGAATTAAGAGATGCCAGGATCCCGGAGGCTTCGGCCAATCCTATTCTGGCTGAGCTTTCAAAGAATAAGCGTGTGCTTATTGTTTTGAACAAGGCTGATCTGGCTGATCCCGAAGAAAGCAGAAAGTGGAAGGAACATTACGAAAACTGCCTCATCGTCAACAGCAGCAGCGACAATCTGAGCAAGCTCGTCGTCAATGAAGTAAAAAGGATCCTGCAGGATAAACTTGATCGGGCCAAAGCCAGAGGGATCAGAAAAATCTCCCTGAGAGCAATGGTCGTCGGCATTCCCAATGTAGGTAAATCGACATTCATCAACAACATCGTCAAAAAGAAGGTAGCGAAGGCGGAAAACCGTCCGGGTGTCACCAAATCACTGCAGTGGATAAGACTTAACGAAGACGTCGAACTGTTGGATACACCAGGCGTACTTTGGCCCAAGATCGAGAATCAGGATGATGCACGACTTCTGGCGCTGATCGGTTCGATCAATGATGACATCCTTGATAAACAGGATCTTGTGCTGTTTGGACTGAAGCTTCTGAAAGAGAAATATCCCGGTCTCATATCGGAAAGATACGGTGTCGATGAAAATCAGGATGAGCTGATCAGACAGATCGGTCAGGCCAAACTGTGGCTTTCAAATGATGGTGAGGTCGATATGGCTAAGACAGTCGAAGTGATATTGAAGGATATCCGTTCAAACAAAATAGGAAGGATCACCTGGCAGGATGCTTGAAAACGAGTACGAAAAGATATACTGGGCCAAAGGTGAGTATGTCATGGGTATAGATGAAGCAGGAAGAGGACCGTTATGCGGTCCTTTAGTGGTTGCTTCGTGCATATTACCGATCGGTTATGAAAATGAACTGATCAATGACTCAAAAAAGCTTACCGAAAGAAAAAGGGAAAAACTGTTCCCGATCATCATCAAAGATGCTCTGGATTACCGTTTCAGGATCGTTGAACCTGAAGAGATCGACAAATATGATATCTATCATGCCACAAAGATGGCGATGGATGATCTGAGCAGGTCAACCGATATTCACAAGGTCACTCTTACCGATGCAATGCCTTTAGGGAGGAAGGATGTGATCGATATGATCAAGGGTGATGCCAGATCAATAAGTATCGCTGCCGCCAGCATCCTGGCAAAGGTATTGAGGGATCATATCATGATGGGCTATGACGTGCTCTATCCTGAATATGAATACCGCAATCATAAGGGTTATGGAACCAAACGCCATCTTGAACTGATGGATCAATACGGGCTCAACAAGCTCTACAGGATGTCTTATCGACCTTGTCAGATAAGAGAAATAAAACTTTTTTAAAAAAATTTAGGAAAAACACCTTTATTCGGCTAATAATGTATAGATGGATAAAAAGGAACTTATCAGTTACGCTGTACATTTTAATGGTGAATACAGGGAAATCATAAGAGCCATAGAACTCAAAAAGAGTGTTCCGGAAGTCGAAGTGGAAAATGCGATCACGGTTTTTGATGATGTCTATCCTTCATCTCTGTTTGATCTGAAGTATCCGCCACTGGTCCTTTTCTATAAAGGAGATCTTACTCTTCTTGAAAACGAGATGATAGGTGTTGTAGGTTCAAGAAAACCGTGTGAATATGCCTTGAAGGCAACTAAGGGCCTGGTAAGAAACTATAGAGATGAAGTAATAATCTCAGGTCTGGCAAAAGGAATCGATGCCTGTGCTCATGAAAATGCGTCTAAAACGATCGGTATACTGGGATGCGGGATCGACTATATCTATCCTTTCTCCAATTATGAACTTTTCAAGAGAATGGAACGCAGTCAGCTGATCATTTCCGAATATCCCGGTATGTGCAAGCCGCTTTCATATCACTTTCCTTTCCGCAACAGGATCATTGCCGCCTTGAGCAAACGAGTCTATGTGATGCAGTCCAAGGAAAGATCGGGAACGATGACGACTGTCAATGAATGTCTGGAGATGGGCAAGGAAGTAAGGGTGCTGCCATATGCGGTTTTTGATGAGGATGGCCGGCACAATAATCACCTGATCTATGAAGGGGCTACCCCAATCTTGATTGATGAAATTGCTTTTTAGAAATAAATATGTAAATATTATTAATTGTTGAAAGAGGAAACGTATGAAAAATCTGGTAATTGTTGAATCTCCATCAAAATCCAAAACGATCGAAAAATACCTCGGAAAGGATTTTAAAGTCACTTCTTCCAAGGGCCATATATGTGATCTTGCCACCAAGGGCAAGGAAGGTCTGGGTGTTGATGTTGAGAATGATTTCAATCCGACTTATGAAATATCCAAAGATAAAAAAGAAGTAGTAAAAGATCTCAAGAAGCTTGTAGAAGATTCTGATTTCGTCTATCTGGCAACCGACCCGGATAGAGAGGGTGAGGCTATTTCCTGGCATCTGGCCAGAGAACTGGGACTTGATCTCAATGAGAAAAACAGGATCGTCTTCAACGAGATAACCAAGAATGCGGTTTTAAAAGCCCTGGAAGATCCAAGAACCATTGATATGTCTCTTGTAAGATCTCAGGAGACCAGAAGGATCCTGGACCGTATCATCGGTTTCAAGCTTTCCAAACTGCTTAAAAGAAAGATCGGTTCCAAGTCTGCCGGCCGTGTACAGTCTATCGCTTTAAGGATGATCTGCGACAAGGAAGCTGAGATCAAGGCTTTCGTGCCTGTTGAATCATGGACGATCAATGCGGATCTTGGCAAAAAACTTTTAACTGAATTGAGCAAATACAAAGGCAAGAAGGTCGAGATCTCCAACGAGAAGGAAGCTGATGAGATCCTGAAGGCTTTAGGCGATGATTTCGTTCTGGAAGAAATAAGTGAAAAGACCAAGAAGAGAAGTGCTTTTCTGCCTTTCATAACTTCAACCATGCAGCAGGAAGCTTCAACAAAGCTGGGCTTTGGTTCCAAGAAGACGATGATGGTCGCTCAGACTCTTTATGAAGGTGTTGAACTTGGAAATGGTGCTCAGGGTCTTATCACCTACATGAGAACCGACTCAACAAGACTTTCCAATGAATTTGTTTCCGCTGCCTACAGCAAGATCGAAAACGAGTATGGCAAGGAATACAAGGGCTTCTACAGGGTCAAGAATGATGAATCGTCACAGGACGCACATGAGGCCATCAGACCGACAAGTCTTGACAATGAACCGGACAGAATCAAACAGTATCTGACCAACGATCAGTACAAGCTGTACAAGTTCATCTATTATAGGGCACTGGCGTCTTTGATGTCTGAAGCAAGATTTACAGGTATCACCTATAACTTCAACAACAACGATTACATCTTTACTGTTTCCGGACAGAAGATGGAATTTGACGGTTTCCTTAAAGTCTATGGTGATTATGATTCTTCCAAGGATAGCATACTGCCTAAGCTGGAAAAGGGCGATGTGCTCAAGGCCAAGAAGATCGAAAAAATGCAGCATTTCTCTGAACCGCCTGCACGTTATACCGAAGCCAGACTTATCAAGGCTCTGGAAGAGGAAGGCGTAGGAAGACCTTCGACCTATGCGACGATCATCGATACGATCATCAACCGCAACTACGTTGAACTAAAGAAGGCCTCTGATTCAGGCAAGACGAAGTTCTTCTTCCCGACCGAGCAGGGTATTCTGACTGACCAGAAACTCAAGGATTATTTCCGCAAGGTCATCAACGTCAAATATACGGCTGAAATGGAATCAGAACTTGATGAGATCGCCGAAGACAAAGTCGATTCGATCAAAGCCTTAAGAGATTTCTATGACGAATTCCAGCCTCTTGTTGATTCGGCATATGAAAAGATGGAGAAGCTTGAACCGGAAAAGACCGGGGAAGTCTGTCCGGAATGCGGAGGTGACGTCGTCATCAGAAACGGCCGTTTCGGCAAGTTCAAGTCCTGCATCAACTATCCGACCTGCAAGTGGCATGAATCACTGGTCAAGAAGGAAGAACCGGAACTCATCGGCAGAGACTGTCCGGAGTGCGGCAAGCCTTTACTGAAGAGAAAATCAAGATACGGAACTTACTTTATCGGCTGTTCCGGATATCCGAAGTGTCATTATATTGAAAACATCGAGGGTCAAGAACCCAAGAAGTTCTATCGTAAAAAGAAGAAATAATGGAAGTTAAAGTCATCGGTGCCGGTCTGGCAGGTTCGGAAGCAGCCTATCAGCTGGCTAAAAGAGGAATCAGAGTAAAACTCTATGAACAGAAGGGGATCAAAAGACACCCGGCTTTTAAGACGGACGATTTTTCGGAACTGATCTGTTCAAACTCCTTGAGAAGCGATGATCTGTATAATGCGGTCGGCCTTTTAAAAGAAGAGATGCGAACCCTTGATTCATTGATCATGAAGGCGGCAGATAAATACCGCATCCCGGCAGGCAAATCTCTGGCCGTAGACCGCGTCGGTTTTTCAAAATACATCACCGATACGATCAGAAGTCTTCCCGAGATCACGATCATCAATGAGGAAGTTACCGATATCGATGACAATGTTCCAACACTGATCGCAGCCGGTCCGCTGTGCGAAGGAAAACTATCCGAAGCGATCGGCAGACTTTCAGGCAAGCAGTTCTTGCATTTCTACGATGCCGTATCGCCGATCGTTGAAAAGGATTCGATCGATTTCAGCAGCGCCTACTATAAATCCCGCTATGATGATGAAAATCCCGGTGACTACATCAATTGTCCTTTAACAAGGGAAGAGTTTGATGAGTTCTATAAGGCCATCATTGAGGCCAAGAAGATCGAAGTTCACGACATCGATGATGAAAAATACTTTGAAGGCTGCATGCCTTTTGAAGAGATGGCCAGAAGAGGCTACAAGACGCTGCTTTTCGGTCCGATGAAACCGGTCGGGCTTGAACATGACGGCATCAGACCATATGCGGTCGTTCAGTTAAGAAAAGACAATGCGATCGATACCCTTTACAATGTGGTAGGTTTTCAGACCCACCTGACCTTCAAGTCTCAGGAAGATGTGCTCAAGAAGGTGCCGGCATTAAGAGATGTCCATATCGTGAGATACGGCGTCATGCACCGAAATACCTATCTCAATTCACCAAACATCATAAACAACAGATATCAGTTCATAAATTATCCCAATGTCTTTATTGCCGGACAGATCTCCGGCGTCGAGGGATATGTAGAATCAGCTGCTTCAGGACTCTATGCGGCCATAAACATGGCTCAGTATCTGAATGGTGAGATCAGATATGAGCTTGGACCTGATACGATGATCGGGGCAATGGCCAATTACATCTCCGATCGCAATATCAGTAAACTTGAACCGATGAATGCGAATTTCGGTATATTCCGCTGTGCCTATGAAGGCAAGAAGGCCGACAAAAAGAAATTCTATGTCGATCATGCCCTGAAGGTTGTGAAAGAATATGCAGAAAATGTATAAGATCCTTGATGAGTTCGTGGCTTACATGTATGACAAACGCACGGGTTCCGATGCGACAAGTGATTCATACTACCGCGATATCGCAAGATTCATAAACTATCTGGAAGAAAATCATATCGAGAAATTCAATGATATCGATAAAGGCATTGTTTTTGATTATATCAATGAATTAAGAAGCGGAACTATCACCAGAGGCAAGATCTCCAATGCGACCTACGCCAGGAATCTCAGTTCGCTCAGATCATTCTACCGTTATCTCAATCAGCGACACATCGCGGATGCCAATCCTTTTCTGCAGTTCAAGAATGTTCATGTGGAAAAACATCTGCCTGATGTACTGACATTCGATCAGGTGGAAAGGATCTTTGATACCTTTGATCTTGAAAAACCGCTCGATGTCAGAAACCGCTGCATCGTCGAGACGATCTATGCGTGCGGACTTCGAATCTCGGAGTGCTGCGATCTGCTTCTTGATAATGTCGATAAAAGACAGATGATCATCAGAGTAATAGGTAAAGGCAACAAGGAAAGGATCGTTCCTTATTATCCAAGACTCAATGAACTTATCGATCTATATATCAAAATGTATCGCAATGAGTACGCTATGGAAGGGTTTCCATACCTTTTTGTGTCAAATAGAGGCACAAAAGTATCGCCAAGAAGTGTTCAATTATTGCTCGATAGTGTTAAAATAAAAGCCGGATTGGAGATCGACATCCATCCGCACATGCTCAGACATTCCTTTGCGACGCACCTTCTGGACAATGGTGCCGACCTCAGGACTGTACAGGAGCTTCTGGGCCATGAGAATCTGTCAACGACACAGTTGTATACTCATCTGACTTATGACCGTCTGAAAGGAGCTGTGGATAAGGCCCATCCGCATTCAAAATGAAAAAGAAGAAAATAGATCTCAGATTTCTATATATGTGGATACCGATGATCCTTCTGGAACTGATCTTTCATATTGTTCAGTTCAGATCATTTGATATCTTTACATTCCTGCGTCTGTTCTTTTACACACTGTTTGTATCCGAACTGATCTGCATCATCTGTTCGCTTTTCAAAAACAGGAAGGTCTACTTCGTTGTCGGCTTTGTTTATTTTATTCTGATCTGTTTCTACAGCTTTGTGGAACTCATCTTCAAGAACTTCATGGGTGACTTCTATTCTTTCGGTACCGTTGGAGATGGTGCCTTGAGAATTGCACAGTATGCCCTGATCTTCTTATCAAATGCGAAACTTCCTTATTATCTGTGTTTTCTGCCGATAATCGTCTATCTGCTTTTACACAAATACGTCAAGTTCAATGACAAGGGACCTTTCCAGATCCCGCTGATCATCTGCATTTCCGCATTTTTGCTGCTGCTTCCATGCATGAACCTCGGTTCTGGCAATTCTTCAATTCTGGATGTCTACGCGACTTTCTCAAACAAGACGATCATCATCGACAAGATGGGCATTCAGCACTTCCTGTTTCGAGACCTGAGTGCTTTTGTCTACAAGGCTCCGGATGTCATTGTTATCGATGATGTGGATGATGACGACAAGGATGATAAACCGGTCGAGCCTACGATCCAACCTAGAGTCATCGATTCGACTAAATGGAAAAACATCGCTGAGAATGAAGAGAATACCAACATGCAGACGATCGACAAGTATCTGATGTCGCAGAGGATCACTCAGACCAACGAAAAGACCGGCGTTTTTGAGAACTACAACTTCATCTATTTCATGGTCGAAGCGATGGACTATCTGGCGATCGACAAGGATCTTACGCCAACGCTGTACAAGATGTACACCCAGGGCTACAGTTTTTATAATCACTACACACCTTTATATTCATGTGCAACAGGTGAATCGGAATTCGTTTCCTATACATCTCTGTTCCCATATGTAAACGTATGTACACCTAACTATATCGCCGGTGACCAGTTCTATGAGGCTCTTCCTTATCTTTTCAAGAACAAGGGTTATTCAACATTCTCATTGCACAACTGGCGTGATGAATTCTATGAAAGAAAACTGATCCATCCAGCTATCGGTTTTGACAACTATACAGATATCGATGATATCTGGCAGGATACTTCGATCCAGCACACCAACGGCTGGCAGGCTGACTCAATGCTGATAGAACAGGCCATCAAGCAGATCGATCAGGTAAAGAACAGAAAGTTCTTCTGCAATATCGTCACTTCCGTCATGCACTTCCCATACGAGGAATCTTCATACTGGGGCGATTACTATCTTGATCAGATAAATGAAGTTCATCCTGACTACTATATCGACTACAAGCGTTATCTTTCCAAGTGTATGGATTTTGATAACGGTCTGAAGATCCTGCTGGACTATCTTGAAGCAAATGGTCTGGCTGACAATACCGTCATCTGTATCTATCCTGACCATCGTCCATACTGGATGGATTACGACACCGTCATGGAATATACCAGATGGATCAATCCTGATCGTCAGGGAGAAAACGGCATTTACCGTTCGCCATTCATCATTTACAACAAGAACCTGGTTCCGGAAGTCAACAACAATTACTGTTCAACACTTGATCATGTACCGACGATCGCCAATATGTTTGATCTGGATTATGATCCTAGATTATATCTGGGCAAGGATATCTATGATGGCAATAATACCGTCATCCTTTCCAACGGCAACTGGATCAACGAACAGGGCTGGTATGATGCAACGAGCGAGACTTTCAACCCTAATCCGGGCGTTGAAATGCCTACCAGTGATTACATAAGCAGAAAGAATACTTCTGTACAGAACACGATCAAGATCTCATATCTCATCCTTGATGAAACTTATTTCGCAAAGCGAAAAGAGATCTGTTATCCGAAGTAAGATATGAAAATAAACAGTGTATTTGATATCGACAGTGATATCGATATAGCCAATATCATGTTTGATTCACGAAAAGGGTCGAAGGATTCGATCTTTTTTGCGATGAAGGGAAAGATCAATGACGGACACAGGTTCATTGACAAGGCTATCGAAAATGGAGCGATCTGCATCGTTTATTCCGATGATGTAGACAAAAAAGATGGTGTGCTCTATATCAGAACCGATGATGTTCAGAAGGCCTATATCGATTTCTGCAAGGCTTACTATGACAATACGATCGATAAGATGAATGTGATCGGCATAACCGGCACTAATGGCAAGACGACGATCGCCTGGATCATCCGTTCCATCATTTCAAACTTTGAAAAATGCGGTTATATCGGAACGATGGGTTATTGCTATGGAGAAGAGATCTACGATTCCAGCATGCATCTTACAACTCCTAAATCCGATGAACTCTTCAGGATCGGCAAGGAGATGTATGACTATGGCTGCCGTACTCTGGTGCTTGAAGCTTCTTCCGAAGGCCTTTATACCAGAAGACTTGACGGGGTCCATTTCTCAACCGCCGTATTCAATAATCTCAGCAGCGATCATTTTGATATCCACGGCAACATGGAAGACTACTTTAAGGCCAAATGCATCCTTTTTGAAAACTGTGACAAGGCAATAATCAATATCGATGATGAATATGGAAAAAGACTCATGGATATCTCCAAAGCTGAAAACATCACCTATGGCATTGATAATGAGGCTGATTATAAAGGATCGAATCTTGTCTTATATAACGATCACAGTGAATTCGATCTGATTCATAAGGATAAGACCTATCATATCGATACCAACATGATCGCCAGATTCAACATCTACAATCTGATCGCGGTGATTGCCGTTCTGAATGAAAATGGCTACAGTATCGAAAGCATCGTGCCATATCTCAGGAATATCGAGCTTACTCCCGGACGCTGCCAGCTGGTGGATGAAGGTCAGAAGTTCAATGTGGTAGTCGACTTTGCGTTCACGCCCAATTCATTTGAAAAGGTCTTTGATTATGCCAAATCGATAACTAAAAAAGATCACAAGATCATTGCCGTCTTTGGTGCGGCAGGAGATAGAGACCACAACCGTCGTCCTACGACCGCTGCTGTAGCTGATAGAAGAGCGGATAAAGTAATACTTTCCTATGATGATCCATCAAGCGAAGACATGATGGGTATCCTCTTGGAGATGAAGTCATATTTCAATAGGCTCGATCCCGAAATAATCCTCGATCGAATCGAAGCGATAGAAAAGGCTGTAAATCTGGCTCAGGATGGCGATACGATCCTCTTGCTAGGCAAGGGTTCAGATAAGTTCTTCCTTGATAAAGAGGGAAGAGTTCCGTATATTTCCGATGAAGTTGCAGCCAGAAACGCCATTGATAAGAAACTTAAGGGAAATGCGTAAAAAGCACTTCCTTTTTTATTATGACAATGATAGAATAATTAAGCGTTTATAAACATACACACACTATGGATTCATCACTCCGTGCTTGTAAAAGTTAGTGATGCTGGAAATAGTGGAGGCGTAACGGAAAGAGAGGAAATTTTTAAATGCAATTAGTTTCAATGAGAAAACTTCTGGAGAATGGCGTTCATTTCGGTCATCAGACCAGAAGATGGGATCCAAAGTGTAAACCATTTATTTACACGGCGAAGAACGGTATCTACATCATCGATCTCAACAAGACGCAGGATGCTTTAGCTGCAGCTTACGAGAAGATGAAGCAGATCTCTGAAGAGGGTGGAAAAGTATTATTTGTCGGAACCAAGAAGCAGGCTCAGCAGATAATCCTTGATGAAGCTACAAGATCAGGAAGCTTCTACATCAACCAGAGATGGTTAGGCGGAACTCTGACTAACTTCCGTACGATCCAGAAGAGAATCAAGCGTCTGATCGAAATTGAACAGATGGAAGCAGACGGAACTATCTCAGTCTATCCTAAGAAGGAACAGGTCCTCATTCACAAGGAAGCTGTCCGTTTAGAGAACTTCTTAGGCGGTATCAAGGAAATGAAGAAACTTCCTGATGCTGTTGTAGTAGTAGATCCAAAAGAAGATCATAACGCTGTATCTGAAGCAAAGAAACTTGGTATCCCTGTATTCGGTCTTGCTGATACAAACTGCGATCCGGGTTTAGTTGATTTTGCTATTCCAGCCAATGATGATGCGATCAAGTCAATCAAACTGCTCATGTCTTTACTTGCTGATGCAATCGTAGAGTCCAAGGGCGGTATCTTACAGGATGCTTATCAGGAAGGTGAGATCGAAGATGATATCACTATGGAAGATGTAATCATCAACGTTGAAAAGCATGCTGAAGAGCAGGAAAAGAGAAGAAGAGCCAGAAACGAAGAAAAGAACAATCGTTTCAACAACAGAGGTCCTAGAAGATATAACTCTGAAAGAAGATATATCGGCAAGAAGGAAGAAACTCCTGCTGAAGCTAAGGAAGAAGTAAAAGAAGAAGCTGCTCCAGCTGAAGTTGCAGCTGAAGAAACTGTAAAAGAGGAGGTCACTGAATAATGGCTGTTACTGCTGCTCAAGTTAAAGAATTAAGAGATAGAACCGGTGCCGGAATGTTGGACTGCAAGAATGCTCTTGCTGCAACTGACGGTGATATCGACAAGGCTATTGACTGGCTCAGAGAAAAAGGTATCGCGAAGTCAATCAAGAAGGCTTCAAGAATCGCTGCTGAAGGTCTTTCAAAAGTATTAGTCGAAGGTAACAAGGCTTGCTTAGTTGAAATCAACTCTGAAACAGACTTCGTTGCCAAGAACGAACAGTTCCTGAAACTGCTCGACACCTGTGCAAAGACAATCCTCGACAATGAACCAGCTGATAACGATGCTGCATTGGCACTTCCAGTAGGAAGCGGCACATTAAATGACGAATTCGTCAATGCTACAGCTACAATCGGTGAAAAGATCGTCTTAAGAAGATTCGAAGTCCTCAAGAAGAGCGATGATGAGATTTTCGGTGACTACTCACACATGGGTGGCGCCAAGACTGCTGCTGTTCTTATGAAGGGTGGCAATCCTGAACTGGCTCACTATATGGCTATGCAGGTCGCATCAATGTCTCCAAGCTACGTATCTGCAGCTGATATGCCTGCTGATGTCGTAGATCATGAAAGAAAAGTCCAGACTGAGATCGTCAAGAATGATGAAAAGTTTGCCGGCAAACCGGAAAACGTCATCAATGGCGCTATCGAAGGTAAGGTATCCAAGGCTTTAAAGGAAATGTGCCTGGTCGATCAGGAATATTTCATGGATACAAACAAGAAAGTTTCAGCTGTCTTGAAGGAAAACAACGCTGAAGTCAAGAAGTTTGTCAGATACGCTGTCGGTGAAGGTATCGAAAAGCGTGAAGAAAACTTCGCTGAAGAAGTTGCAAAACAGATGAATGTCTAATGAAGATGCTTCCTAACGGAAGCATTTTTATTTGGTTCAATATAGATAAAATATTTAAATATAAGTTTTCCTTATGAGATAATTATCAGGAATGAAAAAGTTGCATAAAAGTCTGCCATATTTTCTGATCCTGATAGCTGTACTGATTTTACAGTCTTTTCATGTCTTTGATTCTCTGGAAAACCTGCTTTCTGATGCAATATATCAGGATGGAGAAAGAGTATCACCAAAGATCTATGTCATAGGAATCGACGAAGAGACTCTGGCAAAGTATGGCTCTTTTGATACCTGGAGCAGGGAAAAGACAGCAGAGTTGATCGAACTATTAAGCGAAGATAAAAACAACGCTCCGGCGGTAATAGCTGTCGATGTGGGTTTTTATGGAAACAAGGATCAGGAAATCGATGACAGACTGAGCGAAGCAGTAAAGAAAGCGGGGAATGTGGTCCTTGCTTCAACAGCTACTTTTGGCAATGTTGCAGGACAGGGCAATCAGGTCATCGTCTATGAAGAACCGTTTGAACAGCTAAGAAACAATGCGAATGGTGTAGGTCATACCAATGTCTCGTTTGATGATGACGGCGTCGTAAGACATGCCTTTGGTGATATACGTTATAACGGAAGCAGTATTTCTTCTTTCGGTTATGAGATATATAAGGCATACTGCTCATATAAAAATGAAATTGCAGGTTCCGATTTTGGCACCAGACAGTTCTATATCAACTATTCCGGTAAACCGCGGGCCTATTATGGTTCGGTAGGGGCTGGATGTTCATTTTATAAAGTTCTTGAAAGATCTTATCCTGTACAGGCATTCAAAGACAATATCGTCCTGATCGGTGCCTATGCTTCGGGTACACAGGACAATTATTATTCCGCTATCGATAAGGAAACTCAGATGTATGGTGTTGAAATACATGCTAATATCGTCAATCAGCTGCTTGATGGCATCTATAAAAAAGAACTTTCTTTCCCAAGTAATCTTATCTCAACGATATTGTCTGGTCTATTGGCGATTATTATCGTCAGTCTGTTAAATAATCAGTTCGCAATTCCTTTGATCGCGATTTTATCAGTTGCTTATGTTTATCTGTGCAAACTTTTCTATGATAAACTTAATATCGTTGCGATCATATTGGCGCCTGTTCTGGTGGCTGTAACAATACTGATCGCTCATATCCTCTTGAGTTATTTCCTTGTTCACAGGGAAAAACAGCGGATCATAGCCAACTATGGCAAATATCTGTCTCCTGAAGTGGCCAGACAAATCGCCGATATGGGCGAAGGTGCCTTATCTTTAGGAGGGATCAAGAAGGATATCGCAGTACTGTTTGTGGATATAAGAGGTTTCACACCACTATCGGAATCATTACCTCCGGAAAGAGTTATGGAGATGCTCAATTCATATCTTCAGATCACAACGACGGCGATCTTCAAATATGAAGGAACAGTTGACAAGTTTATCGGTGATGCGACGATGGGTGTCTTCAATGCACCGCTTGATCTGGATGATTATACCTATAAGGCTGTAATGGCAGGTCTGGAGATGGCCAGGATGTCCAAGTCACTGGATGAGAGACTGCCTGACGATCTTAAAGGCAGAGTCGGATTTGGCGTAGGCATAAACTGTGGTGAAGCGATCGTAGGCAATGTCGGTACAGATTTCAGAATGGAATATACGGCAATTGGTGACACCGTAAACACGGCATCAAGACTGGAAGGTCAGGCTGCAGCAGGTACAGTTATCCTTTCTGAGGCTGTTTATGAGAGAATAAAAGACAGAATCAAATGTGAAGATGCAGGAAAAGTCAGATTGAAAGGAAAGGCCGAAGAGGTTCAGATATACAGGGCATTAGGAGAGAAATAAATGAAGTATTTAAAAAAGTTGCTTATAGTATTCACGCTACTCATGATTCTTGCAGGTTGTGGCAAGAAAACAGAAAGCAGTGAAGTCGTAGAAAATGACATGACAGCGGAAACAGAAAAAGTTGAAGCCAGAACGGCTATCATTTTTAAACAGATCGATAATAAAACCGTTTCTGTAAAACGTGACAATGAAACTCTGGAAAGCTATGAAGGCATGCGCCTATTAGCCGGAGACAAGATCATCACTGGTGAAGATACTACAGTCTATATCAGAGTCGACGATGATAAGAATATCCTGCTGGATAATCAGACGATTATGGCAGTAAATGAATTAAGCAATGGCAAACTAGTAATGTATCTTGAAGAAGGAGCTTTCTTCTTTGATCTGGAGAATAAACTGGCAGATGGCGAAGAAGTCTCATTTGACCTTGGCGGTACGACCATGTCTATCCGTGGCACTTCCGGACAGGGTTCAAGAAGAGAAAACAGTAAGTCTTTTGCGATCTTTACCGGTTTAGGAAGTGTTACTGACAATAATGGCATGGAAGCAGAACTTCCACCAAATACAAAGGTTGAAATTGTAGGCGGTACTAATGGCGGCCAGGCATCATTCAGTTTCAATAATATTAAGTCTGAAGATATTCTTAATGTAACTAAAAGTTATGTAAATGAAAATAAGAATTATCAAAATAAAGTAGAAAACAGCAAGTGGGCACAGGAAATAACTGGCAATACAGCTGGTAATGGCAATGACGGTTCTGACCAGTTAAATAGTAAACCTGGTCCTTATGGCTGGATACAGCAGGCAGATGGAAGCTGGATCTTCTCAAAAGAAGCTTACAACAACAAGACTGAATCGTCTTATTACGTAAAGCCTAGCTCAAATTATGTACCATCTTATAATCCTGCTCCAGCACCAGCTCCTGTAGTACCCGTTCCTCAACCTGAACCGGAACCAGAGCCAGAGTCTACTCCAACACCAACACCTACTCCTACTCCAACACCAGAGCCACAAAATATCTGTGAACATTGTAGAAAGGAAATTGCAGAAGGAAGTGAAAGCCTACATACTATCTTGATTGGAAGTGAAGATGGACATGAGTACCTTGTGAGTATTATCGATCCTCAGAGTCAACTTGTAAATATGCCTTTATGTCATACGCATTATCTTTGTGAATTTGATGAGTTTAAATTTGAAACGCTTATTCCACACAGTATTGCTTCCGATGCAGGTAATTATGGAAAAATTTACATTTACAATACTTACAAGACAAAACTTGAGGAAAAGGGAATAACATATGATCAGTTGATCGGTTTATCTTTGTGCGGAACTCATAGTATCTGTGAAATGAATCTTGGCGAAGATATTAATAATCTTTTATTGCATGTTACAGGAACTTGCTCAAAATGTTCAGAGAGTTTCTGTTCTCAGGATTTGATTAAATGTTCAAAAGAAGGTTGTGATTACAAATTATGCAGTGTATGTTTTGGTAACTTTACCGAAAATGAAACTCATTACGTAGAAGATGGCGTTCTTAAACACAAAGATTAGAGTTAAATGAAACCGGTTGTAAGATTTTTTGGAACCAGGGGATCAGCTCCTCTGGGTGATGAAAACTATATGGAATACGGGGGTGCTACTACCTGTATTCTTTTAGATTATAAAAAGACCATAATTATGGTTGATTGCGGATCAGGGGTGAGGGACGCTTTTGATGAGCTGAAGGATCTTAAGGAGATACATCTTTTCATCAGTCATCCTCATCTTGATCATATATGCGGTTTTCCTAGTCTTGCTTCTTTTTTCTGTGACAAGAAGATCCATATCTATGGAAAAGATCGTGAAGAGACCTTGAAGGAAGATCTGAAAAAGGTGATGTCTGAACCTTTGTGGCCGATCACTTTTTCAGATGAAAATATTATTTTCCATGGTCTTGATGACAGGATCGTTATTGATGATATAACTGTAACCAATATGGATTCAAATCATCCTGGCGGATGTTCATTGTTCCGTTTTGACAACGAGGACAGCAGTGTAGTTACAGCTTTTGATTTCAACCATAGTGATGGTTATGATGAAAAACTGGCCGAATTCGCCAAAGATGCCGATTATCTGATATATGATGGCATGTTTGATGATGATGAATATGCAGATAAAGCCAACTGGGGCCATTCAACTCCGGAAATGGGAGCCAAGATCGGCTTGAAAGCCAATGTCAAGAAAGTATTCATTACCCATTATGGCCTGCATACAGATGATGAGCTTTCTTATCAGGAAGAACTGATCAGACAGGTTTATCCTTTTATTTCCTATGCCAGATGCGGCATGCACAAAAGCAAATTCAGGAAAGTTCTGGAAATCAGTTCCTCTCTTTCTTCCGAGAAGGACAACAACAAGCTTTTAAACAGCATCATCAGAGCAGCTATGGATATAACTGGTGCAGATGCCGGAACGCTATATCTGCTGGAAGAAGATGTACTGAAATTCAGGATCATGATTACAAAGTCGATGAATTACTATCGTGGACTCGATGGTGAAAAGATCGATCTTCCACCAGTTAGACTTGAGATCTCCAATGTCTGTGCCGCCTCGGTGCTTCTTAGAAAGACCATCAATATACCGGATGTTTATCATTCCGATGAATATGATTTTTCCGGACCTAGACACTATGACAAGATAAACAACTACAAAACGACTTCGGCTCTGGTGGTTCCTATGACCAATGACTATGGCGAGATCATCGGTGTTATCCAGCTTATCAACGCTACCGATGAAGTGGGAAATGTCGTTGCATTTTCCAATGAAGATGTATCGATAATTGAAGCCCTGTCTTCACAGACAGCCATAACTCTTACCAATATCGGTTATTCCAACGAGATCAATGAACTGCTGTTTGGCTTTGTCCGAGTCATTTCAACCGGTATCGACCAGATCACACCTTATAATGCCAACCACACCAGGAATATGGTCAAGTATGCGACCAGCTTCTTTGATTATGAAGATAAGATCAAAGGTCCTTATAAAGTCGATGCCGTAGAAAGAAAAGAGATACTTACCAGTATCTGGTTGCACGATATCGGCAAGCTCATAACACCTCTAGAAGTCATGAACAAGAATACAAGGCTTGGTGAAAGCGGTTTGGAGAAGCTCAAGAATCGTTTTGACAGGATATCATTACTTCTGAAGCTAGATCTTGCCTATAAGAATATCAGTGAAGATGAATATGAGGAAAAGAAGAGAAAACTCAGTGAGTATCTGGCTTTCATTGAAAGACTCAATGAGGATGATCATCTTTCAGATGAAGATGAAAACAAGGTCAAAGAGATAGCTGAATGTTACTATACGGAAGAAAACGGCAGGAAAAAAGCCTATCTTGATGAAGATGAGATCGATCATCTTCTGATCAAGAACGGAACGCTCACGGCCAGTGAACGTTTGATCATGGAAGGACATGTTACAATGACTTCCAAGATGCTTTCAGGACTTAATTTCCCTAGAGGCTATGAAAATGTGCCTTTCTATGCCGGAAGCCATCATGAATATCTCAATGGCATGGGTTATCCTTATCACCTGGTAGCGGAAGATCTGCCTTGGCAGGTCCGTCTGATCACAATCGTAGATGTCTTTGAAGCTTTGACCGCAAAAGACAGACCATACAAAAAGCCGATGATGCCGGAAAAAGCTTTCTCAATACTGTATGAAAAAGCTGAACAGAATCAGATCGACAGAAAGATACTTGATGAGTTCAGGCAGTCAAAGGCCTGGGAGTAAATAATAATTCAGAAATACAAGCTTTAAAGGCTTGTATTTTTTATGTTTTTGATAAAGATGAGACGTTTTTTTATTAATCCAACTTTGTTAAAATATTGAAGAGGTGATTGCTATGTATAAAAGAGTGTTACTTAAACTTTCTGGTGAAGCGCTTTCCGCTCCGGATTTCCCGTTTTCAACGGAAATGATGGAAAAAGTCGCTTTACAGGTTAAACAGATAAGGGAAATGGGCGTCGATGTCGGTATCGTCGTCGGTGGCGGCAATATTGCCAGAGGACGTATCTTCGAGGAACTTGGTTTCGATAGAGTTGAATCCGACTATGCCGGAATGCTGGCAACAGTCATCAACGCGGTCATATTTGCTGCTGAACTCAATAAAGTTGGAGTAAAAGCCAAGGCTCTTTCAGCTATCAAAGCACAGAACGTTGAAGATTATGACCCTGAAAAAGCCAATAAGCTTATTGATGATGGATATACACTCGTCTTTGGCGGTGGTGTTGGTCTGCCATATCATTCAACAGATACCGGAAGTGCCAAGAGAGCTCTGGAGATCGGTGCTGATGTCATATTGATGGCCAAGTCCGGTGTCGATGGGGTTTACGATTCGGATCCTGATGAAAATCCAGATGCCAAGAGATTTGATGAGTTAAGTTTTAATGATATACTAAGATTAAATTTGAAAGTCATAGATGCACAGGCTGCAGAGATCTGTGCAGAAGGCAAGATCGAAGGTTTTGTCTTTAATATGACAGATGAAGATAACATTGTAAAAGCAGTTAAAAATGAAGCTGTAGGAACAAGGATAACGTTCTAGAAAAGAGGTATTTTTTATGGATGATAATTTGTTTGAAGAAATGGCGAATGATAGAATGGATGCCGCTATCAAGGCTTTTGAAGCCAATCTTGCAAAGGTAAGAACAGGCAGAGCCAATCCGACGATACTCGATGGGATCACTGTTGATTACTATGGTTCACCGACACCTTTGAATCAGATCGCTTCCATCTCCATTCAGGAAGGCAAGACGCTGGTCATCAAGCCTTTTGACAGAAACTCAGTCAAGGACGTTGAAAGAGCCATAAACATTTCTGATCTTGGCTTACCGGTTCAGAATAATGGCGATGTTCTGCGTGTCACTGTTCCAGCTCTTACAGAAGAGACCAGAAAAGGCTTCTGTAAGGATGTCGACAAAATGATCGAAGAAGCAAAAGTTCAGATCAGAAACATCCGTCGCGAAGCTAATGAAGAGATCAAAAAGGACAAGACCATTCCAGAAGATATCTCTAAATCATATCTTGAGGATATTCAGAAGCTCACTGACAAGATGAGCGACAAGATCGAAGAGATCGGCAAAGCCAAACAAAAAGAGATAATGACGCTGTAATGAATTCTCTGAATCATCTGGCGATCATTATGGATGGCAATGGCCGCTGGGCTAAACAAAACAAGCTTCCACGTACGGCAGGGCACTATAAGGGTGTTGAAGTCTTACGTAATATTACAAAATACGCAAACAAGTTAGGCATCAAATGCCTAACTGTTTATGCGTTCTCCACGGAAAACTGGAAAAGATCCATGGAAGAAGTTAACTACATCATGTCCTTGCCGAAGATCTTCTTTTCTTCATACATCAAGGAACTGATGGAGAATAACGTCAGGATCATGATCATCGGTGACAGAGAAAGGATCCCTAAGGAGACCATGGATGTCATTGATGATGCGATCAATACGACCAAAGACAATACCGGTCTGATCCTTAACTTCGCATTCAACTATGGTGCAAGAGATGAGATCGTAAGAGCAGCCAAGAAATATGCTCAGGATTACAAGGATGGCAAAGTTGATGATCTTGATGAAGAAAGTTTCAACAGTTATCTGTATACAAAAGATCTTCCGGAAGTTGATCTACTGATCAGGACCGGAAGCGAGATGCGTCTTTCCAATTTCCTGCTTTATCAGCTGGCTTATTCGGAATTCGTGGTCATCGATACCTTGTGGCCTGATTTTGATAATGAGACATTGGACAGATGCATAGCCGAATACCAGAGCCGCAAGCGCAATTTCGGAGGTAGAGATGAAACAAAGACTGCAGAGTAGCGTAATTATCGCTGCGATAACCATAGCATCGCTTTATTTTGGCGGTACCTTGCTTAAAGCTGTACTGATCTTTATTGGTGTCTATGGTTCCTATGAATTCATCAAGATCCATAAGGATAAATTCAACTATCTACTTTTTGCGCTGATGGCTGCAGCTGTTCTTTGCCTGCTGTTTCTGAATCAGTATCATGTGGTGATCATGCTGTTTGAGATCATCATTCTGATGAGTATCGGTGTCTTTGATGACAGTGAATCATTCGCCGATGTTTCGGCAGTTTTTTTGCTGTCGATGATGATCGGATATGCTCTGTATTATATTTCCTATATCCAGGAGCTTAATAAATGGATGATCGGCTATGTCGTCATCATTTCCTATATGTGCGACTCTTTTGCCTATCTGATCGGCATCAGATTCGGCAAGCATAAACTAAATTCCAAAGTCTCGCCAAAGAAGACGATCGAAGGATCAGTTGGCGGATGGATCTTTGCGACGATCATTTCTTTCTTCTGGGCGATGATCTTCAATTTCTTTGGTTACCCACCAGTTGTTTTTGTGGTAACTTCGCTCTTGCTTCCATTAGCCAGTGAGATAGGGGATCTTTCCTTCTCTCTGGTCAAGAGACATTATGGTGTAAAGGATTTCTCCAACCTGATCCCAGGTCATGGCGGGATCCTGGATAGACTCGACTCCAATATTTTCTGTATAATACTATTTGGAGCCTTATTGACTTTATTTATTAGATGAAAAGACTGATTTTAATGGGTGCTTCTGGTTCTATCGGCACTCAGACAATAGATGTAATAAAGGAACATAAAGACGAGCTGGAGCTCGTCGGTGTTTCTGTGGGCAAAAATACCGCTTATCTCAAGGAACTGCTTGACACCTTCAAGATAAAATATGCCTATTCGGTAGAACCGGATGAATCTCTGGTCGACAGATATCCCAATACCAGATTCTATTCAGGCGATAATGGTCTGGTAACGATGGCCATGCTTCCTGATTATGACATGTTGGTGAATGCCCTGGTCGGCTTTGTCGGTTTCAAACCGACTTTAGAAGCGATCAAGAACCGCAAGGATATCGCTTTGGCCAATAAGGAAACACTGGTTGCCGGAGGCAAGATCATCAATGAAGCGCTCGCAGAATATGGCGTAAATCTTTATCCGATCGACTCTGAACATGTCGCCATCTGGCAATGTATGCAGGGCCACAACAAGGATGATATCCATCGTCTGATCGTCACAGCTTCTGGCGGTGCTTTCAGAGGCTACAGCAGAGATGAACTGGTTGATGCGACGCTTGAACAGGCGCTCAATCATCCGGTCTGGAACATGGGAAGCAAGATCACGATCGATTCAGCGACCATGATGAACAAGGGCTTTGAGGTCATTGAAGCCCATTATCTGTTCGATATACCTTACGAGAAGATCGATGTCATCCTGCACAAGGAAGCAGCTGTCCATTCGATGGTCGAATACAACGACGGTTCGATCATTGCCCAGCTTGGCTGCCCGGATATGCGTCTGATGATAAAGTATGCCTTGCTTTATCCTAATCACAAATGGGATAAGGTATCCCACTATCTTGATTTTGATGAGATCACTTCACTCAATTTCATGAAGATGGACTATTCTAGATATCCGCTAGTCAAACTGGCTAAACAGGTCGGTGCCTTTGAAGGCAATTTTGGTGCCGTATTGATCGGTGCCAATGATGAGGCTGTATCTTTATTCATGCAGGACAAGATCAAATTCGTCGATATCGAATCATATATCTTCAAGACTTTAAAGGCGGCCCGTTTCATCAAGGAACCTACGGCTGATCAGATCATCGAATCTCATCGCTGGGCCAAAGAATATGTCGATAAGATGTGGGAAAACTATTAATTAGAAGCTGGTGATATTTTGATTAAGACTTTAATTCTATTCATATTATTATTAACAATCGTTATTTCTTTACATGAACTTGGCCACCTAATTGCGGCCAAGATTTTTGGTGTGTATTGTCAGGAGTATTCCATCGGTATGGGCCCAAAGATCTGGTCATACAAGGGCAAAGAGACCGAATACAGTCTAAGAGCTATCCCGATCGGCGGTTTTGTGGCAATGGCAGGAGATGACAGCAATTCTCTTGAAACAAGCGTTGATGACAGCAAGATTCCAGTTGAACGTACTTTAAAGGGCATCGCTGTCTGGAAGAGGATAATCATCATGCTGGCAGGCGTGACAATGAACATGCTTCTGGCTATCTTTATCTATTCCATGGTTATTCTTTCTACTGGAGCCTATGTCACAGGCACAAAGCCGATCGTAGCCAGCCTAATTGAAAACTCTCCGGCAGAAAAGGTTGGAATTAAGGAAGGCGATATCATCAATAAGATCGGTTTTGAAAATGGCATGGTCATCAGTCCGGAGACCTATTCCGAACTGGTAAGCTTCATCTCCACATACGATGGAAATGGTCCATGGACCATAGAAGTTGAAAGAGACTCAGAAAAGATCACCTATCAGTTTGAACCGGAATACAGAGCAGATGAAGAACGCTATGTCATGGGTATCGTCTTTTCAGAAAAAGCCATTGAAGTTGTAGAAGTAAATATCTTCAACTGCTTCATCTATGGCTTTAAGTACACAATGTTCATTTTAAGAATGACTATTGCTTCTTTGGCTACGCTGTTGCAGGGCAAGAACCTTAATTCTTTAAGCGGCCCGATCGGCATCTACAGTACGGTTGCAGAAACGGCAGCGCTTGGTTTTGATTACTATGTCTCGCTGGTTGCCATGATCTCCGTAAACCTGGCTTTGATCAATGTACTTCCACTGCCGGTTCTGGATGGAGGCAGAGTTTTGCTGCTTCTGATCGAAGTCATCATTGGCCACCCTCTAAGCAAAAAGAGCGAAGAAATGATCATGAATGCATCAGTGATCCTTTTACTGATCCTGGTATTCTTTGTTACATACAATGATATAAGCAGACTTATCGGAGGTTAATCATGAAAATCTTAGTTACCGGCGGAACCGGATATATAGGTTCTCACACCTGTGTTGAACTGATCAACAGCGGTCATGAAGTCATCATTGTCGATAATCTTTACAATTCTTCGATCGACGTACTGGACAAGATCGAAAAGATTACAGGCATCAGACCAAAATTCTATCAGATCGACATCCTTGATAAGGAAAACCTTGAAAAGGTTTTTGCGGAAAATGACTTCAATGCCGTGATCCATTTTGCAGGATACAAGGCCGTAGGTGAATCGGTAGCTATTCCTTTGACGTATTATGAAAACAACATCAGCGGTTCGATAAATCTATATCAGCTGATGAAAAGATACAAGGTCAGAAATCTCGTCTTCTCCTCAAGCGCTACAGTCTATGGCGATGATTTTGAAGTGCCTTTCAAAGAAGAATATGGTCTTGGTACAACGACCAATCCATATGGCACGACCAAGAAGATGAACGAAATGATCATTACCGATATGGACAATGCTGAACCGGAGAACTCTTCTGTATTGCTGAGATATTTTAATCCGATCGGTGCCCATAAGTCCGGACTGATAGGGGAGATCCCAAATGGCGTTCCTAACAATCTGGTCCCTTATATTGCTCAGGTCGTCAGTGGTCAAAGAGATTTCTTAAGAGTCTGGGGCAACGATTACGATACAGTTGATGGGACCGGAGTAAGAGACTATATCCATGTCGTCGATCTGGCCAAAGCTCATGTAAAGGCTATCGAATACGCCTGTGTACACAAGGGCACAGAAGTGATCAATATCGGAACAGGGAAGGGCTATTCAGTCATGCAGGTATTGAAGGCTTATGAGAAAGCCTGCGGCAAACCTATTCCTTATCAGATCATGGAAAGAAGACCTGGCGATATCGCTACATGTTATGCCGATACTTCCAAAGCTGAAAAACTGCTTGGTTTCAAGGCTGAATACGATATCGATGACATGTGTGAAGACTCATATCGCTTTACTCAGAATCTGAAAAGATAGATAAATTTATCTATAAATATAAATTAAATAATATATATAAAGTTATTGACAAATATATAACTTGTTTTTATAATTTAGTTATGGCTAATAAGACTAGTTTTGGGGCAATGCTTTCATCGCTCGTTCCAATATCTCATCTCAATCAGGGCAAGGCTGCCAAGATCATTTCTTCATTGGGTCCTGACGATGTCAAGATCATCGTCAAGAACAATGAACCGATGGCGGCTATTATTCCTATTTCACGTTTTTCTGAACTTATTGAAGCAGAGGAAAGGTTAAGAGAAAATGGCAAAGAAGCGTAAGGTAAGAGCCGACAGAATAATCATCCTTGTTTTGAGTACAGTACTTTTGATCGGATTACTGGGTTTTGGCATTTATAAGCTCATGGATTTCGTCATGAACAGACCAAAGAATCCGGGAGGAGAGATCGTCAATCCGCAACCGATCGAAACAGGTGAGGACATTAAAGTCGAACTGGCCAGCCCTGACAGCTATCAGGTCTTTACCAGCGGTAATGATGAGATAGACTTCAATTTCATCGTAGCTGAACTCAAATTCACGGGAAGTGAAGCCATTTCCTTTGATTTAGGCAATCTACGTACATCAGAAAAGATCTATCTGAATGATGTTTCCAAATATCTGAATACATTAAATGAAAAAGGCTATAAGGTCTCTAAGCTCGAGATCGTCAATACTGTCGTTTCCCAGGACAAGGAATATACCTGCAAGATCTTTATTCCGTATAAGACCAACAGCTATTCTTTGAGACTTCTAAATTCTAAAGATGCTTCGATGATCGAATTTGATCTGAATAAGCATATTTCCGATATTTCAGCTATCAAATTCGACACTCAGCAGCAGATCGAAGTCGGCAACACCAATGTCACCGTTTCATCATGCTACGTATCAGAGATGATGCTACACAATGGAGAGACCTATAATGCCTCCGCTCTGACTGTCTTTACATTCAAGATCAATGTCAATAAAGTGGAAGGAAATGTCATGATCACGGATGCTCAGTTCGTCAGAAGCAATACCGATGAAGTCATCAACTGCCTTGATCAGACTTATGAATCTGTCAGAGATGTCAACTGTCTGGGCAAGAAGCTTGTCACAGGCGACAATGGGGCTTTATTCTTTGAAACTTCCGCCAAGGAAGAGAATCCGGATTTCTCCGGTTATCTGATGCTGATGTTTTCTAATTCACAGGATTGGGTCAAGATCCCGACTGTTCTGGAGTAATAATAAATGTTTAGGAAACTTTTAAATATCACATTATCAGCTTTATTCATCATAAACATCCTGCCAGCTGTTTCTGGCAGTTTTAAGGCTGAAGCGGCAGGCAGTTATTCATTTGCCTGCGGAAATGGTGAATTTGAAGTTTCCTATATCGAAGATGATGGCTCTTTAAGCAAGGTTTCATGCCATTCCACTTTCGATGCTGCAAAAGCTGCTATGAAAACAAACGACGACTATGTTGTAAGACTCAACAGTTCTTATTCCAAGACCAAGATCATCGCTATGAATTCCGGTCTGGCATATTCATATCCTAATCGTAGGGGAACCAATACGATGTATCTGTATCAGGATCCTAAACAGACCGGTTCTTCATTGTACAAGCAGACCTATATCTCCAAAGGCTATGAAATGACCTATGTAGATACATATTCTGTTAATTCCAGTGGTGCCGGCTATGCACAGGTGGTCATGAATGGCTTTGAAGGCTTTGCGGATCTTGAATATGTCGATCTTGTTCCGTTTAAATACATAAATAATGGGATTGCAATCTATCTGGGTGGTGATCATGGTTCAACAGTTTCCTATGGCAATGAAGATCCTTATCTTGTCAAACTTGAACAGAATTACTACATGATCGAAACAAAAGGAAACTATACTGATCTTGTTTTCTATTATCATTACGCCTACGGTGTCAATGGAAATAAATGTGTAACTTATGTCAACAGTGTCGACAACGGCAAGCATTACCTGGAAGCAGGAATGCAGAAAGGCGTCAAATACTATTCAAATGACGGTATCAATTTCTATTCCGACCAGAAACTGAATAATCTTGTAGCGACCTGCTACAACTATTACCAGTTTCTGCCTTTCAGAACGGAAACAAAGATCTCTGCCGGAACATTTGACAGTTTTGTAAGCGGACATTCTGATTCCGTCTTAAGAGGTGAGGGACAGTCATTCCTTGACGCCCAGGACGCCTATGGTATTAATGCATTGCTCGTATACGCCATGGCATGCCATGAATCAGCCTATGGCGAATCAGGATATGCGGTTCACCGTTACAATCTGTTTGGCTGGAGTGCTGTTGATTCAAATCCAAATGGTGCTTCTTACTTTAATTCTGTTCAGGATTGCATCAATGCACAGATGGGACGCTATATCAACTGGTTCATTGATTTCACCAACTGGCGCTATTTTGGCTATTGCATCGGCAACAAGGGTGCAGGGCTCAATGTTCAGTATGCCTCTGATCCGTATTGGGGTGTTGGCATAGCTTCACTTGCCTACAGCATCGACAAGAAATCCAAAAACAATAACGGTGATTTGACCGATTATGACAGATACACCTTGGCTTATGTCAATGCGAACTACAATGATACTCTTTATGGATCAAATGTTGTCTGGGATTCCAATTTCTACGCCTCTTCTACAGGTAATAAAGTTCTGTTTACCGGAAGATACGGATCGCACTATCAGAAGGATCTTATCGTTCCGATTGTTGGTGAAGAAAACGGAAGGTATAAAATTCAAACTCCTAATCCGATCGAAAATGGCGCACTTGTGACAAGAGACGGCATTCTTCCATATGACTGGGAAGATTCAGTCGCCTATATAAACAAGTCTGATGTGAAAGTTCTCTATGGAAAGACACAGGAGACCCCAGAGCCAGAAAACCCTAAGGATGATTCCACATATGAACCATTCACTTCGATCAGAAATCTTTCTTTGAACGGATCGATTCTGAGTATCGATGGTATTGGACTGATTCAAGGCATGGATTTCACTGATCAGGCAAAGATCAGTCAGAAGATCAGTTTTGTGGATCTGAGCAATGAAGAAAACATCTACACATTTGATTGCAATGTCATCGATTCTGACGCTTATTCAAGAAATGACGGCTGGGATTATACATATACAGGTTTCTCATTGGAGCTTGATCTGAAAGATTCATTACCTGTTGGCTCATATTTAGTAAAACTGAGCACTGTCAATGAAGATAAGAGTGTTGAAACTTCACTGTTCTCATCACTTTCATCCTATAGACTGCTTACATCGCTTACCGATAGCAATTCATATCAGATCAGAATGAATGACTCCAACAGCTATCGTTTTGAGATCGATGTATTGCCTTTGATAGAAGAACTTGACTATACGGCTGTAAACAAGCCATCTAAGAGAACTTCCAATGTTTCTTTGGATGCGATAGAACTTGATGAGCAGGGAAATCTGACGATCAATGGCCATTCATATATGTACTATCTGAACTATGATGTTACGGACAACATAGCTTATGATGTATACCTTGTAAGTGATGAAGGCGATTATCTGAAGCTTGAAACAGCTTTATATGATGATGGGATCGATTATAAGAAGGAACTGAATTCAAACTACAATATCAACAACATCAGCTTTAAGGCGATTGGAGAGATCGATACCTTGAAGCCGGGTACTTATACTATCTATCTGAAGATGAGCAATATCGTAGATGAAACGACTTATCTTGATATCAACGAGATCAAAAACTATGGTTTTGAAGTCGAGCCGATCACGATTGAAGGAATCACTTATGAAATAGGCACATCCAGGATAAGAAGAAGACTGATTTTAAATGTCACGGGAGAATAAAAAGTGAAAACATTTCTGATAGAAAAAATGAATATTCTGTTGTCGGTACTGCTTGTGGGCGTATTAGGTGCAAGTGGTGTCGTCGGCTATAACCTTCTTTTAAAGAACAATAATGTTACTGTGCCTGATTTTTTAGGCAAGGATAAGCAGGAAGCGATAGCCTGGTGCGGTCAGTTAAGCGATTCTGAAGCCTGTGAATTTGTCTATGAGGATACGAGCAATACCGAGAAAGACAAGGTTTTCCAGCAATCTGTTTCCGCTGGAAACAAGCTTGATGGAAAGATCACATTCCGAATCTCCAATGGTATCGTTACCAAAATCGATGCACCGCTTATCAATGAAAATACCACCAGACAGGATATTGAAAACTGGAAAAACGAAAACCATATTGCAACTGTGAATTTTGTTGAAGAAAACAGCGAAACAGTCGAAACAGGCAAGATCATCAGGATCGAACCAAGTTCCGAAATAAAAAGCGATACGATCGTGACCGTATTTGTCTCCAAAGGCAAAAAGGAAGAAAGCAGCACATCTGAAGGCAAGATCGAAGTCAAGGCCAATGCCTACATCAATCTGACTGTAGCGCAGTTTGAAGCCAAGGCTAAGGAACTGGGACTTAAACCTAATCATAGAACTTCGAATGATGGAAGCAGCAGTTCCGTTACTAAAGGAAATATCGTCTGGCATGGTTCAGGGACGTACGAAAAAGGTGAAACTATCAACTATGGCGTATGTACCGAGGAAAGCAAAAGCATAACCGTTAAAGAAGGCGCATATGTCGGTAAGAGTGAATCCGAGTTCAAGAGTATCGCTGAAGATCTCAAGCTCAAACCTGTCCATAACAGCGACTGGGATGAAAAGACAAGCGATTCAACAAAAGTGGGAACCGTATGTGCTCACGGTTATTCAAACAATTACTCTGAAGGTGAAGATTTCAGATATGGTCTTTACAAATCGGATTCCTCAAGTTCTTCGAGTATAAAGGTCACTCAGGATCAGTACAAAGGAAAGACCGAGGATGAATTCAGGACTATTGCCAATGATCTGGGTCTTAAGCCAAATCATGACAGTGGAAGAGATTCTTACAGCTCCTCAATTGCCAAAGGCAGTATCGTTACACACGGTTATGGAACCTATGTAAAGGGCGAAACATTCAATTATGGCTTGTCTTTGGGTTCTGAGAGCGGATCTTCCGATGACGAGATAATCGTTAAAGCAGGTCAATACATAGGAAAGAGCGAAGATGATTTCAAGAAGATCGCTGCAGATCTTGGTCTTAAACCGAATCACAAGACTACCCTGGATAAATACAGCAGTACTGTAGCAAAAGGAAATATCGTCTGGCATGGTTCAGGAACATATGAAAAAGATGAAGCTTTCAATTATGGACTCTCTTTAGGATCTGAAAACGGTGGAACTTCCAACCAGACTATCCAGATCTCTCAGGGACAGTATGTCGGCAAGAGCGAGACAGATTTCATCAATGCCGCAAAAGCTCTGGGTCTGACTCCTACCCATATCGAAGGCAGAGATGCGTATAGTTCATCTATAGCCAAAGGAAATATCGTAACTCATGGCTACGGAAGTTACGTCAAGAATGAGGCTTTCAATTACGGCCTGTCTCTAGGTCCTGAACCAGTCGCAGAGAAAGTCAACGTTGAAAACAGATCCGGCTCTACGGAAGCTGCTTTCAGATCATATATTGAAGGTTTAGGCATGAAACTTGGAACAAGAAGTGAAGCATATTCATCTTCAATAGCTGAAGGACTTATCATATCCAATGATTCAGGAAGCTATACTAAAGGTTCGGCGATAAACTATTCCGTTTCCTTAGGCAAAGAGCCTGAAACATTGTGCACTCTTAATGCTTTCAGCGATCTGGCATCATTATTCCTGGCGACGGATAACTTTGAAGCTGCCAAGAATAATGCGATCTCATATCTTGATAAAGCCGGTTTCACCAATTATTCGATCGTTGGTGAGACATCACTTAACGAGGGGGAAGGAGTGTTGGTTTCTGTGACGGTCAATGGTGTTAAGCATATAACCAGAGCCAGTTATCCAGCCAGCGCGGCAATCATAGTTACAATCTCAACCGGATATCCTCAAGGATAGGTTCAAGTACAAAATTATATATACAAAAGTCTTCTTCGATGCGATATAATTTACTTGCATAGGAGGAGATTTTTAATTATGGGAAAGACTTTCCAATCAATGGATGGTAATACCGCTGCCGCTCATTGCGCGTATGCTTTTACTGATGTAGCTGCCATTTATCCTATCACTCCGTCATCAACGATGGCTGAAGTTGTAGATGCATGGGCTACTGCAAAAAGACAGAATATCTTCGGTAATATCGTAAAAGTAGCTGAAATGCAATCTGAAGCTGGTGCTGCGGGTGCCGTTCACGGTACTTTACAGGGTGGTGCTTTAGCAACTACCTTCACTGCATCACAGGGTCTATTGCTTATGATTCCGAATATGTACAAATGGGCTGGTGAATTACTGCCAGGTGTTGTACATGTCGCTGCTAGAGCATTGGCTACAAGCTCACTTTCTATCTTCGGCGATCATGAAGATATTTATGCAGCAAGACAGACAGGCTGTGCTATGCTTTGTTCAAATTCCGTTCAGGAAGCTATGGACCTGGCAGGTGTAGCTCACTTAGCTGCAATTAAAGCAAGTGTTCCATTCGTTCATTTCTTCGATGGTTTCAGAACTTCTCACGAAATTCAGAAAGTTGAAGTTATGGATTATGACTATCTGAAATCATTACTTGATTTCGATGCAGTCAAGAGATTCAAAGACAATGCTTTGAACCCACATGGTCACGCTGTAACAAGAGGCGGAGCAGAAAACGATGACGTTGTCTTCCAGACAAGAGAAGCACAGAATCAGCATTTTGCCAAGGTTCCTGATGTTGTAGCTGAC
The DNA here is from genome assembly GCA_017404785.1 of Erysipelotrichaceae bacterium. Classification (GTDB taxonomy): domain Bacteria; phylum Bacillota_I; class Bacilli_A; order Erysipelotrichales; family Erysipelotrichaceae; genus Colivicinus. Next base: position 135,073 of record JAFRBQ010000019.1, read on the forward strand.
TACATGGCTGAGATCTCTAAGCATACAGGCAGAGAATACAAGCCATTCACTTACTATGGCGCTCCAGATGCTGAAAGAATCATCATCGCCATGGGTTCAGTCGTAGAGACTATCAAAGAAGTCATCGATGCTTTAACAGCTAAAGGAGAAAAGATCGGTGTCGTTTCTGTACATCTTTACAGACCATTCAGTGCTAAATACTTATGTGCTGTTTTACCAAAGACTGTCAAGAAGATTGCTGTCTTGGATAGAACCAAGGAAATCGGTACAAGAGAACCTCTGTATCTCGATGTCTTATCAGTACTTAAGGATTCTGGCATCAAGATCATCGGTGGCAGATACGGTATCGCTTCAAAGGATACAGCTCCTAACCAGATCAAGGCTGTTTACGACGAACTGGCCAAGGATGCTCCAAAAGAAGAATTCACTATCGGTATCAATGATGATGTAACTCATCTGTCATTGGATGTAGATCCTGATTTCAAGATCGACGGAACATACACTTCATGTCTGTTCTGGGGCCTGGGTTCAGATGGTACAGTTGGTGCCAACAAGAACTCTGTCAAGATCATTGGCGATAATACTGATCAGTATGCGCAGGCATATTTCCAGTATGACTCAAGAAAAGCCGGTGGTGTTACAAGATCTCACCTGAGATTCGGTCCGGATCCAATCAGAAGTACATACTATGTAAATAACGCTGACTTCGTATCTTGCTCACTTGATTCATATGTCCTGAAGTATGACATGTTATCAGGTCTTAAGGATGGCGGTACATTCTTGCTGAATACCACTATCGATGCTGACAAGATCGAAGACTATCTGCCAAACAGAATGAAAGTTCAGTTGGCTAAGAAGAAAGCTAAATTCTATATCATCAACGCAACCAAGATCTGTACAGAGATCGGTATGGGCAGAAGAACAAATACGACTTTACAGTCCGCATTCTTCGCTCTCAACGAACAGATCATGCCTTATGACAAAGCTCTGGAACTGATGAAGGCCGCTGCCAAGAAGTCTTATGGCAAGAAGGGTGATGATGTTGTTGAAATGAACTGGAAGGCTATCGACGCCGGAAAAGCCGGACTGGTCGAAGTTGAAGTAAAACCTGAATGGGCTAATTTACCTTCCAAGTTCGAAGTTGAAAAGACCGGCGATGCTTACTTTGATGAATTCGTACAGGGCTTCGATACCTTATCAGGTTACGATATGCCTGTATCTGCATTCACCAAGTATGGTGTCTTAGACGGTACAATGAGAAACAATGTTTCCTATGCTGAACACAGAAACATCGCTTCTTATGTTCCTAAATGGAATCCTGAAAACTGTATCCAGTGTGGTTTCTGTTCATTCGTATGTCCACATGCAACGATCAGACAGTTCGCTCTGACTGAAGAAGAGATCAAGAACGCTCCAATGCAGTTTGAAACGATCCAGGCTATGGGCAAGGGTGCTGAAAACTACAAGTTCAGAATCCAGGTATCTCCTGATAACTGTGTAGGCTGTGGTCTGTGTGCTGCTGAATGTCCGGGCAAGGGCGGAAACAAGGCTCTTACAATGGTCGACGTTCACTCTTTGATGAACGAAGCTCCATTAGCCGACTATCTGTTTAATGAAACTGAATACAAGTCAGATCTGGTCAACGATACACCTAAGGGAACTCAGTTCCTGAAGCCTTACTTCGAAGTTCCTGGTTCATGCCCAGGATGCGGTGAAGCTCCATACTACAGACTAGTTTCACAGCTGTTTGGTCCTGATATGCTGGTAGCCAACGCTACAGGCTGTTCATCAATCTACTGTGGTTCTACTCCTTCTACACCATTCGTTACCGACAAGAACGGCAACGGTGTTGCATGGGCTAACTCATTATTCGAAGACAATGCTGAATACGGCTATGGTATGGCATTGGCCAAGAACTACAAGAAGGCTGTCTTGCTGAAGGCTATGGAAGACAACCTGAATAATGTTGAACCTGAATTGAAGGCATTATTCGAAGAATATCTCAAGATCAACGGTAACAGAGTTGAAGAAAAGAAACTCGCTGGCAAGATCGCTGAATTAGCTGGCAAGTCTAAGTGTGACGCCGTCCATGTATTGGCAGAAGAATGCAGAGACCTGGTTTCCAACTCAGTATGGATCGTTGGTGGTGATGGTTGGGCATATGATATCGGTTATGGTGGATTAGACCATGTCATCGCAAACAACCTGAACGTCAATATCCTCGTATTGGATACAGAAGTTTACTCTAATACAGGTGGTCAGTCATCTAAATCTTCACAGGCTGCTTCTATCGCCCAGTTCGCTGCCGGCGGTAAGGCTGTCGCCAAGAAGGACTTAGGTCAGATCGCAATGAGCTATGGACATGTATATGTTGCCTCAGTATGTATGGGTGCCAACAGAATGCAGGCTATCAAGGCTTTGAAAGAAGCTGAGAGCTACAATGGTCCATCATTGATCGTTGCTTACTGCCCATGTGAATTACACGGAATCAAGGGTGGTCTGTCTAAACAGCAGCTCGTTCAGAAGCAGGCTGTTGAGTGCGGTTATGTAACACTTTACAGATATGATCCACGTAACGAATCTCCTCTAACAATCGATTACAAGACTCCTGATTTCGATAAGTTCCAGGACTTCCTGATGGATGAAGCTAGATACAACAACCTGGTCAAGGTCAACCCTGAACAGGCTCAGGAATTATATGAAAAGGCTAAGAAGGATGCGCAGAGAAGATTTGCGAATCTTGAAGCCAGAGCAAAATAGTTTCTGATATCCGATTTATTCGATCAAGCTGTCACTTTAGTGGCAGCTTTTTTCATATAAGAATCACTTTTATATAATAAAAACGCCTTTAAGTTTCAAGATAATATTTTCTGAAAAATTGTGACGGCAGGACAAGTTCAATCGTACGGTATTATCAAAATACTTTGGACATGATTTGCAAAAAAGAAAATTTTATTTAGGTAGAATGAATTCTATCAGAATTGCAATAAAATCAGACATTGATTTACTTCTAGAACTTTTCGTAAAATAAAGAAAATGGAGGCCAGCATATGAAATTAAAAATTGGACCAGTAGAAATAGAACAGGATTCGATCAAGGATGAGATTCTGTTTAATGAATTTAAGGAATCACCAAAAGAAGTTGAAAAGTATCTTCTGGAGAAGAGCAAGTATTTTGATCTTACTTTGAAAAATACGATCGCCGGAAAGACGATGAAGATGATCACGGATTTTGCCATGGGTTTAGCCGGTGGTATTTTCTTTCTTGGATGGTCTTTCTATGTCTTCTATTCTTTAAGAGATGTGTTTGTCTGGCAGGAAATGAATCTTTCAACTGCTTTTTCCGTTCTTTTGGAATCTTTGATGATAATATTCATCTGTCTTTTGCCGGTTATTCTGATCATGGGTTTTATGAAGATCGTCAAATATTACTCAAACAGAAAACTGATGAAGGAACTTGAACTGGAAGAACAGACAAAAAAAGAAAAGAGAACTTCAAAATAAGAGGCAATGCCTCTTTTTTAATACTCCTATGTAAAAAACCTGATTAATCATATAAAATGACATTATCTATCTGAAGGAGTAACATATAGTTAGCAATTGCTAACTGAGGTGAAGTTATGAATATATTTATTGGATTAATGATTCCGTTTATCGGTACAGCACTGGGATCAGGAATGGTCTATCTTCTGAAAAACAAAATGGATCCAAAACTTGAAAAAGTGCTTCTTGGTTTCGCATCTGGTGTAATGGTAGCTGCTTCGGTGTGGTCACTGCTGATACCGTCTATTGAAATGGCAAAGGAACAGGGAAAGATCGCCTTTATTCCGGCTTCGATCGGTCTATTGGCTGGTATCGTTTTTCTGCTGGTATTAGACAGTGTGATACCGCACCTTCATGTCAATGAAAATGAACCTGAAGGTATAAAGACAGATAAACTTAAAAAGACGACGATGATGGTATTTGCGGTGACTTTACACAATATCCCTGAAGGCATGGCTGTTGGAGTCGCTTTGGCAGGTGCCATGGCCGGAAGCGGCATTTCTCTTGCCTCAGCTCTGGCATTATCAACAGGTATCGCGATCCAGAACTTCCCAGAAGGTGCGATCATTTCTATGCCTTTAAAGGAAGAAGGAATGTCCAAGCACAAGGCTTTTCTGTTGGGCACCTTATCCGGAGCAGTCGAACCTCTGTTTGGTTTCATAACGATCCTTCTGACATCTCTTGTCGTTCCAATACTGCCATATATTCTGGCGTTTGCCGCCGGAGCGATGTTGTATGTCGTAGTTGAGGAACTTATACCGGAATCACAGAACGGGACACATTCCAATCTTGGAACCATCGGTTTTGCGATCGGCTTTGTGATTATGATGATATTGGATGTGGCCTTAGGTTAAAATAAATTAGGTATGAAACTTGAGGATTTTCTTACTGAAAACAGGATCGAAACTGATAAAGATATAAAATATGAGATCAGGAGGATAAAAGCCACTGAGGACTATGTTTTACTGTTCCTAGAAGAGGAAAAGATCATGATCTCCTTAGAGAATTACTTTAAATACAATGTAAAGAATCTAAAAGGCCTTGATGATGAGCTTTATGAACACTTCAAGAAAGATGAAAAGCTGCTCAAAGCCTACAGAGGCTGTCTGAGGAAGCTTTCAAGTAAGGATCATACAGTCAAGCAGATCAGAGATTATCTTTACAGATATGAATTGAAACGTTCTGAGATAGAGGATCTCATAAAGCGCTTAAAGGAGTATGGTCTACTTGATGATGAGAAATACTGTATCGGCAAGATAGGTTATTATCAGAATTCTCTTTATTCAGCCAGACAGATCAGAATGAAACTTCTAAAAGATGGCATAAATGAAGAGCTTATAAATAAACACCTTAGCAATGAAAATGAATATGAAAAGGTGCTTAAACTTGCGGAAAAGTACGCAAGAGACAAAGGCAAGTCGGTCAAGGCATTAAAGCAGAGTATTTTGATAAAACTTACAGGAAATGGCTATTCCTATGATAATGCATCAAAAGCTGTTGAGAGCCTGAATATAAACAATGAAAATGAGTTAGAATTATTAAGTAAAGAATATGCCAAAGCCTTGAGAAAATATGAAAAGAAGTATGAAGACTATGAACTTAGAAATCATATCTATGCATATCTTCTCAACAAAGGCTTCAGAAGCGATGATATAAAGGAAGTAATGGAGGAACAAGATGGGTAAGCAGGTTAAGGATTTTAATGAAGGCGAAAGAGTAGAGACGAATCTTCTGATAGCTTCACAGCAGCGTGGAACGACCAATTCCGGTTCTCCATATCTGACACTTGTCTTGCAGGATTCTTCCAAAAGCATCGATGCGAAGCTGTGGGATCTCAAGCCGGAACTGGAAAAACAGCTTGAGGTAGGCAAGGTCTACAATTTCGATCTTGAGATAATAAAATACAAGAACAATCTTCAGGCCAAGGTCCTGAGAGTTCTTCCTATTCCGCAGGCAGATATAAACATGGAAGAATTTGTCTTCAAATCACCTGTAGCAAAGGATACTCTGAGGCAGAATATTCAGGAAGGCATCTCCCTGATCAATAATGAAAACATTGCCAGGATCGTATCGTCTGCCTTGAATTATTATGCATCCGATGTCTATGAATATCCGGCTGCTGCCAGGATCCATCACAACTTCATCGGTGGTCTGGCTACACATACTTCCGGCATGATCAAGCTGGCAGTAGCTTTATGCAATATCTATCCATCGGTAAACAGAGACTATCTGCTGGCAGGAGTCATCCTTCATGACCTGGGCAAGATCGAAGAACTCACTTCGCCGGTCGTTACCGAGTATTCGACCAAAGGAAAACTGCTGGGTCATATTTCCATTATGGATGCCAGACTCCTTGAAATAGGAAAAGAGTTGGGACTGGAAGAGAGTGAAGAACTGATGATCCTGAGACATATGGTTCTTTCTCATCATGGCCAGTTTGAATTTGGTTCACCGGTCAGACCGGAAACTCTTGAAGCAGAAATGCTGAACCTGATCGATAATATCGATGCCAGGGTAAATACGATCGATAAAGCCTTATCAGAAGTGAAGGAAGGCGACTTTACGGGAAAGGTCTTTGCCCTGGATAACAGAGTCTTCTATAAGCACAAATAATACTGTTTATCCTTACCTTTATCAGGTTTATCAGCGTATAAATTCATAAAGGTGTTGATATGAATGAAAAAAGCAGAACGATAAAAGACGATGATCTATCAGAGATCAGCGGTGGTGTTGATTTCTTTGATCTGAATGACGATCTAAAAGAAAATCTGGCATCGATCGCCGGTTTGGAATGCCGTCATTGTTGCAGGCCTTTTGAGATCAGCGATATGTTGAGAGTATTTGAAATTTCTTATATTGAATGGATGTTCAGTGTCGATAAGATCGAATGTCCATATTGCCGTAAGCTGTCTTCTACTGACAGTCTTAAATAATTTATTGATTTTTCAGATAAAGCCAGCTGTTAGTCGTGCTGGTTTTATTGTAGAGACTGAATCTTTCTATCTATCATCTTTTAAATAAGACTTTTAAATTGTTAGGGTATGATTTTTCAGGAAAAAATGTAAAATAAATAATATAGAAAAAGGGAGGACCCGCTTATTTTTTATACGGTTAGAGGTTTACTTGAATCCCGTGGTATGAGGATTGAAGATACAATTTACAGGATCTGTAGAGATGACATGCTAGATTTTAAGATAGCTTCCGGTGATTTTTATGAGATCCCGGATCTGGACAAAGGAACTCTCAGATTCAAGAATGCTGCCGATCTGCTCGGTTTTTATCATCTGCTGGAGATACTTCCGGATCTGAGGAACATCAATTTCCGACATAAGGAATTCTTTCCATACTATGGCGAAGATCTTGAAGTGATAGCTGAAGCGCTGAAAAACGACAAGGAAAATGTCGCTGTAGAAGGCGGACCTTGTCTGTTTGGCGAACATGAAGTGGATGTGATCGTTACTTTAGACGATGATTCAAAATATCTGTTTGATTATTCTACAGGCAAGAAATACAAAGCTCTGGAGAGTGTTGATTATGAATTGAGCAATCTTGATCTTGCACAGTTTGTTGAAGAGAATAAGGATGCGATCAGGGATATCGCTTTCAAGAATCACAAGAGTGGTCTTACCTATCAGGAGTATCTGCACGTCTTTTTCCCGTTTGCGATAGCTGATGCCCTGAAAACAGCTCTGGTAATGACTTTACCGGACATTTCCTATCGAAAATATCTGCAGTATATCTGCAAGAGTCTAAGTGAACAGATGGCTCTTAAGGTGATGAATGAATTTGATGAGATCCTTTATTACATAACTGATATGTATATTGATCTGATCAATCAGCTGGAAGATAAATTCAAGATCGAAAGATTTGCGCTGGTTCATGGAAGAAATGAGGAACTGATGAAGGTTTATATTGAGAAAAGAGAACCTTTCATTGAAAGAAACAAAGTCCTCAAGTCATTGACCAGCAATGACGCCAAGCTCGAATCGATCAAGGATTATATCTCGATGCCGGCTCTTCCATACTATATCTTCGGTTCTACGCATATTCTTGAAGTAAACAGTATGGATGAGACTGATTCATACCGCAAATGCCGCAAGGCTCACAAGAGCGTACTGACATTAAGCTGTATTCTGTTCCCTGAACTGCTCAGTTCAGATGGAGAAAATACGATCTATTGCACAACGCTTGAACATAAAGACTACAATAATTACAAATCAGAACTGGAATAATTATGAAAGACTACCTTTTATCCGAAAAATTCAAGAAATTTGATATTATCGTCATCATCATGACGATACTTTTAGGTTATCTGTCATTCCGTTACCGGGTACCTTATGAAAAGGCTACTTCAAGATATACCGAGATTTCCTTTGGTTATATCTCAAAGAAGTACAATGACCGTTATTACGTCATAGATGACGGACATACAAGATTGATCTGCTTTGATGAAAATGAAAAGGAGATCTTTGAGATCGTCGATCCGGTAGTCGTTGGTGAATACGGGCTTTATATCGATGATGTATTTGTGGATGATGAAAGCATCTATCTTTCAGGATCTCTATGGAACGGCATGCTGCTGGATGGAGAAGCTATCGCCAGATTTGATCTCGATGGCAATTTCATTGAAACGATCGCCTATAACGATTATTACAGCCAGTCTTTGAATGTCAACAAACATCGCCTTTATGGCATGAAGACTTTTGATGGTGTTCTGTATTATGCAGAATGTATTGATAATCATGTCGTAGTACATCGTTATGATGGCGAAAAAGACAGGACATATATGATCATGTATCCTGATGCCTTCAATGCGGTAAGTGATATCGTCTTCGAGAAGGGTGATATCATCATCATGAACAAGCGAGGCATCATCGAAAGATATGATGAAGCAAGAAACAGCAAACTTATCTATGAAACGATCTGGGATGGCGAGAACGATCGCATTCCTTTCAGGATGGATATTTTTGAGGGAAGAGTTTTATTTACTGATTTGAGAAACAGCGAGGTCGTTGAAGCCGATACAGATAATAAGTCCAGTAAGGTCATCTACAGCGGCTGCGATACCCAAACGGTTACCGTTTCCGATACGGGGAAAGAACTGCTTCTGACCAATTCTGATGGTCTGCTGGTACTGGGCGATCAGGAAAAGAGTTTTCTGGTTCTGGAAAAGACCAGCAATGACCTGAGGACTCAATATATCTATCTTTTCTGCAGCGGATTATTTGCTATAACTACTCTTCTTCTGATCTTCAGATTGACACTGATGCTTAGAAAAGTCTCACTGTCCATGAGCAGCCGTTTTGTTCTGATAATCGTCATCATGGTCTCTGTTGTATGTATCACGATCAGCTACATTCTGATCAATTCCTTCAGGACCAACTACTATGACAAGATCAGAGAACAGCTGGAATCAACTGCGATCATAGTGGCTTCCGCCATTGACGAAGATGATCTCAAGAGTATAAATGAAGCAACTGATTTCGGTTCTCAGCCATATAAGAATATTGTCACTTCAATGGAAAAGGTCTTCCCGCTCGACATTGAGTTCTACAGAATGGCCTATTGCAATATCCTGACCCTTGACTCATCAAAAGAAAGCGGCTATGGCGTGGCTTATCTTGACCAGTCGATCGGCGTCTACTTCCCATTGGATGAAGTTGAACTTGATGAAGTTAATCAGGTTTATAATACCAAGGCTGCAGTCTGGAACGATGCAGTGCTCGATGTTTCCGGTACTTATCTTTCTGTCAAGGTTCCGATAATGAATGATACAAGAGGTGTGATCGGTGCCGTAGCTGTCGGTGCTGATACGTTCGTTGTTGAAAACATGATTGCGGATATGCAAAGAAGAGTTCTCTTCTCGATCATCATCATCCTGTTGCTGATCTGGATCCTTGCGACTGAAGGTATAGCCTTATATACAAACTACGTAGCTTACAAGGAGCACGAGGAAGAATATACAAAGAAGGGCATCATGCCTGCACATATGCTAAGACTTCTGGTCTTTGCGGTATTTACGGCATTCAACCTTGTTTCGTCATTCCTGCCGGTTTATATCCTGAAACGCTGTGATATCTTCCCGGAAGCCAGCAGAGAACTGATCGCGTCATTACCGATGACAGTCAATATCTTTGTTATGGGTATCATGTCTCTGTTCTGTGCAAACGCCGTCAGACGTTTTGGTATAAAGAAGATCTTCATGTCTGCTACAGCCTTCTCTCTGGCTGGAAATATCATGATGGCGCTCGTACCTGGATATTTCACGATGATCATTGGTCTGTTCCTGGATGGTATCGGTGTAGGCCTTATTTCCAATGCGATCTATGTAGCTCTTACCTATATTACCGATGAAGATGTCAAACAGAACAGCTTCACTACATATAATGCCGGATCACTTTCAGGTATCAACCTCGGTATGATCCTTGGCGGTTTATTGGCTACCGGTATAGGACAGAATTATGTCTTCCTGGCTTCTGCAGCTATCTGGCTGGCTCTTCTGGTCTTCGGTTCATACATGGCAAAGAATCTGAGTGATACGACTACTGAGGAAGTTGAAGAATTCACCAACGAAGACAGAGTTGGCGCAAACAAGTTCATCAGGAACAAGGTCACTTATTCATTCTTTGCCCTGATTCAGAACCCATATATCGTATTCAACAGTTTCGTCTTCTATCTGGTTCCGATCTTCTGTGAGAATCTCGGATTCAATGAAACGATCGTATCCGTACTGTTGATGCTGTATTCGCAGATCGCCGTTATTGCCGGTGAAAAACTAACTGATACGACCAATAAATTCTTTGGTGACTATACGATCTATATCGCCAATTTCCTGAATGTACTGGCGGTTGCCTATTTCGTGATCGACCAGGAACTTTCAGGTCTTATCGGATCTCTGATACTGATCGGTATAAGCGCATCTTTCGGCAAGCCTTCACATCAGACTTACTTCCTTAAACAGCAGATAGTCAAGGACTATGGTGAAGACAAAGCCATGGGTATATACAACTTCTCCGAGAATATCGGTGAATCTCTTGGTCCGATCGTCTTTGCCCGATTGATTGGTGCAAGTTTAGGTACATACGGAATATTCCTTGGTGTCATAACCGCCATGGGAGGTTTGCATTATATTCTCAATAGAAAGGAACTGAGTGTAAATGAATAAGAAGAAATCTATTGGAAAAGCGTTGCTTATCGGTGTAGCAGTATTCGCGCTGGAAATGACTCTGGTGCTGGGCGCTATCGGTTTTGCGACATATTACAGAGGCGTCATCAACAGATATCAGGTCTATCTTAATGACATTTTGAGCCTGACTCTGACAGAGATCGATGCCAACGATCTTGAGAAATGTATTGAAAGCAATAATAAATCTGAATCTTTTGAAAAGAGTCAGGATTTCCTGAACAGAGTAAAGGAAACCTACGATATTGAATACATCTATATCGTAAAGCCATTAAATACCGATGAAATTGACAACATGATGAATGTCATGGCAGGTATAACAGCGAAAGAAGCCAAAGAAGACTTTGAATTCTATTCCGTCAAATTGGGCGAACTTACCGGTGATGGTTATACTAGCGAAGTTGCCGGAAAATACCTTGAATCAATGGATTCTCATGAGACGACATATTTTTCCAACAAGACGGAATTCGGTTATGACTATACGGGAATAATTCCGATTAGAAATTCTACAGGCAAGGCAATTGCCGCTCTTGCTTGCGATGTCTCAATGAATGAGATGACCAAGGTGTTCAATAATTATCTGATCACTCTGCTTATTGCCGGAGCATTGCTGGCAGCTTTAACGATCGCTATAGCTTACAGGTGGCTGCATAACAGAGTCATTGATCCGATCAAGAGACTGGAAGTATCTTCCGCAAGCTTTGTCGCTTCAAACAGAAGTACTGATAATCCTGAAGATCTGAAATTTGATGATCCGAATATCCATACCGGCGATGAGATGGAATCACTGTCAAATTCGCTTACGGATATGTTTAAAGATATGAAGAACTACATGACAGATCTTGTCTCTGTGACCAAGGAAAAGGAACGTATTGGTTCAGAATTATCTGTTGCGAACAAGATCCAGGCCGATATGCTTCCTAAGATCTTCCCAGCCTTCCCGGGCATGACGGAATTTGATCTCTATGCTACGATGGATCCGGCCAAAGAAGTCGGTGGTGACTTCTATGACTTCTTCATGCTTGATGATCACACGATCGGTTTAGTTATCGCTGACGTTGCTGGAAAAGGTGTTCCAGCTGCACTGTTCATGGTTATTTCCAAGACCTTGCTCAAGAACAGAGCTCTGATGGGAGGCAGCCCATCTGAAATAGTTGATTACGTCAACGAACAGCTCAACGAAGGCAACGATGCCGATATGTTTGTTACGATCTGGTTCGCCAAGTTTGATATCAGAACCGGTAAGGGTATTGCAGTCAACGCTGGTCATGAACACCCGGCTATCTACAGAGCTGAAACCGGTAAGTATGAACTTGATGTCTACAAACATTCTCCGATCTGCGGTACAATGCCTGGAATGCACTTCCGTGAGCATGAATTTGAACTTAAACCGGGCGATCGCATGTTCGTCTATACCGACGGTCTTCCTGAAGCAACAAATGCCGAAAAGGAACTCTTTGGTGCAGACAGAGTGCTTGAAGTCCTCAACAACAATACTGATGTTTCCGTTCATGAACTGCTTTACAATGTGACCAAGAGTGTTGAAGAATTCGTCGGCGAAGCCGATCAGTTCGATGATCTGACGATGCTGGGATTCTACTATAACGGACCAAAAGAAAAGAGCGAATAAAAAATATAAATATGAAGAAGAAGCTGACAGGTTATCTGATATCAAAATACAGTTATCCGGGAACGGTATATTCTTTTAAGCGTCTTCTTGAAGAAGCTGAGAAGCTTGATATCGATCTTCTTGAAATCGGCGTAGCTGACTGTACGATAATAAGCGGCAAGGTCTATTTCAAGGGCGAACTGCTTCCGGAAAGAGATTTTGCGATCGTAAGATATTATGTTCCGGCCTTTACTGAAGCTCTATGTAAACTGGTCAAAAGACAATATAACGATACGGAGATCATTGCCAAATTCCGAAACAAGTATAATCAGGTCTCTTTGATCAAACCGAACTGTTTCAAACAACCTAAGTCAATTCTTGGTTCCGCTTCTACTGATTTTGATTTCCTTCAGAAAAAGTTTGGTCTGCCGTTTATTGCCAAAGGTCTGGAGAGCTATGGCGGTCAGCAGATTTTTCTGATCAGAAACGTCTTTGATTACGATTCATTGAAATTTCATTTCAATGATGCCAAGGAATTCCTCTATCAGCAGTTTATCTCTGAAAGCAGGGGTGAGGATATCAGGATCTTTGCGGTAAAAGGGGAAACGGTAGCTGCCATGACGAGGATATCAGATGGCGATTTCCGTTCCAATCATTCTCTGGGTGGATCTTCAGCCAAGGTTGAGATCACTGAGGAATTAAGAAATATTGGAAAGGATATCTACGAACAGACTGGTATAGATTTTGTTGGAATAGAGCTTCTTAAAGGCAAGGATGGACTTTATTTCTGCGAGATCAATACGGTTCCGGGATTTGAATCACTTGAGATCACAAACGAAATAAATATTGCCAAAATAATGATGGAAGTGATCAACAAGGATTTTGCCTGAAAATAGCTTGAAAAAAGCTTATTTCTCTTGAAATAAGCTTTTTATTTACAGTATAATATTCATTGCTGTGGAAGGAGTGCAACTACTCCATTATACCCACGGAGCCAAGGAGGAAAAATATGGCAAAGAAAGTTGCAAAAGTTTGTAAGTTAAACTTCATGGCTGGCCAGGCTAAACCAGGTCCAGCACTAGCTTCTGCAGGTATCAACATGCCTCAGTTCTGCTCTCAGTTCAATGATCAGACAAAGGACAGAGCCGGTGACATCGTACCTGTAATCATCACTGCTTATGAAGACAAGTCATTCGATTTCGTCTTAAAGACGACTCCAGCCGCATTCATGCTCAAGAAGGCTGCTGGTGTAGCAAAAGCTTCAGGAAACCCTAACACTGTCAAGGCTGGTAAGATTACCAAGGCTCAGTTAAAGGAAATCGCTGAATACAAGATGCCAGATCTCAACGCCAATGACGTTGAAGCCGCAATGAAGATCATCGAAGGCACTGCAAGAAATATGGGAATCGAGGTAGTAGACTAATGAAACGTTCAAAGAATTACAATAGCGCTAAAGCCTTGATTGAAGCTAAGAAGTATGCACCGCTCGAGGCTTGTGAATTAGCCAAGAAGACTACTACTGTAAAGTTTGATGCTTCTATAAGAGTATCATTCAAACTCAATGTTGACCCACGTCAGGCTGATCAGCAGATCCGTGGTGCTGTCGTATTACCAAACGGTACCGGCAAATCACAGAAGATCCTGGTCGTCACACAGGGTGCGAACACTGAAGTTGCCAAGAACGCTGGTGCTGACATCGTCGGTGACAAAGAGATCCTTGACAAGATCAAGGGTGGCTGGTTTGATTTCGATATCATCGTCGCTACTCCTGATATGATGGGTGAACTTGGTAAATTAGGTAAGATCTTAGGTCCTAAAGGTTTAATGCCTAACCCTAAGACTGGTACTGTTACACCAAATATCGCTCAGGCAGTTGAGGAAATCAAGAAAGGTAAAGTTGAATACCGTGTTGACAAGGAAGGCAATATCAACTGTATGATTGGTAAGTCTTCATTCACAGCTGAAAAGCTGGCTGAAAACTTCGATACATTATTAGGTATCATCAACAAAGCCAGACCTGCAGCAGTCAAGGGTACTTATATCCAGAACTGCACGATCTCAAGCACAATGGGTCCTGGTATCAAAGTAGATACAAACATGTAACTGTAAGAGGCTTATGCCTCTTTCTTTTTATTTATAGTGTGCTATAATTTTAAAGTACGTAAAGAAGACCAGTAGCTTGCATAAGTCTATCCAAGAGAATGGATCATAATGCTGGAAGATCCTGATAGAAAGGCAAGGGAATTCACTTCTTGAGTTGGACCAATACTCCACGTCTTCCGCGTTAAGGAAAAGAGTTATAAGTTAAGGTGGTAACGCGCATTGCGCCCTTGGTCCACCTTTTTATTTTGTAAGGGAGAAGTCATATGTTAGATTTGGAAGCACTAAAAAATGAAGCTCTGAAAGCTATTGAAGAAGCTGACAGCAAGACTCTGGAAGATCTCAGGATCGAGTATCTTTCCAAGAAAGGCAAAGTACAGTCGCTGATGGCTCAGATGAGAGATCTTTCGGCTGAAGAAAAGCCTAAATTCGGTCAGATGGTCAATGATCTCAAGAATTCGATCCAGGAAGCAATGGATCTTAAGAAGGAAAAACTTGAATCAGCGATGCTGAATGCCAGACTGATGGCTGAAAAGCTTGACATCACACTTGATGCCTATGCACCGAAGCAGGGTACTTTACATCCACTGACTCTGGTTCAGAATGAACTGGAAGATGTCTTCATCGGTATGGGTTACAATGTTGCGGAAGGTCCGGAAGTCGAATCTGACTTATATAACTTCACTAAAGCCAATACACCGGAAGGACATCCAGCCAGAGATATGCAGGATACTTTCTATATCGATCCGACACATCTTTTAAGATCGCAGACTACGGCTATTCAGATGCGAGTTCTGGAAGCTGACGCCAATAATCTTCCGATCAAGGTCATCTGCCCGGGCAAGGTATACAGAAGAGACGATGATGATGCGACACATTCACATCAGTTCATGCAGTGCGAAGGCCTGGTTATCGGTGAAAATATCACCGTGGCTGATCTGAAAGGGACTCTGGAACTGATGATCCATGAACTTTTTGACAAGGATGCGAAGATCAGATTCAGACCTTCATATTTCCCATTCACGGAGCCTTCATTTGAAGTTGATATGACCTGCCATATCTGTCATGGCAAAGGTTGTCCGACATGCAAGGGCACAGGCTGGATCGAGATCCTGGGTTCAGGTATGGTCCATCCGAATGTTCTGGAGATGGCCGGCATTGATTCCAAGAAATACACCGGTTTTGCGTTTGGCGTCGGAATTGAAAGAGTTGCAATGCTCAAATATGGTATTACCGATATAAGAGATCTATATACAAATGACATCCGTTTCCTGGATGGTTTTAAGAGATAGGAGGACGGGAAAATGAAGTTAAGTTTAAAATGGTTAAGTGATTTTATCGATCTGTCTGGCCTGAGTGATGAACAGATCATTGACCAGATGGTAAAATGCGGATTCGAAGTTGAATCTGTTGAAAAGCTTTCAGAAGGTACAAATCTTGTAGTCGGCAAGGTCATTGAATGCAAGGATCATCCTAATTCCGATCACCTGCATGTGACTAAGACGGATATCGGGACAGAAGTACTGGATATCGTCTGCGGCGCTCCTAACTGCAGGCAGGGTCTTAAAGTTATCGTCGCCAAAGTAGGGGCCAAACTTCCGGGCGGTGAGATAAAGGCAGGTGTTATCAGAGGTGAAGCTTCCAATGGCATGCTTTGTTCTTTGAAAGAGCTTGGCATAAAGGAAGAGATCCTTCCAGCTGATTCACCAAGTATCAACGGTATTGAAGAACTTGATGATCGTTTTGAAGTTGGCGATACTGACATTCTGAATAAACTTGGCTATGAAGATACGATCCTTGATGTTTCTATCTATGCCAACAGACCGGATTGTCTTTCAATGTATGCCATGGCCAAGGAAATGGGTGCAATATTAAATCGCAAAGTCACACTTCCTGATTTTAATGGAGTTGCCAATATCGGAGACAAGTCTGATTTTGTTCTGACTTCTGAATCTGAAAACTGTCCGCACTTCCTGGCTAAAGTTGTAAACAAAGTTACGATCAAGGAATCTCCGGACTGGATGAAGCAGCATCTTCGTGCCAATGGTGTCAAATGCATCAATAACCTGGTAGATATATCCAACTATGTAATGCTGGAAACAGGTCAGCCTTTGCATTTCTATGATCTGAGAAGCAATAAGGCCAAGGAGATCACCGTCAGAGATGATTATGAAGGTACTTATACTGCTTTAGACGGTATCGAATACAGGATCGAAAAGGGCGATCTTATGATCACTTCGGAAAATAAACCTATCGGTATTGCCGGTATCATGGGTGGCGATAACACCAAGATCCTTGATGATACAAGTTCTTTGATTATTGAAGCTGCCTTGTTTGATCATGCTCAGATCAGAAGAACAGCCAACAGACTGGGTTTGCAGACTGAAGCTGCAGCTAGATTCTCCAAGGGTCTTGAGCCACTTGCCCAGAACAAAGCTGTGGATCGCGCTGTACAGCTTTTGATCGAACTTGCTGATGCTTCTGGTTTTGAAGAAACTGTTGAATATGGTAAGCCTGATTATGAGCCATACGAGATCAGAGAATCATTGACGCATCTGAATGCTTTGATCGGCAAGAAATATACGATGGATGAAGCTGTTTCGGTAATGAAGAGACTCTCTTTTGATGTTCGAGTTGAAAAAGATGATTTCATAACCAGCATTCCTTCATATCGTTCGACCGATCTAGTCATTCCTGAAGATATCGATGAAGAGATCGTAAGGCTCACTGATTTTGATGATCTTACAGCTACGCTTCCGCTTATGCCTCAGACGGTTGGTAAACTTACCAGCATCCAGAAGATCAGAAGAGTCATAAGGGATATATTGACTAAACACGGTTTCTACGACACTGTGAACTATACTCTTGTAAATGACAAATATATCAGGGAAGCAATACTTCCTGCTGGCAAGCCTGTTGAGCTTATTTCGCCATTATCAGATGCCAGAAGATATGTACGTACTTCTTTGATGAATTCGCTTTTAGAAGCACTTTCATACAATCTTGATCACAACAACGGGAATGTCAACATCTTCGAGATATCCAAGGTCTATTCAGAAAATGGAGAAGAGGAAAGACTCGGCATCATCATGGAAGGCAATACAATCGAAGAAAAGCTCAAACACCTTGTTCTGAAAGCTGATTTCTATGTCATCAAAGGAATCGTTATGGAGATCCTCAATTCTCTGGGATTTGAACTTGGACGCATTCAGCTCAAGGAAAATGATCTTGATGTAACTCACTTTCATCCATATCAGTCAGCTGTACTGATAATGAACAATAAACCGTTATGCATCTTCGGAAAGCTTCATCCAATATATCTGAGATCATTGAAGCTTAATGATGTATACTATGCGGAAATGATCCTTGATGATCTTGCTTCAACTAATCCAGGCAAGGTTAAGGCTCCTGTCATCTCAAAATATCCGGCCGTTTCAAGAGATATCTCTTTGATGGTCAAGGAAGATGTCAAGGCTGCTGATCTGCTTGCCTGCATCAAGAAAGCCGGTGGCAGACTGGTCAAGAGTTCGGATGTCTTTGATGTCTATATGGGTGAACATATTGAAGCTGGATACAAGTCTATTTCGCTGAATATCGTTTACGAAGACAAGGAAAAGACCCTCAAGACCGAAGACGTCAATGATGTACATAACAAGGTCGTTGAAGAGTTGCTAAGCAGATTTGACGCAACACAAAGATAATTTGTATATTTCTGTTAGTAATGAAAGGCTTAGGATAAAAACATGATCTATACCTGTACAACAAATCCTTCATTGGACTATTACATTACGATCCCTTCGATAGAACTGGGAAGCAATAACCGCAGCGATATGGAGATGTATGATGCCGGTGGTAAAGGCGTCAATGTTTCGATCGTGCTGAACAATTTCCGCATCCCTAGCGTTGCCATGGGTTTTTTGGGCGGATTTACCAGGGATTTCTATCTGAGTTTTATTGCTGGCTATCCGAATATCCAGCCGTTATTTGTAACGATCAAGGACAATACGCGTATCAATGTCAAGATCATGGATAACCATAATGAGACCAGTATAAATGCCGTTGGTCCAAAGATCACTGATGAAGAGTTCAGTAAATTCCGTTCAAGGATAAACGATATATATCCCGGAGATTATTTTGTGCTTTCCGGAAACATTGAAGAAGAGATCAAGGAAAGAATGATCGAGATCGTCAAGGAGCTTTCTGAAGACGGAGTAAAGGTCGTGATCGATTCCGATGCCGATGTACTTAAAAGATGTGAAGGTCTTAAACTTTTTGCCGTAAAACTCAATGACAGCAATATCGACTGTGATGTAAAGGATATATATAAAGAATTCCTGGACAACGGTGTTGAAAATGTGCTTTATTCCGCTCCGCACAAACCATCATATCTTTTCACCAAGGAAGAATCACTGGTCTGTGACAATCAGGATTATTCGCTCGTCAATGCGATCGGATCTGCCGATTCGATGGTGGCCGGTTTCATCTATGGTTCCATCAGAGGAGCAACTACCCTTGAATCATTCAAGTATGCCAATGCCGCATCTTTGGCTACGTGTATGTCAAATGATCTGGGTTCAAAGGAAAAGATCGAAGAGCTCTTCAGCCAGATCGAGGTCAAGAATATTTAATGAAAAGATTCTTTGTCTTATTGTGCATCATTCTTCTGCTTTCTTCCTGTGGCAGTAAAAACGATCCGGAAGAAGTCAGATACCCATATGAGATCATCTCTAAAAATGTCGATATGTCGGGGTATGAAGGCGTTAATTCGGTTAAACACAATTTCCGTCTGATCACCCCAAGTGAACTTTTCAACTGTATCGACAATAAGTCTTCTGGTGTCTTCTATCTGGGCAGGACAAACTGCGGTTGCTGCCAAAGAGTGTGCAGCTATCTCAACGAAGTCGCTCAGGAACTTGGTGTAACAGTCTATTATATCGATGTCTACAACGAAGATGAATCATTGATGGATGAGGAAGTTCAGGACCAGATGTATGAATACCTTGATCCGATCCTTAAAACAGATGAAAGCGGAGAAAAGGCCATTATGACTCCTCAGGTCTTCTCGGTTATCAATGGTGAATTAAAGGACTCACAGATCTGCTTTGATGATTATGTATTGGATCCTACACCAACTGAAAAGCAGATTGAAGATTTCAAGGAAGCATATCGAAGAATTCTTGGACCATTCGCCAAGGCTGAGTAACATAAAGATCATAAACAAGTCAAGACTGGTAATGACTTGTTTTTTATTAGATAATATAGTTACCTACTGGGATAACAATGAAATTCCTACACATTAATTACGGACTATTGGAAATTGCTTGCTGGTGTTGAAGACCTTAAGAAGGGATCCTGAAGGTAAGCATAGATGGCCCACCTTTTGAGAAAAGGGAAATTTCTCAGCCCATTAGGCTGAATAGACAAAAGAGGATATTTTATATAAAATATCTTTGGATAAAAAGGAAGGTGTTATATGGAAAACTTTTGGTTTAGTATATTATACTTCGTCTTAGGTGGTGTTATCGGAGCTGCCATAGCCTATTTCATGACTAAGAAAGCCTTTGAGAAACAGCTTAAGGAGAACCCTCCTATTAACGAAAAAATGATTCGCGCGATGTATGCGCAGATGGGCAGAAAGCCATCTGAAGCACAGATCCGCCAGATCATGAAGTCAATGGGACAGTAAAGACCGCAAGGTCTTTTTTTTATAATTGATGCTTATTCTTATAGATCAAAGCGTATACGTGCAGCAGACCATACAGTACTGCTACAGCTGCGATGAAGACACTGAAATAGAACATCGCACCGTTGAAATTGTTTATATAGCTGTTCAGCATGATCATAAAGGCCAGTAAAGGCGCACAGATGATGATCGTGATGATGTTTTTTCTTTCAAGGAATTTGGCCTGTCTGACGATAAAGGTATCTTTTTCCTTCTTGTTGTAGTTTTCTATCACCGCTGCTTTTCTGATAAATGAAAAATAGAATACAGCGATCGTCGAGGCGATAAACAGCAAGCCAAGAGCTAAGGAAAGCAGGAAGTTCTTGGTTATGATGTAGGACAGTGAAAAAACCAGCAGGGCAATAAGATATCCCTGAATATAGACGATATAGTCATTGACGTTTTTTTCGGTGATTATATATGCCTTTTTAGTGAAAAACGGGGCATAAACCGTTCTTTTTTCATCGTGATAGATGGACATCCCATTCAGTTCCTTGGGATCGTATTCTCTTTTTTTCTTTGCCATAAAAATATTATAGTACAGAAATTTAACTGTTGTTTTGAAAGATAATAATGATTTTTCAAAGAATTAAATGAGCTGAAGAAATTTCGAAGTATAATAAATTTGTAAATAAAGGGGAAATAAATCATGAGTGATATGTTTGATGCTAAAATCGCTTTATTTCATCAGCATGCTGCAAGCAAGGAAGAAGCCTTGAAACTGCTGGCTGATGAAGTGATCAAAAGTGGTGTTGCCAAAGATACCTTTTATGATGGCATCATCACCAGAGAGAAGAACTTTGCGACAGGGCTATCTTTGAACAATATGTGTGTAGCCATACCGCATACCGATCCTGAACACGTCAACAGGACCCAGGTTGCTTTCATGTCGCTGGATGAACCGGTAGACTTCATTGAAATGGGAACTGACGACAAGGTAATTCCGGTCACAATGATGTTCATGCTGGCTCTGAAGGAGGCTCATCAGCAGCTGGATATGCTGATGAAACTGATGGATGTTTTCCAGAATGATGAACTGATGGAAAAATTCAAAGCTGTCGACAATTACGAAGATTACTATAAACTCATTGAAGAAGCACAGTTAAATATTGAGGGGTAAATAAAAGATGCTTGTTACTACTAAAGAGATGTTTGCGCAATCAAGAGAAAAAGGTTACGCGATCGTTGCACCGGACTACTGGGATTCCAATTCCTGCAAAACTTATGTGGAGACTGCAGAAGAACTGGGCGTTCCGGTAATTCTGAGCTTTGCACAGGCTCATGATGACATGCTTTCACTTGAGGAAGCATATGAACTGGGTAGATTCTATGGCTCCAGAGCTAAAGTTCCTGTAGCTTTACATCTGGATCATGGTCAGGATGTTGAAACTGTCAAGAAGGCTATCGATCTGGGCTTTACTTCCGTCATGATCGATGCATCAGCACAGCCTTATGAAGTGAATGTTCAAAGAACCAAGGAAGTATGTGATTATGCACATGCCAAGTGTGTTGTTGTTGAAGCTGAACTTGGTCATGTAGGTTCAAGCGATGTCATAACTTCCGAAAACAAGGAAGCTCTGGCTGATGACCACAACATCTATACCGAAGTTCCAATGGCTGAACAGTTTGTAAAGGAAACAGGTGTAGATTCTTTGGCCGTTTCAATCGGCACTTCCCATGGCCTGTATAAAGGAACACCGGTCATAGATTTTGACAGGCTTCATGAGCTGAGAAAAGCTTTACCTGTTCCACTGGTATTGCATGGCGGGTCAGGTTCAGGCGACGAGAATCTTGAAAGGTGTGCTACAGAAGGAATCTCCAAGATCAATGTCTTTACCGATTTCACTGTCGCTGCAATCAATGCGACCAATGATGAAGACTATGTCAACTGGTATAAACTTATCAAGGATGCCAACGCAGGCATTAAAGAAAAACTGAAATTCTATTTCAGATTGTTCCACACAGGAAAGGCAGAATAATAAATGGAAAAAGCACAATTAAGAAGACCGTTCTTTGTATGCAACCCTAAAGCATACCTCTATGGCGAAGATACACTGAAACTGGCAAGAAAATGCGAAGAATTGGCTGTAAGATACGATTTTGATGTCATCTATACCGCTCAGCATGTCGACCTGGCGATGATCGCCAAAGAATGTCCGCATCTGATCGTCACTGCTCAGCACATGGAATCATTAAAGCCTGGTAGAGGCATGGGTCACATCCTTCCTGAAGCTTTAAAAGCTGCAGGTGTAAAAGCCACATTCCTCAATCATGCAGAAAATCCTATGACGATCAATGAACTGGCAAAGACGATCGAAAGAGCCAATGAACTTGGCTTGCTGACGATCGTATGCTCAAATGAAGAAGCTGACACCAGAGCTATCGCTGAACTTCATCCTGACTGCATGGTTTGTGAACTGACAAGCCTGATCGGAACAGGCACTACAGCCGACGAATCTTACATGGTCGCTACCAACAACATCGTCAAATCCGTGTCTCCTGAAACAAAGACACTTCAGGCAGCAGGCATTTCGACTGGTGATGATGTCTATAAGGCCATCAAATCAGGTGCTGATGCTACAGGCGGCACAAGCGGTATCGTTGCTGCACCGGATCCGATCGCAAAACTTGAAGAGATGTTTGAAGCTCTGGACAGAGCCAGAAAAGATTTCTGTCAGTAGATAAGATCTCAACATTAAATTATTAAAGAATCCTGCAGTTTATTTCTGCAGGATTTCTTTTATAGGATAAAACCATAAATAATATTGTTATAATAATAAAAAGGGAAAAAAGTTATAATTCACTTTTTTAGTTATGAATAGGAACAGGTCATTCAGTTTTATAAGGATATTCATCATGGCATTTGGCTTAATGCTGTTTTTGACTAATGTTGTTCTTGGTGTTGTTATGATGAAACAGTCGACAAATATTATTCAGGAACTTGTCAGAAAGAATATGCTGAGCCTTTCAAATACAGCAGCCGATATTCTGGATGGCGATGCCTTGGGAGCTTTAACTGAGGAAGATGTTGGGTTTGAGGTCTACAATGAGATCTATGATGATCTTACATCTTTCCAGAATAATATCGATATCGAATATATCTATGCTGTCCGCAAGATCGATGACAATCATTTTATCTTTACAGTCGATCCTGATCCGGAAGATCCTGCCGAATTTGGCGAGGAAGTTCTGGTCACTGAAGCTCTTATTTCGGCAGGAAACGGAGTCGCGATGGTCGACAATTCTCCTGCTCAGGATGAATGGGGCAATTTCTACAGTTCCTACAGTCCGGTATTTGATTCCAAGGGCAATATTGCCGGGATCGTAGGTATCGACTTCAATTCCGACTGGTATGATCTGCAGATAAGAGAACATACTATCTCAATTGCCATATTGACAGCCGCTTCGATAGCCGTTGGTGGATTGATCATCTTTATTCTTATTTCCAATATCCGTAGACGTTTTGATTTTATAAGCAACGAATTGTCTGTATTATCAAATGACGTAGATGCTCTTACAAAGGAGATCACATCTCGTAATGACTATAAGGAAAGCATTGAAAATAATACTTCTGACAAGGAAGAATCGATTGATGAAGCGGGAGATGAGATCGAATTGCTTGGTGAAAAACTTCATTCAATGCATAACGAACTGGATAATTATCTCAGTTTCGTAAGAGAAAAGGCCAATACTGATGCTCTGACACTTGTAGGGAATACCACTTCCTATACAGAAAGACTAAAGGGGATCGAAGAAAAGATCACCGATAAGAGTGCTGATTTCTCGATCACGATCTTCGATATCAATGATCTCAAGGGTATCAATGACTATTATGGCCATCAGTATGGTGACCTGATCATAAAGGCAGCTGCCGATTCACTGAGTTCGGTGTTTGGTATAGAAGATGTCTACAGGATCGGTGGTGATGAGTTCATTGTCATCAAAGAGAATATGGATCTCAAACAGATGAAAGAGAAGGTAAAAGAAGTTAACAGCAAAATCAAACTTTATGATGAAACGGAAATGGAACATAAAGGAACACTCTCTTTATCTGCCGGATCAACTGCCTATAATCCTAAAAAAGACCGGAATTTCCGTGAAATATTCAAAAGAGCTGACGATCTGATGTACAGCAACAAGAAAAAACATTATGATCACTTTCATAAAATGAAAGAGACATATCACTAAATATACTTATTAGAAGAATATTCATACTTGTGATAAAAATAACTATTTCCTATTGCAAGTCCGCTAATAGTGATATAATAACAATGTATGTAAGCAGTTACATATAATAGAAGAAAGGATTTTTTGAAATGGCAATTAAGAAAATTTTATTATGTTGCGGTACTGGTGTTGCAACTTCAACTGTTGCAAACAGAAAACTCTGCGAAGAATTAGATAGAAGAGGCTTTAAGGGACAGTATATGGTTTCACAGTGCAAAGCTGTTGAAGTTCCTAGCAAATCTCCTAACTTTGATATCTGTGTAAGCACGATTGCGAATTCCTACAAGTGTGAATGCCCGATGGTTATAGCTACAGGCCTGATCCTCAATAGAGGCACTCAGGAAATTTTTGACAAGATCTGTGAGATTTTGGAGTTTAAGTAAACTTTATTTTTTTGGTGATTAGCAGGTTTTATGACCTGCTTTCATATGTTAAGAGAAGGGACTATCTTAACAAAGTAATTATTTAAGGAGGAAATATGGATTTTATTGTTAACATTTTCAGTGCCATTTCTGGTGCTGGATCAACAGTAGTCATGCCTATCATTATTGCCTTGATCGGTATTTGCATGGGCGCTGGTGTTGGTAAATCAATCCGTGGCGGTTTGATGGTTGGCGTAGGTCTGTTAGGCTTATCATTAACTACCGGTTTGATGGGAACAATGGCTGATGCTGTTGCTTCTATGTCTGCAAGATTCGGCTTATCATTATCTACAATTGATATTGGTTGGCCAGCTGCTGCTGCTATTGGTAACGCTACTACAGTAGGTACATTGATCATTCCAGTCTGCTTGGCTGTAAACATTGTCTTACTGCTCATTGGTGCTACTCAGACAGCTGATATCGATATCTGGAACTATTGGCACTTTGCATTCACTGGTTCTTTGATCTCTATCGTTACTGGATCACTTCCTCTTGGACTGGTTGGCGCTATCTGTAACGAAATCATCATCTTAGTACTTGGTGATATCACTGCTCCTTTAGCTGAAGAAACATTAGGTATGCCTGGTGTATCTATTCCTCACGGCTTTACAGCTGCATTCGTCCCATTTGCACTTGTATTGAACTGGATAATCGAAAAGATCCCTGGATTAAGAGATGTTGACTTAACACTTGATGGCTTACAGGAAAAATTCGGTGTCTTTGGTGAACCAATCATCGTCGGTTTCATCCTTGGCTTGATCATTGCTATCTTAGGTGGCTACAATGTTTCTGCTGCACTCAACTGCGCTGTTACAATGGCTGCTACAATGGTTCTTATTCCACGTATGGCTGCTTTACTGATGGAAGGCTTAATGCCTATCTCTGATGCTGCTGGTGCATTCATTGACAAGCACTTCGCTGGCAGAGGTAAGATCTATATCGGTCTTGACTCAGCTGTTGGTGTTGGTCACCCAATGACAATTGCTTTAGGTCTGCTTTGCGTTCCTATCCTTGTCTTACTGGCTGCTGTATTACCTGGAAACACAGTTATCCCAGCTGTTGACCTTGCTGTTTTACCTTATATCTTCGTATTGGTTATCCCAATCTGTAAGGGTAATGGTTTCAGAAGCTTCATCGTTGGTCTGGTATGCTGCATCTTAGGTTTATACATTGCTACTGACTTAGCTGCTCCAATCACTGCTGTTGCTAAATCAATCAACTTTGACTTAGGCGGTGCTGAATCTATTTCTTCAATCTGTGATGGTGCTAACCCATTAACCTGGGCATTATTCAAACTCTCTGGTTTAGGCACAACTCCTGCTATGATTGCCTTCGTAGTAATCGGTTGCGCATGCGCTGTCTACAACTTCTTAAGAATTAGAAAAGAAAACGCTAAATAATCAGAACTATTAAAAAGGGACATTGAAAAATGTCCCTTCTTCTTTTGAGTTTTATGAACAAGACTTATTATTACGACAAAAACAGATATAGCGTCAGAATTACGGGTATTGGCTACTTCGCAATTTTTTTATTTGCATATGGTCTATATCGGATCTTTACAACTTCATCGATAGCTTATCTGGCGATCTGTGTGATATCTGCTTATATAATCTTTGAAACTTTCATTACCTGTGCCAATCCAAATAAAGTCACGATTACCGATAAGATGATCGTCTTTGAAGATCCAAGGCATTGTGACAAATACTACTGGAGCGAGATAAAGGACTTTAAGGTCAAGGAACTGCCAAATCGCAAACAGGTCTATATCCGTATCAACAGCAATGACTTTGAGCTTCTTAAAGGAAGGTACTGGGTCTTCTGCCTGTATTTCAATGACGGAGATGAACTCTATAACTTCTTCTTGGACAAGGAAGCTGAATATAATCCTGATACGCTGAAGACCAGAAACAGACTTGCTGCAAAAGCTGAAAAGAAGAAATAGAAAACAGAAAAAGGGGGATAAATATGGCTGTTTATAAGGAAGAAATCAATAACATTCAATCCAAGGGGACTACTCCTACTTACATCAACATAACCAGTGAAGTAAGAGAGATCATCAAGAAGAGCGGTATTAAAGACGGTGTTGTACATGTTATATCACCGCATACTACATGTTCTGTCTTCTTTGAAGAATACGTTCATGATACGATGCCTAACGGCAAGGAATTCATCCAGCAGGATCTCGACAACTGCCTGGCTAAGATCATTCCTGATCAGAATGCCTGGGGTCAGTATTTCTATCCTGGTCTCAAGCACCTTGAAGAAGTTGAAGCATGGCCTGATTATCTGAAGTATCTGCCAAGTGGTACAAGAGAAGAACTCTGGAACGCTGACGCCCATCTCAAGGCTACAATCTTAGGAAACAGCGCGACCTTTGAAGTAGACAATGGTGAACTTGGCGTAGGCAAGACCGGTTATGTTTACTTTGTCGATTTCGACAGAACTCATCCGCGTACCAGAAGATGTAAAGTCGTTGTCATAGGTGAATAGATGAAACTGGGAATTATTGGAGCCGGGCTTATTGTAAATACTCTGCTTCAGTTTATCCACGAAGTAGACATTGAACTGACGGCAATTTCTGCCACACCACAGGAAATCGATAAATTGAATCAACTTAAGGCTGAACACGGTTTTAAGTATGTATATACCGATATCGATGAACTTCTTAAGAATGATGAGGTAGATACAGTATATCTGGGCGTAAATAATCAGCTTCATTATCTTTTCGGCAAGAAAGTTCTTGAAGCAGGCAAGAATCTGATCATGGAGAAACCTTTCTCTTCAAACTATGATCAGGCAAAGAAACTCTGCGATCTGGCAAAAGAGAAACATCTGTTCATCTTTGAAGCCATCTCAACGATCCATAATCCCAACTTCAAGAAAATCGAAGAACTTCTTCCAACCTTGGGAGATATCAAGATCGTCACGGTTAACTATACGCAATACTCATCGCGATATGATGCCTTCAAGGCTGGGGATGTACTACCGGCTTTTGATGTGAATAAATCCGGCGGTGCCTTGATGGATCTTAATATCTACAATATCCATTTTGTCTTGAAACTCTTCGGACCTCCAAATGATGTTCATTATATAGCCAATATCGAAAGAGGCATCGATACATCAGGTATCCTGACGATGGAATATGACAGATTCAAAGTTGTATCTATTGCTGCCAAAGATTGCGGTGCACCATTCACCAACTGTATTCAGGGAAATCTTGGCGCTATATATACTGGATCTCCTTTATTTACACTGACGGATTTTGACTATCAGCTGAATAAGAAAGAGCCTGTACACTACGATCTGACGGGTAATGCCCATCGTATGAAACATGAATTCCTGGATTTCCTTGAGATGTTCAACAGCAATGATTACGATGGAGCCTATAAGCTTCTGGATCATTCAATGGAAGTCATGAAAGTCATCACCAAAGCCAGAAAAGACATCGATCTGGTTTTCCCGGATGACAGCAATCTATAGAAAGGATCCCTATGATAAACGGATTGAATCATGTGGCATTGATCATATCAAAAGAAGAATGCCTGGAATTCTATAAGAAACTCGGTTTTAGAGAAACAAAAAGAACAGTAAGACCGGAAAAGAATGACATTCTGATCATGATGGAGAATAAAGGAGCGGTTCTGGAAGTCTTCATCAAACCGGATGCACCGTTAAGACTTAATAAACCTGAAGCCTACGGTTGCAGACATCTGGCTTTTGATGTTGACAATGTTGACGAAATTCTTGAACTTCTGAAAGATTATGAATGCGAAAAGATCAGAACGACAGAGGAAGGCAGAAGATTCGTCTTCATCTCGGATCTCGATCACCAGCCGGTAGAATTTCTGGAAAAGATTTAAAAAAGTGCAGTAATGCACTTTTCTTATGAAGATTTCTTTTTGGAACCGATCTTTGATTCAGTTCCATTTCTGATCCTTTCAATATTGGCTGAATGCCTGTAGATGACAAAACACGCAAGACATACAAGCAGGATACCCACTTTTAAGTCTACAAATAATGAGACACCAATGGCTGCTGAACTTACGCCTACCATCGATGATAATGAGACCATTTTTGATAGCAGCAGTGTTGCAAAGAAGGCGACGACCGGAACTAAGAAGGTCCAGATATATTCAAGAGTCACATAGATGGCCAAGCCTAAAAAATAACCGTAGGAAGATGCGACTGCCTTGCCGCCTTTGAATCCGGCAAAGATCGGGAAGCAATGTCCGATACATACGGCCAATCCGGCATACTGTTCATATCCCGGGCTTATTTTATTGACTATGATCATGACGATCAGAGCCTTCAAAGCATCCAGTAAAATGACGATGATACCGATCGGTCTGCCCAGGACTCTGCCAGCGTTTGTACCACCGGAATTGCCAGAGCCGTATTCTCTTATATCTTTGTGATAGAATATTTTTCCGATCACAACGCCCCAAGGAATAGATCCAATCAGATATCCAATTATCAAGCTGATTAATATTTTCATAACAGGTCCTTTTTTACATTTAGTGATTATATCACAGGGTATGATCTTATGATATAATTTTACATGTTATGGCAGCAAAATATGATGATAGCAGTATAGAAATATTAGAGGGTCTTGAAGCCGTCAGAAAGCGTCCGGGCATGTATATCGGTTCGGTCGATTCAAGGGGCTTACATCACCTGGTATGGGAGATTGTCGATAATGCCATCGATGAAGCGATCAATGGCTATGGCGATGAAATAATCATAGAAATAAACAAAGATGGGTCATGTACAGTAACGGACTTTGGCCGTGGCATGCCAGTAGGAACTCATAAATCCGGCAAGAATACTCTGCAGGTCATTTTTACAGTGCTCCATGCTGGAGGCAAGTTCACCGATCAGGGTGGCTATAAAACAGCTGGTGGTCTTCATGGTGTTGGTGCCTCAGTAGTAAATGCACTTTCGGAATGGCTGGAAGTAGAAGTATGTCGTGATAAGAAGCGCTATCTGATGCGTTTTGAAAACGGCGGTAAAAAAGTCTCCAAGCTTCAGGAGATCGGTACGACCAATCGTACCGGTTCCAAGGTCACATTCATGCCTGACAAGAAGATCTTTCAGACGACGACCTTCAATTTTCAGACGATCGTTGATAGAGCTCAGGAAGAGGCCTTCCTTTTAAAGAATGTCAAACTTGTTGTCAAAGATAACCGCAACAATGAACAGGTTGAATTCCTTTACAATGAAGGTCTCAAATCATTCATGGAATACCTTCATGAAGACAAGGATGTCCTGCATGATACGGTTTGTTTTTCCGGTGAAAAAGACGGAATCAGCGTCGACATCGCTTTTCAGTATACCGATGGTTATCAGGAGAATACTTTCTCTTATGTAAACCTGGTCAGGACCGGCGATGGCGGCACTCATGAAGTCGGCTATAAAACGGCCTTTACCAAAGTAATAAACGAATACGCCCGTGAAGTCGGACTGTTAAAGGAAAAGGACAAGAATTTTGAAGGCAGTGATGTAAGAGAAGGCCTGACATCCATCCTTTCATGTGCTGTACCTGAATCACTTCTGCAGTTTGAAGGACAGACAAAGGGGAAGCTTGGTACACCTGAAGCCAAGAATGCTGTCGACAATATCGTTTCTGAACAGCTTTCATATTTCCTTCATGAAAATAAGGAAACAGCTATCCAGCTGATCAAAAAGATTCAGAGAGCTGCTCTGGCAAGAGAAGCAGCACGCAAGGCCAAGGATGAAGCCCGCAGTGGCAAGAAATCATCTTCCAAAGCCAAAGAGATCCTCAGTGGCAAACTGGCTCCGGCACAGTCAAAAGATGCCTCAAAACTTGAACTGTTCCTGGTCGAGGGTGATTCGGCTGGTGGCTCTGCCAAGAAGTGTCGTGATTCATCTTTCCAGGCAATTCTACCTTTAAGAGGAAAGGTTCTGAATACCGAAAGAGCGGCAGTCAGTGAAATAGAAAAGAACGAAGAGCTCAACACCATCATTCATTGTATCGGTGCCGGTGTTGGACCGCATTTCAATATCGAAGATATCCATTATGATAAAGTAGTGATCATGACAGATGCGGATACCGATGGTGCCCATATCCAGGTTTTGCTTCTGACATTCTTCTATCGTTTCATGAGAGAACTTATCGAAACAGGACATGTCTATATTGCCATGCCTCCTTTATATGGTGTTATGAAGAATAAGGAGAGGATTTATCTTTATTCCGATGATGAGCTTGCGGAATTGAAGAAAGAAATGGGCGAAAAGGTCGATAT
Organism: Erysipelotrichaceae bacterium; assembly: GCA_017404785.1. GTDB lineage: Bacteria > Bacillota_I > Bacilli_A > Erysipelotrichales > Erysipelotrichaceae > Colivicinus. The sequence goes on from JAFRBQ010000019.1 coordinate 166,141, forward strand.
CCAGAGATATAAAGGTTTGGGTGAAATGGATGCCGATCAGCTTTGGGATACAACGATGGATCCGGCCAGAAGAACGCTTATCCAGGTATCGATCGAGGATGCGGCCTTATGTGAAAGAAGGATCTCGGTTCTGATGGGCAACAATGCGGAAGTCAGAAGAAAATGGATCGACGACAATATTGATTTTACTTTGGAAGAAGACTATAGAGTAACAAGAAATGGCTAAGAAAAAGAAAGAAGAAATCATAGAGAATTTCCTGAACGAAACATTGGACGATATCATGTCCGATCGTTTTGGAAGTTATTCAAAATATATCATTCAGGAAAGAGCCTTGCCTGATGCCAGAGACGGTTTAAAGCCCGTTCAAAGAAGGATACTGTATTCGATGTATATCGATGGCAATACCTTTGAAAAGCCGCACAGAAAGTCTGCAAAGACCGTAGGTAGCGTTATGGGTACTTTCCACCCTCATGGCGATTCATCGATCTATGAGGCGATGGTGAGAATGTCTCAGGACTGGAAGATCAATCTGCCGCTTGTGGACATGCACGGCAACAACGGTTCGATCGATGATGACCCTCCGGCAGCCATGCGTTATACCGAAGCAAGGCTGGCAAAAAATGCCGGACTGCTTCTGGATGATATCGACTACGAATCTGTAGCCATGACCAATAACTATGATGATACAAATCTGGAACCGACGGTACTTCCGGCCAGATATCCTTTACTGCTGGTAAACGGTTCTACAGGTATCGCTTCTGGTTATGCGACAAATATCGCGCCGCACAACATCAATGAAGTCGTCGATGCGACGATCTATAGAGTGAACTATCCCGACTGTTCTCTTGATGAACTAATGCAGTTTATCAAAGGGCCGGATTTTCCAACGGGTGGGATCGTTCAGGGAAAGCAGCAGATAAAAGAAGTTTTTGCGACCGGCAAAGGCAAGGTCGTTGTCCGAAGCAAATGCGAGATAATCCCGGGCAGGACCGGCGATTCGATCATCATCAGCGAGATACCTTATGAAGTAATAAAATCTTCTCTGGTAAAGAAGATCTCGGATATCATGATCTCCAAGGATATCGATGGCATCAGTGACGTCAGAGATGAATCGGGAAGGGCGGGATTAAGGATCGTTGTTGAATGCAAGAAGGATGCCAACACGGAACAGATCCTCAACTACCTTTATAAGAACACCGACCTGCAGATAAACTATTCCTATAACAATGTAGCGATCGTCAATCACAAACCGGTATTGATGTCTTTAATGGACGCTCTGGATGCCTTCATCGATCATCGAAGAGAAGTCGTTCTCAACAGATCCAAATATCTGCTTGAAAAAAAGAAAGCCAGATTGCATATCATTGAAGGACTGATCAAAGCTATTTCGATCCTTGATGATGTCATAGCCCTGATCAGAAAATCAAAAGACAAGAAAGATGCCAAGGAAAAGCTCAAGGAAGCTTTCCTGTTCACTGAGGAACAGGCTGAAGCAATCGTTTCTTTGAGACTGTATCGTTTGTCTTCGACCGATATCACGATTCTGCAGGAAGAAAACAAGACTCTGCGCAAGGAGATCAGTGAACTCAATGCGATCATCAAATCAAAGGAAGTCCTCGATAACGTTCTGATAAAGGAACTTAATGAAGTCAATGAACTGGAAAATCATCCGCGCAAGACGATCATTGAAGATGAGATCTCCGAAGTCGTCTTCGACAAGATGGCGATGATTGCCAATGAAGCGTGCTATGTATCGCTATCCAGAGACGGCTATCTGAAGCGTTTCTCTGAGCGTGCTTTCAACGCCAATGAAAACCAGATCCCTTCAACCAAGGAAGGTGATGCCCTGATCGGCATCAAGCCTTGTGATACTCTTGATACTCTGCTGATCTTTACCAGTAAAGGCAACTACGCCTATCTGCCGGTCTTCAAGATCGATGAATGCAAATTCAAGGATATGGGCAAGCACATCTCCCATTATGTAAAGATGGAAGGCATGGAAAAGGTCGTTGGCGCTGTAGTCGTAAAGAATTTCGATACCTTTGCCTTTATCGTCACCGCAACAAAGAACGGTATGATCAAGAAGACTTCGATCCCAAGGATGAATGTTGAAAGATCATCCAAGGCGATGTCCTGCATGAAGCTCAAGGACAACGATGAAATGGTTTCGGTAACAGTTTGTTACGAAGATGACGATCTTATCCTTATCAGCAAGGAAGGTTATTGCAATAAGTATTCAGCTGAGATCATTGCCGATCTGGCACCTAAGGCTCAGGGTGTCATCGGTATCAACGTCAAAAACGATGAATTATGTGCAGTTGTTGTTGACAATCACGATTCGCAGGAACTGCTGCTTTGTTCAGACAAAGGCGGCTTCAAGAGGATCCATAAGGAATCATTGGATTTCACTTCACGCAATACAAAGGGTTATCGTCTGTTCAGACAGATCAAATCCAATCCGCATTCTCTGACCAGAGCAACGATGATCTCCAGCTATAATTCCTTATATGTGAGCACGGAAGGGGAACTTTATGAGCTCACAGCCAGTGAGATCCCGTTCATGGATGTTGAGCAGTCCTTCTCTTTGCCGATGGATCAGCTTGATTCCTATTTCTTTGTCAAGAAGGATATGTCCGATATTCAGGATGTTGAGATCATCGATATTCCTGAAGGATATTATGTAAGTGAACAGGAAGACGAACAGACTACACTATTTGATTGATATGGCATTATTCAGACCTAAAGATAAAATTAACATTTTTACCGACTTTGATATGAAGCGCTATCGCGATATGGGCTTTGATACGATCTTTCTTGATATCGATAATACGATCGCTGTTCCAAACACCGGCATATGTGATGAAAGGGCAGAGAAGTTTATCAGAGATCTTGAAGAGACAGGATTCAAAGTCGTGATCTTTTCAAACAACACCAAGAAAAGAGTGGAACTGTTTAAAAGAGATATTCCGGTAGATTACAACTGCTGGTCCTTTAAACCGCTTCCTTTTTCCTATCTTAAGACCTGTAAGAGAATGAATACGGCTCCTGAAAAGACGATCGTCTTGGGTGATCAGCTGGTCACGGATATATTGGGCGCCAATCTCAGTGGCTGTTACGGTATTTATTGCAAGCAGCTGCAGGAAAAGGATTCAGCTATAACTTCTCTTAATAGGAGAATAGAGAAATTCATTTGGAGACATATTTTGCATGAAAAAGTGTAGAGGTTGTGGAATAATACTGCAGGACAAAGAAAAGAATCTTCCTGGCTATGTTGTAGATCTGGAGCAGGACTATTGTCAGAGGTGTTTCAGACTGTCTCACTATGGCGATACGACTCATTTCAAGACCAATCATGTCAGCAATGAGAAGATCTATGATATCTATTCCCGATACAGAGATTCTCTGTTTGTGGTCATTATCGATGTACTGGATGCTCTGGTTTTAAAGGATGATGATCTTCTTGAATCATTCAGAGATTTTAAGACGATACTCATCATCAATAAGACCGATCTGCTTCCGGAGAATGTCAATGACAAGAAGATAAACAGGATCTTTTCAAAGATCGTCTTTGATGTGAACAAAAAATACCGTAATATCAAGGCTGCCATCCTGACCAACAAATTTGAATCGAAGTTCAACGAACAGTTTTTTTCGATCCTTGAAGATCTTAAGGAAAACAGTATCGTCTTTGCGGGAAGAGCCAATGCGGGTAAGTCATCTTTGATAAACAAACTTCTGCATAATAACGATCTGACGACTTCCATCTATCCTGGAACAACGCTTGATGAAGTAAGCATCACATATAAGAACTATCGTTTTATCGATACACCGGGACTTGTGGATCTCAATTCCTATGCAACTTATCTCAATTCCGAAAAATATAAATTATCTAAAATAGATAAGACGATAAGACCGCAGGTCTTTCAGCTTAATGAACCTCAATCGTATTTCTATGATGGTCTTTTAAGAGTCGATATCATTCCTAAGAAGGATGCTTCGATCACTTTCTATATCAACAACAATAACAAGATCCATCGTACCAGATATGACAATGGTGACAACTACTATCAGAAGCATTATTGTGAATTTATCCTGCGGGTAAAACCTCTGGGAGTAAGTGATTTCAGTATAAGTGACAGCAGAACATTTGTGATCAAAGGCCTGGGTTTCTTCAAGATCAATGGTGAATGTTTTGTGAATGTACACTCTCTGGCTGATGTCAGACTGTATGAAAGCGAGGTAGATATCTGATGCTCAGTGGCAAACAGAAAAGATTTTTAAGAAGTATGGCTGTAAATGAAAGAGCCATCTGTCAGATAGGCAAGGAAGGAATCGATGAAAACCTCATCAAGGCCGTCAAGGAAAACCTCAAGGCCAGAGAACTCATAAAGATCTCGGTACTTAAATCGTGTGAACTTGAAAGTAACGAGATCGCTGTCGAACTCTGTGCCAGAACAGGTGCAGAGCTGGTCCAGAAGATCGGCCGCACACTTGTTTTATATAAACAGTCCAAAGAAAGACTGATCATTCTACCATGAATTTTGAAAACATCTGTTTTGACGATTTCATGAGCTATGATTCAAAGACGCGTAAAAAGATCATCAATGATCCGGAACTTCTCAAGATCATGGTGAGAAAAAATCTCAAGAAATCGCGTTACGATCATTCATTGTCTGTTGCCTATCTATCTAGAGAACTGGCTGAACTTCATCATGTAGATCCCGATAAAGCCTATATTACCGGACTTCTTCATGATTGCACAAAATATCTTACAAATGATCAGCATGATGAATATTTCCGTTTTTATGACAGGGATAAACTCAATGCTCCCGAGCCGATCAAACATTCTTTTTCGGCCAAGTATTATCTGAAAGAAAAACTCAACTTTCATGATAAGGATATATTGAATGCCATCTACAATCATACGATCTGTTCTTCGAAAGACAGACTGTCACTGATCATCTATATCGCTGATAAAAGAGAACCATTGAGAAATATCGATGATGGCATAGTGGAGCTGGCCAGAAAAGATCTCTATAAAGCCTATGATGCGCTTTTAAGAGATGTTGAAAGATACATAAAGGAAGTAAAGAATGAAGGATTTATTGAAAATAGCTTATGATGCCATGGATGAGAAGCTGGCTGATGATCTGGTTGTGATCGATTTCAGAGGAGAAAATCCCTATCTGGAGTATTTCATCATCGGTACAGCCCGCAATTACCGCATGGCAAGATCAATAGTCGATAACGTTGAAGACAAGGTCCTGGAAGCAGGATATGAAGTCAAAAAGGCCTATGTTGAAAATACGACCAAATGGCTTCTGATCGATCTGGGTGATGTGGTCTGCCATGTCTTCTATGACGGGGAAAGAGAATTATACAATCTGGAAGGATTATGGAAGGATCTGCCAAGAGTAGAAATGTAAGCAACTACGAAATGCTTGCCCGATATTATGATGAACTTCTTCAGGATGAAGAAGCTTTATCTTTATGGCTTGAATATATAGAAAAACAGGATTTTCATACAGTCCTTGAACTCGCATCAGGTTCAGGAGTAATGGCTTCGATACTCAAGAATAAAGGTTACGACATTATTGCCTCCGATATCTCTAAAGCCATGAAGGATGTTGCCCGAAACAATTTTGATGGCGAATATCTGATCCTTAACATGACGGATTATGAACTTAAGAAGAAATTCGATCTGATCCTGTGCATCTGTGATTCCATCAATTATCTCTATGAAGAAGAGCTTGACAGCTTCTTTGAGTGTGCTGCCAGACATCTGAATAAAAACGGCAGACTGATCTTTGATATGCATCATAGAAAAAGACTTGAAGAATTCAGAGAACAGTATATAGAAGAGGGTTTTGTTTCTGATGTACCATATCAGTGGACAATCCAGGCTGATGATTTTGATAACACTATCAACGAACATTTTACCTTTTATACAAAAGATGGTATGATACAGGAACATCACACGCAGAACGTCTTTGATCCTGATAGAGTAAAACAGAAAATGGAAAAATATTTTAAAGTAGAAATGATCGAAGATTTCGTGGAAGATGAGAAGATTCTGATGGTGGGGTATCTGAAATGATCGTGGTATTATGTGCAATGAAGCAGGAAAGAGATGCTTTGTTGAAACTGATGAAGGATGTAAAAAAAGTCAGGAATAAAAAAGTAAGAGTTCTGGATACGGAACTCAATAACACTTTCTTTGTCGGAAAGATAGGTAACAGAGAAGTTGCCGTATCAAAGACGGGCATAGGTCAGGTCTATGCTACCATTGCCACACTTCTGGCTATTCAGAAATTCAAACCGGAGCTGATCATCAATCTTGGCTGTGCCGGCTCGCTTGATCAAAGTGTCATGGTCAATGATGTCGTTGTCGCTGACAGAGTAGCCGACTGGCGTTTCGATGCGATCGACTGGCCTAGAGGCTTTGATTCAAATTACACATCTTTTCCCTGCGATGAAAGAGTGATCGAGATCATGAAGAAGATGAAGCTGGATACCAATATTCATTATGGCGGTATCGTATCAGCCAATGAATTCATCTATAAGAAATCACAGAACAAAGAGATAAAGAAACACTTTCCTGAAGCACTATGCGGCGAGATGGAAGGTTCAGCGATCGCTACGACATGTTTTGCGATGGGAGTAAAATGCAGCGTCATCAGATCGATCTCCGATGATACACTGCTGGAAAAGAATTATCATACATATTATTTCAATCTCGATGATGCATGCAATACGGCAGCAAAGATCGCTGCACAGATAATAAGGAAGTATTAAATGAAAAAGTGGTATCAGGAATCATATTTTGATCGCAAGAACTGGCTCTTGGAGAATTTCGATAAACTGAATCTCAGTTCGGATGAGACGCTTTTGATCATGCTGGTGGAACTGTGCAGGACCAACAGAAAGTATGTCACCTATGATTATCTGATGAAGAAACTAGGCAGAAATGCCAAACAGATCGATTCACTGGTTGCTTCACTGGTGAATAAGCATTATCTCAAGATCTCCAGCAATTCCAAAGGCCTGATCTTTGATTTTGACGAGATCTTTGAATTTGATCCGGAAAAATACGAAATAAGTGACAACAAAGACCTTTTTGATACGGTCTCCGAAGTATTCGGCAAGCCTCTTTCACCGACAGAACTGCAGAAGATAAGTGAATTATCCGAGATCTATGGGGAAAAGAGATTCATCGAGGCCTTAAGACTGGCGGAAGCAAAAAGGACCTATAAGATCGCCTATATCGAAGGCATACTGAGAAATGAAAAATAGTACTTTCATAATGAAGAAACTTGATGAGCTCTATCCGGATGCTCATTGTGAACTGAATCATAAAAGTGATTTTGAACTTCTGATCGCCGTCGTACTTTCGGCTCAGACAACTGATGAAAGGGTAAATTCAGTTACACCTTTTCTTTTTGCGAAGTATCCTGATGCCTTTAAGCTTTCTAATGCCAAACAATCAGATGTGGAAGAAATCATTAAACCGATCGGTCTATACCGCAATAAAGCCATCAATATCATAAAGCTGTCAAAGATCCTGGTGAATGAATTTGACGGAATCGTTCCATCTGACAGGAAAGATCTCGAGTCTTTGCCTGGTGTAGGTCGTAAAACAGCCAATGTCATACTGAGCAACTGTTTTGATGTTCCGGCTTTTGCGGTCGATACCCATGTTTCCAGAGTATCTAAAAGACTGGGCATTGCAGATGACGAAGACGATGTAGAAAAAATCGAAGAAAAACTGATGAATTATTTTCCTAAAGACAAGTGGGGAAAACTTCATCATCAGTTCATATTCTTTGGTCGTTATAATTGCAAGGCAGCAAAACCAGATTGTGATGACTGCCCTTTGAAGAAGATCTGTACTATTTAGCGTGATAGAGCTTCTTGGTCTGATAGATAGGTTCCATGGTTAGGTTCATACCTAACTTTTTAAATATATTGACATCAACTTCGGAAAGGATGACGGAAGAATGGACTTCACTTCCTTTAAGAAGCTCCAGAGCATCCAGAGCCTGTCTGCACTGATCAGAAGTGATCGAGTCGACAGCCAGAGCTATAAGTACCTCGTCGGTATGAAGACGCGGATTGTTGCCTTTCAGAGATTTGGTTTTAAGTTCCTGGATAGGGGTAAGGACTGACTCGGAAAGGATCGGAACATCCGGAATATTGGCAGCCTTTTTCATGACGTTTAGCAAGGCGGCAGCTGAAGCACCCATAAGCTTGGATGTCTTGCCGGTAATGATCTCACCATCATATTCGATCGCTACGGCAGGTTCGCCGGTCTTCTTGGCCAGTTCCACGGCTCTGACCGCAACTTTACGGTCATCCTTGGTGACACCGGCTTTATTCATGATCATTTCCATCTTAACGATGGAATCTTCAGTCGTATTGTCTTTCCTCAATTCTATAAGCAGATCATAGTATCTTCTGATGATCTCGTTTTTTGAGGCATTCTGGCATACTTCATCATCGCTGATGCAGTATCCGACCATGTTTACACCCATATCCGTAGGTGATTTATAGATCTGTTTGCCCATGATTTTTTTAAGCAGATCGTTGAGGATCGGGAATACTTCAACATCACGGTTATAGTTGATGGCGATCTCGTTATAGGCTTCAAGATGGAACGGGTCGATCATGTTGACATCACTAAGATCGATGGTAGCAGCTTCATATGCAAGATTGACAGGGTGATTCAAAGGCAGATTCCAGATCGGGAAAGTCTCAAACTTGGCATATCCGGCCTTTAATCCTCGGGAATTGTCATGATACATCTGGCTTAGACAGGTCGCCATCTTTCCTGAGCCTGGCCCAGGAGCCGTTACGACGATGATCTCTCTATTGGTTTCCAGATATTCGTTTTTGCCGAAACCATTCTCAGAGAGAATAAAATCAACGTTATTTGGATAGTTGTCTATGGCATAGTGATAAGCGACTTTGATTTTTGATTTTTCCAGCTGTTTTCTAAGTTTTACAGCAGCTTCCTGTTTATTGAAATGTGTGATGACAACGCCGCCGATCTTAAGTTCAACGGTATTGAACGAATCGATCAGACGGAGCAGATCCTGAGAATAGGTGATACCAAGATCGGAACGCATCTTGTTTTTTTCGATATGATTGGCATTTATGACCAGGACCATTTCGACCTTGTCCTTAAGATTCAGAAGCATTTTGATCTTGGTGTCAGGTTCAAAACCAGGCAGGACTCTTGATGCATGATTGTCGTCGAAAAGCTTGCCGCCGAATTCAAGATAGAGTTTATGGAACCTGGCAACTCTTTTGCGGATGTTCTGGGACTGCAGTTTGATATACTTCCTGTTGTCAAAACCCTGCTTAATCATATCTTCTAGTATAATATAAAATGTCTTTTAAAAAAGGCATAAATTTGGATTTTTCAATGAATGAAAAAAATTTCAATTAACTGTTTATTTTTAGAATAATTCTGTTATAATATTTTAGCGAATAGAAAAACTATTCCTTGTCTAGAAATAGACCGTTTAGTCCAGAAGGAGGTAAAATATGAAACAATATGAGACTATGTATATCATCAAGTCTACACTTGACGATGCTGCTAGAGCTGCTTTAGTGGAAGAAATGCATGGCATTATCACTGCTCATGGCGGAACAATCGACAATGTTGATGACTGGGGTATGAGAGAATTCGCTTATGAAATCGATCATATGTCTAAAGGTTACTATGTCGTAGTCACTTATACTGTTGATGTTGACGGTTTAAACGAATTCAAGCGTTTAATGGGTATCAACAATGACATCGTAAGACTCATGACAATCTCAGCTGATGAGAAAAAAGGAACCAAGTAATGATTAATATCAACAGTGTTACACTGGTTGGTCGACTTACGAAGGATATCGAGCTAAGAAAGACCAGCTCAAATACTTCAGTTTGCAATTTCACGGTTGCTGTAGATCGAAGATTCCAGTCACAGCAGCAGGGTGGCCAGAGCGCTGATTTCATCAGCTGCATAGCCTGGAGACAGTCCGCCGATTTTCTTGCCCAGTATGCCAACAAGGGTACGATCGTGGCAGTTGAAGGCAGGATCCAGACCAGAAGCTATGATGGCCAGAATGGCAAGGTCTATGTTACGGAAGTCGTAGCTGACAGCGTACAGATCATTTCCAGCCGAAATGGTGCAGGCACTGCGGCAAACAACAGCTATTCAGCTCCAGCCGTAAACAATCAGACTTTTACGCCTAGTGTAGAACCTGGATTTGATTCCATGGATGATGATTTCTCCAATACACCATCATTAGACATTTCCAGCGATGATCTACCATTCTATTGAGATCAAGAAAGGATAAAATATGGCTTTTAGAAAACAGAGAGTCGGATATAAGAAAGTTTGTTACTTCACCAAGAACAAAATCGAATATATCGATTATAAAGATGTTGAATTATTAAAGAAGTTCATCTCTCCAAACGGAAAGATCACTCCTAGACGTGTTACAGGCACAAGCGCCAAGTATCAGAGAATGCTGGCAACTGCTATCAAGAGAGCACGTCAGATGGCTTTATTACCATATATTGCCGATTAATTATTGACCTCCATTTATTGGAGGTTTTATTTTATAATAGATTACAGTATGAATCAGACTAAAAAGATCACTCAAGGTGCCATGATGCTGGCCATCATGGGTGCCCTGATCATTATTGATAGAATGATGGGATACTTTTTTGATGTGTTCGTTGTACTTATCGTTCCGATCATCATCATTCTGTATTCCAGCATGAATACCCTTAAAGATGGGGCTATTTTAAGTGTCGGAATTCTGATCATTGCCTTTCTTTTAGGCAATTTCCAGATAACCTATCTTATTTACGTACCTGTCGGCATCGTAACGGGATTATCATACGCATATGGCGTTTTCAGAAACTTTGACAAGAGAACGCTGATGATCATTGCAATTGCGACATACGTGCTTGGCGAGATCGTCGCTACTTTTGTCGTTTATCCATTGCTTGGTTTCCCTGTATCACAGATGCTTGCAGAGTACATGGAGGCCATCAATCAGAGTTCAAGTATAACCGGATTCAATTACAGCGAAGTCTTTTCGATGGCCGGATTTGATCTGGCAAAGATGATCGGTGTCATTTATGTCATTTCGACGATCATTACCGGCGCGATGGAAGGTTTCCTGATTCATGTCCTGAGTGTTGCCTTCCTGAAACGATTCAAGATCAAGGATCTTGGCAGGACCAATATCTATGAAGTCAAAGGCAACAAGACTTTATCTTATATAGCCTTACTGATGACAAGCATGATCTTCATACCTAGATATGTCGATAATGAAGTAGTTTATTATGTATGCACTATTGCTTCGATACTTGGCGGTATCATCCTGTTCTATTACGGATATATTTTCCTGATCCTTTATGGTGTTCTTGTATTGCGAAGAAATGTCGGTGCTTTTGTCGTAATCCTGTCACTGTTTATTCCATCATTGATTGTCCTGATAATAATTCTGGGTTTCCTTTATGGAACGGGACCTCTTAGAACATATCTTGAAAAGAAGGTTGCAGAAACCAGAAATCTGAATAATAAAGAATGAAAAGACGTACTTTCATCACATTCCTGGGTTTATTTACATCGATCGGAGTGATTCTTGCTCTGTTTGTTTTAGGTGTACTGTTCAATCAGGATGTGACCTTGAGTGCTGTCATTTCATGCATATTCATAGCGGTAATAGCTTTTATTCTTTATTCTATAGAACTGGTCAGAAATGATTCCAACAAGGAGATCGAGGACAGCCTTGAACTTTCATACAAGGAAGTACTTAATCATGGTGATATCGGGATCATTACCTACAACGAGAATTTCGAGATCACTTTCATGTCCGATTTCTTTGAGAAAAGAAACATGGAACATATCGGTGAAAAGATCCTCAACTGGCTTCCGGAACTGCAGGATATGCTGGCAAATGAAGGCAATATTCAGACTGTCATAATAAATGATGAGAAATTCCTGATCAGAAAGATCGCCAACGCTTTTGTACTGATCTTCAAGAATATAACAGCTGAGTATGATCTTGATAAAAGACTAGATGATGAAGCGATCGTTCTGGGACTTCTCAACTACGATAATTATGATGAACTCAGCATGTCTGAGGATGAACTTTCATATATCAACGCCAATATCAAAGTTCCGGTAATCGATTATTTCAAGAGTTTTGGTGTCTTATACAAGACACTTAAGAATAACAGGTTATTGCTGATAATGCATGAAGAGACTTTCAGCAAGATCAGAAATGACAGATTCTCGATCCTCAATAAAGTAAGAAAAGTCGCCAAGGAGGGGAATGTTGATGTTACGATCTCCATGGCTTTTGCTAGCGGCAACAATGATCTTGATGAACTTGATGAGAACGTTGAATCACTGATCGAACTGGCTCAGACAAGAGGTGGCGACCAGGTAGTCGTCAAGGAAGCCGGAAATGATGCGACATTCTATGGCGGTACGACTGAAGCCAGAGAAAAGCAGAGCAAGACCAAAGTCAGAGTCACAGCCAACGCTCTGAAGGATCTGATCGAAAAATCTTCCAATGTCATAATCGTCGGTCATCGTGACATGGATGCAGACTGCATAGGAAGCGCCATGTGTGTGGCCAATATCTCAATGTCGCTTGACAAGAAGACATACATCATAACCCGCTCTGGCGGTATCGATCCGATGATCAATGAAGTAATGATCAAATATTCCAAACAGCTGGAAGAAAAACATACCTTCATTTCGGAAACCGATGCCCTGGATCTATATAATGAAGATTCTCTGGTAGTTATGGTCGACCATCACTCTGCCGGTCAATCAAACGGTTCAAATCTGCTTAAGCTGGCAAAGCGTATCATCATCATCGATCATCATCGTCGTAAAGCTGATCTTGATGTCGTAGCTATGATGATGTATATCGAAGCTGCCGCTTCTTCAGCTACTGAGATAACAGTTGAATTCCTGCCTTATTTTTCAAAGAATATCGAGATCGTTCCGGAAGAAGCCAATATCATGTATCTGGGCATCCTGATCGATACCGATCATTTCCGGATGAGGACAGGCTCAAGAACATTTGATGTCGCAAAGCAGCTCAGAAGATATGGTGCCGATCCGATGGTCTGCGATGATCTGGCTCAGGATTCCTATCCGGCACTTCTGCAAAGAAGCAAGATCATCAACAGCGGAAAGATCTACGGTTCTAAGATCATCGTTGCGCCTACCTATGAAGGACAGTTTTCAAGAACTACTGCATCACAGGCCTGTGATATTCTGGTCAAGTCAAAAGGAATCGAGGCAGCCTTTGTAATATGCAACAACGAAAAGGACGAAGTCATCGTTTCTGCCAGATCCAAAGGCAAGATCAATGTACAGGTTATCATGGAGAAGATGCATGGCGGCGGACATATGACAGCTGCAGGCATGCAGGTAGCTGACAGTTCCGTCGGCAAAATAGAGAATGAACTCTTAAAGGTTCTGGATGAATATTTTGAAGGAGAGAGAAATGAAAGTAATACTGTTAACTGATGTTCCAAAAGTTGGTAAAAAAGGTGAAATAAAAGATGTCGCTGACGGCTATGCCCGCAATTTTCTACTGAAAAGAGGTCTGGCAGTTCAAGAATCAGATGGAGCCATGAAAGTTCTGGAAAAACAGAAGGAAGAAGCTGCCAAACTTGATGCCCAGAAACGCAAAGAAGCAGAAGAGCTCAAGAAGATAATTGAAAAGAAGACTCTGGAGTTCAAGGTCAAAGCCAAGGAAGGAAAAGTTTCCGGCTCCGTTTCTACCAAGCAGATCGAAGATGAACTGAAAAAACAGGATATCATCATCGATAAGAGAAAAATAAAAGATAATGCGCCACTTAATGAACTTGGAACTTATAATGTTAAAGTGGAACTTTATAAGGATGTTTTAGCCAACATCAAAGTCGTTCTGACTGAGGAAACAAAATGAGCAACAAATCAATGCCTTATTCCATAGAAGCAGAAGAATCATTGCTGGGCAATATCATGCTTTATCCTGATGCTTTAAGACAGTGCATAGATGCAGGACTTGCTGCCGATGATTTTTATCTGGGCAAGCATCAGTCCATTTTCAACATCATGTCTGCCATGTATGAGAATAAGGAAAAGGTAGATACCGTATCGCTTTCTACCAAACTGAAGGATTTCGGTGTCTATGACAAAATCGGCGGCATCGATTATCTGATGCAGCTGGCCAACGCAACGATCTCTGCAACCAATACCAGAGAATACATTACAATCATCAGAAATAAATCTCTGGCTCGTAAAGTCATCAAGGTCGGTGAAGAGATCTCCAATGATGCGTATGATGGTTCAGTTTCTGTCGATGAAATGCTGGAAAACGTTGAAAAGAAAGTCATCGATGTAACAAGATCCAATACATCTTCTGATTTCTATACCGGTGAACAGATCTTCAATGAAGCGATCAAACATATCGAAGCCATTCAGGAAGCAGGTTCGGATATTACGGGTATCAGAACACTTTATAACGATCTGGATAAGATGACAGCTGGTTTTCAGAAAGGTGATCTGATCATTCTGGCTGCCAGACCTTCAATGGGCAAGACGGCTCTGGCTCTTAATGTGGCGATGAATTCGGCTTCTGTAACTCCTGGTTCGATCGCGATCTTCTCACTGGAAATGCCAGCTGAACAGGTCGCAATTAGGATCATGGCGGCAAAATCCAAAGTTGAGATCCAGAAGCTCAGGACCGGTAAACTCAACGACGAGGAATGGTCAAGACTCAACGAGGCTTCTCAACAGCTCAAAAAACAGAATTTCTATATCGATGATACTCCAGGTATAAAGGTATCAGAAATGTATGCCAAAGCCAGGAAACTGGCTCAGGATGGCGGTCTATACATGATCGTTGTCGATTATATCCAGCTCATTCAGGCAACCGGTAAATCCGATTCAAGACAGCAGGAAGTATCGGAGATCTCAAGAAGACTCAAAGCCATGGCGAGGGAACTCAATGTCCCGGTCATTGCGCTGTCACAGCTTTCCCGTGGCGTTGAAGCAAGACAGGATAAAAGGCCGATGCTTTCGGATCTTAGAGAATCGGGCGCTCTTGAGCAGGACGCGGATATCGTTCTGTTCCTGTATCGTGATGCCTACTATAACCGCGAGGAAAACAGCGGTGATGAAAGAGAAGATGTCGAACTTCTGATCTCCAAACATCGTAATGGTCCGACCGGTAAAGTCGTTTTGGCTTTTGAAAAAGAGATCAATGCCTTCTATGGCATTAAAAACAATATCGAGGGTTGATAATTGAAGAATACTATTTCGATCATCCTATCGCTTCTGTTGTCCTTAGGCATCGTTCTGGGACTGCCGTTTGTGCTTAATAGTGATGATCATATAGATGCAGGATTTATTAATGAAAAATCTCTTGTTTCTCAAGAGATCCTTTCTTATGAAAACGAACCTAAACTGTATCAGAAACTTTACTATAAAGGCGAACTTATCGGTGTGATAAATGACAATGAATATCTTAAGGATCTGATCTATCAGAAGTATAAGGATTTTGAAAACGAATTCCCGGATACGGAACTGGGATACGGTTCCGATGTTTATGAAACGGAAGAGTATACATATGCCAGATTCGCCAATGTGGATGATCAGATCATGGATTATCTTGTTTCAAACGATCTGCTTGGCGTTAAAACTACCATGGTTGAATTCTCTACTGAAGAAGGTGTCTTTGAGATCATCTATGTTAAAAATTATGAGGATTTCTCGATAGCTCTTGAAAGATTTCTTCTGAATTTCATTTCCGAAGAGACTCTGCAGAAACTGATGCGTCAGGAACAGATCGAATCGCCTAAGGAACTCGGTTCAGTTGAAAAAAATCTGTTTTTAAGAGAAAGCATCAATTCCAAGACAGCCATTGTTTCTCCGACTGTGATATTCAAGAATGTTGATGAGATATACAATTTCCTGTGCTATGGCAGAACAAGCGAGAGAGAATACTATACCGTTAAAGAAGGCGATACTTTACAGGGTGTCGGCTACTATTTCGGTGATATGTCTGCCAAGCAGCTCGTTACGATCAACCCGAATGTTCTGAGTTCAGAAAATCAGGTCGTAACTCCGGGTATGGAACTAAATGTCACATACTTTAAATCCCCGGTCGAAGTCGTCGTCAAGAAGGAAAATCTTTCCCAGCAGTATTTTGCACCAGAAGTTCCAGAATATGTGGAAGATGATTCTCTGGAAGTCGGTGTCTATGAAATAAGAGTCGAAGAAGAAATGGGCATCAAGAATGTATTATATGATGAGACCTGGGTAAACGGTATCCTGGTCGATGGTGATCTGATGAATGAGATCGTCATCAAACAGCCTAAACAGGGTGTCATAGCTGTTGGTACCAAGGTCACTTATATGATCGGTACAGGTCAGTTTATCTGGCCGGTCGACAATCCTGGTATTACCTGTCACTTTGGCTGTTATGCGGGTCATACCGGAACCGATATCGTCAACCGATATGAAACATATGCAGATGTCTATGCGATGGACTCAGGTGTTGTTGACAGCGTCGGCTATCAGTATGATATGGGTAACTTCTGTATCATCAACCACAATAACGGTATCAGAACAATGTATATGCACCTCAATCTGCCACCGTTTGTTGAAGTCGGACAGAATGTAACCAGAGGACAGCTCATCGGTCAGATGGGCAATACCGGTCAGTCTGAAGGTGTGCACCTGCATGTAACTTTTGAAGTCAATGGCTATCGTGTCAATGCATGTAATTATCTGCCTTGTTCATTAGTGTAATGGAATGTTGAAATATGAAAAATAATCGTTTAATCTATCTTCTTATCGTCATTCTGGTGATCTGGTTGGGCTTTGTTTCCCGCGAAGCCTTTTCCCGTAAAAACAGTAATTCCGAAAGCATTATCAATCAGTATAATGTGACGGGTTTTTCTACGGATTTTACCAGAGTCGTTGAAGAAGCAGATCCTTCCATTGTCGCTGTCAATGCCGATGGAACGATTTCAAGCGGCTTTGTCTATGCTCAGAATAATGATGAGGCGTATATCCTTACTTCCTATCACGGAGTTTCTGCAGCCAATAATATCAATATCAGCTTTGCGTCTTCATACAGTCAGAAAGGTGAACTTGTAGGTTATGATATCTATCTGGATCTGGCTGTATTAAAAGTAACTACGCCATATGAAATGAAGAAAATTCAGCCTGGAGATGCAACTTTATTGAACAAAGGTGAATTCGTTATCTGTATTGGCACACCTTCATCAATGGATTATGCGGGTTCAGTGGAACTTGGTATGATCTCCCTCAAGCATCTTGTTGTAGAAAATACCGTGATGACCAATGATGATCGTCTTACATACTATCTGGATCTGATTGAACTGTCATCTTTCCTGCAGAACGGTTATTCCGGAAGCCCGATCATCAATATGAACGGTGAATTTGTCGGTATGGTCACAATGAACATTTCAAATAATTCTGTTTTCGCTGTGACCGCAAACGAACTTCATAAGGTTGCCGACAAGATAATCGCCCATGAGGAAGTTGTCAGAAATGATCTGGGCATAAAGGGCACTTATATTTCCGAGATGTACGGTTTTGAAAAAAACAATCTGAATATTCCGATCGATACTTTAAGCGGTATCTATGTCTCAAGGATAAGAGAGGGTTCACTTGCCTATGAAGCAGGAATCAGAAGCGGAGATATCATCGTTTCGATAAATGGAAAAGAGATCAATGGTCTGAATGACTATTTTGATGCACTTTATTTCAATGACAATGATGATATGACTTTTGAATTCATTCATAACTCAGAAAGAACTGTCGCCGGAGTAAGACGTGATTAAAATAGTCTGCGTCGGTAAAATAAAGGACCGCAATTTAAGCAGTCTGATCGAAGATTACATCAAAAAGATCAGCCGCTATCATAAACTGGAAATAATCGAAGTTAAAGATGAGCCTATCCGTGATGATGAGAAGGCTGTTTTGGACACAGAAGCTAAAAGGGTATTGAACAGCATCGGTAATGATGAATACGTCATTCTGCTTGATCTTCATGGCAAAAGTATAGATTCGCTCTCTCTGGCAGAAAAGATTGATAAACTTTTTATCAGATATCCTAAGATAACTTTTGTTATCGGGGGATCATTGGGATTAGGAGAGGAATTAAGAAAAAGGGCAGATGAGAAGCTGAAACTTTCCGATCTGACCTTCCTGCATCAGATGACCAGGCTGATTCTTCTGGAGCAGATCTACCGCTCTTTCAAGATTCTGAATAATGAAACATATCACAAATAAAATATTATATTTTGTGCAAAAATCTTGAATTAAAGCGCTTACAATTCTATAATATTCTTAAAGTATTACTAATACTACTAAGAAAAGGAGGAAGAGAATGAAAGAAATCAATGTTTTGGTAATTGATCCTGTAGGTTTACATGCTCGTCCTGCTACAGTTGCTGTAAACGCTGCTAGTAAATTCAAGAGTGACGTTAAGGTTTCATTTAAGGAGAGATCCGTAAATATGAAATCTATTATGGGAGTCATGTCATTAGGCATTCCTACTCAGTCAGAAATCACGATTACTTGCGAAGGCGAAGATGAAGATACAGCTATTGCAGCAATCGAAGATATCTTAAGAACCCAGAAGGTCATTGAGTAATCCAGTGAAGCTATCACTTAGGTGATAGCTCTTTTTTTTATGAATTCCTGAACTTAGGGACTGATTTTTCGTATTGAGAAATGGTATCATATTAATATAAATTGAAAAGGCTTTCAATAATAGAAGGAGAAAATAATTATGGGCTATCAAGAGAAGTATCAACAGTGGATTTCCAAACCGGATCTTGATCCGAGTCTGAAGGCTGAATTGCTGGCAATGTCGGAAGAAGAGAAGAAGGAAGCATTCTATATGGATGCGGAATTTGGAACTGCGGGTATGAGAAATCTTTTGGGTGCTGGTACAAACAGGCTGAATATTTATGTGATTCAAAGAGCCAATGTTGGTTTTGCGAAATATATCCTTTCTCAACCTGATGGAGCAAAAAGAGGAGTGGCGATCTCTTATGACAACAGGCATCAGTCTTATCGTTTTGCACTTGAATCAGCCAAAGTCCTGACTAATTACGGTATCAAATGCTATATCTTTGAAGCATTGAGACCGACCCCGGAACTTTCCTTTGCAGTAAGATATCTGAAGTGTGCCGGCGGTATTATGATCACTGCTTCTCATAACCCAAGGGAATACAACGGTTATAAAGTATACGACGATTCAGGATGTCAGTTGCTTCCTGAAGATGTGAAGATCATTGTCGATGAGATCAACAAAGTCGAGAACATTCTTTCGGTTCCGACAGCTGATGATGAAACTTTCTATAAACTTGTGACCTGGATCGGCGAAGAAGTAGACAGAGCCTACTATGATGCAGTTAAGACGTGTGAAATAAATCATGATATTGACAAATCCAATTTCAAGATCGTCTTCTCACCGCAGCACGGTGCTGACAACATGCCGGTAAGAACAGTTCTGAAGGAACTGGGTTACAACTGTATTCCGGTATTGGCACAATGCTGTCCGGATCCGGACTACACCAATACAAAATCTCCTAACCCTGAAGTTCCAGCTTCTTATGATCTTGCAATTAAGATCGGTAAGGATTGCGATGCGGATGTCGTAGTTGTAACAGACCCTGATGGCGACAGGCTTGGTGTCGTTGCCCGTCATAATGGCGAATATGTGCTGATGTCAGGCAACCAGTCAGCTGCTGTATATCTTGAATATATCCTTTCACAATTAAAGTCCAAAGGGGAACTTCCTGTCAACGGTGTAATGTACAATACGATCGTTACTTCCGATCTTGGCGAACTTGTAGCCAGATCATACGGAGTTGATGTCGAAAAGACCCTTACCGGATTCAAGTTCATTGGTGATAAGATCAGGAAATACGAAAAGACCGGTGAAAAAGTTTTCCTGTTTGGCTATGAAGAATCTTACGGCTGCGTCATCAAGGATTTTGTAAGAGACAAGGATGGCGTTCAGGCTGTTCTGACTGCTGCTGAATGTGGTGCTTACTACAAAGTTCAGGGCAAGGATCTGATCGATGTCTTGAATGAACTCTATGAAAAGCATGGTACCTTCAAAGAGAGTCAGGTCGCTTTGTCTAAGTCAGGTGAAGCCGGATTAAAGAGGATCACGGAGATCATGTCTGATCTCAGAACTGATTGCCCTAAACAGATCGGCGGTCTCAAGGTCGTATCTGTTGAAGACTATCAGACTTCGATCAAGACAAAAGACGGCGTAGAAACACCTATCGATCTTCCAAAATCAAATGTCCTTAAATACTATCTTGAAGAAGGATCTTGGATCGCTGCCAGACCTTCAGGAACAGAACCTAAGATCAAGTTCTATTTCTCTATCAAAGGCAAGGATGCCAAAGATGCTTCTGACAAGACTGAAGTATTGCAGAAGGATATTCTGAACATCGTTCACGAGGCATAATTTATATTTTGTATTTGTAATCAATAACTGCTGCATCTTTAACGCAGCAGTTATTATTTTATTTAAGACTTGTATTAGAATAATATACATGGAAAACGCAGATATTCTATCTATCAAGCAGAAGGCACTTAATGAAGGTGTGCCGATCATCAAGGATGAAGGCCTTGAATTTCTTTTGAAGTTTATTAAAGAAAAACAGGCAAAGGATATTCTTGAACTGGGAACAGCTGTAGGGTATTCCGCAATGAAGATGGCTTCCCTTGATAAAGATATCAGGATCGATACGATCGAAAAGAACGAAGAAATGTACTTACAGGCTGTTTCAAATATTGAAAACAGTCCTTACAGTAATCAGATCATAGTTCATTTTATGCCGATAGAGGAATATAAAACGGACAGGATGTATGATCTTATCTTTGTGGATGCAGCTAAAGCACAGTATGGAAAATACATGGAACAGTTTCTGGGAAATCTCAAGGAAGACGGATATATGTTTTTCGACAATATGATCTTCCATGGACTTGTTTATGATGTTGAAAATATTGAATCAAGAAATCTGAGAAATCTTGTAAAAAAGATTGTAAAATTTTCAGAAATGGTGTCAAACGATGATCGTTTTGATATAATGAAATTCGATAACATCGGTGATGGTATTCTTTTGTTGAGCAGGAGGAAAAGTGAAACCTAAAAATGTAATGCTTCTTGGTTTTATCAACAAGGCTGTAGATTATCTTGAAAAACACATGGATGACCAGTCTGATGCCAAGTTGGCTCAACTTAAAAATCTGAATCTTAATGCTCTCGAGTCTGAATTGAAAGGAAATCTAGACTCTTCTTTAGGTACCATGAATTCAACGATTCAGACATTACTTCAAGCCGGAGAAGATTCATTTGATAAATTCATTGATATTCCACAAAAGGAAAAGATATCCAATGAGATCGATAGAATGTTTGATGTTGATCTTGATAACGATGAACCACTGGATCAGAAGGCTTCGCTTGAAGACCTTTTGAGTTTCTATAATCTTGGTGATGATATGCTGCTCGATGAGGAGAATCTTGATCATCGCTTTTCATCCATAAAGGAACAGCCGGCCAGAAGAAAACCGGTAGTCATGGATGAGGAACAACTTGAGAGGAATTTTGAGGCTTTTGTAGGCCACACGCCAAAGAAGGGCAACGATCTTGATGTTCTGGAACTTCAGAACAATTTTGAAAGATTTGTTGCGACTGATCCTACCAGAAGAAGCAACAAAAAATTTGATGAATATGTCTATATAAAAGACGATGATCGAATTCCTGATTTTTCTTCTTCAAGAAAAAATGAACAAGGTATCTCTAATTATGGTATCTACAACAATCCAGGCACTGATCCTGTTGATATTCAGCCGTTAAGAAAAGAAACTAAAAAAGAAACAGAAGAGCCTGTTTTCATGATGTCTGAAGAAGACAGCAAACTTCTGGATATGATCGCCAGAAATGTCGAAAAGAATCAGGAGAGCGGTTCTCTTCAAAGCAAGTTTGCTGAATCGAAGAAGACTCTTGAACTTGATAATGTCTTCTCAGAGGTCGTATCCAATGAGAGCGAATATGACGGACCTAAGCTCGATGATATCGTTGATTCAGAGACTGTCGAGAATCTCATTGATTATGCGACCGATGATGATCTTGTTTCTCCGGCTGATAATAACGATATCCTCAAACTTCTTCAGGATATGGATGTTGCCAATCAGAAGAATTACTATGACGATCAGATGTTCGATGCAAATAACAACGTCTACAATGAAGATGCGATCTCTCCGGAACATACCTATCAGAGTCTTCAGCAGCAGCCAGGCTTTGTCAATTCGCTGATCGATGATCTTAGAAGCAAAATGATCCAGGAAGATGAAAGACGTCAGGCCATTGAAGAAGAATACGCACAGGTCTTTGACCGTATCCACAAGACTTATCCGTATCTTTCAAGCGGTTTTGTCAGATCGGTATATGAACTCAAGGACTCAATCGCCAATGAATATCCATTCAATGTCAAGATCATTGTCCTGCACCGAGTAATCTTCAAGGAAGTAGAATATCTGAGACAGTTTGTAGAGATCGCTTTGAATCATGATTTCTCGATCAATGCCGATGAAGACAAGATGATCGTGGATGTATTCAAGGAATATATAAATACTGATGGAAAGATCATAACATCGATTTTTGATGTTTCTAACCAGGCTGCTTTACTGGGCGGCGAATATGATGGTTATCGTGTACTGTTTACACAAAAAGTTTAGTGAGGTAAGAATAAAATGGTAAGCAAAAATGATTACAGAAATTTAAATGATGACGACACTTTAGATATCCCTGATTTTGTCGAAGACAAGACCGCTACGGAAAGCAGTGTCGATATGTCCATTTTCAAGATGTCTGATGATGAACTCTACGATGATGACAACAACGAAGAAAACGAAGACGTCGAATATGATGAAGATTTCAAGCCGAAAAAAAAGAAGAAAGCAAATTCGTCTTCTCTGATCATCTGCCTGATCCTGATCGCCGTCCTGCTGGCTACAACGATCGGTGCTCTGATCTATGGTGTCAAACAGCACAATCAGTATGTCAAGGTCAATACAGAGAATGTACAGCTCAAGGCCAATGAAGAGAGATATAAGAAAGATATCGCAGACAAGGATGCGACGATCGCAAGTCTTACTGAACAGATAAACAATCAGGGTCAGAGCTCAGGAGGCGGCAATACGCCATCGCTGGGTAAACTTGTCTATAAAATCGTAGATGGTCCTTTACATTTCAGAGTATCTCCAACCAGTGATGCAGATGCAACTACCTATAATGGTGCAAGTCTGGCAAACAACGGCGAAGAATACAATGTATTCGAGATCGTAAATGATAAGGATCTTGGCTCTCAAGTCAAGTGGGCTAAACTTGCCGACAATATCTATTTCTGTGTAGATGATAATGGCAATGTCTACGCAAAACCAGCTAATTAAAAACTTTTCCATGGATGATCTAATTCGAATCAGAGGCGGAAGAAAGCTTAATGGTGAAGTTACAGTTTCATCATGCAAGAATTCCGTTGTAGCAATATTACCATCGGTTGTAATGGCTAGTGAAATAGTCAAGCTTTATGATGTTCCGGAGATCAAGGATGTTGAGATCCTGAAGAAACTTCTGGGTCTTCTGAATATCAAGGTCACAGCTGATGGTGATGAACTTACCATCGATCCTACTGAAATAATCAATGTCGATCTGCTCGATGAAGATGTCATGAAGCTGAGAGCTTCATACTATTTCATGGGTGCTCTTTTAGGCAGATTCAGACATGTCAAGATGTATTCGCCAGGTGGATGCAACCTCGGTCCTAGACCGATCGATCTTCATCTCAAGGGTTTTGAAGCTCTTGGCGCAAAGATAAAACAGGATGGCAATGTCATTGAGATCGATGCTGAAGAACTCCTGGGTGATGATATATACCTGGATTTTGCTTCAGTCGGTGCGACCATAAACATCATGCTTGCAGCCTGCTTTGCCAAAGGCCGTACGACTATCGAAAATGCGGCCAAGGAACCGGAGATCATCGATCTTTCTTCAATGCTCAACAAGATGGGAGCACAGATCAGAGGTGCCGGTACTTCAGAAATAACCATCAATGGTGTTTCAAGACTCAAGGGCTGTATCCATGATATTATTCCTGACCGCATTGAGGCAGGAACATATATTATTGCTGCTGCAGCTTGTGGTGAAGATGTGACCGTGAAAAACGTCATTCCTCAACATATCGAAGCTCTTACTTCAAAGCTTGAAGAAATGGGCGTAAAGTTGGAACAGGGTTCGGACTATGTCAGAGTTTATGGAAATGACGATCTCAAGGCTGTCGATATCATCACGCAGCCATTCCCGGGTTTTGCGACCGATCTTCAGCAGCCGCTCACTTCACTTATGACCAAAGCTAAGGGCGACAGCCATGTTGAAGAGACGATCTATGCTGAACGTTTCAAGCACTGCAAGGAGCTCAATTCCATGGGTGCCAATATTGACTGTGAGACCGGCAATTCATATATTCATGGTCCTACACCTTTACATGGGACTGACATCTTTGCGACCGACCTGAGATGCGGTGCATCGCTGGTGATCGCGGGGCTTATGGCCGAAGGACTGACGACGATCCACAATGCCTATCATATCTATCGCGGCTATGATTCGATCGTCGAAAAACTGCGCGCCTTAGGTGCTGAAATTGAATAGAAAAGTTTATTGCTTTTAATAAAGCAATATGCTAATATATTTGAGTGACATAACTTACTTTGGATTGACATGATATCCAAGGCGGAAGGGAGAGTAAAGATGAAAAAGGGTATTCATCCGGATTATTACAGGGTTACTGTTACTTGCGCAGGTTGCGGTTCAACATTCGAAACCGGATCTACCAAGAAAGATGGTATTAAAGTTGATACTTGTTCAAATTGCCATCCATTCTATACTGGTAGACAGAGATTTGCAGCTTCTGCAGGTAGAATTGAAAAATTCAATAAGAAATACGGTTTGGAAAACAAATAGAGGATCAATCCTCTATTTTTTTAGGTATAATAGTCTAGGAATGAGGTATACATATGTATCAGAGTTATAGAGACGGCTGGATCGAAACTATCTCCGGCTGCATGTTTGCAGGTAAAACAGAAGAATTGATCAGAAGAATAAAAGTCCTGGAATTTGCGAAAAAGGAGATCATGGTTTTCAAGCCGAAGATCGATGACCGTTATTCAAATACCAGAGTCGTTTCTCATGCCGGCTCATCAGTAGAATCGCATGTGATAAGCGATGCTTCGGAGATCCTTGATATGGTAAAGCCTACGACGCAGGTCGTGGCGATCGATGAAGCTCAGTTCTTCGGTGATAATATCTGTGATGTGGCAAACGAGCTGGCTGATCGCGGCATCAGAGTCATGTGTGCCGGTCTTGATACAAATTTCAAAGGGGAACCTTTTGGTCCGATGCCTTTATTGATTACAGAAGCTGAGTTTGTGACTAAACTGGCCGCAGTATGTAACAAGTGCGGTGCTCCAGCTACCAGGACTCAGAGAATCATAAATGGTCATCCTGCTTCATACAATGATCCGATCATTCTGGTCGGTGCATCTGAAAGTTACGAAGCAAGATGCCGTCATTGTCATGAAGTTCCAGACAAACCAAAAGTGAAGATAGGTAAATAATTTATGGATGCTAAGATAGTCAAACTGGAAGAGATTGAAAAGAAATATGATGATATCAGCGAACAGCTCATGAAGGATGAGACTGTTTCTGATGTAAAAAAATACACTAAATTATCTAAAGAACAAGCTAAACTGAAAGCTCCATACGATGCCTATCAGAATTACAAGAAGTATACACAGATCATTGAAGACGGTGAGGAGATGCTCAAGGATTCCGATCCTGAAATAAGGGATATGGCCCAGATGGAGATCGATGATGCCAAAGAAAAACTTGAAGTTTTAAACAAACACATTGAAGAACTTCTACTGCCTAGAGATCCGGAAGATGCCAACGACTGTCTGGTCGAAATCAGAGGTGCAGCAGGTGGCGATGAGGGAAATATCTTTGCCGGTGATCTTTTCAGAATGTATTCATATTATGCGGATTCCTTAGGCTACAAGATCGAAGTCATGGAATCTTCGGAATCAGAAGCCGGTGGTTATGCCCTGATCAGTTTTATGGTCAAGGGGCTTGATGCCTACCGTCATTTCAAATTTGAATCCGGTGCCCATCGTGTTCAACGTGTGCCAAAGACTGAAACGCAGGGCAGAGTTCACACATCTACTGCTACCGTCATCGTCTTCCCGGACATCGAAGAAGAAGATGTTGAGATACCTGATTCAGATCTTGAGATCGAAACACACAGAGCTTCCGGCGCCGGTGGGCAGCATATAAACAAGACCGACAGCGCGGTGAGGATCGTTCACAAGCCTACAGGCATTACAGTCAATTGCCAGGATGGCCGTAACCAGATCGCCAATAAGGAGACTGCCTTAAGGATCATCAGAGCCAGAGTATACGATTACTACAAGCAGAAAAAGGAAGAGGAAGAAGGAAAGATCAGACGTTCAAAGATCGGTACAGGAGACCGCAGTGAAAAGATCAGGACCTACAACTATCCCCAGAACCGTGTTTCAGACCATCGTATCGGTCTGACGATAAATCAGCTTGACAGGATAATGGAAGGCAAACTTGACGACATCGTCAATGCCTTACTGGCAAATGACGACAAGGAAAAACTGTTGAATGAGCACGTATAATCAGCTTATCCATAAATATCGCAATGAATTCTATGAAAAAGGTCTTTCACCTGAAACGGTGAAGGCTTTTATTTTTGAATTGTGCAATGAATTTGACATTAATCTTTATCTGGATCTTGATAAGGAAGCAGATAACAGGGTATCGGAGAAATTTGAAAAGGGAATAGAAAGACTCTTACAGAATGAGCCATTGAATTATGTGCTTGGCTATTCCTATTTCTATGGATACAAGTTTATCGTTAATAAAGATGTATTGATACCACGTTATGAAACAGAAGAGCTTGTAGGGCTTATTTTAGGCAAGTATGACGAGTTTTTCAAAGGAAAAGAAATAAACATCTGTGATGTTGGAACAGGCTCCGGAGCGATCGCAATTGCCTTAAAAAAAGAAGAGGATAAGCTGAATGTCTATGCATCTGATATTTCTGAAGATGCCTTGAATGTCGCAAAACTCAATGCCAGAAATAATGATGCTGAAGTAGAATTTCTTCATGGTTCCATGCTTGAACCATATATAGAAAGAAGCATCAAGGTTGACATCCTTGTTTCCAATCCGCCATATATCAAAACAGTGGAAAACATCGAATCCTCTGTCTATGACTATGAACCGCATGTAGCCTTATTCGGTGGTGAAGATGGGCTCAAATTCTACAGAGAGATATTTGAAAACGCCCATAAGGTCGTCAATCCTAAGGGACTGCTGTTTTTTGAGATGGGATATGATCTGAAAGATGCCTTAAGTGAACTTGCGAAAAAGTATTTCAAAGACGCGGAAATTGAAGTCTATAAGGATATAAATAATAAAGACAGGATGCTGATGATCAAGTTGTAGAAACTTATATATTTGTTTTCACAATCCTTTCACATAGCAATGATATAAAAATAGTGTAATAATTTTTTCATTAAACAATCTTCCAATAATAAGTAGTGCAAAAAAGTCCTTTGAGGACTTTTTTGTTTACGAAATTGTATATTCCATTATGTAATCATCCATGATATATCCATGACCGATATCGTTTTCTACGGCATCGATCACCTTGAAACCAAGATGCAGATAGATATTGTATGAAGGGGTGTTGTATTTGTTGACGGTAAGATATATCTTGTTAAGGCCGCATGATCTCGTGTATTCAAGAAGGTCTTCAAACATCATTTTTCCTATCCTGTTGCCCCGATATGGTTTATCAACATAGAGTTTTGAAAGAAAGACTCTTTTTTCTTCCTTCTTGCATTCATAGAATCCTAGGATCTTCTCATCCTCAACTACAAGTTTGAAGATCGCTCCTTCATCTATCAGGTCTTTTATGGCTTTTTCAGAAAGAAACAGTTCAGCCATATATAAGGACTGATCGGGTCCGATGAGATCGTTGTAGTATTCTCTGAAAACTCTTTGAGCGAATCTGGATGTAGCAGCTATCCTTGATTCGTCGACTTTAATGATTTCCATAACTACATTTTAGCACTCAATAATGTTAAACTAATTAGGAGACCTACTATGAATAGTCAAGCTGATTCTCATTGTAGGTCGAGTCATTATTAAAATATCTATTATTGATTAATAGTATTGTCCTGTGGATGATATTTATTAATAAAATGATCTTTGAAAATCTGTTACTTGAATTAAT
>JAFRBQ010000020.1 GCA_017404785.1 Erysipelotrichaceae bacterium
GATGCTTTTTATAAAAAGTACAGCGATAAGCTGATTGAATTTGACTGCATTGTATATTCTTTGGCAGAAAACCCAGATGTGAAAGATACATTTGATTATGTGTTTGTAGTAGAAAATGAGGCAGGAGATCCCGGAATGATGTTGTTGTGTCTCAGAAGAGCTAATTTCCTAAATTTCAGATGGGACAGAAAGTCTAGACCCGAATATCTCTCTGTTGGGTCAAGACTGAGAATGAGAGCAAGGATGACGAGAGGTGATGATCCGGACTTTATCTATTTAGTACCGGAAAAGAGCTGGGGAAGATAGGATAAGAGCATCTTGGTGTCACAAAATAAATTACAAATACAATGGCCAGAAGAATCATACTTCTGGCGGTAATATGAACTAGCGTGTGGGTGAAAGAGATCCCAGGATGAAAAACCGTGTGGGTCACAGGATGAACCAGCGTGTGGGTCATAGCCAAAAATGCAGAGATCGATCCCGAAAAAAGGGGTCGATCTTTTGTGTCTATTCTCTCTGAAATGAATGAGAGGCATATTTGTTTAAAGAGTAGATGATACGATTCCTGAACCTGTCAAAGTTGGTGTATCCGTTAGCGAGATGAAGGACTTTCTTGATCAATGAGTTTCTTCCTTCGATAGGGCCGTTGGAAACTCTCTGTCCTTTGACAAGGGAGAAAGAAGAAATGATCTCTTCCTTCCAATATTCAAGTGTGGCAGCGAGCTCCGGAAAGCCACTGATGCCGGAGAGCTTGAATTCGATAATCAACTCTTCCAGATCATTGCGTGCAGTTTTGAGATCACCGCCATAGTCGTGATCATTGAAGAGAATGTATTTCTGTACAAGATGATAAGAGGACTCCAGTTCCGGATCAATCTTCAGGATCATGCCAAGCAATTCATTCTCTGAGATGTAGTAACGGAAATGACGATTCATCGTCCGGTCGTAACTGAGCGATTTAGAGAACAGGAGCTGGTCACGATATTTCAGCAGATAATATTCGTCAGATGATTTATTGTCTTCAAAGCGCCGCATGATCTTGCGGCGTTTGTCATCCAGCACCTTGTTTACACGTTTAATGACATGGAATGAATCTGCGACAATAGCGGCATTTTTCAGATAAACCTGCAAAACATCACGATAATTGTCGTTCATATCTATGGAAATATACTCCACAGCGTCTCTTTCCTCTCTTGGGATCTTACTGAGATAAGAGGCGATCGTATGTTTGTCACGGTCTTTGAGAACATCAATAATTGCCCGGTTGAAGAAGTTAAGCAGGACAAGGACATACTTCTTCCGACGTTTTCTGGAGAAGTAGATCTCATCGATGCACAGAACTTTCGGCAGTCTGTTCCTTTCCATCTGACAGTAGCGGTCAAACAGAGACATGACACCTCGTACAGACAAGCCATATCGTTCAGCAACGGCGGTGAATGTATTGTTATATCGTTTCAGATCAGTCAGTGCGTTGATGATAGTCTGATCAGAAACTCTGTCATCATGACTGATGAACGGATTGGTTTCCATGGCTGTCATTCTGCATTTGGGGCAGATGAATCTGCGCTGTTTATAGAGAATGAAGCAGTTCTGGTGTGCATAGACAGAGTGACGTATTTTCTTTGTACGATACTCTTTTACATTGGTATGGAAGGTTCCGCAGCCCTGGCAGCGGTGTCCTCTGTTCTTCAGGCGGACTTCTTTATAAATCACACCGGCTTTCTCAAATTCAGACACCAATTCAAATTCTTCTTCATTTACATTGGAAAACAACATACACTGAAAATGGCCTCCTTATTCGTGAATTTTTTGGATATATTCATCGTAATAATGGGGTCATTTTTCTTTCAACTGGATCCACCCACACGGTAGTTCAACCTGGGGCAGCAGATCACCCACACGCAAATTCATCCTGGGGGTGCAAATCCACGCTAGTTCACATTACCATTCTTTTTTTCCATTTCCAGATGGGCTTTTTTCCAGGCGGCGATCTGTTCTTTTCGTTCCC
>JAFRBQ010000003.1 GCA_017404785.1 Erysipelotrichaceae bacterium
ATTATGCTTAAAAAGGTTGTAGAGTATTTGAAAAAACATCCAGTTATTGCAGCGGCATTAACCGTTGTTTTTGGAACTGTATGTGTTTATACGATACCTGTAGAAAACAATTATCACAGATTTCTTGTCAGGGCTATGCTTTGTGGTTTTGTGAGTTTCGTTCTATACCGGATCTCCGGTGAAAAGACTTTTGAATCATCATACAAAAACACGGGATATGTTATTAAATGTTTTACTGTTTATTTGATTATGTCTCTGATTCAGGGAGTGTTACTGCTGTTAGGCAATATCCAAAGCAGCACTATGGTCGAAAACCCGGTTATAGGGTTGATTAATACTTTTCTATTCTTCATATCTGTAGGCTTATTCGAAGAACTGTTATTCAGAGCTGTTATCAATGATGCGATCTTATATGAATTAAGAGATAAGAAAAATGTATTCCTTATAATAGCTCTGGTATCATCCATCACTTTTGGTGCAATTCATACAATTGATGTAGATGTTACATCAATTACAGCCTGGGCCTTAGCTATAGGCAAAACATTGGAGGCGGCAGTTTTCGGTCTTGCTTTACTGATTCTGTACTGGAAGACAAGAAATGTATGGGCGTGTGGTATAACTCATGGACTATACGATTTTCTGACAGGCTTTTCTACAGGTATATTTCAATCAGCTCAAGAGGCTACATCATATGTTGCTGTAAATGCCAATTCATCTTATTCATTGATCATGTATGGAATAAGAACAGTAATTGGAATAATAATCGCTTTCATCATATGGAAGAAGGTCTCAAAGCAGATCGATTTTGAGAAAATAAGAAAAGAATGGTGATCAGATCAGTAATGATTTTTATATAAATATATTGATTCAGGAGGATTAAAAAAATGAATGTTAATATTATGACTGTTGTCTATGTACTGTGTGTAATTGCGTATCTTGGTTTTCTCTATTACAGAATGGTTAAAAGAGAAATTCCTAAACCAATTGGATGGGTTATGGCGTTAGTTCCGATCGCCTTTGGAATGGCCACTTTTGATATTTCCGGTTTTACAGGAATAAAGCTGTATCTGGGTAATGCTTCTATGCAGGAAGCTTTGGCTAAGCTTCCTGCTGTGCTTGAATCATTATTAGGTGCATTTTTAGGTGCGGGTTTACCGGAAGAAATATATAAGGGAACAGTTCTTATTGTTGCGATACTGATCTTTAAACCCAAGAATGTATATGAGTACTGTCTGATGGGCGTAGCTGTCGGCCTTGGTTTTACAATAATGGAAGAATTCGCATATATGAACACTCCTTCATTAGGTACAGTTGCAATGAGAGCCTTGCATCTTCCTGCCCATATGGCATTGAATATGCTGACGGGAGAACTGTTTGGTAGAGCTAAATACAACAGAATAAACGGCAAAGGATTACAGATTTCAAAATACATCCTTGGTTTCCTTGCTCCGGCAGTACTTCATACAATATTTGATGCGTTTGCTTCCAACAACAGGCTTATATTGTATTCCATTGCAAATAATAATACCGGAGCAGGATT
Organism: Erysipelotrichaceae bacterium; assembly: GCA_017404785.1. Classification (GTDB taxonomy): domain Bacteria; phylum Bacillota_I; class Bacilli_A; order Erysipelotrichales; family Erysipelotrichaceae; genus Colivicinus. Next base: position 1,541 of record JAFRBQ010000003.1, read on the forward strand.
CTGGATCGGTTCTGCGCTGATGGTTGTAACTTTTATTGGCCTGGCTGTATACATCTACTGGATGCTTATAAGACTTAAGAAAAAGACTCAGGAATTCTGCGCAATGGAAACTGTGACTGGAAAATAATATTTCAACAGACACAAAGGAATAGAATATCTAAAAGTATCATTCAAGGTGATACTTTTTGAATGCTCAATCAATCGTATGAAGTTATAATATGTATAAGGACTATTACTGATGAACAGAGATTTTCTAATCGATTTTAACCGAAAAAGAAGCATCATGGCTCTGCTTGCGGCGATCGTTGGAGCGATCTTCTATCATATTTCCATCTATGGAGGCATCGTCATGTTTGCGGAAGAAAAGATCTCCTTCAAGCTTTTCCGCTATTTCACGATCATTTCCGGCATCTATGGACTTATCGTAACGATCATGCTGATACCGTTTGCGATCAATGGTCTGATCAATAAGCGTTTCACCTACAACCGCTGGATGGCCATGCTTCATTATTCGACGGCGATCTGTACCTCGGTGGTCTTTATCTTTGCTTTGTGTTTCATCAGTTTCTATGATCCGATCCTGGCCTTTGGCGGGTATAATTTCAATCTGCATTTTGTCTGCCCGGTCATGATCCTGGTGGCCTTCTTACATGTGGAGTCGGCGACCCATTTTACGGTCAGAGATTCTCTGATATGCATCATTCCGATCATCATCTATTCACTGGTCTATTTCTATAATGTCGTGATCGTACACAACTGGGAAGATCTCTATAACTTCAACACCTATCTTCCTTTCTACATCAGCATGCCTCTGATCTATCTGTATGTCTTTCTGATCGCAGATGGCTTGAGAAGACTCAACAACGTCAAAAACAGATACGTAAGAAAATCTCTTACGAGAGCCTGGAAGAGCGATGTTGATGAAGTTTCGATCAAGATCGACATCTATGGTCTGGGAAGATATGTCGGACTGCATGGCGAAAGCAACAGTATAAACATGAACTTCGATGTCCTGACTACGATCGCCGATGCCTATGACATAAAACTGGAAGAGCTGGCCAACGCCTACACCAAGGGTGTAATTGATGGCGAGAATGAAAAACAGAAACAGCCGGAAAAATAAAAAAATGGAGCAGGTGAGGGGAATCGAACCCCCGTTGCAACCTTGGGAAGGTCGAGTTCTACCATTGAACCACACCTGCATTCCTGTATATATTATAAGCGGTTTTGGATATGAATAACACTTCATACACATCAGGAAAAGAAAACAGAACTGTAAAGAGGATAGCGATACTGTTATTCTCTGTTTTATTACTGACACTTTCAGCCTGTGCAAGATCCGAAAATGAAGGTGCCGAAAAATACACCAATGGCAAGTGCACAGTCTTCTATCCTGGTGAAAATATGACGATCAGGGACTATGCGATGAGCCTATGTGAAAGCAAGGAAGAACTTCTCTATGACTACAAGGTGGAAAAGGCCGGTGATTATCTGAAACTCAGCTATCAAAACGGCAGATATTTCTATCTGAACAAAGATATGAGCGATCTTGAATTCAAGGTGATCGATGGTGCGGAAATGCTTTCAGATATGCTTCGATATGAGATGAAGAAAAATGAGATCGATGAAGCCTATACGACAGGCTTCTGGCTGAATTCCGACAAAGACAGTCTTGAACTGAGTGATATAGACATAGAAGTGAAGGATGATCATCTCAAGCTTGATTTCAGAGATTTTGATTATACGATGGATCTTCCGCTGGGCTATCTGAAGATGCTTACAGGAAAGGATCTGGGTTTTGAAGAACTACACGATTATGAGAAACAGAGCTATCTTTCCCCAAACAGACCGATGGTTGCCATCACCTATGATGATGGACCATACAGGACTGTTGATGAAGTGCTCTATCAGATCTTCAGTAAATACGACGCCAAAGCGACTTTCTACGTTGCCGGCTACCGCATGAGTGCCAATGAGATGGAAAACATCGCTGAAGGGATTAAACTGGGGATGGAGTTTGGTTCCCATAGCGAGAATCATGAAAATCTCTCTACTCTGGGAGCCTATGAAGCCAAGGCTACCATAATGGAACCGGTCAATTATGTGTATCAGAAGCTTGGCTATGAGATGAAGACCTATCGTCCGCCATATGGTGCCAGAAACTATGACATGGAAGATATCATCGACATGCCGGCGATACTGTGGTCGGTAGACACCAAGGACTGGGCAAACCGCGATGAAGATATCACTTATGAAAGGGCGGTGGCTGATGTAGAAGACGGGGATGTCATTCTGATGCATTCGCTTTACATGTCTTCCGCAAGAGCCAGTGAAAGGATCGTACCGGAACTGATCGATCAGGGCTTCCAACTCGTCACAGTAAGTCAGCTGCTGGAATACAAGGGCTATGATCTGTCAAAGCTGAAAGCATACGGACACAATTGAAAAAGTTCTCCATAAGAGAACTTTTATTCTGAAGATACAGGTCTTGCTTCAACGTCGATCACTTCGCCATTTCTGCGCCACTTGCTGTAGTTATCAAGATCATGTTTGAAAGACATGAAGCAGAAGGCAATGATCGTCGCATCATCGATCAGTCCGAGACCCGGTATGAAGTCGGGAATGACATCGATCGGTGAGAGGAAATAGATCAGTGCAGCTACGATCGTAACGATGCTCATGAACGGTATTTCCCGATATTCCTTTTTTATATAGCTTCTGATAAGGGAAATGAATAATGGAATATATGTCTTTAGTTCTTTGATCCTTTTCACAAAGAAGAGGGGATTCTTGTTTCTTACTGAATCATTGAATCTGTCTTCAATATCATCCATGAATTCATTTGTCTTTTCTTCATCAGAAAGAATGTCTTTGGCTTTTCTGAATCTTTTTTCCAGTTCCTTCATTAAATTTTCTCTATCCATAGATTTCATCCTCCTTTTCCTATTCTCTATTTATACGATAATCCGAAAAAAAAGGGAAATACTCAAAAAGGCAGAAAAAGCTGTCACATTTGGCGATCGTACGCCTTATATGACAGCTTTTATTCATGCTTATGTTATTGACTAATCAATATCAGTTTCCACTGTAGCAGTCCATGAGGATCTTTTTCATATCTTCGACCATCGGAACACGCGGATTGGCCGGAGAGCACTGATCTTCAAAAGCCAGAGCGGCAATGGAGTCAAGACTTTCTTCAAACTGCTTTTTATCGATGCCCATGGCTTCAAAGTTCGGATCGAGTCCGCATTCCTTGCATAGACTGTTTACGGCCTTTGCCAGAGATTCAACACCCTGTTCAGGTGTGCTGGCTTTAAGACCAAGAAGCTGGGCAATCTCCTGATATTTTATATCGGCACAGTAATGATTATATTTTGGCCACACGGATAGTTTGGTTGGAACAGTACCGTTATAGCGGATGACGTGCGGAAGCAAAACTGCACAGGTGTAACCATGAACGGTATGGAACTGTGCACCGACTTTGTGGGCCAGGGAGTGAGCCATGCCTAAGAAAGCATTGGCGAAAGCCATGCCGGCAATCGTTGCGGCGTTATGCATCTTTTCTCTGGCTTCCAGATCATTCTTTCCGTCTTTGACAGCGCGAGGAAGATATTTGAAGACCAGCTGAATGGCTTTGAGACAGAGTCCATCGGTATAGTCGTTGGCCATGACGGAAACATAGGCTTCAATGGCATGGGTCAGGACATCCATTCCGGTCATAGCGGTAGTCTTAGGCGGAAGATTAGTCGTGAATTCCGGATCGACGATCGCAACTGTCGGAGTCAAAGAATAGTCGGTGAGTGGATACTTCTTGTTGTTGGCCTTATCGGAAATGACAGCAAAAGGTGTTACTTCCGAACCTGTTCCTGAAGTGGTCGGGATGCAGATGAGCTTGGTCTTTCGACCCAGTTCCGGATACTTGAAAGCACGTTTACGGATATCCATGAACTTCTGTTTCAGATCGTCAAAATTGACATCCGGATTCTCATAGAAAAGCCACATGCCCTTGGCGGCATCCATGACACTGCCTCCGCCTAAAGCGATAATGGTATCCGGTTTGAAGATGTCCATCATGCTGGCACCTTTTCTTACTGTCGTGATATCCGGATCTGGTTCAACGTCGCAGAACAGCTGAATGACGACTTTATTGCGGCGGGCATAAAGCTCTTCGGTTATCTTTGACAGGAAACCGAATTCGACCATTGAGGTATCGGTGACGATAAAGACTCTGTTGATGTCGCGGCAGGACTTAAGATATTGGATCGAATTTCTTTCGAAGTAGATCTTCTGTGGCACTTTGAACCATTGCACGGTATTTCTCCTTTTTCCGACTTTCTTGATGTTTAAGAGGTTGGCAGCGGAAACATTGCCGCCGATCGAGTTGCGGCCATAGGTACCGCAGCCCAGCGTCAAAGATGGCAGGAAGGAATTGTAGACATTGCCGATGCCGCCAAAAGTGGAAGGTGAATTCCAGATGATACGCATGGCCGGGACCTGATCGCCATAGGCATCAGCGAGTTCCTGGCTCTGGCAATGGATGGCAGCCGAATGGCCCAGACCGTTGAAGCGGACCATCGCTTCCGCTTTTCCAAAACCGTCTTTTTCATCTTTGGCTTTAAAGAAGGCCAGGACAGGAGAAAGCTTCTCTCTTGACATCGGCTCTTTTTCACCGATGTTCTTGCATTCAACGCCAATAATGACGCAGTCATCAGGTACTTTGATGCCGGCCTGCTTGGCGATCCATTGCGGCGATTTGCCAGCCACGTCGCCATTGAGTCTGGCATTTTCGACTCCCTTTTCGTTTTCCGCAAAGCCGAACATGAACTTTGACAGTTTTTTCTTTTCTTCCGGTTTCAGGAAGTGGACCTTGAATTTCTTAAAAAGAGAAACAGCTGCTTCATAGATCTCTTCATCAATGATGACACCCTGTTCACTGGCACAGACCATGCCATTATCAAAGGACTTGGAGATCACGATGTCATTGACAGCCTGGGTGACATCGCAGGACTTGTGCATGTAGGCCGGAACATTGCCGGCTCCTACGCCCATCGCCGGTTTGCCACACGAATAAGCTGCCTTGACCATGGCATTGCCTCCGGTTGCCAGGATCGTAGAAACACCAGGATGATTCATCAGAGCTGAAGTAGCTTCCATGGAAGGGTGTTCGATCCACTGGATGCAGTTTTTCGGAGCGCCGCTGGCTTCTGCTGCTTCCTTCATGACGATAGCTGCCTGTTTTGAAGACTCTTGAGCATTCGGATGGAAAGCGAAGATGATCGGGTTTCTTGTCTTGATGCAGATCAGCGACTTGAAAAGAACAGTCGAAGTAGGGTTGGTGACCGGAGTGATACCGCAGATGACACCGACCGGTTCGGCGATCTCTGTAATACCGGTGACCGGATCTTCACTGATGACCCCGACGGTCTTCATGTGACGCATATTGTTGACGACATATTCGCAAGCGAAGAGGTTTTTTGTAGCTTTGTCTTCAAAAACACCGCGCTTTGTCTCATCGATCGCAGCCTTGGCCAGACTGCCATGATGGTCAAGACCGGCAACAGAACATTTTGCGACGATATAGTCGATCTTTTCCTGGTCGAAAGAGGCGAATTCTTCCAGTGCTTTCTGGGCATTTGAGACCAGTGTGTCTATTTCCTGTGTAACGGGATTTTTCTTTTCTTCCATAGGACTCCTTTATAGTATGTGAAATAATTAACAAAGTCTTTATATCATAAAAAAGACTATGAATCAACAGGAAGACCGGAATATGATCACTAAAACGCTTACAATAAAAGAGTTTTCATTATAAGAAATAAACAAACCTGAAAACGGTGATGTTCCGCGCTTCTGACATATAATAGAAAAGTATGAAAAAGAAAAGCAAAGCACTCATAATCATCCTGATCATATTGATTACTATATTGATTACTGTTTTTCTGATCGTCTTCATTCTGGCAAAGCAGAAGAAGGTCTTCATCAACAGGTGGTTCGTAGATGAGAAAAACAGTGTGATCGGTGTTGATGTCTCATCCTATCAGGCAGATATCGATATGAATGAACTGAAGAATCAGAATATTGAATTCATCTATATCAAGGCGACTGAAGGAAGCAGTATGCAGGACAACCGTTTTACTCAAAACTGGGAAAAGGCGAAAAAGACAGGTTTGTTATCAGGTGCTTATCATTTCTTCTCCTATGATTCCAAAGGAGAAACGCAGGCTCAAAATTTCATAAATACTCTGGGCAAGGATCTTAAAGGTCATCTGCTTCCGGTGGTCGATGTGGAATACTATGGTGACAAGGAAGAAAATCCGCCTCTAAAGGAAGATGTGATCAGAGAACTGAAGATATTCCTTGAACTTCTGGAAAAGGAATATGGCGTCAAACCGATGATATACACAAGATCCGATATTTATAAAAAATATCTGAAAGGTGAATTTGACGGATACAAGAAGTGGATATCAAGTCTGTATACCCCGATATCCTGGAACTACAGGGATGACTGGTATATCTGGCAATACCTCAACAGAGGAGAGCTCAAGGGCTACAGCGGTGGTGAAAGATATATCGATCTCAATATCCTCAATAAAAACAAAAAGCTTGAAGAACTGATAGTTAAATAAAACATTGATCTAAATATTTAAAAAAGGCAGGGTAACCTGCCTTTGTGATTCTTTTAGTAGCTATTTCTTCTGTATGCTACATTGTTGAGTGTTCAAGAGTCTTGCCTTCTGCTGTATAGACATCAAAGGTCGATGATCCATCGGTGTTGGTGTGTGAGAGGGCAAACTGGTTCTGATAGATCTCGTTCATGCTCAGATCGCTGTCTTCATAGGTCATGATCAGTTCACCATCTTCAGAGAAGACGATACCGGTGCAGCTGTTATACTGGGCTGCGAAATTGAAGTTGAGCAGATAGAGCTCATCATTGAGATTGTACATGGTCAGATTGCCATAATCGCTGTTGATCTTTAGTTCCAGGTTTTCCAGTAAGGCGATATCTTTATCGTTGACCATCACTTCATCATAGAGGATGCAAGGATCATTCTGACAATAAGGAGCAGTGTTGTTTTTACCGGAAAGTTTTAAAGTTAGACCATTCTTGATCTCATAGGTCTGTTTTTTATGCAACAGTTGAAATTCATAGACGATCCACTGCTTTTCCAGCTGGTAGGTGTATTCCTTTTCATCAGGTTCGGTATCTGCCGGTACCGGATCATTCTGGGTAGGGAGAGGATTATTCTCTACAGGCGGTTCTTCTTTCTTGCCTGAGCAGGCGCAAAGACTTAAAGCTATCAGTAATACGATGATAATTTTTTTCATTGATCTACCTCCATTTTTTTTCTACAGTTTCAGTATAACAGAAGTGGATTGTCATAAATACCTTACGGTCATGATTATTGCGATAAAAGTCAGTTTATGTTAATATTTTCACAAATAGAGGTGACTCAGATGACAACAATTAATAAAGACTTAGAACCATTGTTTACATCATGGAAGATAGGCAATGTCGAGATCAAAAACCGTTTCGTCATGACCTCCATGGGTGGAACAAATCTTTTGGGTTGGATGGAAAACAACCATTTCGACAAGGCTGGTGCCGAATTCATTCTGCAGGTAGCCCAGAACAACTGCGGCCTGGTTTTGCCTGGTTGCCAGCCGGTATATAATCCGATGTTTGGCCAGTGGCTCTACAAGAATGACAGGATGTATCAGGATCTCAAGAAGTGGATGCCTGAATTCCATAAGACGGGTGCCAAACTCTTTGTGCAGCTCACAGCCGGTTTTGGCCGTTCATTCACGATCTCCAAGATGATGGAGATGCTTTATACGAATAAGATATTGAGAGTATTGTCCAAGCCGGTCATGGATCTTGATAAGATCACCGCGTCAGCTTCACCATCACCGAACAGATGGTCGGACAAAGTCCCTTCTAGAGAGATGACCAAAGCCGAGATCCAGGAATTCATCGATGCCTTTGCCAAAAGTGCCAGAAAGCTCAAGGATGCCGGTGTTGATGGCGTAGAAGTACACGCCGTTCATGAAGGTTATCTGCTTGACCAGTTTACCCTCAAATATGTCAACAAGCGTACCGATGAATATGGCGGATCTTTAGAAAACCGATACCGTTTTGCGGCAGAGATCGTCAAGGCCATCAAGAAGGAATGCGGAAAGGATTTCCCGGTTTCTCTGAGATATTCCGTCATCTCCAAGACCAAAGGTTTCCGCAAGGGTGCCTTGCCTGGAGAAGACTATGTTGAAGTAGGCAGAGATATGGAAGAATCCATTGAAGCAGTAAAGTTCCTGCAGGATGCCGGATACGACATGCTCAACTGCGACAACGGTACCTACGACGCCTGGTATTGGGCTCATCCGCCAATCTACATGCCGGAAAACTGCAACCTGGCTGATGTTGAAGAGATCAGAAAACACTGCGACATTCCGGTCGTAGCTGCCGGAAGGCTTGATCCAAAGACGGCTGCAGCTGCGATCAAGGAAGGAAAGATCGACGGTGCCGGATTTGCCAGACAGTTTCTGGCCGACAACACCTGGATCACCAAGCTCATGGAAGGAAAGACTGATGAGATCAGACCATGTATCCTGTGTCACAACGGCTGTTTCAACATGTGTCACTATGAGGGTGTGCCAAATGATCAGGAACTTTCCGATTCACTGCACCTGGCAAGATGTGCCGTCAATGCAGAAACCATGCAGACGGATAAACACTATATAAGAAAGACCGACAATCCTAAGGAAGTCATCATTATCGGTGGCGGTATCGGCGGCATGGAAGCAGCCAGAGTCCTCAAGCTCAGAGGCCACAAGCCGATCATCTATGAAGCAAGCGACAAACTGGGCGGAAACTTCATTCCGGCTTCCAGCGAATCATATAAAGGAAAACTAAGAGACCTGCTCAAGTGGTATCTCAAACAGATGAAGGATCTTGAGATCGATGTGAGACTGAATACCTTTGTTGGAGATCTGTCTGAGTTTGCCGGCAAGGATATCATCATTGCGACCGGTTCGATCCCACGTACCCTCAAGCTCCCTGGTTTTGAAAAGACGATCGAAGCCATCGATTTCCTCAATGGCAAGAAAGTCGGTGAAAATGTTGCCGTGATCGGCGGCGGTCTGACCGGATGCGAGATCGCCTATGAACTGGCACTTCAGGGCAAGAAGGTCAGTATCGTGGAAATGAAGAATGACCTGATCGCCCAGACCGGTGTATGTCTGGCAAACAGCTCATATTTGAGAGAATGGTTTGAACTCAATAAAGTCGATGTCTATCTCAATACGGGTCTCAAGGAAGTCAAGGATGACTGCATCATCTGCACCAGGGGTGACGAAGAGATAAAGATCGCCTGCGACAGCGTCATCTCATCAGTAGGCTATATCCCTTCACCTCTGGTAAAGGAAGGTCCGAAAGTAACACTGGTCGGCGATTGCAAGAGCATCGGCAATCTGCGTTCAGTCATCTGGCCGGCTTATGAAGCTGCCATGAAAATATAGGAGAGAAAAGATATGTTGCTGAATAAAGAACAGGAAAGCATATTGAATGGTGAAAAAGGCGAAACCCTGGCCAAAGTCATGAAGACGCTGGTCATGTATGGCGAAGCTTTTGATGCCACAAAAATGGTGGAAGTAACTTCCAAATACAATCACCTGGTCACTTCCTTTGGTCTGGGTGTCATGGAACCGGTATACAAACTGATGGACACACTGCTCAAGGAAGGGGTCAAATCCGGTCAGAAATTCACGGTCGACCCAAGGCCTTTAGATCCTAATGTTCCGACGACACTCCTGCAGGATCTGATCTTCAAGTTCTTCATGTACAACAAACAGAGCTTCTATGAAGATCAGCTCAATAAACTTGGATTGCTGGAAAAGGATGCGTTTACCTGCACCTGCTACATGTCCGAAGTAGGCAATACTCCTAAGGAAGGGGAAGTCCTTTCCTGGTCGGAATCTTCCGCGGTCGTCTATGCCAACTCGGTTTTAGGTGCAAGATGTAACCGCAACTCTGGTATCATCGATATCATGGGTTCGATCGTCGGTTATGTTCCATATTTTGGCCTGTTGACCGATGAAGGCAGAAAAGCCGACTGGGTCGTCAAGATCGAAACGACAAAGAAACCGGAGGCACAGCTTTTGGGCAGTGCCATCGGCATGAAAGTCATGGAAGATGTGCCGTATGTTATCGGTCTTGATAAATGGATCGGTAATGAACTTAACGAAGAAGCCTGTACCTATCTCAAGGATTTTGGTGCTGCTACAGCATCCAACGGCGCCGTTGGTCTGTATCATATCGACAACCTGACTCCTGAAGCAAAGAAACAGGGTATGTCTCTGGTCAAGGAAAATGCCAGGGAGTATGTCATTGATGATGCGGAACTTCAAAGAGTCTATGATTCATATCCTGTCATCTGGAAGAACAAGGATGCCAAGCCTAAACTGTGTTTCATGGGCTGCCCGCACATGTCCTTGCAGCAGCTTAAAGACTGGACGGAAACGATCGAAGAGAATCTTAAAAAATACGGTAACAGCAAGGTGCAGATCCCGACCGTGTTTACTGCTGCTCCGGCTGTCATTGAAAAATTCAAGGAGACCGATTACTATGATCGCCTGTCAAAGACGGGTATCATTCTCTCCTACATCTGCCCACTCATGTTCATGAACAACCCGATGTGCGCCAAGATGCCGGTCATCACTTCTAGCAATAAATTAAGAACCTATACGACATCAAGGTTCTACACCGATGATGAAATTGTATTACAGCTGTGCAAAGGAGGTATCTAGGATGAAACAGTTTAAAGGCAGGATCGTAACACCTGGTACATGTAAGGCTGAAGCTGTCGTCACCCATGGCGGTTTCAATACCCTGGCTTCACTTCAGAAGGCTCTACAGTTCGGTGACAAAACAGCTAAGGTATCCGATCAGAACAACCCTGATCTTTACGGCAAGCCGATCGCCGGCAAGGCTCTTTGTCTGCCACAGACGATCGGTTCTACGACCGGTGGTCTGGTACTTTACTGTGCCTGTGAAATGAAGAGGAATCCGGCATGTATGCTGTTTGCCAACAGGATCGACTCTCTGGCCTGTGCCGGCAGCGTCCTGGCTTCAGTCTGGTCCGACACCAAGATGCCGGTCGTCGATGAACTCGGTCAGGAATTTCTTGATTATGTCAAGGATGGCAATATGATCACCATCGCCGAAGATGGAACAGTAACGGTCGAATAAAATAAAAATGGATTTGTATACGGCAAAAGTATACAAATCCAAGGAGAACAACTAAGCTCATTAGAGCATAGATGATTCAAACATTACTGTTTATTTTATTATAGAGTAATTAGTTTAGTAATACCAACTAATTTTTGTAAAAAATATGTAAATTAGGTTTTTCAGCTTTCTATTTGTATCAGAAAACTGAAAATGATTGATATCTGAATTGGATAATGAGAAGATAATAATGCCTTGACCTCTGTTAGGGCATTTTTCTTGCAAGAAAGGTGTTTATCTGGAAAATTATGAAAAAGACTTTAACTGTATTACTTGCGATCATTATGGTACTGTTCATGAGTGCCTGTTCCGTTGAAACTTCATCATCCTCAACAAGTACATTTACTACTACAACTACCGATAGTGATGGAAAGACCACTCAGACTACGACAACGACCGAAAACGGTGTTACAACGACTGAGACGATCACAACATCAGCTGACGATCCTACCGGTTTGAGAAACAAGTGGAGAGAATACTTCACCAAAGGTGCTGAAGGTGTAAGCAACAATGGCGAAAATATCTATATGATCATGGATGATCCTTCAGCTATCAGCCTGGCAGCGATCATGATCACTTCCAAAAACAATGAAGAGCTGCTCACTTATGTCTATGGCGAACTCAGTGAAGAAGATGGCATAGTCTACATCAATGATGTTGAAGAGGATATGCGTCTGCCTTTCCAGCTTGGAGATTCAAATTTCGAGAACTGTTTTGAGATCTATTTCCAGGATGGCGATGCCGCAGTAATGGAACTTGTCGACCTCGATAAGATTATCGATGATATGATCAGCATCTGGGAAGTTCATCAGCAGGCATATCAGGAAGCTCACAGTAACTGACAGGTCTGATATTTCAGTATAGTCAACGCAATAACTCATCAGTAAAACTGGTGAGTTTTTTATAAAAAAGAGAAACTGATTGAAATACTGGATAGTTAGCTGACCTGTACAGGTGATATAATCAAAATAATTATGAGAATACCTATCCGCATACAGATGACTTCGACCGAAAACGGTGCAACGGCACTGTTTATGGTCATGGGTCATTACCGCAAATATGTTCCGATGGAGGAACTTCGTGAGAAGTGTATCGCTTCCCGAAACGGTTCCAGTCCTGAACAGCTCAAGAGCGCAGCTGAGGAATACGGTTTTTTATGTGAGATAAAGAATGAAGGTATCGAAGAATTAAGAAAAGAAAAGCTGCCGGTGATCGTGCGCTGGAAGAAGCGTTACTATGTGATCGTCACCGGTTTTGGTGCTGACAAAGTAAGGATCGTTGATCCGGTCAAAGGTGAATACAAGACACCATTGGATTTCTTCACGAAAAATTACGGAGGGATCGTTCTGACATTTGCCAAGGGTCCTGATTTTGTTCCTGGCGGCAGACAGGAATCACTTTTTTCTCTGATCAGAGACAGGATCACACCGATCATCAGACCGATCATCGCCATGGTCGTTTTGACTTTGATCTGCATCTGGTTTGATACCAGGATCTCTGTATACATGAAGAACTTCATGGACAATATCGTCAGTGGCGACAGCTATGTGAAACAGATGCTTGAAGAATATGGCGCAAGCGGTGAGCTTGATATCTTTGAGGCAAGAACTGTCCTGGCTGTTCTGTCGGTATTCGGTCTTTATTTCATGACGCTGTTCCAGCTGTTTTTTGCGATCAGAAAAAACAGAGTCATCAATGAGACGAGTCGTCGCATGACCGCTTTATCCAACAGTAGGATGATCAAGAAGATGCTTTCACTGCCGCTTAGTTTCTTTGAACAGTATTCAGCCGGTGAGCTGATGTCAAGACTCGACAATAATGAGAAACTGGAACAGTCGATCATGAATTCACTGGTTCCGCGTATGATCAATACGATGATGACCATCTTCTATTTCTTCTTCCTGTTCTCCTATGACAAGACGATCACGATCATCTGTTTACTGATTGAAATAATCAATTTCGCCATCACTTTAAAACTGCAGGAGAAGAATGCGATCATTTCCCGTTCCAATGCCTCCAGTTCAAACGAACTGAATTCTTCAGTCCTCAACGGTATGAACATGATCGAGACGATCAGATCGACCGGTTCGGAGAAGGATTTCTTCAATGCCTGGTATTCATCTTTGATGCAGGTCAAGGATAGCCAGCTTAATTCTCAGCATATCAACAGACTCATGTCTTTAGTAAACAGCGTCCATTCTTTCCTGATCCAGGCGGTCAGACTGTTTTTGGGTGCCTATTTCATCGGCCAGGGACGTATCACTTTAGGTACGATGTCGCTGTTCATGAATATTTTCAACAATATGCGCAATTCCCTGAGTTCAGCCTTAAGTTCCATGAATGCCATGCAGGTAATGCGTACCAATATCGAAAGAGTAAACGACATCATGGAACGTCCTTCACCTGAAGAGATCCCTTTGAAGGAAGGTGTTGAATACGAAAAGCTGAGTGGCAACATCAGTGTCAGAAACGTCTCATATCGCTACAACAAGGGCGATGATCCAGCCCTTAACGATGTTTCTCTTGATGTCAAGAAAGGACAGATGATCGCACTGGTCGGTTCAACAGGCTGCGGCAAGAGCACGCTGCTCAAGATCATGGCCGGACTTTATGAAGCCCAGGGCGGTGAAGTCTACTATGACGGTTTAAAACGTGAAGAGATCCCGGATACGGTCTTCCATTCTTCGATCGTAACGGTCGACCAGGAGGCCGTCACCTTTGATGATACGGTCTTCAACAATATTCAGATGTGGGATGAGACGATCGAGGACTTTGAAGTCATCCTGGCTGCCAGAGATGCCCAGATCCACGATCGTATCGTTTCCGACAGAAACGGCTACAACGTCAAGATCCAGGAAAACGGCCTGAACTTTTCCGGTGGCGAGATTCAGCGTCTGGAACTGGCCAGAGCTTTGGCTCATGAGCCGACAGTACTGTTCCTGGATGAGTTTACCTCTGCTCTTGATGCTCTTACTGAAGACAAGGTCATCAGATCGATAAGAGAAAAAGGCACGACTTGCATCATCGTCGCCCATCGTCTTTCAACGATCGTGGATTGCGATCGGATCTATGTCATGGACAAGGGCAGGATCGTTGAACAGGGAAATCATGAAGAGTTATTTAGACTTAACGGTCTTTACAATAAACTGGTGAGTTCACAATGAGTATAAATTCCGAACTGATTAAGCGCAAAGAAGAAATAAACCAGACTCTGGAAAAGTACGCCGATGAAGCACTGCTCAAGGACGTCAAAGCCAGGAATCTGGAAAAAGGCCTGGATGATGTCCAGAGCGCTTTACTATACATTCTTGGCTGCTTCAATATCTCTTCTTCAAGAGTATATGGTCTCTATTCGATCGATGATCTTGTGGTAAGACTGATGGAAGCGGCAGGAGTGATGTATCGTAAGGCTGATGATATCGAATATGAGGCGAGCGATCGTACGCAATACATCCTATGTTTTGACGATAACAACAAGCCATATGTCTTAAGACCGGGCTTCCTCAGTTATCGCTGCTATGATCCATCCAGCGGAAAGCTCAACCTCGCGACCGGCAGATTGATCAGATCGATGAAGAAAGAGTGCTATGTATTCACCAAACCGCTGGTCTATAAGTCATCCGTCCTGGTGACTTTCATAACCTCGGTCCTGCGCTACCTTTCCTTCAAGGATGTCGTACTGCTGCTGCTTTCAAGTGCCGCTATGACGGGCCTTGGACTGGTTTTACCAAGGATCAATCAGTGGATCTACAATGTCTATCTCAAGGATCCTCAGAGTCAGTTCTTCATGTTCAGAATGATGCTTGGACTCTTCCTTAGTCTGAGTATCGTCAATACGGTGATCTCGCTTTTGAAATCGCGCCTTCTTTCCGGTATCCGCAACAGGATCTCGATCAAGGTACAGGGCATCGTCATGGCCAAGATCCTTGAACTGCCACGTTCCTTCTTCTCGAACAACTCTTCCGGCAAGATCTCCAAGAGGATCTCGCAATGCAACAACCTGACCTCAGCGATCGTCAATATCTTCCTGGATATCCTGCTGAATTTCTCATTCTCAGGTGCCTATCTGATCCAGATGAACAATATATCTCAGAACCTGTTTGTGCCGGCACTGGTCTTTACGCTGATCCGTCTGATCTTTGCGATAATCACTTCCTTCACGGAAGCTTCGATCAGCAGAGAAACGGTAGCTTTAGGCATGGAGTCGGACAGCTTCTTCTATTCGGCGATCAAAGGCATCATGAAGATCAAGAGCCTGGGCGTAGAAAAGAAGATCTATGCCAAGTGGGCAGATATGTATCGCAAGATCCTGCACAACAACTACTCCAAACCGTTCATGCTTCGTTATCAGGGTCTGATCACTTCGGCTCTTTCAACGATCACGACGATCACCCTGATGGGTACGACCGTATGGAGCGGACTGACCAGAGAAGACTACATGGTCTTCTCCTCATCGTTCGCCATGGTTTCAAGTGTCGTCAATACCCTGATCGGTACGATGAGCACGATCTTCAGAATGAAGACGATGGCCGACAATATTGCACCGATCTTCGAATATGAAACAGCTATAAGCGGTAACAAGGAATTCGTCTCGAATCTGCGCGGCAATATCAGAGTTGAAAACGTTCATTTCAGCTATGATCCTGATCAGGCTCCTTGTCTTGATGGCGTTTCCTTGAATGTCAGACCGGGTGAAAAGGTAGCTCTTGTCGGTGAGTCGGGATGCGGCAAGTCGACGCTGCTCAAGATCGTCATGGGCATGGAAAGCCCAGGTTCGGGGATCGTCTATTTTGACGACAAGGACATCTCCAATCTCAATCCGCGTTCTCTGCGTCAGAAGATCGGTTCGGTCTTCCAGTTTTCAAAACTGTTCCCGGGAACGATCTATGACAATGTGATCTTTGGCTGTTTTGAAAAAGTCGACGAAGAAAAAGTCTGGGAAGCTCTCAGGAAAGCCTGCATAGACGAATATGTAGCTGCTCTTCCTCTGGGGATCAATACCGAGATCTCGCAATCCAATTCCAGTGGCTTTTCCGGTGGTCAGCGCCAGCAGCTGTTGCTCGCAAGGGCTCTGATCAGAAATCCGAAGGTCCTGATCCTTGATGAAGCGACTTCGGCTTTGGACAACATCACCCAGAAAAGAGTTCTTGACAGTGTCCTGCAGCTAAATTCAACGGTACTGATGGTGGCTCACCGTCTTTCGACCGTCATCCACTTTGATAGGATCGTCATGCTGAAAAACGGAAAGATCGTGGAATCGGGGACCTATGATGAACTTATGGCCAGCAACTCTTTGTTTGCTGAGCTCGTGAATAAACAGCTGATCGAAGAAAAACAGACGTATGAGAATATTACTTAACACTTTGTGGATAATCTTTGGCGGATTCATCAGTGCCATGATGTGGTTATTTTATGGACTGATCTGGTGTGTGACGATCGTCGGTATTCCGGTAGGCTTGCAGTGTTTCAAACTCGCCAGCATGTCATTCAATCCCTTTGGGAAGCAGATCTTATACGACAACAGCGGTGCCACTTCCTTTCTGCTCAATGTGATCTGGTTTTTGACATCCGGTCTTTGGATGGCGATCGTAAACTGTGTCATCGGTGTGATCCTGTGTATAACGATCATCGGGATCCCTTTTGGCAAACAGTTCTTCAAGCTCGCTTCCTTGTCTTTAAGACCATTTGGCGCCAGAGTGGAAAGGGTACATTTTTTCTAAACAGATATCTTAATGATCAATAATGAGATGGACTTATAAAGTCCATCTTTTTTTGTCTGCCCGCTTTGTTTAAAATGGTATTAAAGATATTATCTGTTTATTCAATTGATGGAAGGAGTATGGGCATGCTTATACTTGCTGGTGCACTGCTTGTAGGTTATATTTTCCCGCTGACGACATATTTCTATCTTCGAAGTCTTCATGGGGAAGACAAAGAATACAAAAAGGACTGCTGGGATCTGCTGTGGAATGGCTGGCTCTTGGGTTTTCCGGTCTTTGGCTTTTCTTTATTATGCAGTCTTCTTTTCAGGCTCACCGGGCTCGGACAGAAGTTTCCGATGGTCCAGATCTTCTTCAGCGACTTTGTCCTTAAGGCCGGTTCCGAAGAACTGATGAAGTACATCCTGGCAAGACACATCATAAACAAGAATCGTGCCAGAGTTTCGTTCTTCGATATGATGGCCTATACCACGATCTCTGCTATCGGTTTTGAGATGATGGAATCCGTCTTCTATATGTTTTCGACCAATGTCGGTCAGATCCTTGTGCGCGGTGTCACCAATATGCATGCAGCCTTCGGTCTGATCATGGGCTATATCCTGGCCAGTGGCTACAAGAAGAAGACTAAAAATCCGCTTGTGCTGGGACTGCTTATTCCGATCCTCATCCATGGCATATATGACCTCTGTCTGAATGAGACATTCGACGATACCTACTGGGGCGTGCTGTCACTTCTGATCGCCTTCATCTGTCTCGTCATCAATATCGCACTGTTCTTCTTTGTCAGAAAGCACAGGAACGATCCTTACTATACCGAACCGCTTTTCCCTGAAGAGGCTCTGAAAGAGGCTGAAGCAGAAACGAAAGTCGAACAGTAGAAGCTTATTGTCTATGAAAGCAGATGAATTGTGGAAAAGATCGGGTCTAAGCGGGTATCATGAAGCCTGGAGTTTTGCCGATGCACCCGATAAGCTGCTCGATCTGGTAAGACGAGAAATCAAGACGGCGACCTGTTCAGTCTACGATCTATATATCGCCGAAGACATGAGGATACCTGAAACGGGTGATTATTCTATTCTTCTTGATTCTCATGATGATGCCTGCTGCATCATCAGGACCACCAAGGTAACGATCGAAGAATTCTGTGATGTATCTGCGCAACACGCTTACAGGGAAGGCGAGGGTGATCGCTCACTTGAATACTGGCGTAAGGTGCATAAAGAATTCATGGCTTCGGAACTGAAGAGTATCGGTCAGGAATTTGATGAATATCGCAGACTCATATGCGAGGAATTTGAACTTGTATATGATGTCGATAAGGGAAATATTGAAAGAAAGGCTTAATTATGGACATTGAATGGGTAGACGGATCAAAGATCAGAGTCAGGATCGATAAGGAAACAGTTACGATCTCCGCCAACAGGGAAGGGCTTCTTTCATTGGCAGGACAGTTAAGTGAAATGGTGGATGGCGACCCAGGAGATCATATCCACTATGATGAATACAATTCTCTGGAGGATGGTTCTTCAGAATTGATCATTGAAAAGATCGATCTATAAAAAAATATGAAAGAAAAGAAGACCGTCTATTTCAGAGATAGATATAAATGGCGTGAATGGCTGGGGGAAAACTTCAGAAGCGAAAAGGAGATCTGGTTTGTTTTTCCGCTTAAGGGATCCAAAGATAAGGGCGTTTCCTATAACGATGCGGTCGAAGAAGCATTGTGTTTTGGCTGGATCGACGGTCAGACTTTCCCGCTTGATGAAAGCCATCAGCTGCGTCGCTTTACACCCAGAAGAAAAAACAGCGCTTATTCCCGTCCCAATATCGAAAGGCTGATCCTGCTTGACAGGCAGTGTCTGATCCATCCCGATATTGAAGAACAGGTCAGGGATATCATCAGAAAACCTTATGTCTTTCCTGAAGATATCATCAGTGAACTGAAGAAAGACAAAACGGTCTGGAATAACTACAAGGCTTTAAAGGAACCCTACAAAAGGATCAGGATAGCCTATATCGATGCCGCAAGAAAAAGACCTTCAGAATTCAGGAAACGTCTTGAGAACTTCATCAGTAAAACCAGAGAAAACAGGATCATCGGTGGTTTTGGCGGCATTGAAAAATACTATGAGATCGATGATGAATGTGAATAAGGAGAGTGACTTGTTATGATGGATAAATTTCCTCCGATCGAAAAGATCTATGAGGCATACAGTGCGATTGCCGATGACAGAGCAATACTCAAGGATGAACATGGAGAAGTCTTTTCCAGTGATCGCAAGAAGTGTTACACGATCGTTTTTGAAGGAAACATCTATTCTTCAAACGACAATTCCACTTACTGGCAGGGCTATGCCGGATATCCGGTCATAGCGATACTGTTTCTGCAGGGCAAGCTTCCTTTGAAGAAGGAAACAGCTGAACTGTTTAAGGATATCAACTGGAATTCGCTGAATAAAGAATACAAGCGCGACTACAAGGCGGCCGCTGAAGCGGTCATGAATAAACGCGGCATGAATGTGGAAAAGATATACGAAGAGACCCTGAAGGTCTATAAAGAACTCAAGAAGTTAGATATTGTGATAAAAAAAGGAAAAGCTTTGCCCTTAAAGAAAGAATCATGAGATCGATATATGAACAGCTGAAAGATAATCTCAAAGACGGGATCATAGATCCTTCTTTCAGCCTGAATGAAGATGACGGATCTTCAATAAAATGGGCACCCGGGGCAAAAGACGGAGTCTATATCTATCACAGTCAGCCTCAGGATTTCTATGAAGAGGATATTCAGAAAATAGCTCAGGCACTGGAATGTGCCTGTGGGGACGATCTTGAGAAAAGCGATGAGATCTTTCATGAGATTACACAAAACATGAGTGCCATCGCCATGATCGATGTCTTTGAACAGTATGTGATCGATCATCAGAAAGATCTCGATCCTCTAAAGATCTACAGGACAGCAGTTTATCTGATCAAAAATTCCAGACACATAGAATGCGTCAAGACAGGCATGGAACTTCTGGAACTCATGAAGATCGATGAGGATACAAAAGAGGTGATACGCACCCTTGGACTCTATGATGAATTCACGATCTTTGCGGCTTATGTCATGCGCAAGTGGCCTTCAGGCAATAATGAGATCTTTGAGATGGCCAGAAAAGTCCATGGCTGGGGAAGGATCCATTGTGTGGAACTGCTGGAAGCGGAAAACGAAAAGATCAGACATTGGCTGCTTACTGAAGGCTGTAAAAACGAAGTCATGAATGCCTATTCGGCATATACCTGTTATGAAAAAGCCAATGTAAAAGAGCTGCTGAATAAACAGCCGACCTACGAAGAATATAAAGGCATTTCTCTTATCATTGAAGGTCTTCTGGATGAAGGACCTATCACCGGCATCTCAGAGATCGAAGATGATAAGGTAATACTGCTGAGATTCCTGGAAATATCCGAAAACTATGATCTGACAGTTTCCGATTATGATGCCATCCTGACTGTTTCCATGTGGGCAGATGAAAATGGTGAAGACTATAGGGAAATATCTCAAATCTGTGAAAAGATCCTTCATTCTGAAAAATGCAGATCAAAGGTCAAGGAAGCTCTTAAGGAAGGCAAGGGATTAAGGCTTGCTGATGTAATGGGACTGCCGATGGCTGAAGAACTCTATGAATGTCTGAAGAAGGATTTCGATTCAAATTACCGCAAAGTCGTCTATGTTATGAATGATGAAAAGTATGTCGAACCGACGATCAGACTGTTCAAAGAACATCTTCCTCTTGAAGAAATGAATGAAGGAACAGATACAGATTTCAAGCACAATGACATTCTGCAGTTCATCCTGCAGGAACTTGATCCATATCCTGGCAAAGGGATCGAACTTGTAAGAGCCGGATTGAAAAGCCCGGAATTGCGCAGTCGCTACCTTTCTCTGGAAGTCTTGAAGAAATGGGTCAGGAAGAATCAGACATCTTTGAGTTTCATATCAGATGAACTGTATGAAATTGTTAAAGAACTTAAGAATAAAGAAGATGATCCAAAAAACCGTGATCTGATAAATGAACTGATCAGATGGGAAGAACGTTTCAGTGAATGATAAAGGAGAACAGACATGAATCTTCAGTATGGATTTCAACATCAGTTATTGCCCAAATGGGCCTACAATTCCGTTGACTTTTTCAATGACCTCGTGAACAAGGGCGTAGCTCCAACTCTGTACAGAGGAATCAAGAGCGTCTATGACAATCACAAGGAAGAATGTCCTTATAAGGAAGAGGATTTCAGCGGTTTTACGACCAGACTTGATGTCGACACATTCGTCGCCGTATTGAGATTCCCTAAACCAGAAGAGGTTCCGATGTGCTACTGCGCCTTGCTGTATATGGATCTCAATACCAAGAGGATCGGATACTTTACCATGGAGAAAGGTCAGGATCCGGCAGATGGAAGAGAGATACAGTTCCTCTGCGGCTGGGACAAGGATGGAAAACACAACAATTACGGTTCAGCATATGTCGATAAGTACAATTTCGGCGATGTGATGCTGGTAAGATTTTTCTACAATGTCTTCTGGGGTCTGAAAAATGTCAAACTACCTGAACAGCTCAAACAGGAAAGCGATCACTCCACTGTCATGGAGTGTCCAGCCTGCAAGAAAGAGATCATCTTTGATAATTCGAATATCAGTGAAGGGGATGAATTCCTGCTGTTCTGCAGTTTCTGCGGAAGGATCTACAGACTGAAGCTGGTAAACAACGAATATAAGATCGAAAACAGGATAAAGGAGTAAAGAAAAATATGGCGTGTGGCCATATTTTTTTGTTTTTGTTGTTTATTATCTTCAACGACCATTTATGATCGCATCAGGGATAAACTACTGTATCGGATCGGTCAGTGCGCTGCTGACACCTTCGTGGGTGATAGAGACGACCTTGAGATCTCTGATGGCTTTTTCGATGTCGAGATCCTCTTTATATTCGATCTTGCCGTCGAATACTACCACATATGAATACCAGCCGTGTTCCATACCGAATTCGCTGTTGTCAAGATTGTAGTAGGTGTAGGTCCAGCCTTCATCAAGAAGTTCGCCACCGGTCTTGCCGATATTCTTGTCGAGTTCACTCTGATCAGGGATGTTTTCACTGACATTGTCGATCTGCTTTATCTCAAGCGGTGCCACGATCTCATTGAATTTCCTGTCGTGATCAGGATCGTCAAACTGCAGATCCATGATAGTTGCAAACTTGTCGGAATCAAGGTCAGCTACGGCTCTATAGATCGTGCCATTAAGCTCAAAGGCGCTGATGAATGTACCTTCGCTTGCGGAATAGCCGAAACTAGGAAGTCCAAGGATGTCGCCGATGGTTCTGGCTTCTTCGATTGAGGAAGCTGTTGGGCCATCATAGCCATTGGACATGGCAAATACAGCCACATAACTTACAGGTTCGTCGACTGTTACGGTGATCTCGGTTTCTGTAGAGAAATCCATGTCGTTCTTTTTCCATTTGACAAACATCCATTCCTGATCGCTCTGTTTGGCGGCCATCTTGACCTGTGTGCCAGCAGGAGCGTTCATATAGGCAGAGGTGACCGGGAATTCATCATCAAACGTGATCTCTTCATCTCCTAAAGCAGTCGCGATCTGTCCAATACCTTCGGTTTCGATACTTATCGTGTAAAGATCATCAATAATTGGCTCTTCCTTTCTGGTACAGCCTGTCACCATAAACATGATCAATACTATAAACAGTGTCAATAATTTCTTCATTCTGGAAATCCTCCTTTATATGCCTGTAATCATGATCGTCATCGATCATAACAGATATTTTTTATACGAATATATTATGGACTATGTCGGTTTCTTTTACAAAACACTGTTTTCACGAACAGTCAAAAAGTAACAGTATCTTAAGCCTGTGTCGTCTGATCAGGATATTTCGGTACTGTTGATTATTCTTCGGAAGATGATATTCTCTATGGGAAAATAATTGGCCTGCGTAAGTCAAGTATCACATATGAAGGTGTTTCATTAAAAGAACTTAAACAGGATTTTGAAGATGCTGTAGATGATTATATCTCCAGTTTTTCAGATCCTGAAGAAATTGAAAAACCTTGTAAAGGAGTATTCAACGTCAGAATTGGACCTGAACTTCATGTCAAAGCTGTCATAAAAGCAAGAGAAAGAAATCAGACTTTGAATGCTTTTGTCAAGGAAGCTATCGAGAGACAGATCACAGGATAGACAAGAAAACAGACGTTCCAATAAACGTCTTTTTATTTGCTGATTAATTAGAATAATATGCATATTGTTCTGTTAAGGCTACAAAATTCTTTATATATACTATAATTAATGTTAATAATACTATCTGATTATGTAGATGAGGATTTATATTTTGAAACACAAGAGGATCATACAACAGTATATTTATTCTGGTCCTGATAAAAGAGATCATTTGTTTTCATATAAGTAAGACGACGGAGTAATGGCAGATGAATACTGATAAGAAGTACAGTTTTGATAAAAATGTGAAAGGGCTGCTGGAAAACCTCAGCATTCCTTTTGCGATATATCAGTTCATTGATAAGAAGGTTGTGACGATCCTGCTTTCAAAGGGATTCTGTGATGAATTCGGATTCAAGGATCTTGAGGAAGCTTATCAAGTGATGGATTCCAACATGTTCAGGGCTGCCCATCCGGAAGACAGGATGAGAGTGGAAGATGCTTCATATCGCTATGCCGCTTTTGATGAACCGTATGATATCGTCTATCGCAGCAGGACTTTGAAAGATCCTGATTACATAATCATCCATTCCTTCGGCAAGAGTTTCTATCCTGAAGATGGAGTCCGTCTGTGTCTTACCTGGTATGCCAATGAAGGATCCTATTCGGACAAACAGAAAAGTGATAAAAGCGTTTTTGACAAGACGCTTGGCGAATATCTCAAGGATGAGAACAAATACCATGGCATGTATTATGATTACCTGACCGGTCTTCCTAATATGACCTTCTTCTTTGAACTGGTCGAAACAGGAAGAAAGAAGATGAAGGAAGATGGGATCGATTCTGTGATCCTTTATATGAACCTGACCGGCCTCAAAGACTACAACAGACGTTACGGTTTTGAACAGGGCAATAGAATGATCTCCGAGGTCGCCAGGATCCTGTCCAGCCATTTCGGTGTCGACAACTGTGCCCGTTTTGCCCAGGACCATTTTGCGGTCTTTACAAAAGAAGAGGGACTCAATGATCATCTTGAACAGATAATCGAGGAGTGTTCAAAAATCAATGGCGGCAAGTCTTTGCCTGTAAGGCTTGGTGTCTATCCGAGCAGAATCGAAGATGTGGATATTTCCGCTGCCTGCGACCGTGCCAGACTGGCAGCTGATATAGAAAGGAACCGCAAGGATTCCTTCTATTCGTATTTTGATATGGACATGATGTCTGAAGAAAAGAACCGCCAGGCCATCATCGATAATCTCGATAGAGCGATCGAGGAAGAGTGGATCAAGATCTATTATCAGCCGATCGTGCGTTCGATATCCGGCAAAGTCTGCAACGTTGAAGCTCTGGCCCGCTGGGATGATCCGGTGCGTGGTTTACTGATGCCTTCAGCCTTCATTCCGGTATTGGAAGATTCAAGACTCATCAGCAAGCTCGACATGTATATGATCAGAAAAGTTCTGAGTGAGATCAAGGAAAACGAGACAGCAGGTAATCATAATGTACCGGTTTCGATAAACCTTTCCCGTGCGGACTTTGACAACCACAATCTGGTGAATGATATCTGTGTCATGGTCGATGATGCCAAAGTAGACAGGAAACTCATCAATATCGAGATCACCGAGAGTCTTGTGGGTTCCGATTTTGAATTCATGAAGAAACAGATCGAGAACCTGCAGAGCCACGGTTTCAAGGTCTGGATGGATGACTTTGGCAGCGGCTATTCTTCACTCAAGGTCTTGCAGAACATCAAGTTTGACCTGATCAAATTCGATATGGATTTCATGAAACATCTTGATGAAGGCGATGACGGTAAGATCATCATCTCCCAGATGATCAAGATGGTCTCTTCACTGGGCATCGATACGCTTTGTGAAGGTGTAGAGACAAAGGAACAGTACCGTTTCCTTCAGGAAGGCGGATGTTCCAAACTGCAGGGTTACTATTTCATGAAGCCTTCACCGGGTGAAGAACTTCTGAAGAAATACAAGGGAAAAGGCGATGATGGCTTTGAAGATCCGAAAGTATCTGACTATTATGATGCAGTAGGAAGAGTCAATCTTTTTGATCTGTCCTTTCTGGCCAATCTGGACGATGACATCCTCAAGAATACCTTCGATACCGTACCAATGAGTGTAATGGAGGTCGATGAGGAGAAAGAAAAACTGATTTATGTCCGCAGCAATCAGGCCTTCAGAGATTTCATGAAGCGCATCGCCATGTATGACCTCTCCGATCCGGAAAGAGAATACGACATGCCTAAGGCTGGACCGGGATATGCCCTGATGAAGGCAGTTAACAAGTGTCGCAGCAGCGGCAATCGTATCTTCTTTGAAGATAAGGCCAAGGATGGTTCCAGACTCAATTCCTTTGTCAGAAGGATCGGTAAAAACCCGGTAAACGGCAGGGAAGCTTTTGCGATCGCCGTTTTGTCGATCAGTGATCCTGATGAATCCACGACTTATGCGGATATTGCCAGATCTTTAGCAGCTGACTACTACAACATATATATCATCGACCTTGATACCAATGAATATATCGAATACACTTCCGAAGTCGGTGATGAAAACATGTCTTTAAAACGCCATGGTGATGATTTCTTCGAATCAGCAAGAAGAGAGACGATGACCCGCATCTACGAAGATGACCGCCAGCATTTCCTTTCGATCTTCACCAAGGAAAATGTCCTGGATGAGATAGACAAGCAGGGCGTCTTTACGACGACCTACCGTCTGACCGACAGCGGAACGCCGATGTACGTCAACATGAAGATCACCAGGATGCTCAATGGCAACCGTCTGATCCTGGGTGTGAGTATCATCGATGCCCATATGAAACAGCTGGAAGTGGAAAGAAATCTGCGTCAGGAGCGGATCTCTTTAGGCAGGATCGCTGCGCTTTCGCCTGACTACATCGTTCTTTATATGATCGATCCAATCACGAATCACTATACGCAGTTTGATCCTTCAAACGAATTTGCGAATCTCAATCTGGATGTCCAGGGTGACGATTTCTTTGCGGACGTTGTAAGAGATGCCCCGAAAGTCATGGCTCAAGAAGATATGGAAAGACATCTTAAGACCATGACCAAGGAGAATATCCTTAACGAAATAAAGAATAACGGCTACTTTGTCTATAACTACCGTTTCCTGCTCAATGGAAAATTTGTTCCGGCGAGCCTCAGAGCTTCCATAGTTGAAGAGAACGATGGCCAGAAGATCATCCTAGGCGTATCGAATGATGAACTGGAATACAAGCGCCAGCTTGAGGAAGCCTACAAACAGGCCAGCAGGACTGCGACGATCTATACGCATGTCGCTCACGCTCTGGCCAGAGACTATACCGATCTTTACTATGTCAATATGGAAAGTGAAGAATTCATCGCTTTCCATACCGACGACAAGAGCGGTGTCCTGACTGAAGCCAGAAGGGGCAAAGACTTCTTCGAGACCGGAAAGAAAGAGGCAAAGCTCTATGTCCATGAAGATGATCTTGAAGAATATCTCAAGATCTATGACAGGGAATTCCTCAATAGAACGCTTGACAGATCCAAGGTCTATGAACTCAGCTACCGTCGTATTGACAAAGGTACGCCTTTCTACGTACAGACCAAGATCACGCGTATGGAAGATGACAAACGCTATATCGTCATCGCCATTTCCGATATCGATGAACTGGTAAGACAGCGCAAAGCTGAAGAAAAGATCCAGGAAGAAAGGATCATCTATGCCAGATTGCACGCTTTGACCGGAAATTTCATCGTCGTCTATGTTGTCGATCCTAAGACCGGCGAATACCGTGAATTCTCTTCGACTGCTGATTTTGAACAGGGTCTGGGACAGGAGAAGACAGGAACGGATTTCTTCAACAAGGTAAGAGAAGTCGGCCAGCAGGTCAATCATCCTGATGATCTGAAACTTTTCATGTCGGCTTTCAACAAGGAAAACATCCTCTCGCAGATCGAACGCGATGGAAGCTTCTCGCTCAGCTATCGTCTGATGATCGATGGAAAGCCGCTGCATGTTCAGATGAAAGCAGCCATGATCGAAGAAAAGGAAGGCAGGCGTCTGATCGTCGGTCTTAACGATATCTCGGCCCAGGTCAAGCAGGAGCAGTCCTTCATGCGAAAACTGAACAAGGCTCAGACCCAGGTCAACGTCGATGCTCTTACCGGAGTCAGGAACAAGCATGCCTATCTGGGCTTTGAAACGGCAATGGATCATCGGATTCTTGAACACAAACAGATGCCGTTTGCGGTAATCATGCTGGATACGAACGATCTCAAGCTGATCAATGATACCAAAGGCCACCAGGCCGGTGACCAGTATCTTCGCGATGCCTGCAGGACCATCTGCAACATCTTTAAACATTCGCCGGTCTTCAGAGTCGGCGGTGATGAATTTACAGTCATTGCACAAGAAAGCGATTATGACAATATCGACAAGCTCGTGGCTGAAGTAGCTGAGTATAATAAAAAGGCATTAAAGACCGGTGAGCCGGTAATCGCCTGTGGTATGTCGCGTTTTGACAATGACGATTGTGTGGCAACAGTCTTTGAACGTGCCGATCACAATATGTATGAAAACAAGAATGATCTGAAATCGGATAAGAACTGAGATATGAAGATGTATAATCTTATCAGCAAATCACTCATCATCCTTTTGACAGCTCTGTTCATTTCTTCGTGTGCTGTAAAAAGGGAAGAAGAGAAAAAAAGACGATGAAAATGAGAGTCTGGTCAAAGTGATCAGATTTGAAGAAAAGGAAATGGAGTATTTCCGTTTTGGAAACAGAGAGGGAAGAAAACTTATCATCCTGCCAGGTCTATTTTTAAAAAGCGTCATGGGCTCAGCCGATGCTGTCACAGCAGCCTACGATCTGCTGGCAAAGGATTATGATGATGTCTATCTTTTTGATCACATCAGAATTGAACCTGAAGGCTACAGTATCAAAGATATGGCCGATGATACTGTTAAAGCCCTTAAGGAACTTGGCTTAAAGAAGGTCAATCTCATGGGTGTTTCACTTGGCGGAATGATTTCACAGATGATCGCGATAAATCATCCTGATGTTGTCGAAAGCATCATCCTCTGTTCAGCAACTTCAAGGATCAGGGAAAAGCAGAGAGCTCTTTTTGAAAACTGGAAGAGACTTGCGGAAAGAAGGGATCTTGAAGATCTGATGCTGTCGTTTGGTGAAAGTGTCTATTCGCCATCTTTCTATGAGCAGTACAAGGATATCATCCTTGCTTCAGGAAACGGTGCAAGTGAGCTTGATTACGCCAATTTCATCGCCTCAATTAATGCGATGTTATATTTTGATGTCTACAATGAGCTTTATAAGATCAGCTGTCCTATGCTGGCCCTGGGTGCCGGCGAAGACAAGGCGGTAGGTGTAGAAGCATCCAATGAAATAATCGAAAAGCTTGGCTGCGATCACTACATCTATGAAGGCTATGGCCATGGGGTTTTATGACGAAGCACCAGACTACCTTTCAAGGATCAAGGAATTCCTCGACAAGAACTAGAATCATAAAAAACAACTCAGAACTCTGAATAAAATCAGAGTTTTATTATAAAAATAAGATTGTCATAATATTATCAATATAATCATAAAATAATCATTGACTTAAGCTTAAACAGTACATAAAATGAAGATGGATCAAAAATGAAGGAGATTGACAGTTTATGGAACAGAAATTATTCGGCTACCCATCCTTTGATGAGAATGGTGAAGAGATCTTAAGTACTTATGATAATGAATATTCCGACATGCTGATGGACGTCAGAGTTTACCGCATGAAGAAAGGTGAGACAAGAACCTTTGAAAGAAAAGGTGAAGAGACAGCGATCCTGCTTCTTTCCGGAGAAATAGAATTTTCTTTTGAAGGAAAAACAGAGAAAGTCTGCAGAAAAGATGTCTTTACTGAAGGACCATATGCTTTGCATGTCTGCACTGGCAAATGTGTAGAAGTGAAGGCTTTAAATGACAGTGAGATCCTTGTACAGTGCACAAAGAATGAAACGGAATTTGCTTCAAAACTCTACAGACCGGAAGATGCACCTTGGGGCTATTCCTGTGTAGGAAAATTCGGCAATACCGCCAAAAGAAGAGTCAATACGATCTTTGACAAGGAGATCGCACCGTGGTCAAACATGGTATTAGGCGAAGTGCTTAACGATAGAGGAAACTGGTCAGGTTTCCTGCCACATCGTCATCCGCAGCCTGAACTCTATTACTTCAAATTCGACCGTCCGGAAGGATTTGGAGCCAGCTTCAATGGTGATGAAGTCTTTAAGAGTGTCGACAATTCCTTCTCAGCCATAAAGGGTGGAAATCTTCATCCGCAGTCCGCTGCTCCGGGTTTCCAGATGTATACCTGCTGGATGATCAGACATCTTGATAACGATCCATGGCTGCAGACGACCAGAAATGAAGATGAAGCCTATATCTGGATGCATGAAGCTCAGTTCTAGAATAAAAATCTAAAAAATGATCGAAAAGAAGCTGAAAAATGCTTCTTTTTGTGTATTTTTTATATAAACAGTATATAACAGTTGACTACAGATATATACTGTTATATACTGTTTATGGAGGTTGAGATATGCATATTATTTTAAACAACACTTCAATGGTACCTATATATGAACAGCTTATTGATCAGATCAAAAACGAGATCATAAGCGGTTCTTTAAAAGAAAATGAAGTTCTCCCTTCGGTAAGAACACTTTCCAGTGAACTGCGCATAAGTGCTTTGACGGTCAAAAAAGCCTATGACAGGCTTGAAGAAGAGGGCTTTGTAGTAACTGTTCATGGAAAGGGAACCTACGTTGCGGCGACCGATCAGAAGCTTGCCATGGAAGCAAGAAGAAAGGCGATCGAAGATGATTTCGCAATGATCATCGATAAGGCCAGAGCGATCGGTTTTGAAAAGGATGAAATTATGGAGATCGTTAAGATCATATTGGAGGATCACTGATGTTGAATGTTGAAAAGATAGTAAAGAATTATGGTGATTTCAGACTGGATGTTTCTTTTGAGATCCCTGATGGCACTGTTACAGGCATTGTCGGAAAGAATGGAGCAGGCAAGTCCACAACGATCAAGCTCATCCTGGGCCTTATCAGACCTGATGAAGGACATGTCTATATCAATGGCAAGGAAGCATCTCAATTGAGTGGCAAAGACAAGCAGGAACTTGGTGTGGCACTTTCGGAATCCGGTTTCAGCTCGTATCTGTGCATAAAAGATATCATTGTGATCTTAAGAAAGATGTATCCGGATTTTGATGAAAAGTTCTTCACTGATAACTGCAATATCCAGAAACTGCCTTTTGACAAGAAGATCAAGGAATTCTCTACCGGTATGAGAGCCAAACTCAGAGTCCTGGTGGCGATAAGTCACAAGGCAAAGCTGCTCATAATGGATGAACCGACAGCCGGTCTTGATGTCGAAGCAAGAAACGATATCCTCGATCTGCTCAGAAAGTATCTGGCCGATAACGAGGACTGTTCGATCCTGCTGACATCGCATATCTCTTCGGATCTTGAAGGACTCTGTGATGATGTTTATCTGCTTAACGATGGAAAGATAATCCTGCATGAAGATACCGATACCATCTTAAGCAACTACGGTGTCATCAAGGTCGATGAAGAAATGTATGAGAAGCTCGACAAGACCTTGATCCTTTCCAGCAGGAAGGATCACTATGGATACCAGTGCTTTACAAATGATCGTAAATTCTATGCGGAAAACTATCCGGGTATCGTGATTGAAAACGGCAGTATCGATGATCTGATACTGATGATGACAGGAGGAAAGTAATATGTCAGGACTTATTGAAAAAGATCTCAGACTCACTTTGACCAGAAAACAGACTTTATTGATCTTTCTGATCATGGCCTTTTTCATGGGTGCGTCGATCGATGGTGCCTTCATCGTGAGCTATCTGACGATGCTGGGAACGATTATTGCGATCGGTACGATAACCTATGACGAATATGACAACGGCTATGCCTTTCTGATGACACTGCCATTTGACAGGAAGACATATGTCAAGGAAAAATATCTGTTTTCTTTGCTTATGGCAACTGCTTCGTGGATCTTTGGCATGATCGTTTATGTGATATTCAGCATTATCCGTCATGATCCTATGTTTATGGACAATACCCTGGAACTACTGGTCATGCTTACAGGCATGATCCCGGTCGTATATCTGTGTTCGACGTTCATGATCCCTTTGCAGTTGAAGTATGGTTCAGAAAGAAGCAGAACCGTGCTGTTTATCATCTATGGCATAATCGCTGTTATTGCTATTGGGGCAAGGAGCCTTCTGAATGGTGTTGATAATCCTTTTGCAGGACTGGATCTTGCTTTGAACAGTATTCCGCCATATGTCATTCTGATCACCCTGTTTGTCATATGTGCAATACTCACATATGTTTCATACCTGATAAGTGTAAGGATCATGGAGAAGAAGGAATTCTAGAAAAATAAGGACATATTCTTCATGTGATAGGTATACATCAGTCTATATCATATGGAAATTAGATATCTGAATATTTACCGCTCTTTCTTGAAATAAGCATATCGATTATGCATATATCTTTTTAAAAAATGAATTTTCCTTCATAATAGAGATATAGATATGCTGACTTGAGAGAGCGGTTTATCCTACCATCTTGGAAAGGTGGCGTACTGAAAGGTACCACAGGTTCGAATCCTGTAGTCAGCGCCATGGACAATCAAAGGCCTTTAAAGGCCTTTTATTTTTTATCACACGAACAATACCTGAATAAGGATTTGAACTATAATAATTTCATAGAAGAAGATATGAATATTGAAGCATTCTTTAAAGATGTAATTGAACAAAACAGAGAAGCATTGCCTGCATATTTTAATGATGATGCGATCATCCGCTGGCATTGCAGCAATGAGGAGTTTACGGTCGAAGAATACATAAGAGCCAATTGCGAGTATCCGGGAAAATGGCGGGGCAGGATCGAAAGGATCGAAAGATGTGATCCGCTCATCATCCTGGTTGGTAAAGTCGTTTCAGAAAAAGGCGATATCTCCTGTTATGTAACAAGTTTCATCAGACTTGAAAATGACAGGATCGCTCAAATGGACGAGTACTGGGCCGATGAAGGCGAAGCCCCTGAATGGCGAAAGAAAATGGGCATAGGAAAGACAATAGCCTGAAGTTCATTATGACAGAAAAAAACATGATTAGAGGTGGTGTATATGGAACTACTTGATGAATTCACCGATCAGCTTCATGAATGGTCGACAAGCGGAAAGGAACCTTTACTGGCTTCCAATGATCTGCGTTATTTTCTGGATCTTCAGGAAAAGCGTCTGAAGAACTCTTCCACGATCAGGGAAGAGGAATTTGTCCATGTCAAGGAAGAAATAAAAGGTCATCTGGATCGAAAGGGAAATGGCTATTCTTCAAAGATCCTGTATCGGGAAGCCAGACAGAATATCACTTATCTAAAAGATGGCAAAAAAGTAAAGAAGATCACTAGACCGGTCAACCTGTATGTGACTTTTACCGATAAGGAAGGCTATGAAGACAGGGAGTGCGTCTGTCCAAACTGCGGAAACTCGATGAGTATCCTCAAAGCTAGAGAGGGCTGTCCGTATTGCGGGACCTTCTTTGAGACTGATGATATCTATCCATGCGTTTCATCATATTACACCGTTCCCGGCATCGTGGAAAGAGCCAGCCTGATGGGCAATCTAAAAAGGGAGATGCTGATATGTGCATCCTTATTTGGTCTTACAGCATTTTTAATCTCATTCATGCATACCTATAAGGACGCAGATATTCTTGTCAGGATCTTTGTATCGCTGTTCATGAGTGGACTGCTTGCCGGTCTTTCGGCCTTTTTATGGTACATGATGCGCAGCTGGTTGCTTCTGATGAGACTCTTCTTTGAAGCCGGACGGGCCTTGCCGATGCTAAAGACTTTAAACAGCCGTAACAAAATGCTGAAATTCATGAAGAAATATGATCCTGATTTTTCCTATGAAGCATTTGAAGGGAGGATCATCTCACTTATCAGAACGATCGTCTTTTCAGATGATAGAGATACACTTTCGATCTATGAAGGAGATAATGAATTATCAGGTTTTGATGATGTCGTCGACATGCAGTATCGCGGAGCAGTCTATATAAAAAGATTTGAAAAGATCGATGATCTGCTCAGAGTTGAAGGGACTGCCTATCTTACCGATACATATATTGATAGAAGAGTTCATGAAAAGGATGAAAAGATCCGCTTTATCCTGCAGAAAGAGGCAGATGGGCAAAATGATCCTGGTTTTTCCATTCATCGCGTGAACTGTTCAAGCTGTGGCGGAACCTTTGATGCGATGCATCAGAGAAACTGTCCGTATTGCGGCAATCCTTACGATCTCAAGAAGAAAGACTGGATCGTTAAGGATATGAAAAAGGTCTGATCAAATCTGAAAACAGTCACGATTGATCGTGGCTTAAGAATTTCAGAAGCATTACAAAAGAACTGTCATGTTTGTCTGAAGTATAATCTATTAGGAAATTGCCTTAAATGAAAAGGCAAGGAGGATAGAAGATGGCAGAAAACATCACAGCTGAAGAAATGAAGACTCTGCTCAAGTCGCAGCAGGGAGAACTTGATGCGGTGCTCATGTACAACGCTTTGGCCGAAACAGTCAAAGATGAAAAAGACGCCGAAACTTTCAGACAGCTTGCAAAAGAAGAAGCGCATCATGCCTCAGTCTTTAAGGTACTGAGCGAAAAGACTCTGCAGCCAAAAAGGACCAAGGCCATTCTCTTGCCTATACTTTATAGAATTTTAGGCAAGAAGATCCTTTATCCCTTTATCGCCAGAGGAGAATACAATGCCGTGAAGACCTATGAACCTGTAGCGGAAAGATTTCCGGAAGTTGAAAGCGTCAGAAATGACGAACAGCGTCATGGCGATATCGTAAAATCTTTACTTTAAAACGGAAAGTACAGTTTCATCCTGTTCTGGTATACTTTGAATTAAGGAGAAGATCTTGGAAAATACGAGTTTCCTATATGAATTTCTGCATCTGTTTGCCGGTATCGGTATTTTTCTTACCGGTTGCGACATCATGTCCAGCAATCTGGAAGCCGTATGTTCAGACAGATTGAAGGGACTGCTTTCCAAGGTATCAAATAATAAGATCGTCGGTGTTGCGATCGGCACGATCGCTACGATCGCGATCTCTTCATCGAGTGCGACGACCGTTATGACGATCGGTTTTGTTAATGCCCACATCATAACCTTAAGACAGGCTGCCACGATCATCTTTGGCGGTGAGATCGGAACGACTCTTACCGGCCAGCTCGTAGCTTTGGGCATGATGGGCAATAACGACATCGATCTCAATTTTCTTTTTTCATCCCTTGCTGGTATAGGCGTATTCATCACGATGTTTGCCAAGAAAGAGAAGATCAGACTTTTCGGTTCGGTATTGACCGGTTTTGGACTTCTTTTTGCAGGTCTTGATGTGATGTCCGGTGCGATGATGGGATTCTCCCGTTCGCCAGCCCTGAAGACTGCCATCGCCAGTATCAATTCATCACTGCTTCTTATCATTTTTGGTGCGATCCTTACGGCGCTCATTCAGAGCTCTACAGCCATGACATCCATTTCCATCTCGATGGTAGCTGTAGGCCTCATCAACATCTCTCAGGGTATCTATCTGACCCTGGGTGCCAATGTCGGGACCTGTCTCACCGGCATGCTGGCGGGAATGAAATCCGATGATGTCAATGCCAAAAGGACATCCCTGCTGCAGCTGATCTTCAATATCGGTGGTGTCGTTCTTGTCTATGTACTGGATCTGATCATGAAACTTGTCACAGGCGGATCATTATCCTTTGGCACCATTTTTGAAAAAATGTTCCCGGGCTTTCCACATACTCAGCTGGCAATGTTCCATACGATCTTCAATATCGCTTCCGTCATCATCGTACTTCCATTGACCGACAAGCTCGTCGATCTGACAAGAAGACTGATCAAGGACGAACCGCCAAAGGCAAAGAAAGAAAGATTCTACTTCATTGATGAGAATATCCTGTCTACACCTTCGATCGCTGTTGAACAGGTCAAACAGGAGATCGTTCATATGGCCAATATCTCAATACAGAGCTTCAATATCGCCATGGATATGATCAAGAATCTCACTTTTGAAAGACAGGATGAACTCAATGACAACGAAGCGGAGCTGAACTTTTTGAATAAAGAACTTGTTGAACTCATCATCAAGCTTGGCCAGAGCAAAAAACTCAACAGGAATGACAATCGTTATCTTTCTTCAACATACAAGACGATAGCCGATCTTGAAAGGATCGGTGATTATGCGGCCAATCTGGCCAGCTATGCCAGAAACCTCGGTGAGGACAGGTTCTCAGAAGCCATCATCAATGAACTTGAAGTCATGCGTAATATGATCAACAGACTCTATCTATTGATCATTGATTCCTACAAGGCCGATAAACGCAAGGTTACCAAACAGATCAAGGACCTGCATGACAACATCCTCGGTCTTTCAAATCTGATGGTCAAGATCTATATCAGAAGACTTAATGAGAATGAGCTCACAGCTGTAAGCAGCGGCGAGTATCTCAAGATCTGCAATGACACAAGAAGAGTATCGGAACATCTGATCAATCTTATTGATACCGACTATATCCTTAACCATTAGCCGACATTTCGATGTCATATAAGCTGTATTATATTATTAAAAAAAAGCAGTAATTGTTTAAGTGAGATCGCATATGGATGAACTGCTTGTCATGAAAAACATCAGCAAGGATTTTTCTTCCACCAGGGCATTGGACAATGTCTGTTTTTCCGTTGAAAAAGGTGAGATCCATGGTCTGGTCGGTGAAAACGGTGCCGGCAAGACGACACTGATGAACATCCTGAGCGGCAATTATCCCTACGGTACCTATGAGGGCGAGCTGATCCTTAAAGGAAAAAAGTGCCGTTTCAGTTCGCCAAAGGATTCGGAAAGAAACGGGATCGCCATCATACATCAGGAACTGTCTTTGATCCAGGGCATGTCCATAGCTGATAATCTGTTTCTGGGCAACGAAAAAGGCAACAGCTTTTTTGTCGACCGGCAAAAGACGATGGAAGAAGCCAGAAGACTCATGGCACTTGTAGGACTTGATGAGACACCGGAAACTCCTGTTGAAGATATCGGAGCAGGCAAGCAGCAGCTTGTAGAGATCGCCAAGGCTCTTTCCAAAGATGCAGAGATCCTCATCCTTGATGAACCGACTTCCTCATTAGGCAAGGAACACTCTGAAGCTCTTTTCAGACTGATGGCCGATCTGAAAGCTGAAGGCAAGACGATGATCATAATATCTCATAAGCTTGATGAGATCATCAGCAATGCCGACAGGATCACGATCCTTCGTGATGGAAAAAGCGTTGAAACGATCGACAACAGAAATAAGGATGCCGATGAAAGTCGCATCGTAAGGGACATGGTCGGAAGAGACATCAATGATCTATATCCAAAAAGAAACAGCAGCATTAGTGAAGAGCTCGCCTTGAAAGTTGAACATCTGAATGTTCAAAGCAGAAGAAGAAAAGGTGAATTATCACTGTCCGATATTTCGTTTGATATCCATAAAGGCGAAGTAGTTGGATTGTATGGCCTGATGGCATCAGGTCGAAGCAAGCTTGTAAAGAGCCTTTTTGGAAAGTCCAATGGTCTTTTAAGTAAAGGCAGCGTTGAGATATATGGCAAAAGTGTTGATCTAAAAACACCAAGGCAGGCGATCGATGAAGGCCTGGCCTATGTGGCGGAAGATCGAATGAGGACCGGTCTGTCTTTGGACCGAAGCATCAGAGAAAACATGACTCTGCCGGGATTGAAGAAGGTCACGATAAAAGGTCTCATCGATAAGAAGAAGGAAAAGACTGTTGCAGGAGACAATCTGGACTCATTCCATATCAAGGCCAGTTCCTATGAACAGGATGTAAGAGAACTTTCCGGTGGTAATCAGCAGAAAGTTCTGCTCTCGCAATGGTTCTATACCGATCCTAAGGTATTGATACTGGATGAGCCGACCAGGGGCATCGATATCGGGGCCAAATATGAGATCTACAGCATCATCAACGAATATGTCTCTTCAGGAGGCGCAGTTTTACTGATCTCTTCCGATATGAATGAGATCTTCGGCATGTCGGATCGGATCTATGTCCTGGCAGAAGGCAATATCACCGGTGAATTACGAAAAGAGGAATTTTCAGCAGATAAAGTGATGAATCTCATCCTCAAGGGAGGAAAGCATCAATGAAGATAAGAGAATTCCTTAGGAATAATTATCTGTTTGTGGCGTTTGTACTGATCACGATCCTTTTTGGCGTATTGAGCGAAGGAAAGCTTTTCTATGCCGGCAATATCCTGAACCTGTTCCAGCAGAACATGTATGTCTTTATTCTGGCATCAGGCATGTTTATCTGTATCCTGACAGGAGGAAATACTGATCTATCCTGCGGTTCAGCTGTCTGCCTTATAGGAGCTATCGCTTTCAGGATGATGGAAAACGGCACTGATGGAGCTGTGGCCATTCTGGTAATGCTTATGATTGGGATCATTATCGGTGCCATCCATGGCTATCTGATCGGCAGATTCAGACTTCCTTCGATCATCGTCACCTTGGCCAGTATGAGCATCATCCGCGGTATCGCCAATCTGATCCTTGGTGGTTATACGCTTTCCGTAGATGATGAGATTTATCTGAAGCTTTTCGGTATCTCAAAGGGTTTTCCTTTTTATTTTGTCTTTGTGCTGTTAAGTGTTATGGCAGCTGTATATATAAGTGAATTTGCCCCGTTGGGAAAACACATCTATGCTCTGGGTGGAAATAGGCACTCCGCCAGAACATCCGGAATCAACGAAATAAAGATCATCATGTTTGCGTATATCTTCATGGGTATCCTGACAGCCATCGCTGCTGGTGTTGTTACCGGAAGGATGGGAATCGTTGGTCCGGGTCTAGGCGAAACGTATGCCATGGACGCCATAGCGGCCTGTTTCATTGGTGGCGTTTCGGTGAGTGGGGGTAAAGGAAAGATATCCGGTGTGATCATGGGTGCACTGCTGATGGGCGTCATCAATCAGGGCATGAGTATCCAGGGACTTTCTGTAAACTATCAGAATGTCATCAAAGGCATCATTCTGGTCCTGGCTGTACTTTCTGGTTATCTTCTTAACAGGGAAGGAGATAAGCGGCTATGAAGAAATTTCTGAAACTTTATTCTACAGAGGTCGTCTTTGCTTTTGTGAGCCTGCTTTTCATCATCCTTACCGGAACCGAGATCCTGAGGCCGATGAATATCACGGCGATCTTCTTACAGAATTCCTATATCTTCATCCTGGCTACAGGCATGGCGATCTGCATGACAAGCAAGGAGAATATCGATATAAGTATCGGCTCATTTGTCTGCTTCATCTGTGCCATGGGCGGTGTATTTATGGCAGTCACTAAACTAAGCACACCTGTTTCGATCATCCTGCTTTTCATATTGGGTATTCTCTGGGGCCTTCTTTCAGGATATCTGATTGCCTATCTGAAGATCCCGGCCTGGGTCACGACTCTGAGTGGCTATCTGGCTTTCAGAGGACTCGGCGTTGCTCTGATAAACACTTTCTCAAGCACCGGAAGTATCGTTGGCATCAATGAGAGTTTCCTGAAGCTTTTTTCCGGCAAGATCTTTGCTTCAAATATCGATTCCTTTGGTCCAGGTTCTCTGATGTTCTGCCTGATTCTGGCCATACTCGGCATTCTGTACAAATTCTATTCACTCAGAAAAGAGGGAAGCAGAATAAACAGATCAGTCATGATCGGCTGTATACTTGCCTTTATCGTTATGAGCTTGATCGGGGTTTCCTTTGGCCTTACAGGAGGTGTACCGGTAAGCTTTGTCTGGATGTTCATCGTAGTTGCAATTACAGCGATCTGGATCGAAAGAAGTGCTGAAGGAAGAAGACTGATCATGCTTGGAGCGAATCCTGAAAATGCCAGGATCGCCGGAGTAAATGTCAGAAAAGCCATGCTGATGACGTATGTCTTCATGGCTGTCTGTGCCACTCTTACCGG
Organism: Erysipelotrichaceae bacterium; assembly: GCA_017404785.1. GTDB lineage: Bacteria > Bacillota_I > Bacilli_A > Erysipelotrichales > Erysipelotrichaceae > Colivicinus. Next base: position 40,891 of record JAFRBQ010000003.1, read on the forward strand.
TTGCATCGTTCTGGCGAGATTCCACGCTTCAAGTTCGTATGCGGGTGTCAATTTTGAAATGGATACGATCGCAGCCTGTGCCGTTGGCGGAGTTTCTCTTTATGGAGGAAAACAGAAGATCTTCAAAGCTATTCTCGGAGCCGCTTTGATCGGCATCATTAATCTGGGATTGAGTCTGATCGGCGTTGATATGAACTGGCAATGGATCATCAAAGGCATCATCATCGTGATCTCCGTCAGTTTTGATATGTATCTTAAGAAAGACAGATATGAATAACTGTAGAAATATTATGAAAAACAGAACTTTGAAAACAAGTTGTCTGATCGTTATGATCATGATCCTTTTAAGTGGATTGAGTGGCTGCAAAAGAAAAGATCCGAATGTAAAGGTGATCGGAATAAGTGCTCCAAGCAACGATATTCAAAGATGGGCTGTAGAAACGGTACAGATGAAGGAAAGACTGCAGGAGAAGGGCTATGAAGTCATCGTCCAGTATGCCAGCAGCGATATCTCGATGCAGATATCGCAGATCGAGAATCTGATCGCCAAAGACGCTGATGTTCTGATCGTCATTCCTGTTGAAGCAGCTTCACTTGGAGAAGCGATGGATATGGCCATCGAACATAAGATACCGGTCATAAGCTATGACATGCTGATAACAAACACGGATGCAGTGAGCTATTATACGACCTTTGACAACTACAAGGTCGGTAGTATCCAGGGCCAGTATGTAAAAGAGAGACTTGATCTTGACCGTGCCGGCAGGACCTACAACATTGAATTTACGGCAGGTGATCCCGGCGATAATAATGCAGGCTTCTTCTATAACGGCGCTGTCGATGTCTTAAAGCCATATCTTGATTCCGGAGTACTCAGGATCCAGTCTGGTCAGGACAGCTTTGGAAAATGTGCTACCCCATCCTGGAACACTGAAAAGGCACAGCAGAGGGCAGAAAACATCCTGGCATCCTATTACAACGATCAGGATGTCGACATCTGGCTTGCCAGCAACGATACGACGGCTCTGGGTGTCAGCAGTGCTCTGGCCATCTCATATAAAGGTAAATATCCTATCATTACCGGTCAGGATTGTACGCTGATCAATGTCAGAAATATCCTTGACGGCAAGCAGGCGATGAGTGTCTTCAAGGATCCGGCCATGCTGATAGATGCTACTGTAAAGATGGTCGATGAGATCATATCTGGTCAACCGGTCACGGTAAATGACACGAAGACCTATTTCAACGGTATCAAGATCGTACCGTCGTATCTTTGTGAACCGATCTATGTAGATAAGGATAACTGTATAGAAATCCTGACTTCTTGTGGATTCTATACGATTGATCAGTTGAAATAAACGATCAAAAAAATATGTTTAACGGGCAGATCGAATATCTGCCTTTATTGTCTTTTAAGATCATCAGCATTTCTCTATAGTATACTTATAGATAAGTAAAGAAGTATCCTCAGGGATACAATTAAGATAACAGACAGGGAGGGCAATATGGAACTTGATCAATATTTTGCCTATGGCTTCAGGAATTTTTTGATCCTGACGATCGTGATCGTAATTGTTTATCTTATCATCTTTTTTTCGATCAAAAAAAAGATCGAAACATTCAATGAACGCTATCCTGCCCGTGCAGTGTCAGTTCCTTTTGTCTCATCGGCAGTGCGTTTTGCGTATTTTCTTATTGCCTTCTTCATTATCGGCTATCAGATACCTGCTTTCCGTCCTACTCTTGATGTGATACTTGATGCCGGAGGCATAATTGCCTTGGGTACAGCCTTCGCTGCCAGAGAGTCCCTAAGCAACTACGTTGCCGGATTCCTGCTGGCGATCCATAAGCCTTTCAATATCGGTGACAAGATCAATATTGATCAGCTGAATATTACTGGAACAGTCAGAAATATAACCTTCAGACATACCGAGATCGTAACGGAAAGCGGAAGTGTTGTGACCGTTCCCAATTCACTCATGAATACCATGGCGATCGAAGATCTCTCCGATCTATAGACTTTAAATGAGAAACAAAAAAAGATAGAATTAAGCTATAAAAGATCCTGAAAAATCTGGAAAGGATAGATATGAAAAAGATAAAAGCCCTGTTTTTTGCCATCATAGTGCTCCTTCAACTGAGTACTTTTTCCGTTGTGGCAGAATCCAGAAGCGCAAAAGTAGTCATAACGGTCAGTGACCTTGATACTTCATCGCTTTTCAGGCAGTCTCCGCGCTTTACGACGGAAATCAAAGTCAATGGCGTAGCTTCGACCAATATCAAGATCGTGAGCGAAAAATGGCTGAGACCTGAAGAATTCATGATATCTTCGAAGGATATTCCATTGAATGCCGGTAAATACAGTTATCAGCTTAAGGTCAGATCTGATGGTACACTTGCATTCAACAATGATCTTGAAGTCCTGTATCAGGGGATCGATGGAAATTACAAACTCGACTACAAGATAGATGAATATGACAACCATCTGATGTTGGTGACAGGGCTGTTTGAAAATATCATCACACAGAGCCCGGCTTTGGATTACCTCCCTTCAAAAGGCAAACAGTGGGTCGTCACGAACTTCTCTGATGATTCCTATTTCTATGAACTGGATCTGAGGACCAAGGAAGGCTTCGCTTTAAGAAACAACCTGCAGTTCATGTATAAGTCGATACCTAATGTTTACTCGATTGAATATGTCTATAAGATTCTGAACAACGATCAGGCCTTAAAGGTTAATGGATCTGTCGGAAGTAATCTTACTTATTTTGGCAGTCTTATCGCTAGTGACAACAAGATCGAAGATCTGAGCATAGGAATAAATGGTTATCCTGTGATCAGAGATGATATTGCAGCTGCAAATAACGAGATCATTTCCCGTCTTGTAAAAAGGATGGAGCAGCTGCCGATTAATAAAGGCCTGCAGATAGCAAGCAAGGTCAAAGAGATCGCAGATGAAACAAGAGACTTCACAAACGAACTTTTCAATCTTCATAATCTCGGACTGGAAGAAAGATTCAAGAATTTCTTCTATGGCTTCAGACCTTGATTTGATCAGATAATTGAATTCTAAGGAAATGATCAGAACCTCTGGTCATTTCTTTTTATTTGAAAATGAAATTAACATTCCGGTTTCCTTGTTTCAAAAGACAGGGCAGTTACGCATAAATAACAGTTTTTAAAAGGAGATAAGAATACTTTCTTAAAGAAACAATGGGTATTATAAGTGAACATCTTCTGATTCAGGACGAATATGGAAAAGAGGATCTTTCCAAACTGGCCGACATCATCAGAAACGGCAATGATTTCCGGATCTTTGCGGGTTTTGATTTTCATGAAAAAGCTCTGGAAATGCTGCTGGATGACAGTAAAAAATATATGTATCTCATTTACAGGAAAGAAGAAGATAAGCTGATAGGTTATATTGGACTGTTTAAAAACAGGGATGGTTTTGAACCGGAGATCTATATTGCTTCGAAAGAACGAAGAAAAGGCTATGGATATGAAGTATTGTCACTTTTCTGTGATAAGCTTCTTCGTGATCAGCTGATCCACAAAAAAGAAAGCTTATCAAGCAGTGTACTGTATGCAAGCTGTCTTGAAGAAAATATCGCATGCAACAGACTTTTGCAGAAATGTGGTTTCAAACCCGTAAAAGAAAGATCATATTGAGATATGTCAGTTATTCATAGATCCGATCACGGATAAAGTGTTCGAAAACAGGATCAATGATTATTATCTGAAACCGTAAATCAAAGTACAGTGTTTTTATGAAAAATCAGTCTTTCAGAAAGCTTGTTTCGTTGTAGTTCTCGCGAATGAATCTGACAGCTTCCTCATAATCCTTGATGGCTTCGCCCATGTCATCTTTATTGAACTGATAACCGGCATTCCAGCATTTGGTAAAGAAAGAGACTGATCAACATCCCAGCCTTCTTCGTTGCAATCAAGAATATACAGAAACAGATCTATATAATCGTCATCGCTGATCTTGCCGCCATTGACGTTTTTCAGCATTTCATCAAGGATCATACCTTTTTTTTCATCTTATTAACTCATCCTTTATGTTCATATTTAATTTGAGATTATTCAGATAGACATATAATATAATCTATCCTGCAGATATCAGTTCTATACTGTCGGTTTGAGTCCGGTTTATTCGTCAATAACGACTATTACTATCGATCCTTCACTAATGCCGTTTGCCGCAAGATCTTTTTCATAATCAAATTCCGGGCCATCCAGTAAAGATACATGTACTTTTTCCGGACTGGTGCCTGTACGATGAGCATGAGCCATTTTTATTGCACGGGCAGATACATTTCCATGTGACGTACTGCTATAGCATTCAAGAAAACTGGTTCCTTTGTAGATGTTGGTTTTGAAGTGGATAGCTTCCTCGCCGGATGTTCCTCCAGCTACTGTTTCCAGTTTTGTAAGGTCTAATTCTTTAATCTCTTCCATTTTCTCAATCCATAATATTCAACTTTACTCATCTGGCCGATGTTTCAAGACGAATATACATTTCCTTTCTATAGATTTATCATACGCGATCGATTTCGTAGTTATATATATATATTGTCATTTCTGTTGCAGAATTGAATTCTTATATTTTATATTTTAAATCTGTTATCTGTTCTTTGTGTGTCAGTTTATCTGAAATGCTTAAATCTGTCCAAAAAGAAAAGCAATAGTCTTTTTCTCATCTTTCCCTAATTTTGCCTTACCTTTTCGTCCTTACCTTTTCGTTGCCGAATCCATCATGTTCATCGTATATAATAATGTCAAAGATAAAAGGAGATAGAATATGGAAGAAAACAAAAAAATCATTGAAGACAGCGATCTTAATAAGGTAGCCGGAGGTCTTTCTGTACAGGATGTTGAAAACGCAGCGAACGATGTTGAAGGAGCTTTAAAAGGCATTGGCATGATTTTAGATAAGTTTACCGATCTGCTTCAATTGATCAAAAAGACAATGGATACAAACACCTGTCCAATCTGCAACCAGAGCATTGTTCCTCTTGCTGAAAAATGTGAATTGACGGATTTTGTACAGCACATTAAGGCTGCTCATCCTAGCAATCAATAGAACAACCTGATAAGTGCATTAAAAAGGAAATGAATGCTGGATAGATTAAATTGTGCTGATGATCTATCCACAGGAACGTTTAAAGAACACATAAAAGATCAGAAATGATCTTTTTTAAATTAAAAAGTTGATGATATGATGTGATCGGATTCATCTTATTCTTACCTGGTTCATTTAGATCTAATTTAATACAAATATTTTCAGATCAAGTTAACAAGTTCCAAGAGATCCGGCAACAGGTGAAAGATGACGATAGCTTTGCTTAGCTGATCCTTGTTTTTGGCATCAGTTGAATTTTATATTAGAATAATCATGAAAGAATATCGATCAATAATTTAAAAAGGGAAATATATAAGAGATTTCTCAAAACTGAAAAAATAAAGAAAAGGGGATTTGGAAAGCACAAAGTTCTTATAGTAATTAATGATGAAGGAAGTAATATGTTTTCAAAGATAAAAAATGAATTGATGTTTGCTGGTATCTTCCAGAAAAACAATGAAAAAGTACGAAACGATATTCTGAAAGATAACCGTAAAGCTGCTGTTTTCTTTTCGATAATACAGCTTGTTTTCTGGTCTTTCAGTCTTATCATGTCTCGAATCGATCCGGAATATACCGATTGTCTTCCTGTTTATATCGTTGTCCTTTTAATCTGCGGTGTTTCGCTTTTTCTTGCTCTTTATGTCTGCCCTAAAAATCTGCACCTTGTATCGTCAGTCGCCATAGCCCTTAATATTGCACTGCTTGGAGCGGGGGTTGGCATTACAGTTCTTAAACCTCATCTGAGATCTGCGATCATCTTCTGTACTCTTCAGATTGTTCCGACCAGTTTTGTGGTTGATACGCTGTCCACCATAGTACTGATCCTGCTGGATTTTCTGGCGTTGGTGCTTACCGGTTCTAATACTATCGATCCTGATATTTACAGCTGGACTGTAACTTTTTTTCTGATCTTCGGATCGGTAGGAATACTGATGGGACATTTTATCAATAAGACCAGATTTGAACGTTATGTGTTTGCTGAATCAGCGATGCAATTGGCCCAACTTCAGAAAAGATATGCCTATTATGATCAGATGACCGGTCTTCAAAACAGGAGAGCCTATTCCGAGAAAGTTGAACAGCTTTCAAATGAATTACCCGTTCCCTGTACTATAGTCATGGCGGATATCAACGGTTTGAAAGAGGTGAATGATAACCTGGGACATGAGGCAGGCGATGAATTGATAATCGCATCGGCAGAGTGCCTTAAAAAATGTTTTGACGGGATCGATACTGTTTACCGGATCGGCGGAGACGAATTCGCCATAATTATGGAGAGCTTGGAAACTGAAGCTGAGAAACGTTTGAAACAGTTGGAGAAGATCTGTGCTGAGTGGAAAGGAAAGCTTATCGATAATGTTTCCATTTCCTATGGAACTGCCTCTACCGATAGTTTTTCTGATCTGGATTCGATCTTGAAAGTGGCAGATCAAAGAATGTACGAATATAAAAGCCATTATTATCAATATTCCGGGAAAGAAAGACGTAAGAGATAAAACGATCATTAAACTCGATATGAATAAACGTTGTTGAGTGTTTAAATCTGATTCATTAAAAATGTATTTAAATAAGACAAATAAAAGTGTTTGAGAAAACAGATAAAGAAGAAAGCCTAAGGCTTTTTTCATTTGAGATGACAGTACGTACAAGAGTATGAGACATATGCAACTGGTTATTATGAGTTAAATGCAGATCATTCAACATTCTATAGTTAAACATGAATTGTTTGATGTTTATTTTTCAGATCATCAATATTTCAGAGCCACTAATATAAAAGACGTCATTCTTCTGAATAACGTCTGCAAAAACACGTATAGGTCAACATCTGAACCATAGTGCAGATACTGAAATCAGTCTATAAAATAGATTTTAATCAATCTATCTTATGATCACGTTTATTATAGCCAGCCTACAAATTCCCAACCCATGCCTACATATATATTGACTTCTTTTTGTGCACAAGATTCACACCATGGGTATCTATATTTGATTTCTAAGTTTTTTCCGTTTATGTTTTTTACAACAAAACCGTTTACAGAAGCGATGTTGTAATGGCATTCATCGCATAATATAGACTGATGAGGAGGCAGTATATTTCCTCCTACAACTTCCTTTGATTCTTCTTCACTTATCTCATAAACAACATATTTTTCTTTCATATTGTATTCATCCTTTACAATATTTATACGATACTTAAATTATAGAAGGCAATACAGAAGATCTATTATCCAAAAACGACAATGAATTAACTGATGATCTAGAAAAACGTTCTCACGTTCTAAACAAAGCATAAAAAAAGCCTTTAAAATAAAGGCGATTCGTTAAATGGCGGTGCGTACGGGACTCGAACCCGTGATCTCCTCCGTGACAGGGAGGCACGATAACCAACTTCGCTAACGCACCATGGAGCAGATGAAGGGAATTGAACCCTCGTGTCCACCTTGGCAAGGTGGCGTTCTAC
>JAFRBQ010000021.1 GCA_017404785.1 Erysipelotrichaceae bacterium
GATACCAGACACAATGAGACGGAGTTTGATGATGTTAACATTATCAGATCCAAATTTGATAAAGACAGAATCATTGAGCTTCCGGTCGACAAGCATCTTTTGAATGAAACAAAGGAGATGGCGGTTAAACATAATAAGAAGATCGACAGGGAACTCAACAGGTACTTTGTTAATGCAGTGCCTGACATCAAGAAGAAAAGAAAATAGAGGTGGTGGAAGATGATGAGAAATACCAATTATGAAGAAATGGATCTGATCGCTCTTCCATCTTCTACTTTGATAACGGAAGACAATGTTTCTGAACTGAATGAAAAACTTAAGAGTGTTATTGCCGAGAAATATGACAGAGAGTTGAAGATGGTAGAGATCACCAGAGGTTCAGATCTCGAAAGAAACATCAAAAACAGCATCATTGACTATATAAATGAAAACAACATTATTTTCAGGACCAATAATCTAAAACTGAAAGTAATAGAAGATTTCATGATCGCACTAAGCGGCTATGGAATCCTACAGCCTTTAATGGACGACGACGAAATAGAGGAAATATATGTCTATGCCCCAGATAAGATCTGGTATCTGAAAGATGGTAAGAATGTCTTATCTGATATCAGATTTGATTCATCCGAAAAGTTGAAATCATATATTGATAATGCTTTAGGGAGAATAGGCAGAACACTTAATAATGCCAATCCTATTGAAGACGGACGATTACCGGATGGTTCCAGAATAGCAGTCAGTGCATCCACTCTGTCTCCAAACGGATACACCATGAACATCAGAAAGTTCAGAAAAGAGAGGATCACTCTGGATAAGATGATAGAATTCGGATCCATGGATGAAGAGATAAAGAAACTGCTGGTTGCCATCATAAATGCAAGACTGAATTTCCTGGTTTCCGGTGGAACAGCTTCTGGGAAGACTACGCTTTTAAATGCAATGAGTCAGTATATTCCGGAAAACGAAAACGTAGAGAGTGTTGAAGATAATATTGAACTACAGCTCAACAGAGAATTCTGGCTGCAGCTGGAAACAAGAAAAGCCAATCTGGAAGGAGAAGGCGAGATCACCATGGCAGACCTGCTGGTCCATATCTTAAGAAGATCTCCAGAGAGGATCATCGTTGGTGAGATAAGAACACCTCAGGTCGCTGATACCTTCATGAATGCCATACAGACTGGCCATGACGGGGTCTGTGCTACCATACACGCTAACGACCCGAAGAGATGTCGTGCCCGTATGAGTAAACTGGCATCAACAGCCAATAACACCCCATACAATTCCAACCTGGATGACTTTGACCATTCCATTCACATCATCATTCAGATGAAGAGGGATGAGATCGCTAAGAAAAGGGTTATCACATCAATCGACTTTGTATCTGAAAACAGTCAGATGATCAATCTTGTTGAATACGACAGAAAAGATGATCAGTTCATTCACAAGAAACTGCCCCAGGAGCTGAAGGAACTCTTCTATGAAAGGGGAGTTGCGTATGAGGAATAAAAGAGTATATCTCGGAGCAGTAAAAAGGAAGAAAGACTTCTCCTTCAAAGGTGACTTCTTTTCTTCCATGAGAAATGGAAAACTTCCGATAAATACAACGGTATTTCTGATACTGTCAGCATTCAGCGGGGTATTCATATATATCTTATATATGTTAACGATAAGATCGCAGATGGTGGCAATCTTTACCGGAGCATTATCGTGTTTTCTGCCATATCTGTTCATGAAGACACCAATGCTGCTGAAGAAAACAGTTGATGATGCCATGAGTTACAAGGAGTTTGTTGCGATATTACAGTCAAGCCTGAACGCAACCAACTCAACAAGGGAAGCTCTTATCATGACATCCCAACAGGATGACCTGGATCCTCAGATCCGCAAGATGATGAATAAGATCATCAGCGATATCAGACTTGGCGACGGTGTTGAAGAATCCTTAGATAAAGCAATCAGGTTATCAGATAATATCTATTTCAAAATGACC
>JAFRBQ010000022.1 GCA_017404785.1 Erysipelotrichaceae bacterium
CGGGTAAGAAGAGGTAACAGTACGCAAGTGGCAGGCTGTTTTGTGCGCGTAGACGCGCTGCTGTTAAGACAAGGCCCTAGTGGCCGCATAAGAAGAACCACCGGCTAGGCCGGTGGGTTACTTTTTTATAATTAGTATCGAATGAGGTGAATGAATATGGAAAATCGCGTCTACAACTTTGCGGCAGGACCTTCCATGCTGGCGGATGATGTTCTGAAAAGACTCAAGGAAGAACTCTTCAACTACAACGATACCGGCATGTCGGTAATGGAGATGTCGCATCGTTCCAAGATATATCTTGAGATCTATGAAAAGACCAAAGCGGATCTTAAAAAACTGATGGGTATAAATGAAGACTACGAAGTCTTCTTCATGCACGGTGGAGCGACAGGCGTATTCGCTTCACTTCCGATGAATCTGTTAAGAAACAGGGCTGATTATATCGTTACCGGCAACTTCTCCAATAAAGCTGCCAAGGAAGCTATGAAGTATGGTCAGGTCAATGTCATCTATGATGGCAAGGATAATGGCTATGCAAGGATCCCTGATCTCAAGGAACTCTTCTTTGATGAAGATGCAGACTACATCCATCTCTGTGCCAACAATACGATCTACGGAACGGAGTGGAAGATTTTCCCGGATACCGGTAATATCCCGCTGATCGCCGATATGAGTTCGGACATCCTTTCAAGAAAAGTCAACGTTTCCAATTTCGGTATGATCTATGCTGGCGCCCAGAAGAACATGGGCATTGCTGGTCTTGCGGTGATCATCATCAAAAAGGATCTTATAAAGGATGCGATGAAGATTACTCCATCGATCATGGATTATGTCCTGAGTCAGAAAAACGATTCGATGCTCAATACACCGGCGACCTATCCGCTCTATGTTCTGGGCAAGGTCCTTGAATGGCTTGATGAACTTGGCGGGATCGACGAGATCGAAAAGCGCAATATCGCCAAGGCTAAAGTACTCTATGATTATCTTGACTCTCAGAGTTTCTACAAGCCTCACGCGGAGAAGGACAGCCGCTCTTTGATGAATGTGACTTTCACGACTCCTGATCCTGAACTTGATGCTCTGTTTGCCTCAGAAGCGACAAAACAGGGCATGGTCAACCTCAAGGGTCACAGACTCGTAGGCGGTATCAGAGCTTCGATCTATAACGCCATGCCTGCAGAAGGTGTGAATAAACTTGTCACATTTATGGATGAATTCAGGAAGGAACATGAATAATGAAGATAAGATTAGCTAACCGCATCGACGAAAACGGACTTGAACTGTTCGATGATAAATACGAATACTGTGAAAACATGGAGAACGAGGATGGCATTCTGGTCAGGAGTGCCAGCCTTCTGGATACAGAGTTTCCTGAAAACCTGCTGGCAATCGCCAGAGCAGGTGCCGGTGTCAACAACATCCCGATAGAGCGCTGTACGGATTCGGGCATCGTCGTCTTCAATACGCCGGGTGCCAACGCCAACGCGGTCAAGGAACTCGTGCTTTGCGCACTGTTTATGTCTTCCAGAGATATCGAAGGCGGTATGGACTTTGTCAGAAACCTTGAAGACACTCCGGATTTTTCCAAGCAGATCGAGAAAAGCAAGTCGCAGTTCATCGGTCCCGAGATCAACGGCAAGAAGCTCGGTGTCATCGGTCTTGGTGCGATCGGCGTTCTGGTCGCAAATGCCGCTGTCAAACTGGGCATGGAAGTTTATGGCTATGATCCATACATCTCGGTCAACAGCGCCTGGGCACTTTCCAAGTGGGTCAAACATGTGACCAATATCAACGAACTGCTTGGCGAATGCGACTATATCACTTTGCATCTGCCATACAACGAACAGACCAGGCACACGATCGACAAAGAAAAGATCGCGCTGATGAAGGATGGAGTTAGACTGCTCAATCTGGCAAGAGGCGAACTGGTCGACGAAGAAGCTCTGATCAAAGGTCTTGATGAAGGAAAGATCAGCAGATATGTAACCGATTTTGGATCCTACAGGCTTTCAAGACGCAAGGATGTCGTCTGCTTCCCGCACCTTGGGGCATCCACACCGGAATCGGAAGAAAACTGTGCGATCATGGCAGTCAGGGAACTGATCGACTACCTGGAAAACGGCAATATCACCAACTCAGTCAATCTTCCGGCTGTAAGCGAGCCAAGGAGCACTTCCCATCGTATCTGCATCATTCACAAGAATGTGCCTAACATGCTGGCACAGCTGACGACCGTCATCGGTGCCAACAACATCAACATTGAAAACATGGCCAACAAGGCCAGAGGGGATGTCGCTTATACGATGATCGATACCAATTCCGAAGTCGCTGATGATGCCTTCGACCATGTTGAAAACATCATCCGCGTCAGAGTAATAAACTGATAGAAGAGGCTATTGCAGCCTTTTCTTTTAGGATAAAATATAAGAAAAGATCTCTGAAGGTAGAATGATATGGCAAATGATGTAAAGACCAGTATATATCCGGATATCCTGATCCTGTGTGCTTCCACAAAGGACTCGGATAACGCTTTAAAGGCAGCTGAAGTTCTGAATAAGGCAGCCGAAAAAGCTAAAGTTTCATTAAAGAGCGAGATCCATCTTAGTGGAGAAATAAGAGGTCATCTTTCTTATGAAGAGATAAGAGAATGCAAAGGCATCATCGTAGCGACCGATACGAGCGTCGTCATGAAGCGCTTTGCGGGCAAACAGGTGCTGGTCACGACGACTTCAAAAGCCATCAGTGATCCGGATGAGCTGATCAGAACGATACTGAATAACGAAGCACCTTTAACCGAAACGATCGGGCATTCAAAAAAAGAAATATTGTCCGGTAAGGAGATCAGAGAAGATGATGTGCTGGTCAAGGTCATGAACAGTCTTGGCAGGATCTTTCCTTTCCTGGTCGGCGGAGCGATCATGCAGGTATTGGCGCTTCTTTTCAGGGACAGTGATCTTCCGCTCTATCTGTTTTTCTTAACTGTGGGACAAAGTGTCTTTGAGATGCTTACTCTGATACTTGCAGCCTACATTGCCTATACGATCGCCGGAACTAGTGGCTTGATGATCGGTTTTGTCGGCGGGATCATCGCCAAAGAAGGATACAGCCTGACCTGGCTTAATGATCAAAATACTGTACTATTCTCTTCCGGTCTGCTCGGTTCTCTGATCGCTGGGGTATGTGCGGGCTATATCACCGTATTTCTTCAGAAACTGTGTTCAAGGATGCCATCCTCTTTAACTATGATCAGGATCAATCTCATCTATCCGATCATCGGTATCCTGATGATAAGTACTGTGATGTTTTTCCTTAATAATTTCCTTTCCGATCTCAATAGAAGCTTTACGGGTTTCGTTGAAACGATCGGACTCAATGATCAGCTGCTGGCATTAATCATACTGCTGCTGGTGCTTGTGATCTCACTTGTCATCCCAAAGATCATCAAAGACAGAAACATTTAAAAAGCTATGCGCATGCATAGCTTATTTTTTGACCAGTGATCCGCATTCCGGACAGAATCGACCGCTTACCGGTTTATAGCCACAGTTTGGACAGATACTTTGTTCTTCACCATTGATAGGTGTTTCCGTTTTCGGATCAGGAGTAAAGCTTTCGTTGATCAAAGTCTGCTGTCCATACTCTTCAGTTGAAAGCAGTTCACCTTTATCGGCAAGGCCACTGAACAGAGTTTTAAGTCTAGTGTACTGTTCATCAAAGTTATACTGATGCATGGCATCGCCATTTATATGAAAATACACATGAGAACTTCCGCCGATCGAAGTATCATCATAGTAAAGCGTAAAACCGCTGCTGCTTGAATAATCATATACGATAAAGCGTGGATCCTGATGGAATTCCAGTCTGCTGAAAGCCCAGAAGCGGTTTGTTTCAATAAAGTCGCACAGTTCCTTCAGATCTTCATCCTTTATCCTGTAGGCACTTTTATAGGTCTTTTCAAAGGCCATCTTGTTTTCTACATTCAGGATCGATCCATCATTATCTTTTATCTCAAGCCAGTAGTTCAGAATGGTGTTGGAATTGTACATCATGCCACCACTATAGGAAGAAAATGAACATGATCTGAGCTTTCCATGTTTTTCTTCAAGTGCTTGAAGATAGGCGTTATAACTGTCTTCCATTGTCATTACCTCTGTTATCTTAATTATATATCCCGGTTTTGTATTTTTTTTATTATCCGGTTTAAACAAAAAAGTACGGATAAAGTATAATTTTGTTAAGAGGTAGCAACATGAATCCATATGTATACGTACTTATTTTAATTGGCATAGTTTTACAGGCTTTGTTTATAAAAGTCGAACACGAAGAGAAGTATCTTCTCGCCGACATTTTTAAAGGTCTGGCTTCGCTGATGTTTGTCCTGGTGGGCTATAATGCCTATCTGACGACCAATAACATCAGCAACCGACAGCTTCTGATCGGATTGATCTTCGGCATGGTCGGAGATATCCTGCTCAACCTGCGCTATGTCTTTCCTAAACAGGGTCAGAAGATCTTCCTGGCCGGGATCCTTTCTTTTCTGATCGGTCACATCATGTATCTTGTCGCTCTGATACCGCAGGCCAGACATCTGTGGCTCTTTGTGGCGATCGGAGCTCTTGTCGCAGCTTGTCTACTTGTCTATATCTTCAAGACGATGGAAGTCAAAAAGGCCTTCAAGATCTTCGGTGTCTTCTATCTTGGCGCGGTGTTCATCATGTGTTCCATCGCCATCGGTATTGCAATCTTTGCGCCGTCAAACAGATCGATCATCTTCGCCATCGGAGCGATCCTGTTTACAGCTTCCGATGTCGTACTGATCTTCAACACCTTCTCGGGTGTCACCAGATTCTCTTTGCGAGTCACGAATCTGAGCCTTTACTACATCGGCCAGATGCTGATAGCGTATTCGATGTTTCTATAAATAATTAAGGTTCGATCAGTTTTCAGAAATACAGTTTTTCCCTGAACATTTCCTTTGCAGGGAATCTGTTAGAATTTAAATGTTGAAGGAGGCCATCATGAATCAGATCAAATGTCCCCACTGTGGAAAAGAATTCACGATCGATGAATCGAGCTATGATTCCATCGTCAAACAGATAAGAGATCATCAGTTCAATGAGGAGATCGCATTAAGAGAAAAACAGTTCAATGAAAACCTTGAAGCCAGGATCAGACTTGTCAAGGCTGAAGATGAATCAAGGAATCAGAAGGCTCTTAATGACAAGGAAAAAGAAATCGAAGCTCTGAAGAACAGACTTGAAAGCATCGATACCAGAAATGCTCTGGAAAACAAGGAAGCCTTGGAAGAGATAAAGAAACAGTTAAGTGAAAAGGAAAACATCATCACCAGACTCAACGGCGATCTTGCAAACAAGGAATATGAGGCAAAACTCAAGGTAAATGAGGCGATCGCCGAAAAGGAAAAGGAGATAACTGAGCTTAAAGCCATTTCCGATGCGGATAAGGATGCCTACAGAAAACAGCTGGCCGACAAGGATGAACTGATCGCCTACTATAAGGACTTCAAGGCCAAACAGTCGACCAAGATGATCGGTGAAGATCTTGAACAGCACTGTCTGTATGAATTCAACAGAGTCAGGCCGCTTTTCAAGAATGCCTATTTTGAAAAAGACAATGACGCTTCACTTGGAAGCAAGGGCGACTTCATTTTCAGAGATTTTGATGAAGATGGCACCGAGATCGTTTCGATCATGTTTGAAATGAAGAATGAAGCGGATGAGACGGCCACCAAGCACAAGAACGAGGACTTTCTGGCCAAGCTCGACAAGGATCGAAAAGACAAGGGCTGCGAGTATGCGGTACTCGTTTCGCTTCTGGAGATGGACAACGATACGTATAATGAAGGCATCGTCGACATGTCCCACCGGTATGAGAAGATGTATGTGATCAGACCACAGAATTTCATTGCGATGATCACGCTGTTAAGGAATGCGAACCTCAATTCCCTTGGCTACAAGAAACAGCTGATCGTAGCTCAGAATCAGGATCTGGACTACAGGAACTTTGAAAACAACATGAATGCCTTCAAGGACGCCTTCGGCAAGAACTATGCGACGGCAGCCAAGAAGTTCCAGGATGCGATCGATGAGATCGACAAGTCCATTTCTCATCTGCAGAAGATCAAGGATGCTCTGACTTCATCATCCAATCAGCTGCGTCTGGCCAATGACAAAGCCCAGGATCTCAGTATCAGAAAACTGACCAAGAATGCACCGAGCATCGCTGATAAATTCAAAGAGAACGAAAAGTAAAAAGGAGACAGATTAATCCATGGAAAGATTCATGAAACTGGTCGAAGACAATAAAGGCTTTGAGATAGTTCATGCCTACCGCGATGATATCGATCATTGGATCGGCGGCAAGAAAGACCAATACTGGTATTTCATCACCAGAAACAATAGGATCAAGGAAGGCTATGCCGCGATCTATAAGGATGGAAAATGGAAAGACCAGTTGATCAAAGGCGAAGGCAAGAACAGAAAAGTCAAGGATATTGAAGCGGGTACGACGATCAAAATGATCATTGCAGCAGCCTATCTGGCTCAGGAAGAAAACTGGGTCAAGGATAAGAAGGGCACGCTGATTGAGACGGACAATCCTTACTATCACTATGTGAAAGGTTTTGGCGACAAGGCCCTTGATGTTTCAAAGGAATATGGAGTTTCCATCGGCTACAACGATCTTGAAAATGTCGAAAAAAGCTTTCACCTTCGCGATCTGACGACAGGCGACAAGGTAGAAGTATTTGAATAAAATCTCAAAACTGCCAGCTTATCGAAGGCAGTTTTTCTTTTGGCTCATTTGTGACCTATGAACCGTATTTTTCATGATCTATAATTTGAATAGGAAAGTAAGAGGAATGAAGATGAAAAAACTGTTACTGATATTGACTTTCTTATTGGTTTTGGCTTCCTGTGGCAAGAAGAGCAGGGGTTTCAGCAGTGAGGAACTGCAGAAGATCCATGACACGGAAGCTATGTTGAGAGAAAAACTCGTCGGCAAGACCTGGCATTTCTATGATGAGCCAGAAAGAGCCGTCAGATACCTCGATGATGGTTCATATGAGAATTATTTTGGTCCGGGCATCAGCGGACGCGATTACTTTACCGGTGATGACGGCATGTGGGAAGTGAAGTATTGCGAATCACTCAATGGTGACACCAGCTTCCTGGAAACAGACAAAGAAAGAGCAGAAAAATACTATGAATACAATGTACTGGTCACCTATGTGAACAGGGATGGTCAGACCAAGACCTATACCCTGAGTCTTGATTTTGCGGGTGATGATCTTATTCTGGCCGGTGATAAGCTCTTTGAAGGGCAGGCCATGATCGAAAAGATGCCGGAAGGATTGGGTATTTTCAAGCAACTGCCGGGCCATATCTGGTACATCTCTGATATGGGAAGCTATGCCCTGTTTTTTGATGACGGATACTGCTACATGACCTATGGCGTCTTCGCAGACGGTCAGACCAACGGTTCATATCTCTATCGCTGGGGTTTTGATGAAAACCAGGGCCTCTTATATCTGATGGATCATTATGAGGTAAGTGAAGAACTCAAAGAGAATATAAAATCATATGCGATCAACGGTGAAACGGGTGATGATGCCGGGACATATCTTAAACTGGTCGATACCTGGTCAAATGGTGCCAACATCATGGACCTGGATATTGTCGATGGTCAGGATGATTCAGCCCGAGCATTACTCCACAGTTATGATCAGCTGCACAGCTGGACGATCGAAAACTGGAAGAAACTCTATGAGTGATCGTGCTGATTGTCAAAAAATGGATGCTTTTCTGTTTTATTCAATAGTTGCGATGTATCAATAATAATAGACTTCATTCCTGATGTTATGATAAAGGCAGGAGGACAAAATATGAAAGCTGAAGCTTTGGAAGTCTTTAAAAACAGACGTGCTATCCGTGCTTATAAGAAACAGCAGATCACCGATGAAGAACTCGATGCGGTCCTGGAGGCCGGTACCTATGCACCGACCGGTGCAGGGACGCAGGGCTGCAAGATCATTGCCGTCCAGACTCCGGAATATGTTGAAAGAGTCGATGCCTTGAATGCCAAGGTTATCGGAAAGGAAGGTCACCCGTACTATGGCGCACCGACGATCGTGCTGATATTTGAAACCAGCGAATGCAAGACCCACACGCTTGATGGTGCAGCAGTCTGCACGAACATGCTGAACGCTGCCTATGCTCTGGGACTTGGATCATGCTGGATCAACAGATGCCAGCAGATGTTTGAAATGGAAGAAGGAAAGCAGCTTCTGAAAGAGTGGGGGATAAGTGAAGATCTAGTCGGTGTCGCTTCATTCTCTCTGGGTTATCCTGATTGCGAACATCCTCAGGCAAAGCCTAGAAAGAAAGACTATATCCTGAAAGTATAGAAACGAAACCTGAGATCATCATGATTTCAGGTTTTTTATTTCTTCATAAAAAAGTAATGTGGAAAAATATTACCTTGATATTTATTTCGTATATAGAGAAACACGGATCAGAAAATCGTGATAAACACTGAGTATCTTTGTGATCACACTCATTTTTAAGGATCTGTCATGGTTCTCAGTTTTCCACAATTGTGGAAAACTGTGAGAATAAATTGAGACAATATCGTTAATCTTCTGCCTGTATTTTCCCTGTATAGTAAAACCGGAAGGAGAAAATAAATGAGGCTGGCGCTCACTACAATCGCGCATATCCTGGAATCCACAGGAATGAACCGTATAGAAACAAATCAGTTACTGGCTAGATTTCTCCAAGAAGAGGCATTCGATTATGTCGAATGCATGAAAGATGATTTCAAACAATGCGATCATCCTGAAGGATTCCCGGTTATGCGTTCATAAAGTATTTTTCAGATGATCAATACTGCTTTGAAAAAAAACTGTCCATACGAGCTGGACGGTTTTTTCTTTATTGAATTTCAAACACGTTCAATTGAAATAGAAAAGCAGGCATTTTTAGTCTATAATACATAAAGACAGGGAGAAGAAATGGATACTAAGAAAATTGGAATTATCAGTCTGATTGGAATCCTTGTTGTGGCCTGTACGGCATATTTCTCATACAACGCAGGTCAAAACAAGGGTTTCAGTATAAAAGAAGAAGAATATAAAGCTGAAAGGGAATACCTTTGTAATCTCAATCGCGGTGATCTTGAACATCTTGATCTGACTTCCGACAAGTTTTATCTGATCGGACACAAGAGTCCTGATGCCGATACGGTCATCAGCGCGATCGCCGGTGCAAGACTTTTCAAGGCTCTGGGTTTCAACGCCATTCCGGCAATAGCCGAGAAAGCTGATTTTGAAAGCCAGTACATTCTGGAAAAGGCCGGTGTTGAAGAACCGGAGATCCTCTATGATGTATCGGGTCTGGATATCATGATGGTCGACCACAACGAGTATAATCAGGCTGCTGACGGCATGCAGGACGCGCATATCATCGGTATCATTGATCACCATGGTGTGGGTTCGGTTACGACTGGCAATGTCATCTATGGCACCACGAGACCGATCGGTGCCGTGTGTACGATCATGTGGATGAATTATCTCAATTATGGTGTTGAGATCGATCAGAATACAGCCTTCCTGTTACTAGCAGCGATCCTCTCCGATACCGGGAACCTCGTTGGAACATTTACGACTTCCGCCGATGTTGAAGCTGTAAAATCCCTGAGCAAGATCGCCGGTGTTGAAGATACGGATGCCTTCTATAAAGAGATGTATGCCGAAAAGCTTTCCTACAGAGGAATGAGCGATCTTGAGATCCTGCTGGCCGATTACAAGGGATATGAAGCAGGCAATGTCAAATTCGGTATTGCCCTGGCCAATGCGATCGATGAGGAATCGGCAGCCAAACTGGCCAAGCGACTTGCGGCAGTACTGCCTGAAGGCTTTGAAAGCAAGGATGTCGATCTCATGTATGCTGAAGTCAGCATCAGAGAAGAAGGCGTGAAGATCGACTACATCGTCCCTGTTGACGATTACTCCAAGAAGGTGTTTGAAGATGCCTTCCCTGATTACGATGAATATGACGGAACTTCCTTTATTTTCCGCAGCGGTTTAGGCCGCAAGACCAAGTTTGTACCTGGCCTGACGGATTTTCTGGTAAGTTATCCGCATGAATAAAACTGAAAGGATTTGAAATATGGAAAACAATAGAAACGAAAGTGGCTGGAAGATCATTGCGATCTGTGCTATGGCAATGATGACGGTAGTATCCTGCCTGTATGCAAGCGTCATCAACAAGAAAGAACCGGCGCCTGTTCCTGAAACAGAACCGGCCCCAGAAGCAAACTGGCTCTCATTATGGAACGATGATGCCAGAGCCAAGAAAGAACTCATGGAATTCATGGCTGCCATCACTGAAGAAGGCGGTCCTGACTATATTCCGGTAGAAAACCGTGTCGCTGTATTTGACCTCGATGGAACACTGTTCTGTGAAACTGATCCGGTCTACTTTGACCACATGCTGTTCATGCACAGAGTGAAAGAAGATCCGAACTACAAGGCTACGGAATTTGATCTGGAAGTTGCCGAAAAAGTCCAGGAATTCATTGATACCGGTTCCTACCCGGAAGGGCTTGATAACCTGCATGGTCAGGGTGTTGCCGAGTCTTTTGCCGGCATGACCATCAAGGAATTCTATGACTATGTCAAGGAATTCGGCAAGACTCCTTCACCAGGCTACAACAATATGAACAGAGGCGATGCCTTCTATCTGCCGATGGTCGAGATCATTGAATATCTGCAGGAAAATCAGTTCAAGACCTATATCGTATCCGGTACTGACCGTCTGATCCTCAGGGGCGCTCTGTCCGGTCTTGATTTCATGCACATCCCTGCCAACCAGATCATCGGTTCCGATGAACTGCTGGTCTCTCCAAAACAGGGCGATGCGGATGGACTTGATTATGTCTTCACCAGTGACGATGAACTCGTCCTGGCTGGCAAATTCATCATTAAAAACCTCAAGATGAACAAGGTCACTGTCATTGCGCAGGAGATCGGCATGCAGCCTGTACTGTCATTTGGCAACTCATCAGGTGACTACAGCATGGCTACCTACACCATCTCCAACAACCCTTACAGATCACTGGCTTTCATGCTGTGCTGTGATGATACCGTAAGAGAAAACGGCAACGAAGAAAAAGCTCAGAAGATGGTCGAAGCCTGTGAAAAGAACGGCTGGATCCCAATTTCCATGAAGAATGACTGGTCAACCATCTACGGTGCAGAAGTGACCAGAAAATAATCATCGATCAACAGAATTCATTAAGCTCTGATAATCAGAGCTTTTTGTATGCTTTGGTTTATTATTTGTAATGAACAATTATCTGATACTGTTTAAGTTAAAACGGACAATAAATAGTATAATTAAAGCAGTCAGTATATTTTATATAGATAACCATTAATCAGTGTCCCGGTATATTTTCAAGACCCTGATGATCTGATTTTATAGACGAGGGGGAGCAGTTTCGGATGCGATCGATTCGAACAAAATTCACATTACTCACAATCAGTGTTTTGATAGTTGCCATGTCGATCGTAACGCTCATCGGAGTTTATTCTGTCCAGAAGCTTGGCAGGACCGATGCCGACCAGATGATGCATCTGATGTGCACGACCGGAGCGCTCAATCTGGACGCATATTTTGATGATGTTGAACATTCTGTCAAGACTGTCGCGACCCTGGTTCAGGAAAGCCTTGAAAAGATGTCGTATGAAGAGCTCGATGAGCAGATCGAAAGAGCCCGCAGTCTTTTTGACAAAGTCGCCTATAACACCAATGGTGTACTTACGTATTATTTCCGTATCGATCCGGAAGTATCCAAAACAGCCAAAGGTTTCTGGTATGTGAATCTCGACGGCAATGGTTTTGTGGAACATGAAGTCACGGATATCAGCCAGTATGATACTAACGATACCTCCAAGCTTGTCTGGTTTACAGTACCGAAAGCGACCGGAAAGGGTCTGTGGCTTCCGCCTTACTTTACGGAAGGTATAGATATCAGAGTCATCTCCTATAATGTACCGGTATACAGGGAAGAACGCTTTATCGGGGTCATCGGTATCGAGATCGATTATGAGACCATGGCCAACGAAGTCGAGAATATAAAACTCTTCGATGACGGTTATGCCTTTATCCTTGATGCGGATTCAAATGTCATCTACCATCCGGATCTTGATTCAACACTGGTCTATGGAGACAAGATCGCCGTCGATGAACCGGACAAGGTCCTGGGTGAAAATCACATCCAATACAACTTCAACGGGGTTGAAAAGGAAGCGGTCTGGCGTCCGTTAGGTAACGGAATGCGTCTGTATGTATCGGTTCCGGTAGTCGAGATCAACAGGAGCTGGCATAATCTTGTTTCCAACATCCTTGCGGTCTCATTGATCATTCTGAGTTTGGCCGGTCTGATCGTAAGCAGATTTGCGGATCGCTTGACCAAACCGTTAAGCGATCTTACGGAAGCAGCCAAGAAAGTTGAAAAGGGTGACTATGAATTTTCACTTAACTATAAAAAGAATGATGAGATTGGAATCCTGACCAATACCTTCAAGCAGCTTGCCTCGCACACCAAGGATAATATCAGCAATCTGAACAAGAAAGTCTATGTGGATGCCCTGACTTCGGTCAGAAACAAGGCAGGATATAGCGATGCGATCGCAAAACTGCAGGCCCAGATCGACGATCCGAAAGGAAAGCTGGAGTTTGCGTTTGGCGTCTTCGACTGCGATAATCTTAAATATATAAATGACAGTTTCGGCCATGACAAGGGCGATGCTTATCTAAAGGCAGCCAGTTCTTTGATCTGCAGGATCTTCAAGCACTCTCCGGTCTACAGGATCGGTGGCGATGAATTTGCGGTCATCCTGCAGAATGAAGACTACAATAACAGAGAGGAACTGATGAAACAGTTCAGAGAGGCTGAAGCCGAGATCAGCAGTAAACAGGCCAATAAATGGGATCAGGTGAATGTGGCGATGGGACTTGCGGTCTATGATCCGAAGACCGATCCGTCAGTGATCGACGTTGCCAGACGTGCCGATCAGAAAATGTATGAAAATAAGCGTTTCAGAAAAGAACAGAATTCTGAAATCTAGGATAAAGGAAAGGATGGGACATTGTATGAAAACAATGAAGAAAGCAAAAAAGATCCTGATGGCTTTTGCAGGTATCGTTATTGTTTTGTCGTGCGTTCTCATTCCTTTTAAGGTCACTTGCGAAGATAACAATACGATCGTTGTCGGTGTACCGGCTGATCGCTGCCCGATCTTCTATATCGATAAGAAAAGTAATGATATTACCGGTATCGGTGTAGATCTGATGGTCTATGCGGCAAAGAAGGCCGGTTACAATGTGACATTCAAAGTCATTCAAGAAAAAAGTCTAAAGGATGCCCTGGACAATCCTGAATATGATCTGCTCATGCCTTTTGGCAGTGCCGTTGACAGCAGTTCAGGAAAGGCCAGCATCGTTTCCGATAATCTCATGCAGACACCGTTTACCCTGGTCACAAAGGGCAACAGCATCCTTCCTTCGCTCAATTCTCTGCATGTCGGCATGCTGTCATCTCTGGCAGCGGGGGCCGAGACAGTAAAAAACATATATCCGGGTATGGAGATCAGTTTCTATGAAAACATGGCTGATTGCGTAAAGGCACTTCGCAATGGTGAAGTGGATGCCTTGCTTCATAATTCCTATGTCTGGAGCTATATACTGCAGAAACCTGCCTATAAGGATCTGAGTGTTCAGCCGGCTGCCATGTTCTCCATGGATTTCCGGGTCGGAACACTTGATGATCCAAAAGGTCAGGAACTGATCGCAAAACTAAACAATGGTATTGGCGAAATAGATGATACCAAGCGTCAGGCCATCATTCTGGATCACACTTCCAGAAAACTCTATCAGTATGATCTTTCCGATTATCTCTACCAGTATGGCATGTTCATGCTGGCAGGTGCGCTTATCGCCGTTTTGCTGGCGATCTTTGTCATACAGCGGATCCGTATGGTCCGCAAGTGGCATGAACAGAAGATGCAGCAGATGATGGACCACGATTCTCTGACCGGTCTATTGAGCATGAACGGCTTCCGCAAGAGAGTGGAGGAACTGCTGCACAAATATCCGGACACACCTTATTTCCTTTCCTACAACAACATCCGTGATTTCAAATTCATCAATGATTCCTTGGGCCGTGAAGCCGGTGATGAACTGCTCAAGTTCTGGGCTGCAAAATCAATGGAAAATCTTTCCAAAGAATATGAAGCGATCGGCAGGACTGAAGGCGATCATTTTGTTGTCCTGAGACGGATCAAGAATGATGAAAACATGACTGATGACGTCGAAAAAGTCTTCACACCGGTGGAGAATTACTTCATCAATCAGGGAAAAGATCACAGAGTCAAGATCATCAGCGGTATCTATGTTCTGACACCTAAGGATTTCAGAAAGATTGATGTCGACCATATGCTGGATCTGGCCAGAGTTGCAGAAAGAAGGATCAGAGACAACCGTAAGAGCGATCATGAATTCTATAACCCGGAACAGTGGCAGAAAGGCAAGCGGATTGCAGAGATCATCAACTACCTTCCTTCAGCAATTGAAGCAGGAGATATTCAGGTCTGGTATCAGCCACAGATCGATTACGCCAAAAAGAAGATCATCGGCGCCGAAGCACTGTGCCGTTGGGATCACACCAAGCTTGGCTGGCTCTATCCTTTTGATTTCATTTCGACTCTGGAAGAAGCCGGTCTCATATATGATCTGGACAGTTTTGTCTGGGAAAGAGTCTGTCAGGATCTTGACCGCTGGAATAAACAGGGCTATCGAAGATCTGTTTCCGTCAACGTATCACGTGACGACATTCAGGAGGGAAGAGACATCTGCGCTCATTTCCTTGAACTGATCCATAAATACGATCTTTCTGCTGAGCAGCTGCATATTGAGATAACCGAAACTGCCTATGTTGAAAATCCGGCATATCTGATCGAAACTACAGAAAAGCTAAGAACCAGTGGTTTCCAGGTAGAGATGGATGATTTTGGCAGCGGCTATTCTTCATTGCATATGCTCAAGGATGTTCCGATCGATCGCATCAAGCTCGATCTGCATTTCCTGACGGAATCAGGCGATCTGGAAAAGAGCAGAACGATCGTCAGCAGTATGATCCAGATGATCAATCAGTTGAACATGGAGATGATAGCTGAAGGTGTAGAAACTGTTGAACAGGCCGACTTCCTTTTAAGCAAGGGCTGCTACGAGATGCAGGGCTACTATTTCCATAAACCGATGCCGGTGCAGGATCTTGAAGCATTGCTGGAAAAAGAAAAATAAAGAGTTCATACAATGATCAAAGAGGAACTTTTAAGCAAGAACGGTACAGCGACCATGAAGCTGTCAAGAGAACTTTTGTCCTATTCGATCGGGGATAGGATACCGACCATCACCGAGTTCTCCAGTCAGATCTCTCTGGCCAGAGGTACGATCCAGAACGCCATGAGAAACCTGATCAATTCAGGAGCGGTAGCGATCGAATCCAAGGGCCACATGGGTTCCTATCTGCTCAGAAAAAACAACACCCTGTTACTGGAATTTGCCGGTATCACATATCTTGTCGGAGCGATGCCTTTGCCTTACTCAAAGCGTTATGAAGGACTGGCTTCCGGCATCATCATCTCAAGCGAAAATAAAAACAATACACCACTCAACCTTGCCTATATGCGCGGTGCCAAGAACCGTATGTCGATGGTCGATTACGGCCGCTATGACTTTGCGATCGTTTCCCGCTTTGCGGCAGAAAAATATATCCGCGAAAAGGGGACTCTGGAGATCACTATTTCCTTTGGCAGAGAATCATATACCGGCAAACATGTGCTGATGTTTCATGATTCCAGAAAAGACTCCATCGTTAACGGCATGAAGGTCGGCATCGATGAAGACTCCTATGATCAGATCGAACTGACCAGGATCGTCTGCAAGGACAGGAAGGTCGAATATGTGCCGATCGAATATTCAAGGACCATTGAATGCGTGCAGAACGGCGATATCGATGCCACAGTCATGAACGTCGATGAAGTAACGGACAAGAAAGTCCCGATCCATTATGTGGATATCAAGGGCTATGACTATAACAATACCGAGGCTGTGATAGTATCTTCCCTGGAACATAAGGAGATCGGTTCACTGCTCAGGGAACAGATCGATATCGAGACGGTTCTAAGTGTTCAGAAACTGATCCTGGAAGACAAGATCATTCCAAGATACTGAAAAGATCATAAAAACAGCTGAAAGGGTTTACAAATATATTCAGCAGCGTTAATATATATTTGAAAATACAAAATTTTGGATATTCATATGGAAAAGATATTAAAATGTGCCCGTTGCGGCAAAGAACTGGACAAGAAAAAGATCGGTATCAAAGAGATCATTTCCTGTGACCATTGTCACCTGCAGATGAAGATCAATGAAGCTTCGCAGAAGAAATTCAGGATCGTGCGCTATATGTTCGTACTGCTGGTGTGCCTGGTGATCTCTTTGGGCATGAGCTTTATGACGACCAACACTCTATTGATCCTTTTAGTCATCATGTCGGTAGCCATGATCATTGCCAACTATTCCGATGGCTGGTGTCTTAAACTTACGGACAGGATCTTTGGCCTTGAATATGAGGAATACCATGAGGTCAAGATCTCCAATAAGGACAGGCTGAAACAGGAAGCTGCCAGAAAGAAAAACAGAAAGGGTCTTTTCAGATAGGAGTTTTATGGATTTCTCTGAACGTTTTGCGCTATACAAGGAAGGCGGAATGATCAATGACGCAGATATTGAAGATCTCAATGCGGTCATCGACCTTTTTGAAAAGGAATATGGGGTAAAACTCCAGGAAGAAAATGCTGCGACCTTCATCGCCCATCTTTGTGCCGCCTATGGAAGACTTGTGACAAAGGAAGAAGTCGATGAACTTCCGCAGGCTGTGCTTGATGAACTCGTGTCTTTGGATACATATGATCTGTCAAAAGAGATCCTTAAAAAAGTTATGAAGGTGACGAAGAATCCGCTCAATGAAACAGAGCAGGGTTATGCGTTGCTTCATATAAACAATCTGATCGCTCAATTCAAGGAAAACGGCGAATGGCACGCCTGAAACTTGAACTGGCAATAACCAAAAAAAAATAAAGAAGGGGTAAAATTATGGTTACAAATTTCGCGTTTCCGCTCGCTTTAAGAACTGTAGTTCTCGTAGCAATTGCGGCTTGGGCAAGCTTGCTTTCCCATCTGTGCATCTCTAACTTCAACGATGGTGCCAGACCTGTCTTCCCTGAACTGATGGAAGGCAGAATGTCTCGTCCGGAATTCGCCGTTGTCGTTACCGGCATGGGCGTCGGTTGGGTCATGGCTGGTTTCAACCAGTGGTTAGGAACAGGCCTGATCGCGTGCCACCTTATCCTGATCGCTACTGACTGTATCGGTGCCTGGTCACCAAACAAGTATGTAGCTCTGGGCTTAGGTGCTGCTTATGGTCTTCTGTGCGCTTTAGGCACACAGGCTATCGGTGCTTTCTTCAATGGATTACCTTACAACTTCCTGAACGACCTGACAAACATCACTGGACCGGTTCTTCCGATCTTCTGTATGTATCCGGCAATTGCCATAGCTGGACAGTTCGGTGCTAAGCAGGGTATCATCTCCGCTGTCATCACAGCTATCGTCTACATCATCTGCACTATAGTCGGTTCTGTCTCAGTCGGTGGTACTACGGTTGCTCTGTATCCTTACACATTCGCTATGCTGGCTGGCATGATCTGCCTGGTCATCTATGCAGTACGTGCTTCAAAGAACAGCGACTCAGTTGAAACGACTGCTGAAGAAGAAAACCTGTTCACCAAGAATGCTGAAAGGATCAAATCCAACTGGTTATACCTCTGCATTCAGGGTGCTCTGAATGCTTTAGGTATCAAGATCCTGGCTCAGGCTTATCAGCCAATCATCCTTGCTTCAGCTATCACTGAAGGCAACATGAACATCTTCTATCTGGCAATGATCGGAGTCATCTTCGCTTTCATTCCTCTTATCGTTTCTACAGCTCTTGCTACTGGTGTCTACCAGGCTGTCGGTCTTACCGCTGTCATGCTGGTAGGTGCTATGGTACCGGATAGTGTCTGGTTCCTGGCTCCGGTTGCCGGTTTCGCTGTTGAATTCATCGAGATCCAGCTCTTGGGTCTGCTTGGCAAGGCACTGTCACAGTTCCCTGAACTGGCTAAGTGCGGTGACCACATCCGTGATGCCATGATCTCCTGCACGACATTAGCTCTGACGATCGGTGCTTTCATGGCTGGCAATGCTACATGGGGTGCTGTAGGTCTCATGATGGTCGGTGGTTTCTACACATTGAACGAAGTTACCGGTCAGCGTATTCCTAAGTCTGCAGTAGGCCCTCTGGCTGCTGTTGTCGTAGGTCTGATCTACAACCTTTGCATCTTATTGCACATCGTAACTTTATAATTAATATCTAAGGAGGCTTTCTTATGAAAATCGAATGCTGCGGTTTAACTGCTACGCAGACAAAACAGCTTATTGACAAGGACTTTCACGAAAAAGTTGAAACACTTGCTGATGCCGATATGATTGCTGCAAGAAAAGTAAAAAGCGGTGAAGTTGATTACTATTTCGGCAGCTGCATGACCGGCGGTGGCGGCTCACTTGCTACGGCGATCATGGTTCTCGGTTACAGCAACTGTCTGGTCGTTTCAAAACAGGGCAAATGTCCTAATGAAAAAGAGATCAGACACATGGTCTACAGCGGAAACCATAAGGCTTTTGGCTATGTAAAGACGCATACGGAACAGGTCGTTCCTGCGCTTACCAGAGCCTTGATCGATAAAGCAGAAGGAAAGCCGGAATAGGATTAGAAAGGACAGGCATCCCGGCTAACGGGGTGCCTGTATTATTTATATGATTCGTACTGTATTGGGAGATATTAGAAAAGATGAGCTTGGTGCAACCCTCGCTCATGAACATTTTATTGTTGATCTGGACAGAGTCAGAAAAGACGGATATTCATATATCAAGGATGTCGACGAAGTCGTACCGGAGATCGCCAAAGCCATGGATCAGGGCATCCAGGCTGCTTTTGAAGTTACGACCAACGACATGGGAAGAGACGTTTGCAAACTGCAAGAGATTTCCAAAATAACCGGTTTAAAGATCGTCTGTTCGACGGGTTATTATCTTTATCCTTATCATCCTGAATGGATGGATAAGGCTTCAAAGGAAGAAGTAGCTCAGATATATGTGAAAGATCTGATGGAAGGCGTTGATGGCAGCAACATCAAAGCCGGTCTGATTGGAGAGATCGCCTCTTCGCCAGATGGATTCATCAACAATGAAAAAAAGATCCTTGAAGCTGCAGGTCTTGCCAGTAAGGAAACAGGTTTTGCCGTATCGACACATACCGGCAGAAATACAGCGATCGAAACGATCGAGACACTGCTCAATGAAGGAGTGGAACCGGACAAGATCATCATCGGTCATCAGGATCTGATCGATGATCATGACTATCATCTTTCACTTCTTAAGTATGGCGTAAATATCGCCTTTGATACCTGCGGCAAGAGTGCCTACATGCCTGATGAGACCAGAGCTGCCAATGCCATAAAGCTCGTCGAAGCAGGCTACGAGGATCATCTGCTTCTTTCAAACGATATTTCAAGACACACCTATTTCACTTCTTTTGGCAAGCAGGGTTATCTGGCCGTCATGGGAAGTGTTGTGCCATTAATGAGAAAGCAGGGTCTTAGTGAAGAAAAGATCAGAAAGTTTCTGATCGATAATCCTTCAAGGATCGTGGACAACAGCAGGATATAGACTAGTTAAGGGGAAAATACACGATGTTTCTAGACAAAGTGATCAGGAATAATCCGGAACTTGTAAAGTGCGCTTTCAGGTTTCACAAAGAGGGGGTCATCCTTCCGGATACCTACATAATGGATCTTGATGCGATCACCGATAATGCCATAAAGATGAAAGAAGAAGCCGATAGAAACGGGATCGAGCTTTATTTCATGTTGAAACAGATCGGCAGGAATCCGTTAATTGCCGCAAGGCTTATGGATGTCGGCTTTAAAGGAGCCGTCGTTGTCGACTACAAGGAAGCCCTCAAAATGATCGAAAATGATATCCATATCGCCAATGTCGGCCATCTTGAACAGATCCCCAAGGCTCTGATGGATGTCATCATCAAAGCCAGACCCGATTATGTCACCGTGTATTCCTATGAAAAGATCCTGGAGATAAACGAAGCTGCCAGAAAGGCAGATACGATACAGAAACTTCTGATCCGTTTAAGTGATGATGATTCCGAACTTTATTCCGGACAGGTCGGCGGTTTTCATACTAAGGAATTAAAGGAACTGATCGTAAAGGTCAATAAACTTTCAAATGTAAAGATCGGTGGTCTTACAGTCTTTCCGGCACTTTTATACTGTGCTGATAAAAAGGCGATCTGCGAGACAGCCAATATGAAAGCCATGGAAAGGGGTATCGCCATCGCCAGAGAATGTGGCCTGAATGATCTAAACATCAATCTTCCCAGTGCTACATGTTGTGCATCGATCCCACTGATAAGAAAACTGGGCGGGACAAGCGGTGAACCTGGCCATGGGCTTACGGGAACGACTCCTTTGCACAAGGACAGGGAACAGATCGAAAGGCCAGCCTATGTCTATGTTTCAGAGATATCGCACAATTTTGACGGCAAGTCCTACTGTTATGGCGGCGGTCATTACCGTCGTTCACATATGGAGAATGTCCTGGTTGGAAATGATCTCGACAATGCCAGGATACTGAAGATCAAGGCACCAACTGACGAATCCATCGATTACCATTTCGAGATCGAAGAACCATGTGGAGTCTCACAATGTGCGATCATGGCTTTCAGGACCCAGATCTTTACGACCCGCAGCCATGTGGCTGTAGTAGAAGGAATCTCCAGGAATGAACCGGAACTTCTTGGCATCTATACGGCACTTGGTGATCCGCTGAATGAGAAATGGCAATGATGAACAATAAGGAAAAACACGAACTGGCGCTTATGGATCCCTATCATTCGATAGTGAGGACCTTTGACGCGAAAGATGACAATATCCTGGTCGGGATCAAGAACGTCTCTTCGATCCCCAACACTTTGATGCACAAGCTGGAAAAGTGCGGTTTTGCCCTGCATACGATCGACAGGAAATCACAGCTTGCGGGCAGAGCCGTTGATACGGGACTCATCAATCCGCTTACCGGGCACTACATGTCCGGCTCTTCTTCAGGTACCGCTTTGAATGTCTTTGCGGGTATCAATGATCTTGGCATCGGCAACGACGGAGGTGGTTCGGTATTGGCACCGGCAATGTGTGTCAACATTCTGGGTTTCATCTCGAGACTGATCGAACCCGATCGTGAAATGGCTCTTAAGAAAAATACCGATGGCATGATGGCAACCTATTCGCTGGGTTTTATGGCCAGAGAAAAGGATATCCTTTTAAAGGCGATCAAGGATTCGACAGGCCTTGAAGCAGCAGAGACCTGTGGCAAGGTCTATTCCGATAAAAGATATCCCAATGTCGATTCGACGATCATCAAACTCAGGGATGCCTTCTCGCCAAGGATCGAACTTACCAATGAATTGAAGAAGATCCTTTCCGATTGTGATGTACTGATCCTTGAAGAAGGACCGGTCGATCTCTATGGTTTTGGAGATTCACTGTTTGGGCACTTTGATAAGGAGACCAAGAAGATCCAGAATGAATCAGGTAAGGGTTATCTCAGAGTTGCCAATACGGCTGAGGCAACGGCCATGGTCATCCCGACGGACAGACTGGGATGTGCGATAATGCTTCTGAGTGAAAGCAAGCCAGATAAAGTTAGCAGACTTCTCAAAGCTTGCGAATACATACCTCATCATAAGGATGAGCTCATTGAGAGATATTTTCTGAACATTGAAAGCTATCGCAATGATGGCTATCAGATATAGGAGGACAGGATATGAAAACTTATCCTTTGGAAAGCATCAGTCTTAAAAAAGCTGCAGAAAAGCAGTTCAGGATGGTCTCATGCATCATGCATAATCTGACCGGTACTGAACAGCTCAGCAGAGGTGATCTTGGTGTCCATCAGCCGGAGAATGAACCGCTAACGACTATGAAGGCTGAAAAGGCGATCGCCGAATTCTTTGAAAGTGAAGCAGCAATCATGGTCAGAGGTTCAGGCACCGGTGCCATACGCTATGCCTTGAGCTCAGTGGCCAAAGCCAATGACAGGATCCTGATCCATGATGCGCCTGTCTATTCAACGACTTCAATAAGCTTTGAGATGCTGGGACTGATCCCGATCAGAGCCGACTTCAATGATCTGGATCAGATCGAAAAAACCATGAAGGAGAATCCCGATATCAAGGCTGCCCTCATACAGTACTCGAGACAGCAGCTGGAAGATTCCTATGATATAAAAGAAGTCATAGCCAGGATCAAAAAATGCAGAGATATTCCAATCGTTACCGATGACAACTACGCTGTCATGAAAGTTGATAGGATCGGTTGTGAACTGGGATGCGATCTTTCCTGTTTCTCTTCATTCAAACTGCAGGGTCCGGAAGGGATCGGGGTCGTTGTCGGCAGGAAGGAATATGTCGACAGGATCAGGAAGATGCATTATTCAGGAGGCTGTCAGACGCAGGGTCATGAGGCACTTGATGTCTTACGAGGTCTTGTCTATGCACCGGTCTCACTGGCCATTCAGGCCGAGACCATCGAAGAGATCTACAGAAGACTCAAGGGTGGGGAAGTAAAGGGCATCAAGGATGTGATGATCGCCAATGCTCAATCCAAAGTACTGATCATTGAACTTGAAAAGGACAATGCCAGAATGGTCCTTCAGAAAGCCAATGAACTGGGAGCTTTGCCAAATCCGGTCGGAGCTGAATCTAAATATGAAATGGCTCCGTTATTCTATAAAGTTTCAGGGACTTTCCTGGCTAAAGATCCGACTCTGATCGACAGAATGATCAGAGTAAATCCCAACAGAGCAGGCGCGGATACTGTGATCGATGTTCTTGCAAGAAGCATCGAATTATCCGCTTAGAATGGAACAGATATGAAAAGAAGATTTATCGTTATCGTGCTTGACGGCTTCGGCATGGGAGCACAGAAGGATGCAGCAGTAAAAAGGCCGGGTGATGAAAGAGCCTGTACGATCGGTTCGATCCTCAAAGATCATCCGGATATGAAACTGCCAAACCTTGAAGCTTTGGGCCTCATGAATGCCTATGGCAAGGAAAGTGAAATGATGAAATTCGCCCCGGAGGCAAATTTCGGCAAAAGTGAACTGACACACTTCGGTGCGGATACTTTCATGGGCCATCAGGAGATCATGGGCACTAAACCAAAAGATCCGGAGATGACCCCGTTCCAGCAGAAAGTCGATATCGTTGCGAAACATCTAAAGGAAGCAGGACACAAGGTCGACATCGTTGAGCGTCAGGGACTGCGCTATGTCGTCTGCGATGATTACTGCACGGTCGCAGACAACCTGGAAGCAGATCTTGGCATGTGCTACAACGTGACGGCACCGCTGGACTTCCTTCCTTTTGACAAGGAACTCGAGATCGCCAGAAAAGTCAGAGAAGTCGTGACTGTGGGCCGCGTCGTTGTCTTTGGCGGTACAGGCAATACGATGGATGACCTCTATGCCGCTGAAGAGATCCGTGAAGGCAAGTATATCGGCATCGCTTCCGCCAAATCCAAATCCTATGATCAGGGCTACCAGTGTCTCCATCTGGGCTATGGGGTCGATCCGCTGGTCCAGGCTCCGACGATCCTTACCAGCGCCGGTATCGACTGCACTCTGATCGGCAAGGTCGCCGATATCGTCCACAACGAGAACGGTGTATCGATATCCTGCGTTCCGACAGCTGAATGCATGGACCACACACTTGAAGCGATGAAGAAGATGGATCAGGGCTTTATCTGCACCAATATCCAGGAGACCGATCTTGCGGGCCACTCCCAGAGTTCGACCCGCTACAAAGAGATCCTGGAGATCGCCGACAGTAAGCTTCCTCTCATCCTTGATGAAATGAAGGACGATGATTTCCTGGTTATCATGGCCGACCATGGCAATGATCCTGATATCGGTCACTCCAAGCACACCAGAGAATGCGTTCCACTCCTGGTCAGATATAAGGACTTCAAAGGTGTAAAACTGGGCTTAAGATCAACGCTCAGCGATGTCGGGGCAACCGTCTGCGATTACTTCAATGTGAAGGCTCCGCAGAACGGTACAAGCTTCCTTCCTTTGTTCAAGAAATAGAAATACAGCCAACCAACATGTATCAGATCGTCACCGTGTTCCTGAAGAACGGGTGACTTTTTTGATAGAATAAAAGAGTAAAAAAGATCATATAATCCAAAATCCTTCTAAAGGAAAAACATCTGGAGAGGTAAAAAGACATGAAAGAAAAGATCAATGTATTCGATTATGCGGAACTCATCACCAAGACTTTAAGGCCTGGCATCCTGCTCAACAGCAATGGCGACAAGTTCAACAGCATGGTCATCGGCTGGGGACATCTGGGAGCAGTGTGGGGCATAGATACCTTCTGTGTCTATGTGAGACAATCCCGCTACACTAAAGCCCAGATCGATAAGACAAAGGCCTTTACGATCAGCGTTCCACTATATGGAAGACCTGATCCTGAGATCACCGAGATCTGCGGCCGCCAGTCAGGAAGAGACATCAACAAGGCCGATTATCTGACCCTGGTCGAACCTGAGAAAAACGGTGTACCTGGCGTAAAGGAATATCCGATCACCATTGAATGCGAAGTCATATACTCGCAGGATCAGGACCTGAATAAGCTGCCTCAGGAGATAAAAGACACCTACTACAAGGATGAGACAGCTGATGATTTCCATACTCTTTATGTAGGAAAGATCGTTTCCGCCTACATCATCAAGGAGGATTAGGATGTCAACTATATACGATAGGGTAAGTATCAGAAAATATCAGGATCGTCCGGTTGAAGAAGATAAGATCACGGCCATTCTCAAAGCGGCGATGCAGGCACCTTCAGCCCGCAATCAGCAGCCCTGGGAATTCTATGTAGTCACAAATAAGGAAGTCCTGAAGAAGCTTTCCGAAGCATCGGCCTATGCGGGCATGACCAAGGATGCGCCTGTTGCCATAGTCTCGGCTTATCGGAAGAACTGTGCGGTACCTGAATATGCGCAGATCGATCTTTCGATCGCTATGGAGAACCTCTGGCTTGAAACAGCCAGTCAGGGACTTGGTGGCGTGTGGCTAGGTATTGCGCCGATCGAGGAAAGGATGAAAAAAGTTGAAGAGATCCTTTCGATGCCTGATGATCTTAGAGCTTTTGCGATCTTCCCGTTGGGCTATCCGGCTGAAGAAAGAAAACAGCAGGAGCGCTTTGATCCACAAAGGATCCATTACTGTGAGTAGTTGATATACTGATCGATATGAAGCTGGATGATTTTTTCTGCTTATGAATTGTTCGCAAATGATAAGCACATGCATGTTATAATATAAGTGCAGAATTAGGTTTATAAAGAAAGGGGCCGTGTGATGACGACCCCTTTCGACTATCTGATCGCAGAATTAGGTTATAGCTACACTATCAGAACAGTAACGTTATGATAGCGATAGCTATCTGTAGTACGAAGACTGCGATCTTGGCATAAACAGAATCCAAGATCTCCCTCCTTCAATAATTGAAGTTTCTCTGCGATCAGAATTCAGAAGATAATGCATAAAACATATCCTCCATTCTTTATTAGCCAGAAAGTGGTAAAATTCTTACCATTTTTTTGTTTTTCTACAAAAAAGTGTTATTTTAAGCCATATTCATCGATTGGATAAACGATATTAGCCAGATGTGATATT
The DNA here is from genome assembly GCA_017404785.1 of Erysipelotrichaceae bacterium. Lineage (GTDB taxonomy): Bacteria > Bacillota_I > Bacilli_A > Erysipelotrichales > Erysipelotrichaceae > Colivicinus. The sequence continues at coordinate 25,995 of JAFRBQ010000022.1, forward strand.
ATTTTCTTAAGAGAAGTTTTTTATATAATTCAAGGTATTTTTTAAGATCAGATAATATAGAAAGGACTGATAAAAATGATCTATCTGCTGACGAATCCTCTGGCTAATAATTCCAAGGGTATGGAAGATGCCAGAAAATGGAAAACTGACAATAATGTTGATTGTGAACTGCTGAACCTTGTGGAGATAAAGGATCTGAAAGGTTTCTTTGATGGGCTCAATCCGGAAGATGAAGTCATCCTATCCGGAGGTGATGGAACACTGAATCATTTTACCAATGAGATCTATGGCTATGAATTCAGAAATCCGCTGTATTACATAAAATGCGGCAGCGGCAACGACTTCTTCCGTGACAATGAAAAGTATGTCGTTGATGGCAAGATCGATCTGAGACCTTTCCTTAAGAATCTGCCGCTTATCACTGTCAATGGCATCAAGAGAAGATTCCTCAACGGTATCGGCTATGGACTTGATGGCGAGACCTGCAGAGTAGGTGATATTCAAAGAGTCACTTCCGATAAGCCGGTCAATTACAGTTCCATTGCGATCAAGCTTCTGCTTGGTGGCTACAAGCTGAAAAAGGCTACGGTAACGGTCGATGGCGAAACCAATACCTATGACAATGTCTGGTTGGCTTCAACGATGAAGGGCCGCTACTATGGCGGCGGTCTGATGGTCGCTCCTGATCAGGACCGTTTCAATGAGGATGGAACTGTTTCCGTGGTCACGCTCTACAAGAAGAACAGACTGGTGACCCTGATGAGATTCCCATCTCTTAATAAAGGTGAACACGTAAAGAAAAAAGACTGGGTAACGGTCAAGAGGGGAAAGAAAGTGACCGTGAGCTTCAATGAACCTTGTGCCCTGCAGATCGATGGCGATGTCATTGAAGATGTAACGACATACTCAGTTGAAGTAGGTGTATAAAGTGAACAGGTACGATGTAGTGGTCATCGGTGCAGGAAACGGCGGACTGGCCGCTGCCTGTACTGTTCTGAATGCCGGCAAGAGCTGTCTGGTGTGCGAAAGACACAACATTCCGGGCGGCTTTGCGACGAGCTTTGTCAGAGGACGCTTTGAGTTTGAAGCTTCCCTGCATGAATTCAATGGTATCGGTACACCTGAGCAGCCTGGCAGTACCAGAGAGCTTTTTGAACAGCTCGGTGTAGCCGACAAGATCGAATGGATCCAGCTCAAGGATGCCTATCATCTCATTTCCGAAAAAGAGGGCTATGACTATGTCATGCCTTTTGGCTATGAGGCTTTTGCGAAAGCCAACAATCAGCTTGACCTCAATGGCGAGAAGTACATCAGAGAATTCTTTGTGATCTGCCAGCAGATCAGAGATGCGATGGCCTATATTTCCGAAAGCAAGGGCCATCCTGATCCTCAGGTCATGATGGAGAAATATCCTGATTATCTGGCCTGTGGTTCCTATTCCGTAAACGAAGCCTTTGAAGCTCTGGGCTATCCTAAGGCGATCGTCGATAATCTCAACACCTACTGGTGCTATCTGGGAGCTGATGGCAACAGCATGAGCTTCCTTCATTACGCCAACATGATCTACAGCTACTTCTCCAAGGGAGCAGCTATTCCTAAGCACCGTTCTCATGAACTGTCTCTGGCTTTTGAACAGACGATCCATGAAAAGGGCGGTGAGATCTGGTACAACAGCGAAGTGACAAAGATCCTGACCGATGAAAACAAGCACGTCTGTGGTGTGCAGCTTTCAGATGGCAGGATCATTGAGACAAGACACGTCATCGCCAACTGTTCGCCACACCTTGTCTATGGCAAGATGATGGACCCAACAGCCGTTCCGGAAAAGGCTCTGAAGCTGACCAACTACCGCAAGTTTGCGGGTCGAGGCTTCACGGTCTTCCTTGGTCTCAACAGATCACCGGAAGAACTGGGCTTGAAGGATCACAACTATTTCATCTACGATACTTCCAATTCCGTCGATCAGTATGCATCCATGGCAAGATTCGGCAATACGGCAGCTCAGGCGACCGTAGTTCTCAACAATGCCGATCCCGACTGTTCTCCTGAAGGCACGACGATCATGTATATGACAACGCTGTTTACTTCAGATGTCTGGAGCGATGTTGAAGAAAAAGACTACTTCAATAAAAAGAACGAAGTAGCCCGTGCCATGATCGAAAGATTTGAAAAGGCTACAGGCGTCGATATAAAAGATCATATTGAAGAACTGGCCATCGCTACTCCAGAGACCTATGCCCGCTATTGCGGTCATCCGCAGGGCGTCATCTATGGTTATGAGTCGCAATATTATGATGGCCTGATGAACCGCATCCAGATGGTCGAAGAAGACCATTTCGTACCGGGCTTAAGGATCGGTGGCGGTTATGGCGAAAGACTTCTTGGCTATCCAAGCAGCTATAAATCAGGAAACAACGAAGCAAAACGGACTTTGCGCGATATGGAAAAGGAGGGTGACTAGGATGATATTCAAAAGAAGTGATATTCCCGGCGAAGACATCAAAAGAGCCATGTCCATGGCTGACAAGCGCCGGCAGCTGATCGAAGAGACTCCGGCTACTCCTCTTGTCTATGACTATGGCGTAAACAGACTTGCGAGATCCCTGCATCCAGGTATCGTCAAGGCAAAGATCTCGAACAAGGAACAATGCGGCAGCGATTCCTGCAGGATCACCTTAAGTGCTGTGCAGGGAAAGTTCCCGTATTTCCGTGCCGGTCAGTTTATAACTTTATCATCTAAGGTCAATGATTCCTTTATTTCAAGGCCTTATTCGATAGCTTCTTCACCAAAGGAAGCACTTGAAGGAAAGATCGCGATCATCGTTCAGAAAAAAGGCATCTTCGCCGATTATCTGATCAATGAAGCAGCGATCGGGACCGAACTTTCCGTTGGTGAACCATCAGGCGATTTCTATCATGATGATCTAAGAGATCAAAATCATATTCTGGCGATCGCCGGAGGAAGCGGCATCACACCTTTCATTTCCATGATGAAGGCGATCAAAGAGGGCAGTGAAGATTTCAGACTGACCCTCGTATATGGTATCAGGAAAAAGGAAATGATGCTGATAGATCCGGATGAATACAAAGATGAAAGGATCAGGATCATCACCGTTCTATCGGATGAAGAACGGGAAGGATACAGACACGGTTTCATAAATACCGAGATCCTCAAGGAATTCCTCGACGATAAGACCAATGTCTTCATGTGCGGTCCGGATGCGATGTACAACTTTGTTTCCAAACAGCTTGATGAACTTGGCTTTGACAAAACAAGGATCAGAAAGGAAAGAAACTCTGTCGGTGATCGTAAAGTTGAAGAATCAAAGACCTACAAGCTGACTGTTCATATTCGTGACGAAGTATATGAACTGGAAGCTAAAAATGAAGAAACGATCATTACCGCGATGGAAAGGGCAGGAATACCAGCTTTAGTAAGATGCCGCAACGGTTCGTGCGGTTTCTGTCACAGCAGAGTAATTAAAGGTGATTACTTCATCAGCAGGGAAAACGATTTTAGAAGAAGTGCCGATAAGAAATTCAATTATATCCATCCGTGTTCGACCTATCCTGAATCGGATCTGGAAATAGAGATCCCGATCTTCAATGTCTAGAAGGAGAAGCATATGACCATATTCATAATCGTCTATTATATTGCCTTGTTCTGTTACCTGTATAACAGAGTGGGAGACAATAAACTCTATCGTGCCATAAACAAATACATTATGGCCTTCATGTATCTCGGCCTGGCAATCTATACTTTCTTTACAAAGTATTCCTTTGCGAGTTATCAGTCCTTGCTGATGGTAGCCTTGCTGATGGCATTTTTTGGTGATGTCTTTCTGGTCTTTGATTTTGGTAGAGGTGGAGACTTCTTCTTAGCTGGAAACATCGGCTTCATTGTCTATGAACAGATCGTTCTGGTCGACCATGGCCATGGCCTCAATGAATTCTACTGGACCTTCATTGTGGCAGCAGCGATCCTGTGCGCCTTTATTCTTGGCTGTCAGTATCGTCCGGATATCTTCAAGCTGGGCAAGATGCGCTGGCCAATGACCTTCTATCTTTCTTCGATCATCACTCATGGCATAACCGGTCTGGCTCTGATCATCCTGATGCCAGGCACCAACTTTGCCATGATGGGACTTGGCTCGTTCCTGTTCATGCTGTCGGACATGATCCTTACGGCCTACAAATTCGTCTTTGACAACAACAAGTGGCTGATCAGGCTCAACAGTCTGACATACTTTACGGGAATACTGCTGATCGTACTGGCAACAGTATATAAATAGATATTTTCAAAGACTATGATCTATAAAGCTCTCATCATCATATGAGAGCTTTTTGATTGGTATCATTCTTATGTTCTATATGAAACTTGTGTTTAAAATCCTTAACTGTATGGATCTGTAGTAGAATATTGCTTGGACTATGAAAAAGGATTTCAGATTATGCATAGCTGATATCGACAGAACACTTCGCATAAAGGGCGAAAGTCTTTCCGATCTCAATCGTGAAGCCTTCAAGGCTCTTCACGAGAAAGGCGTTTTACTTGGCCTTGCTTCAGGAAGACCCTTGTGGCAGGGTGTAGAAGAAATATACAAAGAGTGGAAACTTGGTTTTCAGTTTGATCTCCTGATCGGCATGAACGGCGGAGAGATCTATGATGTGAAGAAAGATCAGAGAACTGTCCTCAATCTATTGGATATCGACACCATGAGATTCATAACTGATTCAATGAGTGAATTTGGCTGTCATCCTTTCATATACAGACAGGGTTACATGCTGGCAACAGGCATCAATGGCAGGATCCTCAAATCGAGAAGAAGAAACAACAATGAGCTAAAGATCGCTGAGAATATTGATGAACTGCTTTCAGAACCTACCGGCAAGATCCTTTATGGAACAGATACACCGGAAGAACTGATTCCTATGGAAGAAAAAGGCAGAACTTTCATTGATAAAGGTATAAGCTGTTTCAAGACGGATATCGATCTGCTGGAATTCCAGAATGTCTTGAATAATAAGGGCGTCGCCCTGGAATACTATTGCAAAGATAATGATATCGATCTTAAGGATGTCATTGCCTTTGGCGATGCGGAAAATGATATCGAGATGATGGAGAAGGCTGGATATTCAGTATGCCTGTGCAACGGAATGGAGAAAGCCAAGGCTGTAGCTGACGTCATAACCGAATATGATGCCGGAAACAGCGGCTTTGGTCATTTTGTGTTTGATTATTTATTATAAGAGGATTTTTTATGGATAAGTATGAACAGTTGATTGAAAAGATCAGAAGATTCAATAAAGAAAGAGAATGGGATCAGTTTCATTCACCGGAGAATCTGGCTAAATCGGTAGTCATTGAAGCAGGAGAACTGCTCGAGTGTTTTCAATGGAATGAGGAATATGATAAGCAGGCCCTTGGCGAAGAGATGGCTGATGTCTTTACTTATCTGATCGATCTTGCGGATAAGACTGGCATCGATCTGCTGGAGGCCACAGATAAAAAAATGGACAAGAATGCCCTTAAATATCCAATCGATAAGTCCAAGGGAAGATCGGACAAATACGATAAACTGTAAAACAAAGATAGTAATAGATAAGCGATTATGAATTGTGACTTTACATAATAAAACTGCCTTTACATGTACTGTTGTAAGGGCAGTTTTTCTTAATATGGTTTTTCGATCATATCCACCAGAATGGTGTTGTGCAGATCTTTGTATGCTTTCGGTATCGATGAATCGGTGACGATGAAGCCTTTGTCGATAGGGGCGAAAGTATATGTACAGACGACATTGAATTTGCTCAGATCGGCCAGGATATAGGTTTCAGCACAATGAAGGAAGGCTGTTCTTTTTATTTCTCCTTCTTCCGGATCAGGAGTAGTGAAACCTTCCTGAATGCTGATGCCATTGGCACCAAAGAAGCCGATGGTGAAGTTCATCTTTTCCAGGTATTTCAGTGTATCAGCGCCGATCAAAGCATCGGTCATAACCTTGACTTTTCCTCCAGGCAGATAGACCTGATGACCATAGGCAGCCAGGATGCGCGCATGTGAGATACAGTCGGTTATATAGATGGCTTTGACATTTTCCAGAAAGGGAAGCATCTCCGCCGTTGTTGTGCCGGCATCAAGATAGACGACATCGTTTTCCTTGATCAGAGAAGCCGCATATTCGGCGATCGCTTTCTTGGACTTGGTATTGAGGTCCTGGCGTTGTAATACCGTTTCATCTCTGGTGAGGATATTGTTTTTCAAGGATATGGCACCACCATGGACTTTCTTCAGCATCTTGGCACGGTTGAGTTCACTCAGATCTCTTCTGATCGTTGATTGCGAAGCTCCCAGGATATCCATGAGTTCATTTATGGTCACACTTTTTCTTTCGTTAGTGATGTCTACGATCTTTCTTTTTCTTTCTTCATTAAGCATGATATTTAATTTCCTTTTTTAATAATTGTAATAATATATTCAAAAAATGTCAAAATCAGTCAAAAACAATCAAAATTTGATTGACAATGACCGAAATTGAATATAGTATATAGTTAAACAAGCAGAAATATGCAAAAACGTTCAAAAATGATCATTTTTGAACAGGAAAGGGGAAAGATATGATTTATACGATCACTTTTAATCCTTCGCTCGATTATATTGCCAACTGTGAAGATTTCCGCTTAGGTGAGACCAACAGAGTCTCAAAGGAGATCATCTTCCCGGGAGGCAAGGGCATCAATGTTTCCATCGTCCTTTCAAACTTCGGCATGGATACGACAGCCCTGGGCTTTCTGGCCGGTTTTACCGGTGAAGAGATCAAAAGACTGATAGTAGAAAAGGGTATCAGAAACGAGATGATCCCGATCGCTCACGGATTCTCCAGGATCAACGTCAAACTGAGATCCAAAGAGGAAAGTGAACTCAATGGCATGGGTCCTGTCATCGATGATGAAGCCATCGGAAAGCTCTATGAAAAGCTTGATGAACTGACCGATCAGGATATCCTGTGTCTGGCTGGAAGCATTCCTTCCAGCATGCCTTCAACGATGTATTCGGATATCATGAAACATCTTGAAGGAAGAGGGATCAGGATCGTGGTCGATGCGACCAAGGATCTCTTGATGAATGTGCTTGAATACAAGCCGTTCCTGATCAAACCGAACAATCACGAAATAGGGGAACTGTTCGGTGTTAAACTCAGTACCCGCGATGAAGTGATACCTTATGCCAGGAAGCTGCAGGAAAAAGGTGCAGTCAATGTACTGGTATCGATGGCTGGGGAAGGTGCGGTCCTGGTCGATGAGAATGGCGATGTCCATAAATCGGAAGCGCCGAAAGGCAAGGTCGTGAATTCCGTCGGGGCAGGCGATTCGATGGTGGCCGGATTCATCTATGGCTATCTCAAATATCGCGATTATGAAAAGGCCTTCAGATATGGCCTGGCGACCGGAAGTGCCAGCGCCTTCAGTGAAGAACTGGCAACAAATGACGAAGTCATTGAATTATATAAGAAAACATGGGGAGAAAAACTATGAAAATCACTGATTTACTTTCAAAGGAAAGCATTGCCTTGAAACAGGCACCTGCAGGAAAGAAAGACATCCTTAAGCATATGGTCGATTTGATGGATGCCGGGGGCAAGATTTCCGACAAGAAACTGTATCTTCAGGCTGTCGAAGCCAGAGAAGAAGAAGGAACGACCGGTGTTGGTGGCGGTATCGCTATCCCGCACGGCAGATGTTCAGGCGTCAAGGCACCAGGTCTGGCTGCCATGAGCATTGACGGCGGTGTTGAGTATGAAGCACTTGACGGCAATCCTGTCGATCTATTGTTCCTGATCGCTGCACCAGAGACTTCCGGCAATGTCCATCTGGATATCCTGTCAAAACTGGCTACGATGCTGATGGATGAAAAATTCGTCAAGGATCTTAAAAATGCCAAGAATGCCGATGAATTCATAAAAATCATCGACAAGGCTGAAGAAGAAAAGGATGAAAGCAGCGTCAAGAAATCCAGCGAAGTACTTAAGGATGTCACAGGCGATCATCTGATCCTGGCTGTTACAGCCTGCCCGACCGGTATCGCTCATACCTACATGGCTGCCGAAGCGATCGAAAAGGCTGCCAAGGCCAGAGGCTATCAGGTCAAGGTCGAGACCAGAGGTTCAGGCGGTGCCAAGAACGTGCTCACGGCTGAAGAGATCGAAAGAGCCGACGGTATCATCGTTGCGGCTGATACAAACGTGCCGATGGACCGTTTCAATGGCAAGAAGGTCGTTGAATGCCAGGTATCCAAAGGTATAAACAAACCTGACGAACTGCTTGACGATGTAGTGAATGGCAATGCGGCTGTCTATAAAGCCAGCAAAGCCGTCAAGGAAAACAAAGCTGAAGCAGGTGGACATCAGATCTACAAACACCTGATGAATGGTGTCTCACACATGCTGCCATTCGTTGTCGGTGGCGGTATCCTGATCGCATTGGCCTTCCTTGTTGATGGTATGGCCTTTGATATCAATGAGCTCACAGCTGAACAGCGTGCCAACTTCGGTGGTCTTACACCTTTAGCTCAGCTGCTTAAGGGTCAGATCGGTGGCGTTGCCTTTGGCTTCATGCTTCCGGTATTGGCTGGTTTCATCGCCATGTCTATCGCTGATCGTCCGGGTCTGGCTGTCGGTTTTGTCGGTGGTGCTATCGCTGCTTCTGGAAAATCAGGTTTCTTAGGTGCTCTGGCTGCCGGCTTCCTGGCTGGTTATATGGTCAACCTGCTCAAGAAGGCTTCAGATAAAGTCATTCCTGAATCACTTGATGGTATCAAACCGGTACTTATCTATCCGTTATTCGGCATGTTACTGATCGGCTTGGCTATGATCTTTGTGATCGAACCGATCGTCGGTGCTTTAAATACCGGCCTAAACAACTTCTTAGGTTCATTGACCGGCGTCAACTCGATACTGCTTGGCGCGATCCTTGGCGGTATGATGGCGATCGATATGGGTGGTCCTTTCAACAAGGCTGCATATGTCTTCGGTGTCGCTTCGATCGCGGCTGGCAACTACAACATCATGGCTGCTGTCATGATCGGCGGTATGGTCCCTCCTTGTGCTATCGCTTTAGCTACGATCCTGTTCAAGAAGAAGTTCACGGAATCAGAAAGAAAATCCGGTCCGACCAACTTCATCATGGGTCTTTCATTCATCACTGAAGGTGCGATCCCATTTGCTGCTGCTGACCCGATCCATGTCTTACCAGCATGTATCGCCGGTTCAGCTGTTGCGGGTGCGCTGTCAATGGCCTTCAACTGCACACTGATGGCTCCTCATGGCGGAATCTTCGTCTTCCCGGTCGTCGGTAATGCCGTAATGTATGTTGTAGCTCTGGTCGTTGGTACTGTTGTTGGTGCCGTATTGCTGGGCCTGCTCAAGAAAGACGTAGAAGAATAATAAAATCAATATAAGCATAATAAAGCAGAAAGGTATGAGCAGTTCATACCTTTTTGTGTACTTTCTTATACAATTATTGACAAGTATACTTGGCAATGTTATATTGATTATGACAAGTATACTTGGCAAGGAGGATATAAAATGGAAAAAGAAAAAATACTGGAAAACAGCCGTCTGGAAAACAGGGGAAAGGACTTCTATGCCTTGCAGGTAGAAGCTAATGCCTGCAAGATCGCATCGATCGTCATGGTCTTACTGGCATTTGTGTATTATTCATATGAAATGTTTACCGGTAAAGGATCAAATCCGGCTTTCTATTCCCTGATAACGATCTTCAATGCGGTTATGTTTGGCTACAGAGCCATCAAGATCGAAGAGAAAAGAGGTCTGTCGATCTTTGCGAGTGTCGTATGGACTATTCTGACCGCAATATTGATCCTCAGATATTTCGGAGTAATTTAGGATGAATGGACCATTGATCCTGAGGAATCATCTGAAAGAGATCCGCAAGGAGAAAAACATCTCCCAGCAGGAACTGGCCGATATGGTCGGTGTTTCCCGCAATACGATCAGTTCACTTGAGACCGGTCAGTATGAGCCCAGTGCCAAACTGGCCTATACACTGGCTATTGCTCTGGACAAGAAGTTTGAAGAGATATTCTATTTCTAGAAGGAGAAGATAGAGAGTGATCAGACCTATACAGCCCTGTTTGACAGAGCTGTAGAAAAATACAAAGTCACTTTCTGTGATGAGAATCAAAGCATTTTGGAAGAAGGCTGGCTATATATACAAATCTATAAAGACTAAATAAAAAAAAGAAATGGAATAATATATCATGACAGAAAACATTCACTATGATAATACAAGTACAGATATTAACAAATTCAGTCTTCATGACTCTCGGGCTGTCTTCGCCAGTTTTGAGAATGAAAAACTGATCTTCCGCTTTGAAGACGGGATCTATTATGCGGATTATTCAGATGACTGGCCCAATACCGGCAAGGCCGAGGTAGAATTTACGATCGATCTTGCACGCGGTATCACCGTATATCAGTTTGTCGAATCAGATAAGCAGATGATCCGAAAAGAGATCGATCTCAAGCTGCTTATCGACAGAATAAACAGCAGGGAATGGGAACTGGAATTCCTCTATCGCTATGACGGATACAAGGAAATACTATACAAGTGCTGGATCTGGGAAAATGAAGGCCCACAGACTTTTGAATGTGAACTCTGGATAAGCACAAAAGCAGATACTGTTTTCAGATGGGATGACCCGGTTGATTAAAACAAAAGGATTTTCCGAAAAAGCGGATAATAAATACATAAGAAATATTTTAATGACGGATCATGATTTAAGAGTAGTATGACAAGTTATAAATAGATATCTATAGGAGGTCAATTGATGAAGATCTACGATATATCTCAGGAAGTCTTCAGCTGTGAAGTCTATCCCGGCGATCCTGCACCCGGAAAGACCATTCTTTCTTCAATGGAAAATGGCGATGTCTATAATCTCAGTGCTTTCAGCATGTGCGCTCACAATGGAACACATGTTGATGCGCCGTATCACTTTATTAAAGATGGCAAGAGAGTAGATGATGTGGATCTTGATTTTCTTGTAGGAAAGGCCTATGTGGCTGAACATCAGGGCGTCCTCAGTGATGCTGATGCCAGAGAGATAATGCACAAAGCAAAAGAAAACGATCTGGAAGCCGCAAAGAGGATCCTGATAAAGGGTGAAGCGGAAGTCTCTGCAGATGCAGCCAGAGTCTTTGCTTCAGAAGGCATCCTGTTATTGGGAAATGAATCCCAGACTGTCGGTCCAGTAGATAAGCCGATGGAAGTACATCTGATACTTCTTTCTTCCGATGTTGTATTGTTAGAAGGAATACGTCTTTCAGAGGTAGAAGAAGGCGTTTACTTCCTGAGTGCTGCACCACTCAATCTTTCCGGTTCTGATGGTTCGCCTTGTCGAGCCATACTGATTTCAGGAATTGATGATTGAATCAATGACAATTGTATTAAAAAAGAATGGAATAAAAAATGAGTACTATCGATTATTACGATAAGAATGCAGAAATGTATTTTGACTATACAGTCAATGCAGATATGAGCGATAACTATCAGCGATTTCTTATATACCTTCCTCAAAACTCCTTTATCCTTGATGCCGGATGCGGATCGGGAAGAGACAGCAGGTATTTTCTGACACATGGATATAAAGTCAAGGCAATAGATGGTTCAAAGGAGCTCTGTTTACTGGCCTCAGAATATATAGGCCAGGAAGTTATCAATATCCGTTTTTGCGATATGGATTATATAAATGAGTTTGATGGCATCTGGGCCAATGCATCACTTCTGCATGTAGATAAAAACAAAGTAAAAAATATCATTTCCAGAATGGGCAGAGCTTTAAAACCTAATGGCATATTCTATGCATCTTTCAAATATGGAGATTCTGATAGAGTTCAGGGTGAACGTTATTACAATGATATGAATGAAGATAGGATAAAAGAACTGTTTTCAGATTTTGAGATCCTGGAGATCTGGATGAGCGATGATGCCTTGCCCGGCAGAAGCGAGAAATGGGTGAACATTATCGTCAAAAATAGTAATAGTAAATAAATTGATTAACATTTGTTTAAATCCGAAACTGTTTAAAAACTGATACGTTATTAAGTTTTAAACAAATTGGTAAAAGACTATTTTGCAATTAAATCGGTATTCCTGAATCGGTTTGGAAAGAAACAGATACAGTTCCTGTTGTCACAGTATTGCTAATTGTCGTATAAAAGATGTATAAGAGGAATCAATTTATGAAAAAGAAAATTGAATACAAAATGGATGATAATGATCTTGATAAGGTATCCGGTGGCGGTACTGGCTTTCTTTTCAGACCAGGGGAACAAAAAGAATATATTAACCCATATAGATGTCAACGCTGTGGCAATATAATGGGCGAAACAGAAGACATAAAAGATGGCGATAGATGCATTGTGTGTAACTATGCCCAGGAGATAAAAGTTGTGGAGCGTGGTGAAATACGCATCATCTGAAACAGATATCATCAGGAAATGATCAAGGATCAGGAAAACTGATCTTTCGGATAATGAATTAAACCTTATATTTACGCATCATTTATTCAGCAGCACGGTGATCATAAAATCATCTGTGATGTTGAGATAATGACAGTACAATTCCCAAAAACAAAGTCTAGGCGCCAATAAAATGGTCCCAGAAAACATGGTTTATGACATCTGTGTAGGAATCAAACGTTTTCCACACCTGGTACATTTGAGACCATCTACTGTTGAGTCTCCACCGACTGTGCTTTCTAAAACATCATCAGGCAGATTGATTTTCTGCTTTTTAAGGAAAGCCTTCTTTTCTTCTTCGGTAGTGCACTTTTTAGCTTCTTCAAGCTGTTTTTCTGTCAATTTCTTGAATTCCATATGATTTCATTCTTTTTCTTTTTATTTGATTTCGATATCTTTAGGTTCACGTGGATACTTTATTTTCAGTTGCTCACTATAATCCACAAACTGTTTCTGTGCAGTACATACTTCTTCAAAGGTGGCTTTGCCCTGGCCTTGGAGTACCAAAAGATCAATGAATCTGTTTTTCAAAGTAAAATATAGCATCTCTTCCTCGTAAGTCAGTTTGTCTAAATCAAAATTTCCAGCTACCACGGATTCAAGTTCATCCAGGTTCAGATCTCTGATCTCGTCTTTCCTGTTATCTGTAATTTTCTGTTCCTCGTTTCTTTATATTAGTACGATTCAGCTTGTTTGCAAGGCATACAAAGATAACTTTTGTTCTAACTGATTTGATCAATGATTCTCTTTCCGAATCAGACAGGAACAAGGTCAATACTTTATTCTGATTTAAAGCACATCTGCAAAGGACTCTGTTGATGCATGATCTATTGGTTAAAAAGTATAATAGAAACGAGAGGAAAAACTACGGCAATAAGAGATGAGTATCAGAAGAATAGATATACTGGCACACGCTGATTTTCACGGACAGTTCCGTGAAGACAGTGAAAATCCTGGACTGTCCCGTTTTTTCAGTGCTGTTGAAACCATACGCTCGAAAAACCCACAGGCAACGCTGCTGCTTGATGCTGGGGATGAATCAAAATGCCTCTGGAAGGGTAAACCCGTTTATAAAGGCCTTGATCTGATAAAGACCGATGCGATGGTACTGGGCAACCATGAGTTTGACGCAGGAAGAAAAGATCTGGAAAGTTATATCAGCTATGCGAAAGATTTCTTTCCTATGCTTTGTGCCAATGTAATATATAAAGATAACAAACAGCTGATAAATGATACAGAACCTTATGCCATTTTAAACAGGGAGGGCATAAAGATCGGAATACTGGGACTTTCCAGTTCATATACTCCCAATATCGTAGAAAAGAGTGCTTTCGCAGATTTCGAGATGACAGACACTGTTGAAACCATCAGAAGAAATGTGATGCTGATGAGGAAACAGGGGGCTGAGATCATCATCCTTCTTACACATTTTCCTTTTTATCCGGATGAGACCGGAGAACTTTTTGAAGTATTTAAGCAGATAAAAGATCTTGATATCGATGTATTTATCGGTGGACATATCCCTGGTGATTACGGTGCTGTAAAAGATGACTGTGCGATAGTCAAAGCCGGTTTTCATGGGGTATCACTTGGGCATGTGACTCTGTACTTCGATGATGTTTTAAGAAAGACAGTTGAAAAGAAAGCGGAGATCATTGATGTACTGAATGGCCCTTATGGCCACGATGAAAAGATCGACGCTTTTGTAAAAGAAGTATGTGAAGACTATGAGCCGTATTTTAATGATGTCATTGCCGAAGCCAAAGAAGATATCATAATGCATCTGTCTGAAGAATCACCGATGGGCGATCTTTTAAGTGATGCATTTAGAGATAGCGCAAAGACGGATTTTGCCTACTTTAACTGTACATGCTGCGGTAGGCTCATCCCCAAAGGGAATATTACCCGTTATTCGATTCAGAAAGCCATGGCTTTTAACGACTATCTTTTTGTCACGGAAATGAAGGGTTCAGATCTTTATGATCTGTTTGAACTGATCCATAAGCCGGAGATCTTCGGAAGCAATGCGAATCTGATGTTTTCGGGGCTGAAGGTAAAGATTGATCATACCAGACCATACGGAAACAAAGTCGTATGGATAAAAGACTATGATGACAATACTATCGATCCTGATCGTATATTTACGGTTGCAACAAGCAGATACATGTCAAGTGGTGGAAATGAAACCGGCAGTTTTACTGAGAGATTTACTTTCAGGAAACTTGATCTGCTGGCTCATGATGCGATAGCTGATTATTTCATCAAAAAGTCAGTGATCGTTCCCCAGATGGATAACCGCTATGAATTCATAGGAAAACCGGAAAACGATAACAGTCCATGGTAGACAGTTAGAAGAATATGGAGAGAACACGAGAAATACAATATATATTTAACTGATAAAATATAATTAAGTGATTTTGTGTGAGGTTATTCAATGGATAATACAAAAGAGATTCAAAGACAGGAATTACACAACGCCATCTGGAAGATAGCCAATGACTTAAGAGGGGCTGTGGATGGATGGGATTTTAAACAGTATGTTTTAGGTACACTTTTCTATAGATATATCAGTGAAAACATTACAGCCTATATTAACAAAGGAGAATGGGAATCAGGCGATAAGGACTTCGATTATTCCAAAATGTCAGATAACGAAGCAGAAGGAGCCAGAGAAGATTTGGTTGAAGAAAAAGGATTTTTCATTCTTCCATCAGAGCTTTTCTGCAATGTTAGAGCAAAAGCTAAAGAAGACGAAAACCTCAACGAAACCTTAGAAAGAACATTTAACAATATCGAAGATTCAGCCAAAGGAACAGGTTCTGAAGGTGACTTCAAGGGTCTTTTTGATGACTTTGATGTCAACTCCAATAAACTTGGTGGCACTGTCGCTGAAAGAAATAAAAGACTCCTTTCATTACTTAATGGTGTAGGGGAGATGAACCTAGGTGATTTCAAAGATAATACCATTGATGCTTTTGGCGATGCGTATGAATATTTGATGACCATGTATGCATCTAATGCTGGAAAGTCTGGCGGCGAGTTCTTTACGCCACAAGAGGTGTCCCGACTACTCACGTTGCTCGCTTTAGGAGACAAGAAGCAGATCAATAAGGTTTATGACCCTGCATGCGGATCAGGATCACTATTGTTACAGGCTGCCAAGATACTTGGATCGGAAAATATCAAGATCGGTTTCTTTGGCCAGGAGATCAACATTACAACCTATAACTTGTGCAGAATAAACATGTTTCTGCACGATATCAACTATAACAAATTTGATATAGCTTATGGAGACACATTATTAAATCCATCGCATTGGGATGATGAACCTTTTGATGTTATAGTTTCCAATCCTCCTTATAGCGTTAACTGGGTAGGCGATGATGATCCAATATTAATCAATGATGAAAGATTCTCGCCTGCTGGAGTATTAGCTCCTAAGTCAAAAGCAGACTTTGCTTTTATCATGCATTCATTAAGTTGGTTGTCATCAACTGGAACAGCATCGATCGTCTGCTTCCCGGGTGTTTTCTATAGAGGTGGAGCAGAAAAAAAGATCAGACAGTATTTAGTTGATAATAACTTTGTTGATTGTATTATTCAATTACCAGCAAATCTTTTCTTTGGGACGCCTATTGCAACATGCATAATGGTTTTGAAAAAGAACAAGAAGGACAATAACGTCCTGTTTATCGATGCATCAAAAGAATGCGTAAAGGTTACCAACAGCAACAAATTGACTGAAGATAATATTCAAGATATCTATAAAATGTACGCTGATCGTACAGATATTCAATATATGACCAAGCTTGCATCTTATAATGAGATCAAAGAAAACGATTATAACTTATCTGTATCAACGTATGTTGAACAGGAAGATACAAGAGAAAAGATAGATATCAAGGTTCTTAACCAACAGATCAAAGAGATCGTGGCAAGAGAAAATGAACTCAGAGCATCTATAGATAAGATTGTTGCAGAAATAGAAGGAGATACTGATGAGTAAGTTAGATGAACTGATTCAACAGCATTGTCCTGATGGAGTGGAATACAAGCAAATTGGAGAAGTATTTGAAACAGTTACTGATTATGTAGCTGCTGGATCTTTTGCTGATTTAAGGAAGAATGTAAAGTATATCAATAGCCCAGACTATGCAATGTTGGTTAGAACTATGGATATCAAAAACGGATATACAAGTTCTAATCCTGTATATATTGATGAAAATGCATTTAATTATTTATGGCGAGTACATTTGGATAAAGAGTGCATAGTAATGCCAAACATCGGAAATTGTGGCGAAGTGTATCATCTGTTGCCAAAAAACAATCCATATAATCGATGTGCCTTAGCGCCCAACGCAATACTATTGAGAACAGAAAGTGCATCGACCAGATACCTCTATCATGTTTTACAAACGCCTTTATTTCAAAAACAACTGTCCAAAATAGTATCACCTACTGGCCAGACAAAGTTTAATAAGACCGAATTAAAGAAGCTTGAAGTTCCGATACCAGCTTTGCCGGTACAAAGAGAAATCGTCCGTATACTGGATGAGTTCTCTTTGTTATCAGCCGAGCTTGCAGCCGAGCTTGCAGCCGAGCTTGCAGCTCGGAAACAACAATACGAATTCTATCGTGATCAACTTCTTTCTTTTGATACAAATATTACAGAAAAAAATCTATCAGATGTTTTGCGAATTAGAAACGGGAAAGATTATAAACGGTTTGGGCAAGGCAAATATCCTGTATATGGCACAGGTGGAATAATAGCCTATATAGATAGTTTTGCATACAATAAGCCATCTGTACTAATTCCGAGAAAAGGATCATTAGATAAACTGTATTATGTTGAAGATGTATTTGGTAATTTAAAAGTGATCAGTTTTTAGCTAAATCGCAGTTGAAAATTGACCACTTATTTTTTATCTCCATATCATTATGATCAGGAGGTAAAAACGGAAAGGATGATTACCATTATGACGAAATTTGAGATTA
>JAFRBQ010000004.1 GCA_017404785.1 Erysipelotrichaceae bacterium
AAGCATAGCCCTGACAAGAAATCTGTGATAATTGTTTTCTACAGGTATCGTATAAACACATACAGTTCCAAAAACAACGGTTAATGCCGCTGCAATAACTGGATGTTTTTTCAAATACTCTACAACCTTTTTAAGCATAATACACTCCTATATAAAGGTCCGAAGTTCTTTAGACCTTATTCAAATCAGTAATTACTCTATATCCCAATGCCCTGTGCCATCCCATGGTTCTTTACTGTGGACTCTATAACATAAGAATGTACTCGTACTGTTTTTTTGCTTTAACAGTGGTGTGAACCTCCGCCACTGCCCTTTGAAATATTTCTGATGAAGGTTCTATATTTAGACATTATACGCTTCAATGCATTGGATCTTTACTACCGTCACCAGCGATATTATCCAATTAATCATTGTTTATCTTTATATTTCTTATCTTTCATAAAGAAAAAGCGCCTTATTCTCTACTCATATATAGTATACGGAATACCATAACAGTATGGCAAAGAATAGATCCGGTCTCGAAAATGTAACTGTTATAAACCGTTTTGTTGCTTGAAAGACAGTGTTACAATAAAGTTAATCGAATATCAGGAGGAAATAATATATGTCAGATTTAACAAACAGTAAATTTGTTGGTACATGGAAACCGGTTTCTATTGAATTTCTAGGAAATAAAGGTGATTTTGAATCAGAAAGCAGATTAGAAATAAAAGCTGATGGAACAGCCATAATGTCATCTCCGGATGAAGCTGAAGACGACAGAAAAGCTTTTATCTGGAAAGAAACTGATTATGGTGTATTCTTAGATGGCAAACATGATTTCAAATTGAAATATATAGATGATGTTCTATATCTGAAATTCCTTGGCGTTTCTTTAGGCTATAAAAAGGAAAACTGAATAGATAGTATTGATACAGATAAGATCTGATGAACTGCCCCATTGAAACCTGACAGTTCAGAAAGACTTTAAAGACGGTCAAGGTATGATTGCCTGTATTCCGCAGGTGTCATACCTTTTTTGTTTTCTGTGATCTGTTCATCTTCTGAAAGTTCATTCAATATAAAAAAAGAAAACACCTCCTGTACATGAATCGTATAAAAGGTGCTTTCTGATCCTGATTTATACTGTCCGTTATTGATAAGACGGTTCACGCAGTGGATCTTGATTTATATCCGGGCAACACCGCTTTTTATGGCAGCTTCGGCTACCGCTTTGGCTACCGCATTCGCAACACGCGGATCAAATGGTTTAGGGATGATGTATTCTTCACTCAGTTCTTCATCCGATACCAGCGATGAAAGGGCTTGCGCAGCAGCCATCTTCATTTCTTCATTGATGTCGGATGCTCTGACATCGAACGTTCCTCTGAAGACGCCCGGGAAGGCCAGAACGTTGTTAACCTGGTTAGGGTAATCGCTTCTGCCGCTGGCCACGACTCTGGCACCGGCAGCCTTGGCATCTTCCGGCATGATCTCCGGAGTCGGATTGGCACACGCAAAGACGATCGCATCTTTGTTCATGGTTGAAACCATTTCCTTGCTTAAGGTGTTCGGTGCAGAGACACCGATGAAGACATCGGCACCCTTTATGACATCAGCCAAAGTACCACTGATCTTTTCACTGTTGGTCTCTTTCGACATCTCTTCCTTGATCCAGTTGAGGCCTTCTCTTCCTTCATAGATCGCACCCTGTCTGTCGGTCATGATGATGTTTCTGAAACCGGCCGAAAGCAGCAGTTTGACGATCGAGATCGCCGCAGCACCGGCACCGGAAGTCACGACTTTGACATCTTCCTTCTTCTTGCCTACGACCTTGAGGGCATTGGTCAAAGCAGCCAGTGTAATGATGGCTGTACCGTGCTGGTCGTCATGGAAGATCGGAATATCGCATTTTTCCTTGAGTTTTCTTTCGATCTCAAAGCAGCGCGGTGAAGCGATATCTTCAAGATTGACACCGCCAAAGGAGCCTGAGATCAGATATACGGTATTCACGATCGTATCGACATCCTTGGACTTTATGCATAATGGAAAGGCATCGACTCCGCCAAAGGATTTGAACAGGACACACTTGCCTTCCATGACCGGCATGCCGGCCTCCGGGCCGATATCGCCCAGGCCAAGAACAGCTGTGCCATCAGTGATGACGGCACACAGGTTATGTCTTCTGGTCAGATCGTAGCTTCTGTTTACATCCTTCTGTATCTCAAGACACGGCTGGGCAACACCAGGCGTATAGGCTAAGGATAAAGCTTCCTTGCTGTCGACCGGTACTGTAGCCTTGACTTCGATCTTGCCCTTCCACTTCTCATGAAGGGCCAATGATTCCTTGAGGTAATCCATCAGGCGACCTCTTCAAACGGGAATTTGTATGGCAGATTAAGTTCATCACGCAATGCGATGATCTCTTTCTGAACGGCCGCATTTACCGGAACGCCCTTGTCTGCTCTTTCCAAAGACACAAGGTATTCCTTTTCACCGGCTGTATAGATACGCTCATAGCCAGGAGCTTTCATGGAATTGCGTAAAGCTCTGCAGATATCACCGGCTGTCTTCTTGAAGGTCTCAAGACCCATGAAGGCTTCAGGATCCACTACAAAGAAGAAGTGGCCCAGATGATACATCTGCGGTTTGCCTTCAGGGCTTACACCACTCAAGGCTTTCATGAATTCGCCGCCTGACAAAGCAGCTGAAAGGATCTCAACGACTGTGGCATAGCCATAGCCCTTATAACCGCACATCTCATCGCCAGGACCGCCACCTAAAGGTGCCAGAGCTGCAGTACCTTCGGTAAGCATCTTCAGTATCGCCTGCGAATCGGTAAGAGTGCTTCCGTCATGGCTTACGACCATGCCGGCAGGAGTTTCCTTGCCTGATCTTGCATAGAATTCGATCTTGCCTCTTTGAACGATCGAAGTAGCGCAGTCGATGCAGAACGGGAATGCTTCATCGGTAGGCAAAGATATCGTTAATGGGTTAGTTCCCAGCATGTTTTCAACACCAAAAGTCGGGGCAATCGAAGGACGGGCATTGGTTCCGGTAATACCGATCAGACCTTCCTTGGCTGCCATATCGCTCCAGTATCCGGCAATACCGTAGTGCGTAGAATTCTTGATCGCACCACCGGCCATACCGCACTTCTTGGCCTTTTCGATCAGTTTTTCCATCATCGCATGTGAAGCGACCATCCCCATGCCGTCATGAGCGTCCATGACGACAGTCGTCGGTGTTTCCTTGATGATCTCGAGCTTCGTTTCAGGTAAAAGCGTACCTTTCTTGATCCTGTCGATATAGATCGGTTTGAAACGGTTGCAGCCATGGCTCTCAATGCCACGGTGATCTGCTTCCAGCAATACATCCGTACAGATCTTTGCATCTTTTTCAGGCACACCATATGCCTTAAAGACATCGATCATGAAATCGCCCATCAGTTTCCAGGGCACAAAAGGTCTAGTTTCCATCTTAATTCCTTTCCATTTAAACAATTATTTAAAAATAAACTCTCTAAATAAATTTTAAAACAAGTATTCTCAATTGTGAACTGATTCACCAGTAAATAAAAAAGATTTCTTTTATCAGATAAGAAATGCTGAAAAATCAGAGTTTAAGATAAATCAACAAGAAACTGATATGATCAGGTCAAGGAGTATTATTCGTCATCGCGCCTGTAGGTGATAAGATCATCGATACTGTCCTTTTCCAGCAGATTCATGAACTTTATCATGGTCTCAAGCGTGACGTAGCCGTCGTTTCTCATCGTCTCAAAGACGCTGTTGGACATCCGAATGATCTCTCCGTCATAGTATTCGTCATAATCCCTCGTATTCCTGCGGGCATCGACGAGACTGTACTGGCTGATTCCCTTTTCTTTCAGTTCCTTGAATAACTTATCGTATGAAATACCGATAATCATTCAATTTCTCCATCTAAATAATAAAAGAGATCCAATAAAGCGAACCTCACCTGTTGAAAGGTGAGGATTTTGTTTAAACGGGAATGTTATTTGTTAGATGAGGAGAACTTATGATGAAGAAAGCTTTAATACTATTGATCCTGTTGCTTATACTCATACCCTTCAGGATAAAAGCCAATGTCGATGTGACGATCGAAGTTGAGCGCAATGTTGAAGGGACGACCTATACCGACCTGGTCAATCAGTTCGTCGACCTGGAACTATCCGATCCCGATTTCTCATTCAATGTTGAACAGGGTGATGATATAAGTTCCTGGTTCACAAATATCCCTGAAGGATTTACCGCTACCGTTCAGGAAGTCGACAACGAATACATCAGTGCCTATTTCACCGGACAGACTGACGAGGCTGTTGATGAAGTGATACTGGTGAGTGTGCCTTCAGGCAAGATCAGCTACATGGGTTCAGAGATCGAAGGTGTATTGAGCAACGATCCCAACACTGAGGATTCCCGCTACATCATCGATGAACTGGAGATCAGAGCCTACTACGATCGGCCTTCAACAGTATCGGGCTATGTCGGTGAAGAACTTGAAGTTCAATACGTCTACATCAAGCTTGAAAACGACACCTACAACAGTGACATAATCAATGCCACACTAAGCACCTATAACGGTCTTACTGCCACAGTAATCGACTATGACCAGAACAATGTCGCAACCGTCAGATATACGGGAACACCATTGCAGAAAGATGATTCACTTATTCATTCAACATTAAAAAAGGAACACCTGAACATCTCACAGATAGATCTGGTGGTTCCTGATCGCGAAGATGTCAGATTCGACATCAAAGAAAGATCTGTCACTCCTGATGTTCCGACTCCGGAAGATCTACCTGATCAGGATGACGATAAACCAGCCTATACAATTCCCCACACCGGAATTGAATAGACCTATTGCTAAGGAGGGATAAATATCCCTCCCTTTTTTAATGATTTCTGTTGTAGAGTTCCTGGAATCTCAGATAGGCAAGATGTTCCTCTTCTTCCTCATACTGCAGGAGCTTTTCTTCAGCTTCTTCCCTGGAGTAGCCTTCTTCCATCAACTGCTCTAACATTTCTTCTCTGTTCATATCAACTTTATTCTACTCTATTTATTATTTCAGGCAATTGTTGCCTCAATATGATTAACGCAAAAGAAAGAATATTATAATAAAACTATGAGAACAGCTAAAAAAGATAATGTATATAATCGTTTTTCAAAAGATAATATACCGGCTTTGAAGGTCAGTGATAATGAGACTTTCATGGTGGAGACGCAGCTCAATGGCGGCACGTGGCTGAACAGTATCGATGATCTGTGGGATCCTTCCAAATCAAGAGGACCAAACCTGTGTACAGTCATTGAGATTGAAGGTGCGATGCCAGGTGATACTCTGGCTGTTGAGATCATTGATGTAAAACCGGGAAAGCTCGGCTATACCGGCTTTGCGGGCTGGCGCAACAAGTTATCTCAATTGATCTATCCTAACGACTGGGATGTTGTGACCAAGACCGTCAGGATAACGGATGAATATGTGGACTGGTCCGATGAACTAAAACTTCCCTTAAAGCCGATGATCGGCACGATCGCCACTGCTCCTGAAAATGGTGAACAGAGTACCCAATACGCCTATGAAAATGGCGGTAACATGGATGTTCAG
Source organism: Erysipelotrichaceae bacterium (assembly GCA_017404785.1). Classification (GTDB taxonomy): domain Bacteria; phylum Bacillota_I; class Bacilli_A; order Erysipelotrichales; family Erysipelotrichaceae; genus Colivicinus. The sequence goes on from JAFRBQ010000004.1 coordinate 5,615, forward strand.
GAAGTCACCAATGGCACAACGATCTATCTGCCGATCAATGTTGAAGGTGCCCTGCTTCATGTCGGTGATTGCCACGCGATCATGGGCGATGGCGAGATACCTCATGGCGGAGCGATCGAATGTCAGGCGCTGCTCACCTTGAGAGTTAGACTCATCAAAGGATATAAAGCCCATAAATGGATAAGGATGGAGAATGATGAATACATCATGACCATTGCCAACAACATCAGGATCAAGGATTCCTTTGCGGAAGGCGTTCATGAACTGATCGACTGGATGGTCGATGACTATGGCTTTACACCGCAGGAAGCCTATCTGCTTTTGGGACAGGTATTGGAGGCAAGATGTACGATGTTGCATGGCGATGATGAACCTTTCTCTCCTTATGTCTGCAAGATAAGAAAGGAATATCTCAAAGCGCAAAAGGATCCGATATGGAAAAAAGACTCGCAGTAAGTATGGGTGATGCCGCCGGTGTAGGACCGGAGATCATCCTGAAGATAATGGATCGGTATATGAATGATGTGATCATCTACGGTTCTTTTGATGTACTCGATCACTATAATCACTTATTCGGTTATGACTATGAACTTAACAGAATAAATGATCCTTCAGAAGCCGTCGATGATAAAGTGAATATCATTGATAAAAGTGATCTCAAATTCACCGATTTTGAAGTTGGAAAACTCTCTCCCTTATGCGGTAATAATGCCTATCTTTATCTTGAAGCTGCCATCAATGATGCATTGAATAAAAAAGTCAGAGCTCTTGTCACCTGTCCTTTAAACAAGGAAGCATTGAGAGCCGGAGGTTATGACTATGCCGGTCATACCGAGATCCTTGGTGCTCTGACCAATACAAAAAAGTATGCGATGTTATTGTGGTCTGAAAAACTCAAGACCATTCACGTCTCAACTCATGTATCCTTATTTAATGCCATACAAAGAGTAAAGAAAGAAAGGATCATCGAAGTAAGTCTTCTGGCCAACGAGATCCTGACTAAAGCCGCTTATAAGAAGCCGAGGATCGCCATTGCCGGTCTTAATCCGCACGCGGGTGAAAACGGACTGTTTGGCGATGAAGAAATAAAAGAGATCATCCCTGCCGTAGAAGAACTTAAAAAGATAGGTCTAGATGTCAGTGGTCCAATAGCTCCCGATACGGTCTTTCTGAGATGTTATAAAGGCGAATATGACCTGGTGGTGGCGATGTATCACGATCAGGGTCACATTCCACTAAAACTGATGGACTTTGATGGCGGAGTGAATATCACCTGCGGTTTGCCGATCATCAGAACTTCGGTCGATCATGGCACAGCCTTCGATATTGCCGGAAAGAATATCGCGAGACCCGATTCACTGATAAAAGCGATACAAGTCGCCAACATGATCTCAAATAATTAAAAAAGAGAAAGCAATTTCTCTTTTTGTCTGATCAGATATTCCAGGAAGTTATCTTAAGTTTTTTGCAGACATTCTTTATGGAACTCTCAGGATAGCCCTTCTTCTTTGCGATCTTCAGATACTTCCTGGCCTCTTCCATTTCACCTAATAAGCCGATACATAAGGCATAGTTTCCATAGATCACTGCCGTATCATTATAACCGGCTGATAAAGGATCATCTTCCACAAGTCTTATACTCTTTTCAAAATACGGTCTGGCTTCTTCATACATATTCTTGGAAAGATAAAGAAGTGCGATGTTGTTGTAGACAACTGGATCATCAGGATAAAGATCCTGAGCCTTATCCAGGTATTCTCTGGCTCTGTTGAGAAAACCGAGCCGCCAGTATACTCTTCCCAGTTTTGTCAGAAGAGTGCAGTCATCAGGAGCGATCTTCAGGCCTTTTGAAAGGGTCTGCAGTTCCTTTTCATACTGATCCTTTCTTTCATATCCGGCTGCTTCGTTAAAGATCCTTATGAGTTCGCTTTCTTTTTCCGGATCCGTAACAGGCGCATCATTCTGATCGATCAAGAATCTTTTTCCACAGTACCTGCAGACATACTCACCCCTTGTGATCTTCTTGAAATCAGTACTTCCGCATGAGTCGCATATTAATGAGCTTATACTGTTTTCCGTATCATTTATCTTCATATCCGTCTTTCAGAGTCTGTTTTTAAACAGACTTCCTTTGCTTCTTTCCTTTTTTATCATTCACCAGATCATCTCTTATTGCCGGAATGATCATGTTTAAGACATCCCTGTCGTCTGGATCCACCACAAGCATTCCTTTTGCGCCTTCATATGGTGTCTGCAACTCAGCTTCAGGAAGAAGCTTTTCAGCACTTTCTGTATATTTCAAAAGGAATCTGTTGTCATATATACCGCCGATAACTGTTCCCTGATAGTAGATGATGAACTCTCCCATCATCGGTCTGTATGATATTTCTTCCAGATCTGAAAGCTGCTGTAGAACATGATCCAGATAGTACCTGTCTGATGCCATTTGAATAACCTTTCTGATTTTATTTTAATACTTGTTTTAAAAATATTCCTGTTTATGGAATTCAGGTGATTAATTCAAGGCTGAAAATGTTAAAATAGCAGTAAATTTGGTCTATATAAAGATGAAAAAAGCTTTTTTTAAAAATCTGAATAAATTTTTAAAGATCATCGCGATCATGATGATCCTGCTTGGTTTTGTGGGCTGTAGTAACAGCGACGAAAAGGAAACAGCACATGTCAGCACAGGCATTCTGGAGTATAACAGCATAGCGGAACTCGATGGCAGAAGGATCGGTATCCTTACCGGCAGTGTCTATGATGACATCAGTATGCAACTGGCTCCCAATGGCGAGTTCGCTTATTTCAATACGGTATCCGACCTGGTATCAGCCATCCACGCAAACAAGGCAGATGCTTTCGCGATCGATGAAAACATTGCCAGAGAGGTTATCAGGGAGAATCCTGATCTTGGCTATATCAAACAACCGGTCATGACCGTTGATTCCGGATTGCTGTTTCCTAAAACTGAACAGGGAAATATTCTGCGGCAGCAGTTTGATGAATTCCTGACAAAGGCTAAAGAAAGCGGCCTTAAGCAGGAACTTGAAGATAAATGGGACAACTATGACGACAATACTGCGATGTCTGGTTATGAAGCACTTGAGGATATCAACGGTACTCTGAATCTGGCGGTCTATGCCGAAAATCCGCCATACGCTTTCATCATGAACGGCATGATCGTAGGCTACGATATTGAACTGGCTATGAACTTCTGCAAAGAGAATGGCTATGGTCTTAATATCATCAACATCACCCTTGACGGTCTGCTTTCCGCTGTTCAGTCAGGCAAAGCCGATTTTGGCGGCGGCGGTCTTAATATAACCGAAGAAAGAAAAAAGACGGTCGATTTTTCAATACCTACCTCAACATTCAGCGGCTACTTTATCGTAAGAAGTACTGCCACATCCGACCTGGCCTATGAACACATCAATGAACTAAACGGCAAGAGGATCGGTATCTCTACCGGTACCGTATACGATGCCCCGACCAATGAAAGATTCCCTGATTCAAAATTTGAATACTATTCAAATTCGGCAGATCTTCTGGAAGCACTTCGTTCCGGCAAGATCGATGCCTATGCCAGCGATTACAATCTGGTCAGGGAGATCGTGACCGACAATCCTGATATCGGATACATACCGGAAGTCTTTATAAAACAGTTACCGGCTTTCGCCTTCAGCAAGAAAGAAAAAGGCGAAAAACTCATGAAGCAGATGAACGAATTCCTTAGTACGATCGAAGAAAGCGGACTGAGACAGAAGCTCTACAACAGGTGGTTTGAATACTACGAAGATGCTGAAATGGCTGACTACAGTACTCTTGAAGGAAATAATGGTGTTCTTAAGGTTGGCTGTTCGGGCATGGACCATCCGTTCTCTTTCATAAGAAATGAAAAAGTCACCGGCTATGAAGCCGAGCTGGCTTACCTGTTCTGCGAAAAATACGGGTATAAACTGGAATTTGAAATAATGAGTTTCAACGGCACGATCTCGGCTCTTGAATCAGGCAAGATCGATATGGCCTGCGGAGCGATCGCCATTACGGAAGAAAGAAAAGAGAATGTCAACTTCTCAGTTCCGATCTGTGAAAACAACGGCTACTTCCTGGTAAACAAGACGACCAGAAAGACAAAATCATTATTCGAGAACCTGAAGGAAAGCTTCTACAGCACTTTCATCGTGGAAAACAGATGGAAGATGTTTATGAGTGGTGCACTGGTGACGATGGCCATAACCGTCCTTTCGATCATCTGCGGAACGATCCTGGGCTTTGCGGCTTATCTTAAAGCAAGAAACGGCAATGATGACTCCCTTTTCAACCGATTTGTGAATTTCATGATCTGGCTCATCCAAGGACTACCGATGGTGGTCCTGCTGATGATCCTTTACTACATAATCTTCGGCAGCATCTCGATAAGCGGTTTCGTTGTAGCCGTAATAGGCTTTACGCTGACCTTTGCCTGCTCGATGTATTCTATGCTGAAGGCCGGCGAAAAGGCGGTCGACAAGGGCCAGAGAGAAGCGGCCTTTACCCTGGGCTACACGCCAATGGAGTCCTTCTACAAGATCATCCTGCCGCAGGCTGCCTATCATTTCATGCCATCATACAAAGGCGAGATCGTTTCACTCATACAGGCTACGGCTGTCGTCGGCTATATCGCTGTCCAGGATATCACCAAGATCGGCGATATCGTTCGATCCAGAACTTATGAAGCCTTCTTCCCGCTGATCATGATCGCCATCATGTACTTTGTCATGGCGGCCATACTGACCTCGATCGTAAACAGGATCGATATATTCATAGATCCAGCCAGGAAGAACAAATATAAGATACTGAAGGGAGTTGATACAGATGATTGAAATAGTTGATCTGAAGAAAAGTTATGAGATCGGACCGGTCCTTAAAGGGATCGATTTTACCATCAATGACGGTGATATCATTTCGATCATCGGCGGATCGGGATGCGGCAAATCGACTTTCATCCGTTGCATAAACATGCTGGAAAAGCCAAGTGGCGGCAAGATCATCCTTGACGGTGAAGAGATCAGCAAGCCAGGCTATGATCTCTCTCAGATAAGTCACAAGATCGGCATGGTCTTCCAGTCCTTCAATCTGTTCAATCATATGACAGTTCTGGAAAACATCATGCTGCCACAGATCAATACGCTTAAAGTAACCAAGCAGGAAGCCTACGACAAGGCCATGTCTTTGCTTTACCTGGTCAATCTTTCTTCAAAGGCTTTCTGTTACCCAAGTGAACTCTCAGGCGGTCAGAAGCAGCGTATCGCCATCGCCAGAACGCTGGCCATGAATCCGGAAGTCATCCTTTTCGATGAACCTACTTCCGCACTTGACCCGACCATGGTCAATGAAGTCAAATCCGTCATCAGAAATCTTACCAAGACCGGCAAGACGATGATCATCGTCACCCATGATATGGATTTTGCCAAGAGCATCTCTTCCAAGATCCTTTACATGGATGAAGGAACGATCTATGAACAGGGTACACCGGAAGAGATCTTCGAACATCCAAAGAAAGAAAAGACCAAGCAGTTCATCCATAAGATGAAGATCCTTGACCTTATGATCGACAGCAGAGAATTCGACTTCTATGGCGGCAGTACTACGATCGATGAATACTGTCACAAGAATCAGATACCTTATACCAAGGCCTATCACCTGCAATCCGTGTTTGAGGAACTCTGTCTGGGCATCCTTTTACCTGAACCAGGTGAACTCAACATCAATTTCAATATCGAATACTACCAGAGCAATGGCGAACTGAAAATGACCGTATTATATGGCGGAGACAGATTCGACATCCATGATACAAAAAACAAGCTCTCCTTAAGTATCATTGAAGGCTTTGTGAATTCGATGAAATACGATTATACTGATCAGGAGCTTGCCAACAGACTGGTAATGGAGATCAAATAATAAAAAAACAAGGGGATGTATCTAAC
>JAFRBQ010000005.1 GCA_017404785.1 Erysipelotrichaceae bacterium
ATTAATTCAAGTAACAGATTTTCAAAGATCATTTTATTAATAAATATCATCCACAGGACAATACTATTAATCAATAATAGATATTTTAATAATGACTCGACCTACAATGAGAATCAGCTTGACTATTCATAGTAGGTCTCCAAATCATTTTAGCATTAAACTAGAAAAAAACCCCATATTTACATAAAATAATTATAAGGAGTTTTTATTATGGTTTTTGATTATACACCAAAGGGCGTCTGCTCACAGAAGATCACGCTGGATATCGCTGATGATGGAACTATAAGATCGCTTAAAGTCCTTGGCGGCTGCAATGGCAATCTGAAGGGTATTTCCAATATCGTCAAGGGAATGAATATCGATAGAGTCATCGAAGCGTTTGAAGGAACGGAATGCGGAATAAAGGGGACCTCATGTCCCGATCAGATCGCCAGAGCTTTAAAGGCCTATAAGGAAAGATTAAACTAGTTTAGCTATGACATATGCGTTTTATGTACTGTTTGTGACGATCCTGGTCATCATTGATCAGTATGTCAAGAATCTGGTCGTCACAAATATTGAACTGGGAAAACAGATCCCGCTGATCGATAATTTCTTTTCTTTGACCTATGTCAGAAATTACGGTGCGGGGTTTTCGATACTTCAGAATGAAAGAGTTTTTCTGACCGTCTTATCGATCATTGCGATCGCTGTTCTGTCATATCTACTGATAAAGGCCAAGAAAAACGATACGCTGAGCATCTTTTCCTATATCCTGATAATCTCTGGAGCTTTAGGAAATCTCATTGACAGGATCAGACTGGGTTATGTCGTCGACTTTCTGGATTTCAAGATCTTCGGTTACGATTATCCGGTCTTCAATCTTGCAGATTCATTCATTACTGTAGGCTGTTTCATACTGATCATCATGGTCATACTGGAGACAAAGAATGCCAAAAATAAAGCTTAAAGTTGATGAAGATAACACCGATATAAGGCTTGATGTATTTCTGGCTGAAAACACGCCTTTATCAAGAACGGCTATTCAGAAGCTTATCGATAATGGTGAGGTAGTGCTGAATGGTTTCAAGCCAAATAAGAAGGAAAAGACACAGCTTAATGACGTGATCGTATTTTCCTATGAGGAAAAAACACTGACAGATATCAGACCTCAGGATATCCCTTTAGATATCGTTTATGAAGATGAAGATCTGATCGTCATAAACAAGCCAAAGGATATGGTCGTCCATCCGGCCGTAGGCAATCCTGACGGCACGATCGTCAATGCCTTGCTTTACCATTGCAAGGAATTATCGGATGTAAACGGCTACTACAGACCAGGTATCGTTCATCGTATCGACAAGGATACATCAGGACTTTTGGTCTGTGCCAAAAACAACGAAGCTCACAATTTTCTTTCTGAACAGCTCAAGGATAAGACCTGCTACAGAAAGTATTATGCCATCGTTAGTGGCGTCATAGAAAACAACGAAGGGGAGATCAATGCTCCGATCGGCAGAAGTGAAAAGAACCGTCAGATGATGTGCGTGACTTCCAAGAATTCCAAGGAAGCCATCACCTTGTTCAGAGTTCTTGAAAGATATAACGACTCGACACTTCTTGATGTCGAACTCAAGACCGGCAGGACTCATCAGATAAGAGTCCATATGCAGTTTATCAATCATCCGGTATTGAATGATGGCAGATACGGAAAGAAAACCATCGACGAGACCGGTCAGTATCTTCATGCATATTTTTTATCCTTCATCCACCCAAGAACAAAGGAAAGGATGGATTTCAGAGTTTCCATGCCTGAATACATGAAGGAATATATTAGATCAAAAGGTGGTACATACGATGAATGACAATCATGATCCATTTGTAAGAAAAGCCTTCAGTCTGCTTAAGCATCTTCATCTTAGGTACGGTTTTTCTCTGATCAGACCAAAATCAGACAATCTCAACGATCCCCATGAATACTGGGCTTTGAATGAAAATGATCCTTATTATCAGCTGATCAGGATCACCAGCAAGAAAGCCAGTGCTTTTAAAAGCGAACAGCTTCGCATCAGACTAGTAAATGAACATGTAAGACGTGAAATAGGGAAGATACCGTCTTTTCTGGACATCCATGTCTCAGATGAAGCCTATGATCCTTCCTTTGAAGAATACGACTATATGAACATCGAGGAAGAATTCCATAATGGCGTTGATGTGAGCGGGATCTATCCCGATATCTATTCAGCCTTAAGAGACAGACAGGACGAGGAAGAACAGAAAGCTGCTGCCCGCAGAGCTCTAAAGGAACAGCTGGAGCACCACAAGGAAAGACTTCAGGAAAATTATTCTGTACAGAATTGTGCCATTACCTACGGCATTATCATCCTCTGCTTTGTCATATATCTGATCGAAGTTCTGCTTTCAAGGAACTACGATGATGCCTGTGCCTATATCATCATGGGTGCCGATTACAAGACTTTTACATTGGGTCTAAGACAGTACTATCGTCTTTTTACCAATGCTTTCCTGCACGGTTCTTTCCTGCACCTGATCTCCAACATGTATTCACTGTTTGTGATCGGACACAGTATGGAAAGACTTCTGATGAAACGGAAATATATTTTCCTGTTGTTCACATCGATCCTGATCGCTTCATTGACTCAGGGCATCATGACGGAGAATTCTCTGCTTTTGGGTATGTCGGGAGGAATTTATGGTCTGTTCACTTATCTGCTTATGCATCTGCATAAAACCGGAAGACTTCAATTCAGAGCCCTTATTCCAACGATCATCCTGAATGTTTATCTAAACTTCCTGTCTACGACTGCCTGGCTTGCTCATATCGGCGGTATCGTAGCCGGTATGCTGGTGTTCCTTATTTTGAATAACGAAAAAAAGATCCTGCCTGTCAGCGTTCTGATCATCGTAATCGTGTTTATGGTGTATCGCTATTTGACCATGAAGACGATCAATCCGTTCTATCAGGCTACCGATCTTGAAGTCGCAAATATCTATTATCAGTGGGGTTTCAAGGATTACAGTATGAAACTGGTCGCAAGACTCCTTGAAGTCTATCAGAAATTCGGAGGTTAGTTATGATCATATCCTGGGATGAATATTTCATGGGCATTTCTCATCTGAGTGCTCTTCGCTCTAAAGACCCAAACACACAGGTCGGTGCCTGCATTGTCGACAGGGATAAAAGAGTCGTATCGATCGGTTACAACGGCATGCCCCGCGGTTGTGCCGATGAGGATTTCCCTTGGGAAAGAGAAGGTGATTTCCTTAGCACAAAATATGCCTTTGTCGTTCACGCCGAACTCAATGCCATCCTGAATTCGCCAAGAAGCGTTCAGGACTGCACGATCTATGTATCGCTGTTTCCATGCAACGAATGCGCCAAGGCGATCATTCAGTCGGGCATAAAAAAAGTTGTCTACGAGTCCGACAAATATGATGGGACTGAAGGCAACATTGCTTCCAAAAAGATGTTAAAGGAAGCGGGAATAGAGCTGATACAGCTTCCTTACAGTGTAAAGGTCAGCGTTGAAAGCTCAAAGTAGATTCTTATTCTTCTTATAAAGGCTCTTGTAGTAGGCAAGAGCTTTTTCTTCACCGTTTTCCTTGAGGTAAAGAAGCAGCTCCTTGATCTGACTGGCTGTCTTGGGATTCATGACCTGATATTCTTTGGATCTGATCAGAAACTCGTAAGGCTCGCCATCGTTGTATTCTTCCTTCTTGTAGGTCTTTGAGGCACTGATCCTGTCGATGACCGATTCAAGCATATATCGATAGGGCATCGGGAAGACATGAAGCTCAGTAGATCTCGGTTCTCTGTCGATCCAGTATTCCCAGTGATGTTTGTTTCTTCCTTTATGGTGAAGATAACACAGAGAATAACCGTTAACTTCCTTTTCCTTAGAGATTGGTGATCGATTACCCTGAAAGTATCTGACAGATGGAATGAATTCTGTCGGTGAATACTTGGACAGATCGTGAAGCAGACCCTGCTTGTACATGCCACATTTAAAACAGGTCGTCATGACCAGATAACGGTGTCTGTTGATCGTGGACAGATGTCCAAAGAAACGTTTTAACAAGTTGTTTTTCTGCACGTAATAGATTATAACACCTGTTTTTTTGTTATATAATGAATGTATGCTCAATCGCCATGAATATCGCGAAAAAATTGTCTTTGCGCTTTATCAGCATCTTTTACTGCATAAGGATCTGAATGAATGCTTTAGTGATAATTTTGAAGATGATGAAAACGAATATCTGAATACGGTAAGAAATGACCTTCTAGAAAACAAGGTCGATTACATATATGAGATCTCAAAGTATCTCAATAAATGGAGTTTTGACCGTCTTAATCTTGTCGAACAGGCGATCCTTCTAGAGACTGTCAGTGAGATCAAGACGAAAGTCAATGATTCGGCAGTAGCCATTGATGAAGCGATCAATCTGGCTAAACAGTATTGTGATGAAGATTCATATAAGTTTATCAACGGAGTTTTAGATAATATATGCAAGAACTCACAGTAAGCAGTTTATTAAGGTATTTAAAATCTCGTTTAGATAATGACAGCAATATCCAGAAGATCACTGTGATAGGAGAGATCTCCAATTATCACAGGCATTTTTCTGGTCATCTTTATTTCACTTTAAAAGATGAAAAAGCGGCGATAAACTGTGTGATGTTCAAATCAGCAGCAGCCTCTTTAAGTTTTGAACCGAAAAACGGAGACAAGGTGATCGTCTATGCGAATACCTCGATCTTTGAAGCAAGCGGTCAGCTGCAGCTCTATATCCTTAAAATGGATCCGCAAGGCCTGGGTGATCTTTATGCCCGTTATGAGGCTTTAAAGAAAAAACTTACCCAAGAGGGAAAATTCGATCAGGATCACAAGATCGAACTCGAGAAGATCTACCTGGAAAAGGTCGCAGTTCTTGTCGGAGACAGATCAGCGGCCATGTCCGATATAAAGATCTGTTTTTCCCGAAGATGGCCTCTGTGTAAAGTGGATTACTATCCGGTTCTTGTTCAGGGGCCTGAGGCGCCAAAGGATATCATTGCCAAACTGAAAAAGGCAGATGATCTTGGCTATGATGCGATCATTCTGGCCAGAGGTGGAGGATCGTTTGAGGATCTTTTCTGCTTCAGTGACGAAGAACTGGTCAATACGATCTATGAGCTTAAGACTTTCATCGTTACCGGTATCGGCCATGAACAGGATTTCTCACTGGCTGACTTTGCAGCCGACTTGAGAGCTGCGACACCTACAGCAGCAGTTGAACTTATCACCCCGGATATTGCTGATGTCCTTGAACTGCTTGAAGAATATGAAGACAGTTTAAAGATTTCGCTTTATGAAAACTTCGAACAAAGACAGATGGAGTTTGATTTTCTCTACAAGAGACTCTCGTCCTATCAGGATCGTTTTGTGATCATTCAGAATAGAATAGATTCGATGATGACGATCATTGAGAAAGATATCCGCTATATGATAGGTAATAAACTCAACTATATCGATCAGAGCGTATCGGATATGTCCTATAAGCTCGATTACAGGCTCAATGAGGCAAGATTGTCATTCAAGCGATTGAATACCTTACTTGAAGCTTACAGCTGTGAGAATGTCCTTAAACGCGGTTATACGATGGTTTTGCAGAATGACAGAGTAATAAAGAATTCAGTTGATCTTAAAAACGATGAATTTGAAGTGAAGTTCCATGACGGAACGATAAAGGCGATAAAGAGGTAGAAACATGGCAAAAGAACTCAGTTTTGAAAAACAGATGCAGAAACTTCAGGAGATAGTGGAAAAACTCGAAAAAGGGGATGTGGAACTTGATGAATCCATCAACCTTTACGAAGAGGGATTGAAACTTTCCAAAGAGCTTAAAAAACAGCTCGGTGATTTTGAAAGCAGAATAAACGAGCTCAATGGAAAAGAAGAGGGCCAGAATGAGTAATTTTGAAAGGCATATTGAAGATTATCTTAAAACCTTGAGACCATGTACGATCTCTGAAGCAATGGCTTATGCCCTGGATGGGGGGAAACGTTTCAGACCCCGGATCATTTTTGCGATCCTTGAAGGCATGGACATCAACGAAAGCAAAGGCTATGATGCGGCTTTGGCTCTGGAACTGATACAGACCTATTCACTTATTCACGACGATCTTCCAGCTATGGATAATGACGATATGCGTCGAGGCAAGCCTTCACTTCATAAAGCCTACAGAGAAGATATTGCCATTCTGACCGGAGATCAGCTGCTGACTGACAGCTTCAGAGTAGTCTCTGCATCAAAGGAATATGATGATCGCTGCAAGGTAAACATCATAAAAGCTTTAAGCAGTTTTGCCGGGATGGATGGCATGATCTATGGCCAGCTCCTGGATGTGACAGCTGACGATAAACACATCGATAAGGATTCATTATTCGAAATCCAGGACAACAAGACCGGAGGTCTTTTCAAGATCTCCTGCCTAATTCCGATGTATATTAAAGGTGAAGAAAACGAAGACTATTATATAAGACTTGGCTCAATGATCGGTCAGATCTTTCAGAATCAGGATGATCTGTTTGATATGATTAAGACAGAGCAGGAAATGGGCAAAAACCGTTCCGATGTCAAAAACGGCAAAGGAACAGCTTTGAGTATCTATTCGATCGATGAATTGAAAGCCCTCATCGATGAAGAATTTGAAGAACTTGATAAATATCTTGATCAAGCGAGTTTTGATACCAGCAGACTTAAAGAACTCTTATATAAACTGAAAACGAGGTAAATATGGATCTATCACAGATTAAAAACCCTTTATTTCTTAAGGATCTTAGTGACGCTGATCTCAAAGAGCTGTGCTCTCAGATCAGGGAATTCATTATTGACTACTGCAGCAGAAACGGTGGATATCTTTCCGGCAATCTTTCAGCTGTTGAACTCAGTGTGGTTTTAAACCGCGTCTTTGAACAGGATGACCATCTGCTTTTTGACGGCAATGATCTCAACTACACCAACAAGATCCTGAATGGCAAGATCGATGAACTGCAGGTAAATTCCAATGGAGCATATTCCTTGGCCAATGCGATCGGCTTGGCAGTTTCAAGAGATCTTGATCACAAGAATCACCATGTTGTGGCGGTCGTTAACTCTTTAGATCTGCTTTCTGGAAGATATATTGAAGCCCTCAATCTTATCTCTTCATTGAACAGAAGACTGATCATCGTCTTCAATGATGACACGACGATCGATAAAGGAATCGGCCTTGTTGACAAGCTTCTTTCAACTTTGAGGAATACCAGATCGTATACGAATCTCAAGGAAAATGTCAAAGGAATGATCAGACCGACCAAGAAAGGCGAAGAGATCATTGAGAATATCCATAATTTTAAATCCAGCATCAAGAAAAATGTGCTGGATGAAGGAATCTTCGGTGAATACAATATCGACTACATCGGGCCGATCGACGGTCACAGCATCAAAGAGCTCACCAGAGCCTTTGATATAGCCAGACAGAAGGATTACCCGGTCGTTGTGCATTGCATAAGTACCAGCGGCAAGGGTTATAAATTTGCGGAAGCTTCGACCAACGGTTCATACAATCATGTAGCCCGTTTCAACAGGGATACCGGAGAATTCATCCTTACGGAAAAAGAAGACTTCATGTTTGCGAAAAACATCGTCGGTAAGACCTTCGAAAAGATGATGGCCGACAATGAAGATCTTCTGTGTGTAACAAGCCGCAACATCAACGATTATGGCGTCGCCAATATTTTCGGCAAATATCCTTCGCGATCTTTTGATACATCATCAAGCGGAGACAATACGCTCTCCTTTGCTTCAGGCCTGGCTCTTGATGGCAAGATCTGTCTTGTTCCACTCAAGTCATTTGAACTGTCAAATGCCTTCAGAGTTCTCAAGAATCAGATCTGCAAGCTCAACAGGCCAATGCTTATAGGAATAATCGATGACGGAAACATCAATTATGATCTGCTTTCCAATCTCAACAATATCTATATTTTTGAACCTAAGGATTCATCTGAATTGCAGAATGTGCTGCATGGTGCGATAAATCTTGATAAACCGGCGATCATAATCTATCCGGAACGCTGTATCGAATATAAGGAAATTGATGATTTCAGTAAATTTGAGGTAGGAATCTGGCCTGAAAATGGAAATAATGATATAGAGGGTAAAATCCTGCTTTCAAGTGGCTATGAACTCAACGAGATCGAAGAGATAGTAAAGAATAACGATATGCCGATAAAAGTTGTGGAAATGAACAGCTATCTGCCGATGGATGAAAGCTTTCTGAAGGATGAACTTCCGCAATACGAAAAAGTTTATGTCTATGGCTTGAATATGCAAAACAGGCTGTTGAAGTTCATGAATGAAAATGACCTGAAAATCAATTTTACTTTCCTGGATAAAAGGGGAGTCAAGGAATTGCTGGATAATATCTGATGCTTAAAAGTCTACATATCAAAAACTATGCGATTATCGATGAACTGTCTGTTGATTTCAACAGCGGTTTTAACGTATTTACCGGTGAGACCGGCGCAGGTAAGTCGATCATTGTTGGAGCTCTGTCTTTTCTGATGAAAGGGAAGGCCGATACCGGAGTTATCAGAAGCGGTCAGGAAAAAGCCATGATCGAAGGTATCTTCAGCATCGATGAAGATATGAAGGCCAAACTTGATGAAGCGGAGATCGATTATGATGATGAACTGATCGTCAGAAGGATCATATCCACAGATAATCACAATTCCATCAAGATCAATCAGAGCAGTGTAACGCTTTCCTTTCTGACTGATCTTTTTGCGGATCATATCGACATCCATTCCCAGAAGGATTCTCAATACCTGCTGAATAAAGCCAATCATCTTAAACTTCTGGATAAATATCTTAATGATCCTGAACTTCTGGATCAATACGAACAGGAATTCAAGAATTATACGCAGGCACTTGGCGAATACGAAGAACTGGCGAATAACACATATAACGAAGCGGATCTAGACTATCTGAAGTTTGATCTCAAGGAGATCGAAGATGCGGATATCAGGCAGGATGAAGAAGAGGAACTTCAGGAAAAAGAACGACGCTACAAGGATGCGGAAAAGTATCTGAGTGTTCTCAATGAAGCCAAAGAGATCTACGATGGTCAGGAAGGCATCAAGGAAAGGCTCTCATATCTCTATAAGAATCTGACGCTCAATGATCAGGCTATCGAAATGATCAGAGATCGTATCGAGGAACTTTATTTTTCTCTTGATGAAGAGATGGATAAGCTCAAGGATATACTTTCAGGCTTCAATGAGGAAGATCTTGATATCGATTACATTGAAGATCGTCTTTTCATTTATTCAAGGCTTAAAAGAAAACATAATACGGATGTTTCAGGTTTACTGGCTTTAAAAGAACAGATCAAGGAAAAGATCGCTTTTTTTGAAGACAGGGATTTTGTCCTAGGAGAAAAAAAGAAACAGGTCGATGCCTTATATAACAAAGCTTACGAAACAGCTTTAAGGATTCATGAAATAAGAAGAGAAAAAGCTTTACTGCTGGAAAAGGAAGTTGTGGATCAGTGTCTTGATCTGATGCTCAACAACGTGAATTTCAAAGTGCAGTTTACGGAAAACAAACTGAGCAGAAACGGCATCGATGATGTGGAATTCTATATTTCCCTCAATAAGGGTGAAGAACTCAAACCATTGAAAAATGTCGCATCCGGTGGTGAAATAAGCAGACTCATGCTGTCACTCAAGAGCGTCTTTACTTCTTTGAGCGATACATCTCTTATCATCTTTGATGAAATAGATACCGGTGTATCCGGCAAAGTCGGACTTGCGATCGGTCAGAAGATGGCCCATATCGCCAAGAATGCGCAGGTCCTTACGATCACGCATCTGGCCAGTGTTGCTGCCTGTGCCGATTACCATTTCTATATCTACAAGGAAGATAACAGCGAATATTCCCGTACGCTGATCAGACGCCTTGATGAAGACGAAATAATAAAAGAGCTGGCTATGATATCCTCAACTGATACTTCCGAGGTATCTCTGGATGCTGCCAGAGCGCTCTATTACAACGCCAGAGAAAGTCTTAAATAATGAAAATAGGAAACGCCATTCAGGACTATATAGTTTCCATAGCTACAAGTCAGGGCAGGGCGGATAATACCATTGAATCTTACACAAGAGACCTGAAGAAATATCAGGTTTTTCTTGAAGAAAGAAAGATCGAAAAGATTGAAGAGGTCAAAGACACTGATATCGATGCCTTTGTACTTGATCTCAACACAAACTATGCGCTTGCTTCAGTAAACAGAATGAAAACGGCGATCAGAAATCTGCACCGTTTTCTTAACTTCAAGTACGATATGAAGGATCCGACCCTGAATCTTACAGTCTCAAGAGGAGAAAAAAGACTTCCGATCTATGGAACGATCGAAGAGATCGATAAACTGATGAACAGTTTTGATGATGAAGTGCCTGAAGAACTTTTCAAGCACGCGATCCTTGAAGCCATCTATGGTATGGGTTTAAGAGTCAGTGAATGCTGCAATTTAAAAACAAACCAGGTGAATCTGCAAGACGGGTTTGCCAATGTGATAGGAAAAGGAAACAAGGAGCGCATCATTCCTATTCCTGGCAGGAGCAAAGATGTCATGGAGCGGTATTTCCGAACAGTAAGACCTTTGTGGCAGAAGAAGGCCACAAACCGCTTTTTCATCAACAGACTTGGCAAGCCCATATATAGCGAATATGTCGAAAAGATGTTGCGTGAGAGTATAATTGATATAGATATACACAAACATCTGACCCCCCATAAACTGCGTCATTCCTATGCAACGCATCTTCTGGAAGGAGGAGCTGACTTGAGAGTGATACAGGAATTACTTGGTCATTCCGATATTTCAACAACTGAAATCTATACACATGTTGAAACGGAAAGACTCAAGGAATCATATAAGAATGCACATCCGCTGTACAAGGAAAGAAGGTTAAAGAAAAATGGAAAATAAGAGGGTATTTGTGGTAGTTATCGACTCTTTAGGCGCTGGTTGGGAAGAAAACTCCCATCTATATGGCGATGAAGGAGCCAATACGATCAGCCACATTTTCGAAGCAACAGAAGGGAAGTACAAGATCCCGAATCTCAGGGCAATGGGTCTATGCAACATCACTGATGTAATGGGCAATCCACCGGTCAAGAATACTGAAGCTTATTATGGAAAACTGAAGGAAAAATCCGTCGGCAAGGATACGATGACCGGCCATTGGGAGATCATGGGTGTCCATACGACAAGACCTTCCGTCACCTTTACGGAGACTGGTTTCCCAAAGGATCTGATCGATGAACTTGAAGCACAGACCGGTCATAAATTTATCGGTAACTATGCCGCATCAGGAACAGAGATCATCAAGGAACTTGGTGAGAGGCAGCTTGAAACAAAAGAGATGATCATCTACACTTCTGCCGACTCGGTACTGCAGATCGCTGCACATGAAGAACTCTTCGGCATCGATGAGATATATCGTGTCTGTTCGATCGCCAGAGAGATCTGTTCTTCCAAACCGGAATGGATGGTAGGGCGTATCATTGCCAGACCATTTGTCGGAACATGCAAGGAAGACTTCAAACGTACGCCAAACCGTCATGACTATGCCTTGTCACCAACAGATGAGACTGTACTCGATGTCATGAAACAGGAAGGCTATGATGTCATTTCCATTGGCAAGATCAACGATATCTTCAATGGCTGTGGTATAACTGAAGCAATCAAATCAAGATCGAGCCACGAAGGAATGCAGCAGACTATCGAATATGCCAAGAAGGACTTCAACGGCATCTGCTTTACCAATCTCGTCGACTTTGATGCTCTGTGGGGCCACAGAAGAGATCCTAAAGGTTACGCCAAGGAACTGGTAGATTTCGACAACAATCTGCCTGATCTGATCGCAAATCTGAGAGATGACGATATCCTGTACATCACCGCCGACCATGGAAACGATCCAACCTGGAAGGGGACCGATCACACCAGAGAGATGATCCCGGTTCTGGTATATTCAAAATCATTTAAGGAACCAAGAAACCTGCCATTAAGAAACTCTTTTGCAGATATTGGTGCAACTATTGCCGAGCAGTTTGATATCAAAAAACCAAATATTGGCGATTCATTCAATTACTTGCTGATCTAAGAAAGGGGAATAAAATGAACGAAGTATTGGAATATCTTAAAAAGTGCAAGACATATTATATTGCAACAATGGATGGCGATCAGCCAAGAGTGCGCCCTTTTGGCATTGCCGAAGAATTTGAAGGGAAGATCTACATTCAGACAGGAAAGGTCAAAAATGTCTCAAAACAGATAGCGATCAATCCAAAAATCGAAATCTGTGCCTGTGCTGGCCCTACCTGGCTGAGGATCGAAGGGGAGGCAGTCAACGATGATCGTTACGAGGCCAAAACCTATGTTCTCGACCACAATCCTTCCTTAAAAGGCATGTATTCAGCAGATGATGACAATACGCAGGTCCTTTATCTTAAAAACGTCAAAGCAACATTCTACAGCTTCACTGAAGCACCTAGAGTAGTGGAATTCTAAAGTCCCCCCGGACCTATATATAAAAATCGCATAACATACATTATGCGAAATAATAGATATATAGCAGTTATATTAATAAATATAAGAAAAACGTCTCCTATCGAGACGTTTTATCTTTTTTAATTGATTATCGGTTATCGGTAAATTATTTAATTAATTCTTTCAAAGCCTTTGCAGGTCTGAATGCTGGAACTCTTGATTCAGAGATTTCAATTGTCTGTCCAGTAGCTGGATTGATACCAGATCTTGCTTTTCTAACTTTGACTACGAATTTGCCAAAACCAGAGATATCAGTAACTAAACCTTTCTGTAAATCAGCAGCGATTTCTTCAAATAAGAATGTGACTACTTCATTAGCTTCTTTCTTAGTGTAACCGTATTTTTCAACCAATGCTTCAGCTAAGTCTTTTTTTGTAATCTTGTTTAACATTTTATACAACCTCCTATGTGTATATTATAAGTCTTTTGTGTACTATAAATCAATCAAAAAAGCCTTTATTTAAGGCCTTTTTTGACATTTTCGGGTGCAATAGTTGAAAGTTCAATCAATTCATTATAGAGGCTGTTAAGCTTCTTTTTTGTCAGCCCTTTTACCCCACTTGCATTGGCATGTCCCCCACCGCCGTATCTGTGACAGATGCCGTTGATGACATAGCCTCTTTTTGAACGTACCGAAACGCTGTAAGTACCATCTTCTTCCTCTACGGCAAAAGCCCAGATCATCAGATCGGAGATTTTTCCGATCTCATCGATGTTGTTTTTGGCATCCAGAGCCCCTATCTCAAGCTTCTTCAGATCTCTTTGAGTAAGACTGATATAGCCGAATTTTTCCTTTACTTTAAGATAACTTCTGATATTGGAGACCTTATGGAAGGTATCCATATCCTTATCCAGGAGATATTCGACGAGATCCGAAACCTTCAGATTGCCTTTTTTAGCCAGTTTGGCAGCAGTTTCCAGTGTTTTGTACGTAACATTGGTAGTCCTGAAGTTGATCGTATCAGTGATCAGGCCGCAATAAAGATAGCAGCATGTTTTTTCAGAAATATTGTAGTTTTTGAATTCCTTGGAGAAAAGTATCTTTGCGATTACTTCGCAGCAGGCAGATGCCTTAGGATCGACGATATTGAGATAGCCATAATTTTCGACTATCGGATGATGATCGATCTTGACGACTTTTTTAGCCATTTCAAAACGCTGATCATCTACCCTATTGCTTGTAGAAGTGTCAACAACGATGGCTAAAGACTGCTTGATGAACTTATCAGAGATCCTGTCTGTTTTGTTGATTTTTTCATATGTATCCTGTCCAGCTACTTTTACCTTTTTATCCTTGAAGTTGTCCTTAAGGAAAGTATAAACAGCAGCTGCCGAAAACATGGCATCCCCATCAGGACGGGCATGTCGGAAAATCGTTATGCAATCATATTGTCTGATTAGATCCAGGAATTCCTTGTACATTCTAGAGACCTAAAACTCTGACTGTATCGTTGACGATAGCCAGTTCTTCGTTTGTCGGAACGACAAATACCTTTACTTTAGAATCAGCCAGAGAGAGTTCCTGTTCGTTATGTGTCTTGCTGTTGAGTTCGTAGTCAACCTTGATTCCCAGAGGTTCTTCAAGCTTCTTGCAGATCATCTCTCTTACAAGAGTTGCATGTTCGCCAAGGCCGGCTGTAAATGTCAGAACATCTACATGACCTAACTGCATGACGTAACCGCCTACGACATTGATGACTCTGTTGACATACAGATCATAAGTGAGCTTGGCTCTTTCGTTGCCTTCGTTCATGGCGTTTTCGACATCCCTTGAATCGGAAGAAACACCGGAAATACCAGCCATACCTGATTGCTTGTTGAGATATGTTTCCATCTCATCTGGAGTGCAGCCCAGTTTCTTCATCATGAAATAGACGACTGTTGGGTCGATATCACCGCATCTGGTGCCCATCATGATACCGCCAAGTGGTGATAAGCCCATTGAAGTATTGATACATTTGCCGCCTTTGATGGCTGTTATGGAAGCGCCTGAACCAAGGTGCATCGTGATGATGTTGAGATCCTTGATATCCTTGCCCATGAGTTCGGCAGTTCTGTTGGCAACATACTTGTGAGATGTGCCATGTGCGCCATATCTTCTTACCTTATGATCGGTATACCACTCGTAAGGTACCGGGAACAGATATGATTCAGGTCCCATCGTCTGATGGAAAGCCGTATCAAATACGAAAACGTGTTCGATATTAGGAAGTGCCTTCTTGAAAGCTTCGTAGCAGGTCAGATGCGCTGCATTGTGAAGCGGAGCGATATCGATCAGTTCTCTTACCTTGTCTACTACATAAGGATCGACCTTTACGGAATCAGAGAAATACGGACCACCTTGCACGATTCTGTGTCCGGCAGCCTTGATCTCGTCCAATGACTGTACGATGCCATAAGCCTTCAAGGCATCAAGCAGGAGGTCTACTGCGACCTGATGGTTAGGTACAGGAGTCTTCTTGGAGATCCTTTCACCGTTTACATTGATACCGAAAATACCCATCTCCAGACCGATTCTTTCAACATTGCCGCTGGTCAGGACTTTTCCTTCAGGCATTTCGAATAGTTGGAATTTCAATGATGAACTTCCGGAGTTAACAGCCATAATTTTCATAAATTTTTACTCTCCCTGTGTAATCTTATATAGCTTTTTTACATACGAATCTAGCAATTCGTCATCTTCTTTTTTCATCTGTTCCATCAACTCATTCAGTTTATTATCTTTTTCAACGAGTTTCAAATGATCCTCGAGCTCAGTAAGTTTTCTGATGGTCCTCTGGATCAGGTCCTGGATGGCACTCTTGGATACATTGTAGTTTTCCGCGATCTCGGACATGGAAAGATCCTCATTGTAGTAATCGCTGAAGATATCTCTTTGGTGTCTGGTCAGGAAATCGCCGTAATAATCCAGCAACAAGGCATAGTATTCACGATCATGAGGCATGTCTCAATTCTCCTATTATCGAATCAAGATACATATCAAAATCAAAAGCCTGGATATCTTCCATGCTTTCACCTACAGTGATATAGCGAACCGGGATACCGGTGATGTTCTTGATCGCAATGATGATACCGCCTTTTGAAGTTCCATCCATCTTGGTGAGGATGACTCCGTTAAGGTCGGTTATCTCATTGAACAGTTCGGCCTGAGAAAGACCGTTCTGTCCCGTGTTGGCATCCAACACCAGCCAGGTATTATGTGGTGCCCCTTCTATTTCCTTGCCTAAGACTCTATGCATCTTTTCCAGTTCTGCCATAAGATTCAGCTTATTCTGAAGTCTTCCGGCTGTATCACAGATCAGTATATCGACATTGTTTTCCTTGGCATAGCGGCAACCCTGAACCAGAACGGAACTTGGATCTTCGTTTTCCTTGCCACAGATGCATGGAACATCAAGTCTGTCAGCCCAGTTTTTGAGCTGTTCAACTGCTCCGGCTCTGAAGGTATCGGCCGCAACAAGACCGACCTTCTTCCCTTCTTCCTTGTACATATTCGCAAGCTTGGCGCAGGTCGAAGTCTTGCCCGAACCGTTAACGCCGACCATCAGGATGACTGTTGGTCCGTTTTCGTTAAAGACGATCTCGCTGTCAGGTTTTTCATAGTATACTTCTTTGAAGGCCTGACCTAAAAAGTTCATGATGTCCTTGGCAAACAGATAGTAATAATTCTGGCAGATTTCAAAGAATCGGTCACAGATGATCTCGGATGTGCGATAGCCAATATCCGCTTCGATCATGGTCACCATTAGCTGTTCCATGAAATCTTCCTTGTTCTGCTTCTTGTTTTCCGTGACAAAACGCAGTTTTTTGCCTAAGGAATCATTGGTCTTGGCAAAACCGTGAAGATACTTGTTTTTATCTTTTGAAAAGAAGCCCATTATGCCTGAGCTCCTTTGCTTTCTTCTTTTTCAGACATTTCGATCGCATCGACCAGTTTGACTTTCAGCATCTGTGATACACCACGCTTCTGCATGGTAACGCCATAGAGCGAATCGCACTGTTCCATCGTTCCAGGACGATGTGTGATGATGAGGAACTGTGATTTATCGGTAAAGTCCTTGACGTATTTCGCAAATCTTTCAACATTGGCGACATCAAGCGCTGATTCGATCTCATCAAAGATGATCAGTGGCTGTGGTCTGACTTTAAGGATCGTGAACAGTACAGAAATGGCGATAAGTGATTTTTCACCGCCGGAGAAGAGCCTGATGGATTTGACAGACTTTCCAGGAGGTTGAACATCGATATCGATCCCGGTATTCAGGATATCGTTAGGATCTTCAAGGACCAGCTTGGCCTTGCCGCCGCCAAAGAGTCTGCCAAAGACGGCCGGCAGTTCGGCGTTGATCGCATTGAAGGTCTTTTCAAACTGAACTTTCATGATCTCATCCATCTCATCGATGGCGGCCAGGATCTTGTCTCTTGAAGCGATCAGATCATCATAGTTGCGCTTGAGGAATTCGTATCTTTCATTGACTTCGGAGAATTCTTCCGGAGCAGCCATGTTGACATTGCCAAGTTCCTGAATGTCTCTTCTTAAGTTCATGACCTCTTCCTTGGCTGTTTCATCGATCTCAATGTCGGAATTCTGCACTGCGTATTCAAAAGTCATCTGATATTCGGAAGCCAGACGGTTGAGGTTGTTCTCAAGTTTGGTTTCAAGAACTGCCTTATTGGTGTTGATCGCAGAGATGCCGTTCTTGGTCTCATCGAGCTGTCTTCTGATCTGGCGGATCTGCTGATCCTTGCGGTCGATCTCGGCTGAAAGTTTCATTCTCTCTTCCCTTTTCAGTTTCAGGGAGTTGGAAAGCTCATCTTTCTTGGCGTAATTCGCTGAAAGCTGCGCGATAACGGAATCGGACATGCTTTCTTTATTATCACTAGGTTTGACCATTTCAAAATCAGCCTGCATCTTTTCATATTTGGCTCTCTTGGAATCGACGATCGGTTCAAGCTGAGCAATGGCGATCCTTTTTTCGGTAAGTTGCGAATCCAGAGTCTCCTTCTGGGAAATCAGTGAATTGTAACGCTTATTCGCCAGTTCATTTTCTGCTCTGTAGGAAACAAGATCACTTTCGATCCTGTCGAGTTCAGCCTGGGCTGTGATCAAAGAGACTTCATTCTTGGCTTTACCACCGGTCATGGAACCGCCCTTGTGGACGATCTCCCCTTCGATCGTGACGATCTTGTATCCGTATTTGAGCAAAGCTGAAAGATTATTGGCGTTTTCCAGATTATCACAGACCAGGATATTGGAAAGTAAAGAATCCCTCACCGGTTCAAATGCACTGTCGCAGCTGCAGAAATCATAGGCTGTTCCCAAAAAGCCCTTGGTGTTTTCACAGATGATGCTGTCTTCGTATTTGACAAGATGCTGTTTGCACACAGTTAAAGGAAGGAATGTTGCCCTTCCGGATTTGTTTCGCTTCAAAAAGTCGATAGCCTTTCTGGCTGCTTCCTCATCCTTGGTGACGATATGATAGACGCTGCCGGCCAAAGCTGTAGCGATAGCTTCTTCATAGCCCTTCTCAGGATGGATCTCCTGACCGATGACTCCTAAAATGCCATAAAGTGATGACTTGTTTGACATGATGGCCTGTACACCGGCCTGATTGACTGATGAGAACGGATCGGCAAGTACGTTACGCAATACTTCTGCTCGATTGGTGATCCTGTTGAGCACACTTGCAGCCTCATCCTTCTTCAAAGACGCATCAGCCAACTGCGCTGAGGAGTTTTCGATATTGGTGTGGATCATCTCGA
The DNA here is from genome assembly GCA_017404785.1 of Erysipelotrichaceae bacterium. Lineage (GTDB taxonomy): Bacteria > Bacillota_I > Bacilli_A > Erysipelotrichales > Erysipelotrichaceae > Colivicinus. The sequence goes on from JAFRBQ010000005.1 coordinate 18,398, forward strand.
TCTCGGAACGCAGTTTGTTCAGACGTTCAAGTCTGTCTTCATATTCAAACTTGGCTTCATTGATGGATGATTCCATTTCCTTGATCTTTTCTTCAGAAGAGCCCATCTGCAGGGCATATTTTCTTCTTTCATCGATCTCGATCCTTCTGGCTTCAAGATTCTGGATCTCGTTGATGATCATCATCAGCTTTTCCTGAATGCTGTTGATCTCCTTGTCGTATTCTCTTAAACGGCTCTTGGATTCAAAATTGCTGTTTTCATGAACCTGGATCGTTGTTTCGTGCATGGCTAAAGCAGTCTCCAGATCAAACAGTGACTTTTCCAGTTCAACTTTAGAGGCATTGAGATTCTGAATATCGCTGACCAGAACGGCAACTTCGATCTGTTCGAGTCTTGACTTCTTTTCTCTGTAGATCTCGGCTTTTTTGGCCTGTCTTTTCAAAGGAGAGACCTGTCTTTCCAGTTCGGAAAGTATATCAAAGGTGCGATCAAGATTCTCCTTGGTCCTTTCCAGTTTATTCAATGATTCGATCTTTCTTTTCTTGTATTTGGATACGCCGGCAGCATCTTCAAAGATCTCACGGCGATCATAAGGTTTGGCTTCCGCAAAAGCCGATACATTGCCCTGCGATATCATGGACAGAGAATTCTTGCCTAGACCGGTATCCATGATCAGATCGATGATATCCTTGTATCTGACATTTTTCTTGTTGATCAGATACTCGGCATCCTGATCGGTATTGTATATCCTTCTGGTCAGTTCGATCTCTTCCAGATCGGAATTGAGAAAATGATTGGAGTTATCAAAGACCAGTGTGACTTCAGCCATGTTCATCGGCTTTCTTTCTTCCGTGCCCGCAAAGATGATATCGGTCATCTTTTCACCTCTGAGCGATTTGACTGACTGTTCACCTAATACCCATCTTATGGCATCAGAAATATTTGATTTGCCACAACCGTTAGGACCGACAATGCCGGTCACCGGATCTTCGAAATCAATCTTTATATTATCAGCAAAGGATTTAAATCCCTGCATTTCAATGCGCTTTAAAAACATCAAATCTCCTTTTAGTACCTAGTTATTATATCAAAGTTTTAAAAACTAATTATACTTATTTTATGTTTCGATAAATAATGGCAGACACCCTTCATTCAGGATGTTTTCCTTGCTGTTAATTGATATCTCTGTCACATCATGAGCAAAGTCGATATCATAGCGGTTGTTTCCATCATCCAGATAGTATTTAAGGCCGTTTTCCGTGTATTTTGACAGCGGTTTAGATTTGATATACATCAATACCCTTTTGCCCGAAACAAACTGATATGGCCTTATTTTACGCCTGTTGCGGGTCTTATAGGCTTCTATGAGGTCACTTATTTCATTGTCTTTAAGTTCACTTGAAAGAACTATATGATCAAAGCCCAGTCTTTTTAGGAATTCATAGGCATAGGAATTGGTGACATTCAGGGTGTAGTAAGCGATCTTGTCCTGATAATCCTTAAGCAGACCGCCAAATTCTGAGATAACGGCTTTTTCTGTTTCAGCGTATCTGCTTTCTCTGTTTATGACAAAATTGATCGGATACTTCTTGTCATTAAGGAAGATCTGATCATCCTTTTCGATCATTTCCTTTTCATCTGTATCATCTTTGAGATCGCATAATTCCGCCTGTGATCTTAATTCTTCTCTTTTAAAACTGTTAAGACGGTATTCATTGAATTCTTCGATGGCGCTCCTTCTGATTTCGTTGAGCTCCTTGATGGTCAAAAAGGCATCATCTGTATCAAGTTTGAAAGAATCAAGATAATATTCCGTATCATTGAGCTTGGAGAGCTGTCTTCTTACAGTATCTTCATTTAAAGGGGCTTTTAAGGCCTTCTGAGCGATTATATTTGATCTGATGGTATATTTATCATCCAGACATTTAAGGCTCACTTCGACGTTTTTATCAGGATATATTGAAAGATCAAATTCCAGAGGCATCTTCTTTTCAGAAGCCTCATTTATCTGATTCTCCAGAATGAAGTCCTGAGTCTTGTAGACTTTGCCGCTCAGTTTCTCTTTTGTAAGGATCGAGACGATCTCCCCCTTCTTTCCCTGATTTACCAGCAGGGAATCCTTGTACAGCATGTTTACGATACAACCGAAATCATTGATCCTGATACCATCGAACTGATTGAGCTCTCTGCTCAATCTGATGTAGGTATGATCATTGCGGTTGTTTACTACTTCGCCGATCTCAATCCCCAGATGATTAGGTGTCTTCTGACCGAAAAGATCATTGCGGTCAAAAAGCAGATCGTCAGTGAAATTGCGGTTGAACAGGACCCTCAGTTTATCCATCTCTTCTTTACTGATCCTGAATCTTCTGCCAGCAAGATATTCATCGATCGCTTTACGGTAGAGACTTGTGACAAATCCGACATAGGCGCTGGATTTCATCCTTCCTTCGATCTTGAAAGAAGAGACTCCGGCATCGATGAGGTCAGGAATATCATCAATAAGACACATGTCTTTTGGGGAAAGCAGATATTTTGTATCGGTATTAAGTTTCCTATCTTCTTCATAAAGATCGTATCTGAGCCTGCAGCATTGTGCACACATGCCCTTGTTGGCAGAACGGTTCTTGGCAAAAGATGACATCAGACACTGACCGGAATAGGAAACGCAGATTGCTCCATGGACAAAGACCTCAACTTCTATACCGTTGCCTGTGCATTGTCTGATGAGTTCAAGATCCGATTCTCTGGCCAGGACTACCCTTTTGAAACCCAGTTTCTTTGCGTTTAAAACACCGTTAAGATTGTGGACGTGCATCTGCGTCGAACAGTGAAGTTCAAAATCAGGATATCTTTCCTTGAGTACGTAATATAAGCCAAGATCCTGTATGAGCAGCGCATCGACATTGCTTCGATAATAGAAATCGGCCATTTTCAGGGCGTTTTCAAACTCCTTTTCATTGAGCAGAGTATTAAGAGTCACAAATATCCTTACACCTCTCAAGTGGGCGTATCTGATAGCATCAATAAGTTCCTGATTGTCGAAATTGTTCGCAAAAGCGCGTGCTGAAAAATTCTTTCCGCCCAGATATACGGCATCTGCTCCATTGGCTATTGCAGCCTTAAGGCAGGCAAAATTACCTGCGGGTGATAAAAGTTCCACTTTTTTCATTTCTTGAGAAGCTCCAGGATGAACAGTTCAAAACGCGAACTGTCACTTACCGAATTGTCGCTCTTACATTTGATGTCAAGATCGCTCAGCTTATAAAGCAGTTCAATGATCTGTCTCTTGTCCAGAACATTGATCGTCGCCATGGCCTTATTGTAGCGGTATTCATTGATATTGCACAGTTCCATGATCTCTGGCTTCTTCTTGCCTGAAGATACGTAATAGGCGATCTGATAAAGATATCTTAACTGCGAAGCAAGAAGCCCAATGACACTTAAAGCGGAATCGTTCTCATTAAGAAGTTTTCTTTCGCTGCTTATGGCTTTGGAGATATCTTTACTGGTCAAAGCGTTGATCAGTTCAAAGCTGTCATTATCATCAGATGCACTGCAAAGTCTGTTTATGACCTGAGCAGTTATCGTTTCAGGATAAAGCTTAAGGACTTCAAGATTGCTGTTGAGCAGCGTTGCACTTCTTTTACAGATATTGCTTAAGAGAGTGACAGCTTCGTTGTTCAGTTTCAATCCTTCTTCGTTGAGTCTTGTCCTGACATAGCTGTTGAAATTGCGGTAATCGTAGGAATTCAGTGTTATCAGCTGGGCATTCTCGTTGATCTTCTTGAATGCCTTGAGACGGTTATTGAAATTGTTCTGATAGGTATAGAAGATCAGATCGGTCTCATAGACGGGATTATCCACATAGTTGTAGACCGGTTCAAGTTTCTTGTCATCCACTTTTCTGACCAGAAAATCCGGTTCCTCCACTAGGACCAGTGAACCTGAAGAAAATAACGAGTTTCCCAGACATGATTCGATTAATTCATCATAGGAAAAAACCTTGTCACGTCCATCGAATCTGATCGGATCATTGCCACTGTTCTTTATAATTTCATTTATCTTATCCCTGATGAAGCACTCTTCTTCACCATTAATCATGTAGATCATTTCTTATTAATTATAACAAAATCATTATGGCCAATCTTGATAAAGTCAAGCACCCGAGAAAAACATATTTCGATGTTTCCGGAGTATTTTGTGATGAAATATCTTACCAGATAGCTATCAAGTGTATCGATGGTCTCGACACTGGGATGATTATACTTGCCATTGGTGGAAATGATTGCATATTCAGGCAGAATATTGCCGATCAGATAAGGGCTTGTTCCGGTATATGAGCCATGGTGAGAGACCTTGAGAAAATCGATCTTGAGTGGTCCATATCTTTCATAGATACGATTTTCTACTTTCTTTGAAAGATCACCTGTAAAAAGGAATTTATAACCATCTATCTCTACAAGATAGACCAACGAATTGTCGTTGTCATTGTCAAAATCGCCCAGCTTAAGAAACTTAAACCTAGTGTTATGGATATACAGATCTCTACCTTCTTCAATGATCTCCTTTATTCTGAAATCTTTACTAAGATTTTCGATGTTTCCGTTATGATCTTCATCGTCATGGCTGATTATAAGATAATCGATCTCATATATCCCTTTTGAAAACAGCGTCTTTCTCAGCTTGTGATAATTGAATGAAGAACCTGTATCGATCAAAACATACTCCCCTGTAAAGGGGAAGGAAATAAGCGACGAATCACCCTGCCCCACATCAATGAAACAAAGATTCGTCAAAGGCAGATTGAAAGGACTTAAAATAAGAAGACATATCAGTGCCATCTGGGTATAGCGGTCAAGCCTGAATGATCTTTCGATAAGCAGAAACAGGATGATGCTGATGAGTGAAATGCTTCCTCTGATCGGAAAGGATATCTGATTGATGAATGAGTAGATATTCAATAGAAAGATATAGATCTTTCCTAAAAAAGGCATGAAGACCAGAAGAATGGAAAATAGATAAAAGAAGATCTTAACCTTCATAAGAAACTTAAACAGCAGAGTTTCAAACAGATCGATCTCTTTAAAGCACAATGACTCGATAAGCAGAAGATAGATCCTGAAATCATATCTGGTCTTGAATAGTCCGATAAAAGAAAAAAGCAGTGGCAAAAGGATCGAATAGTTATAGAATAGATTGAAATTTAATATACATATGAATATCAGTTTATATGCAAGGATCTTTTCTTTATCCTGGTTGTGAAAAAGACACTCAAGTATAAGCAGGATGAATTTGACTTCAAAATTGAAGAATAAAGATATCAGAATGATGGAAGCGATACACAGCGGTATGGATCTTTTTCTGAGCATATTCAGGAAGTAGTATGAATAAAGCCCATAGCCTATATTAAAATGCAGAGTTTCATCATCGATATAGCGGTTGTACATTATTCTTGAAACAGCGTTTCCTTGAATTTCATCAAGCTTTTTGATCTGTCTTTCAACAAACAAACGTGGAAGAAATATATCATGTCTGACGTATTCGTTTCCGGTAAAGATGATGTTTTTCTTTAGAAACGACAACTCAGCTGTTTTACTGTATCCGCAACAGCTGATGATCTGTCCACAACCTAGTTCTTCATCTGTATACAGGGCTACCTTATAGAAAAGCTTATCTACGATATAGTAATTATTGTTTCTGAAATCGATGATCCCTATATTCATGAAATCAGCAAGATAGTGTGAAACAAGAAGACTTACAGCCAGGAGCATGAGATAGATCACTGTTTCCTTGAAGTCAAAAGAAAGCAGGAAAAGTGCGATCAGTACATAAAGAAAGACATTATGAAAATAAAGTGACAAACATAATGCGATTGCCACTCTAAAGACAGATATATTCTCTGATTTTATTGAATTTGCTTTCACCGATCCCATTGACGTTTTTAAGTTCTTCAAGATTATTGAAGGAACCGTAGATCTTACGATATTCGATTATCCTTCTGGCCAGGCTTGGTCCGATGCCTGGCAGAGTAATGAGTTCATCATATTCTGCCGAGTTTATGGATATGAGTTTATTCTTCCGTTTTCCGACAACGATGACCTGGCAGTTGTACAGGATCGAATTGAAGGAATACTGTGATACTTCAGCATCTTCCTTGAGTGTTGCCATATCAAACAGATCCTTGATCGATGAACCTAGCTTCAGCTGATAGATACCGGGATTCTCCACCTCCCCTTTTATTTCAACTTCTATGAATCTATCTTCATCAAGATCTTCACTTGTCATACTTATCCCACTTAGGAATAAGGAAGCAGACAATATCAGGAAGATGATCAGTCGCCGATACATGTCTTCGGGATCTTTCTGCGGTTGTTCGGAATTATGTCAGAGGAATTGACCCTTGAATTGGTAAAGGTGATCTCCCCATATGGTATGGAAGCATTCAGCTCAAATCTAGCTTCATCGATAAAATAGCCTTTCGGAGCTTCCAGTTCTTCCAGTCTCAGAACAGCCGAATATGAAAGATCTTCAATGATGAAGGAACCTTCTTCCACTTCCGTTTCTCTGTTGAATTTAGATGGATCAACTTCCTTATCATTACTCAGATAATATTGGTATTTTCCATATGGAACATTATCTTCAATATACTGATCGCCACTGAATTCGATCACATGACAGTCATCACTGTTTTCATATCTGTAGATAAGATATCTGTAATCATCTTCTCTGAAGATATTCAATGAACCGGTTTTGAAGATGTATTCTTTTTCTTCTCCTTCATCGGAATAGTTCAGCCTGAATAAGGCACCGTTGAGTGCAATGGTCTTCTGCGGATTATTTTTGATCAGATTCAGCGTGTATGTTCTCTGCTGATTATGAAATATGAGTTTTTCAAGATAGGAATCATCAGATGTGTCAATGAGCCTGCATGGTTCATCGCTGTATGTATAGCCTTTCTTAGGTTCGGATTCACAGAAATAATATCTTCTTTCTTCCTTTAACCCATTAACGGTATTTGTTTCCTGAGCTGATGAGAGTACAGTCTTTATTATTTCGGTTTCAACTGCTTTAAAGTCTTCATCCATTTCATCCGTAACATAGATCCTTCCCTCTTTGATCAGCTGATCATCATATTTGAGCACAAACGGGAAATATCCAAGTTCAGATGTTCTGATATATCCGTCATCAAGATATTTCGCATATCTTTCAGAAACTTGAAGTGACAATCTTTCTCTTGTATAACCGGTAAGATCATCCAGCAGTTTTTCATAGAGATCGACATCTGTCTCTTTCTTCAGGAAATAGAGATCATTGTTTCCTTCAGGATCTATCTCATATAACGTGAACTGTGCACCTTCTATTGCTTCATTATCCTGATCGAGTTTCTGATAGCTGATCGAAAGATCGCTATCCAGCACTCTGATGTTGACCGTCTTGGCTTTTAATGGTTCATAGTCTCCTTCAAACGCATAGACATTCTGGGAATTTTCACTTGTATAAATATAAGCACCTTCCGGGACTTCACTCAATGGTTCAAGCTGTATCTTCTGATCCTGGTCAGAGTATTCATCTACGACATAGGTCAAAGAATCTTCATCGCTTTCAACGATCCTGAGATCAGTAGTGATACTGTATCTGTCGAGATCTTCAATTTCAATTGTTTTGCTTTCTCCAACATAGGCCTCATCATTTATGATCTCAGGATCAGTATCTTTGTTGTTTTCTTCAATTAGTGCATTGACTTCATCTTTCAGATAATCAGATGCGTCTTTTCCATCGAAAGTGAGATGTTCACCAGTCAATTCTTCCCAGATCATCAGCTGTACAGTTATGAATGCTTCATCGCTCTTTTCAAGCTGTTCATAAGCCTGATAGAGATCATAAAGGATCTTGGTACTATCTTTCACCTTGAAGTATTCATTGATGTTTGGCTTGTAGTTGACATGAGGTTCAAGACAGAACGCATCCCTTCCGGTAAGAGTGTTTCTTAGTCTTACGACCTTGATCTCATCGGACTGATCGCAATGCTGCAGAAGGATGGCGATCCTGAAGACCGTCATATCTTCAGGTTCTTCTTCCCCACTTACCCTGTAAGGCAGGATGAGAAACAGAATAATCATCAATAAAGTAAGAAATCTTTTCATAGTATTAGCCCTCTTATTCTTTATGAGCCGAAATATGCTGTTTTTCCTAAATAATTTTTATGATCATCTCTTCATTTCCAAGTTCGGAATATATATAAACCGGATATTCTCCTTCATCATTGGGATTAAGACAGGAATAATCCAGAGAAATCCTGATATTGGTATCGATCGATGCCTGGATGGCATTGATGATCATTGAAATATCAGTTCCTTTTTCAAAACTAAGCACGCTGTTTTGCATATTCAGGTATTCAGCTTCGTACTCATAGGACTGATCTATCCCTTCAGTTGAATGTGTTGATGAAACTGTTTCTGTATTATTTATTTCATTGTGTGACGTGGTGTTTATATAAACTTCCTTTATTACGTATTCGGTAACGATCTCCTTCTCTTTTTCTTTTATCCTGTAGGGAAAAAGAAATTTTTCATTATTCAGGGAAACAATGATGTTTTCTTTATCAAAAGCATATTTATACTGGTATTCATTATTGGAAAGGATCGTGAAATAATCCTTGAATTCAAATAGCTCAGGATCCTCCAGTTCAAGTTCTTTCTTTTGATAGATCAGTGGTTTTGAATCATTTCTGAAGATAAAAGTCTTTTTGTCGTCAATGGAAACTTTCAGGTAACGATAACTAAGAAAGATGAAAATAAGCAGAATGATTATCAATGGTATGGTTTTCTTCATAAAAAAATGAGCAGGTCCTCCTACTCATTATTAGCCGTAATATGTGAAAATTCCTTAACTTATTTTCAGAATCTTGACATCATATGGTGTATCGACTGAAACTGTAACGACATCATTGGCACGGTGATCCATGATCGCTTCAGCAAGCGGTGTAACGTTTGAAAGCAAGCCATTTAATGGATCAGCCTCAACTGAACCGACGATCTTGTATGTAAGCTTGTTGTTGGTATCGAGTTCCTGCAGTTCAACAGTTGAACCGATCCTGACGAAGCTTGATCTTCTCTTGTCGTTAGAGATGATCTCGGCATTCTTGATCTGATGTTCCAGTTCCTTGATCCTGGCTTCAACTTTAGCCTGATGATCTCTGGCTGCATCATAGTCAGCATTTTCTGAAAGGTCACCCTGAGCACGGGCAGCTTTGAGTTCTTCAATAACTTCTTCTCTTGTTACATGTATAAGAGTTTCCAACTCTTTTTTAAGGTCATTAAGACCTTCTTCGGTCACATAGAATTTTTCTTCCATAAAGTCCTCCAACTTAGATATTATATATCATTTCTTCTAGATTATACTATTTATCTTTGTCTTAAGCAGGTCGATAGCCACGACATTTGATTTGCCCTGCGGAATGATGATATCCGCATACTGCTTGGTCGGTTCTATAAACTGATCATGCATCGGTTTTACAGTAGTCAGATACTGATCGATGATCGAATCGACTGTACGACCTCTTTCCTTGACATCTCTTTTAAGTCTTCTGATGAATCTTACATCAGCCGGTGTATCGACGAAGATCTTGATATCCTCAAGTTCTCTGATCTGCGGTGTATACAGAGCAAAAAGGCCTTCGATGATCAATACATCGCTCGGGTGCATGATCTCCGTAACATCTGAACGGTTATGCACGGTATAGTCGTAGGTCGGTTTTTCAATGGATCTGCCTTCGATCAGCATGTTTATATGCTTGAGCATCAGATCGAAGTCGAAAGCCAGTGGATGGTCGTAGTTTGTCTTGGCTCTTTCCTCCATCGGCAGATTACTCTGATCTTTGTAATAGTCGTCTTCCTTGATGATGTTGATAGATTTATTGTACTGAAAGCCATCAATCAGAATGCGAGCGATAGATGTTTTACCAGAACTTGTTCCTCCGGCGATACCGATGATGATTGGTTTTTCAGGTTTCATATATTGTCCCTTTCCTATGAGCTGCAGCCAAGAAGATATGTATCAATGTTGTATTGATGTTCCTCTAAAGTTCTGGCGAATCTGGTTCCGCCGTTGCACAAGTCACCGCTGAAGTAGAAATAACCTGTTGAAGTATCAGGATGCAGAGCAGCTACAATGGCGTTTTCTCCCGGATTGTCGACCGGTCCTGGAGGAAGTCCCTGGATCGTATAGGTGTTGTATGGATGATACTGCTGGGTATAAGTTAGTTCATCACCGTGCTCATGACATTCATCCTTGCTTAGATCGAAGGCGTAGCATGCTGTTACCGTAGAGGCCAGAACTTCCGGATAGTTCATTCTGGTCACAAATACACCTGCTACCAGCAGTGAATCATCAGGATCGCCTGTCTCCCACTGTACGATGCTGGCAAGCGTGAATACCTCGTGGATCGAGAACTCGGTGGCATTGAATTCATCGATGTGTTTATTGTAGATCTCAAGAGTCCTGTCAAAGAACTTTCTGGTGATCTCGTCACAGTTCGTAAATTCAAAGAATTCATAGGTATCCGGGAAAAGATAGCCTTCAAGATAATATTTGACATCAACGTTGAAGATCTCTTCGGTCAAAAAAGGATATTCAGCCATATATGATCTGATGACATTCGGATCCTGCCAGTAGTCAAGCAGTTCCTGCGCACTTACAGTGGTCTTTTCACCAAGCTGTTGCGCGTAATGCCTGATGAAGTCACATTCATCAAAAGAGATGGTCACGGTATCCTGATGGGCATTGAGCGGATTGGCCAGGAAGGCCATGATGTCATCGATCGTCGCATCTCTCATATTGCCTTCTTCATCCGCAAATTTGTGCGGCAATTCAAAATATCCGGCCGCAAAGGCATAACCGGTAAAGATGCGGTTATAGTAATAAACTAGGTCCGAATCTCTTATGATCCCCTGCGCCTGCAGTTTATCAAGTGTGGATTTCCCATAGGCACCTTCATCAACGATGAAGACGGTAAATTCACATGATTCTTCCCCATTCTGACAGATCTTTCCTTTGAGGAAGGCATCGGTCGGTTTAAGTGAGAGGTTTATATAGACGATGATCCCGACTATCAGTAAGACGATCACTGCCAGTAAAGACAGGATAACCGCGATAATTCTATTCCTTTTCTTTTTCATCTTGATCGTTCATAGCTCCTTCATAACCGGAAACGATCTCATCGATCATCTCCATTTCTTCTTCATCTTCTACCGGATAGATATTTCCCTCATCGTCATAGATCAGAGGATAGAGTTCATCTTCATGACCTTCTTCATAGACGATGACGTACTGTTTATCATTGGCGTCAAAGGTGAAATAGATCTTCATTTCGATCTCTTTGCCGTCATCATCGGTAATAAATATGGAATTCTCTTTCATAGTTTTCTTCTTTCTTTAACGAAATAGACTCTCCGCAAGCGGAGAGTACTATTCATAGTGAATCTGTTTTAATGTGACCTGATAATCATTTTTCCAGATAATATCTTACAAGTTCTTCGATTATTTCATATCTTTCGACCTGCTGGATATTGTTTCTTGCGTTTTTGTGAGATGAAATATAGGCCGGATCATTGCTGATAAGATAGCCGGAGATCTGATTTACCGAGTTGTATCCTCTTTCTTCAAGAGCTTCAGAAACTTCCTTAAGGAGCTGTTTCATGTTTTCTCTTTTGATCTCTTCTGATGTAAACAGCATTGTTCTTGAATTATTCATAGCCATACACCTCCTTAAAAACCATTATACACTATTGAATTATGCTATTTAAGCATATTTTCAACTTCGTTGAGAATGATCTTAGGATCACTGGAAGTTCCTCCACCCTGGGCCAGATCAGGTTTTCCACCGCCCTTGCCGTTGGCTAAAGCGCAGGCCTTGGAGATGATCTCACCGCATTTGATGCCGTTATTCATTGCCTTATTTCCGGCAGCAGCGACCATGGAGAGTCTTTCTTCATTTCTGTTGACGATAAAGACAAAGCCACCATCAAGCTTGTTTCTGATGCCGTTGGCATAATCCTTGAGGTTTCCGGAGAACCTGTCCAGAGACAGCAGAAGGTATTTATACTTTCCATTATCCTTGGCTTTATTGATCAGAGCATTGGCCTCTTCGTTGAGCAGCTTTTCTTTGATGGTCTTTAATTCACTGTTAAGAGCCGAATTTTCATTCTTGATCTGCACAAGGCGATCCAGGATCTGATCGATGTTCTTCAGTTTGAGTTCATCCTTGAGTTCGTTGAGCTTTCTTTCGTATTCCTTGAATCCCTCATAGGCATTGAGCTTGGTGCACATTTCGATCCTGCGGATGCCGGAACCGATCGATTCCTCATAATTGATCTTGAAGCTTCCGAGATCGGTAGTATTCGATGCATGTGTTCCGCCGCAGAATTCTTTGGAAACATCACCCATGGATACGACTCTGACTGTATCGCCATACTTTTCATCAAATAAGGCGATAGCTCCTGTTTTCTTTGCTTCATCGATCGTCAGGACTTCCGTAGTTATCGGAAGCTGTCTGGCGATATATTCATTGACCAGATTCTCAACTTTATTTAGCTGTTCATCCGTGACCTTTTCATAATGCGAGAAGTCAAATCTTGCATAGTCCTTGCAGACATATGAGCCGGCCTGAGCTATATGATTGCCCAATATTTCGATCAAAGCTGCCTGCAATAGATGGACGCTTGAGTGATTGGCTTTTATTCTCAATCTGTCTTCGGCATTTATTTCTAGCTTCAGTTTAAGACCTTCCTTTAAAGTGCCCTTTTCAAGTTTCACATGATGCAAGAACTGTCCGTTAGGAGCCTTCTTGACATCCTTTACAAAGGCTTTGACATCGTCATTGAATACGTAACCGGTATCGGCACACTGTCCGCCTGATTCCGCATAGAAGCATGAATGATCAAAGACAACTTCGCCTTCATCTTTTATTTGATCGACGCGCTTGCCGTTTTCAAACAGAGCTATGATGACTGCTTCATCTTTTTCCTTTGTATAACCGGTGAAAGTGAATTCATCAGTAAGATTGAGCAGATCTTCGGACTGATTGTGCATCGATTCTTCAACATCACGGGCATCTCTGGCCATCTGACGCTGTCTTTCCATACAGGCGTTGAAACCTTCAATATCGCACTTAAGACCCTTGTCTTCAGCTGATTCGATCGTCATCTCTTTCGGGAATCCATAGGTATCATAAAGTTTGAAGATGACTTCTCCGCTCAGGATGCCATCCTTGGCTTTTTCGATCTCATCAGCCAGCAGTTTTTCACCGTTTGCCAGCGTAGACAGGAATGATTCCTCTTCCTTAAGGATCAGCTTCTTGACGAATTCCTTCTTGTCCATCAGATATGGATAGTAATCTTTCATATTTTCGCAGACCACATCGACCAGTTCATAAAGGAACGGCTTCTGAATGCCGATGTTGCGACCGAATCTCATCGCTCTTCGAAGCACTCTTCTTAAGACATAACCTCTTCCTTCATTGGAGAAGGTAGCGCCATCGGAAAGCGCAAAGACACAGGTCCTGATATGGTCGGAGATGACTCTGTAGGCCATCTTGTCTTCACTGTATTTCTTCTGGGCGAATTTCTCGGCAGCCTTGATGTATGGCAAGAACAGGTCAGTATCAAAGTTGGTCTCGCCATCCTGAATAAGAGCTGTAAGTCTTTCTAAACCCATACCGGTATCGATATTCTTCTGCGGAAGTTCCTGATATTCCGTCCTAGGCATCTCACCTGGCTTGCAGTTGTATTGGGAGAAAACGACGTTCCAGACTTCGATGTAACGGTCATTTTCGATATCTTCAAAGAAAAGCTTGTCACCTAAGCCTTTGGGGTCGTATTTTTCACCACGGTCATAGAAGATCTCGGAGTCCGGTCCGCCAGGTCCTTCACCGATCTCCCAGAAATTGTCCTCTGTTTTGCGGATGTGACTTGGATCTATATCGGTCATGGTCGTCCAGATCTTTAAAGCTTCACTGTCATCCGGATAGATCGTGACATACATTCTTGACTTGTCAAAGCCGATCCACTCTGGAGAAGTAAGGAATTCCCAGGCCCATTTGATCGCATCTTCCTTGAAATAGTCACCTATAGAGAAGTTACCGAGCATTTCAAAGAAAGTGTGGTGTCTGGCTGTCTTGCCGACATTTTCGATATCGTTGGTACGTATACACTTCTGAGCGTTGGTGATGCGATTGCATCTTGGTTTTTCACGTCCATCAAAATACTTCTTGAGTCCCGAAACACCGGCGTTGATCCATAGCAGTGTCGGGTCGTTGATCGGAACGAGTGAAACACCCGGTTCGATCATGTGGCCTTTAGAGACAAAGAAGTCCAAAAATTTCTGTCTTACCTGATTACCTGTTAAATAGTTCATCTTGATCCTCCCAAAAATAAATAAAACGTCCTTGTCTAAGGACGTCATAATTAACGCGGTTCCACCTTAGTTCACATAGAGATATGTGCCCTCGAAATCATTAACGCTGATTGACGTCAGGCATTACCCTGAAACAAGGAAGTAGCTTTCACTTATCCATCAGGTATCTTTTCACCACCCAGATACTCTCTAAGCTGCATAGACAGGTTACTTATCTTCCCTAATATCTTAACATAAAATTACTGTTTTCAAGCTCTTTTTTGCCAGCTGTGGATCAGAGTCAATAGACCCGGAGCCAGTAGTATGTTGGTCAATAGCTCAATGACAAAGTTGATTGACATCAGAGCTGAGATCATAACGGCAAAAGATGATTCAAAGAAAATGATCAGACAAAGAAACAGAGTAACGGTGTTGGTCAAAGGTGCAGCAGCAGCTGCCAGAACGATACCGAGTTTTTCGTTCTTATCCTTGAAGATCTTATAGACAAGGCCACTGACATATCCAGCTAATGCGCCTTTAATGATGCAGACACTGATCGTGATCACCGGATGAATTGCCAGCATCGTAGCTCCTGATGGATCAGCTCCTGTAACGACCATGATCGCAACGACTACTCCAAAGACAGTTCCTAAAAGCAAACCTATATAAGGCCCGAATGTGGCTGCTCCGACGATGATCGGGATAAGTGTCAGTGTTATCGGAAACGAGCCGAAATTTATGAATGTTGAAATGCACTGCAGCACTACGATAAGTGCGGCAAAGATCGCTATTATTGCTGTTTTTCTGTTTTTATCCATCTTCCATCAACCTCTTTACCAATGTGGTGTTGCGCTTTTTCATCATGCAGGAAAGACCATGCATGAACAAAGCACCATCACCTATTATAACAAGTTTGTTTTTTGCGCGCGATATCGCAGTATAGATCAGCTTTCTGTTTAACATGCGCAGATTGTTCTTGCTGATGATGAAATAGACGATCGGATATTCTGAACCTTGCGATTTATGGACCGACATCGCATAGGCCAGAGCGATGTCACTCAATTCTTCAAATTCATAAAAGACATAGATACCCGTATAATCGACCATCAGGTATTTTTCCTTTTCATCTATCTCGCTCAGGATACCGATATCCCCGTTATAGACATCATCATTCGGTCTGTTTTTAAGCTGCAGGATCTTGTCATCGATCCTGTAGGTGAATTGCCCTGCTTTCTTTTCCTTTTTGCTTATATCGCTTGGATTGAAGGTATCCTGCAGAAGGACATTGAGATTATCAATGCCCCAGACACCTTTATACATTGGTGAAAGGATCTGGATATCGTTGAGCGAATAGCCTTCATTTACATCCTGTTTTATCAATGAGATCAGATCGAAATCACGTTCATAAATGTTGTAGAAACTGATATCCTTGTGATAACGCTCAAGATCGACATCGTTATTGATGATGTCATTGGCAAGATTAATGATCTCACTTCCTTCAGCCTGTCGGTGATTGTGTTTGAGTTCAGTGACCGGGAACATCTTTGATAGCAACAGATCGCTCAAGAGTTCTCCCGGTTTTATTGAAGGCAGCTGATTGTTGTCACCAATTATGCAGAGTTTCTTGATCCTCGATCCCGCTTTCAGTAAAGAAGCAAACAGCGAATTGTCGACCATGGAGAACTCGTCGATGATAAGGCAGTCATAGAGGATCGGATTGTCGATATCATAGGCAAAAAGATTCGATTCCTTATTCCATTTGAGCAGCGAATGGATCGTCTTTGATTCGACATCGCAGATCTCGTTGATGCGCTTGGCAGCTCTGCCGGTTGGCGCAACTACGATCAGATTGGAAAATGGGAAGTATTCCTTGAAGATCTCGACCATTCCTCTTACGATCGTCGTCTTGCCGGTTCCAGGTCCCCCTACGATGAAAGAGATGCCATTATCAAAGAAATTCCTGATCGCCTGTTTCTGGATGTCGTCATATTGAATGCTCAGCTGTTTCTCGCAGTTTTCAATGCCTTCTTCAATCAATTCTTTCGATAAAGGCAGTTCACTGCTGAAGTTTCTCAGATATTGCGCGATGAATTTTTCATCGTTGTAGTCGGCAAAAAGATAGTAGCGGTTTTCTTCTTTGATGATGTAGTTTTCATCGATCGCAGTTTCAAGTGCTTCTGTAAAGTCGTTATTCTGCCCCTGTCTTTTCAGATAGGCAAAAAGTTCCTCTTCTTCGACAAAGATATTTCCTGAATTGAAAGTGTATTCCTTCAGGAAATATATAAGATAGGCGACCATGTATTTGAGCTGTGCATCTGCGAATTCGACCTTCTGTGCGTACTGTTTGACGGCCTCAAATCTGATACCGTAGATGTCGTTGTAGAATCTGAAAGGATTGTTCTGTCCTACTTCGAGCGTCGCCAGTTTGAATCTGGCGAAGATCCGCTGTGCTTCATTGTTGTTGAAACCATTGGAGACAAGATTGAAGAGGATATCGTTTTCCGGATCATTCAGATTCTCAAAACCTTCCTGTAAAGAAGCATACTGTTTGTTTGTCAAAGTAACTTCAAAGATGGCTTCTGGTCTTTCCTTGAGCAGATTGAGTGTTTCATCCCCAAAATGATCATAGATCTTTTCAGCAGTCTTTTTCCCTATACCTTTAAAAGCCTTACTGCCAAGAAAAGAGATGATCTCATCCTTCTTGTCAGGAAGGATCTTTTCGATCGTCAGCATCGCAAACTGAAAGCCATAGCGGGGATGATCTACATAGTTCCCGGTCAGCCGGTAAAGCTGTTTTTCTTCATAGTCAAAAGAAGGTCCCGTAACTGTAATGGGCCCGTCTTCGGTTTTGAATTTACTTACCATATAGGAACTGCTTTTATATATGGTGTGGGTGAACATCCCTTCAAGGATCTCGGTATCAGCCATTGTTTACCCGTTTGTTGAGCCAGTCAGAAACGCTCTGGCCGTTGTAGTATGTATCTTCGATCACTCCGCCACCCAGAAGCATGCCATCCTTGTAGAAGACGGCCTGCTGACCAGGAGTTACGGCTTTGATCTTCTGTGGGTATGAAAGAAGCACTGAATCATCAGTGAGTTTTTTCAGATGAACTTTATTGTCGGCCTGACGATAGCGGAACTTGCATTCGATATCCATTTCCTGCGGTATGTCTTCGATCCAGTTGATGTCCTGAATCAGACAGCTGTCGGAATTGAGATAATCTTCATTGTTTATGGAAGTAAGATAGAGAATATTCTTCTTTACATCCTTGCCTACGCAATAGTAAGGTCCTCTGTTTCCTCCGACGCCAAAGCCTTTCCTCTGGCCGATCGTATAATAATAGACACCATCGTGTTCACCAACTTCTTCCAGAGTATCGATATCAATGATCTTTCCTTTCTTCATCGGGATATAGTTCTGAAGAAACTGCCGGAAATTCCTTTCACCGATAAAACAGATCCCTGTGGAATCCTTCTTGTCGGCGATCTCAAGATCAAGCTCATGTGCGATCCTTCTAACTTCCTGCTTGGTGATATCCGCAAGCGGGAACAGGGTCTGATCCAGTGCGGATCTATTGACCTGGGCCAGGAAATAGGACTGATCCTTGCTAAGATCAAGAGCCTTATAGTAATGCCTTCTGCCATCGATCTCTTCTGCCTTGAAGTAGTGGCCGGTGGCAATATAATCAAATCCCTTTTCTTTTGCAAATCTTAGAAAATAGTCAAATTTTATATATTTATTGCAAAGGATATCCGGATTGGGAGTCCTGCCCTTTTCATATTCCTCAATGAAATTTCTGAAGACATAGTTCCAGTATTCTTCGATATAGTCGCTTCTTAAAAGTTCCAGTCCTAGTTTATCGGCGACTTTCTTGGCATCATTGAAATCTTCTTCCTGCGGACAGATATCGTTATTCAGGGTGTTGTTTCCCAATGTGTCGTTATTGAGCACTGAATCCCAGTTACGCATAAAACAGCAGGTAACTTCATAACCTGCCTGTTTTAATTGATATGCGGCAATTGCGCTGTCAACGCCACCTGAAAGACCAACCAAGACTTTCAGCATTCCTGACGTATATCTCCACAAGCTTCAAAATGCGGACAGCCGTCGTCACATCTAGGAATAGATTTTATCTTCTTGAAAAGTTCGATCTCTTCCTCATCATAGCCGACCTGCATGTTTCTATCGTCAATAATGATCGGTCTTTTAAGGATAGAAGGATTATCCACGATAAAATCGCACAATTCATTCAATGACATGGAATCTATATCTACTTTATTCTCTTGAATGATTTTTGAACGTTTGGAGATAATGTCGTCAGTGCCATTATCGGTCCTGGAGATCAGATATTTGATCTCTTCCTTGTTAAGAAGTGTCGAAAAGATGTTCTTTTCAAGAAAACGAAGATTGTTGTCTTTAAGATAGTTCTTAACTTTGCGGCATGACGAACAGCCCGGTGATGTATAGATTACAATCATAGTTACATTGTAGCACTATACAGGTTTGATTTAAACGCCTGTTTAGTATAAGATAATGAAGGAAATATTAGTCTGTACTGTCACTTTATAGAGAGATCATGGATGGTGAAAATGATCAATACAATATAGATGAACTGGGACCGTTTCTTTGGCTGGCGATAGTCATCCACGTAGTTCTGCGTTAAGGATAAAAGTAATAAACAAAGGTGGTACCGCGCAGATGCGCCCTTTATATCACCTTTTTATTTTTAGGGAGGAATATTATGAAAAGAATGCTTTCGGGAATCAAACCGACCGGTCAGCTGACTCTGGGCAACTACATTGGAGCCCTTAGAAACTTTGTAAAGTATCAGGATGACTACGAGATGATCGTCTTCATCGCCAATCTTCACTGTATAACCGAATATCAGGATCCTAAAGATCTGAGAAAAAATCTTACGGATGCGGTAGCTCTTTATCTGGCCTGCGGTCTAGATCCTGAAAAATCGACCATCTTCCTTCAGACCGATGTTCATGCTCATGCCGAACTAGGCTACATTATGGCCTGCAATACCTATCTGGGAGAGCTGAACCGCATGACCCAGTTCAAGGACAGAATGGCCAAAGGCGAAAAGAACATGACAGCCGGTCTTTATTCCTACCCTTGTCTGATGGCGGCTGATATCCTGCTTTATGATGCGAATTATGTTCCGGTCGGCGAAGACCAGAAGCAGCATGTCGAACTGACCAGAGATATCGCTCAGCGTTTCAACAACAAATATGGCGAGACCTTCGTCGTTCCTGAACCACTTATCGCCAAGGTCGGTGCCAGGATCATGTCCCTTTCCGATCCGACCAAGAAGATGTCCAAATCGGAAGAGACAAACAAAGGCTGCATCTATCTACTTGATGATCTCAAGTCAGCCCGCAAAAAGATCATGTCTGCCGTGACTGATTCACTAGGCATTATCCAGCTTGATAAGGTCAATCAGCCTGGTCTTTATAACCTGATCGAGATCGCTTCATCCCTAAGTGGACGCAGTATGGAAGATATCGTTGAAGAATTCAAGGATCAGGGTTATGGCAAGCTCAAGGGTTATGTCGCCGATGTTGTGTGTGAATCTCTTGAAAAGATCCAGAACAGATACAACGAGATCATTGAATCAAAACAGCTTGAAAAAGTACTCAATGAAGGTGCTTTAAAAGCTTCAAAAATGGCCGATGCCAAGCTCGAAGAAGTAAAAAGAAAGATCGGTCTGGAGATCAAATATTAAAAATAATCACTTTGAAGTGATTATTTTTTTTAATTCAGGTCTTCAATATCACCGGAATTGATCTTATTGAATCTTCTGATGATCTTTAATGAAGTTGTATTGAGATTATTGAAAGCTGTACCGAGGTTTTCATACTGTTTTATAAGTTCCTGAGTTCTAAGTTCATAGCGCTTGAATTCAACGGATAATTCACCTAACAATTTTTCGATCTCCTTGGCCTGTTCATCCTTTTTCTGGGAAAGATAGATGGACTTAATTGCTGTGATATAAGCCATCAGTGTTGTCGGTGAAACAATATAGACTTTAAGCTTGTATGACAGATCCACAAGATCTTGGAAGTTGGTGTAGATCTCTGAGAAGATCGCTTCAGCCGGTATGAACATGTAGGCCATATCCGCCGTTACACCTTCAATGATGTATTTCCTGCTTATATCATCAAGATGTTTTCTGACATCATCCTTAAACAGTCTTCTGGCTGCTTCTTTTTCCTTTTCACTGTTGTTTTCATCATAGATACGCCGATAATTCTCCAGAGGAAATTTGGAATCGACACAGATGATCGGCATCGATTCACTGCCATAGATCACGGCATCAGCGATAAAACCGTTAGGCAGCTTGAATTGTCTATCATAGAAACTTGAATCTGTTCCATAGGCAGCTTCAAGTAGTGAATACAGTTCAACTTCACCAAAGGTTCCCCTGCTTTTCTTATCTACCAGGATATTCTGCAGAGATATGACATCGCTTGAAAGCTCATTGATGCCCTTCTGGGCTTCATCGATCTTTACGATCCTTTCATTGATCCGGTTATATATCTCGTTATTGGCCTTGTTCCCCTGGATCAGATTGGAATTGATCCTTTCGGAAAAGTTATTGAACTCATCATTAAATGATCTGTTCATATCGAGCAGATCTTTATTCAGATTGGTCCTTATCTCATAGATCGATCTGCTCAATTCGTTGTGCAGATCGTTGGTCTTCTTGGCGTTGTTGAGGACGATTATCAGGATGATTATTATGCTCAGAAGAAATAATGCCATCATGATAAACAGCATCATGTTGTAATCCATCATTCTTCCTCGTTGTTGATATAGTCTCTGATCATTTCCAGTTTCTCATGGAAATCGGTATTGCGGTCCTTCTCGACTGAGATCAAAGACAGAATAAAAGCATGCAGCGCATTTATCGTCAGCATGATGATCGTCAGTAAGGATAAATAATCAGAAAGATTTCTAAGCATTTTCTTCTCTTAACTTATTATACAATTCTTCAGCCACATTGCTGCTCAAAACTGTCTTGAGCTCTTCCAAAGACAGAGTTCTGATATTGGAGATGGTCTTATATTTCTTAAGCAGTTTAAGTCTCGATTTTGGTCCTAGACCCTTAACATCATCTAGTACGGATCTGTACATGGCTTTCTGTCTGAGTTTCTTGTGATAGGTTATCGCAAAACGGTGAACTTCATCCTGCATGTTGGTCAGGAAAAAGAACATGTTTGAATCCTTTTCGATATTGATGATCTCGTAGTTGACATCCATCATGTAGGAAGTATTGTGATGATCGTCCTTGCCCAGACCGACGATCGTGATATCCATACCTAAGGAACCAAGTACTTCCTTGGCGATATCGATCTGGATCCTGCCGCCATCGACGATGATCAGATCCGGTCTTTCAAGATCATCCTTTAGAACACGGAAATATCTTCGATAAAGCATCTCCCTCATCGAAGACAGGTCATTGGCGGAATCTTCAAGCTTGAAAAGACGGTAGTCTTTTTTTGAAGGCCTGTAATCCTTGTATACCACCATGGCTCCGACTGTATTAACACCGCCGGTATGGGAGTTATCGAAAAGTTCGATCCTTTTTATCTTTCTGTTGAAGATCCTGTTAAACTCAGCTTCAAGATCATCGGTATACGTTTCTTTGGAAGTTATGACTTTCTTGTTTTGTTTTAATGTCTCCACACAGTTGGAATGGGCTTGCTTCAATAACTGATATTTATAGCCTCTGGTGACACTCTGGGCATTATAGATATCGCCAAAATAAGATACGAGCTCCTTTGGCAGATATAAGGCCTTTGGTTTTTCATTTATCTCATAGAACTGATAGATATAGGATGTCACGAAGTTCTCAGGGTCTCCGACAAGA
Organism: Erysipelotrichaceae bacterium; assembly: GCA_017404785.1. Lineage (GTDB taxonomy): Bacteria > Bacillota_I > Bacilli_A > Erysipelotrichales > Erysipelotrichaceae > Colivicinus. Next base: position 40,672 of record JAFRBQ010000005.1, read on the forward strand.
TAATCGATAAACTTGTCTGAAGATAAGAGCCTTCCCTTTTTGACAAAAAGTCCGACGATCGAGATGTAGCCATCTTCCACATAGTAGTTGAAGACATCGAATGATTCGCGGTTGTTTTTCTGAACATCCTGTTTCTGATTGGTCTGTCTTACATCGTAGATGAGATCGCGATAGTAAGCTGAATTTTCAAAATCGAGCTTTTCCGTGGCTTCATCCATCTTCTTTTTAAGATCATTGATGATATTGCGATTGTCACCATTGAGAAAGGCAAAGATATCATCCTTGACTTTATCCGATTCTGCCTGAGGAACTTCGATCTTGCAATAGCCGGGACATTGCCCCATATGATAGTAAAGACAGAGTTCCTTCTGCATCGTGTGACATTTTCTGGTCGGATAGAGCTTGTTTATGAGTTCGACCATGTTTCGGGCGGCACCGACATCAGGAAACGGTCCAAAAAGCTTGCCTTTATATCTAGATTTCTTCTTGAGTCTTACAACTTCGACATAAGGTTCAGGACAGTCTTTCAGCAGGATATAGGGATATGATTTGTCATCCTTGAAGACGATCTTGTATTTGGGATCATACTCCTTGATCAGATTGTATTCAAGGATCAGAGCTTCCTTTTCACTCTTGGTGACAATGTAGTCAAAATCGACGATATTGCTGACAAGCTTGGTCGTCTTGTAGTCGTGTGCTCCTCTGAAATAGGAATTGACGCGATTGAAAAGATTTATGGCTTTTCCGACATAAATTACTGTTCCGTCTTTATCCTTATGCAGATACACACCCGGCTTCTTGGGCAGGGTCTGCAGTTTTTCCTTAAGTTCCATTATTTGAACTCCACGATCGTGACCGCACTTCCGCCATCATAATAATCGCCGTCTTTGAATGATTTGACATAGGAAAGCTTCTTCATCCGGTTGCGAAGTGCAGTTCTCAACATCCCTGTACCTATGCCATGGATGACTTTTACGGTAGACATGTGTGAAGCATTGGCTTTGTCGAGATATTCTTCCATCATGACAAGTCCATCCTCAACTCTTTCACCGACAAGATTGATCTCGCCCGGAACGCGTTTATAGGACTTGGAGATGACCCTGGTCTCCTGTTTTTTGATCTTAGGCATCAGAGTAAGATCGTTAAGTTTAGCCTTGACAGTCAAACCTCTGATCGCGATCGTTACTGTGTCATTGTTTATGGCACTGATCACTCCGATCTGTTCATTGTCCTTGATCCTGACATTGTCCCCTACGCTGAATTCTACCTTTTCTTCCTTTGTATCTTCAGTTTTCAGTTCTTCGATCTGCGTTACGATCTTCTTTGCTTCTTCCTTGTTGTCCTTTATATCATCAAGTTTTTCATTGGCTTTGGAAAGAATATCTGAAAGTTCATCATTCAGTTTCTTTTCATAATCCGCCTTGAGTTTTTCCTTTGCAGCTTCAAATTCTGAAAGCTTATCCTGATACTGTTTATGAAGATCTTCATATTCCTTTTTCTGAACGTTGAGTTCATCCTTGAGGATCTCGTTTTCTTCGATCTGCTTGGAAAGCTTATCAAGCAGTTCTTCCTGTTCGCTCTTGTTTTTGACAAGATAGTTCTTGGCATTTTCGATCAGATCGGGATCATCGATATAGCGCGAAGCGATCTCCAGGGCATTGGATGAACCGACGGAGTCTTCCAGATATCTGTAGGTCGGAGTAAGTGTTTCCATATTGAAACCGACGGAAGAAAGAAGGATCTCTTCATCCTTGTATGAATAGTTCTTTATATCGTCAAAATGAGTCGTGATTATGAATTTTGAACCCAATTCCTTGATCTTGTCGAGTATCGCCAGAGATATAGCCTGAGCTTCTTTGGGATCAGTTCCGGAGATCAGTTCATCGATCAGAATCAGACTTCTTTCATCGGCATTTTTAAGGATGCTGTTGATATTTGAAATATGTGCCGAGAAAGTTGAAAGTGAATCTTCAATCGACTGATTGTCATCGATATCCACAAAAATGTCTTTATAGATCGGAACTTCGGCTTTTGAAGCGATTATAGGCATGCCAAGATAAGTCATCAGGATCGAAAGTCCAATGGCTTTAAGCGAGACAGTCTTGCCTCCGGTGTTTGATCCGGAAATGACGATGCCCTGATATGGAGCGTATAGTCTGTAGGAATTGGAGACGACTTTTTTAGGATCGATCAGAGGATGACAGAGATCGCTGAAGCTGAAGTATTCACCTTCACAAAGATCTCCGATGATGCCGTTGCAGCTGTAGCCATAGCGGGCTTTGGCATAGATCACACACAGATTGAGCAGACATTCAAAATTGTAGCTGTACTGTTCGCTTATAGAAGCTACAAGATAGGAAAGATGCTGAAGAATCCTGACTATCTCATCTTCTCTGTCATGCATCAAAGATATCTTGCGGTTGTTTCCTTCAATAAAGCTCTGAGGTTCGACATAATATGCCAGTCCGCTGGAGCTTGATCCATAGGTATAACCCTGATATTTGTTTTTATCAGAGCTCTTGATCAGGAAAGTGATTCGATCGTTTCTAAGATAGATCGATGTTTCCTGAAGAGAACCCATATGTCGGTCAATGAAACTGTGAGCTCTGTTGTAGAGATCCTTTTCACAGGCCTCAAGTTCGCGATTGATGCTTTTGAGCTTGTCTGAAGCATCATCCTTGACCTCTCCTGAATTGTCTATGCAGTTTTCGATCTGTCTGAAGATCTCTTCGTTGATATTGAGTGAATCTGAATAATCCCTGATGGAAAGTTCCGGATCATATTTAGTGAACTGTTTCTTGATCCGGTTGCAGTGATTATGAAAGACCAGGATATTCTTCAGTTCGATGCCGCTGAGCATGATGTTCTTGTCGGCCTTCTGTAAAAGCGCATCAACATTGTATATGCCATCAAAGCTGAAGGATTCGTTCCTGTTGAGCAGATCAAGAAATTCGGCTGTCTCCTTTGCATTTTTTCTGATCTTGAGCGGATTGAAAGATACTTCTTCGCTCAATATAAAAGATTTTGCTTCAGCGATCGAAGCAAATTCTCCTATTCTTTCTTTTATTACATGCAGATCAAGATTGTTGTAATCAGTCATTCTTATGTTCAATGATCCACTGTTTCAGATCTTCACGGTATGATTCGATATCGAATTCCGAAATGTTTTCATCAAGTTTGTAGGAACCGATCTGTTTCATAACATAGTTGAGAGCCTTATCAGAATAAGTTGAGATCAGTTTCAGGACTGTTCCCTCTCTTATTTCTTCGCCATTCTTGATTATCGGCAATGAACACAGCATCGATAAAGACAGAACAACGATCGTCGCATTGATGAAACCGAAGACTGCGCCAAGGATCTGGTTGAAATGCCCGATGACCGGGATCTTGTTCATTGATTTAAGAAGCAGCGAAATAAAGACATATACGAGCTTGAGCAAAAGGAAGATCAAAAGAAAATAGATCACGATATTGACGATGCTGTTGAGGTTGAGCATGTCGCTCAACATCTGATACTGACCGCCGGTCAGCTTCCCCAGATCGATGATCGGAAAGACTGAAGCCAGGACCGGTGAAAGAAACCAGGAAACGCCAAGGGCTAAAGCTGTATAGATCAGACTGATCAGCTCATATAAAAAGCCTTTCTTGTAGCCGATAAAAATAAAGACAAGATAAAGCGCAAAAATAAAGATATTGATATAAATAAAAAATTCCTTTGGTATGTTCATATTTAAATTCTATCGCAATTAGAAATATAAACCAACTTTGATATACTTATTATATGGGCAATTTTTCGTTCAAACTTGATGATGAAAAGATCCTTAAACTTAAGGAAGCTTTTAAGGAATATATAAAACCGAACAGCAATGAATATGTCGATACCTTCATTCAGAAGGAAGATCTGACAATCACGATCTATAAATCCAATAAAGTCGTTTTTCAGGGCAATGATGCCTTCTTTTATGCTCAGGCCTATATCGATGTCAAGAAAAGTCGCCAGGCCGGATCGGATGAAGTCGGGACTGGCGATGCGTTTGGACCGGTCGTTGTCTGTGCGGCCATCGTTGAAGAAAACGACTATGAATTTGTCGAAATGAATCACATAACCGATTCAAAACAGCTCGATGATGCCTTTATAAGAAAGATCGGGCCGGAACTCAGGAATCGTTTTAAACATTCCCTGCTCATCCTTGACAATGCGACCTACAACAGAGTCCATGAAAAGGATAATCTCAATTCCATAAAGGCTAAGATGCACAACAAGGCTTTTCTGAACATGCTCGATAAAGGATACGATATACCAAAAGCTGCCTACGTCGATCAGTTCTGTGAAGTAGATGCTTATTTCCGCTATCTTCTTGATGAAGAAAGGATATACCGCGATCTGATCTTCGAGACCAAGGCGGAATCCAAATATCCTGCCGTGGCAGTCGGATCGATGATCTCAAGATACGCTTTTCTTGAATATATGGATAAACTTGATCAGAAATACGGCATAGAGTTCCACAGAGGCTCGTCAGACCCTGATGGCATACGGAAGGATACGGAAGTATTCATTTCCAAATTCGGGCTTAACGAGCTTAAAAATGTGGCTAAACTGCATTTCAAGAATTTTGAATCATATAATGTAAAACTATAGATGTATAATAACTTAGGTTGAAAGGAAGATCGATATGAAATTAAAGAACGCATATTTCTATACACTCAGAGAAGATGCCCGCGATGAAGATTCAGTAAGCGGAAATCTTCTGGTAAAAGCCGGCTATATCAAGAAGACTTCAGCTGGTGTTTATATGATGCTGCCACTTGGACTAAGAGTTCAGAACAAAGTCGAAGATATCATCAGAAAGCACATGAATGAAGCCGGTGCACAGGAAGTCAAAATGCCTGCTTTGATCGCTGCCGAATACTACGAGGATTCAGGAAGAATGAAAGGCTTTGGTCCTTCGATCTTCAAGCTGAAAGACAGAAACAACAAGGATATGGTCTTAGGCCCGACACATGAGGAACTTTTTGCCTATGCAGCCAAATCCCATATCCATTCCTACAAGAACATGCCTTTCAATCTTTATCAGTTCCAGACCAAATACAGAGATGAACCGCGTGCACGTTTCGGTCTTGTCAGAGTAAAGGAATTCGTCATGAAAGACGCCTACTCTTTCGATGCGGATGAAAAAGGACTTGATGAATCATACAGGAAAATGTTTGAAGCCTATAAGAAATCATTTGATGAAATGGGCATCAATTATCGTATCGTCAAAGCCGATACCGGTGTCATGGGCGGACTTCTTTCCGAAGAATTCCAGGCTATTGCCCCGCTTGGTGAAGATACTCTGGTCTATTGCGATGACTGCGGCTATTCTTCAAACCTCGAAGTAGGAAAAGTTGTAAGAGCCTCAAAGACATATACTGAAGAACCTAAGGAAAAGAATCTTGTCGAAACTCCGCATTGCGAAACGATCGAAGATGTAGCCAAATATCTCAAAATGGATATGAAGGATACGGTCAAGGCTCTGCTTATGAATGTTGACGGTGAATTTGTGGTGTTCTTCATTAACGGCGAAAGAGAACTCAATGAATCAAAAGTTTTAAAACTGTTGAGCGCATCAGAGATCAATTTCGCGGATGACGAACTTATCGCCACCAGCAACGCCGTTCCTGGCTATTGCGGACCGATCGGTCTTAACTGCAAGGTCGTTGTCGATGAAGAAGTTCTGGAAATGCGTAACTTCTGCTGCGGAGCCAACCAGAAAGGCTATCACTATATAAATGCCAATCCTGGCGATATCAGCTATGATGTTGTGGGAGATATCACCAATACAAAAGACGGCGATCTCTGCCCTGTTTGTGGAAGACCGCTTAAATTCACCAAAGGCATCGAGATCGGCAATACCTTCAAGCTTGGAACCAAGTATTCCAAGGCTATGGGTCTACAGTATGCCGATGTTGAAAACAAACTTCAGGATGTCTGGATGGGTTCCTATGGTATAGGGCTTGGTAGAACGATGGCTGCCATCGTTGAACAGTCCCATGATGATAAAGGAATCATCTGGCCGGAAAACATCGCTCCATATAAAGCCATCATCCTGATCATGTCTACCAAGGACGAAACTCAATGCAGGATCGCCAATGAACTCTATGATACTCTGACCTCTTCTGGCATTGAATGTATCCTTGATGACCGCGATGAGAGGCCTGGTGTCAAATTCAACGATTCGGATCTGATCGGTATTCCATACCGTGTAACTGTCGGCAAGAAAGCAGCTGACGGAATCCTGGAATTCAAGAAGAGAGATGCACAGGATCCTGAAGAGCTGAGTATTGAGGAAGTAATAAACAGATTGAAATAATGCCATGGAATTATCCATGGCATTTTCTTTTATTTTCTTTCTTTGATCTCTTCTGCGATTCTTTCTGCAAATTCATTTAGACTCACTGATTCGGAACCTTCAACTCCATAGCGGCGGATATTGACAGTGTTATTTTCAACTTCGCTGTCACCCACGACCAACTGATATGGGATCTTGTTCATCTGAGCTTCTCTGATCTTATATCCCAGTTTTTCATTTCTGGCATCGACATGAACTCTGACGCCCTTTTCTTTCAGAACTTCGCATACTTTGTATGCATAATCGGTATGTTTTTCAAAATGTACAGGAATGATTACGACCTGCTTTGGTGATAACCAGGTTGGGAATACACCTTTTGTCTCTTCGATGAGATATGCGGTAAAGCGATCGAATGTACCGAATATCGCTCTATGAAGAACGACCGGCGTAGCCTTTTCACCATTGGAATCGATATAATTCAATTCAAATCTCCTAGGAAGGAGGAAGTCTAGCTGGCAGGTAGAAAGCGTTATTTCCGGACCGATAGCCGGCTTAACTTCGACGTCAAGTTTAGGACCATAGAAGGCTGCTTCACCTATTGCTTCAAAGTAATCAACGTTCAACGAATTCAGAACATCACGCAGTTTGGCTTCAGCTTCATTCCACATCTGATCATCATCAAAGTACTTTTCCTTGTCTTCTGGATCACGAAGTGAGAGTCTGAACTTATAGTTCTTGATGCCGAAATCATGGTAGACATCCAGAATGAGCGTTACGACTTTCTTGAATTCATCGGCGATCTGATCAGGGGTGACAAACAGGTGTGCATCATTCTGGCACATGCATCTTACTCTTTCAAGTCCCTTGACAGCGCCAGATGCCTCATAACGGAAGTCGGTTGCAAATTCACCGATCCTTACAGGCATATCACGATATGAATGAAGTTTATTCTTGTATATCAGCATGTGATGCGGACAGTTCATCGGTCTTAAGACGAACTCTTCATTTTCCACTTTCATCATCGGGAACATATTGTCCTTGTAGTGATCCCAGTGTCCGGAAGTCTTATAGAGATCTACCGTACCGACACATGGCGTATAGACATGTTCATAACCGAGTTTCTGTTCCTTTTCGTAGATGTAGTTTTCCAGCTGTTTTCTGATGATCGCACCATTTGGCAGCCACATCGGCATACCTGATCCGACCAGGACATGAGACATGAACAGTTCCTGTTCCTTGCCGATCTTGCGGTGATCACGCTGTTTTGCTTCTTCAAGTTCCTGCAGATAGGCATTGAGATCTTCTTCATTGTAGAAGGCAACACCATAGATCCTCTGCAGCATCTTGTTCTTGGCATCGTTTTTCCAGTAGGCACCGGAATATTTGATCAGCTTGAAGAATTTGATTTCCTTGACTGATTCAACGTGTGGACCTCGGCAAAGATCGGTAAAGTCACCCTGCGAATAGCAGGAGATGACAGTTGTATCATCCATATTGTTTATAAGATCGATCTTGTATTCATCATTCTTGAACATTTCAAGAGCTTCTTCTCTTGTGAGTTCTCTTCTTACGATCCTTTTGCCGTCTTTGGCGATCTTCTTCATTTCCTTTTCAAGTCTAGGCAGATCTTCATCCTTGATTACATCTTCACCCAGATCGATATCATAATAAAAACCGTCATCGATTACCGGTCCGACCCAGAATTTGGCGTGTGGATAAAGATGCTGGACAGCCTGTGCCAGAAGATGGGCACACGAGTGATTCAGGATATTTAGTTTTTCGTCTTCTTTAATATTGATCATATATTCCCCTTTCAAAATAAAAAGGTGGATACAAGGGCGCCAGTGCGCGGTACCACCTTATCTTATAACTTGAACTCTTAACGCGAGCAACGTCAAGCCATTACGGTTGAAACTCATAAGTAGTAATCCTTATACAGTCTGATCATTTACACCAACCATGATCTCTCTATAAGACTTCAATATCAGGATCTTGTCTTATTCAATGTATCTAAAAATATTATAGAGACATAAAGTTTATTTTTCAAATAATAAAAAAAGAAGCATTAAGCTTCTTATTTCTTAGCAGTTGCTTTTTTAGCAGGTGCTTTCTTAGCTGGAGCAGCCTTCTTAGCTGGTGCAGCTTTCTTTGCAGGAGCAGCCTTCTTAGCTGGAGCAGCTTTCTTAGCAGCTACTTTCTTTTCTACAGCTTTCTTAACTGTAGCAACTTTCTTAGCAACAGCCTTCTTGGCAACAGCTTTCTTAGCAGTTGCAACTTTCTTTTCTACAGCTTTCTTAACTGTAGCAACCTTCTTAGCAACAGCCTTCTTAGC
>JAFRBQ010000006.1 GCA_017404785.1 Erysipelotrichaceae bacterium
AAAGACGAACTGGATGGCTTCGAAGTCTATAAATACAGTGAAAAGGATCCTGAACTCACCGAAACTATCGAATCCTATGACAGCAATAATGTTCTGAAATACCGCACTGAATTCCGTTATGACGAAAATGGAAACAGGATATCAAGCGCCATGTTTGATCCTGAAGGAAACATGTTGTCCATGACGGAATACGAATTCAAGAAAAAATAAAGATAAAGGGTTGCGTAAAGCGACCCTTTTATGATGGCATAATAAAAGCACCTTGCGGTGCCATTATCATTTTAATTATCCTAAAGTAGATACAGACTTAGCTAAACGTGACTTCTGTCTGGCAACATAGTTCTTATGTTTTAAACGGCTTGTTGCAGCTTTGTCGAGAAGTGAATTAGCTTCGTTCAATGCCTTTGCAGCAGCTTCTTTATCCTTGGCAACTACAGCAGCGTTGACTTTCTTCATAGCAGTCTTTAACTGAGACTTTTCAGCGCTGTTCTTCTTGTTGGCTTTAGCATTAGTGAGAGCTCTCTTCTTTTGAGACTTGATATTTGCCATGTGTCCTCCTTACTTAATACGCTTAATTATTATAAAGCAATTCTCCTTTAAAATGCAATAATACTGTATAATTATTATGTTATGCGTTACTGTGATCAGCGTATCGTATTCATGGGAACACCGGAATTTGCTTCAAACATTCTCAAGGGATTAGTTGAAGCAGGTTTTAATATTGTGGGAGTTGTTTCCCAACCTGATAAAGAGGTCGGCAGAAAGAGGATCCTTCAGCCTTCAAGCGTCAAGAAGACTGCTATTGAACTAGGTCTTCCTGTCATCACTCCGATCAGGATCAGGAATGAATACGAGGAAGTGCTCAGATTTGAACCTGAGCTGATCATCACGGCAGCCTATGGTCAGATCGTTCCCAAAGCTCTGTTGGAATATCCGAAATATAAATGTATAAATACCCATGGATCACTGCTTCCAAAATATCGGGGCGGAGCGCCGATCCAAAGATCGATCATCAATGGCGATGATTTTACCGGCATGTCCATCATGTATATGAATGAAAAGATGGATGAGGGAGATATACTCTATCAGAAGAAACTGCCGATCGATATCCATGATACGAATTCCGATCTTTTCGTCAAAATGAGTGATCTGGCTCTTGAGATGCTTCTGGAGTTTCTGCCGAGGTTCTTTGAAGGAGACTTCAAAGCTATCAAACAGAACGATGAAGAAGCTACCTATGCCTATAATCTCGACAAGGAGATCGAACATGTCAGTTTTGAAGACGATGTTAAAAAGGTCTACGACCATATCAGAGGCCTTTTGGATAATCCGGGCTGCTACTTCATGTTGAAAGAGAAGAAATACAAGATCGAGATGTGTTTCTTTGAATATGCTGAAGATGTTGAAGTCAATACCTTCAGAGGTCTCAAAAATGATTATCTGCGCTTTGATTGCCTCAATGGCTTCATCAAAGTCTATATGATAAAACCGGAAGGAAAGAATTCCATGGATGGAAGATCTTTCTATAATGGTGCCGGAAGAAATCTGGTAGGTGAAAAACTTGGATAGAAACAGGACCAGGAATTTTTCCATCATCGCTCATATCGACCATGGCAAGTCAACTCTGGCTGACCGTATTTTGGAATTGACCGAAACGGTGTCCAAAAGAGAGATGCAGGATCAGATCCTGGATTCTCTTGATCTGGAAAGAGAAAGAGGGATCACGATCAAGCTAAACGTTGTGCAGTTAAAATACCATGCCAAGGATGGACAGGACTACATCTTTCATCTTATCGATACGCCGGGACACGTCGACTTTTCCTATGAAGTTTCCCGTTCTCTGGCAGCATGTGACGGAGCGATCCTGGTCGTTGATGCCTCGCAGGGTATTGAAGCGCAAACTCTGGCCAATACCTATCTGGCTCTGGACAATGATCTTGAGATCCTTCCGGTCATAAACAAGATCGATCTTCCTAGTGCCGATATCGAAAGGACCAAGAAGGAGATCGAGGATGTCATCGGACTTGACTGTTCGTATGCCCCATGCATCTCCGCAAAGACCGGACTCAATGTTGAAGATGTCCTGGAAGGAATCGTCAAGTATCTGCCTGCACCAAAAGGTGAAGCCAGCGATCCTTTGAAAGCCCTGGTATTTGATTCTTATTACGATTCATACCGCGGTGTAGTTGTTTTTGTCTGCATCAAGGACGGAAGCGTCAAGGTCGGCGATCATATCCTTTTCATGCAGTCGAACAAGGAATACGAAGTTACTGAAGTCGGGGTAAAGACACCTGGCGAAATGAAGAAAGACAGACTTGAAGCCGGCGAAGTTGGATACATCTGTGCTTCGATCAAATCGATTCAGGATATCCATATCGGCGATACGATCACTTTGAAGGATGATCCATGTAAGGAAGCCCTGCCGGGCTATCGCAAGATGAACCCGATGGTCTATTGTGGTATGTATCCTACCGACAACAACAAATACAACGATTTAAGAGATGCCTTGGAGAAACTGCAACTCAATGATTCAAGTCTTACTTTTGAACCGGAATCATCCAAAGCACTGGGTTTTGGTTTCAGACTTGGATTCCTGGGACTTCTGCATATGGAAGTCGTTCAGGAAAGACTTGAAAGAGAATACAACCTCAATCTTATCGCTACAGCTCCATCAGTTATTTATAAGGTCACCATGACGGATGGATCGGTACGCTATATCGACAATCCAAGCATGATGCCGGAAGCCAACGTCATCGAAATGATCGAAGAACCTTACGTCAAGGCTTCGATCATGGTACCTAATGAATATATCGGACCGATCATGCAGTTGTCGCAGGATAAGCGGGGTATCTACAAGGATATGGCCTATCTTGATGAAAACCGCAATCAACTGATTTATGAGATGCCTCTTAGTGAGATCATTTTTGAATACTTCGATAAACTCAAATCAGTCTCCAGAGGTTATGCCTCACTGGACTATGAGCTGATCGGTTATCGCAGGTCAAATCTGGTGAAGATGGATATCCTGATCAATGGTGAAGTTATCGATGCCTTGAGCATCATCGTTCACCGTGACTTTGCCTACAACCGAGGCCAGGCGATCACCGTCAAACTCAAAGAGATCCTGCCTAAACAGCAGTTCGAGATTCCGATCCAGGCTGCGATCGGCAACAAAGTACTTGCCCGTACCAATATAAAATCTCTGCGCAAGGATGTATTGGCCAAGTGTTATGGCGGCGATATCTCGCGTAAGAAGAAGCTTCTGGAAAAACAGAGAGAAGGCAAGAAACGTATGAAGGCTGTCGGCAGTGTCGAAATACCGCAGGAAGCTTTCATGGCTGTACTGGCTTTAGATGACGACAAGAATTAAACATCTTTATATACATGTTCCATTCTGCAATACCATCTGTTTTTACTGTGACTTTGCGCATAGAGTCTATGATTTTTCTCTGGCTGAAAAATGGCTTGAAAGACTCAAGAAAGAAATAAATGATAATTGTAAAGACCAGTATGAAACGATCTATATCGGTGGCGGTACACCTTCGTGTTTAAGTGATGAACAGTTGGAGCGTCTTTTAAACATGATCGATCCATATACTGAAGAAGTTAAGGAATATACGATCGAAGTAAATCCCGAATCATTGGATCAGGATAAGATCGATATCTTTAAGAAACATCATATCAACCGCATCTCCATTGGTGTTCAATCTTCGGATGATGAAATACTCAGATCTTTAAACAGAAGACACAGTTTTTCTGATGTAAAAAAGGGAATAGAACTGTTAAAGAAAAATGGTCTAGACAACATATCTGTCGATCTGATGTATTCGCTTCCTGGTCAGGATATGGATATCCTTAGAAGAACTGTTGAAGATATTCTTGAACTTGATGTGCCACACATCTCTTTATATTCATTGACGATCGAAGAGAATTCGGTTTTCGGTAAAAGAGGTATCAGTAATCTTGATGAAGATATTGAAGCCGACATGTATGAGTACATCGATAAGACATTAAGAGAGAATGGCTACATCCACTATGAAGTCTCCAATTTCTGCAAGGACGGCTACGAGTCAAGACACAATATGGGTTACTGGCTCTATGATGATTTCTTGGGCCTGTCTATAGGTGCTTCCGGTAAGATAGGAAATAATCGTTATACCAATACCAGAGATTTCAACAGGTATCTGAATAATGAATATATCAGAGATGAAGATCTTGAATTAAGCCTTGAAGATCAGAAGTTTGAAAATATCATGATGTCTTTAAGAACGATATATGGACTGGATATAGAAGAATTCAACAGAAAATACGATTGTGATCTTGAAAAAGAGTACTCAAAAGGTTTGAATAATCGATATATAAAGATAGAAAACGGGTATCTTATCTGCAGCAATTTCGAGCTTTTAAACAATGTGTTACTTGATTTTATGAAAGATTAGTAATTTGAGTTAACACATAAAAAAGACGGTGCTATAATGAAAAAAAGAAGATTTGTATCTTAAAATCCAGTTAAAGAAAGAATTTTTTGTATGTTATAAAGGGAGGGGAAATATGGCAACAATCAGTTTACAACATATTCAGAAAATTTATCCTATTGGCGAAACCAGCAAGAAGCAGAAAGCTTTCCTGAAGAAAGCCAAAGAGGATAATCCGGAAACCAACAAAGTCAACCTTAAGATTACTGAAGAAGGTGTGGTTGCGGTTGATGATTTTAATCTGGAAGTGGAAGACAATGAATTTATCGTCTTTGTCGGACCTTCAGGATGCGGCAAATCAACGACCTTGAGAATGATTGCCGGACTGGAAGACATTACCAGAGGCGATCTGTATATCGACGGTGTCAGAATGAACGATATCGAACCGAAAGACAGAGACATCGCAATGGTTTTCCAAAACTATGCCTTGTATCCTCACATGACTGTAAGACAGAACCTTCAGTTCCCGCTGGAACTGCGCAAAGTTCCAAAGGAGCAGATGGACAGGCAAGTCGATGAAGCAGCTGAGATACTTGGCATAACCGAATATCTCAACAGAAAACCGAAAGCTTTGTCAGGCGGCCAGAGACAAAGAGTTGCGATCGGACGTGCAATCGTACGTGAGCCGCGTGTTCTTTTAATGGACGAACCTTTGTCAAACCTTGACGCAAAATTAAGAAACCAGATGCGTGCCGAGATTATTAAACTCAGACAGAGAATTAAATCGACATTCATCTATGTTACACACGACCAGACTGAAGCCATGACTCTGGGTGACAGGATCGTCATCATGAAAGACGGTCTCATACAGCAGATCGGTACTCCTCAGGAAGTATTTGACAATCCGATAAATACTTTTGTTGCCGGATTTATCGGTATGCCGCAGATGAACTTCTATGACGGATCATTGGATAAGGAAGGTGACAGATATGTCATCAATGTTCTTGGCGCCAAGATCTATCCGTCCGAAGAAAAGCAGGCCAATCTGAAGAAGAATGATGTAAAACCGATGGATATCATCGTCGGTGCAAGACCTGAACATATCACCCTCAAGGAAGTTGAAGGGGCCATGATGGAGGGCTCTGTCGATGTTTCGGAAATGATGGGCAGTTCAGTTCATATCCACCTGAATACGGGAGGTCATGACAGCATCATCATCGTTCCGACTTTGGATCTTGGCGGTCAGTCGCTTGCGATCGGATCAAAAGTCAGATTCACTTTCGCTCCTAATGTAGTTCATATGTTCAACAAGGAGACAGGAAAGAATCTGGAATACTAACGGTTCTAACCGATTTATCGGAGAACATAGATTTTTAATGGAGGAAAAGATTAAAATGAGCATTAAAAAACTTATTACAATTTGCTTGGCTTTCCTGCTTCTGGCTGGTTTAGCCGGATGTTCAAGCAAACCTGCTGATGGCGGAAAAGACGAAAAAGTCGCTGTTACCGTTACAGTATGGGGTCCACAGGAAGACCAGTCTGATGACAACGGCAAGTGGTTACAGACTCAGTGCGAAGCTTTCGCAGCTGAACACCCTGAATGGGAAATCACATTCAATTACGGTGTCTGCTCAGAAGGTGATGCTAAAACCAACGTTACTACAGACCCTGCAGCTGCTGCAGACGTCTACATGTATGCCAACGACCAGATCCCTGATCTTCTCAAGTCAGGTGCTTTAGCTGAATTCGGTGGCAATACTCTTGCTGCAATCAAGGACAACAACTCTCAGACTACGGTCAACACTGTTTCTTATGACGGACAGGTAGTAGGTGTTCCTTACACTGCAAATACCTGGTTCATGTACTACAACAAGGCAGTCATCTCTGATGAAGATGCCAAGAGCCTCGACACGATGCTGACAAAGGGCAAGGTCGCTTTCCCATTAAGCAACTCTTGGTACATCGCTTCATTCTATGTAGCTAACGGCTGCACAATGTTCGGTGAAAACGGTGACGATGCTGCTGCTGGTTTCGATTTCGCTGGTGACAAGGCTGTTGCAGTAACAGATTATCTTGTTGACCTCGTTGCAAATCCTAACTTCGTAAATGGTGACGTTTCTACCGGAAACGACATCGATGCTTTCTTCTCTGGAACATGGGATTACCAGAAAGCTAAAGATGCTTACGGCGACAACTTAGGTATCGCTCCGGCTCCTTGCTTCACACTTGGCGGTGAAGAAAAGCAAATGAAGTCATTTGCTGGTTCAAAGGCTGTAGGTGTAAACCCTCAGACTGCCTTATATGCTGAACATCCAGAGATCGCTGTTGCATTGGCTGCTTACTTAGGCAACACTGCTTCTCAGCAGGCTCACTATGACAAGAGAAACATCATCCCTACTGACAAGAACATCAACGTCGGTGATGATGCTTTAGCAAAAGCTCAGATGGATACAATGGGATATGCTTCAATCGTTCAGCCATTACAGGCCGATATGGGCAACTGGTGGACACCAGCTCAGTCAATGGGTGAAGAACTTGTAGCAGGTACTGTTACTCATGACAACGCTGCTGAAAAGACCGAAGCAATGAACAACTCATTGAACAATCCAGGCGTTCAGTAAAGAATATTAGTTTGTGTATGACCGCAGTCGTTTTGATTGCGGTCATACTTCAATTTAAATAACTAACAATAGGGGAGGTTATTTATGGATAAAAACAAGATTAGCGTCAAAAATGCATTGAAATATGGCGATTTGACAACCAGATTATCAGCTGTATTAATGGGTCTGGGTATAATCACACATAAACAGACAGCAAAAGGCATCTTGGTTTTGCTTTGTGAAATCGCTTTTGTATTTTATATGATCGGGACAGGATTCCACTCGCTGGCCATGCTTCCGTCACTTGGTGACCGAGAATCGGAAAAGGTGTGGAATGAGGCAAAACAGATCTATGAATATACGATCGGTGACAACTCGCAGCAGATACTGCTTGCGGGAGTCATCACCTGTTTTGTCATTGCCGCGATCGTATTGCTGTGGATTCTGCAGATGAAACATTCATACAGTCTGCAGAAAAAGATTGAAAAAGGTGAACATGTTCCGACTTTCAAGGAAGATATCAGGAGTCTATTTGACAAGAAGCTTTATATCACGCTCATGACTCTGCCGTGCCTTGGTATACTGATTTTCAATATCGTTCCTTTGGTCTACATGATTTCAATGGCATTTACCACCTATTCAAAGGAAGGTGACCATCTTATCCTGTTTGACTGGAACGGCCTGACACAGTTTGGCCGTGTATTGAACATGAACGGCAATATCGGTCGTCAGTTCTGGCAGGTATTAAGATGGACTGTAGTCTGGGCAGTCTTTGCAACATTCCTTAACTATATCCTGGGCATGATCCTGGCTATGATCATCAACAGAAAAGATACCAAAGGCAAGGCTTTCTGGAGATTCTGCTTTGTGCTCTCCATTGCCGTACCGCAGTTTGTCACGCTGATGATCATGAACATCATGCTTCAGCCATCAGGCGCTATCAATGTTCTGCTAAAGAATCTTGGAGTGATCACGGAATCGATTCCTTTCTGGCAGAATGCCAATCTGGCAAAGGTGACGATCATTCTGATCAACCTGTGGGTAGGTATTCCTTATACGATGCTTCAGGTCACAGGTATTCTGCAGAATATTCCAGCTGAGCTTTACGAAGCTGCCAAGATGGATGGCGCAGGACCTGTCAAGATCTTCTTTAGGATTACACTTCCATACATGCTGTTTGTCACGACACCTTATCTGATCTCAAGCTTCGTCGGCAACATCAACAACTTCAATGTCATCTATCTGCTGTCTAACGGCGGTCCTACATATGTCGGTGATACTGCAGGTCAGACCGATCTGCTTGTTACCTGGCTGTATAAGTTGACTGTCGACCAGCAGTACTATAACCTTGGTTCTGTAATTGGCATCCTGACATTCGTCATCCTGACGGTCGTCACGCTGATCACTTACAGAAATTCAAGTTCTTATAAGAATGAGGAGGCGTTCATGTAATGAAGGACGAAAAGAATAAACTGAGTCTGCGCAGAAGACTCGTAAATCTGCTTGTTCATCTTCTGCTGGCTGTCCTGGCCATAATCTGGATCTTGCCTATCTTCTGGATCGTATTGACCAGTTTCAGAGCAGAACCGGGCGCATATACCAATACTTTCCTTCCTCAGGGTTATACTTTAAACAACTACATCAAGTTGTTTACTGACAGAAATGTCCTGAACTTTCCGAAGATGTTTGTAAATACCCTGATCATTGCAATCGTCTGCTGTATTGCAAGCACATTCTTCATTCTGTCAGTTGCGTATTCACTTTCCAGGATGCGTTTCAAATTCAGAAAGGCCTATATGAATATGGCGATGATTCTGGGTCTCTTCCCTGGCTTTATGGCCATGGTTGCCCAGTATTTCATCCTGAAAGCTATGGGTCTTACCGAAGGTTCAATGGTCAGGCTGGGCTTGATCATCGTCTATTCAGCCTGCACGGGTCTGGGATTCCAGATTGCCAAGGGTTTCTTTGATACGATTCCTCGTTCAATTGATGAAGCTGCAGTAATGGATGGCGCTTCTCAATGGGTAGTCTTTACTAGAATCACGATGCCATTGGCTAAACCGATTGTCATCTATACGGTCATGACTTCCTTCATTGCTCCATGGGTTGACTTCGTCTTTGCGAAAGTACTGTGCAGAGCCAACGCCGATCAGTTCACAGTCGCAATCGGTCTGTGGAATATGCTTCAGAAAGAGTATATCTATCAATGGTATACCTGCTTTGCAGCCGGAGCGGTCGTTATATCCATTCCAATTGCTGCCTTGTTCCTGTACATGCAGAGGTTCTATGTTGAAGGCATGTCAGGTGCTGTTAAAGGATAATCTTAAAACCATAAATAACCATACGAAAGGGCAAGACATTGCCCTTTTTGTATAGCCTGATTACTGATTGTTTAATGATCAAATAAAAAGAGATTTATTCATTTTTATTAGTCTGCCCTGTGACCGAAATGAAGGATCAATCTCTTTTATTAAATTGATGATATCTATTTAAGTATTACAGAAGTCATAGCTCCAATCGTCAGTCTGCCGTCTTTGTAGGAAGCGGTATTAATTCCGATATAGTCAAGCAGTTTTCCGTATGTATCTGCTGCAATAGTGATCTCTTCAGAAGAATTGTTATGAATCAGATAAGTTGTTTCTCCGTTGTATTCGATTGAAAAACCTCCGACATTACTGTTATCAAGGTCAATGACCTCGTAGGTTCCTCTGGCAATCTGCGGATATCTGTTTCTTATCTGTATGAGCTTGCGGTAATAATTCAGCATGCTGTTTTTGTCTTTTGTCTGGTCTTTGACGGTGCCGTTGATCTGCTTTGACCTGTCATATGTTGAACCTTCGGGATCACTAATTGTATCATTATCTCCCCAAAGCATGGCCAATCTTCTGTTGGCATCGGTGTTTGCTGAACCTCTGGAACCTTTCATGCCGATCTCTTCACCGTAATAGATGAAAGGCGAGCCAGGAGAGAGAAGATAAAGATTTGCTGCCATCTGTGCCTGTCCGTTATTTAGCTGGAGATAACCGGCTGATCTGTCCATATCGTGATTGGAGATAAATGATACAGCCATGGCTTCTTCATTTACACTGTGGATTGTATTCTGATAATTGACCACGTAATTTGTAAAGTTATTGATGTTTTCGGATTTGGCTGCTCTGGCAATCATACCGTCCGGCTGAGACATTGTGAAATTGAAACAATTCATATCATTCATATACTGATAGGTGATATATTCAGAAGTCCAAACTTCACCAACAAGATAGACATCTTCTTTGATCTTTCTCAATTCGCCGCAGTACCATTTCCAGAAATCAGCAGAATCTTCATTGTGATTGTGATAAATATATCTTGCTGCATCGAATCTGAAACCGTCGATTCCTTTTTGGAGATAATATCTGGCTATATTCAAGACCTCTTCTCTTACATCTGAATTATCGAAATTAAGCTCCGGCATATCGTAGGAGAAGTTGCATTCATAGATCTCATTGGTGTCATTGATGTCACACCAGCTTGAAGACGCATCTCCTTGGAAACGGGTATCGAAATTGTAATAGTAATAATACTTGTTGCCTGTATCATTTTCTCTGTGAGCTTTCTCAAACTGTTTGAACCATTCATGTTGTGAAGAAGTGTGGTTGATGGCAAGATCAAGAATCACAATGATGTTTCTTTCATGGCATTTCTTTATCAGCTCATCAAGATCATCCTGATTTCCGAAATCAGGGTCAATCGTGTAGTAATCGATCACATCATATTTATGATAAGAAGGCGAGGCAAAAATCGGAGTAAGCCATATTCCTTCAATTCCCAGTGAATCTTTTGTACCGGCCAGATAATCAAGCCGTTTTATTATACCTTGGAGATCGCCTGTGCCATCGCCATTGCTGTCGGAAAAGGAACCGGTGAAAATCTCATAGAATACACGGTAATTGTCATCTACTGAATTGTTTTGTCTGTTTTTCTGACATCCACAAAACAAAAGACAGATAAAAAGAATAGTCAGTATTTTTTTCATAATTAAAAGTTACCTCATTTTCATTTTAATATTTAGTTTAGAATAATAATAGAAATATTAAAGGAGTTCATAAAAATGAGTTTTAAAAGAAGCGCCGGAATTCTGATGCCTATATCATCTCTTCCTTCACCATATGGCATTGGTACATTAGGAAAAAACGCCTATGAATTTGTTGATTTTCTGGTAAAAGCCGATCAGTCCTACTGGCAGGTCTTGCCAATTGGACCGACCAGCTACGGTGATTCGCCATATCAGTCATTTTCTTCTGCTGCCGGCAATCCGTATTTTATCGATCTTGATATGCTGGCTGAAGATGGATTGCTTGATAAGAGTGATCTTAAGGATATCAGAGTTGATGATCCTTATTACATTGATTACGGTTTTCTTTACGAAACAAGATATGTGTTGCTCACCAAAGCTTATAAAAGAGGCATAGAAAAATACCGTGATGATTTCAACAGATTTGTATATGAAAATGGCGCATGGCTTTATAACTACGCCTTGTTCATGGCTGTAAAAGGCTATTTCGATATGAAGTCGTGGCTTGAGTGGCCTGATCAGGATATCCGTTTCAGAAGACCTGAAGCAATGGAGAGATATTCCGCAATGCTTCATGAAGATATCGAATTCTATGAGTTTTTACAATATCTCTTCTATAAGCAGTATCGGGCTTTAAGAGAATATGCCAATAAAAACGGGATCAAGATCATTGGTGATCTTCCTATCTATATCGCCATGGATTCCTGCGAGATCTGGGCTGAACCCGATCAGTTCCAGCTGAAGGAAGCAGATCTCATGCCTAGCGATGTCTCGGGTGTACCGCCAGATTATTTCTCCAAGACCGGACAGCTCTGGGGCAATCCTCTGTATAACTGGGAGAGGATGAAACAGGATGGCTATCGCTGGTGGATCGAAAGGATCGACCGTGTTTCCAAGTATTTCGATGTCATCAGGATTGATCATTTCCGCGGCTTTGAGGAATACTGGTCAGTGCCTTATGGAGAAAAGACAGCGATCAAAGGAAAATGGGTCAAAGGACCTTCAAGTCATTTCGTCAATGTCATCAAAAACTGGTTCAGCAATGTCGATTTCATTGCGGAAGATCTGGGCATCATTGACGAAAAGGTCACTGCATTACTTGTTGAATCAGGATTCCCGGGTATGAGAGTACTTGAATTCGGCATGGCTGATGACGGAACCAGTTATCATTGTCCGCACCAGCATGTCAAAAACTGTGTCTGCTATGTTTCGACACATGACAACACACCGATCATGGGCTGGATCAGGACCGCCAAGAAAAAGGATCTGGAATACGCAAAACTTTATTATGGTCTCAATGAAGAAGAAGGCTACAATATCGGTTTCATCAGAGGTGGAATGTCCTCGGTCTGTAATCTTTTCATTGCGCAGATCCAGGACTGGCTTGGCTTGGAAAGCGAAGCGACGATCAATAATCCCGGCACCATGGGCAACTGGAAATGGCGGATAGACAAAAAGATGCTTAATACCAGACTGGCAAAGAAGATCGCCAAAATGACTTACTCATTTGACCGTGGACGTCCGGAAAACAAGAAGAAAAAGACCAAAACCGAAAAAGACAGCAAAAATAATGAGGAATCAGGCGATTAAGCAGGATTTTTATTGAAATATTGACTTAAATAAGTTAGTATAAATAAGCATTGTTACTGAGTTTGGAATACTCCGAATCCTTACCCGGTTACAATCTAAAAAAGAAAAAAAGGAGAAAAAAGATGTTAACAAAAGAAGAAAAGGCTAAGATCGTCAAGGATTATGCCAGATTCGAAGGCGACACAGGTTCCGTTGAAGTCCAGGTTGCATTATTAACTGCAACTATCAACAAGCTCACTGTCCACATGCAGTCAAACAAGAAGGATTTCCATTCCAACAGAGGTCTGCTGATGATGGTCGGTAAGAGAAAGAGCTTACTTGAATATCTCAAGAGAGAAGACGTCAACAGATACAGAGAACTGGTTGCCAAGTTAGGTTTGAGAAAATAGTCTCAACTAAGCACATCAGAAGAAGGATCATACAAAAGTATGGTCCTTTTTTGTGATAATGGATTATCATGGTATTGATGGGGTTTTAGCTCAGCTGGAAGAGCGTCTGGTTCGCAATCAGAAGGTCACGGGTTCAAATCCCGTAAGCTCCACCATCAGGTCAAAGAATCCCGGTTTTTAATCGCTGACAACCGGGTTTTATTTTCTGCATTATCAAGTGATTAAAAAAGATCAGAAACATGTCTGATCAGTTATTTATGATGCAATTAAGCAATTATCCTATTTGAGATTTCTTTTG
Organism: Erysipelotrichaceae bacterium; assembly: GCA_017404785.1. Classification (GTDB taxonomy): domain Bacteria; phylum Bacillota_I; class Bacilli_A; order Erysipelotrichales; family Erysipelotrichaceae; genus Colivicinus. Next base: position 13,347 of record JAFRBQ010000006.1, read on the forward strand.
AAAATAAAACCGCAGTCTCTGTATTTGTAGGTCCTGACCATCTTGTGCATTCTTTCGTCATATTCGGTCTTGGCCTCTTCAATATTGTCTGATTCGCAGTTCATACAGGTGATCGTGAAGGGAAATTTTGGCAGTTTTTCTGCACCGCCGCTTACGTTTACGTTCTGTTCTTCAATGAGTTTGATTTTATCTTCCATAGATCTTTATCCCGCAATAACGTTATACAGGTCATAATGAAAGAAACAGAATTCAAATTTCAGAGTTTTTTAGACGTCATCATTAATGATAAAATCAATAAGAGATATGCTTTTGATAAATGAAATAAAGCTTCCACTTAATGAAGATGAAGGAAAGCTCAAAGAGATAATCGAACATAAGCTGAAATGCAGGATCAGATCTTTTGAGATCCATAAAAAATCACTTGATGCCAGAAAGGATCCGCATTTTGTCTATTCCGTTATCGTTGATGTCGATCATGAAAACAGATATCTTTCTAAAAATGTAATACGTTATAAAAAGGAAGACCTGAGTCCTGTGCATAAAAAAAGAGATAAGATCTGTGCAGTCATCGGTTATGGGCCAAGCGGCATCTTTTCTGCTTACAGACTTATGGAAGCGGGTTTTAAGGTCATCGTCTTTGAAAAAGGCAAAAGGATCAAAGAAAGAGAAAAGGATGTTGGAAGATTTTTCAGCGAAGGTATACTTGATCCATCGTCAAATGTTCAGTTTGGCGAAGGGGGAGCGGGGACTTTTTCCGATGCCAAGCTCACTACCAGGATCAAGGATCAATATATTGAATACATCCTTGATATTCTGATCAGACATGGAGCCAAGCCTTCCATAAAATATGAGAATCATGCCCATATCGGAACAGACGAGATAAGAAAGGTCATCAAAAACATAACTGATCACCTTATCTCTAAAGGCGTAGAATTCCATTTTGAAGAAGAAATAAAAGATCTTGAATTGGACAGTAACAGAAAGATAAAAAGGCTCAGAACAGCTCAGAATACCTATGAATGCGATCTTGTGCTCTTGGGCATTGGACACAGTGCCTACAGCACGATAGAAATGCTGAAAGAAAAGGGAGTCTACATCGAAAAGAAGGATATTGCGATCGGTTTCAGGGTCGAACATCCGCAATCTCTGATCGATGAAAGACAGACTGATAATCTTATCAGGGAAGCGAATGAATACTTCCTCAGATATAAAGGGGATAAGGGTGTCTATTCCTTCTGTATGTGTCCTGGCGGTATGGTCATTCCGGCAATGTCCGAAGAAAGGACTATCGTCACCAATGGCATGTCCTATGCTTCAAGAGATTCAGGGATCGCCAACAGTGCCATCCTGATCCAGGTATTCAAGGAAGAATTCGATGATGGTTATGAGTATCTTCATAAAATCGAAGAGGCAGCTTACAGTTATTCTAATACCTATAAAGCTTTAGCTCAGAATATTAAAGACTTCATGAATAACGAACTTCATGAACTGATCTTTGAATCAAGCTATCCATTGGGAACGATCCTTTATGATTTCAACAGATTTTTCAATAAAGATGATCTTAGAATCATGAAGGAGGCCTTCCTTGACTTTGACAGGAAGATACCAGGTTTCATCGATAAAGGCATCATCGTTGGGCCGGAAACACGGTCTTCATGCCCGATCAGGATCAGAAGAAATGAAGAACTTGTTTCGATCAATACTGAAAACCTTTATCCTATGGGAGAAGGTGCTGGATACGGTGGCGGGATAATGTCATGCGCTTTGGATGGCATAAGGATAGCCAATCAGATAATAAAGACTTATGAATAGATATCAGAAAGAAGACAGAACTTCGTATAGTCTGGGCATGTCGCTGACGATCGAAGCTCTCAAACACAGAAGCACATATGTTGAAGAAGTCATTTTAAGCGAAAAGGCCTTGAAGAATGAACAGTTTTCCTATCTGCTTGAACTATGTGAAGCAAATGACATAAAACCGGTCTATGACGACAAACTGATCGAAAAGCTCTCGGTCAAAGAGAACTGCTACTGTATCGGTATCTTCAGAAAATTCCATGAGAACAGGTTCGGTAAAGATCATATTGTTCTTTATGGCTTCAACGATTTTGGTGAACTTGGCACGGTCTTGAGATCGGCTGTATCCTTTGATTTCAAGGATATTGTCCTTATTGACTGCGATATCGACTATTTTGATCCGCGCTGCATCCGTTCATCGATGGGTTCGATCTTTCATACTAATATCGTGAGTTATGACAGTTTTGCGGAATACTCGATCGTATATCCTAAGCAGAATATCTGTGCTTTTGTCTCGCAAGCGGATAAAGAACTTAAAGAATTAAGTCTAAAGAGTCCATACTCACTTCTGATAAGCCAGGATTACAAGGCTCTGGACAGGATGTTTGAAAATGAATATATGATCAGACATGAAAACGACAGAGAAATATCCCTGTCGGTAAGAAGTTCGATCATTCTGTCGGTCGCCTATCACTTGAAACGCAGTCTGTAGCTGCATCTTTGGCAGAGTTCAGATCTCAGTTTATGGTTTCTGAAAGAATCAAGGTAATCAAGATATTCTTGCGATTCAAGGATATCTTTTAATTTATCCTTCTTCAGATTTCCAATTTTATTTAATGCCTGAGGATCAAGACAGCAGATCGTGACATCAAGATGGGAATTGATGGCGATCATATCGATCGCGCCATGGCATGTGCCTTCATTTCCTATAACAGGATCATTGATGTCCGGCCATCTGAAGAGTTTTTCAAAATAGATATAAAGATCATCCTTCAGTTTATAGGAATTATTCTTTTTTGTATCACTGCATCCATATCTCAGTTTAAGATCTTCTAGATAACTCTTGAGTTTTTCATCAAGGTTTTCCTGATCATAGAAACGAAGTTCTACTGTCTTAGTGTTATTTTCAATAAGTCTATCTATCGTTTTAAAGTAGGAAGAACTTACTTCGATATTATTGATACTGTGAAGGGATATTGAAAGCTTTCTCAGGCATTTATGATCAAGAATATCTGGATATTTGTATAAAAGAGTTCCATTGGTAACCAGCTGAAGCTTGAAGTCATATTCATCAAGAAGACGGAGAATCTTTTCAAAATCCGGGTGAAGAAGCGGTTCACCAAGCATATGCAGGTAGATGTAGTCGCAGTATGGTCTGATCTGTAAAAGCACATCCCTGATATTTTCGATGCTTAAAAAACTGTTTCCTTTTTTATATGTGCAGAAAGGACAGTTGAGATTGCAGGCATTGGTTATCTCGAGATAAACGCGTTTCATAAACTAATGATATTAAAAATGGAATTATTATAAAAGCTGATTGAATTAAAAGGGAAAATATAATAAGATTACTGTGTAAATGAGGGAGTAGCTAACGTATCTGATACGTGTCAAGCCAACAATCTCGGCTTAGTGCCTGGTTTGCCTTAAAATGCGAGACTCATGTATGACACAGTTGTACATGAGCCTGATAGATGGCTCATGTATGAACATGAGTTTTATTTTAAGCAGAAGGAAGGAATAATGAACAAATTTTATTTGGAAGATGCTGCAGATGTCCTCAAGCAGGTCGATTCGAATGTCGATGGCCTTACCGAGGAAGAAGCAGCCAGAAGATTGGAAAAGTACGGTAAAAACAAGCTGAAAGAAGCTGAAAAGACGCCATTGATCAAGAGATTCATTGAATCGATCTCCGATCCGATGATCATCATGCTGCTGGCAGCAGCAGCCATACAGGCTGTCGTAAATGTTCTGCAGATGTCTGAAGGCTTCAAGCTTTCTGAATTTGCGGATGTCATCGTCATTATGGCGGTCGTTGTCATCAATACAATCATGTCTCTGATCCAGGAATCAAAGGCTGAAGGAGCTATGGAAGCTCTGATGCAGATGACAGCTTCCACTTCGAGAGTTCTCAGAAACGGTGAGGTAAAGGTCATCAAATCCGAAGATATCGTCTTGGGCGATATCATCCTGTTTGAAGCAGGCGACACGGTAAGTGCGGACTGCAGAATCCTTGAATCTCATTCATTGAAAGCTGAAGAAGCAGCTCTGACCGGCGAATCTGTACCGGTAAATAAGATCATCGATGTTCTGATGTGCGAAGAAAACAAGAGCGATGTCGGACTGGGCGATCGTAAGAATATGCTGTTCAACGGTTCAACTGTAGTTTATGGCCGTGGCAAGGCTGTGGCTGTAGCCTGTGGTATGGACTCTGAAATGGGTAAGATCGCCGATGCCTTGAATCAGGCAGAAAAAGAGCTTACACCATTACAGAAGAAGATGGCTGAACTTTCAGCTTTCCTGACCAAACTGGTCATCATCATCTGTATTATCGTCTTTATTTCCGGCATCATTGGTCCATTCATCGCCAATGGCATGTCTTTTAAAGGCATCAATCTTGGAAATGTTGCCCTGAATACCTTTATCGCCGCAATTGCTCTGGCAGTTGCTGCTATACCTGAAGGTCTGCCGGCTGTTGTCACGATCATCCTTTCTATCGGTGTATCAGCCATGGCAAAACGTCAGGCTCTGATCAGAAAACTGACAGCTGTTGAAACACTGGGCTGTACCAATATCATCTGTACCGATAAGACCGGAACTCTTACCCAGAATAAGATGACGGTCGTCAAGGAATATACAGTTGACAAGAATCTTCTGGCCAAGGCTATGGCTTTATGTTCGGATGCCTTTATCAGACCAGGGGAAAAGACTTCTAGTGGTGAACCTACAGAAGCTGCATTAGTAAACTATGCATATTCTCTTGGTTTACCTAAATATGAACTGGAAAAGGCTGAACCTAGAAAAGGTGAAGCACCATTTGATTCCAACCGTAAAATGATGTCTACGATCCATCCTGCGAAAGATGGATATATCCAATATACAAAGGGCGCTCTTGATGTGATGCTCGATCGCTGTGATTACTATCTTTCTAAAGATGGAGAAATAAAGATGACAGCCGAGCTTAAGGAAGAGATCCTCAATGTAAATAAGCAGTTTGCTTCTGAAGCACTAAGAGTATTGTGCGCTGCCTATAAGAAATATGACAATATCCCAAGTTCCATGGAACCTGAAGATCTGGAATTCGGTCTGACATTCATTGGTGTGGTCGGTATGATCGACCCATGCCGTCCGGAAGTCTATGATGCGATTAAGCAGTGCCGCAGTGCCGGTATAACGCCGATCATGATCACAGGCGACCATAAGGATACAGCTGTCGCTATCGGTAAGGATCTTGGCATCATAACCAATGAAGAACAGGCTATTGAAGGCCATGAACTTGATAAATATGACGATGAACAGATGAAGGAAGTCGTCACAAGATATTCGGTCTATGCTCGTGTTCAGCCTGAACACAAGACTAAGATCGTCAACGCCTGGAAGGCCAGAGGTATGGTCACAGCCATGACCGGTGATGGTGTCAACGATGCTCCATCTATCAAAGCAGCTGATATCGGTATTGGTATGGGCATTACCGGAACCGATGTAACCAAGTCTGTAGCTGATATGGTTCTGGCAGATGACAACTTCGCTACGATCGTCAATGCTGTAGAAGAAGGACGTAAGATCTATGACAACGTCTGCAAGGTCATTCAGTTCCAGCTGTCTACAAACCTCTGTGAAGTCATAATCATGTTTATTGCTTCAATACTTAACTTCACACTGCTCAAACCTGTTCATCTGCTCTGGATAAACATGGTTACCGATTCACTTCCTGGTCTGGCCCTGGGTATGGAAAAAGCCGAAGGCGATGTCATGACCAGAAAACCGCGTAGTTCTGAAGATGGCATATTCGCAAATGGTGCGGGTGTCGATATGGTATGGCAGGGCTTATATCTTTCAGTGATCGAACTGGCTGCGTACTTTATCGGTTTATATCTGGAAACTGGAAAACTTTCTTTCTTCGCTATTCCGGATTGTGCCAATGCGATCGCCATGGCTTTCCTTACTGTAAACTTCGCAGAGATCTGCTGTGCTATCAATATGCGTTCCCAGAACAAGTCGATCTTCTCTAAGGAAATGTTCGAACACTTCAACTGGTGGTTGTTCGGTGCCGTAATATTGACTGTAATAATCACTCTTGCGGCTATATACGTGCCTGGCCTCAGTTCCGTATTCGGTATCGAGCCAGGAACATTCAAAGTTAAAGAACTGATGATCTGTATCCTGCTGGCTCTGTCAACATTCCCGGCATTCGAGATTGGAAAAGCTATCAAGAGAAATACACTGTTAAAGGCTCAATAAAGAGCCTTTTCATTTATAATCAAATCATGGGTATTGTTATCTTGTTGTTGCTTATCTATGCTTCAGTGATATATGCTTTTTCATATGACAGAGATTCAGACAATGCGGATTATCTGATCGTTTTAGGATGCAAACTCAATAACAATAAACCAACTGATACTCTTGTATCAAGGATAGAAAAAACTGTTTCTTATCTTGAAAGAAATCCTGATTGTAAAGTCATAGTAAGCGGGGGAATCACTGAAGGGAATACGATCAGTGAAGCTGATGTAATGGAAAAACTTCTGATTGAAAAAGGAATAGACCCTTCAAGGATTATTAAGGAAGATCAAGCTCTTGATACTTACGAAAACTTTTATTACAGCAGAAAACTGATGGAAGAAGGAAAGAAGATCTGTTTCTGCAGCAGTGATTATCATATCTTGAGAAGTAAATTAATGGCTACTAAAAATGGTATAAAGCCATCCAGCATATCCAGCCGTTCGTCAATAAAAGAACTGCTTATCCATATGCCGATCGAAGAATTCTTTATAATCAAGAATTCGATTGAGAAATAAGAAAAATCATCCTATCTTAATAAAAATATAATAGTTATTGTTTTATAATGAAATTGGTAGTTTTTATATTGGCCAGGAGAGTAGATTATGAGAAACAAAATCTTTGCTGTATTATCAATCGTCATGTTGCTGTTCGGGGTTTTTCCTGCGAAAATCAGCGCAGATGATGTCACATATGACAATATTGCTTATTCCGAGCAGGACATGAATGATATAAGCGGGATTGCATACCCTAAGAGTTTTGCTGTTTACGATAATAATGATAATAAACTGAATGGAATCAGTATTAATTACAGTTATAAATATGAAAATGAATACGGTTTTGATATCCATATTTCAAACGCTACCTACAGAGCGATCCGAAGCGACAGAGAAAAATACAGATTGCATGTAACTTACAACGATGATGTGACAGTTGACCATGGACCGTTATACAAAATTGCCTATCAGAAAGAGGAAAGCCCAGAGAATATAATGAGTTATTCTCCTCAAAATGCCAAATATAAGGAATTGTATTACGTCATAATCGATAGAGATATTTACGATGTACAGGTAAACTTCAATAACAATGTCTTACTGCTTAACGATTACAGTGAAGAAAACGGAAAAGTGATATGGAGTCAGAATTTCAGACAGAATACTGATGCAACGCTGAATGCATTCTATGAGTATATCGCTGATTCAAACGATGACTTTACATTAACTTTCAAAAAGAGGAGTGATAATAACGATGTCACATATCACAGAGACGAATTTACAGAAGATAATGGAAAATTGTATTTAGTTTATGAAATAAACGGCGAAAGCGGATCTTTCATCTTAGACACTAATGGAGGAGGCGGCGGTGGAAGCGGATATGAATATGACAGCAGCAAGTCCGATGTTACAGTAGTCATTGATAAAGATGATCAAGGAAGATATACAGTCAATGCCTTTAAAGCAGGAAAACATTTCGATACTATCTATGGTTATACTCCTTCTGCAAGAGATGCATTAATCAGTGCTGTAGATTATCTTCAGGGTTATGTTAAATCAAAGATTTTATTGAATACTGACCTTACAAGAGATTCAAATATCGATAACGACAATGACATAGAACTTAATCATGATTATATAAAAGGATGGCAGATTAATTTCAATGATTTAGAAAATACTAATAATGGTTTGAATATTGATCTGAATGGTCATGATATTACCGGATTCAGACTGTCTATTCCTGGTTCCTGGGCTATTATTTTCTTAACAAACAGTTCAAATACAGCTTCAAATATTACGCTTAACAGCGAAAATACTGTAATAAACAATGAAGGTAATGTTTTTCTGCTTGGTAAAGTAAACGTAATTAATACGGATGGTACTGGTATATCTATATTTAAAAATGCCGAAAAAACATATATAAACAAAGATGCCGGAATCAACGCTGTTACTGGCGTAGAATTTGTGAATTCCGGTAATGTTGGAAACGATGATCTGAATTGTTCATTGACGGTTTTAGGATCGATCACCGCATCTTCAACTGGAATTTCATTTAATGCGGTCGATGACAATTCTAAACATCGTTATTATATTGATTTATATGGTACTGATCAATCACGTTCTGTTATCAATTCAAACGACAAAGGAATATCCGTAACCGGAAAACCTGAAGTCAATCTGATGAATTGCAATATAAGTGCCAAGAATGCCTTCTATGTATCGGGAGGCAATTATGATATAACCAGTTGTAAAATCACATCCAGCGATGGTCCTTTATTCTTTGTAGACACCAACAGCGAAGATTCAAGGCAGACAAGTATCACGATCAAAGCCGATTCTGGCGTTGAACTGGAAGCTACTGATTATATAGTTTTGGCTAATGCTGACAATGATAATTTCAAAGAAGCAAGTTTCTATGCAGAAGATTCAGAAGTATCAAATGGTTATATTAAATATGGTCAAGGATTGGTAAGTGACATCTCTGCTGCGAAAGTTAAAGTCAGAGGTGGATGCTATTCTAAGAATGATATAAGCAGTTACCTTGTTGATCCTTTGTTGTCTGTTGTTCCATCAACAAAATATCAGGGATTCTATACAGTTGTCATTCCGGATTCAACAAAAGAGGTTTCTGATTACGAATCTTTAAAAGAAGCTTTAGAAAGCGTAATTATTACTACTATTAATGTGAATAAGGACATTTTAGGTTCCCAGAATATCAATTTTAACTGTGATGTATCAAAGAGAATCAATCTGAATGAAAAAGAGCTTTCCGGATTTGCCTTAATCGCAAATACTGAAGAAGTTAAACAATCTGGAGACGAAAATACTTTAACTATAAATAATGGCATAATCAGTAACGAAAACGGTAATGCATTGGTTCTCAATGGACCTCGAACATTCTTAAACAAAGTCGTTATCAATACCGAAAATAATGAAGCTATCATTCTGAAAAACGGGGAATTAATTGCGGATGCTGATACACATATTACCGGATACAAGGGGATTGTGATCAGCGAGGATGAACAGAAGAGTGGACATTTAGCCAATGTAAACTTGAATGGCACTAATGTAATAACAAATGACAGTGCCATTGATGTTGTCAATACTACAGACAAACATCATACCTATATATGGCTTATCGACTGCACTCTTACTATGCTTTCTGAAGAAAATCCATTATTGGATATAAAAGATAATGCTGTAATCGAGATCGATGCTTCGACTCTGATCGGAGGATCTTATGCAGTATATTTTGATGATGAAAATATAAAAAAAGTAGGTAATAACTTCTACTCAAGACTCAGGATTGTCAATGAAAGCAACATCATTTCGGTAAAGGGACTTCGTCTTGCTGAAGAAGTAGAATGCGAATCATATGATACGATCATTATGGCTGATAGCAATGTAATAGAAACATATGATCAGACTCATTTGCTTATCGCTTCGGGATACTACGCTACTGATACTGGTGAGATCATTGTTATTCTTGGTGAAAGAGGCAATATTGAAGATAGAACAATTCTTTCAGGATATTATTCTCATGATATGGATGAGTATATCATTAACGGCCAGAGAGAAGGTTTCCGATATGTATGTGAACAGATCTCAACTACCGGTGTATTCAGATTCAGAGTGATGAAACAATTTGGAGATAATGTATTCTTCAATCCACAATACGTCGGTACATTTGATGAGGATTACTTCACCAGAGATATCGATACGGATCTTGATCTGCTGGCTGATGCATTAAAGAATCTTAAGGACGAAGACACAGTAATCTTAAGCGTTGAAGATGCAAGGCACGATGAAGAAACTAAGTCATTCCCTGAAGGTGAGTATGAAGATTACTATGATATATATCTCAACAGAAAAACAGAACAGGTCGAAGAAGCGGATAATTATGTAATTGTGAAAATTCGCTATGAAAATGCTGATAATTTGAAGATTTATCATAAGCACGGCAATAATATTACTCAGATAAAGAAAGTAGAACCTGCTTACGGTAAATCTCTGATTGAAGAGTGCTATTTCGTTGAAGATGGAGCTATCAATATCGTTGTAAAGAGATTCTCACTTTTCGGTATCCAGGATTACGGAAGTGTGGTACCAGTTGAAAAAAGAGCCAGTACACCTTCCTACGTAATGCCAAAAACAGGTATTGAATGATTACATTAAGGGACATTCGGAAACGGATGTCCTTTATAAAAAATAAACTAGATCTTAGGATCTAGTTTATTTAAATACAGATTGAGGTGTTCCTTATTGTACAGCGACAGCAGGAAGTTTTCCTTTGCCTGCGGATATTCATGATAGATGTCGTGAAGCAGTTCCTTTATATCCTGTCTTTTGGTGTATCCATCATTTGGACATCCTGATTTGATGATCGGGATCTCGAGCTTGCGGCAGACTTTGGCGATATCCGATTCAAATGAGAGGCAGAACGGTCTGATGAAAGTCGTTTCAGAATCGGTCAGATACATCTTCGGATCAAAGGTTGCGATCCTGCCACCGTAAATCATGTTCATGAACAGTGTCTCGACTGCATCATCGCCATGATGGGCAAAAGCTATCTTGTTGCATCCAAGTTCTTTGGCTTTCTTGATGACAGCTCCTTTTTTCAGAGTTGAACAGATCGAACAGCTGATTTTGTCTTTGTGTTTGTTTAGTTCAAGGATCTCTCTGATCCTGGAAGACTCGCAATGTATCTCGATGTTGTATTTGCTGAACCATTCTATCATCGGAGTGATATCCTGTTCACCGAAATCGAGGTCGATATGGATGCCGACAAAATCAAAAGTCTTTTGATAGGTATTTTCAAAAAGGAATTTATACAGATAAAACATGTACAGAAGTAAAGATGAATCCTTGCCACCCGAAAGACCGACAGCTATCTTGTCTTTGTCTTCGATCAGAGAAAACATCTGATCTGCTTTTCTTATCTGCGCCAATAACTTTTTTGTAGACATATTGATATTATATACCATGTTATAATGCAGTCATGGGCAATATACTCTATATCGACAAGCCAAAAGGAATGACATCGTTTGATGTCTGCTATAGATTAAGAAAAGTTTTGGGGACAAAAAAGATCGGTCATACCGGAACTCTGGATCCCAATGCGACAGGAGTGATGATCGTTCTTTTTGATAAAGCGACAAAAGCCAATCAGTTTCTGACGAGTGACAATAAGGAATATGAATGCAGAGTTCTATTGGGCATTGAGACCGATACACTTGATATCGATGGAAATCTAACTTCCAAACAGGAATATACCATTCCTGATAAAGATCTGATCGAAGATACACTGAATAGCTTTCTAGGCGAATCAATGCAGGAAGTACCGCTAACATCTGCGATCAGCGTTGACGGTAAAAGACTTTATCAGTACCAGAGAGAAAACATTGAAGTTGAGCTTCCTGTAAGGAAAATCAATGTTTATAAAATAAAACTGCTTGAGATCCATGAAGACGGTTTTTCGTTCAGGGCTAAGGTATCTTCAGGGACTTATATCCGTTCTTTGGCAAGAGATATATGTCATAAGATGAATATGATCGGAACAATAAGTGAACTTAGAAGGACCAAGGTGGATGAAGTTGATCTTTCCATGTGCGACTGTCTTGAAGAGATCGAAAAGGACAACTACCATACTCATGAACTGCTCGAATTGCTTGAGAAAAGATATCAGACAGTTGAATATGAACCGATCGATGACATCTATAACGGCAAAAAGATTAAGCTTGATTGCGATACCGAAAAGATCGTGATCGTTCATGATAATAAAGCAATCGCTGTATATGAGAAGAAAAAAGGTCTCTACAGATCATTAAGGGGGCTATGGTGAAGAAGATACTGATCAAAGATAATGATTTTAAGATCACGGATAGAAATGTAGCCTGTATAGGCTATTTTGATAGCCTTCATCTGGGACATCAGGATCTGTTGAATAAAACTATCTCTGAAGCCAGAAGACTTGGTCTTAAAAGTGCTCTGATCTGTTTCAAACCTGATCCTGCAGATATAATCTCAAAGACAAAGACCAGACATATCTTCTCGGACAGTGAAAGAGAAAAGATCATAAAGAATTTTGGTATCGATCTATTGATCATCATTGGTTTCAATGAAGAACTGATGAAGATGGATGGAAATGAGTTTATTAAAACTTACCTTAACCGCATGAATATGGAAGAACTGATAAGCGGTTTTGATTTTTCCTTTGGCTATATGGGGAAGGGAAATAACGAACTTCTTAAAAAAGTTGGAAATTTTGAAAGTATCGTCATTCCTGAACATAAACACTATGGCAAGAAGATATCTTCATCAAGGATAAAAAGCGAACTGACTAAAGGCAATCTCAAGCTCGTGGATAAGATGTTGGGATATTCTTATTATCAGAATCTCAAAGTGGTAAATGTTTCTCAGAAAGGCTCAAAATGGCTCATAGAAGCAATTAAGGCAGAGAAAAATATAATCGATATAAAAGATGGAGATTATGAGAGTTTCTCTTTAAGAAACGGTATATTCAGTTTTGAAAACAAGATCAGATATAAAAAAGGCGAGATCATAAAGTTCTATGTCAATCAATAATCAGCTGTTTAAAGATCGCTGCAGGGAATATTTTGAAAAAGACTGCAAAGAATTTCTTGAATCACTGGAAAAACCCTGTACGCAGGCTTTCTTTCTGAATACCAGAAAGGCTGAAAGAGAAAAGATATTTGAAATAATCGATTTTAATTATCATGATTCACCTTTGAGTGATCAGAGTTTTTATCATGAAAGTGACAATATCGGCAAAAGCAAAGCCTATGAACTGGGTCTGATATATCCTCAGGAGATAGCTGCATCATTGAGCTCACTTTTTATAGATAAAAACAATATCGGAACAGTCGTGGATATGTGTGCTGCACCAGGAGGAAAGACGATCAATGTCCTGAACAGACTTCCTGAAGATGTCCTGTGCATAAGCAACGATGTGAATCATACCAGAGTTTTAAGTCTTTCATCCAATCTTGAAAGACTTGGACTGGACAACGTCATCATTACAAACAAAAAGACTGAAGATCTGAGCCAGCAGCTTGAAGGATGTGCAGATCTGGTCATACTTGATGCGCCTTGTTCAGGTGAAGGAATGATCAGAAAATATCCGGAGATCCTTGATGATTATTCGATAAACAATATCGATCTGCTTTCGAAAACTCAATCCAAATTACTAGATGAAGCCTACATGATCCTGAACAAGGGTGGTCAGCTTCTTTATTCAACCTGTACGTATGCAATGGAAGAAGATGAAAGACAGATCAGTGATTTTCTTGAAAGGTATCCGGATATGAAACTTGTCCCACTTGATATGAAATCTTCTTCAAAACTTGAAGGAACAATCAAGTTATCACCACTGAACAATACCGAAGGGCAGTTCATAGCTTTGATGAAAAAAGAGGGGACAATGAAGGATGTTTCCTTGAGAAGTCTTAAACCGGTAAAGGAAAAACTGGTTGATGACTTTATAAAAGAAAATCTTCTACTTGATGAGTACTATCTATATAAAAACAATGAACATTTCTTCCTTTCTCTAAGACCGCTTCCGGATCTTAAATACAATGTGATGAAGTATGGAATCTATGCCGGAGAAGTCAAAAACAGACGGTTTGAGCCCAATCACAATCTCTACAGGGCAAACAGTCTTAAAGGGAAATTCAGATATGTATATGATCTGAATGATGTTGAATATGATCAGTTCATATCGGGAAATGAATTTAAAGCTGATCTTGGAAATCATTATTATCTCCTGACTTATAAAGGTTATTCGTTAGGCTTTGGAAAATGTTCCAATGGTATGATGAAAAATAAGTATCCTAAAGGACTTAGAAGAATGATATAATTTCTTTATCTGAGGTATAAAATATGGAATTTGAAAAAAATGAAATAGGATCTTATACGATTAGTGAAAAAGCCTTTGAAGATATAGCTTCGATCGCTGTCAAGAATGTAAAAAATGTCTATCCTGTAAAAAAGGATTCGGAATTCGTTGAATGCAAGATAAACAAGAACAACGAGGTTACGATCAAGATCTCTTTAAGAGTAAAGCAGGGTGTTGATATCGTCAAACTCTGCAGCAAGGTCCAGGATGAAGTAATGGAATCCATCCTGATCATGACCGGTGTTGAATGCAAGAAGATAAACATCGATATACAGGGTTTTGAAAAAACCGACCCTAAGAAAGAATCACAGAAGAAATAGCCAGATTAACCTGGCTATTTTATTTGTTCAATAGCAAAGAAAAGAGCACCTTATAGTGCTCTTTGTCATTATTTAGCTTATAGTACCGTCTGTATGGATCGTTATCGTATCAGATTTCTCTAAACCATCAGCGCTGACAGTAACAGTGATTTCTTTGTCCGCTTCTGGGTACGTACCTGTATAAGAAACCGTATATACCATGCCCGTATTATCAGGAGTAAAGATCAATCCATCAATAGTAGGATAATCCCACGAGACAGCTCCGTTTGGTTTATCATAGGATGCCCTAAGAATAATATTGGATCCTGATACTGATTTAGATAAATGAAGTGTATATGTTTTTTCAACATAATATGTGATTATGTAATTCTTGGATTGTTCAAGAACAAGAATTGTTCCTGGATCAACAGTTGCACCGTTGGAATCTTTGATAGAAATCTTATCATCAAGTAACTGCTTGTTTTCTGTCTCTTCGGTGACCATTGTGATGAAGTCATATCTGTTTACGAAATTCTGAACAGCTTCCAACGATGCACCTTTGGCAGGGAACCTGATCTCCATCTTCGCACTGAATTCTTTATTTATGGCATTGGATTTACTCTTGCCATTCTCGTATGCATAGTATCCGCTGACAGTTACTTTATCACCAGGTGATACATAAATGGTCGTTGAATCGCTGTTGTCATCAGACTGGATATGTTTACTGTCGGAATGAGAACCGGAAACATTTATGTCTGCCATGTATCTGATTGGGCCATAGAGCTTGCTGTAGCTGAATAAGCTCTTGCCTGTTGCAGCAATTATGACATCACCAGAAGAGTTACGCAAAGAGATGTCCTTTACACCGGTATCTTCCTGTGTATCGTTTTCATTTGGATAGCTTGCCCATTTCATGGTGATGGTTCCGCTAGATGAATCAAGTGAAGCATCAAATGAGCTAAGATCAGCGATCTTAGGATCTGACAGAGAGACAAGTTTGACGGCGTCAGACTTGATCATGCCTGTTGTCTTTAATGTTTCATCCATGCCATCGGTAAAGGCGGCATATGGCCATGTACCTATTACATGAGTGATGCTTGTAACACCGGATGGCTTCTCAATCTTGCCAGGGGTATTGCCGTATTTATATGCTGCTTCAAGGATCAGATGCGCGATCTTTCCTTGAGGACGGTCATTGTAATAGAAATCTTTGGATATGTATGAAGGCTGATTTGCAACAACTCTTTCATAACCCACCCAGGTTGCTGTAGTGTATTCACTTGTTGCGGCAACGAGCCAGCCATCCTTGATCGAACCTGATGGGACACCGAGTTCTATAGCGGAATTGCCATAGTCGGTAGTACCGGTCTTGCCATAGACGGTATAGTCTTCACTACGTACATATGAATAGGTTCCGCCAAAGCTTGCAACATTCGACTTCATCAGTTCGGTAGTAAGGAAGGCTGCAGCTTCAGAGATGACCTGTGATGATTCATATTTAGGCGTGATCGGTGACTTGCCATTGGTGAATTCGATCCTTGAGATCGTATGAGGTGGAGTGTAGGTTCCATAGTTCATGATGGCCGTGTATGCTCCTGCATGAAGATAAGGAGTGACCTCACATGTTGAACCACCCATTGCATACTGGATATTGAAATCTTCCAAGGTCCAATCGTAGCCCAGAGACTGTGCATAATTGACAACATATTCATACTTCTTGGCTTCAAGAACCGCCTGAAGA
Organism: Erysipelotrichaceae bacterium; assembly: GCA_017404785.1. Lineage (GTDB taxonomy): Bacteria > Bacillota_I > Bacilli_A > Erysipelotrichales > Erysipelotrichaceae > Colivicinus. Next base: position 29,589 of record JAFRBQ010000006.1, read on the forward strand.
GTCTGAATTGCACAGGTATTGATCGAATTACCTAAAGCTTCTTTTAAAGTGACATCGCCGGTATAGGTTCCGGAGTCGTTGACGACCGGAATACCGCTTGATGCATCCAGCCACATTGGCTTGTCGGTCAATACGTGATCGGTTGCCCAGCCGAGGTTTTCAAAAGCCAGCGCATAGTCTAGGATCGGTTTGATCGATGAACCAGGCTGCTTATACTGATCGGTCGCATGGTTGAGCAGAAGCTGACCGCCATTGGCGTAGTTTCTGCCGCCCAGGATGCCAACTACTTCACCGGTCGTATTATTGACACAGACTGAGGCAACTTCAAAGTAATCATCAGGGTATTCAAGATATCCTTCTTCAAAATCACCGGCCTGGATCCTGTCCATTTCTTCCTGAATGTCTTTATTCATGTAGGTGTAGATATGCATCGTTGTCGTGTATGGATCTAAACCTGTAAGATCTCTGACTTCATTGACGACCTGGTCGACATAAGCCTGATAAGGGATACCGTTGCCGTCGTTTGATTTGGCATATGGGTCTTTAAGCACATCTTCGATCCTTATGGTTTTAGCCAGTTCGTATTCGCTCTTGGTGATGTAGCCGTGATTTCTCATCTGATAGAGGACTTCCGTAACTCTTTCCTGCGCTGCTTCAAGGTTATAGAAAGGATTGTAGTAGTTAGGTGCGTTGATGACACCGGCCAGAAGGGCACCCTCGATAAGTGTGCACTCGCTGAGATCCTTGCCGAAATAGTACTGCGCAGCTTTCTGAATACCACGGATGTTGTTGGAACCACCGAAGTTCAGCTTATTTACATAGGATTCAAAGATATCCTGTTTTGATTTCGCATCTTCAAGTTCAAAGGCCAGAGCAATTTCCTGGACCTTACGTTTAACGCCTGATGCACCGGATCTTGCGGCGTTTTCACCGGTCTCATCGTTGACGAAATATGTATTCTTGACTAACTGCATCGTGAAAGTAGAGCCACCCTGGCCAAATGAAAGAGTACGCAGATTCTCCAGAATCGCTTTAGTGAAACGCGGGATATCAAAACCGTTATGTTCAAAATAACGGGAGTCTTCGATTGCGACGAAGGCATCAACTACACAGTTGGGGATCTCTTCGTATTCGATATTCTGTCTGATGACTGTACCGAGGTTGGCGATCGCTTCGCCTCTGGAATCATAGACGACTGAAGATTCGACCTGTTCGAAGTCGGCTGCATTCAATACCGGTTTATCCTGAAGCAGTTTGTAGATGACGAACACGCCGGATAAAAGACCGATGAATGCCAGTATCAGCAATCCTGATACGATCAAAGCCCACACTCTTGTGGCGTTGACTTTACGTTTTGGTTTCACTTTTTTATTAGTTATTTTGTTGCTCATAATCCAAATACTCTTTCTACTACCGCAATGTAGTCACATGGTTTCTGATAGCTTCTTTTGATCTCGAAACCATTTTCTTCAATCCAGGCAAAAGGAAGAGACTTCCTGGTACCGGAATTGTAGAAGTCAATAAAATCGATTGCTTTAATCAGAAAGTCTTTATCATATTCGACCATGCGGATGATGATAAAGGCTATAGCCCCATGTTTAATGACACTGGATAGATGATCTATCTGGTGTTTGTGAATGGATGAGAAGGGAAAGGAAGTTTTCGATTCACATTCCTTGGCTTCAAAGTCGATATATTTCCCCAAATATATCCCGTTGTAGTCAGTAGTTGAAGCCAGCTTGAAGTAGGCTTCAGTGATCCTGGCAGCACTTCTTTTTGGATAATCGACATGCACGATCGTGATCGGAGTAGGTTTCTTATGGATCACGGCGATATCGTTAGTGAGGTAATACCGGTTCGTGCAATTTATGTCTTCCTCAAGTGACATGCCTCGATTGGAAGCTGACTCTTTTGGTCGGACATAAGTCTTGTTGCTGTTAGGATACTTCATCTTTTCACCCAAGTAATATTATATAATATAGATGAAATTAAATGCTAGTTTACTTGATTATAGCTGTTTTTTGTTTTATTATAATGTGTACTGGGAGAAAAATATGGAGAAACTGAACTTGACACCAGAGACGATTCTTGATAAGCAGTTTGAGACAGATTTCAAGGGGTACAACGCTGAGCAGGTCGATGCGTTTTTAGATGAAGTTCTGGAAGATTATCAGAAAATGGAAGAGAACGTGCAGGAATTACTGGATGCAGTATCTTCTTTACAGGACCAGGTTAAGGAACTGAAGGCCAAGAACCTTGAATTGGAAGGTCGTAAGATGGTCTTTGACCTGTCGAATACAACTTCGTACTCATCAGTTGATGTATTGAAAAGAATTTCACGCTTAGAAGAATATATCTATAACAAATAACATTCAGACAATCGCTGCGAAAGCAGAGGAAAGTCCATGCTCGCACATCCTGTGATGGATGTAGTGATTATGCCAAGTGAGAAAGTAAGCTTGGGCAGCGCAAGCTGACGGCTGGCGATTTTCCTAAGGGGCAACTATGGAAATAGCCTGTAAAAGTGTCAAAGAGACGAGTCTGTCAGAAATGACAGAGTGGAACGCGATAAACCCCATAAGCGAGAAACCCAAATTTGGTAGGGGAACTGGCAATAGCAAACCGAAGCGATTTGCCGGGCGCATCGGCGCAGATAAATGATTGTCCAATACAGAACATGGCTTATTAAATGTTGTTTGTTCCAAAGACCGCAAGGTCTTTTTATTTGATCATAAGACTTGAAATATATTCTTGTCAGTAATAAAATTATTAAGGATTAATTGTGTTATTATAGTTTTATGAATTTACCTAACAAATTAACAATCTTCAGAATCGTTTTAGTTCCTGTACTTTGTCTGGTATGGCTGTTTCCTTATGACCAGTTCGGTATCGCGTTTGATTCACTGACGATTGGCGGGATTTCCGTATCTTACCTGAATCTGATCGTAATGGTTATCTTTGCGATTGCTTCCTTCACCGATTATCTTGATGGAAATATCGCCAGAAAGAACAAGATCGTAACGACTTTCGGAAAATTCGCCGATCCGATCGCCGACAAACTGCTGGTAAATACGATGCTGATAATCATGGCTTATAAACACATGATACCGCTTGTCTGCTGCATCATCATGATCTTAAGAGATATCGTTGTCGATGGATGCAGAATGATCGCCGCCCAGAAGGGTGTCGTTGTTTCGGCTGGTCTTTTAGGTAAGCTCAAAACTGTTCTTCAGATGATCACGATCATTCTGATTCTATTCAATAACATACCATTTGAGATCTGGAACATACCGATGGATGAACTGCTTATCTGGTTCACGACGTTCATTTCAATGGCCGGCGGGTATTCATATTTCATGCAGGTCAGAGAATATATTTTCGAATCTATGTAGGAAAATCGGCAATTTCTGGACATAATGTATAGGAGGTATTTTTAAAATGGCAAAAAAAGAAGATGTTTTGCAGCTTAGTGACGATAAAAAAGATCAGCTTTTAAACGAAGCTCTCAAGACGATCGAGAAACAATACGGCAAGGGTTCGATCATGAAACTGGGCGAACACGCCTTTGTCGACGTAGATACGATCTCCACTGGTTCACTGGCTATTGACTATGCACTGGGAGTCGGAGGACTTCCTAGAGGTAGGATCATTGAGATCTACGGTCCAGAATCATCAGGAAAGACGACACTGGCTTTACAGTGTATTGCTGAATGTCAGAAAGACGGCGGTAAGGCGGCTTTCATCGATGCGGAACATGCGATCGATCCAAGATACGCCAAGGCGCTTGGTGTTGACGTTGATGAACTGATCCTCTCTCAGCCTGATTCAGGTGAACAGGCTCTGGAGATAGCAGAAGTTCTGATCAAATCCGGTGCGATCGATCTGATCGTCATCGATTCAGTAGCAGCACTTGTTCCGCAGGCTGAACTGGATGGTGAAATGGGTGATTCCAATATCGGTCTGCATGCCCGTCTGATGTCTAAAGCCATGCGAAAGCTGGCCGGAGCCATGAACGCCAATGGCTGTACGACGATCTTTATCAACCAGTTGAGAGAAAAGGTCGGCGTCATGTTCGGCAATCCTGAAACTACCACTGGGGGAAGAGCTCTTAAATTCTATGCGACGATCAGAATGGAAGTCAGGAAATCCGAAGCCATCAAGAATGGCCAGGATGTCATAGGCAACAAAGTCAATGTCAAGATCGCCAAGAATAAGGTCGCTCCACCATTCAAGACCTGTCAGGTCGAGATCTACTATGGCGAAGGTATCTCTCATGTATCGGAAGTTATCAACCTTGGTGTTGAATTCGGTATCATTGAGAAATCCGGTTCATGGTATGCCTACAATGGGGAAAAGATCGGTCAGGGCTCCGAAGCGGTGAGAGCTTATCTTATCGCCAATCCGGATATCGATAAAGCGATTACTGAGCAGATCAAAACCAAGATGTACGAAAAAACTGAGGATTAACTCAGTTTTCTTTTTTTATGTATCTTTCATAGATCTCGCTGATCGGTGATTCATTGTTTGTTGAATCAAGAATGATATCGCAGTCATCGATGATCTCGATCGTGGAGTTCTTTACACCGATCCCGAGTCCGGCTTCCTTGACCATGGCCAGATCGTTGAGCGAATCGCCGACAGCGATCGTCTCTTCGATCGGAATATTCAGATATTCCGCCAGTTTTCTAAGTCCCAGCCCTTTGTTTACGCCTTTGCGGTTGAATTCAAGATAGCGGTTGGCTGAAAGGGAAACATCATAGACATCATCAAGTTCAAGTTCTTCTTTGATCTTTCTCAGATAATCGATATCGCTGTTGCAATACAGGACTTTCAGGATGACGTCATCCTTTATAAAAGAAATATCCTGACCTTCAAACTCTGTAACTTTGATGCGGTTATTAAGATATTGCCGTTCATTTTCAAAGATCCTGTAGGCGTAACAGTTATCAAGAGTATATAGATGGATGCAGACATCGTATTTCTGACCGATATCGAATAGTTTCAAGGCATCGGAATAATCAAGAGGTTCCATGTGAATGATCCGATTGTCTTTGTTTTCGGTGATCACGGCACCATTGTAGGAGATGCAGTATTCATTTTCCTTGTCATAAAGTCCTACTTCTTTAAGGGTGTTCTGAATGGAAAAGAAGCCGCGGCCTGTAGCCAGGACAAATTTGACATCTTCCATCTTATTGATGGTTTGAATATCAGCTTGGGAAACATGTTTGTCAGTCGTCAGGAGTGTTTCATCCAGATCGGTTGCGATAAGTCTGTACATACTTTGATTTTAACTTAATATTGTGAAAAAGTTTCTTTTATTGTAAAATTTTACTGGGATATTATACCCAATATAATTTTCTAATGGAGGTATAGATATGAATTTCGATGTACTTTCCATTATTATCGGATTAGTTGTGGGCGTTGCTGCAGTATTTCTATTCAACAGTGCAACTGGTAGAAATGCAAAGAAAGAAGCCCTGAAAATCTTAGAAGACGCAAATAATCAAGCTAAAAGTACAGTTAAACAGGCAGTTTTAGATGGCAAGACTCAGGTCTATGATCTTAAGCTGCAGGCAGAAAAGGAAATTAAAGAGAAAAGAAGCGAAGTTATCGATCAGGAGAATAAACTCCAGAGAAGAGAAGATTCGCTTAATTTCCGAGATGAAAATTTAACCCAAAAAGAGCGTAAATTAGACGAAAAGCTAAGAAAAGCAGAGGAGAAATCTGCCCAACTAGATAAAATGGAAGAAGAATTGCAGTCAAGGATCGATGGTCAGATTGCGATTTTAGAGCGTGTTTCCAACATGAGCAAGGAAGAAGCACGCCAGGAACTGATGGAAGTTGTTGAAGCGAAGATCCAGGATGAAGTTGCTGTTTACATCCGTGAACAGGAAGAAGAAGCCAGGGAAAAGGCGGCAGAAAATGCCCGTGAGATCATCGCAACAGCAATTCAGCGTTACTCTCAGGATGAAACACTTGATCGTACAGTCTCTGTTGTCACTCTTCCTTCCGAAGAGATGAAGGGCAGGATCATCGGACGTGAAGGCCGTAACATCCGTGCAATTGAACAGGCAACAGGTGTTGACCTGATCATTGATGATACGCCAGAAGCTATCACCGTTTCATGTTTTGATCCGATCAGAAGAGAGATCGCAAGATTATCTCTTGAGACGCTGATCAGAGACGGCAGGATCCAGCCAGGTCGTATCGAAGATGTCGTAAACAAGACGACCAAGGAAATGAACCAGAATATCCAGAAATACGGTGAAGATGCCTGTTTCAAGCTTCAGATCGGCAAGATGGATAAGGAACTGGTCAAACTGATCGGTCGCATGAGATACAGATATTCCTATGGTCAGAATGGTCTGGAACATTCGATCGAAGTTGCATCGTTTGCCGGTATGATGGCTGCTGAACTCGGCCTCAATCAGAATCTGGCAAAGCGTGCCGGTCTGCTTCATGATATAGGCAAGGCTGTCGACTTCGAACAGGAAGGCACACATGTTGAACTTGGTGCCAAACTGGCTAAGAAATATGGTGAGAGATGGGAAGTCATCAACGCCATTGAATCGCACCATGGTGATGTTCCAGCCAAGTGTCTGATCGCCAACCTGGTCGCTGCTGCTGATACACTTTCAGCTGCCAGACCTGGTGCCAGATATGAAGGCATTGAAAACTACATCAACAGACTGGAATCTCTGGAAAAGATCGCCAATGATTTTGACGGTGTCGAAAAGGCATACGCGATCCAGGCCGGACGTGAAGTCAGAGTCATGGTCGTTCCTGAAAAAGTTGATGACAATAAGTGCACAATGATCGCCCGTGAGATCAAAGATCGTATTGAAAACGAACTTACTTATCCAGGACAGATCAAAGTCACTGTCATCAGAGAAACCAGAGCTCAGGAAACAGCTAAATAATGAACATCTTATTTATAGGTGACATTGTAGGAAAAAGTGGAAGAGACATCGTCTCTTCGCTTTTATTTTCTCTGAAAGAGGAATACGATATCGATCTTGTTATTGCCAATGGGGAAAATGCAGCCCATGGCAAAGGCATCACCTATAAGGTCTACAATTCACTTATAAGTTGTGGGATCGATTATATAACAATGGGTAATCACACCTATTCCAAGTCCGAGATCCATGAAAGGATGACGGATATGGACAGGCTGATAATTCCTTTCAATCATGATAAAAGAGTAACCGATAATTACTACAAACTTGTAGAGTGCAAGGGCATAAGGTTCATCATAACCAATCTGTTATGTCAGGTCTTCATGAATGAAGTATCGATGAGCCCTTATGATGCCTTCCTTGATGTCCTGAATGAGACAAAAAATTTAGATCCAGATTTCTATTTTGTCGATCTGCATGGAGAGACAAGTTCCGAAAAAAGGATCTTTCTAGAGTATTTCAAGGATGAAGCCAAGGTCGTCATCGGGACCCACACTCATGTTCAGACAGCCGATGAAGCAATCATCCACGATTGTGCCTTTATCACCGATGCCGGGATGTGTGGCAGTTATGATTCGATCATCGGCCGGGATGTTAACGAGACTTTAATGGCAACGATCGACGGGCAGAAGACCCGCTATACGGTCGCGGAAGGGGAAGCGGTATTCTGTGGAGTCATCATCGAGATAGATGAAGAAAAAAAGATCCCAACAGGGATCAGAAGGATCCAGATCAGACCCGAATAAATATAAAGAAACAAGAAAGCCAGGATTAGTCCTGGCTTATCTGTTGTAATACCTTATCGAGATCGGATTCGTTTTCCGTGAAGATAAACTTGATCGTATCGCTGACATCGTAACGTGGAATGATATGGACATGGGTATGCATGACACTCTGTCCGGCAATCTCGTTGGTGTTGATCAGGATATTGCAGCCTTTGGCTTCAAGATTCTTCATGAGTTTCTTGGCAACCGATTGAGTTTTTTCCATCAGTTTACCGTATTCATCGGATGGCATCTCCAGGAAGTTATCATAGTGTTTCTTAGGCATGACCAGAGTATGACCTTTGGTAGTCTGAGAAATATCCAGGATAGCCAGTGTTTCATCATCTTCATATACTTTTTTTGACGGAATATTTCCGGCAATGATTTCACAGAAGACACACATTATTTCAATACCTCGTAGGCTTCAGACATCAGTTTGTAGACATCCTGATCATAGAAGCTGATATTGTGTTTCTCCAGGAAGTAGTTCTTTACGGTAGCTAGTTCCTGGCTGGCAGAGAGCAGATCGATATATTCGTCCTTGAATTCTTCAGGATTTCTGCTTTCGATATTCAGCACGTAGTAAGTGCTTGTTTCACTGCTTGTACCATCGGCACCGACTGCAGAAGTGGTGTAGGTGATGATGCTGGAAAGACCCAGAGTATCAGTTGAATTGAGGTATTCCTTGACATCATAGACCAGTGATTCATCGGAATCTGAATATACATTTGACTGCGGTGTATTCGTTGAATTGTTGTTGACAGCGGCCATATCGAATGTTGAACCATTGTTTACATCTTCGATACACTTTTCAGCATCGGCTAGTTCATTGAAGATCGCCATCTGCATCTTGACCGGTGCATCTTCGGAAACCAGCTTATCGTAGTTTTCCTGTACATATACCTTGCTTAAGGCATTTACCAGCAATTGTGACTGATAATAATCTTTGAAAGCATCGATGGAACCGTATTGAGCAACGATATAGGCTTCATAGCCCATGGAAGTATACATTTCGATGAGTTCGTCGACCTGCTTGTTAAGGTCCTCAATATCGACATTTTCATTCTTTAAGGCGATATGCTTGAGGATATCGTTGGCGATCAGATCGGCATCGATCGTCTTCATTGCATCGTACATATCCTGTTTTGTAAAGCTTACGTTGTCTGGACCGGTGAATATGACATCTGATCCGTTGGAGATCTTGGATTGATCATTCTTGTTTGCGCAGGCGCAGAGTGTCAATAATACCAATACAATACTTAATACTTTTTTCATATTATTCTTCTTCACCTCCGATCTGTGCTTCGATCTGAGCTTTCAGATCTTCATCGACGATCGCAAATCCGGCTTCATCAGCCTTTTTCAGGATCGCTTCAATGATCAGCGACTGATTCTTGTTTTCAAGATCTGAAAGGAAATATCGGTCGTTGAGCAATGCTTCATTGCTTGAGCCGGCGTTATAGATGATGTGATAACCGTAAGCTGAAACGATCGGTTCACTTACTTCGCCATCCTTGAGATTCATGGCTGCTTCAGCGAAGAACGGATCATAGTTTCCTCTGTTTTCTTCATTGACAATACCTAAATTACCGCCATATTGAGCTGTTCCATTATCTTCAGAATTCTGATAAGCTACATATTCGAAAGTGTTGTTTTCATCTTTAAGAGCTTCGAGGATACTGTTTAACTTGGCTGTCTGTTCCTCGGTAGGTAAAGCCTTGTATTCGATCACGTTATCTTCTTCATCCTTTACAGCTTCAACTTCTGTCTTGACCAGAATGTGGTAGATGATACGGCCGTTTGTGCCTGTCGCATCCTTGAGATATTTGTCCGCATTGGCCAGAACGAATTCCTTGACTGCGAGATCTCTTTTCTCCAGGTTTATGTAGTATTCCTGAAGATCATTGACACCACCGGTATAGCCGGCTGATTTCAATGATTTTTCAATATCGCTTGCCGAATATCTTGAAAGGATATTGGCAGCATAGTTGGCAGCTGAGGTAGACATCTCTTCCGTAACTTCAAAAGTCTTATTCAGAACGGCTCTTTCATATGACAGGAAGGAGATATTTACTCCGTATGAATCGTATAGTGTGTTATAGAAGTCGTCAGCATAGACATCTTCATCATCAAGAGAGTATACAACGTATTTTCCGTCGACCTGTTTAGTGTCTACAGTTATTTCTCTGTTTTTGTATGTGTCAGCCGCGTAAAAACCGATAAAACCGATCAATACGATGGCGACAACTCCTATGAACCAGTATTTTTTAAGTAGTTCCTTTGTGTCCATAAAAATCCTCCAAACGTTGTTAATTATATAATTTTTAATGTTTGAATACAATTTAATAAGGAAAAGTTCAGCTAAATTTCAAATAGAGAGTATTTCATCTTAATTTAAATGATGATGTTATAATCGTTTATGGTGAAGAATATGAATAAACTTGTAATTAAAGATTTACATGTCTCCGCTGGAGACAAACAGATATTGAAAGGGATCGATCTGGAGATAAACGAAGGTGAGATCCATGCGATCATGGGCCCTAACGGCAATGGCAAGTCCACCTTGTTATCAACGATAATGGGCCATCCGGCCTATACTGTAACTTCCGGTTCCATTGAATTCAATGGTGAAGATGTATTGAAGATGAGCGTTGATGAAAGAAGCAGAAAAGGACTGTTTCTGGCGATGCAGTATCCTAAGGAGATCGCCGGAGTTACCAATTCCGATTTCCTGAGAGCAGCGATAAACTCCCGTCTGGAAAAGAACATCTCTCTTTTCAAGTTCATCAAGGAAATGGAAGGAAATATCAGCCAGCTCAAGATGAAGGAAGACCTGGCTCACCGTTTTGTGAATGACGGTTTTTCCGGTGGTGAAAAAAAGCGCAACGAGATCCTGCAGATGATGATGCTTCATCCGAAGATCGCTATGCTCGACGAGATCGACTCAGGTCTTGATGTCGATGCGATCAAGCTGGTTTCAGACGCTATTTTAAAGCTCAAAGAAGAAAGCAATCTCGGTCTATTGATCGTTTCCCACTATGAACGTTTCTTTACCATGATCAAACCAAGCCATTCACATGTCATCGTTGATGGAAAGATCGTGGTCGAAGGTGATGATGAACTCGTATACAAGATCGATAATGACGGTTATGACTGGCTTTATGAAGAGCTCAAGATCCAGCCGCTGAAGGAAGAAAGACCGCTGGTCTACTCTTTGGGCACATGTGCCAGAAATCCAAGAGGTAAAAATGCCTAGTATCGTACTGGATAATGAAGAGACATATAAGATCGACTCTTCAGCGACGATAATAATCAGATCAGCCAAGGCTGACATTGAATATGATCTCAAGGATGGGGACTATGCCATTCTTGTTTTCAATGATTCCGAAAGAGATCTTTCTTTGAATGATCATGGGAATATCACCAACGCGAATGTGACCATCAACTATATACAGCTCGATGATCATGATCTGCTGCAGAAAAGCAATATCAATGTAAATAAGGATGCTTCCTTGAAGATCAATGCGACATATCTAGGCACAAAAAACAAGGATATCGTCTATGATCTTGTCAACAGAGAATCTGATTCACTTATCGATATCACCAGCAATATCGTCTGTCTTGATGAAGCGAATTTTCAGCTGGATTGTATCGGCACGATAAAAAAAGGCTCCAAAAGAGCGAAATGTCATCAGGCCAATCACTGCCTGACTATGGGCGTACCAAAAAAGGCGGCTGTTCTGCCTGTACTGAATATCGATGAAAACGATGTTGAAGCATCACATTCTCTTTCTTCAGGCACGATCGACGAAGAGATCCTTTTCTATATGAATTCCAGAGGACTCTCACAGAAGGAAGCATTAAATCTGATATTGAGATCGTATCTTATGCCTGATGAACACTTCTATGATGATTTTACAGATGGAAAGGCCATTCAGGAGATGGCAAACAGGAAGGTTGATGATCTATGTTCGATGTAAATAAAGTAAGAAATGATTTTCCGATGATCAGAAACAATAAAGATCTGATCTATTTTGATTCCGGAGCGACTTCCTTCAAGCCGGATAGAGTGATCAAGGCGATCATGGATTACTATACCTTATATAATTCCAATATTCATCGTGGCGATTACGATATCTCCATCAGCGTCTCAAAGACATATGATGATACCAGAAAGACGATCGCCAGGTTCATTAACGCCGATGATCCGCGCTGTATCGTTTTCAGCAGCGGTTCAACAGCTTCTTTGAATCTGGTAGCCTATAATTTTGGCCGCAATTTCCTTAAGGAATGCGATGTGATTCTGACGAGCCAGGTCGAACATGCTTCAAACATCCTGCCATGGTTCAAGGCCAGAGAAGAAGCCAAAGCTAATATCGAATACATTCCTTTAAATCCGGATGCGACATTTGATCTTAAGAAATACGAGGAGTGCTTCAAAGATAAGAATATTAAAGTCGTGGTACTTCCTTATGTATCCAATGTCATGGGCTATATCTATCCGATCAAGGAGATCACCAGGATCGCTCACGAGCATGGCGCCTTAGTCTCAATTGACGGAGCCCAGGGAGTTCCTCATGTGAAGATCGATGTAAAGGATCTTGATGTTGATTTTCTTTCTTTTTCATCCCACAAGATGCTGGGACCTGCCGGTGCTGGTGTGCTCTATGGCAAGTATGAACTGCTCGAGAAGATGGAACCTATGATGTACGGTGGCGACTCCAATGCCCGTTTCTATAATGATGGAACGATCATTCTGAAAAATGTTCCGGAGAAGTTTGAATCAGGAACACCTTGCATTGAAGGTGTATTGGGCATGAATGAAGCAGCTAAATACCTGATGGAGCTTGGCATGGAGAACGTCGAAGAATACGGACGCTATCTGACCAGATACTTCATTGATAGGCTCAAAAACCTCGATAATGTGGAGATCTATAACCCTGAATCGGAGGCCGGCATCGTGGCCTTCAATCTCAAAGGGATCTTTGCCCAGGATGCGGCGAGCTATTTCAACAAGTGCGGTGTTGCCTTAAGAAGCGGCAATCATTGTGCCAAACTGCTGCAGAACGTCATCAATGTCACCGAAACATTGAGGGCAACTTTCAATGTGTATAACACGACTGAAGAGATCGACAGGTTCGTGGATATTATTAAGGATACGACGATCGAGAAATGTGTGGATAGTATATTATGATGGACAGAGAATATAAGAGGATCATTCTGCTTGATCACTACAATAACCCCAATAACAAGAAGCTTATAGAAGACAAACGCTATAAGAGCGTTCATAATGCCTCAGAATCATGTATCGATGATCTGACCGTATACATGCTGGCAGAAGACGGAATCATCAAGGATCTGGTCTTTTCCGGTATCGGCTGTACTATTTCGACAGCTTCGACAGATATCATGTGTGATCTGCTCAAAGGCAAGAGCTTTGAAGAAGCCAGAACTATCCTGAACAACTACGAAAACATGGTCAGCGAAAAACCGTTTGACGAGGATGTGCTGGAAGAGGCCAATGCCTTTGATACGCTTTATCAGCAGGCCAACCGCATCAAATGCGGTACGATCGGCATACACGCAATTGAGGAATTGATCGATGAATATACAGAATAAAGACATACTTGATTCGCAAGACGATTATAAATATGACTTCAAGGACAATGATGTCACGATTTTCAATACGGGCAAAGGTCTTTCCGAGGACGTCATCCGTGCGATCTCGGCGGCCAAGAATGAACCGGACTGGATGCTGGAGATAAGACTTAAAGCCTATCATAAGTTCCTGGAGTTCCCTTTACCAAACTTTGGACCTGATTTAAGTGAGATCGATTTCAATGATTTCACCTACTATAAGAAACCAAGCGAAAGAGTTGAAAGAGACTGGAACGATGTTCCGGAAACGATCAAGAATACCTTTGAAAAACTCAAGATACCTGAGTCAGAACAGAAGTTCCTGGCAGGTGTTTCAACTCAATACGAATCTGAGGTCGTCTACCACAATATGCTGGAGGAGGTCGAAGAGAAGGGCGTCATCTTCTATGATACCGATACTGCTTTGAAGAAGTGCCCTGAACTTTTCAAGGAGTATTTCGGCAAAGTCGTTTCCTATGCCGACAACAAGTTTGCAGCCCTTAATACAGCTGTGTGGTCAGGCGGTTCATTTATCTATGTACCTCCAGGAGTCAAACTGGAAAAGCCTTTACAGTCCTATTTCAGGATCAACTCAGACCAGATGGGACAGTTTGAAAGGACTCTGATCATCGTTGATGAAGGAGCGGATCTTCACTATGTCGAAGGCTGTACAGCACCTAAATATTCAAACGATTCCTTGCATGCTGCTGTAGTCGAGATCTTTGTCAAGGAAAAGGCCAAATGCCGATATTCAACAGTCCAGAACTGGTCCAGCAATATCCTCAATCTTGTCACCAAGAGGGCATATGTTGAAGCTAACGGTGTCATGGAGTGGATCGATGGCAATATCGGTTCTCATCTGAATATGAAATATCCGGCCTGTATTCTGGCTGGCGAATATGCCAAAGGCGTGTGCATCTCGATCGCTGTAGGTTCAAACAGACAGTTCCAGGATGCCGGAGCGAAGATGATCCATCTGGCTCCGCACACTTCTTCAACGATCATTTCAAAGTCTCTGGCCAGGACCGGTGGCAAGGTCAATTACCGAGGCATGGTCTCGATGTCTAACAAAGCCAATTATTCCAAGGCCAAGGTAGAATGTGACACTCTGCTTCTGGATGACAGGTCCTCATCGGATACGATCCCGACCAATATCATCTCCAATAACACTTCGACGATCGAACATGAAGCGACTGTCTCCAAGATCTCCGAGGAACAGCTGTTCTATCTCATGTCCAGGGGTCTGAGCGAACAGGAAGCCACCCAGATGATCATTCTCGGCTTCATTGAACCGTTCACGAGAGAACTGCCGATGGAGTATGCCGTGGAACTGAATCAGTTGCTTAAGATTAATATGGAAGGAGCTATAGGTTAGCTCCTTTTAGATTGTATAATTAGGGTATGTATCTGATCGAAGCCTTTGTAACGAATGCCTCACTTAATATCAATAAGCCATTTACTTATTATTTTGATCATGATATCGAAAAGTACTGCCGTATCGAAGTATTATTTAGAAACAGTCTCAATGTCGCACTGGTGGTAAATTCATCTTACAGTGACAGAAGTGTAGAAGAGCTCAATGAAGAAAAAGGCTACAGACTTCAGAAAGTCTTGAGGGTGATCGATGATAAACCGGTCATATCCGATGAATTGTATGATCTGGCCTTATGGATGTCAAAAACGACGATCTCACCGCTGGTATCGTGTCTTAATGCGATGCTTCCCAAGACCTACAAGACTACCAGAAACATCAGAAATATCCGTTATATCAGCAAGGTAAGAAAAAACAATGGTGATTTCAGACTTACCGACAGACAAAGAGAAGTATACGATCAGATAATTGATGGAATGAAGTATACCGATGCACTAAAGCTCAGTTCATCAATACCAAAGAAACTGATCGAACTGGGAGCGATCGAAAAATATGATGAAGAACTCTCATATGTCAATGAAACGATCGATAAGACCGCATTTAAAGAGCTCACAACCGATCAGAAGAAAGCCTATGAGGGACTTATCAACACTGATAAACTGGTTTCACTGCTTTTTGGAGTGACCGGTTCGGGCAAGACGGAAGTTTATCTTCATCTGGCCAGACACTATCTGTCTAAGGACAAGGATGTTCTGATCCTGGTGCCGGAAATTTCTTTAACGCCGCAGATGATCGAAAGAGTCAAACAGCGTTTTGATGATGTGGTCTTCTACCATTCCGAACTGAGTGATCAGGAACGCTACGAACAGTATAAGAGGATAAAGAATAGAGAAGTAAGGATCGTAGTTGGGACCAGAAGTTCGATCTTTCTGCCTTTCAACGATCTGGGACTCATCATCATCGATGAGGAACACGACTCTTCCTACAAACAGGACAGCACGCCCTGTTATCACGTGAGAAATGTGGCGATCAAAAGGGCTCATGACCATGGCGGTAAAGTCCTGCTGGCTTCAGCGACTCCATCTCTTGATTCCTACACCAGAGCACTAAAGGGCGATTACCAGCTTCTGGAACTTAAACAGAGGATAAATCTGACTTTACCGGAAATAAAGATCATTGATCTCAACAGATCGTTAAGAAAATACCAGTCCTATATCATTTCTGAACAGTTGAAGGAAGAGATCGATAATACCTTGAATAATGATAAACAGGCCATCATTCTGCTCAACAGAAGGGGATATTCACCGATCGTCAAATGTTCAAACTGTTCTGCGACTCTGATGTGTCAGGACTGTGACAGTCCGCTCAACTATCACAAGGATATCAATCTTCTGAAATGCCATCAGTGCGGCAGGACCTATGAACTTCCTAAGCGCTGTCCAAACTGTCATGAAGATACTCTTATCTTCTATGGTTTTGGGACCAAGAGAGTTGAAGAGGAGCTTAACCGTTATTTTCCTTCCGCCAGGATCGCCAGGATGGACAGGGATTCCGTTGGAAGAAAAGGCGCTCATGGCAAGATCCTTAAGCAGTTTGAGGAACGTCAGATCGATATCCTGATCGGCACGCAGATGATCGCCAA
Source organism: Erysipelotrichaceae bacterium (assembly GCA_017404785.1). Lineage (GTDB taxonomy): Bacteria > Bacillota_I > Bacilli_A > Erysipelotrichales > Erysipelotrichaceae > Colivicinus. Next base: position 45,960 of record JAFRBQ010000006.1, read on the forward strand.
GGGTCTTGATTATCCTGATGTGACGCTGGTGGGAATACTCAATGCCGATGCCGGCCTCATGCATCAGGACTACAATTCCGCCAAGATGACTTTTGATCTGCTCATGCAGGCCTCGGGCCGCTCTGGCAGAGCCAATGAGAAAGGCAAAGTCCTCATTCAGGCTTTCAACACTGAACACTACGCCTTGAAGGCAGTTTTAAATCAGGACTACAATTACTTCTACAATATCGAGATGAACTACCGCAACAAGACGAAGTATCCGCCTTATTCGCATATCGTCGAGATCATCCTTTCCGATACCAGTGAAGACAGGCTCGACAGATCTGTTGAATACATGTCAAAACTGCTGGAGCCTTTAAAATACAGAAAATACAGACCTTATGTCCTAAGCAGGATCCAGAAGCTCTATCGTACCAGGATCCTGATCATGGACAAAGATCTTATAGGCATCATCAATGATCTTCAGGGCATTATCGAAACTTACAGCTCTACAAGCAGTCTTTCACATGTTAAAATTGATGTTGATCCACTATATCTTGAATGAAACAGAGAGAATTGGCTTTAAACATTCTGAATAAGACGATCGCTGATGAATCATATTCAAATCTGCTGATGCGTCGTGAACTCAACAGGATCGAACCGATCAAGCGGGCTTTTGTGACCAATCTGGTGAATGGGGTCTTAAGGAAATACGAATTCCTGAGTTTTCAGTTTGCCGAAGATATCGAACCCAAGACTTCATTAAGGATCAGACTCATATTGTGCATGGCCATGTTTGAAAGATTCGTTCTGAAACAGGAAGATTATGTCGTCAATAACGAATATGTATCATTGGGCCAGAACAAATATGAAAAGGCCTTTATAAATGTTCTTCTGTATAAACACAAATCACTTAAACTGAGTCCCGATCCGGATGTCAATGCCTGCCTTCCTAAATGGATCTATAATCTTCTTGCTAAACAATATTCTAAGGAAGATCTGAACAGGATCGTCAGTATCTATCAGCGTATTCCTGATACCTATTACCGCATCAATAAGCGCAAATGTGTATATGAGGATCTGAAACATCTTGATATCGAAATAATAAATGAGGACAGTTTCAGGTCCAGAAACAATCTGCTAAAGACCAGGGAATATCAGGAGGGTTTTTTCTATGTGCAGGATGTCAATTCGGCATCGCTTTACAGACATCTTGATCTCAAAGCTTCCGATAAGCTTCTGGATGTGTGTTGTGCTCCAGGTTCGAAGCTTTTCAACTGTCTGGATATTCTGAAACCTCAGAACTGCTATGGCAATGATCTACATTCACATAGAGTCGAACTGATCAAGCAGATGGCGGAAAAACTCGGGTATAATCGTGTCAACTATCTCAATCTTGATGGCCGGGATATCAAGGATAATGTCAATCTGCGCTTCGATAAGATCCTGCTTGATGCTCCATGTTCAGGACTGGGCGTTATCGGCAGGAAACCGGATCTCAAATTCCATATCAAGCCAGCGGATCTTGATGAACTGCAGATCCTGCAGTATCAGCTTCTTAGTTCCATGGATGAGATTCTGATGAATGGGGGAATACTTCTTTATTCGACCTGTACACTGAACAAGAAAGAAAATGAGAAACTGATCAGAAAGTTCCTTTCCGAAAATGATCACTATCTGCTTGTGGAAGAAGAGACGATCATCAATGAACTTGGAGACTGTTTCTATTATGCCAAGATGAAGAAGGTGGGATGATGACTTCGATATATGATCTTTCTCTTACTGATCTGCAGAATTACTTGAGTGAAAAAGGACTTAAGCCTTTTCATGCGCGTCAGATCTTTAAATGGCTCTATGATAAAAGAATCAGTGATTTCGATTCCATGAGCGATATATCAAAAAAGCTCATTGAACAATTGAAAAACGATTTTACGATCGAACCGCTTAAGATCGTTACCTCACAGACTTCGAAGGATGGAACGATGAAGTTCCTGTTTGAAATGAATGATGGAGCTCTGGTCGAATCAGTACTGATGGTGTTTGATTATGGCTATTCAGCCTGTCTTTCTTCTCAGGTCGGCTGCAATATGGGCTGTGCGTTCTGCGCATCGGGTCTGCTCAAGAAACAGCGTGATCTTACTGCCGGAGAGATCGTCACTCAGGCCCTGATGATCCAGAGACAGCTCGATCTTAGAGGTGGAAGACTTGGCAATATCGTCATCATGGGAACAGGTGAACCTTTTGATAACTACGACAATGTCATGAAGGCCCTGAGCATCATCAATGATCCGTATGGACTGGAGATCGGTTCACGTCATATCTCGATCTCGACCTGCGGCATCGTACCGGGCATTCTACGTTTCGCCAAGGAACAGCTGCAGTACAATCTGGCCATCTCTCTGCATGCACCAAACGATGAATTAAGAAGCAGTCTCATGCCGGTAAACAGGGCCTACCCGTTGAATGAACTGATAAATGCCCTCAAGGAATATTCTTCCCTGAACAACCGCCGCCTGACTTTTGAATATCTGCTTTTAAAAGGCGTAAATGATCAGGAGATCCACGCAAAGCAGATCAAAGAACTGCTCAAGGGACTAAATGCCTACATAAATCTGATACCTTACAACAGGGTAAAAGAAAAGGATTTTGAATCAAGCAGCGAAGAAGATGCGTTGCATTTCTATGATATGTTGAAGAAAAACAATGTGGCTGTCACTTTACGACAGAAAAAAGGTGATGATATCGATGCGGCCTGTGGCCAACTCAGAGCCAATAGTCTAAAATAAGCTTATGGAATATTACTGTATAACTGATGTCGGCCTGATCAGAGACAAGAATCAGGATTCATATATCGCTGTAGAAAATGACTATGGTGATTTTCTGGTCCTGGTGGCTGACGGGATCGGCGGAGGAAAAGCCGGTGAAGTGGCGAGTGGGGAAGTCATCAAATATTTTGACTTCACCTTTAGAGGATCGGGACGATTCTCAAGTCTTGAAGATGTCATCAGTTTCATGAATTTTCATATCAATGCGGTCAATAAACATATCTATGACATGTCAGTGAAATATGAAGAATATGAAGGCATGGGCACAACATTGACCGGTTTCATGATCACTTCCCTGGGTATGATCAGTATCAACTGCGGTGATTCGCGGGTCTATGGCTTTAAGGATGAAAACATCGTCCAGCTGACCAGAGATCATTCGCTTATCAATAAACTGCTTTCTGAAGGAAAGATCACTCCCGAAGAGGCACTCAATCATCCTCAGCGTCATTATCTGGTCAGAGCGATCGGTGTTGGCGATAAAGTAAGAGCCGATATAGAGGAAATAAAGGATATGGATTATCTTTTGGCCTGTTCAGATGGCTTGCATGGCTATGTGAGCGATGAGGAGATAAAAAAGATCGTTCTGGACAAGGAAAAAAGTGTTGCGGACAAGACGATCGATCTTAAGGATCTGTCCCTGTTGAAAGGTGGCTTTGACAATGTCACGGCTGTTCTGGTGAGGTTAAAAGAAGATGTCTAATACGATAGGTAACCGATATGAGATCCTGAAACTTTTAGGCAGAGGCGGTATGGCTGATGTATACCTGGCTTTTGACGTGATCTTGAACAGACATGTGGCTGTAAAGATACTCAAATCCGATATGGCTGATGACGAGATGGCCAGAGAGCGTTTCAAAAGAGAAGCTGAAGCCATTACCCAGCTTTCTCATCCGAATATCGTGGATGTATATGATGTCGGAGAAGATGGCGATCGTCATTATATCGTCATGGAATATGTCAAAGGCTACACCCTGAAACAGCTGATCAAGAAAAGGGGACCTATTCCTTACAAGGAAGCAGTCTGGATGATGAAACAGCTGGCCGGTGCCTTACTGGAAGCTCATCGCAATAACGTCATCCACAGAGATGTCAAATCGCAGAATGTGCTCATAAAAGATGATGGAACGATCAAGCTTTCCGACTTTGGTATTGCCTTGGCCAGCGGAGCGATCCAGATCACCCACGAAGATTCCGTCATCGGTTCAGTCCACTATCTGGCTCCAGAACTCTCCAAAGGCAAACAGGCCACGATGCAGTCGGATATCTATTCGTTGGGTATCGTTTTCTATGAACTCCTGACAGGTGATGTGCCTTTCAAGGGCGATACGCCGGTCCAGGTAGCGCTCAAACATATCAAGGAAGAAATACCTTCGGTTCGAAGCATGAATCCCGATATCCCGCAGTCTGTAGAAAATATCCTGATCAAAGCTACGGCCAAGAATCTGAATAACCGCTACAAGAACATTGCATTGATGCTTAAGGATCTCAACGAATGTCTCAAGCGAGATCATCGTGATGATCAGAAAGTTTCATTTGAAAACAGCAATGTTCCAAAGAAGAGTGAAGATATCTATATCCCGAAAAAGGAACCTGTCAAAAACAATAAACAGAAAGTCTTCAATATCCTTTTCCTGACGCTGGTCGTGATCCTTTCCATAAGCGTCCTGGTGATCGTCCTTTTTCTCTCAGGTCTTATCGGTAACAGGACCAGAATGGTCAAGGTACCGGATCTCAGAAACATGTCTGTTCAGGCAGCCAGGGATATTCTGGTGGAAAAGGGTCTCGAAGTAGATGATTCCCATATCACCTGGATCCTTTCGGACAATGTGCCTAAGGATCTGATCATATCGAGTGAACCGACATATGATGAAGAGATCGAAGTCGGCTCCAAAGTCAAACTGACCGTTTCTAACGGACTTTATTCAACGCTTTATAATTATGTCGGCTGGGACTATAAAGATGCCAGAAACGAGCTGTATGCCCTCAATTTCAATGTTAAAGTGATCCCGGTAGAATCTGAAGAGACACCTGGCAAGATCCTGAAACAGGATCCTGAAGCAGGATTCAAGTATGATCCTAATATCAAGAATTCGATCACTCTGGAATACTCTCAGGAAAAGATCGTCATCCTTTCCTATGAACTTAAAGGCATGAGTATCGATCAGGCTGTGAATTTCTTGAGTGAAAATAAGATCAAGTATTCTCTGGAAATCAAGGACCGCAGTTATTTCAGTGACAGTGAACTCGACGATACGGCAGCTGATACCGTTGTCAGAACTGAACCGGAGCTTGGCTCAGCGATCAATCTGTCTGAAGATATCATCGTAAAGATCTACTATTATGGAGAATAAAAAATGATAATATCACCATCAGTCTTATCAATGCATTATGAAGATTTCCGGAAGGAACTTGCAGATCTCAATGAAAGTGTCGAATGGATCCATTTCGATGTCATGGACGGTCATTTCGTTCCCAATCTGACTTTTGGTCCGGTCCTGCTTGAAGCTTTCAGAAGAAACAGCGATCGTTTTCTGGATGTCCATCTGATGGTCAGTGATCCTGACTATTTTGCGGATGTCTTTGCCAAGGCGGGAGCCGACAGCATCGTCTTTCACTATGAGGCATATAACGATCTTGAAAAATGCGAAAAACTCATAAACAAGATCCATGATATGGGACTCAAAGCCGGGATCTCCATCAAACCAAAAACGACCGTGGAGGAGATAATCCCTCTTCTTGATAAGATAGATATCTTCTTACTTATGTCGGTAGAACCGGGATTCGGCGGTCAGAAGTTCATGATCGAAGCTCTGGATAGAGTTGAGCAGCTGAAAAGATATAAAGATGAACATGATCTGAATTATATTATTGAAGTCGATGGGGGAGTAAACGATTCTAACGCCCATGACCTTGTGAGCAGAGGAACCGATGCCCTGGTGGCCGGGTCATTTGTCTTCAAAGGCGACATCAAAGACAATGTCAGAAAATTAAGAGAATGTGAGTAAGCTTAATGCTTACTCTTTTTTGGCATAAAAAAACTTCCTTTGCGGAAGTTATGCTGCCTTTGCCTGATTCTTTAATGTTCTAAGTGCGCGGGCAGAAACGCGAACCTTCTTTGGTTTACCATCAACCATCATTGTAACGGTCTGAAGATTTACATTCCATTTACGGCGTGTAGCACGAAGTGAATGTGAACGGTTGTTACCAGACATTTGTTTTTTACCAGTGATAGCACATACTCTTGACATACAGCTTGCCCCCTTTCTCAATTTCGCTTAATTACTTTAACATAAATGATTCATAAATGCAAATCAATACGCATTGAAATATAATCTTATGATAAAATTATCTATGTATGGGAAATAATATCAAGCAGATTTACGTAGCTATGGAGCTATGTGAAAATGAGATAAAACTTTTAGTAGGCGAGTATTTTAATACGCGATTCAATATCATCCGTTCCGATAAATACTACACCAATACGATAAGCGATTTCGGTATAAATAACAAGGAAGAACTTTCTAACGACATCAGAAAAGCAGTTAAGGAGACCTCAAGCAGGATCTCTACGGATATCGAGAAAGTTATTTTAGTTTTGCCGGCCTACAACTTCAAGCGCTATCCGCTCAAAAGCAAGGTCGTCACGGAAAACGGCATAATCACCAAGAAGGATATCGCCAGAGCTGTATCCAATTCCCTTAAGACCAAGGTCGATTCCAATGTGCTGGTCGCCAATTCCACGATCGTCAAATACAATGTCAACGGCATTTCTACCAGAAGACTGCCGGAAAACGAGAGGGCAGATGAAGTCTATGTCGACATCGATCTGCTTTGTGCTGATGTTGAGGTATCGTACGATTATGTCTCCGCTGTCGAAAATGCGGGCATCAAGGTTCTGGATATTACCCTGAACAACTATGCGATCGCCAGGGAAGCTTCTCTGTTTGAGGAGTCATTAAACAAGAATGTCATCATTCTGGATGTGAACAGGACCTGCACATATCTGTCTTTGCTTTCAAAGGGACGTCTTGTTTCGACGGAGATCGTTTTTGATGGCCTCAATTCACTTATAAACAGGGTCTATCGTACCTACAACATGCCATACAACGATATCGCCAAACTGGTCAAATATTCAGCCGATTTCAACAGCGAATATCCGGATGATACGGTATATGCCTGGACTGATCAGGGTATGACCAAATCGATAAATACCAGGATGCTTAACCAGTGCATCGATGAACCGCTGGACATGCTTTGTGAAAAACTTGTTTCCATGTGCAGACCGATAATCGCTGAAGGAGCACTGATCATTCTGACGGGTGAAGGCTGTCAGATGCGCAGCTTGCTTGAAAGGCTCAAGGAAAAGACGCTCACCAAGGTCAAGACCTACTATCCTGATACCATTGGTGTCAGAGATCCGGCTATGACGGCTTTATATGGCGCTTTCTTTGTTTATCGTGATAAAGTATTATTAAACGATCTGAATGTAAATTGTGTGGATTTGGTAAAATATGAAAATGCTATAGATCAGAAACAGTTTGATTCCGAGGGTGAGACGATCACGACCAAGATCAAGAATCTGTTCAAGCAGTACATGGAAAAGGGGGAGAAGTAAATGACAATAAGACCAGAATATAATCAGGTAGCCAGAATAAAAGTATTCGGTGTCGGCGGTGCAGGATGCAATGCCGTAAACCGAATGGTTAATGATGGTGTCAAAGGTGTTGATTTCTATGTATGCAATACCGATATACAGTCATTGAATCTGTCTAAATGCCCGAATAAGATCGTTCTTGGTAGAGAACTGACCAAAGGTTTAGGTGCCGGAGGCAATCCGGAAGTCGGACAGAAATCCGCAATAGAATCTCAGGACGATATCAAGAAGGCGATCGCCGGTTCAGATATGGTTTTCGTTACCTGCGGTATGGGTGGTGGAACCGGAACCGGAGCTGCTCCGCTTTTCTGTAAGATCGCCAAGGAGATGGGCGCGCTGGTCGTAGGAATCGTCACCAAGCCATTTGATTTTGAAGGCAGAAGAAGAATGGATCAGGCCAATGTCGGAATCGAACAGATGAAACAGTATGTCGATTCTCTGATCATCGTTTCCAATAACCAGCTGCTGAATGTCATCGGCAAGATCCCGATGCAGGAAGCTTTCAAGGAAGCCGACAACGTCTTGAGACAGGGCGTTCAGACTATTACCGATCTGATCGCTGTTCCGGCATTCATCAACCTTGACTTCGCTGATATCAGAACCGTCATGGAAGGCAAGGGAACAGCTCTTATCGGTATCGGTATGGCTCAGGGTGAAAACAAGGCCAAGGAGGCTGCAGCCCGCGCCATCAGATCACCGCTTCTTGAAGCAAACATCAAGGGTGCCAAGTCTGCCATCATCAACATCACCGGTGGTCCTAATATCTCTTTGCAGGATTCATCCATCGCCGTTGATTTCATCAAGGAAGCTGCCGGCAATGATATCGATATAATCTATGGTGTTGCGATCAATGAATCGCTTGGTGAAGCTATCATCGTCACCGTCATCGCGACCGGTTTCGATCTTCCTAATACCAAGCATTCCTCACAGACAAATATCATCTTTGAAAAGGATACCAATCCGGTCGTCAATATTGATTCCCGTTCCGTAAACAAGGAAGAGGTCGTAAGCAATATTGAAGAAGAAGATGATGTTCCGGCTTTCTTCAAGACCAGGATCTAATAAAACAGTTATTGACCCGCTGTAAAGCGGGTTTTTCTTTATCTTTCAGGGAAGATCATTTATTTGTAATTAAAGATAATATTTGTTAAAATATTCATCGTTATGTATAAATTAGAAGATGTTCCTTTACCGTGTAGATCCCATCTCAGAAATGAGGTGCTTTTATGAGTAACAGCACCATTCTAATGATTCTAATAATACTGGTCCTTTTATACAGCTTTTTCTCTGCGTCGGAAACAGCTTTTACTTCGCTCAATAAGATCAAGCTGAAGGCCTTGGCCAATTCCGGAAACAGAAGGGCCGCCAGTACTCTGGAACTCATGGAAGATTTCTCAAAACTGCTTACGACGATCCTAATCGGTAATACTATTGTCAATGTCGTTTCGGCATCTCTGGCTACAGTTCTGTTCACCAGGATCCTTGGTGGCAACGGAGTAGCTGTTTCATCTGTAGTCATGACGCTTGTGATCATGATCATCGGTGAGATCCTTCCTAAAAATATGGCTAAATATGTTCCCGAGAAGTTCGCGATGTCATCTACACCGTTCCTGAAATTCCTGGTGTTCATCTTTACACCTTTGTCTTTTATCTTCAGATATATGGAAAAACTGATAGCCCGTTTTTATGGCGATGTAAATGATACATATACGACTGATGAATTCATCACGATGGTCGAAGAAGCCAATGAAGACGGCGATATCGAAGACCACGAAGCCGAGATCATCACCAATGCGTTGGAATTCAATGACCTCGATGTTGGCGAGATACTGACCCCGAGGATCGATGTCATAGCTGTTGAACTTGGTGAGGACAGTATTGAAGAGATTGAACTGAAATACCGCGATTCCGGTTATTCAAGACTGCCGGTCTATGAAGACAGTATCGACAACATCATCGGTGTTCTGATCGAAAAGGATTTCTATTACCATCTGTTGTATGAAAAATCCACCAATATCAAGGAAGTACTTAAACCTGTAATCTATACTTCACCGCAGGTGAAGATCTCATCATTGCTCAAGCAGTTCCAGACCTCCAAATCGCATATGGCGATAGTCGTTGACGAATACGGCGGTACGCAGGGCATCATCACGATGGAAGATATCCTGGAAGAGCTCGTCGGAGAAATATACGATGAACACGATAGAGTCATTGAATACTACAAGAAGCTCGATGATAACACGTATCTTGTCAAAGCGGATGAGGATATCGATGAGATGTTCGATCACTTTGCCATCGAGAATGATGAAGACTATGAATTCAATACGGTTTCTGCCTGGGTCATCGACATCCTGGACAAGATCCCGGTCAAGGGCGACAGTTTCGATTTCAAGAATATGCATGTTGAAGTGACAGATGCGGATTCCAAGAAGGTCAACGAGATAAAGATAACCTTCAAGAAGCAGGAAGAGGAGAAGGACAAGTAATTGTCCTTTTAAGTTATAATTAGGCTATGCAGCAGTACTTTACAGATAAGAAACTTGAAATAGACAGGACGTTCAGGCTTGATGATGAAGTCCTTTATCATCTGATCAAAGTTCTGCGCAAAGATCCTTCATATATCTTCAGAGTTGCTGATATTGATGGCGATATCTATCATTGTCATCTGGTAAATAACGGTGAGTGTATAACAATAGAAAAACTCGATGAGAATAATGAACTGGATTGCGATATCACCTGCATACTTTCTTTATTCAAGAACGATAAATTTGAACTCTGTCTGCAGAAACTAACCGAACTGGGCGTAAAGCGTTTTGTTCCATATCAGTCGGTAAGAAGCGTGGTAAAGGCTAAAGATGACAAAAAAGTTCTTAGAATGAGAAAGATCGTAAAGGAAGCTGCTGAACAGTCTCACCGCAATCTGATCCCTGAAGTATGTGAAGTAGCCTCACTGAAGGATCTTGATAAATATCTCAGTGAAAACAACTATATCTGTTATGAAAGCTCAAGAAATATCGTCGATGTCGATACAGGAAGATCGCTCACTTATATAATCGGTCCGGAAGGCGGTTTTGAGAATAAGGAATACGAAACTATCTGCGATATGGGTTTTGAACCTATAAGTTTAGGCAAGAGGATCCTTAGAGCTGAAACGGCAGCCATATATATGACAAGCATTATTGTAGGTAAATGCCAATGAAAACTTATGCAATGATGATCCTTGGTTGCAAAGTCAATGACTATGAAGCGACCTATGTAAGAGAAAACATGAATAAACACTTCAAGGAAGTGGATTTCAAGGATAAAGCTGATATTTATCTTATTTTTACATGCTGCGTGACCAATACCGCAGAAGCCAAGACCAGAAAGTTCATTCATGCGGCAAGACGCAACAATCCCGAAAGTTACATCGCTGCCATAGGTTGTCTGAGCCAGATAAAAAGTGATACGGAAGTATTTGAAGATGTCGATCTGATCATCGGTTCCGATCACAAGGATAAGATCGTCGAGCTGATCGTTGAACAGGTCAAGGACAATCTTGTCTCAGAAAAGATCAGTGAAGATTTTGAAGACCTCTATATCGAAGCCTATCCGACCAAGTCGCGTTCTTTCCTCAAGATCGAAGATGGCTGTAATCAGTTCTGCTCCTATTGCATCATCCCTTATTCAAGAGGAAGACAAAGAAGCGGTGATCATCATAAGATCCTTGAAGAGGCAAGGATACTTGCGAAAACCAACAGAGAGATCGTTTTAACAGGCATCCATACCGGCAGGTATGATGATGGCGAATATGATCTTCATAAGCTTCTGAAAGACATGTGCGAGATAAAAGGACTTGAAACCATCAGGCTCTCTTCGATCGAGATCACCGAAATAAATGATCAGATCATTAATCTTATGCAGAAAAACGATAAAATAGCGCATCATCTGCATATCCCGGTGCAGAGCTGTGACGATACGATCCTGAAACTCATGAACAGGCCTTATACGATCAAGGAATACAAGGACAGAGTTTCCTATATCCGGAAGATGATTCCGGATATTTCGATCTCTACCGACCTGATAGTCGGGTTCCCGAATGAGACTGATGAACTATTCAACAATACCCTCAACAATATAAAAGAAATCGGTTTCTCCTTTATCCATGTCTTCCCGTATTCTAGGAAGCAGGGAACAGTTGCGGATAAAATGGAAGGGCATATCAATCCAAAGATCAAAAAACAAAGAGTCAAGGATGTCATGGAACTGCAGAAACAGTATACCAGAAAGTACCATGATCTTTTCCTGAACAGAAAAGTAAAAGTCCTGATCGAAAAAAGCGATGTCGATTATTCATATGGTTACAGCAAGGAATACATCTACACCAAAATCAAAGGTATTCATGAAACTGGTAAAATAATAGATGTCATGATTGAAGATACAAGACAAGAGGTGACTGGGAGTGCTGTTATCTAGACTTTTTGCGGGTGCTCCGGATATCGAGATCGAACAGTTGTCGATCGATTCAAGGACTTCGATGAAGAACGCGATTTTCTTCTGCCTTGACGGTATCAAATATGACGGCCATGACTATATCGAAGAAGCCATAAACAATGGAGCCAAGGTCATCGTCTATTCAAAACCTCAGGAAAACAAATTCAATGCGATCTACATCAAGGTCTCCAATGTCAACAACGTCCTGGTCAAAGTAGCCGATATCTTCTATATGAATCCCAATGAAGGGATCAGCAAGTATATCGTTTCAGGCAACTACGGTCGCTGTTCAGTTGCCTCATTCATCAATCATTATCTGAATAAGGTCTCCAACTGCGGTTATATCGGGATCCTGGGCATAAAGTATAACGGGCTGGAACTCAATTCCAGTTTCGATACGCTCAACATCCTGGATAACCTCAAGCTATTGGATACGATGAAAAAGAATGAAGTCAAGGCAGTCACCTTTGAGGCCAACGCCATTTCGCTGAACTTAAGAAAGCTCGACGGCATAAAGCCTGACTGTTTCATCTATACCTGCACAAACAGAAATTCATCGGAATTCCAGTCGATCGATTACTACAACTACATCAGAAGATATCTTTATACCTTGGAAAACACGACCAAGGTCATCTTCAATGTTGACGATGACTCATATAATGAATTTGAAGACTGCGTCGAAAACTGTGTGACCTATGGTACCTCGACTGTAGCGGATTACCAGATCAGAGATATCTCCGTTACAAGTAAGGGTATCAGTTTCAAGATCATTCATGAGGAAGTATCATACAATGTCAGATCTTCTTTGCAGGGCAGAGTCAATGTCTATAATCTGACAGCAGCGATTGCTGCTTTACATCAGACGGGTTATCAGCTCGAGGATATAATCGAAAAGATCTCGGATGTGGAATGTGTTGATGGTGTCATGGAGAAGGTGGATGATGAATACAACATCATTGTCGATGATGCCTATGACACAAATTCGATCGAGGAAGTCTGTGAGTACGCCGCGACTGTCAAACAGAAGAATAAGGCTATTGGAGTTATTTCGATAAACCATACCGATACGGACAAGCGTCTGGAAAAGATCATGGCCATCCTGGAAAAGTATCTGGATATCATCATTCTGACGGAAAATGAATCACTGGAATCGGAAGTGATGGAGATCCTGAACCGCTGTAACAGATATATCAAGACCAAGAGGGTTATCTGCATACCGCTTAGATCCTATGCCATTGAAAATGCTGTAGAGATCATGAATAAAAATGATACAGTAATAATAGTAGGAAAAGGCAATGAAAGATTCCTTTCCATGGGTCTGGGCAAGGAATTCTATTATGGCGATAAACACTATACAAAGAAATTCATTGAAAAAAGAAGGAGCGAAGAAAATGAAACTGTCTAAGTACATCGACCACACACTTCTGAAGGCAGATGCCTCTTTGGAAGCCATCAGAAAACTCTGTGATGAGGCAAAGGAATATGATTTCAAATCCGTATGCGTAAATACCTGCAATATTCAATTCTGCAGGAAGCAGCTTGAAGGATCAGATGTGCTGGTGTGCTGCGTTATCGGCTTTCCATTGGGCGCCATGTCGACAGAAGCCAAGGTCATGGAGACAGAAGATGCGATAGCCAAAGGCGCTGATGAAGTTGATATGGTCATCAATATCGGTCGTCTTAAAGACAAGGACTATGCATATGTGACCGATGAAATAAGAAGGATCAAGGAAGCCTGCGGTAACAAGACGCTCAAGGTCATCATCGAAACGTGCCTTTTGACTGATGAAGAAAAAGTCAAAGCCTGCGAATGCATCCTTGAAGCCAAGGCTGATTTCGTCAAGACCTCGACCGGTTTTTCAACAAATGGTGCAACATTTGAGGATGTGGCACTGCTGAAAAAGACCGTTGGCGACAGATGCCTGATCAAGGCTGCCGGTGGCGTAAGATCAAGAGAAGACTTCAACAGAATGATCGAACTTGGTGCCAACAGGATCGGGACTTCTTCAGGTACAAAGCTGATTGAAAAAGGTGAATAAAGTTTTTTGTAGAAAAACGCAAAGTTTGTTATATAATATAAGAGCTGACCGAGAGGGGGTGAAATTGTGGCAAAGGTGATCGTTAAGGAAAACGAACAGTTAGATGATGCTTTACGTCGTTTTAAGAGACAGGTCTCTAGAAATGGAACGCTTCTCGAAGTTAGAAAAAGAGAGTATTACGTCAAGCCTGGTGTTAAGAAAAGATTAAAGAGAGAAAACGCCAGAAAATTAAGAAGATCTAAATAAGCCAACTGATAAAGTTGGTTTTCTTTTTGTATAATAGATACGTGAGTTTAATTAATGTTGTCGGGGGATCATGTGTCGATCTGCTGATGAAAAATGTGAACGAAGAAGCTTTCTTTTCCGGATCCTATAAGGTCGAAAGCATCAGAACTTCCTTTGGCGGAGATGCCTTAAACGAAAGCAGTGTCCTTAGACATTTCAACAAAGATGTCAGACTCATCAGTATCGTCGGTGATGATGCCTATGGCGATCTGATCATTGACTATCTTAAAAACAATGATATCGGCTTCAATGAGAATATCAGAAAGAAAGGTGTTGAGACCTACATCTCAATGGTGTTTATCGCGAAAGATGGTCAGCGCAGATTTGTCGGCAATGAAAACGGCTCACTCAGAGTCTTTGATCTGGCTGACATTGCAATTGATGAAGATTGCCAATATGTCTCATTTGCTTCACTGTTCATGTCCAAGAATCTTGTTAATGACAAGCTTTGTGTTCTATTCAAGGAAATAAAAGATAAGGGGATCATACTGTTTGTGGATTCATCCAATCCCAAGAATAGTGAAAGGATAGAAGACATGAGCTGTCTTAAATACGCGGATTACTTTCTGTGTAATGAGATAGAAGCTCAAAAGCTCTGTTATTCAGATGATATCAGAGAATGTGAAGCAAAACTCTATGATGCCGGAATAAAGAATGTTATTATCAAATGCGGTGAAAAAGGCTGCTTCTACAAGGGTGAGTATTATCCTGCAGGAAAGGTAGACTGTGTTGATTCAACAGGAGCCGGAGACAGCTTTGTGGCCGGTTTCATACAAAGTATCAGTGAAGGAAACAGCATTATAGAAGCCATCAGGACAGCCAATGATTATGGCAGCAGAGCCTGTGAGTACATTGGTGCGACAGAGTGGCTAAAACATATATAGGAAGAACTTATGAAGTATACACTAGAAAATTTAAGTCAGGATGAATTGAGAAATATCGCAGGAGTGAACGATCAGAACATCGCGCTTCTGGAACAGCTTTACGGCTGCGGTATTGTCTATAGAGATAATTATTTCAAACTGTTGAGCGATGACAAGGAGACCTTTGACAGGTTTTCCCGTCATATGGATTATATTGTCCGCAAATGCAAGGACAATGTCATTGACCGCGATTTCATCACCCATTCTTTCATGCTGAATACCAGTGATGAAGAAGAAGATTTCGCGGATGAGATAATAGCCTATTCATATTCCGGCAAGCCTTTCAAATGCAAGACCTACAACCAGCATCGTTTCATCAAGGCTGTAAAGAAAGATGATCTGGTCTTTTCGATCGGACCTGCCGGTACCGGCAAGACTTTCCTGTCGGTATTGCTGGCAGTGACATATCTCAAGAAAGCGATCGTAAACAGGATAATAATAACGAGACCTGCAGTTGAAGCGGGTGAATCACTGGGCTTTTTACCAGGCGATCTCAAGGAGAAGATCGATCCGTATCTGATGCCTATCTATGATGCTCTGGACGCAATACTTGGCAAGGAACAGAAGGATAAGCTGATCGAAAAAGGCGTGATCGAAGTAATGCCTCTGGCCTACATGCGGGGAAGGACTCTTGATGAAGCCTTCATAATCCTTGATGAAGCACAGAATACGACCGATAAACAGATGCTGATGTTTCTGACGAGACTGGGTTTCAATTCCAAGATGATCGTCAATGGCGATGTTACGCAGATCGACCTCAACATCAACAAGAACCGCAGCGGTCTGATCCTGGCTGCCGAGAAACTCAAAGATATCGACAGGATCTCTTTTGTGGAGTTCAACAACAATGATGTCATCAGAAATCCGCTGGTCAAGATAATCATAGAAAGGTTTCAGATATAATGAAAAAACTGTTCATAGCTTCCGGTAATGCCCATAAACTTGAAGAGATCAACGATATCCTTTCAAGGAATGGTGTAGAGATAGAACTTTATACGCCGAAAGATTTTGATTTCAAGGAAGAGCCAGTAGAAGACGGTACGACTTTTGAAGAGAATGCCTACAAGAAGGCGAGCTTCTATCATGAAAGAGTCAATATGCCTGTCATAGCGGATGATTCCGGCATCTGTATCGATTTTCTTGATGGCGGACCGGGCATTCATTCCGCAAGATATCTGAGTGACATGTCTTATCCGGAAAAATGCCAGTACATCATCAGGATGATGGATGGCGTAAAGGAGCGAGGAGCACGCTTTGTGGACGTTTTATGTTTCATTGATATAAATAATGAAGTCAACTATTATAAAGGCGTAAACGAAGGGGAAATAGCGTTAGAAGCGAAAGGAGAAAAGGGCTTTGGCTACGATCCGATCTTTCTGATCCCTGAATACAACAGGACGGAAGCGGAACTCGGTGAAGACTACAAGAATGAGTTCTCACATCGGGCCAAGGCACTGAAGAAATGGATAATCGATGCAAAAGACAAACTCTAAGGTATACTCGCTGGTCATTGCGATCAGTTTCATAATTCTTTCATTGCTGGGAAGTGTACACTTCTGGTCTTTTAATGAGTCTTTCTACAAGAAAGAACATGACAAACTGATGCTTTATGGCAAGCACATCAGTGAATACATCGGGATCAGCGATGAGGATCTTGAAAAACTCACACGTTTCACTCTTGACTATCTCAATGATCCAAAGGCATCTCTGGATATCAGGATGAATGTTAATGGAAAAGAAAGAGAGATCTATACCGATGATGAAAAGGCTCATATGGTCGATGTCAGAAATCTCAATCTGACGGCCAACTATATGCTTTTTGATGCTGCAATGGTCTTTGCGTTCTTCATGTTTTTCTATGTTTTCAGAAAGTATCCGTTCAGAACGCTTTATGATACCTACAGGAAGATCCTTCTTTATGTAGGTATATTCATTGCAATAGTCGGGGCATGGATCATTATTGATTTTGACAGCTTCTGGACTTTCTTCCATCATGTTTTCTTTGCGGGAAATGATCTGTGGCTGCTCGATCTCAGGAAGGATATCCTGATCATGATCGTTCCACCGGAGTTCTTCAACCATCTGGTCGTGACGATCGTCATAACCTTTATCTCTTTGATCGCACTGTTCTATCTGGTGCTTTATCTTCTTCAGAAGAAGGAAACTGTAAATGATTAATATCGTTCTTTTTGAACCGGAGATCCCTCAGAATACCGGCAACATCATGAGGACCTGTTCGGTCTTCGAGATGAGACTTCATCTGATCGAACCTCTGGGATTTTCTCTTGACGAGAAACATCTGAAAAGAAGCGGTATGGATTATGTAAAGGATCTTGATTATACAGTCTACAGAAACTGGGATGAATTCTATGAAAAGAACAATAAAGGGCAGTATGTATTCTTTACCAGATATGCCCTGAAATCTTTTGAAGAGTGTGTCTTCAGTAAAGAAGATGATATCTATATCGTTTTCGGCAAGGAATCGACCGGTATAGATAAGAAGATCCTCAAGGATCATCTTGAGGAATGCTACAGGATCCCGATGAGATCCGATGCGCGCAGTCTGAATCTGTCAAACTGTGTGGCGATCGGTGCCTATGAATGTTTAAGACAGATCGGTTTTGGCGATCTGAGTGTAAGAGAAGTAATAAAAGGAGCAGATTTCTTACTGAAATGTTAAAGATTTGCCTTGTCTCAGACAATCACGGGGATGTCGAATGTATCGACAGGATATTGAGCGACAATCCGGCCTGTGATTATTATCTCCATTGTGGAGATGTCATGGCTGATCCTGAAAGGATCGCTCCTTTTGCTGCGGTCTCGGGAAACAATGACTGGCTTTTTGAATACCCGATGCAGATGATTCTGGAGATCGGGGGTCACCGTATCCTGATCATGCACGGACACAAACTGATCTATTCCTGGAAGCTGATGGTCGACAAGGCCAAAAAAGAAAAATGCGATGTCGTTTTCTTTGGACATACGCATTCGTTCTATGATGATATCCATAACGGAGTAAGGTTCATCAACCCCGGTTCATGTCACTATAACCGTGACCTCACCGCACCGTGTTATGCCAGAGTTTATATTCTGGACGATGGTACGATCAAGGTCAACAGAGTCGACTTATAATACTCTGGCAAGGAACTGTCTTGTTCTTTCGTTTTTCGGATTATTGAAGATCTCTTCAGGCCTTCCTTCTTCAAGGACGATACCTGAATCCATAAAGACAACTTTATCGGCAACATCTCTTGCGAAGCCCATCTCATGAGTGACGACGATCATCGTCATGTCTTCATCCGCAAGATCCTTTATGACGTTCAAGACTTCGCCGACCATTTCCGGGTCAAGAGCGGAAGTAGGTTCGTCAAACAAGAGGATCTCAGGATCGACGCACAGCGCTCTGGCAATCGCAACTCTCTGTTTCTGGCCACCTGAAAGAGTAGCAGGGTAGGCATTGATGAAATCGCCCATACCGACCTTTGTCAGGTTATTGATGGCGATCTTTCTGGCTTCTTCCTTATCTCTTTTAAGAACTTTTACCTGAGCGAGTATGCAGTTATCAATGACGTTCATATTGTTGAAGAGATTGAACTGCTGGAAGACCATGCCGACTTTCTGACGGTAGGCATTGATATCACTTATCTTGTTTATATCTTCCCCCAGGACAATGATCTCACCTTTATCGATCGTTTCAAGAAGGTTGATGCATCTTAACATCGTTGATTTTCCTGAACCGGAAGGTCCGATCAGACAGACGACATCGCCTTTTTCAACATTGAAGCTGATATCATCCAGTACTTCGTTGGCCCCAAAATGCTTCTGAACATTTTTTATTTCTACTATCGGCATTTTAGTCTCCTTTCTTAGCAATATTGATACTGTGAAAATTGGTATCGGACTGCGGCAGGGAAGTTTCGGTATTGTTCATCTTCTTTTCGATCGCATTGAGGATGAGACTTGAGAAAGTCGTCAGACAAAGATAGATCATCGCCGTTACAAAATAGGTTTCCGTAAAACGGTATGTCGTTCCGGCGATCGAATTGGACTGGAACATCAGTTCCGTGATCGAAATGATCATCAGAACGGAAGAGTCCTTGATGTTGACGATAAGTTCGTTTCCAATAGCAGGGAAGGCGTTTTTGATGGCCTGTGGAAGGATGACATTCATCATGGTCTGCATTGAAGACATGCCCAAAGACCTGGCTGCTTCATTCTGCCCGACATCGACAGCCTGAATACCTGATCTGACTATTTCGGCCATGTAGGCGCCGGTATTGATGGAAATGATGAAGATAGCTGCGACCATCTTATCCCATCTGACGATATTGGTGTAGACAAGATAATAGATGAAGACAGCCTGGACCATCATTGGTGTTCCTCTGAATACTTCAATATAAACTTTCAGGATAAGATCGATGATCTTTTTTAGAGTCTTATTGAAGCCGGAGGCGGTCTTGTCGAGTTTGATAGCTCTGACACCGCCTACCAGCAGACCGATACATAGACCGATAAGTGTACCGCTTAATGCGACGATCAGGGTCGTCCTGATTCCTAAAAGGAAACTAAGGTAGTATTTACTTAAGATTTCCAGACACTTTGCAAGAGACATCTTATTCCTCTACAGAAGGCTGTCTGTTTACAGCATCTTCCATGATCTGCAGTCTTTCTTCCTGAGAGATATTGTTCAAGGCATTCTGCAGATTGTTAAGCAGTTCAGTGTTTTCCTTGGCGACAGCGATGGATACGGAAGTATCAACAACAAAGCCCTGGCCTTCAGCAAATCTGACGATCGCGAGGTCCGGATTGGCAGCAACGACACCGTTGGCGACTGGAAGTTCAGCAGTGATCGCATCAGCTTCGCCAGCCTGCAAAGACAGGATCATTCTTGGATATGTAGCAAGCGGAGTCATATGGTTGACGCCTTCGATCTGTTCGATGACATCATCGTAAGTCGTGTTGATCTGACCTAAGACATTTCTGCCGGATAATTCCTGGATCGAAGTGATGTTTACAAGATCGGAATCGGCTTTGACGATGACGACCATGTCTGATTCATAGTACGGAGTAGTGAAGTTGACGGCTTCAGCTCTTTCTGGAGTTTCGGTCATACCGGCGATGATGCAGTCGATCGCACCGGCATTGAGTGAAGGGATAAGTGAATCCCAGTCAGTCTTGACGATCTGTACTTCCATGCCTAATGCTTCAGCAAGCTTGGAAGCGATGACGACATCATAACCGTCAGCGTAGTCAACAGAAGAGATAGCTACAGCAGTATCGGAGTCAGTAACCTGAGTCCAGTTGAACGGAGCGTAATCACATTCCATACCGACACGTAAGACGTTGCTAGCCGGTTCGTTTGAGCCGCCATCAGCAGGATTGCTGTTGTTATTGCCACATCCGGCAACAAGCAGCATGATCATAAGTAATGCAAATAATTTTTTCATGGTTTAATACCTTTCCTTTCAATAAAAAATCGTATGCACCATTACATACGACATTTATCGAAAGTAATAGCGCCTCTACCTAAGTAGGAGTGTTACAGGTCTTTCCTGTAACCCCACGGAACTTTCATGCCTGAATGATCCGTTCGGCGGTGGTTGCCTTTCGTATGTTTCATCGCCTGCCGGCTCTTGCATACTACTGATCTGCACCGCTACCTCTATACACAGATACACAGATTTTTTACTTACTTATTATTTACTCATTTGAAAAATATGTCAATAGTATGTAACCATTTTCATAAAAAAAGTTTAGAAAGTACTTGCGAAAAGGGCGATCATATGCTTAAATAAATGAGTAATAAAAAGTACGTAGAAAGAAGAAGGCCACTTCTCACCTGATGTTTCAATGAACTTGGGTATATTGCTACTGAATGTAACGATATTTGAGTGGGCTTTTGTCTCACTTTTTATTTAATTACGGGGGTATAAAACTATAACAAGAAAACAACGTCAGAATGATGACCTGGTAAATGAAGCGATCCGCTTCAAGGAAGTCATGGTCATCGGCCCAGATGGAAGTCAGCTGGGAGTAATGCCTAAGAATGAGGCATTGCAGAAAGCCTATGATGAGGATTTGGATTTGCTGTGTGTAGCACCTAATGCTCAGCCGCCAGTATGCAAAATGCTGGACTATGGAAAGTATCGCTTCGAAGCGCAGAAGAAGGCCAAAGAAGCCAAGAGGAATCAACAGAACACGGAGATCAAGCCGTTGCGTCTGTCTCCTGTCATCGATACTCACGACTTTGAAACTAAGCAGAAACAGGCCAGAAAATGGCTTGAGAGCGGAATGAAAGTCAAGATCGATATGCGTTTCAGAGGAAGAATGATGACAAGACAGGAAGTCGGTCTTAAGATCATGAACGAATTCATTGAGCAGCTTTCCGATATTTCATCTGTAGACAAGACGCCAAAACTTGAAGGCAATATCATGTCTTGCGTTTTAACACCTAAGAAAAAATAGGAGGGAAGATCAAATGCCAAAAATGAAAACAAAGAAGACTTTTGCGAAGAGAGTAAAAGTCACTGGTACTGGAAAGTTAAGAAAGTATTCCAACTATACTTCACACTTTGCTGCCAACAAGACACACAAACAGAAGAAACACTTACACAAGCCATCTTTAGTCGATAAGAGCGACTACAAGAGAGACAGAGATTTATTACAGGGATAGGAGGATAGGAAATTATGGCAAGAGTAAAAGGTTCAACTCCTACAAGGACCAGAAGAAAAAGAATCTTAAAGGCTGCTTCCGGTTACTTCGGTTCTAAGCATCTGTTATACAGAACTGCCCATGAACAGGTAATGCATTCCTGGAAGTATGCTTACATTCACAGAAGAGAATTGAAGAGAGAAATGCGCAAGCTCTGGATCGCCAGAATCAACGCTGCAGCCAGAATGAACGGCATGTCTTATTCTCAACTGATGCATGGTTTGAAGCTTGCGAATGTCGCAGTAAACAGAAAGATGCTTTCAGAGATCGCTATTCACAATCCTGAAGACTTCACAAAGATCTGTGACACAGCCAAGAAGGCATTAGCTTAATCAAAAAAAATAAGGAGTTCAACTCCTTAATGGCCAGTTGGTGAAACGGTTAACACATCGCCCTCTCAAGGCGACATTCACGGGTTCGAATCCCGTACTGGTCACCATTTGTAAAACAAGGTATGGTCACCATACCTTTTTGTATACCTTGGGATATAATTGACTTAGCGAAATATAGTTATGGAAAAAGAAAAATATCAAAATCTGAAAGATTCATATAAACCAGGTATTCCGTATTCGGAAAAACTGAATCAGGATGAGAAAAAACTTGATGAATATCTAAACAGGATCAAGAAGGAAGCTGACAGGCTTTATCATCCAAACGATCCCTATGGCATCATTGAATGGAAAGATGACGAGGATATTCACCCTCAGCTGATCGATTTCTGTTTTAAACTGCCTAAAGGAGCCGATCTTCATGCGCATGATAATACGATGATCCCGCTTGACAAGTTTGTGGAGATCATTATCGAATACGCCATGATCTGCCTGGATGGAGAAAATTACGGTACTTTATATACCGTGTTCAGTGCCGATCTGCCTGAAAATGCGATAAAGATCTCTGAAGCACTGGAACAGGGCTTTTTCAGCAGGGAAGAACTGATGGATATGATGGTCATTTCGGATGATCAGGAAGAAAACGGCTACTGGAAGAGGCTTGAAGATCTTTTCTCGGCAACAGGCGATTTCTACAACGATATCTCGATCATGGAGAAGATCTGGGAAGAAGGTTTCCGCAGCTGCTATGAAAAAGGCATAAATCTTGTGGAAGTAAGAGACTGGGGAGTGGAAGATGATCTGCTTAATGACATCCGCGATCGTACGATCAGAGAAGCCTATTACCGCATCAGAAGACAACATCCGGATTTCCTGGTCAGACTGATCGGCTGTGCCGGAAAGGACAGTGGCAGTTCTATCGATTCAGCCTGCGAAACACTTCGTTCGATAATAAGGGTCTCAAAGCATATTAAAGATGAATTCGATCCGGACAATATTGAAGACTTCATTATCGGACTTGACCTCTGCAATGAGGAAGATAACTCCAAGCCGTTAAGTGACTA
Organism: Erysipelotrichaceae bacterium; assembly: GCA_017404785.1. Taxonomy (GTDB): domain Bacteria; phylum Bacillota_I; class Bacilli_A; order Erysipelotrichales; family Erysipelotrichaceae; genus Colivicinus. The sequence continues at coordinate 69,246 of JAFRBQ010000006.1, forward strand.
TGCGGATTTTCTGATGTCCGATGAAGTTAAAAACAGTGGTCTTAAACTCTATCTTCATTGTGGAGAAAGCTTGAGAAGAGATAACGATTCTGTCGTTGATGCATATATCATGGATTCCTACAGGGTAGGACATGCGGTGAATCTTTACCGTTTTCCTGAGCTCATGAAAAAATATGCTGAAAGAAACACAGCGATCGAAGTCTGTCTCATGAGCAATTACCGTCTTGGTTACGTAAGAGATCTAAGGATCCATCCGGCTTTGCAGTATATGATAAGCGGTATACCGATCTCTTTATGTTCTGATGATGGTCTGTTCATGACCAGAGCTCCGATGGTGGATGATTTCTATTCAGCGATACTGTGCTGGGATCTGAGTCTTGGTGATATCAAGGCCATGTGCCGCAATTCGATCAAGTACAGTGGTCTGACAGATAAAGAGATCGATCGCCTCATGAGATCCTGGGAAAACAGATGGGATGATTTTGTAGCTGAACAGTTAAAAGACTTATAGAGCAACATCCAATTGATATATAATAAAAAAAAGTAAAGGTTTTTACAGTTTTTTGTGGACTGGTGAATATGGAAAGAGGGTTTAGATGTTTATAAACAGGAAGAAAAATGACGGAATATCATTAAGAACGATACATTTGTGGCTTGTTTTAGGCGCTGCCGTTGTTTCTATCGTCATGTTTAATCTGACTTTCAATCTTTCCAACAGTTTTGAACGTTTGACCGAAACATCCGAGAACCAGATCGAAATGAGAAAGGCAGCTCGTGAGCTGATGGACGCTTCGGACTACCTTACTGAAAAAGTTCAGCGTTTTACCGTAATGGGCGAGAGCAGGTTCATGGATGAGTATTTTGTAGAGGCTTTTGTCGCCAACCGCCGTGAAGAAGCCATCCAGAAAATGAGTGAGGGCAGTACCGATGAGGAAGCTCTTGAGGATCTCAAGGAAGCGATGAATGGCTCTGTGGAACTCATGAAACGGGAATACTATGCGATGCGTCTGGTCATTGAAGCTCAGAATATCGAAAAATATGCCTCCGTCCTTGATTCTGTTGAATTAAGTGAGCAGGACAAAGCATTGAGCAGCGAGAAGAAGATGGAGCTTGCCAGAAGGATGGTTCATGATGATGACTATTATGCTCAGAAAGATTACATCAGAGATATGATGAGAGCTTCGCTTGATGTACTGGAAAAGATGGCATATGATACCGATGCTGCAGCAATGGAAGATCTTCGCAAGGAGATGGTTGCAGCGCGTTTGATAATCATATTGCAGATCTTGGTCATGATCTTCATGGTCTGGCTTACTTCCAAACTGGGTATCCATCCGGTCCTGACTGCAGTTGACAGGATAAAGGCTGACGCTATGATCCCGGAGACCGGGGCCAATGAATTCCGCTATCTGGCCAGAGCCTACAACAAGATGTATGAGGCCTATAAGAAGAGCCTGGAAAACCTCAACTTCAAGGCTTCGCACGATGAGCTCACCGGTGCCTATAACCGTGCCGGATATGATCTTCTGTTATCGAGCATCGATCTGAATAAGACCTATATGATGCTTTTTGATGTCGATAACTTCAAACACATCAATGATACATATGGCCATGAGGCAGGCGATAAGGTCCTGGTAAAACTCGTAGATGTCATGAAGAAGAATTTCCGTTCTGATGACTATATCTGCAGGATCGGTGGTGATGAGTTCGTGGTTCTGATGGTCCATTCGTCCAAGATCGACCGCAATCTTATCTCGCAGAAGATTGATGATATAAACAGGGAACTTGCCGAGATCGATGATGGCTTACCAGCTGCATCAATAAGTGTGGGAATCGTTCATGGTTCTGATGCTACAGATATTGAAAATCTGTTTGAAAAGACAGATGAAGCTATGTATCATTCCAAGAAACAAGGTAAGAATACCTATACTTTCTACAGTGATCTTAAAAACATAAACAGCTAGATAAATATTGGTTTAACATGTACAGAGTTATCGCCTGTGATCTTGATGGTACTTTACTGAAAGATGATAAGACCATCTCTGATAAGACAAAAGAAGCTCTTAAAAGGATAACGGATGACGGTGTGCTGTTTCTGCCTTCAACAGGCAGGACCCACAGAGAACTTCCCCAAGCCCTCAAAGAGCTGCCTTTTTTGCGTTATGCACTCTGCTGTAACGGTGGTGCTGTATATGATTATGCAGCCGACAGATACATCTATGAGGATTCGATTCCATACGAACTGGCTATCGAAGTTCTTGACTATGCAAAAAGATTGACGGTCTATGAGACGGTCGTTGTAAATGGCGAAAGAATCGTTCAGGGCGATCAGAATGATGAGATCGTCGATTACATCAGAAAAGTTGCAGTAAAGGGTATCCTTTTTAATTTCAAAGGAGCTTATGATGTATCAAAAGCTTTCAAAGAAAAAGGCCTGAATGCGCAGAAGATCCTGCTTTATCTGGCAGAAGGCGGAAACAGAGATGAGGTCATAGATGATCTGAGTAACAGATTTCCTGAACTTTCAGTTTCTTCTTCCGGACCGTTGTTCATTGAAGTCAATATCAAAGGCGTTGACAAAGGGAAAGCTTTAAAGAATTTCTGTGAGCTTATGAATATTCCTGTTGCAGAAAGCATGGCTTTTGGCGATGCCGAAAACGATATAAGCATGCTCGATGCTGCGGGTCTAGCGATCGTCATGGAAAACGGTACTGATAACACCAAGAAACATGCCGACATCATCTGTGCTTCCAATAACGATGATGGAGTAGCCCAAATAATTGATGAGTATTGGAAATAGTTTTACTGAAGGCTGAAAAAAGCCTTTTTTGTTGTATTTGGCTTATTGCCGTTATATATTTAAAACATGCGATCAACAGCTACGATAAAATATCTTATAGCCTTGACCCTTTATGGAACGATCGGGCTTTTTCTTCATTTCATAAAGTATTCAAGTGAATTTGTCGTTTTGTGCAGAGGCACAATTGGTTCTCTATTCATTCTGCTTGTTTTACTGAGCAGAAAGGCAAAGATCGATTGGCAATCCATCAGAAACAATCTCAGATATCTTATGATCTCGGGCTTTGCCCTGGGGTTCAACTGGGTCTTTCTTTTTGCCGGATACCGTCATGGCATAGCTATCACATCGTTATGCAACTATCTGGCGCCACTTATCGTAGTTGTAATTATGGCGACCTTATACAAGGAAAAGATAAATTCGAGACAGCTCATGTGTATCGGCCTGGCTTTTGTAGGCATGCTTCTATTGACTGGCATATTTGAAAGTCAAAGCAGTGGCGATATACGCTGCGTGATCTATGGATCTTTGGCAGCTCTTGGTTTTGTCATCCTGGTCATATGCAATAAGAAACTCAAGGACATCAAAGATCTTGAGAAGACCTTCATGCAGCTGTTTTTTTCGGTATTGATCGTCTTTCCTTATGTTCTGTTCAATGATGGTTTCCCTAAGGAGTTCGATCTTCTTTCCACGATCCTTGTGATCATACTCGGCGTTCTTCATACCGGTGTTGCGTATATATGTTATTTTGGTTCGATCAATATCCTGGATGCGCAGACGATAGCCGTTCTGGGCTATCTTGAACCGGTTCTTAATTTCCTGCTGGGAACGATCGTTCTAAAGGAAAACATCTCAGTTTACAGTATAATCGGTGCCATCATGATCCTTCTGGCATCTATAGGCAATGAAATCTTTGCAGATAAGGAGTAAGTCATTTTTATGGATATCAATGAATATGTAAGTCAGCTTGAAACTCTGGTCAATATCGACAGCGGTTCTAATAATCCTCAAGGTGTAGGCAAAGTAGCAGATCATCTTGAAAAATGGTATCGGGATATCGGCTGGATCGTTAAAAGACATGAGATATCTGATGAAGTCGGTCCACTTTTGGAGATCGTAAATCGCGAAGCTGAACATTACGATGCGATGTTTATCGGACATATGGATACAGTTTTCCCTGATGGTACAGCAGACAAGCGTCCTTTCACAAGAGAAGGTGACATCTGTTATGGTCCGGGAGTTGAAGATATGAAGAATGGCGATCTTGCGATGCTTCATATCGCCAAGAATCTACCGAATGATATAAATGAAAATCTGAATATTTGCATGGTCCATAATCCTGATGAAGAGATATCAAGTCAGTACTCTAAAGAACTTCTGAAAAAGATTGGTTCTAAATGTTCACGGATCTTTGTCATGGAATCAAGCCAGGAAAACGGGGCAGGGCATGTCTTTGAAAGAAAAGGCAAAAGCAATTTCGTTATCGATTTTTACGGTATTTCCGCTCATGCGGGTTATATCTTTGAACATGAGAATGCCTCGGCGATCGAAGAGATGGCTTATTTCATCAATGAAGCAGCCAAGCTCAAGAATGAAGAAAAAAAGACAAGTATCAATATCGGTATAGCTGAGGGCGGGAATGTCGTCAATCAGGTACCTGATCATGCCCACATCGAATTAGAAGCCAGATATAACTCTGTAGAAGAGAAAAAACGTATATTTGACAGTGTTATTGCCTTGATAGAAAATCCTCATGTAAAAGGCTGCAGAGCTCTTATAAGCAAATACTATGAGACTGATCCATGGGTGCAGAGTGAAGAAGGATGGAAATACATCGAAAGAGTAGGAAAGATCGCAGAAAAGATGGGCATGGAATTCAAAGAGAAGAAAAGAGGGGGCTTATCTGATGCGAATCATCTTTCAGCTGTATGTCCGATCATTCTTGATGGGATGGGACCATTCGGTTCCAATGCCCACAGCGAAAAGGAATACATGACCTTGAGCAGTGTGGAACCATGTGTTGAACTGTTTATCAATATACTTGAAGATCTGAAAAATGGAAGCCGTTAAACGACTTCCATTTCTTTTATCATGAATTCATTGCCCTGAATGAGATAGGTGTTTTCACTTTCACAATGCGGGCATTTTTTGCCATAGATTATCGTATTGTAATCCTGATTGCAGTCTTCACAATGGGTGATCGCTTCGATCTTTTCGATGATCAGCCTGCAGTTGACCATATTTTCCTGCTTGCTTACAGCCCAGTTCCAGCAGTCTTCGAGATAGCTCGGGATGATGCCGGTAACTGTTCCGATCTGCAGTGTGACGCTGTTGACATGTTCAACATTATTCTGCCTGGCCAGATCTTCGATCTCATCGATCACATGGAAGACGACACCCAGTTCATGCATTGGTCTTAGCTTCCTTCTGAGCTTTCTTCCATTCCTTATGCTTGCGCTGTGATTCTCTTTCTTCCTTTGTCTTAGGACCAAAGACGATCTTGACGGCACGTTTTGCGGCATAAGGTATTATGGCCTTGAACTTGTCTTCTGACTTGATCATGGTTGAATTCTCCGGATGATCTCTATGCAGATGGATCGCATCAAATTCACACTTGGTCGTGCAGACACCGCAGCCGATACATTTGTTTTCATCGACCACAGAGGCTCCACATGAAAGACATCTTGATGTCTCGATCCTTACCTGTTCCTCAGTCAGAGTCTTGCGGGCATCTCTAAAGGAATTCTTGTAATCGATCGCTTCATCCATGCCTTCGTATTGCCTTCCGGCATGATCGTAGTCATCGACTTCGATATTTTCCTTGTCTAGCATGACAAACTGTCTTCTGTTCTTGCCAATGGTCATTGAAGTACCAGGCTGAACGAATCTGTGCAGTGAATCAGCTGCCTGATGTCCCTGTTCGATCGCATCGATGACAAATTTCGGACCGCTGTAGACATCGCCACCTACAAAGATATCAGGCTCAGCTGTCTGATAAGTGAGCTGATCAGCTACCGGATAGTTGCCATGCCAGAATTCAACCTTGGAACCATCCAGCAGATTGCCCCAGTTGATGGCCTGACCGATCGCAAATATCACATAGTCAGCCGGAACGACGGTTATATCGTTTTCATCATACTGTGGATTGAATTTTCCATTCTCATCGATCGTTGAAGTACACTTTTTGAAAACGACATCCTTGATCGTACCGTCATTATTGAGTTTGATCTCTTTTGGACCCCAGGAGTTGTTGATGATGACATTTTCTTCTTCAGCTTCTTCGATCTCCAGTTTTGTAGCAGGCATGGTGTCTCTTGATTCCAGACAGTACATTTCCACGCTCTTGGCACCGAAACGATGTGCCGTTCTGGCACAGTCGATCGCGACATTACCGCCACCGATGACGACGACTCTGCCATCGAGTTTCTGATCGTGATCTTCACTGGCTTTTTTAAGGAAATCAACGGCGATGAATGTGCCTTTGGCATCTTCGTTAGGAATGCCAGGAAGTTTACCATCCTGACAGCCGATCGCGATATAGAAGGCTTTATAGCCCTGTGCTCTGAGTTCATCAAGTGTCACATCTTTTCCCACCTCGGTATTGCAGATGATCTCGACACCTAATTCTCTTAAAACATCGATTTCTGCAGCGATGATATCTTTTTCAAGTTTGTATGAAGGGATGCCATACTGCATCATGCCACCTGGGATCGCATTCTTTTCAAATACTGTCGGTTTATAGCCTTTTGTTGCCAGATAATAGGCACAGGAAAGACCAGCTGGACCAGAACCGATGATGGCGATCTTCTGCTGCCAATTCTTTTCAACATTGGATGGTATCACTACCGGTGGGATGTATCTTGTCGAAGCGTCAAGATCTCTTTGGGCGATGAACTTCTTGACAGCATCGATCGATACGGCCTGATCGAAGAGACCTCTTGTACATGCATCTTCACAGCGCTTGTTGCAGACTCTGCCGCAGATCGCCGGGAAAGGATTATCCTTCTTGATCAGTGCCAGAGCATCTTCATATCTTCCCTGAGAGGCCATCTTGAGATAACCCTGGATAGCGATATGAGCAGGGCAGGCTGTCTTGCATGGAGCCGTACCTGTTTCATAGCAGTTGATCCTGTTGTTGTCACGGTAGTTCTCATCCCATTTGTCTTCGCCCCATGAAAGATGGTCAGGGAGTTCGTGTTTCGGATATTTGATAGGACCATTCTTGGTACAGAGTTTCTGACCGAGCTTTACAGCGCCAGCCGGGCAGTATTCAACACATTTGCCGCAGGCAACACAGTTTTTAGGATCGACCTTGGCTGTGTAGGCACTTCTTGAAAGGTTAGGGGTATTGAAAAGCTGTGATGTCCTTAAGGCATTACAGATATTGACGTTACAGTTGCAGATCGCAAAGATCTTGTCTTCGCCATCGATATTGGTGATCTGGTGAACGAAACCATTGTCTTCAGCATTCTTGAGTATCTGCATGGCTTCTTCATAGGTGATGTCATGACCCTTGCCGGTCTCACGCAGATAATCGGCCATATCGCCGACACCAATACACCAGTCTTCAGCGGAGTCTCCGGATCCTTCGCCCAGTTTGGCTCTGCCATAGCGGCAGGAACAGATACCGACACCCAGGTGTCCTTCATATTTCTTGAGCCAGTGGGAGATGTGTTCGATATCCAGAGTCTTGTTTTCCATGGATATGGCTTTTTCTACCGGAATGACATGCATGCCGACACCGGCTCCGCCGGGTGGGACCATTTCCGTAAGTCCGGCCAGAGGAAGGAAAGTCATCCTTTCAAAGAACTGTGCCAGTTCCGGGAATTCATCCATCTGCGACTTCAACATGTTCGTGAACTCGGCAGATCCCGGTACAAACATCGGCAGCTGATATCTCTTGATATGCGGAGCATCCTTTATCGGTCCATCATGAGTATAGTTATCGCCATAGTCGAATTCCAAAAGACCGCGATGAGCCATCTCTTCAAGGACTTCCTCAAGATGATTCTTCTCCATACCGGTAAGTTCGACCATCTGATCGAGTGTATAATGAGCTCTGACTTCCATCTTGAGCGCAATATCAGCCATCTCATCGGTACAGATGCATCGTAAGCCCCAGTATTCCGGATCGTTTTCCGTAATACCCATAAGCTTGTGCTTTAGGACATTGGTGATCTTTTTGCCTAAGGCAAGGATCTTTTCATTAGGTTTTTCTTCACCCATATAGCGCGGGGTGTACGCTTTGGACATTTCAGGCATTTATCTTCTCCAATCGTATATCTGCTGTCTTATATATTCAGCCACTTCTTCAATGCCACGGCCATCTTTTGAGCAGATCTCAAAGATATCGGCCATCGGATTGCGGTATCTGATGTTTTCTTTACATTTCTCTATATCAAAATCAAAGTATGGCAGTACATCGATCTTGTTTATCAGAACAAAATTCGATACTTCAAACATGAGTGGATATTTCAGAGGTTTGTCGTCTCCTTCAGGAACTGAAAGGATGCACATGTTCTTGACGGCTCCAGTATCAAATTCGGCAGGGCAGACAAGATTGCCGACATTTTCCAGGATGATCAGATCGTAATCATCACTTTCCAAAGATTCGATTCCCTGTCTTGTCATATCGGCATCAAGATGACACATGCCTCCTGTATGAAGCTGTATGGCTTCAACACCGGTATTTTTGGAGACGGTTCTGGCATCGACATCGGAATCGATATCGGCTTCCATCACTCCGATCTTGAATTCTTCCTTGAGGATATTGATGAGTCTTGTAAGGGTTGTCGTCTTACCGGAACCCGGTGAAGACATGACATTCAGAAGAAAAGTCTTCTTTTCCTTCAGCTCATTTCTGAGCTCTGCAGCTCTTTTGTCGTTTGAAGCAAATACGGACTGTTTTACTTCGATTATTCTAATATTTCCCATGCTTTAATTATATGTTATGTTGTTCAATTAACCAAACTAAAATAGACAGGTTAATTTAGCCTGTCTATTGCATTGCTGATTCTTTTCAGAGTTTCATCCTTGCCAAGTATCTCGCCGATCGCTGTTGCGCCGCCCGGGGCAACACTTCTGCCCGATAGAGCCACCTGCATCGGATACATCATCGTGATATTCTTGTAGCCAAGTTCCTGAGCCTTGGAGGCAAGAGCCATGAAGATGTTGTCATTGTTCCAGTCTTCTATTGAGGAGAGCGTATTCAATACTTCCGGAAGTATGACTTTGGCCAGTTCAGGATCGGTCTTGGCTTTCTTGTTGTTATAGATATCGATGTCATAGTCTTCGATCTGATTGAAGAAGCTGACCATATCCTTTATTTCAGAGAGGATATTGACTCGATCATGGATCGCATTGGCGATGAGCTTGTAATCGTATTTTTTATCTACAGTTTCATAGATATACGGTTTTACCAGTTCGTAATATTTATCCATATCCATGTTTCTCAGATATACGCCATTCATCCATTTGAGCTTTTCAATATCGAAGATCGCACCTGTTGTGCCGATCCTTTTGACATTAAAGGCCTTGGCGAGTTCAGAAAGGGAATAGATCTCACGATCTTCGCTCGGTGCCCAACCTAAGAGGGCAATGTAGTTTAGAATAGCTTCAGGCAGATAGCCTTTGGCGACCAGATCCTGGAAGGAAGCATCGCCATTTCGCTTGGAAAGCTTCTGGTGTTCATCCTTCATTACAGGTGGGCAATGGATATAACGCGGGATATCCCAGCCGAAAGCCTGATAGATGAGATTGTATTTTGGTGTGGAGGACAAATATTCATTTCCTCTTACGACATCAGATATCTCCATGAGATGGTCATCGATGACGTTGGCGAAGTTGTAGGTAGGGAAGCCGTCTGATTTAAGCAGGACCATTTCATCAAGAGTCTTGTTTTCAACTGTTATTCTTCCATATACTTCATCATCAAAAGAGGTTTCTCCTTCAGGTTCAACGTTGAGCCTGATCGTATATGGTTCTTTATCGGCAAGCTTTTTCTCTATCTCTTCTTTCGATAAGAGTTTGCACGGATCGACAAAATAGAAGGAATCTCCCTGCTGTTCACGCTGTTTTTCAAGATCTTCTTCCTTGCAGAAACAGTAATGAGCCTTGCCTAATTCGACAAGCTTGTGGGCATATTTGGAATAGATGCCTTCCTTCATACGTTCAGACTGAACATAAGGTCCATAGTCACCGCCGACATCCGGTCCTTCGTCATGATTAAGATCACACTGTTTCAATGTTTCATAGATGATATCGACTGCACCTTCAACCAGTCGGCCCTGATCGGTATCCTCAACTCTGAGAATGAAATCGCCGTCATCCTTTTTGGCGATAAGATAGGCATAAAGAGCAGTTCTCAGATTGCCTATATGCATATAACCTGTCGGGCTCGGTGCAAATCTTGTTCTTATTTTAGCCATAAATCTACCTTGTATGATAATCATGTACCCTGTCTGTACATGATCTCATATTCCTTTCTAACCTTTGATAGGATTAAGTAGAAACCATTGTTTACTCTGATTTTTCTATGTGGTTAATCTACTTTTTGGAGGATGAGACTATGGGTT
>JAFRBQ010000007.1 GCA_017404785.1 Erysipelotrichaceae bacterium
GAAGATCATATCTTCTGAACAATCCTTTGATATGTTCGATCCCGACATTGTAAATTCTGGCCAGTTCTGATTTAGGTACGCCTACTTCTCTGTTCAGTCTGATGATTTCCCTTTTGTCTTCTTCACTCAATTTCATAAAAACCCCTCCTATTGGTGTGTCCAATATTTGGGGTTCAGTTCACCTCGGTCCTTCTTCTTTTTGTTGTCCTAAAGACAATAAAACCACCTGCTATGCAGGTGTGACATTAGTCTACTTCAGTCTGTGCGTTATTATCCACGTGGAATAAAAGAAAACCTCTGATTTCTTATAATAGTTTTGGTTCTCCAGCCAAACTGTCAAAAGAAAGAGAGGTAATCATTCCACATCCGTATCTTTATCTTTGTTTTAATTGTACATCAAAAGAAAATCTCCTTTTCAGGAGACTCTTTTTTAGAAATAATAAATGTAATAAGAACTGATGTTTTCAATCATCATCGGGGAAAAGCCCCTTTTCGATTTCTTCCCTTTTGATTCCGTACTGTTCCTTCGCCAGTTCAAAGATCGTCTTACCGCTTTTCATGGATTCCTTGACAAGTTTTGCGGCGTTGTCATAGCCGATCAGCGGATTGAGGACGGTAGCTATGCTGAGGTTATTCTCGTAGTTTGATTCACATGTGTCTTTGAAGACAGTTATGCCTTTGATGCAGTTGTCGGTAAAGGTCAAAACGGCGTTGTTTAGTACATCGATCTCTTCAAAAAGCTGGAACAGCAGTACCGGCAGGAAAACATTCAGTTCAAGCTGACCGGCTTCGGCAGCCATCGTGACACTCAGGTCGTTTCCGGCTACCAGAAACATTGCCTGATTGAGAGCTTCCGGAATTACCGGGTTGACTTTGCCCGGCATGATCGAAGAACCGCTCTGTCGATCAGGAAGGTCGATCTCTCTTATGCCTGAACGTGGTCCGCTTGAAAGCAGACGAATGTCACTTGCCATTTTTGAAAGAGAGATGGAACAGACCTTGATCTCTGAAGAGACGCTCGCAAAATCATCGACGTTCTGTGTTCCGTCATAAAGATCATCAAACCGTTTGAGTGGTTTGTCAGCGACTTCGGACAGAACTTTTATTATATTGCTTCGGTAATATTCAGTCGTGTTGATGCCGCTGCCGATGGCGGTACCTCCGATATTTACCGTATACATAGTCTGTAAAGATCTGCTTATTTTTCCTATAGCTCTTTCAATCATTGAAGCATAGGCTTTGAATTCTCTGCCGACCTTCATCGGTACGGCGTCCTGAAGCTGTGTCCTGCCTGTTTTTCTGATATCCTTAAACTCTTCGGCTTTAAGCAGAAGATTGTCTTTCAGATAAGCAAGAGTTTCTAACAGCGTGTCGCATTTATCGATCACGGTGATTCTTGCCGAAGTCGGAATGACATCGTTTGTCGACTGATGCATATTAACATCATCGATTGGATGAATCAGCTGATAATTGCCCGGTTTACCGCCCAGTTCAATGATCGCCAGATTGGCAATGACTTCATTGGCATTCATGTTTGCGGAAGTGCCTGCTCCACCCTGCAGAAGGTCAACGATGAATTCTTTAGAATGATCGTTTTCGATGATCAGATCGCAGGCCTTGATGATGGCATCAGCTTTTTCTTTGTCGAGTTTCCCCCCGTCACGATTGACGATAGCGGCAGCTTTCTTGACTCTGCAGATGTTTCTGATGAACTGCAGATCAAGACCTCTGTTGACGATCGGAAAGTTTTCTTTGGCCCTGAGAGAGTGAATGCCATATAAAGCATCATTATCGATCAGTACTTGACCCAGCGAGTCTTTTTCAATTCTGCTCATGAGTTAATCCTTCAGGTATCTCTTCCATACCGCGATGGCATTAGAGTTTACCAGCATGTCTTCGATCTTTATCTTAGCCGGACAGATGTCTACGCATGACAGGGATTTTCCACAGCCGTTATAGACAAATTTGTTGTAGGCTTTGGAAATTTCCTTGAGCTGTTTCTTATCCAATTCATTGATGATTCTGGACATAGGCATTGCCCCAGCCATGCCGGTAAAGTTATTGTCTACAGAGAAGTTAGGACATACTTCCAGGCAGCAACCGCACTGCAGGCACCTTGATGCCTCATAGGAGACCTGGTTTCTTTTTTCTGAAATGATCGCTTTGTCTTCAAAAAAGACTTTCATCTGTTTCAGATTTTCTTCCATGATGCTGCGATCAACGACAAGATCTTCAATGACCGGGAACTTCTTCAATGGTTCAAGTCTGATCGTATCAGAATACTGTGAGATCCTGCTGGCACAGGCCAGACCTGGTCTGCCGTTTATCAGCATCGCACAGGATCCGCATTTCTTCTGACCACAGCTTGATTTGAAAACTATCTTTTCCGCTTTTTCACCGTTGATGTCTTTGAGTTCCTCTCTCAGGTTCAGGTTGTTCAGAACACTCAATACAGTTTCATCATCAGTGGTTTTTTCATATTCAAAGACCTGTAAATAGGAGTCTTTTTCTCCCTTTTTCCGTCTCAGTATCTCTATTCTCATTGAGGTCTCCTTTCCGGAATATCTGCAAAGTTAATTGTTATATCCTGATCATATCCGGCAACCGATGTCTTGCGGTAGCTTTCATCAGTTTCAGGATAATCGTCGCGATAGTGTCCACCGCGGCTTTCCTTGCGGTTCAGTGCGCTCTTCAGCATCGCTTTGGCAAAGGTCAGTTTATTCTGTTCGGCTTTGTTGAGCTCTTCTTTTTCTAATGATTCACATTTATCGAGCGCTTTAAGAATGCCTTCTTCATTTCTGATGATGCCCAAGCCTTCACTTAAGATCGTGGCGATCTTTTCATTGAATAACGGTGAACATTCATCGCAATCTTTTAAGATTTCTTTGGTTATTTTCACTTCGACATCTTCAATGTTTTCGGCCGCTGTCTTTCCGCCATATATGGCTCCAAGCAAGGAGTTTCCTCCAAGTCTGTTGGCACCATGGTACTGGCAAGCACATTCGCCTGCCGCATAAAGATTGGCGATACTGCTCTGGTGTTTTTCATCGACATATACACCACCCATGAAATAATGGATGCCCGGCTTAACCTTGAATGGTTCCTTGCACAGATCGATGTTGAAATAGTCCAGCAGTTCTTCTCTCATGTCTGAGAGTCTTTCATTGATGATCTCTTCTTTTATGCCGGTCATATCCAGATACACATCACCCGAACATTCTTTATCATTCATGATCTTATAGATGGCTCTGGTAGCTACATCTCTGGTAGTCAGGTTCTTTTCTTCCGGATAGAGTTCTTCCATGAAGTAATATGGCTCATTATTCCGATAAGTCATCAGTCTTCCACCTTCACCTCTTGCGGCTTCCGAAACAAGAAGCTTTTTATCACCGATGTCGATGGTGGTCGGGTGATACTGGATCATTTCCAGATTGCCCATCTTAAGACCTTTCACAAAGAGGTTGGAGACTAGCTGTCCGGTGTTGTCGCTTGAGCCGGTGGTCCTGCATCTGAAAAGTCCGGTCAGTCCGCCACAGGCCAGGATCACCGGTCCGTGTAAAGTTATGACTTCACCACTGTATTCGTCCTTCAGGATCGCACCTTTGCAGGTGTTGTCTTCAACAACAAGGTCAGCTACTTTGTGATGAGGATATCTTGTGATCAATCCTTTGGATTCATATTTTCTGGCCTCGTCGATCAGCGCCGACATCAGCATCTTGCCGGTACTGCTCTTGACATAGGCGGTTCTTTTCTTTTTCTGTCCGCCGAAATTACGCTGGATCATCTTTCCGTTTTTCATTTCAAAAGGAACACCGAGTTCGATCAGCCAGTTGACGATGTCTGGAGCGTTCTTGCACAGACCGTAGACGCTGTTAGGATCAGCCAGATAGGCTCCGCCTTTCATGGTGTCTTCATAGTGGTTCATGAAGTTATCGTCTTCGCCCATGACATTTAAAGCTGCATTGATGCCGCCTTCAGCCATGACCGACTGTGCGCGCTGTGCTTCCTGAACGGAAACAAGATTTGAAGCTGTCCCTTTTTTCGCAAGGGTGATGGCAGCAGAAAGTCCTGCCAGTCCTGATCCGATAATGTTGATCATTTGCCACCTCCGATAAATGACAATACACAGGCAAAGACTGCCCCGGCACAGATGGCCGCATAGAGAACATTAAGAATAGTGTTGATCGTTTTATGGTTTTTTACTCCAAGGGATATCAGTAATGGTTTTATATTGATTACTAAGTGCGCAGCTATTGAAGCTACAAAGAGGATAAAGGATATCTTGCCGATAGGCTTTGCGGTAGCGATCTTGAAAGCCTGGCCTTTCTGTTTTTTGACAATGGCGAGATGGCCGATGAAAAAGAACAGGATCGCCAGTCCGGTCCATCTTCTCATCCAGTATTCCTGATTTTCTTTATTGTAAGGAGCTTTGGTTCTGATCGATACCTTCGCTGCCCTGATTGTCAGGATAATACTGATGATGGCATGAAGTATCACAACGATGCTCAGGATCCGAGCGATCGGTAATAAGACCTTTGCTTTACCTAAAGTATTTAAAGTTCCAAAGATCGCATGATCTGCAAACAATAGCAGTATCAATATTGTGAGGATGCTGTTGATTTTTCTCATAGATTATTTCCTTAATTCAGTTCTACATATATTTATCTAAAAGGGCATCGATATGATCCATTGTCTTGTGCTTTGGATTGCGGATAAGAATTCCTCTCGTCATGACCATGGAGACATTTCTTAAAGCAGTCAGATCATCAAGCGGATTGTCCTTCACGACGATCAGATCGGCACATTTATCAGCTTCGATGCTACCGGTCTCTTTATCAAGTCCGACAAGTGCAGCATTACCCAGAGTA
>JAFRBQ010000001.1 GCA_017404785.1 Erysipelotrichaceae bacterium
AAGGAAGAAGTAGACCGTTTCTTAAAACGGAATCCCACGACAAGTGTGGTCGCGGTCTGCGGCGAAAAGGTCGTCGGCGCGATCCTGTGCGGGAGCGATGGCAGACAGGGATGCTTCTATCATGTCTGTGTCGCAAAAAAATTCCGCAGACAGGGCATCGGACGCAGGATGGTGGGCTACTGCATGAACGCGCTGCGAAGGGAGCGGATCAACCGCATCACCCTGATCGCTTTTACGAAAAATGATGTCGGAAATGCTTTCTGGAGACAGATCGGCTGGACATGCAGGCAGGACTGCAATTATTACCAGTTTGACCTTAACGAGGAGAACATCACAAGATTCGTGGAATATCAGGAAGAATAAGTAGATAATTGAGCATAATAAATGATTTTATAATTATTAACTAAAACTTCCCATAGTAAAAATGGAATCTACACCTTGAAAACTCAATAATACAGGCAATCAGATATTATATTTACGATGCCAATGCGGCTTTCACCAGTGAATTTCGAATATATTCCGGAAGGCGGCCAACAAACATATCGATGAACAGCTGCAACTGTTCTTCTGTAGGCTGGAAGATGGCGCAGACACTGTCTATCATGATATTCAGGATGATCTGGAAAGATTCTCCGAAAGTGATATCCGCCAATTCATCTGTGAAGAAGAAAAAGATTTCTCCAAGGGTCCGTTCATCCTCGTTACGCCGCTGTTCCATCGCGATCATCAGATATCTGGTAAAAACGATGGCCGTATGAGCTGTAAGAGCGTCATAAGAGAGACTATGGCACTCCGAGATCAGATTCAGGTATGTCTTGCATGTCTTGAAAAATACCTCTATCTGCCATCTTTTTCCATAGATCCTGATGATCTCATCTTCGGAAAGATTCGGGTTTGTGCAGATGAAAGCGATCCAGTCCTTCCTGTTCTTCTTGTTACGGACACAGACGATCTTTGCAGGGACCTTTTGATCTTTCCCGATCATGACATTCACGGAGAGAAGATATCTGCTGCGGCCAGGACGTTTTTTACAGATACCGAAGATCTTCTTGATGGAACACTGCTCGTTTTTATATTCGTAGTATATCCGGCTGCTCTTCTTGATCATCGCAATGGAATCAAGCCCCAGTTTTTTCACTGCGATAAGCTGGGCCGGACTGGAGAACCAGGTATCGAAAAGGACATAGTCGGCGCGATGGCCGGCAGACCGGGCGCTTTTCAGCAGTTCGATCATAGCCTCTGTCCCCTTCATCTGTGCAAGTTTTCTCCGTCTTGCAGCCAACGAGCGTCCATCAAAATGATCTACCGGACCAATAAGGTTGCGTTCTTTTGAAGAAGCGAGGAGGCAGCTGTTTACGGGAAGGAAGGTATTCCCATCCGTCCAGCCAACAGTCATGAGGCGGTATCCCTTTTTGTATTTCATCGATACATGATCAAACACGCGGGATCCGAGTTCAGTCTTTCTGCAGCTTGTGCGCTCAAACAGGCTGTCATCGACGACAAAAGCATTGACACGGTCATCTGCTGTTAACGGCTCGACAACATCAGCCACCGCCTTGGAAAGCAGTGAGGTAAAGCGCAGCCAGTTTGTCTTCGGACTGTTCAGAAAGCGGTAGAACGTATTCTTTGAAAAGGACTCTTTGAAGGAGCCGGTCTTCTGCTGCATGTACATGCTGCGGTCAGAAAAGACGTTGCAGAGCTTATACTTGAAGACATCAAGCACCGGAATACCTTTTTCTTTTTGGGCATTGCATTTACGGAGAAGATTTCCAACCTTAAAATTGGAAAAAAATGAAGAAATTGCGTTATAAAGTTCCTGTCCATCATGATCCTGTGGTAGAATTGAAATTGGCATAGAGAACCTCCTCTGGTGTGGTTGTTTCTGGACAATTCAATTATACCAAAGGCGCAGGATCTATGCCTTTTTTATTGTCTGTATTATTGAGTTTTCAAGGTTCAACACACCTTTTGGGTGTGGGAAGTTTTAGTACCTAAGCCATTATCGATCCTCGTGCAAAACTCACAAAATAGCCAGGCTCGGATTCTCTCTATCAAAAATTTCTTTCTGTTCAGCGGTTAAATGGTCGGGATAATCCCCCCAATAATTAAATACTTCTTTAAGGTCAAATGAAAACAATAATGGGCCACGTCTGTCCATATCATCAAGCCACCAAATTGTGTCATCCTCATTCCTTTTTTGAGGATCACCGAACCTATCATTATTTAGGAAAAAGG
>JAFRBQ010000008.1 GCA_017404785.1 Erysipelotrichaceae bacterium
CGCCTTTGACCAAAGAGACGCTGGATTCCGATTTCTTCCAGCAGAATGCGAAGACCATGATCTCGGATGAGAGATATGGGAATGAGGGAGAGCTGGATCGGCAGCGATCTTCCTGGCCTCCCCGGCTTCATCTTATGTTACAGGTGTAAATCTGCCGGTCGATGGTGGATACACAGCGATGTAATTATATATCTGTCACAGGAACATACTTAGGTGGATATCCTAAAAAAATTCGTAAAGACATTTAAGAATGCTTTACAAGATAAGAGAAGAGATCCTTAGGGATATTGCAAATACAGTCATTTATGCTATTATGAAGTTGAACAAGCGATTCTTCTTTTTGAGTCGTATATAACAGGCATAAAAGGGCGGGTGCTACGCTTTCATCCCCCTAAGGCACCAGATTAAAACAAAGAATCTATTTCAAGTGAATAGGTTCTTTTCTTTATGGTTGAACTTGTTTTGTATAATGAAAGAGATAGATTAATCGGGATTTGCTTGGGAGTCTCTATGAAAAGAACGTTGATTTTTTATAATCCAGAATATGTTGATCTGGCAATAAAACTGCGCGATAACTATCGCGCGCATGGTCATGAGGAGACAGATATAGTTTCTGTAGAGGAACATGACGATATTGAATACGCTGAAAAGATGATGTACGACGAAGCTGTTTTTATAGAGGATAGAGATACCGTTACTTTCCATGATACTGAATCGGGATATACAGACAGACGTCCTGTCTCAGATGTACTTTATAACGATTCAAAGCCCGATTCCCATGAAGCTATCAAAAGCAGAGACACGCTCAACATACTGGCGGACGCCATATCTGATGTGGGGTCGTGGTGGTGCTGGCATGTGGGTGACGATATGCTTCAGCTGGAGTTCCGTGATGTACAGCTTTATGATGAAACAAAAGCCAAAGAAGAAACGCACACTACTGATGTTTTGGCTGTGCGCTTCTATGGCCATGTCTTTGCGGTCTTTCTGGATGATCTGAATGATGATAACTGGCATGAACGTTTCCGTGATGACGATTCGATCCTTTATCAAGTCGATACATATGAAATGGTATTCGACGATAAAACAGCGGCTGAGTCATTACTGAATGATTACAGAAATCATGTCCCCGTCAAAGACTTCAAAGGTGCAGAAAAGCTGGTAAGCGCAAAACACATTCTCTGTGCCC
The DNA here is from genome assembly GCA_017404785.1 of Erysipelotrichaceae bacterium. Taxonomy (GTDB): domain Bacteria; phylum Bacillota_I; class Bacilli_A; order Erysipelotrichales; family Erysipelotrichaceae; genus Colivicinus. The sequence continues at coordinate 1,190 of JAFRBQ010000008.1, forward strand.
GATGTGGTGAAGTCGGCTTCATCGTTGGCGGTGATGAAATAGAAATCGCAGGGAAAATAGGAAAATATACGGAAGAAGAAATAGAGCCGTTGTCAAGAAAGTGGTGGGAATACTGGAAAAACTACTGGCGTTTAAGAGGAACACGTGACGCCTTGACAAAAGACTATGCCTGCGAAGTGACAATTCCTGTGGATAAAGAGGATCCGCAGGGTAATTGGTAGTACAGGATGACAAATTCTTTTTTTATCTAGATGTTTATTCATCTTTTGCATCAGCTTGTTACAGATGGACTGTGAAATTAAAGAGCTCGCAAAAAAGATGTTTGCATAGAACCGAAGAAACTTTTGGAAGATGCATAATGAATAAGACCTTTATTGAGATGAAAATGCATTAATAAAGAGTAGTATAAATCGGAGTATAAATGTTAGTTTTTATAATGAAGATAATTAAATTATGTTTTTATATTGTCCAATGAGTTCCTATGAGATCGTTTGATTACAACAAATTCGCTTATAAAACATGGGATACAGATATACTAAATCTTATTGCCAAGATACATGAATGCAAAGGCAGACAGGATCTTTATATCCGTCAGAAACCAATAGAACTGGACCGTCTTGTTGAAATTGCCAGGGTACAGAGTACGGAGGCATCCAACAGAATAGAAGGAATCGTTACGACAAGCAGCAGAATGAAGCAGCTCTTTAAAGAGAAGACGATGCCTCGCAACCGGGATGAAGACGAAATCATGGGATACAGGGATGTCCTGAACACGATTCACGGGAGTTACGAATACATTCCGATAAGATCATCCAATATCCAGCAACTTCATCGTGATCTGTTGAAAAGATCTGGATCCTCTTTCGGTGGAAATTTCAAGAATGTTCAGAACTATATAAGTGAAACAAGAGAAGATGGAAGTACTGTTACAAGACTCGTACCGGTTGGACCTTCTGATACGCCTCAGGCAGTCGACGATCTGTGTAATGCCTATGAATCAGCGATCGGCAACGAGAAAGTGGATGCGCTGATTTTGATTCCGGCTTTTATCTCTGATTTTTTGTGCATCCATCCGTTCAATGACGCCAACGGAAGGATGAGCAGATTGCTGACATTGCTGCTTCTTTATCAGAATGGATACAAGGTAGGAAAGTACATCAGCATCGAAAAGCAGATCGAAAAAACGAAAGATCGTTACTATGATGCCTTGGAAGAATCAGATCAGGGATGGCATGAAAATACAAACGATTCAACCCCGTTTATCCGATACATGCTTCAGGTTATCCTTGCCTGCTATACAGAATTTGAAGAAAGAGTTGGAATGATGTCTGAGACAGGAGAAAGAAACACATCATATGACATCGTAAAAAGATACGTGGAAAGAAAGATCGGCATGTTTACTGGAGCAGAAGCAGTCGCCAGTTGTCCTAGCCTTGGAAGATCGTCGGTGTTATCCGCGTTGAAGAAACTTACTGCAGAAGGTTATATCATCAGGAAAGGATCAGGTAGGAACTCTTATTATGTTCGTTCTGATGATGGTAAAAATAGTCGAGAATTATTGTAAGTATCTAGAATATTATTCATTCACAAGGAGTCAAGCCGATGGATGATCAGATTCAAGCTGTACGAGTTATGCAGGAATATATCAAGGATCATATCCAAGAGGATATTTCAATTGATACTATCGCTGCAGCAGCATCATATTCAGCGCCATACGCAAGGAAAATCTTTATAAAGCATCTGGGTATGACGCCGGCAGTTTATATAAGACGTCTTAAACTGTCGAAGTCTGCACTTAAGCTGCGGGATGAACACTGTCAGATTCTGGATGTGGCGATGGAAATGGGCTTTGGAAGTGTGGATGGATATCAGAGGGCGTTCAGACGTGAGTTTGGCTGTAATCCCAAGGAGTATTCAAACAGTCCTGTACCGATCTGGCTTTTCACTCCTTATCTTCTGAGAAACAAAGAAAGGAAAACAATCGTTATGAACGAAACAAGGAATATCTTTATCCAGGTGATCGAAAAGCCTGATAGAAAAGTAATCATCAAACGCGGAATAAAGGCCACCGATTACTGGACGTATTGTGAAGAAGTAGGATGTGATGTCTGGGGACTATTGAAAAGCATAAAATCGATCAGTGGAGAACCGGTATGCCTGTGGCTTCCAAAGCATTTAAGAAAGCCGAAAGAGAACGAATATGTTCAGGGAGTGGAAGTGAGTCCTGATTATTCCGGCATAGTTCCTGAAGGGTTTGAAATTATTGAATTGCCAGCTTCTACATATCTTCTTTTCAGAGGAGAACCTTTTGAAGAAGATTATTATGGCGAAGCAATAAGCGAGATATGGGATGCCGAGAAAAAATATGATCCGGAGTTTATTGGCTATCAATGGGATGAATCTAATCCCAGAATCCAGCTTGAACCTGTTGGAGAACGAGGATATATAGAACTTGTGCCTGTGAAGAAATTATAATAATGTCATATGCAGATAAACAAAAGGTGACAAGATAAAGCGAGGAAAAATGATCACAAGTGAAAGAAGAAAAAAGTGTTATGAAGTATTCCTGAAGACAGGCCTGGATGGCATCCTGTTTGCGACAGGCGCCAATTTCCAGTATCTGGCCGAGTGTACATCATATTTCTGGCAGAGAAACTCTTTCAATCATGAAGCGACGATTGCCGGAGCACACATTATTCCGGAAGCCATGATCTACATGAACAAAGAAGGCAAGACCACGATATTGACTATTCCTTCAAAAAAAAGATCATTTCGATACGACTAAGAACGATGTCATCGTCAGCTACATGGACCAGTTTGAAGATGAACTGTGTCATATCATTGATGGAAGGAAGATCGGCATCGGTAAAGACTGCGACGACTGGTTCAGAAGGACACTGAAGGAAGTTGACCCTGAAATAGAGACCGTAAATGTTGAGACGATCTTTGATGATATCAGAAGGATCAAGGATGAAACAGAGATCGATAAACTGCGTAAGCTTGGAAAGTTTACCGATGATGCGGTCATGTATGTGGTCAGACATATGCGCGAAGGCATGACCATGTTCGAATGTGAAAGAATGATCATCGATTACGGTCTTACCCATGGCATCCAGGACCTCTCCTTTGCGCCGACCTGCGGTTTCAAGACCAGAAATACAAAGAATGCGGAGAATATCGAACCGTTTGAACCGGAAAGAAAACTGGTTCCAGGCACGATGGTTGCTTTCGACATCGGCTATATGGACCAGGGCTACTGTTCCGACTGGGGTCGCACAGTCTACTATGGCAAGGCACCGGAATTTGTCAGAAAGGGCTATGGAGTATTACATGCTGCCCAGTGCCATATGCTCTCACAGATAAAACCCGGTGTCACAAGATTCGGCGATCTCTATGATCTGATCTGTGACAAGGCTGAAGAGCTTGGCTACTATGATTACCTGCGTTTCAGAAGAGATGAACCCGGTGGAAATGGTCACCATATTGGGTCAGAAGTCCATGAAGTACCTTTCCTGATCCCGGGGACAGGACTGGTGTTACAGCCAGGCATGGTCTTCTGCAGTGAACCGAAGATGTTCTTCCCGAATGAAGGCTATATGAGAGTCGAAGATATGATCCTGATAACGGAAAACGGTGCAGAGTTTCTGACCAACTTCCCAAGAGATCTGTTTGAGATCTGAACTGATGAGCTAACCGGGATTGTAATAAATACAACTCATACTGGAAGTCTGACACAAAAGAAAACCATGGTACATTTATGAACGCTTTTACAATAAGCGTTCTTTCTTTTATTGTTATTCATGTTTTATATAATAGATTTAAGAGATAAAAACAGAATTGAATCAAAAAAATGACAGAAGATAATAGAAGCAGAAAAAACATCGCACATCGTGAAGACTGGAAAAGTGAACCCATGCCGGATAAACATGAGACTTTTGTGCTGAAGCGATCTTTCAGTGATGAAGAAATGAAGGCTCTAAGGCGTGGCAATATTCCTGAGGCTATGGAGGATAAGTGGTTCTGGTATATGGAAGGGCTAACTCTTTTTGCCCACCGCAGCTGGACAGGATACTGCATCTATCAGATCGATTTTAAAGAGGATGATAATCATCTCGTAACAGTCAATCGTGATCCTGAACAGTATAAATGCACCAGTATCGAAGAAGACATTGAAACCTTGAACAAACTTCTGGACTGGTGGAGTGAACTTCCTTATGATCACTATAATGAATGGCTTTCAGAAACATACGATACATTGAAGAAAGCCGACAAGAGATAGTACAGAAGAAAACTCCATGCTTCAGGAGTTAATAAATTACATAAAGATATTTAAGAAGGGTAAAGAAATGAACAACATTAATGAAAAAGATCTGGAACAGGTAAGTGGCGGAGAATTCAGCGAGATCGTCAATACAGAAGATGTGCTCAGCTTTATCAAGGTCTTATCGGAGCGCCCTGGTATCGTTGAGCGTCTAAGAGCCAGTATATTGAGTGAGGAGGATGAACAGACGATCCTGACTTATTTTCTTTCCGTAAACAGGTTCATCATGGTTGCCCGTTTAGCGCACAATAAGACGATCGTAGAGCTTATGGCGATCGCTTCTGCCAATGACAACAGATAATTAAAAGAACTTTTATATACATAACAGGAGATCATACGGTCAAAAAATGAGAATATTTGCATTGGAACTCGATAACGATATAAAAGGGGTCGAAGAAAGAAAAGCCTACATTAAGGGTCTCATCAAACAGCTCCCTGATCCGGATCTGGTTGTTTTGCCGGAGATGGCTTTATGCAGCTACATGGCTTCTCAGGATGCCTGGAAGTATGCGGATGACAAGGGCCATGATACAGCAAAGTGGGCTGTGGAAATGGCCAGGATCTTTGACACATATATCGGTGTCGGATATCTGGATAGAGAGGGCTACGATTATTACAACCGTTATCTGATCGCTTCAAAAGATGGTGTTTTAGGGATAGTATCCAAATCGGAAGGTGAATCGGCAGTATTCAGACAGGGTGATTTCCCAAACATCATCGAAACTCCTTTTGGCAAGGTGGGAGTCGCCATCTGTTATGATTCCAGACGAAAGCACTTCTATGACAATGTCAAAGATGAAGAGCTCTCACTGATCCTTTTCCCTCATGGTGCACCGGCCGATCCGAAGAAACCGGAAACGGAACGGCAGGAAAATGATCGACGCTGCATGTTATATGTTGATGCCTTTGATGTACCGGTCGTTTATGTCAACAGCAAGGGAAGCCTCGAATACATGCCGGGAATGATGGGGGCAATGATGAAAAGACACGGTTTTCGTATAAATGGCATGTCGAAGATCTATGGTCATGATTGCCTGCCGATAGTTACTGACATACCGGAAGTGATCGGTGTAGAAGTTACATTAAAACCACATAAACTGATCAAGGAAATAAGATTTTATGGACAGGATATTCTGCCTGGAAACTTCATCTTCAAACATGTGATCCTTAAGCCGGATACTAAAGCCGGTATAGCCATGTATGAAGCCAATAATATCAGGACTTCGTTAAGTGAGGCAGAAGGATATACGGATCTCAAGGAAGTTCTAACGCCTAAGCAGCTCATGGATAAAAGAGCACTCCTTAAATATGCCAAGCAGCATTTTCGCTGGCCTAAAGAGAGATTTATTTCCGATATCGAATCAGGTTATTACAACGAGGTGAAGGACCAGGAAGCATATAAGAAAGCTTATATAAGATACATCAATGAAGAGTGGGATAAACTTTAAGATAAAAAGGAAAGTTGACAATCGATATGTATTTTACTTATGAACAGCCGGAATTCGATCGTAAAGATCCTGCAGAAATAAGAAGAGTGATCAAAGAAGCCTACCTTGTCGGCAAGGATGCCGCCAGGGAAGGCAAAGTCGCGGATTATATTCCGGAACTGGCCAAGGCTGATGGAAATGATTTCGGGATCTGCGTGAAGACACTTGATGGTGAGGCTATCGAATTTGGCGATGTGGAAAAACGTTTTTCGATCCAGAGTATCTCCAAAGTGATCAATCTGGCAGTATCTTTGAAGTTTATGGGTTTTCAGGAAACATTCGCACATGTAAGGATGGAACCAACCGGCGATTCCTTCAATTCCATCCTCAAGCTTGATACCGTCGATGATCATCCTTTCAATCCAATGATCAATGCTGGAGCGATTCAGGTCATGAGCGTGCTTTCCAATGTGTTTGAATTTGAGGAACTTCTGGAATTTGCCAGGAACTTCTGCATGGACAATGATATCGAACTAAACGAGAAGGTGTACAGATCGGAATCTGAGACCGGTGATCGAAACAGAGCTATTACCTACCTGTTAAAATCCAAGGGCGTTCTTCAGGGCGATCCCGATAAAACTCTGGACATGTATTTCAGGATGTGCTCACTCAATGTCAATGCCCGATCACTTGCCAACATGGGGCTGATCCTGGCCAATGGCGGACAGAATCCGTATAATGGAAAACACATCATCCACCCTGCTTACATCCGCGTGATCAAGTCGCTGATGTATACCTGCGGTTTGTATGACGAATCAGGTGAGTATGGTGTTCTGGTTGGGATACCGTCGAAGAGTGGAGTCGGTGGAGGGATCATTGGTGCAGTCGATAATCTCTACGGTATCGGCACATATGGCCCGGCTCTCAATCAGAAAGGCAACAGTGTCGGAGGCATAAGCGCCATGCAGCACATGTCACATCTTCTGCATCTGAACGTATTTTATTGAATTGAAACTATATATTTAAGGAGAACATGATATGGAATGGGAAATCAGGATCATCGAACTGATACAGAAAGATCTGAATGATATAAGCAGAATTCTGAATTACATCTTTTCTTTTATCGGTGGTGAGATGGGTCTTATGGTTCTGATCGTTGTGACGCTGTTCTGTTACAAAAAAGAAGTCGGACAAAGACTTGCGCTGATCGTCGCATCATTGCATGTGTGGTTTTCTTCGATCAAAGCTGTCGTGAAACGTCCTAGACCATATATCGAATATCCGGACAGAGTTGTTGCCCTGGCACCTGTAGATCCTGAAGCATCACCGACAGATGTTGTGGCTCAGGGTTATTCTTTTCCAAGCATGCACAGCGGAGCTGTTCCTGCAACATACTTTACTCTGGCCAGCAATATTGGGAAGAAATGGGCTTTCATAGCTGCGGCTTTGTTGACATTATTTGTCGGCTTCTGCCGCGTCGCAACAGCCAATCATTATCCGACCGATGTTCTGGCAGGATGGATCATGGGTTTTATGGCGTTCGGTATCTTTGAACTCCTTGACCGCTATGTCAGAAAAGAATGGGTCCGCCATCTGATCCTGTTTCTGTCGGCTTTGCCGGGAATCTTCTTTGTCAGGACTCAGGAATACTACACCTCTCTTGGCCTGCTTATAGGTGCGATAGCTGCGATCCCATATGAACGCAAGTATGTAAATTACCAGGAAACAAAGAGTATCATAGCCATGGTTCTTCGTACCTTGGGTGGTTTTGCGATCTACTTTGGTCTCAATACCCTGCTTAAACTTCCTTTCAGCAAGGAATTCCTTGAAAGCGAACTACTGGCAGCCTTCCTTGTAAGAGCTGTCCGTTACGCCATCATAATCTTTGCGATCATGGGCGTCTATCCAAAGATCTTCCCATTATTTGAAAAGATCGGAAAAAAGACAAGTAATAAATAATGAGAAGGCGACTCGAGCTGATATTGAAGAAACATCCTCTGCTCATTACCTGGATAAGTGCGATCTGGAATATTTCCTATGGCGCCTTTCATCTTTATCTGGGTATAAAACAGAGTTCCTACTGGTGCATCACTCTGGCCGCTTTTTTTCTTACTCTGGGTCTGGGAAGACTGATGATCCTTTCCGGAAACAGAAATACAGATTCCAAGATGAAACTGCTGGCTTATATGCTGCTGTTTCTGGCTGTGGTGATCTGTGGAACGACCTATCTGACGATCACTGAAAAAATAAATCCGCTTAGAAACGATATCCTGGTCATTGCCCAGGCAGTCTATACCTTTGGACTTCTTTCTGCAGCTATATATAATTCGGTTGTTTCCTACAGAAAAAAAGACAGGACAGCGATCATGATCAGGAATATTTCTCTGGCCTCGGCTTTAGGTTCTATGCTTTCTCTTGAAAGGACGATGCTGGGAACATTCGGGGCAAAAGAGGAAGTGATAATTAATACATGGCTTGAAGCTGGTGGCGGTCTGCTGGTATTTACAATACTGATCATCCTTACACATAATATGATGAAGGTGGCGAAAGAGAAATGAAGAAGATACTTGTCTTAGGATGTTCAGGAAGTGGTAAGAGTACTTTCTCTGAGAAACTTCACAGTCTGGTGGACCTTCCTCTTTATCATCTGGATAATATCTGGTGGAAGGAAGATAAAACGCATATCAGCAGAGATGAGTTTGATGAAAAACTTGATGTCCTCATTAATAAAGACAGCTGGATAATCGATGGCGATTACAGCAGAACTTATGAGGTACGCATTCAAGCCTGTGACACGATATTCTTTCTGGATTATGGTGAAGAAGTATGCAAGAAAGGGATCAACGAAAGACTGGGCAGAAAACGCAAAGATATCCCCTGGGTCGAATACGATATCGATCCGGTATTGATGAAACAGATCGAGGAATATGAAACAGATAATAAGCCGGTCCTTCTATCGCTGTTTGCGAAATATCCTGACAAGAAAGTAATTGTTTTAAGAAGCAGAGAAGAAGCGGACAACTGGCTGATCAGAAATCTTGTGATCGGTCTGAATGTCAAAGGGAAGATCGATCGTCCGATCGGATCGGCACATCCTGATTATCCTGAACTGATCTATCCGATAAATTATGGCTATGTTGAAGGAATGATGGGCGGAGATGGCGAAGAACAGGATGTCTATGTATTTGGTCTTGCCGAACCTGTAGATCGCTTTGAAGGAAAAGTGATAGCCGTCTATCATCGCACTGACGACAATGAGGACAAATGGATCGTCTCGATCGATGGAAAAGACTATTCTGATGAAGAAATACTGAAGACAATAGAATTTCAGGAAAAATACTTCAAAGGAGAACTGATAAGATAGATCATAAATGAAATGCGTTCTTTAAATCTGTTAAAATCTAATTGAGGAAAAACATATGAGAAATTTTGGAATCTTCATGCTTATATTTGCAATATGTCTGCTGCTTACAGGTTTTTATATGTATAAAGGAAATGAGATCGGTATCCTGACCGGAAGAGCTGCCTTCAGCAATCTTGATGAAGAAGGCTGGTCCAACATAGGCAGATGGACGATGATCGTAAGCCTATTTATTTTCCTGATCGCGTTTCTGGCTATCCTGTTTGGAAAATAAGTTCCTATAATATAGATAAAGGGAGGATTAGCTCAGTTGGGAGAGCGCACCCTTCACAGGGGTGATGTCGTGGGTTCGAGCCCCGCATCTTCCACCATCTGTATTCAGACTGCTGCTTTGATGGTGGCAGTTTTTATATGTGTTTTGGTAGAGACGGATATTTTAAAATATAATTAAATTACAGTAAACAGAAAATATAAGAATATGAATAACAGTTTGGGAAGATCAGTCTATCTGAGTCTGGTGAAGGAAAACAGCTTCATACTCGATGAGATACCGGATGGTACATCTGTTTTCATTTCGCTGCATATGGAAGAAGAAGCAGATGAACACTACAGTGAAGACATCCTTGAACTGTGCGACAGGCTTCATGACAAGAACTGTCAGATAACTGCAGATATCTCGAAACGTACTCTGGACATCCTGAAAACGGATATCGGAAGTCTTGTCAGAAAATTCCATCTGTGGGCGATCAGGATCGATTATGGTTTTTCCCCGGATGAGATGATTTCCATAGCCAGAGAAAACAATGTCGTGCTGAATGCTTCAACGATGCCTGTTCAGGAGATACTCAAAGTAAAAAAGTATGGAAATGTATCAGCCATGCATAACTTCTATCCCAGAAAAGAGACGGGACTTGATGAAGATCACTTCCAGAAGATTAACAGCACTCTGAAAGATAACGGTATTAAAGTCATGGCTTTTATACCGGGTATGATCAAAAGAGGGCCTCTTTTTGATGGACTGCCAAGTATAGAAAAACAGCGTTATCAGAATACCTATATCAGTTATGTGGAAATGATAAGAAGATTGGGTGTCGATCAGGCGTATCTCAGTGAACCGGGGACCGATAAAGATGATCTAAGAAGGATAGAACTTTTTGAAAAACAGGATGTCATAAGTCTGCCTGTAACTATAGACAGTGATTACAGGCATCTGTTAAACAGTGTGTTCACCAACCGTATTGATTCGCCTTCTTCTCTGATCAGGATCGTGGAATCAAGAGAATACAGCCGCAGTAATGGCTCAGATATAGGACCGTGCAACAATATTGAAAGAAAAGCCGGATCGATAACGATCGATAACAGTCTGTATAAGCGTTATTGCGGTGAACTGCAGATATGCGTTAAAGATCATCCTCAAGATGAAAAAGTCAATGTGATAGGCAAGGTCAAGGAAGGATATCTTGACCTGTTAAAGATGATCGAAAGAGGAAACAGATTCCTGATGGAAGATGAGGGAAATATCTGATTTATGGGATCTAAGATCAGACCAGAAAATATATCAATAAACAGAAAGTGACTATTGTCGCTTTTTGTTTTGAGAGTCTTATTGACAAAGTTTAATTAAAGTATAATCATAGTTATATAACATATGTTATAAATAGGAAAATAAAATGCCACCAAAAGTTAAAGTCACTAAAGAGATGATCCTGAAAGCTGCGTTTGTCATCATCAGAGAATATGGTCATGAACATCTGAGTGTCAGAAGTATTGCGGAAAGACTTGGCTGTTCAACCCAACCGGTACTCTACAGTTTCAGAAGTATTGATGAGATACGTGAAGCTGTATATGAACTGACTGATAACTATCATACGAAGTTCATTCTGTCTGAAGGGAAAGAAGACAATCCTTTACTGGTACTGGGACTCAACTATGTGCGATTCGGCCATGATGAAAGAAATCTTTTCCGCTTTCTTTTCCAGAGCGACAAGTTTGCCGGGAAAGATATGAATTCGCTTCTTAGTGATCCACAGTTATCCGAAGTTATGAAGGTCGTCTCAGATGAACTTAAGGTAAATAAGGCCAAGGCAAGATCTATCTTTCTGTCACTGTTTGTTGCAGCGCATGGTCTGGCGAGCCTGCTGGCCAATAATGCCATGGCGTATGACAGGCAACAGTGCAAGAAGATCCTTGAAAGTGTTTTTACAGGGGCAATGATCTAGGAGATTAGTATATGTACAGTTTATTTAAGAAAAATGAAGTATTGTTTGCGGTTGCCTGGATACTGGTATACTGCCTGCTGATAGCTCCGATAAGGGGCGAGTATGGTGATGACAGTATCATCCTTGTGTTGGCTATGACAGCACTTGCGGTAGGGATCTATCTATTTGTTAGAAAGTATCATCTTGAAAACAGATACGGTCTTGACAGATGGCCAAGCAACACAAAGAGGTTTCTGTATTTTATTCCGATGTGGATCGCTGCAACGTTCAATATCTGGGATGGAATATCCTTGTCTTATACCGGTATCAATCTGGTCTATGCCTGTTTGAGTATGGCCCTGGTCGGCTTTGTTGAAGAGATGCTTTTCAGAGGTTTTCTTTTCAATGCCATGCTCAAGGATGATGGACCATTACCATCGATTATCGTATGTTCCTTGACCTTTGGGATCGGTCATATCGTCAATCTGTTTTCCGGACAGGCAAGTTTTGATACTTTTGTTCAGATCATCTTTGCGATCAGCTGGGGCTTCATGTTTACAATGGTCTACTATAAAGGCAAGAGTATTCTGCCATGCATCATCGCCCATTCATTGATCGATGTTCTGTCTTTGTTTGGTGCAGATAATCGGGCTACCGATATGATCTTTGTTTATGCGACCATCATCATTTCCATCCTTTACTGTATCTATCTGTCCAGAATAAAGGATAAACAGGAATAAAACTGTACATTTCAGAGAATTTGTTTTATTTTATTGTTATGGAAGTGGGGCGTTAGCGCAGCTGGGAGCGCGTATCGCTGGCAGCGATGAGGTCACGGGTTCGAATCCCGTACGCTCCACCAGATAACTATCAGGATCTATTTTCATGAAATAGATCTTTTTTTGAGAAGAGAAACCTGTTGGATCAATGTGAACTGAGGCTTAATGTATAATGATAATAGAGAATGTATAAGGAGAAAGAATAATGCCATTCAGAAAAGATTTTCTTTGGGGCGGTGCGACTGCTGCCAATCAGATCGAAGGTGCCTGGAATGTAGATGGAAGGGGACCTGCTTTGACGGATGTCACTACTGGAGCTGATGTTGATCATCCAAGGATCATCACCTACATCGATAAGGATGGAAAACCGGGAACCCTGACGAGACTTCAGCGTCTTCCGGAAGGAGGCCACTACGCCTGCCTTGATGGATATTATTATCCAAACCACGATGCGATCGACTTCTACCATACATATAAGGAAGATATAAAACTGTTTGCAGAAATGGGTTTTGGCGTCTTCCGTATGTCCATCTCCTGGTCAAGACTTTATCCTACAGGACTTGAAGAGAAGCCGAACAAGGAAGGTGTTGAATTCTATCGCAATGTCTTCAAGGAACTGAAGAGATACAATATCGAGCCATTGGTAACGATCTGGCATTTTGATACACCACTGTATCTTGAAGAAAAACTCGGGGACTGGAAAAACAGGGAACTGATCCCGCTGTTTGTCAAGTTTGCCAGGACCTGCTTTGAAGAGTATAAAGGTCTCGTTAAATACTGGCTCACTTTCAACGAGATAAACAATACGATCAACTTCCTTCCGGAAGATATGGATGATTCATATTATCAGGATGCCTATCAGCATCTGCACAACAAATTCGTCGCTTCAGCTAAGGCCGTCAAGATCGGCCATGAGATCGATCCAGGCAACATGATCGGCTGCATGATCTGCGGCATCACCTATTATCCACATACCGATGATCCTAAGGATATCCTGTTCAACAGATACAAATGGGAAAAGGGTATCTTCTACTGCGGCGATGTGCAGTGTTTCGGTTACTATCCGACCTATGCACAGAAACTCTGGAACGAACATAACGTCAAACTTGATATCACGGAAGATGATCTCAAATCACTTAAGGAAGGAACTGTCGATATGTATACCTTCTCCTACTACATGTCCCAATCCGTCACTACGCATAAAGTTGATGAAGTGACCAAAGGCAACATGTCTACCGGTACGAGAAACCAGTATCTGACTTATTCCGACTGGGGCTGGGCTTTTGACCCGGATGGTCTGCAGTATTATCTTGAGATGATCTATAACCGCTACGAAAGACCTCTGATGGTCGTGGAAAACGGCCTGGGTGCCTTTGACAAGGTCGAAGAAGACGGCAGTATCCATGATGATTATCGTATCGATTACTTCCGCAAGCACATCGCTTCGATGAAGAAGGCTGTCGACAATGGTGTTGATCTATTGGCTTATACGACCTGGGGTCCGATCGATCTTGTTGCAGCATCGACCGGCGAGATGAGAAAGCGCTATGGCTTCATCTATGTCGATAAACATGATGATGGAAGCGGAAGCAACAAACGTTCTAGGAAGGACTCCTTCTACTGGTATAAGAAAGTAATAGCTTCTAACGGCGAAGATCTGGATTGACCAGATCTTCTTTTTTTGAAATAAGGAAACGATTATTAAATAATATAGATATGCCTTTACACAATATCGAGCCATTGTTTAATGAAGATTCAAGGATCCTGATCCTGGGCAGTTTTCCTTCGGTGAAATCCAGAGAGACAAAGTTCTTCTATGGTTACCCGCAGAACCGCTTCTGGAAGATCATCGCCACGATCTATGGCGAAGAAGTTCCCCAGACTATAGCTGCCAAGAAAGAACTCATTTTAAATAATCATCTGGCATTATGGGATGTGATCGAATCCTGTGAGATCGAGGGATCAAGTGATTCAAGTATCAGAAACGTCAAAGTCAACGATATAGATAAAATACTGAAAAAGAGCAGGATCGAAAAGATCTGCGTCAATGGCAAGACAGCAGAAAAACTCTACTGCCGCTATCTTGAAAAGAAACTGGACAGAAAAGCCATCTATCTTCCGTCCAGTTCACCAGCCAATGCCGCGTACAGTCTTGATGACCTTGTGAAGATCTGGAAAGAGGTATTAAGGACAATCTGATTCATAAGTGATAGAATTATAATTGTTTATCGAGGTATTGCATGAAATTCTTTAAACAGTTTTATGATGAAAGATATTCAAAATTATCCGTATATATAATCAAGACCACTCTGGTGATCTTTGTCATGGGTCTGATCATTTTCCATTTCTGGGGTGAGACCAGAAATATCCTGAAACTGATCACCGCCATTCTGGGGCCGTTGGTCCTGGGCCTGGCTCTGGCATACCTTTTTACTCCACTGGTAGAATTCTTTGAAAACAGAGTATTCTATTCTGTTAAAAATGAAAAGAAGGCCAGAAATCTCAGTGTTCTATTGACCTTCGGTCTGATCGCGGTCTTCATCATTCTGATCCTGCTGGCATTGATCATGACTGTGACCAGAAGTATCGATAAGATCGAGATAAAGGATCTGACCGCTTTCATCGAAACGGAAATGGCTGATTTCGCCAATTTCTGGTCATCGGTAGAAGAACAGCTGGCCAAATTCAATATCGATCTTGGCAATCTCGGATCAGTTCTTTCCAACATCTTCAACAATGTCAGTTCGGTTGCGTCCAACCTGCTGTTCGCGAATATCTTTGCGATCTATTTCCTTCTGGATTCACATATCGCCGAATACTGGAATGATGTGCTCAACGTCTTCACGAAACCTGAGACCAGAGAAAAGATGGCTGAATTCATGAAAGATGCCGATCGGGTCTTCTCCGGATATATCCGCGGTCAGTCGATCGATGCTTTCCTGGTAGGCTGTCTAGTCACGGTAGCACTGCTGATACTGAGGATTCCATATGCCATGGTCATCGGCTTACTTACAGGTATCGGCAATCTGATCCCTTATGTCGGACCGATCATCGGTTTTGCCTCACTGGCCATTGTAGCGATCTCTGAAGGTTCAATGATGCATCTGATTCTGGGTGCGGCAGTACTGGGCCTTGTCATGGCGATCGATGGCAACATCATCAATCCAAAACTGCTCAGTGACAATGTCGAGATCCATCCGGTCCTGGTCATCGTGGCGCTGATCGCCGGTGGCGAGATCGGTGGCGTGCTGGGCATGTTGCTGGCTGTACCGTGTGCCGCTTTACTGAAACTGCAGTTTGACAAGTTCGTTGTAAGAAGAAAAGCACAGAACGAGCTGGAACTTAAGGCGGAAAAGAAAGTCGCAAAAAAGAAAACAACAACTAAAACCAGAAAACAAGCTTAATCGCTTGTTTTTGTTAGGTCTGAATTATATCAGAATTCGATCCGATATTTGCCACAACAGTTGATGATCTTTGTGTCCTTATGTTCGATGACTCTTTGCAGTCTGTGCTGATAAGACAGATGCACATGGCCAAAGAGCCAGTAGCGCGGATGCAGATCAAGGAGCAGTTTTTCAAAACACTCAAAGCCCTGATGGGCATAGTCTGCAAGATCGCCATAGCCTTTGATTGGCGCATGAGTCACGACGATATCGATGTTGCCGGCTTGTCTTATCTTGCGTCTTAGTTTTCTGATCCTTCTTTCCATCTGCAGTTCCGTATACTGATACTTGGCCTGTGAATATCTGATCGAACCTCCAAGCCCCAGGATCTTGAGACCCTGATGTTCAACTATATCATCGTCGATACAAATACAGCCCTCAGGCGGATTGGTTTCATAACGGTCATCGTGATTGCCTTTGACGTAATAGAGCGGTTTATTGGACACCGTGACCAGGAATTCCAGATACTCCGCTTTAAGGTCGCCGCAGGAGATGATGAAATCGATATCCTTTAGTTCTTTCTGAGCATGTTCCGAATACAGTGCCATATCTTCCTCGTCGGCTATGCAGATGATCTTGTATAGACCATGGCCATAGATGAGCCTGTATCTGTTTATGGAGATCACCTTGTCAAGTTCCTTATCGGTCATCTTGACAAGATTCTCATAGCCGAAGATCTCCATCAGAGCGACCAGGCAGTCGCTGTGATTATAGGTGATCTTGTATTTCTGAAGATGGGATTCAAGTCGGCCGAAGAAACCGGCCAGGTTGATCCTTTCCAATCTTGTCCAGACGTGATCCTCTTCAAAGCCCATCAGTTTCTGGAATTTCTGATACTGATTATTCCTGGAGAACTGAACCGTATAGAGTCTGGAAAGCTTATAGAAATCCAGGAATTCGTAGTATCTGATGATCGCCGATTTATTCGATCTAGGCGGTAGCAGCCTGATGACATCGAGCGTTATCTGATAGGCGCCATAGGATTTCAGGACCGATACGCGTTTGTTTCCTTCTTCGACGTAGAATTTACCCAGATATTCGTAGGCTGTAGGTGCTTCCGTGATGCCGGTATCGGACAGATGGTAGCGGCAGACTTCACGCCACTTGGATGCAAATTCAGTTGAATCTTTTAAAATCGGCATGAAATCGGATGAAAAAGCCAGGGTTCGGGCTGCGGTCTTGGTTCCCACGATTAAAGATGCCGGAACGTCGATCTGACCGAGCCTTTCCTGTGAGCAGTCATAGACATTGACGATGTTATCAAGAACTTCCGGATGGATATTCCTGTTTTCGCGCTTTCTTCTTCTGACATTTTTCTTGCCTGCTCTTAAGGCGTAGTGATATTGTTCATAGGTTTCAACTGATACATCCATAAACCTATTATGCCCTAAAAATATAATTATAGAAATGTGAAAGATAATGATAAGATATTGTTTAGAAGAGAAGATTTTATCAAGCTGGTGCCGACAAACAGGATGATCGCTGGTTACGAAGGTATCGTTACAGCCGATGACAAGGCATACACCTTGAAATTAAAGGACAGCTTGATGCGATGACTGATGAGTGATTTACTTTTTTCACTGAACATAATACTGCCCATGGCTATACTGATGGCTATGGGCTACATCTTTAAACAGATCGGCTTCTTCAGCGATGCTTTTGTGCGTGGCGGCATGAAACTCTGTTTCTATGTGCTGCTTTCCAGTTCGCTGTTCAAGAATCTCTACGATTCTTCGCTGGCCGATCTGCCTGTCAGACTGATTGTTTTTGCCCTGATCTTTATATTTATCGATTTTGGGGTCGGTGTTCTTGCGGCCAGATTGCTGGCCGACAACAGAAAGCAGAAAGGCGTCATCATTCAGGGCATCTTCCGCAGTAACTTTGCCTATATCGGAATACCTTTGGCTTCGATGATGTTTACCAACAGTGAACTTGTTTCCGCTACGGCTTCAAGGATCTCTTTGCTGTCGATGTTTGTCATACCGGCCTTCAATGTGCTTTCAGTCGTGTCCCTGGTCGTTTTCAACGATAATAAAGATGGCGAAAAACTGATCACCAAGACGATCAGAAACATCGCCAAGAATCCGTGTATCATATCCATTGTTTTAGGTATCATAGTGCTGCTTTTCAGAAGTACCGTTCCATCGGCTGCCTTTTTAATCAAAGATCATCTGAATCCGATCTATAAGGTCATCGGCTATTTTGCGTCGATGTCTACACCACTGTCACTGATGCTGGTGGGGGCAAGTCTTGATTTCTCTCACAGTGTCGCCAACATCGACAAGCTGTCCAAGATCGTACTGATCAAGAATCTGCTTTATCCGGCTCTGGTGCTGGTCATTGCCTACCTGTTCATGGATTTTGACGGTCCTGATTATGCTTCGCTGGTATCGACCTTTGCGACATCTACAGCTGTCGCCAGTGCAGTCATGGCGAGTGAACTTGATGGCGATTCCGATCTGGCCAGTGAGATCGTCATCTATACGACACTGTTTTCGATATTCAGTTTACTGATCATTATATATGGCTTGAAAGCCGCGGGATGTTTATGAACATACATTATATAAAGATGCATCATAACTTTCTGAATAGAAAGTATTGGAATTCATAAAAACAGACGGCAATAAAGCCGTACAAAGACAGGAGAATCATATGAAAGAATTCATGGGTAAAGACTTTTTATTAAGCAACGAGACTGCCAGACATCTGTATCACGATTATGCAGCCAAGATGCCGATCATCGACTACCACTGTCATATTTCGCAGGCTGAGATCTATGAAAACAAACAGTTCAAGACGATCACTGAAGTATGGCTTGGCGGTGACCACTACAAGTGGAGACAAATGAGAGCCAACGGCATTGATGAAAAATACATTACTGGTGATGCTTCCGATCTGGAGAAGTTCAAGGCCTGGGCCAAGACTTTATCTCACCTGATCGGCAATCCGCTCTATCACTGGTCACATCTGGAACTGCAGAGATACTTCAATATCTATGAACCGCTTACCGAAGACAATGCTGAAGATATCTTCAACAGATGCAACGAAGTGCTCAAGACTCTGACAGTCAGAAAGATCCTTGAGGATTCAAATGTAACCATCATCTGTACAACTGATGATCCATGCGATGGTCTTCATTACCATCAGCTGATCAAAGAGGATAAGACACTCAAGACAAAGATCGTTCCATGTTTCAGACCTGATAAGGCCAACAACATTGAAAAGTTCGATTATCTTGATTATATAAAGAGACTTGAAGATGTTTCTGGCAAACAGATAAAATCGTTCAAGGATCTGTGTGATGTGATCGATGAAAGAATAGATTTCTTTGAGTCCATGGGCTGCAAAGCTTCTGATCATGCGCTTGAATATGTCATGTTCAATCCGGCTGTCGATGAAGTCATTGAAAGGATCTTCGCCAAAAGATTATCCGGACAGATGGTCTCCAGAGAAGAAGAACTCAAATTCAAGACGGCATTCATGAGGCATCTGGCAGCTGTCTATCATAAGAAAAACTGGGTCATGCAGCTGCATTATGGCTGCAAGCGAGACAACAACAAGGCCATGTTTGACAAACTGGGACCGGATACCGGTTTTGATACGATAAACAACTATGCACCAAGTTCAGAAATGGCCGATTTCCTCAACTGTCTCAATGTAGAAGGAAACCTGCCTAAGACGGTCATCTATTCACTAAACCCGGCTGACAATGCGGCGATCGTTACGACGATGAACTGCTTCCAGGGTGAAGGGATAAAAGGCAAGCTGCAGCACGGTTCGGCTTGGTGGTTCAATGATCACAAGGTCGGCATGCAGCAGCAGATGGAAACTCTGGCCAATGACGGCATGCTGGCAAACTTCATCGGTATGCTGACGGATTCAAGAAGTTTCCTGTCCTACACGAGACACGAATACTTCAGAAGGATCCTTTGCGATTTCATCGGTACTCTGGTTGAAAACGGTGAATATCCAAATGATGAAAAACTGCTCAAGGAGATCGTTGAAGATATTTCCTACAACAACGCTGTAAGATATCTTGGTTTTAACGATTAAGGTTAAAGATAAATATTAAATAGATGGTTTCATCTTCAATGAGTGTGAATTCACCAGCGAAGAGAATATGAAGTTTTCTGTCTGTTTGGTCAGACAATATTGACGCGGCTGAATCTGATACAGTCACGTGTATGATAGAAACAGTAAGAAAAGATTGAGAATATGCTGATTCATTAATGCAGGAGGAGAAAAGATGAACGATATTTGCAAGAAGATCCATGATATCGGTATTGTACCGGTAATTGCCCTGGATTCAGTAGAAGATGCTGCTCCACTGGCAAGAGCATTATGCAAGGGCGGTCTGCCTGTTGCGGAAGTAACATACAGAACAGCTGCTGCCCATGATGCAATGATCGAAATGAGAAAGGCCTGCCCGGATATGATCATCGGTGCCGGTACAGTCCTCAACAGGGAACAGGTCGATTCCGCAATCGATGCCGGTGCTGAATTCATAGTTTCACCTGGCACCAATCCGGATACGATCGCTTATTGCCAGGAAAAAGGCATTCCAATCCTTCCTGGTACGGCAAATGCTGCCGACCTGGAGATCGCTATGCAGTTTGGTCTTGAAGTTGTAAAATTCTTCCCGGCTGAGCCATTAGGCGGTCTAAAGATGATCAAGGCTTTATCTGCTCCATATAATAAACTTAAATTCATGCCTACCGGCGGTATCAAGGAATCCAATGTCAACGACTACCTCAACGATCCGGTGATCCTGGCCTGCGGCGGTACCTGGATGATCGACAAGGAAGCCATCAAGAACAAGGATTTCGACAGGATCGAAGCATTGACCAGAGGCGCTGTCAATGCGATGCTTGGCATCAGGATCAAGCATATCGGTGTCAACGAAGAAAACGGCAATGGCCTGGCTCTGGCTAAACAGTTTGCAGCTTTCTTTGGTGGCAATGTCAGAGAGACTTCCAAAGGCTGGTTTGGTTCAGAGCTCGTAGAAGTAATGTCAGAAGCCAAGAAGAAGGGCACTCATGGTCATATAGGAGTTCAGACCAACAACGTCGACAGAGCAAAGCGTTACTATGAATCATTGGGTTATAAATTCGATGAATCTTCAGCTGATTATGATGATAAAGGCAATCTGAAGTTAATCTATTTCGCAGATGAGATTGGTGGATTCGCTATCCATCTGGTTAAATAATCAAAGGGGGAAAATGAAATGAAAGTTGTAACGATGGGCGAGATCATGCTCAGATTATCTACACCGGGAAATTCACGTTTTGTTCAGGTCGATAATTTCGATGCATGTTATGGAGGTGGCGAAGCCAATGTTGCCGTATCGCTGGCAAACTATGGACATGAAGCATACTTTGTTTCCAAGGTTCCTGCTCATGAGATTGGACAGTGTGCAGTCAATGCCTTGAGAAGATATGGCGTTCATACTGAATATGTTGCCAGAGGCGGAGACAGATTGGGTATCTATTATCTGGAGACTGGTGCCAGCATGAGACCTTCCAAGGTCATCTATGACAGAGCCAACTCTTCGATCGCGGAAGCTACACCTGAAGACTTCGATTTTGACAAGATCTTCGAAGGTGCTGACTGGTTCCACTGGTCAGGCATCACACCGGCTATTTCCGATCAGTCAGCCAAGAACCTTGAACTGGCGCTGATCGCAGCCAAGAAGGCCGGCGCTACTGTTTCCGTAGACCTCAACTTCCGTAAGAAACTCTGGTCTTCTGAAAAGGCCATCTCGATCATGAGACCTCTGATGAAATATGTCGATGTCTGCATCGGCAACGAAGAAGATGCGGAACTCTGTCTGGGCTTCAAACCTAAATCAAATGTTGAAGCAGGAAAGACTGATGCTGAAGGATACAAAGAGATCTTCAGACAGATGGCTGAAGAATTCGGTTTCAAATATGTCATCTCAACTTTAAGAGAATCCTACAGTGCAACTCATAACGGCTGGAAAGCTCTTATCTATAACGGCAAGGAATTCTATGAGTCAAAGCACTATGATATTTTCCCGATCATCGACAGAGTCGGTGGTGGTGACTCATTCTCCGGTGGTATCATCCATGGTTTACTGACGATGGACAACCAGGGTGAGGCATTGGAATTTGCCGTTGCGGCAAGTGCTTTGAAGCATACGATCCCTACAGACTTCAACCTCGTCAGTGAAGCTGAAGTCAAGGCTCTGGCTGGTGGCGATGCTTCTGGCAGAGTACAGAGGTAGAATATGGCACAGTTTGATATGAATGATTTCCGTCTCGATGGCAAGGTAGCTTTAGTTACCGGGGCCAGTGACGGTATTGGCTTTGCGATCGCCTGCGGTCTGGCGAAGGCAGGCGCAAAGATCGTCTTCAATGGCCGCTCACAGGAAAAGAATGATGCTGCTGTTGTCAGATACAAGGAAAATGGTGTTGAGGCAATAGGCTTCGTCTGTGATGTAACTGATGAAAAAGCTGTACAGGATTTGGTCGCAAAGATCGAAAAGGAAATCGGTGTAATCGATATCCTGGTCAACAATGCAGCGATCATCAAACGTGTGCCGATGATCGAAATGTCTGTGGAAGATTTCCGCAAGATCATCGATACCGACCTCAATTCAGCATTCATCTGCTCGAAGGCTGTTCTTCCTTCAATGATCAAGAAAGGCCATGGCAAGATCATCAACATCTGTTCCATGATGTCCGAACTTGGACGTGAGACAGTTTCGGCCTATGCGGCAGCCAAGGGTGGCTTGAAGATGCTGACGAGAAACATCTGTTCGGAATATGGCCATGCGAACATTCAGTGCAACGGTATCGGTCCTGGTTATATTGCCACCAAGCAGACGGCACCATTAAGGGAACCTCAGGCTGATGGTTCAAGACATCCGTTCGATCAGTTCATCGTTTCCAAGACTCCTGCTGAAAGATGGGGCGTTGTTGAAGACCTGATGGGTCCGGCTGTCTTCCTGGCTTCCGATGCCTCCAACTTCGTAAACGGACACATCCTTTACGTCGATGGCGGTATCCTGGCCTACATCGGCAAACAGCCATAAAAAAACAGTAAATAACACAAGCAAAAGGACAGAAGCTTCTGCCCTTTTTGTTATAATGAGAAAAGTAAGGTAAGATCTAAAGATCGATAACGGTGGCTACTATGGACTTGGAAAGTATGCAGAACAACAATATCAACGAGATAGTCAGACTTATCAAGGAGATGGAGTTTGACGATACACTTAAACAGGCTCTAAGAGATTATCACGATTCCGATATCGCAGATGCCCTGTCTTTTCTGAGTGTTGAAGAAAGAAAACTGCTCTATAAGGCCATAGGTCCGGAAAGAACCGGTGAAGTTTTCTCTTATCTTAAGGATGATGTCGATCAATATATCAACGAGATCAATATCGATGATGCCGCCAAGATCGTTGAAGAGATGGATACCGACGATGCGGTAGACCTCCTTGAACAGATCGATGATTCTCTGGAAGACAAGATCCTTGATAAGATGGATGATTCGGTTGAGGAAGAGATCAGACTGATCCAGTCTTATGATGATGATGAACTGGGATCTCTGATGACGACCAACTTCATCAAGTTAAGCATATATTACACTGTCAAGCAGGCGATGCGAGAACTGATAAAGCAGTCCGAAGACAACGACAATATCGATACTCTTTATGTGGTAGATTCAAACAACCGCTATTGCGGTGTCGTTGACCTGAGAGATCTGATCAAGGCCAGAGATACCGACAAGTTCAATGAATTGGTTATCACTTCCTATCCATTCCTTTATGATCATGAAAAGATCGCTGATACCCTGGAAGAGATCAAGGATTATTCCGAGAACTCTCTGCCGGTACTTGATGAAGGTGAGCACCTTCTTGGTGTCATCACCGCGACTGATATCATTGAAACAGTCGAAGATGAAGCTGATGATGATTACGCAAAACTCGGCGGTCTTTCTTCCAAGGAAGATCTCGATGAACCGCTCATCGAAAGCATGAAGAAACGTCTGCCGTGGCTGGCATGTCTCTTGGTGCTCGGAATTGGTGTTTCAGCTGTCGTCGGCATCTTTGAAGGTGTCATTTCCGAAATAGCCATTATCGTCTGTTTCCAGTCACTGGTCCTGGATATGGCCGGCAATGTCGGTACACAGTCATTGGCCGTTACGATCAGAGTACTGATGGATGAAGAGGTATCGTTCAAGGAAAAACTTGGACTGATCTTCAAGGAAGTCAAAGTCGGTTTCTCAAACGGTTTATTACTAGGCTGTATCTCGTTCCTGTTTATCGGTTTGTATGTGCACTTCCTGAAAGGCTATCCGCTGGGCTTCTCGTTTGCGGTATCGGCATGCGTAGGCATTGCACTGTTGACGGCGATGCTGATATCGAGCCTTGTAGGCACAGTTGTCCCGATCATCTTCGATCGTCTCAATATCGACCCGGCTGTTGCATCCGGTCCATTCATCACTACGATCAATGACCTGGTAGCTGTTGTGTCGTATTACGGTCTATCATGGATACTGTTGTTGAAGGTATTGCATTTATAAAAAATTGAATACAAATCATAAATAATTGAACTTCATACCTATCTGAATGATAGGTTTTTTATTGTTTTAAAGTAAATTTTTTTAAATTTTAAAATTTTTTAAAAATTCTGGTAGGAATTTCATGTATTTCTGGACATAATGATTAGAAGGATTTTTTCTTTATGAAATGTTTGATCTTTCTATGTTTAAATTGATTGGCCGTATTGATAAAGGATTTGTCTTTTGAACAAGTAATTTACACTAGTCTAAGATTTTGAGTTTCATTTTCATACAAAAACAACTTGAAGTCAAAAAAATTGACTTCAAGTTAAAAAGAAGATAGTAATAAAGATTTATTAAAGGAAAGGAGATCAAAAAGTGTCTAAAAAAGATATCGCAAGTATTCCGGAGATAAGTGAAGAATGGTTCAAAAAACATATTTATTTAATCAGGGGCCAGAAAGTTATGCTGGATTCTGATCTGGCTGAAATATACGGATATGATACAAGGGGTTTTAATAAACAGATAAACAATAATTCGGAACGTTTTGAAGGCGATGAATTCATGTTTCAGTTAACGAAAGATGAGTTTACAAACTTGAAGTGGAAAAATTACACTTCAAGTTGGGGAGGACGTAGAAAACTTCCGTATGTTTTTACCGAACAGGGTATCTATATGCTTATGACTGTATTACGTGGTGATTTGGCTATTAAACAAAGTAAAGCGCTGATTAGACTTTTCAAATTGATGAAGGATTATTTGATTGAAACCAATCAACATAATCAATTTCTCGAATATAGCGGTTCGGGAATTCTTGATTCAGCTCATGGCAGAATAAATAAATTAGAAGATAGAGTAATAAAAATTGAAAACAAAATGCTGACAAAAGAGGATTATAAAAGATTGCTTCTTGATTTTAATGATAAAGTTGAATTGAAGAACATGATAATCTGGAAAGGCAATTGGTTTGAAGCCAGTGTTGCTTTCAATGAAATATATTCTATGGCAAAGCACACTATCGATATAATTGACTATTATATTGATATAAAGACACTTGAAGGCCTGGTTAATACAAAGACCAATATTGAGATTACGATATATACCAACAATATAAAACAGCTTCCAAAAACTGCTTTTAACGATTTTGTAAAAGAATACAACAAGAAAATCAGGATAATCAAGATTGAAAAGAATGAAGATCATGACAGATTCATTTTTATTGATAGAGATTATGATAAGAAAACAGTGTATACAATTGGAACATCTTTGAAAGACGCTGGAAACAGTATTTCTCTTATCAGTATGTCCAGCAAAGAAAATTTTATATAATCCCAGGCAGAAAACCCATTGATCTTCAGTCAATGGGATGAATGCCATCAGCCTTGGTTTTCAATATATTTTCGGATTGTCTTTTGGATTAGCATAGATTCGTTTCAGTACTCTATTAACATTAAATTAATTCAAGTATTATGTTATAATTGAAT
Organism: Erysipelotrichaceae bacterium; assembly: GCA_017404785.1. Classification (GTDB taxonomy): domain Bacteria; phylum Bacillota_I; class Bacilli_A; order Erysipelotrichales; family Erysipelotrichaceae; genus Colivicinus. The sequence goes on from JAFRBQ010000008.1 coordinate 26,729, forward strand.
TGAACTTGAATTATATTCAATACAGAAAGGAGGTGAAATAAAGGATATGTATCTTACGATAAGACAGCAGCCTAAACTCGGCAGATATGAATACGATACTCTGCTTGAACTGTGCAGATATGCCAAGAACCTTTACAATGAAGGACTCTATAACTGCAGACAGTATTATTTCAGTGAATCAGGGTATCTCAACTATGAGAGGAACTATCGTCTTCTGAAGGATTCTGATAACTACAGGATGCTTAACTCCAATATGGCTCAGCAGATCTTAAAGGAAGTTGACGGAGCTCTCAGAAGCTTTCTTTCGTTATTGAAACTGAAAAAGGAAGGCGAATACAATGACAGGGTAAAGATCCCCCAATATCTCAAGAAGGACAGTTACTTTGCATTGGTAATCGGATTTGTAAGGCTGAACGGCAACAGGCTGATCATTCCCATGAGCAATTCATTCAGAAAGACACATAGAAAGATCGAGATAAGGATCCCTCCGATACTCCTTGATAAGACAGTTAAAGAGATCCGCATCATTCCTAAATCCGATGGAAGGTTCTTTGAATTACAGTATACCTATGAAGCAGGTTTTCATATCAAAGAAACGTTAGATCTTAACAAAGCATTATCCATCGATGCGGGAATAAACAATCTGGCAACATGTGTTACGAATGAAGGAAAATCATTCATATTGGATGGTAAAAGGCTTAAAAGTATCAATCAGTGGTACAACAAGAATAATTCAAGGTTACAGTCTATTAAGGATAAGCAGCATCTTTCCTTTAAGACAAGACAACAGTCATCTTTGGAAAGAAAGCGAAACAATAGGATCAATGACTATATCTCCAAATGTGTCCGGCATATTATCAATTACTGCTTAGACAATGATATCGGCAATATCGTCATCGGCTATGATCCTGCACTGCAGAAAGAAAGTAGTTTAGGTAATAGAAACAACCAGAACTTTGTGAACATTCCTTATGGAAGATTAAAGGACAAGTTATCTTACTTATCTCAATACTATGGCATATGTCTTATAAAACAGGAAGAATCCTATACAAGCAAAGCATCCTTCTTTGACAAAGATGATATGCCATCATATAACGATGATCATACAAAGAATTATGTGTTCTCAGGTACAAGAATAAAAAGAGGTCTCTATCAGACCTCAAAAGGAATGTATCTCAATGCGGATGTCAACGGTGCATTAAATATCCTAAAGAAAAGTAACGTTGTGAGCTTAACAGCTCTATACGCTAGAGGGCATGTGGACAGCCCGTTAAGAATAAGGATAGCCTGAATACAAATACTGCATACAGGAACAGGAATACACACACATACATAGACCAAGTATTCAGAAACATACTGTATTGCATAATTCAGGTGAACAAAGCTTAAATATCAGACTTCTTAAGAAGCCCATAAGTCTTTAGCTTATGGGAGGTTCACAATTCTAAAACATATTACAGGCAAATATAAGAATTCCATTCCTATATATCAGAATAGAATGTAAACTTGCGCTTAATTATCAGTTTATTCAAAAACGACTTTTTCAAGTCGTTTTAGAGTGTGATTTCTGTCTTAACTTTTCCGGCTTTATCATGAGAAGCTGTGATCGATATTCGGGAATCATTATCAGCTCTTACTACCCAGGTCAGTTTCTTTCTGGCTTTGGCATTTTCCTCTGTGGAGATATTGCCATAGAAGTATACACCGGTCAGAGTCTTTGAATATCCGGATAGTTCATCGATCTTTGTTTCTTTTAGACCGCTAATGATCTCACAGCCGTCAATATTTACAGTTACCGGTTTTGCTGCCTTGATGTTGATGGCAGCTTCCGTAAGAACGGTTGAGAGATAACCGAGATTGCCGATCGTGGCAGAGATCTTGTAGATGTTTTCGGAAAGTTTTTCTTTCTTAACATCTTCGATCACCAGTCTAGGCAGAGTTTTAAGGAAACGGATATTGAATCTGGTATCAGCTTCAAGTTCGTTTATGAGCAGATTCTCTGGTGGATTCTGATGAGTGAACTTGTAGTTGAAGCCGCCGATCTCTACTTTACCGAAAGTCGGATGATCGTACTCCTTGAAACTGCTGTAATACTGAGGGGCATTTTCTTTTGTCCATTTCAGGATCGCCGCGAATCTCTTGAGTTCCTTTTCTTCATCCTCGTTTTTCTTGTTTTCCCAGTCATAAGGCATACCGGCTTTGGATGAGACATCCCAGAATTCCATTGTATAGGCAGGAATACCCTGAGTCTCATACATCCAGTCATCGAGTGCACCCGAATCATAGAATTCTTGGGAACTCAAGAAGGTATCGAAGATGCTTAAGGCTTTATAACCGAGTTCTTCTTCGCCCATCCTGGCAATGGCTTTGATGATCTTGTTGTCATATTGGGGAGCCTTGCTTGAAGGTTTGGTTCCCGGTGGACAAAGGATCATGCCGCCGCTGGTATGGCCGATTGCAGCACCCGCAATATTGGGATGAGCAAGGACAAAGTCGACGATGGCTTTGGTCTCAATATTGCTCAGCGGATAATCGCCTGCACCGCTCTGTCTTCCTTCAGGGAACCAGCCGTAAGGGAAGTTGCGGTTGAAGTCGAGACCCCACTCCGTCTCCTTTGTTTTCAGGTTTTCGTCGCCATCATATTTTTCCAGAAGACCTTCCGGATAGATGTCATAGAAATCTCCGCAGTTATCTGATGGATCTCTGAGGATCATGAGTTCCGGATCTTTGGGATCTTTCTTCCAGGCACCGTATGGTGTCTTGATCCTCATCATTCTGATGACACCGTCATCATCAAGATCCTGTTCCTTTATGCCGCCTTCTTTCTTTATATATTCACGATTGACACTTCTTAAAGTGTAAGGTGTACTCAGATAAGTTTCGGCGCCATCCGGGCTGACTCTAGGAATGACGTAGACCGTATAGTCATCGAGCAGTTTTCTGATATCTTCATCTGTATCATAATTGCTCAGAAGATAATCGATCGTATGCATTGCACACATTGAAGATGTTACTTCGCCGGCATGGATATTGCCATCGATATACAGGGCCGGTTTCTTTAACGGATCACCGGTCCTGGTGTTGCTTAAGGTCGCAACATACTGATTTCTGTTTTCCTTGGTGACACAGTTTACATCAAGCTGCATCAGATCAGGATTTTTCTTGTTTAGAGTTTCCAGAACGTTTTTCAGTTCTTCATATCTGTAATAGTGATCATAGGTAAATGCAGTTTTCATCGTGACTCCTATAATACCTGTGAGAGGAATTCCTTGGTTCTTTCATTCTTTGGGTTTTCAAAGAGTTCCTTTGGTGTTCCTTCTTCCATGACGATACCTTCATCAATGAACAGGACTCTATCCGCAACTTCTCTCGCGAAGCCCATTTCATGTGTGACGATGACACAGGTCATTCCTGAGTCGGTAAGCTTTCTGATGACTTCCAGTACACCCTTGACCATTTCCGGGTCCAGAGCTGATGTAGGTTCGTCAAACAGCATGACATCAGGCTCCATGGCCATGGCTCTGATGATCGCCAGACGCTGTTTCTGACCACCGGAGAGCTTGCGCGGATATTCGTTGGCCTTGTCTTCAAGTCCGACCTGTTTAAGCAGTTCCATGGCTTTCTTCCTGGCATCTTCTAACGGCACCTTCTTTTCCAGGGTTGGTGCCAGAGTGATGTTTTCCATAACGGTTAAATGTGGGAAAACATTGAACTGCTGGAAGACCATGCCGATCTTCTGACGGTGTATATCGATATTGGTGCTCTTTGGATCGAGCTTTTCTCCTTCGAAATAGACTTCGCCGGATGTCGGTTCTTCTAACATATTGAGACATCTGAGGAATGTTGATTTGCCACCGCCTGATGGGCCGATGATGCAGACAACTTCACCTTTATAGATCTTTTCGTTTATTCCTTTAAGGACCTGCAGATCATTGAAATTCTTTTTGAGATCGATCGTTTCAATTAATGGAGATAGTTTATCAGTCACTTACGCTCAACCTCCTTTCCAGCAGTTTGACTAATGATGTAAGGATCACAGTCAAAATCAGATAGATGGCAGCAATGATGAATAATGGCTGCCATGAAAGATACTTGTTGGCCAGGATCGTTCTGGTATACATCAGTTCATAAAGCATGAAGGTACCGGCTAAAGATGTTTCCTTGATCATGGCGATATACTCATTGGCTAAAGCCGGCAGGATATTCTTGATGGCCTGCGGCAGGATGATCTTGGTCATGGTGTGGGAAGCAGACATGCCTAATGATCTGGCCGCTTCACTCTGACCGATATCGACCGATTTTATACCGCCTCTGATTATTTCGGAAACATAGGCTGATGAGTTCAGTGTCAAAGCTATCAGAACATAGACTTCCTTGTCGACATTATTGAGAAACGGAACGACCAGTGGCAAGAAGAAGTAAGCGATATACATCTGTACCAGCAGTGGTGTTCCTCTGAGGATATTGGCGTAGCCTGAACTAATTGCCGAGATGATCTTATTTTTAGAAAGGTGCGCAAAAGCTACAAACGCACCTAATATCGAACCACCTGCTACGGCAATAAAGGCATATCTCAAAGTACCGATGGTACCTTTAAGAAAGATCGGCCAGTATTCCTTGAATACATCCGTTATACTTGGTCCCATGATTTTCTCTTAGTTTTCTTCCAGAGCAACGATCTGGTCTTCAACATACATCTGCTGTAATGAACCGGCCTGAGCAAGGATGTGCTTGCCTACAAAGTCAGCCAGGCTCTTGTATTTATCAGCATCAGCAGCCGGAACGATCAATGTGTGGTAAGTTACACTATCATCACCGATATAGCCAACTGAGAGTTCAAAAGCTTCAGCTCTGTCTGCCTTCCAGCCAAAGCCGGAGAAGGCCATATCAACTTTACCGGTATCAACAGCTGTAAGAACGGCGTTGAAGTCCATTGTTTCGATCTTTAGTTTAACACCCAGACAGTCAGCGACGTATTTTGCCAGCATCATCTCACTGCCATATACAGCACCATCTTCTGTGATGAATTCAGCAGCAGGGTAGTCTGGTGAAGTAGCGATAGAAAGTTCACCTTTGCTTAAGACGTTTGCCAGAACACCGCTTGCATTGCTTAAATCAAGCTCAGGCTTTTCAAGATTGGCGGTATCAAGCAGATACAGATAAGTATCATCGACGATCGCATTGTTGTAGATCGGGGTATCACCAACGATATTCAAAGCGTCTTCATCTTCAGTTCCGGACTGGATCTTGGCGATAGCTGTCCAGAGTCTGTAATAACCATTGTTCATGGCGGTATTGATGCAGGCATTTACCGCATCCATCAGAGATGTTTCACCCTTCTTGGCAGCTGCAACGTTACCTTCAAAATCGCCATAGATGCTTAAGTCAAAGTTGATTCCGCTCATCGCGAACTGACCATTTGACTGCGCAACGTAGTTTTCGGCAGTCGTGCCATCTAAAGCGATCGCATCAGCTTTGCCTGTAGATAAAGCCAGGATAGCCTGGTCAAGAGTCGTGACCAGTTCCAGTTCGGTTTTGCCTGGTCCTTCATCCTTCTTTCCGGAACAGCCGCATAAACCAAACAACATAACAGCACTGATAAGTAATACTAATAATTTCTTCATGTTTTTTCTTCCTTTCTTAAATAAAAACGTCCTTGTATAAATACAAGGACGATCAATTCCGCGGTACCACCTTAATTCCCGATCAGTTACGATCGGACACTCTACAGTCTTAACGGGACAGGCGTGGCTGTTTTGTTCAGCCAGACTCCAAGGCACGTTCATCGATCGTATCCTGCTGTACTTTCACCAGCCGACAGCTCTCTAAGAAGACCGTAAAGACTACTACTCCTTTTCTTTGTGATGCTTAAATTAAAACACGGTTTTTCATAAAAAACAATGTTTTTTAAGCAATAAATATATAAAAATGACAGTTTTTTACATAATTTATGAAAAGTTTTACATAAATTGGATCACGGATGTTCCTCTATGAATTCAAGGACCATCTCGATCACTGCGCCTCTTTCCGGACCATGGAAGCCATGTTTGGCGTCTTTTAGCACGACAAGTTTGCTGTGAGGAAAGTTCCTGCTTGCTTTTTCAACACTTTCTAGAGTCACGATCTCATCCTTGTCACCATGTATCAGCAGAACATCGCCATCATAGTCTTTCATCATGTCATAGATCGGGGTCTTCAAGAGATCCTTTATATAAATGCTTCCGACTTTCAGCCATAGCAGTTCATAAGTTTGAGGTATTTCATCAAACTTCTTCATCTCTTCTTCAACTGCTTCGGAGAGTATATAGCCGGGATAAAGGCCGATAAGTCCTGCGATCTGCTCAGGCCTTCTGGAGGCGACGATCGCTGAGACGAAAGCACCCTGGCTCTTGCCGGCCAGGAATACCTTGTTTATCCGTGTATCTTTTGCGAGCTCATCGATCACGGCTTCGAGGTCTGATGCTTCCGTAAGTACGGACATTTCTGTGGTCTGGCCATCGGACTTGCTTTCATAGCTTCCGCCCATGAAATCAAAGATATAGGTCGCGATGTTGTTGGAGGCCAGAACTTCCGCAAAGTCCCTTGATCCTTCATGAACACCGCCCAGGCCATGACAGAAGATGGCCAGAGCAAACCTATCAGAATCCGGAACATAGAGTTCACCATAGATCTTCCGATTATTGCGATAGATATCCCTTTGTACGATATTGTATGTTGTTTTCATTATCTTTATCTTACTATACTGTGCAAGCCTTCAAGGTATTTATTATTGACTTTTTTTGGTAGAATAAAAGTATAGAAAGCATTTTCTGTTTTGGGTAACATAAAAGCAATAAAACGTTTTCTGCACTGATCATCAAAACTTAATCAGTGTTTTTGTGGATAGTGTACTGCAATCTGAAGAAGATTAAATCGATCTTATAGTATGAAGGAGAGCCTATGAATAAGCTTGACCTGCTGAAATTTCTTGATGATTACAATACCAGCGAAGACAACTTCGATTTTTATCGCATACTCGATAAGACGGATTTTGATGAGCTCATCTGCATCGATCTGAAAAACGAAAAATATCATTATATCCATCACACCTCGAATAAGTATTATTCAAATCTCTATCAGGGCGATTTTTCCAATCTGAAGAGTTTTGCGCAAGGCGGTTATCTTCATCCGGAGGATGCGGAAAGATATCTGAGGGACTTTGATCTTTCAACGATCAAAGAAAGACTTAAGAATGCCAGCCCTAAAGGCATGCTCAAGGGGTTTTATCGGGTCAAAGGCATCGACGGTTCCTTTATTGAGACCAAGCAACTGATCATCTCCGGCGAGCTGCTGGGCAGTGATGATTCTTTGCTTTATATCTATGTCTATGACAATGCGACAAGACAGGAAAGAGCCGATAAACAGAAACACGAGCGCAGTGAGATAACCGGTCTTTATGAAGGCCTGAGTTTCTTCAAGGAAGTCAGAAAGAAGTTCAAGGAACTAGATGAGAAATGGTGCGTCATTGATATCATGATCAGAAAGCACTCTCTTTTCTCCGACTGGTATGGTGTTGATCGCGGAAACTATCTGCTGACGATGGAAGCTGAACTGCTCAAGCAGTATGCGATCGATAATAACGGTATGGCCGGTTTCATGGGCCAGAATGAGTTCTGTCTGATCGTTCCTTATGACAAGGAAAAGATCAAAGAGCTCTATGCAGCAGTCAAGAATCTGGTCGAGACGATCAGTTCGGTCGAGACTTTCATTCCGGTCTTTGGTGTTGCGATCTATGACGGCACATGCGGCGATATCAGAGAATACTACAACAGGGCAGCTCTGATCTGTGAAGTCATTGATTACAGCGAAGATGATTATATAAGGGAATACGACTACAGGATCCATGAGAAGAATCAGGAAGAGTATCAGCTGATCTATGATTTTGAACAGGCTCTTGATGCCGGTCAGATCGAATTCTTCATTCAGCCGCAGATCAGGCTTCCGGACAGGAAGATCGTCGGTGGCGAAGCTCTGGCCCGCTGGAAGAGAAAAGGTGAATTTGTTTCACCGGCCTATTTTGTACCGATCCTGGAAAAATACAACCTGATCACCAAGCTCGACAAGAGCCTGTGGCACAGTGTGTGTTCCAATATAAGACAGATGATCGACGACGGCATCACACCGGTGCCTGTTTCGGTCAATGTCTCCCGTATCGATATCCTGACGATCGATGTTCTTTCATATCTAAACAATCTTCTGAAGGAATTTGATCTGAGTCCAAAGTATCTGCACGTAGAGATCACCGAGTCAGCCTATGCAGAGAACTCGACCTATATCTCGGAGACGATCAGAAAGATCAGAGAGAGCGGTTTTGTGGTACTGATGGATGACTTCGGTTCCGGCTATTCATCCTTGAACATGTTGAAGAACATGACAGTAGACGTAATAAAACTTGATGCACAGTTCCTCAATATCTCTGAAGATAATATCCAGAAGGGCATAAACATCATCGAATCAGTCGTCAATATGACCAAGACGCTCAGCATTCCGATCATCGTCGAAGGCGTCGAACAGCCATTGCAGGCAGAGTATCTTTCCGATCTTGGTTGCCAGTACATGCAGGGCTTCTACTTCTACAGACCGATGTCGATCGATGAATTCAAGAAACTGATCTCTGATCCGGAGAAAATCGATCTCAATGGTTTTATCATGAAGGCCAACCAGCAGTTACATATCAGAGAATTTCTTGATGAAAACATCTATTCCGATGCGATGCTCAACAACATCATCGGTCCGGTCGCTTTCTATCTGTGGAAAGATGAAAATATCGATATCATCAGATACAACCAGCAGTTCTTTGAACTGGTCGGCATCGATTCCAAGGATTTCTCTCAGCGCATCAACAGTATTCAGGAGTTCATTCATCCTCATGATGTCGACAAGCTTTTTGAGATGCTCAAATACGCCAAGATCCATCATGTCCTGGGTTCTAAAGGCGTAGTAAGAGCCTTCAGACCGAATGGTGAGACTGTCATGATGTCGCTGCAGGTCTATCTGTTTGAAGAAAGAAGCGACGGAACGGTATTCTATGTCTCTGCTCATGATATCTCACAGCTCGATTTCGACTCCAGCAGTTTCCCTGGCGGTTATTTCCGCTGCAGTTATGATGATGGATTTGAACTGCTGTTTGTCTCACCGAACTTTGAAAAACTCACCGGCTACAATCAGTCCGAGATCGTCGAGCTTTTTGACAACAGGCTCATCAATATGATCCATCCTGATGACCGCCAGCGAGTGCTTGATGAATGTCGTGATTCCAGAGGTGGAAAGACCGCTGATATTTCGCCATACCGTCTTAAGAATAAGGACAATGATTACATCTATGTTGCGGAACAGAACATGATCTCCAACATGTATGGAACACTGTGCTATCAGGTCGTTGCGATTGATATCAATGATTCCATGAAACTGCGCAATCAGATGGACTTACTTTCCATCTACCTTAACGATACGATCATGATGGCCCATCGTGTCAACGGTGTTCTTAAATATGAAGTCGTCATCTATGACAGCTTTATGAAGGAAAAGATGGAACTCGATTCCAGACAGTTTGAGGAAGCTCTTAATAACGGAGAGTTCTGTAAACTTGTAAGGGGTTATGACAGCAGGATAAGTCACACCGAATATACCGAACGCTTTTTAAGCGAGATCGTCGACAGCTACAAGAGCATCAGTGTAAAGTCTCCGGATGGTGATGATATCGATATTCTCGTACATGCCGACAAGGTCGAGAACAACACGATGACCGAATATGTCGTCATGATGCATGTTGTAAGAAACAAGAGTCTCATCAATATCGATAGTATGAATATTTAGGAATATTAATGTCAGTGGAAAATACAAATCTTTCAAGAAACGATCTGATCATCAGATATAACGTCATAGGCATCGTAACAAATACGGTGCTTTCTGTATTCAAGATAATTATCGGTACGCTGTCTTTTGCCCATGCGATGATCCTGGATGGCATCAACGGTTTTTCGGATGTCATGTCCTATGTTCTGGCGATCGTATCATCAGCGCTTAATAAAAGAGGCGGCAGCAAGAATCTGCCGATGGGCTATGGAAGGCTGGAATATCTTTTCTCTCTGGCGACAACGATCCTGGTCATGTATGTGGGCTTCCGCTCCATCTTTGATGCGATCAACGCGATCCGCCATCCTCACGAAGCACCTGAATACAATATGGCGATCGTCATCGTAGCTTTGGCTTCTTTTCTGCTCAAATCCGTTTATGGCTTTTTCTTGAGAAAGAAAGGAAAGGAGTTGAAATCCATCGCCATGGTGATGTCGGGTACCGACAGTATCTGTGACTCCTTTGTCTCCATTGCCATCCTTTTGGCCATGTTCATCTACAAGACGACCGGTGCCGATATCGAACACTATCTGTGTATCGTGATCGCCCTGCTGATCATCCTGACCGGTATCAAGATGCTCAGGGAATGCATGAACAAGATCCTGGGTACCAGAGTCGATTCGGAGTTCAAGAAGCAGATCACCAATATGATCATTGCCGAAAAGGAAGTACTCAATGTGGCCAACCTGGTAATTCACAACTATGGGGAAAACGTCTATGTCGGTTCCGTCGATATCGAAGTCGATCCGAAAATGAGAGCGATCAGGATAACTGAACTTTCCCGCCGTATCATCGGCAAGGCGGAAGAACTTGGCTTGAAACTTACCAGTGTCGGTATCAATGCCTCCGACTACGACAACAAACAGGCGGACCAGATCTACGATCAGATCATAGACAAGGTCATCCATTTTGAAGGGATCGAACGCATCAATTCCTTCTCGATCGATTTCCGGAAGAAACTGATCTCCTTCTATATTGTGATGGATTATGCCGTCAAAGATAAGGAAGAAAAAAAGGCCGAATTTCTGAAACAGATACAGGAGATGTATCCCGATTTTTCGATCGAGATCTATACGGCAGTTGATCTCTAAAAAAAGTTAATAACAGACATATCTTCACAAGATGGCTGAATATGGTCATCTTTTTTTTTGTAATAATTTTTCATTTATTGAAAGATGCGACATTTTTGGAAGAAAAAAGCTGTTTATTTTAATAGGATGGGTGAAGAAATAGTGATACAATTGATTAGAATTCGGTTTTTTGAATAGAAAGAAGGATTATGATATGGAAAATATCAATTTGGAAGAATATGGAATAACTGGTACAAAGCAGATAGTATACAATCCAAGCTATGAACTCTTATTTGAAGAAGAGATGAAGCCTGAACTGGAAGGCTATGAAAAAGGACAGCTGACTGAGCTTGATGCCGTCAATGTCATGACAGGTATCTATACAGGACGTTCTCCTAAGGATAAGTATCTGGTCGTCGATGAAAACTCCAAGGATACTGTCTGGTGGACTACACCGGAATATCCTAACGATAATCACCCGATGTCCATGGAGGCCTGGGAAAAAGTCAAGAGGATCGCCAAGGATGAGTTATGCAACAAGCGTCTGTTTGTGGTCGATGCCTATTGCGGTGCCAACAAGGATACCAGAATGGCTGTCCGTTTCATCATGGAAGTCGCCTGGCAGGCTCACTTTGTCAGAAACATGTTCATCAAGCCGACGGAAGAAGAACTCAAGACTTTCAAGCCTGACTTCAAGGTCTATTGCGCTTCCAAGGCTAAAGTTGATGACTACAGGGAATTAGGTCTTAACTCCGAGACCTGCATCGCTTTCAACATCACTTCCAGGGAACAGGTCATCATCAATACCTGGTATGGCGGTGAAATGAAGAAGGGTATGTTCTCAATGATGAACTACTATCTGCCTTTAAAGGGCATTGCTTCAATGCACTGCTCTGCCAATACCGATATGGAAGGCAAGAATACCGCCATCTTCTTTGGTTTATCAGGAACAGGAAAGACTACGCTTTCTACCGATCCTAAGAGACTTCTGGTTGGTGATGATGAACACGGTTGGGATGACAATGGTGTCTTCAACCTTGAAGGCGGCTGCTATGCCAAGGTCATCGATCTTGACAAGGAATCTGAACCTGATATCTACAACGCGATCAGAAGAGATGCACTGTTAGAAAACGTTACTGTTGATGAAAACGGTAAGATCGATTTCCATGACAAGTCCGTCACGGAAAATACCCGTGTATCTTATCCGATCGATCATATAAACAATATCGTAAAACCGATCTCTAGTGCACCGGCTGCCAACAACGTCATCTTCTTATCAGCTGATGCCTTTGGTGTGCTTCCTCCTGTTTCGATCCTTACACCGGAACAGACCAAGTATTACTTCCTTTCTGGCTTTACGGCTAAACTGGCCGGAACCGAAAGAGGGATCACTGAACCTACACCGACATTCTCAGCCTGCTTTGGTCAGGCGTTCCTGGAACTGCATCCGACCAAGTATGCAACAGAACTGGTAAAGAAGATGGAAAAATCAGGAGCCAAGGCATACCTTGTCAATACCGGCTGGAATGGCACAGGAAAGAGAATCTCCATCAAGGATACCCGTGGTATCATCGATGCGATCTTGAATGGTGCGATCAATAAGTCTGAGACCAAGAAGATCCCATACTTTGATCTTGAAGTACCGACTGCTCTTGAAGGTGTCGACAGCAATATCCTCGATCCTAGAGACACATATGCTGATAGGAATCAGTGGGAAGAAAAGGCCAAGGATCTTGCCTCAAGGTTCATCAAGAACTTCAAGAAATATGAAACAAACGCTGAAGGAAAGGCTTTAGTTGAAGCTGGACCTAAACTGTAGGAGATAAAATGGTAAAGATTGTTGAGACTTCGCTCCGTGACGGTCATCAGTCGCTGTTTGCGACCAGAATGACAACGGAGGAAGTAGTAAAACTCGCCAGGATCTATGACAACGCCGGCTACCGTGCTTTAGAGGTATGGGGTGGGGCAACTTTTGATGCCTGCCTGCGTTTCCTAAATGAGGATCCCTGGGAGAGACTAAGAGAAGTAAGAAAAGTCGTCAAGAAGACCAAACTGCAGATGCTGTTCAGGGGACAGAACATCCTGGGCTATCGTCACTATTCCGATGATGTCGTTGACATGTTCTGCAAGAAGTCGATTGAAAACGGCATCGATATCATCAGAGTCTTCGATGCTTTGAATGATTTAAGAAACCTCAAACAGGCGGTGGCTTCCACCAAGAAATACGGCAGTGAATGTCAGATCGCCTTGTCCTATACGACTTCACCGGTCCACACGATCGATTATTATGTGGAACTGGCCAAGGAAGTTGAAGCGCTTGGTGCCGATTCCATCTGCATCAAGGATATGGCCGGCGTGCTTTTACCGGAAGATGCCAAGAAACTGGTCAAGGCCATCAAGAAGGAAAGCAAGCTGCCTCTGGAACTTCACTCCCATGCTACGGCCGGGGTATGTGAAATGGCCTATAAGGCAGCCATTGAAGCCGGTGTGGATATCGTCGATACGAGCCTGTCACCACTTTCAAACGGTACAGCTCAGCCTTCAACACAGGCTCTGGCCATTTCATTAAAAGGAACCAAATACGATCCAAAACTCAATATGGATGTCCTGCACGAAGCAGAACCTATCGTTACGGAGATCGTCGATAAGTATGTCGTCAACGGCTTGCTCAACACCAAGTCTTTGCAGGTCAATCCGAATCTGTTGACCTATCAGGTACCTGGTGGCATGCTGTCAAACATGATCAAACAGCTTAGTGATCAGGGTGCCATGGACAAGTATGAAGAAGTTCTTAGGGAGATCCCGAAGGTCAGAAAGGACCTCGGTTATCCACCACTTGTCACCCCGATGTCCCAGATGGTCGGAACCCAATCCGTACTCAATATCCTGAATGGTGAAAGATACAAGATCTGCATCAAGGAAGTCAAGGACTACCTGCAGGGCAAGTATGGCAAGGCTCCTTCCAAGGTCGATCCGAAGATCAGAAAGAAGATCATCGGTGATCAGAAGGTCATCAGATGCCGTCCGGCTGATCTGCTTGAACCGGAATTTGAAAAACTCAAGAAGAAATATAAAGGCATTGCCAGATGCGATGAAGATGTACTGTCACTGGCACTGTTTGAAAATGTCGCTGCTGAATTCCTGAAGAAGAAATACAGTGACAGCGAAACAGAAGAATTTGAAATGTTCATATAGGAGGACATATAGATGAAATATTCAGGCTTGATTGCGATCGCTGTCTACAGTGTCATCCTGTATCTGATCCTGAAGCTTCCAAAAAAGAAAAAGGGAGCAGCTGAAACAGAAACTATCAAAGAAACTGAAAGAGTTGAAGTTGAAAGACTTGACCCTGAAGATGAAGACGCAACAGTGGCGTGTCTGGTGGCAGCTATCGATTGCCGTCAGCAGTATCACAAGAATGTACAGATCATAGGCGTGAGGAGGATCTCATAATGAAAGTATATAAAGTAAAAGTCAATGGCAAGGTCTACGAAGTAGAACTTGAAGCAGTAGATGAAGTTGACAGTTCGATTGAAACTGTCAAGACAGAAGTCAAAAAAGAAACAAAGAAGGAAGAAGTGAGTGAAGGTTCCAACCAGATCCTGGCTCCGATCGCCGGCAAGATCCTGGAAATAAAGGTCAAAGTTGGTGACAGCGTCAAGAAAGGCGAAACTGTGGCTGTTATTGAAGCCATGAAACTCGAAAACGAGATCCAGTCCGCTTTTTCCGGCAAGGTCAAACAGATCGTTGTTTCCAAAGGCGATGATGTCCGCAACAAGGATGTCCTGATCGTACTGGAATAATGAAGGAACTGTTTTTTGAATCCATCGATTCAACAAACACCTATCTCAAGGATCACTATGAAGAACTTGAAGATTTCACTTTTGTAAGAGCCGATCTGCAGACTGCCGGCAAAGGCCGAAGCGGTCGAAAATGGCTCTCCAACAAGGGAGAAAACCTGATGTTTTCTCTGCTTATCAAAGATAAAAATCTGATCGAGAAATTCAGACAGCTCTCGGTGGAATCAGCCTATCTTGTCCTGAAGACACTGGAAAAATATGGCCTTCAAGATCTCAGTATCAAGTGGCCCAATGATGTCTATGTCAAAGGCAAGAAGATCTGTGGGATCCTGCTAGAAGCAATAAGCAGGGAGAAGATCGAATGTCTGATCATCGGGATCGGCATCAATGTCAATCAGAGTGAATTCAATGGCGAATATCTGATCGAACCTACTTCCATGAAAAGGGAACTTAATAGACAGATCGATCTTATTGAACTCAAAGACATTCTGTTTGAAAGTTTAAGCAGTGAACTTGTAAGTGATCATTACGATAAGATAAAGAAATATGATTATCTCAAAGGAAAAACAGTCTCCTGTGAGATAAACAAGGAAATCAAAACTATCACCGTCATCGGGATCGATGAAGACTACTCTTTAAAGGTCATCGCTGGCGGAAAGGAAACAAAGCTCCAGTCCGGAGAGATCAGTTTCCATATACAAGGGGGATTATAAATGAGCTTTCTTTATGAAAATATCTTCGCTCTTACCTGGCAACAGGTCACGATGTGGGTAATAGGAGGCATCCTTATCTATCTGGCGATCGTCAAGGATATGGAACCATCGCTCCTGCTTCCTATCGGTTTTGGAGCGATCCTGGTAAACCTGCCGTTTTCCGGCGCGGTTAATCAGTATGTCAATGGTGTCTTCCAGGAAGGACCGTTATCGACACTGTATGAAATGGGTATCTCAAACGAGTTGTTCCCACTATTGCTGTTTATCGGTATTGGTGCGATGTGCGATTTTGGACCATTGCTTTCCAATCCGATGCTGATGATGTTTGGTGCAGCAGCCCAGTTTGGTATCTTCTTTACCTTCGTACTGGCTTCAATGTTCTTCCCGGTCAATGACGCTGCATCTATCGCCACGATCGGTGCTGCCGATGGACCGACAGCGATCGTCGTTGCCCAGAAGCTTCATTCAACATATCTGAGCCCGATCATGGTCGCAGCTTATTCATATATGGCTCTGGTTCCGATCATTCAGCCTCCTGTCATCAGGCTTCTTACCAGTAAGAAGGAGAGAATGATCAGAATGGACTATGAACCGAAGGATGTCTCAAGACTTACAAGGATCCTGTTCCCGATCATCATCACGATCATTGCAGGCTTTGTCTCACCAGCTTCCGTATCACTGGTCGGTTTCCTGATGTTTGGCAACCTCTTAAAGGAATGCGGTGTTCTTGGATCTTTGTCCGATACGGCACAGGGTGCTCTGGCTAATCTGATTACTCTGATCCTTGGCCTTACCATTGCCTCCCAGATGCAGGCTGAACAGTTCCTTTCCATGGATACACTGCTGATCCTGGCCTTAGGCTTATTTGCCTTCGTCTTTGATACGGCAGGTGGCGTTCTGTTCGCCAAATTCCTGAACCTCTTCCTCAAGAAGAAGGTCAATCCGATGATCGGTGCCGCTGGTATTTCAGCCTTCCCGATGTCCGGAAGGATCATCCATAAGATGGGTCTTCAGGAAGACAACCAGAACTTCTTACTCATGCATTCAATGGGTGTCAACGTTTCCGGCCAGATCGCTTCCGTTGTTGCGGGTGGTCTGATGCTGAGTTTCTTCCTTTAGGAGGTAAATGAAGATGAATTTTGAACCGATGAACTTCTTTATCAATCTGCCTTACATCCTTAAAGGCTGGTTAGGAACATTTGCAGCATTGGGAACGATCGCCTTATCGGTGATCATCATGAACTATTTCACCGAAAAGAAGAAATAATGATCAAAGTACAGTTAATTCTGTACTTTTTATTTGACTTTTTTGAAGACTTCGAGATTTTACTAAAATAAGAAAAATCTCAGAATGCAGCATTCTATTCTCTCCGTGTATTGAACAGCAGATATGATCTTTCCCACAATCTTGAAAACATTGTTTTTAACAAGCTTATATACAAAGGATATTATATTTTGGTATACATCAATCAAGGCAAAGAGATAGACTTTCTGACAGAAAAACAAGGAAAGAAATACTTCATACAGGTTGCGTTGAGTGCAGCGGAGGATAAAGCTTATAACAGAGAAATGAGAGCTTTTTCAGGAATGAATCAGCTTGATAAGAAACCGCTTATAACTACAGATAATATTGACTATTCCTCAAGCAATATAACTCATGTTGCTTTGAAAAAGTTTTTAATGAGCAAATCTCTTGAAGAATTGTAAGCTTATTTAAAATAATTCTGAACGATTATTTGGCATTAAAAAACCATGGTGATACCATGGTTCAAAAACAATGCTTAGGGAAAACTTTTTCTTATTCATATACAATATGCAAAGGAAATTGTTTTACGTTTTTAGGTTCATTCTTTTTAGCAAAGTAAAGAGTGTATTTCTGCTGCATGTTAAGCCAGCTTTCAGGTGAAGTATTAGTAGCTTTAGCTATCCTTAAAGCCATCTGAGGGCTTAGCGAAGCTTTTTCATTTACAAATTCAGAGAGAGTTTTTCTGCTTACTCCAAGTAAATCCGCAGCTTCTGTGACACTCAAATTTAAAGGTTTCATCACATCCTCACGGAATACTGTTCCAGGATGAGTAGGTTTTCTGTTCATATCTTTCATTCTCCTTGTTTAATGGTAGTCTAAATAATCTACAAGATAAGCATCTTGACCTTCAAAATAGAAAGTAATCCTCCAATTGCCGCTGACACTTGCCTCCCACATATTTTGTTTATCACCTTTCAATTGATGAAGCCTATATCCGGGAAGATTCATATCCTGAGGACTCACACTTGCATCCAATCTATCCAACATTCTGGCAAGTTTAGGTGCATGGTCAGGTTTAATTCCTTTCCTTGATCCTGTTTCATAAAAATCTCTTAAACCTTTATGTGCGAATGATTTGATCATGCAGCATTATTATAACCTGTAACGTTATAGGTGTCAAAAATAATGATGCGCGACCTTTTTATATGATGAAATAATCAAATGAATTAAAACATTTTCGTTTGGAGTATCGATGAGTATAAGAAATAAAATGATAGAATGATGTTAGCCTCGGTTGAACAGATCGTTTTAATCTGCTATATTAAAGCTGTTTAGAGAAACACAAATAAAAGATCATGTTATATTATATAAACTTATTTTTATCATGAAATATGATCTTGAAAGGTATTTTAAAGATGAAGAATAAAAAGGGATTTACATTAGCAGAATTACTGATTGCAGTTGCGATAATAGCTGTTTTGGTAGCTGTATCTATTCCTATCTTCTCTTCACAGCTGGAAAAAAGCCGCGAGGCTACAGATGCTGCCAATATCCGTTCACAGTATTCCGAAATCATGGTCGAAGCATTGTCGGAAGGAAAAGATGTTAATACAGATGGCAGCAGGAAAATTCCTCTGGAACAGAAACAGGATGACTGGCAAAACGATACATTTAAAAACAGTCTGGAAGGAATAGCTACAGTAGAAGGAACACCAAAAACCGGCGGAAATGCCTGGGTTTCTTTTGAAGCTGAAAGCAGCAAAGTTACGATTCATTTTGACGGAACTGGAGGCGAACCGTCAGGCGGAGGCGGAACAGATACTGATTCCGAAACTGTCCAAACAAATGTTGAAAATCGTATAGGCACTCTTTCTTTAGAAACCGGAGATCACAAAATCATGTTAGAATCCCCTGTAACAACAACCATCAAAATATTAATTCGTCATGGCCAGGGTCATGGCCAGGGCAGTGCTAAAACGATCGAGATCCAAATAAATCCTAGTCAGACAGAATATGATTTCCATCTGGATACAAAAATAAATAATGGTGCTTATTCCGTAGTATTTACAGAAGGAATAAGTCAACAGGCTGCAAACGATATTATGAACAGCCTTCAGATATCGTAATAAAAAACCGAATTATAGTTATTGAATTACCATAATAATCAGATAAACATTTCAGTTAGAGCATCTCCCGAGAATATTGAGATGCTTTTTTGGTTTTCCTGCAGGTGTTATACTATTTTTAAAGGAAGAGTATAAGAATAATATGAAATGTCCAAGCTGTAACGGCGTATTGTATTACGACATTAAGAATAAGAATCTTAAATGCCGATATTGTAAATCGGTTTTTGAGATCGATGATTATGAAGTAAATAATACAGCCGAAGAAAATGATTTTGCCGATGGCAAGCTCTATACCTGCAAGAACTGCGGAGCCGAGCTCATTAGTGCCAATGATGAAGCGGTCAGCTATTGCAGTTATTGCGGAAGTGAAGCGATCCTGGAAGGACAGATTTCAGGAATAAAGAGGCCTAAACTGATCATTCCGTTCAGAATCTCCAAAACCGAATGCAAGAATATCTATAAGAAGGCTTTGGAAAAGAAAGCCTATGTACCTAGTGAATTCAAGGATCCGGACTTTATCGACCGTTTCCGTCCTTTCTATATTCCTTACTGGATGTATCGGATCAGTTTCAGAAAAGATGATTTTGATATGGATGGATACAAATCCTATACGGTCGGAAATTATGATTACTATGAGGAATACAAGATAAGAGCACATGTAGCCAATGATGGCCTGTATGGTGTTCCATATGATGCTTCCAGAAACTTCGATGATACGATCGCTGAAAGGATCGCACCATTCAACAGCAAAGATATCGTTGAATATAAACCTGGCTATCTGGCTGGAATGTATGCCGATTCGCCAAATGTTGATGCGGATACCTATAAGGAAGAAGTTATGGAAAAAGCTACCGATCTGGCTTTTGAAGATATCTCCAAGAGTTTTGGCAGCATTACTCTTGATCTTCCTAAAAAGAATGAACGCCAGGAATTTCTGGGAACCAGTTATGAATCACAGGATGCGATCTTCTTACCTGTATGGTTTTTGACCTGGAAGAAAAATGACAGAGTGGCTTATGCAGTCGTCAATGGTCAGACCGGCAAGATCCATATCGATCTGCCTGCTGATATAAACAATTTCCTGAAATACACTCTGTGTGCAGCAGTGATCCTGTTTGTGATCCTTTCGCTGTTTTTCTCCGTGACTTCAAGATTTGTCATCTGGTTTTCATCTTTACTGGCGTATCTTGTTTCGGTGAGATATCGCAAGGAATTAAAGGAGATCAGAAACAGAGAGAACCATGTCTTTGACAAGGGTTATCTGATCAATGACAAGGATGACCTTTCCATGTCGGAAAAGGCCAGAACCAAAGCCAGAAGATCGAAGATCATGTCCAAATTTACATCGGTTGTCATAGGCTTTATAGGCATGACTATCGGTATGATGCTTGTGTCGATGATCCTAATGGGTGAAATGTATGATCTGCTGGTTTCGCAGGATGCGGCAATAGGCCTGACTTTCGTCATCCTGGTCTTAGGAACATTCACTTTCTTCAAGACTTTGAATATTTCAAGACATCTTAAGAATAAGAGTTCGATACTGATCTCGCTGATCACCTATGGCTCTTTGTTATACAGCTTCATTGTAGCGGTAACAGAGCCGGTCCAGGACTGGTGGTATTACCTGGGTTCACTGATCTGTCTTTTTGCGACTTCGATCATGGCGTTTGATCTGATCGGAAGATTCAACGAGACATCCACCAGACCACTTCCGTCATTCTATACAAGAAAAGGAGGTAACGACAGTGTCAAGGAAAGCTAGAATACTGATCATTATTTCTTTTATCTGTCTCTTGCTGGCACCATTAAGAATTAGTGCTGCCAGTAATTACCGTCTGGTCATAGATGACAGAGAAGATCTTCTTACCGCAAGTGAAGAGAACATGCTGCAGATCAAGATGGAAAAGATCAGACAGTATGGCAATGTCGGTTTTGTAACTGTATCCCAATTCAGTTCGACCGATACCTATACCAAGAATCTTTACCGTGATCTTTTCGGCAGGGAAAGCGGTATGCTGTTTGTGATCGATATGGGCAGAAGAAATATATGGATCTTCTGTGATGGAGCGATCTATCGGATAATCAATAAATCCTATGCCAATACGATAACCGACAATGTCTACAGGTATGCTACCAAGGGACAGTACTATGACTGTGCCTACAATGTCTTTGATCAGGCAGAGACTCTGCTTGAAGGTGGCAGGATATCGCAACCTATGAAATACATTTCCAACGCTTTGATAGCTCTGGTTCTGGCAATACTTGGAAATTTCATTTTCCTGGTCATTCAAAGAGGGGAATCGATCGCCAATCCTGATACGATAGCCAAAGCCATGAGTAGTGGCGTAGCTGTCGGTATCGTCTCCAAGGTCATGACCAAATCCAAGAAGTCCCGCCATGTTGAATCATCCGGTGGCGGTGGTGGTTCCTCCGGTGGTGGCGGTGGCGGAGGAGGCGGTGGTGGTTCCTCCGGTGGCGGTGGTGGCCACAGCTTCTAGTTATAAATGAAACTTGTAATACATGATTTAAGTGCAGATAAATGGCGTGAAATAGCTGACCAGTATCCTGATTGCACAGTCATATCGGATAACGGTACCATCAGACCCTGTATCGGTTGCTTTGGCTGCTGGAACAAGGATCTGGGTAAATGTGTCTTAAAAGATGGCTATGAGAATATGGGCTATCTGATCCATCATGCCGATGAAGTAGTTGTGATAAGCCGCTATACCTATGGCGGCTTTTCCGGTTTCGTCAAAAACGTCTTTGACCGCTCTTTAGCCTATGTTTTGCCTCACTTTGAGCTTGTGAATGGTGAGTCTCATCATAAAAAGCGCTATGAAGAAGAAAAACCTTATACATATATCTTCTATGGCCATGACATAAGTGATGAGGATAAAGATAATGCCATCCGTTATGTTCATGCAGTTTCGACCAATATGCGAACTTTTGTAAAGGATGTGAAGTTCATTGAAACTGAAGAAGATAAAAAAGAAAGAAAAATATTTTACGATAATAGTTCTGATAAGATTATCCTTTTGAATGCCAGTATGCGTTTCAAGGATGGAAACAGCGCTAAACTGGCTTTAGAACTGCAAAAACTTTTAAAATCAGAAAATGAGATAATCAATCTGTCACAATATCTGAATAATCATGAAGAACTGATCGGTATATTGTCTGATGCCTCCAGGATCGTACTATGCATGCCTTTATATGTGGATGGCCTTCCTTCACAGATGATAAGACTGATGGAAGAAATGGAAAGAAACTATCGTGGTTCTTCAAAGAAGATCTATGTCCTTTCCAATATGGGTCTTTATGAAAGTAAACAACTGGTAAATCTTTTAAGTGCTGTTAAAAAATGGTGCCAGATAATGGAATTTGAATATGGTGGCGCTTTAGGTGTAGCGGCAGGTGAGCTTGTGGGAGGCTTTCTGGAATTCTCTGCTATAGACAGATGGCCGCTGAGACAGATTCATAAAGGCTTAATAAAACTTGCCGAGGCAATAGACAATGATAAGTCTATTGAGGATATCTATACAGGAACGAACAGTTTCCCGCGTTGGCTTTATATTGCGATCGCCAATTCCGGCTGGGCCAGGATGGGCAAGAAGAACGGCATAAGAAAAAAAGATCTCTTTCGCCAGTTATAAATATGTTCTGTTAAGATTGAGCCTAAAGGTCTCAATCTTTTTTTCTGTGCTAAAATTATGTTTGTATGTATATGCTTAAAGAAAATAAAGGAAGAATCTCACTGATCGAAATGGTCGCCTTGATCGTTATAATCCCGACGCTGCTGTTTTTAGGATATAAAGGCATCTACTGGTATTATGACAATATCGTTAACGGCAATGATGCACATTTTGTCAATACTGCCGAATCCATAGCCAGAGTCAATTCGCTCAACGGCATGCAATGCCCAGTTGACAGCTGTGGCGGAACCAACTGCCGGCATTATTTCGGAGACCATTACATCGGTTATTATGATTCCATCTCCCACAAGATCGTTGGCGAAAAGATGGAAGGATATAATCAGGCTTCAAGAATGAAGGCTGGCAAGACCTACTACTATGGCGATGAAGGTACGATGATCATTGAGATCGATTGCAAAGACGGCGTTATAGAACTCAAGTGGGTCAAGGGAAAATGAATTTGAGTGGAAATAATGTCCTGATCATTTACGTTTCCTTTTTCCTTTTTATACTGGGCACGATCTTTGGCAGCTTCATCAACTGTGTTGCCGACAGAATCGTAGCCGGAAGAGACTGGATCAGCGGCAAAAGCATCTGTGAGACCTGTAAACATGAACTGGGTCCTCTGGATCTGATTCCTGTTTTTTCTTATATCTTCCTTAAAGGAAAGTGCCGCTATTGCGGGACAAAGCTTTCATCCAGATACATGCTTACGGAACTGTTTTTGGGCACGAGTTTTGTTTTGTACTTTCTGAATCGGAAAACGCTTGATTACATACTGATAAGAGATCTTATCCTGATCGTGATCCTTTTAGGCCTGTCACTGGTCGATCTTGTTTCCTATATCATCCCTGACGGCTTCATAATTGCCGGCATCGTCAACTGGCTTGTCAGCATCTTTTTTGTCTCTGACAAGCTCGATTATGTAAAAGGCGGATTGATCGGAGCTTTCGTCATTTCAGGATTGATCCTTTGCGTTTCATTGATCATGGATAAGGCGCTGGGCAAAGAGAGCCTTGGCGGGGGCGATGTAAAACTGCTGTTCATGGTCTGCCTCTATACCGGTGTGTTTAAAGGCTTTTTCCTGTTGTTTCTTTCGTGTGTTATCGGTCTGCTCTTTGTGCTATTATTAAAGAAAGAAAAGATTCCTTTCGGTCCTTCCATCAGCATGGCAACTTTTGTTGTGATGCTTTATGGCGATTTGGTACTGAAATGGTATCTATCATTGTTTTTAGGGTAAACGTATGGCAAATATTTTGGGGATTGAAATCGGAAATAAGACGGTAAAAGTCGTCGAAATCAAAGGTAATACTTTGAGAAATTTCGCAGCGGTCAACCTGCCTGACAACATCGTTGTAAATAACGAACTTGTTGCTTTTGAAGCGATGGGCGACCTTTTGAAGGACATTGTCAAAGAACACAGGATGAAGACCAAAAAAGCTGCGCTGGTTCTGCCTGATTCGGCAGTTTATTTAAGAAGAATGGTTTTGCCGGCCATGAGTGAAAAACAGCTGATGGTAAACATGCCTTACGAATTCAAGGATGTTCTCTCAGAAGACAAAGACAAGTACATGTACGACTACTCCATGATCGGTTATCGCGAAGATGAAGAGGGAAAAGTAACGGAAATGGAGCTTTTAGGCGCGGTCGTAAACAAGTCTCTGCTGGAAAAGTATCAGGAAATGTTCAAAAGAGCCGGTTTAAAACTGGTGAAAGCCGGTCCAAGAGAAACAGCATTAAGCTGTCTGGTAACCATCCTTAATGAAGGAAACAAGGAAAAAGACTTTGCGATCCTTGACCTTGGCTACAAGACGACCAAAGTCGAAATCTTCAAGGATGGCGTATATGAAGTTACAAGAACCATAGAATCGGGTGCCGAAGATATCGTCAATGTCATCGCGGAAATATTCGATGTCGATCCGCATATCGCTTCAGCTTATCTGGAAACGAATAAAGACAACGTTCAGGAAAATGAAAGATGCGTCGATATCTATTCAAGTATTGCAACAGAAGTAATGCGTGTCATGAATTACTATAATTTTGAAAATCCGGATTCAACTCTGGATACTTTATATTACTGTGGCGGTGCCAGCTATATTCCTAGATTCATAGCTGAAATTGCCGATATGGTTTCACTGGATCTGAAACCTTTATCTTCACTCTCCGATGTTGATAAGGATGCAATCGGCAAATGTGCCCCGGCTGTCGGAGCCTGTTATGAGTAGAGGTGGATTATGAATCTGAATAAGGAAATTTCATTCAACAAGAAGAAAAACGCTCTTCCAACCAAAACCTCTATCAATTTTATCGTTGATGAACAGTCAAAGATAAATAAGATCTCGATTATCCTGTTTGTTGTTTTCATGGTGCTGCTGGGCTTCTTTACCAAGTTTGCGATCATTGATCCATTGGCCAGAGTTGCCAAAGCCGAAAGGGAATATCGCGAAGCGGAAAGACAGCTTGATGTTTACCGCAACCAGCTGACAGATTACGCACAGATTGAAGCCGAATATAACGAAAAGATCGGTACCTTCCTGACGGACAACGAAAGATCATATCTTGATCGTACAGAGATTCTGGCTATGATCAGGGAGGATATCTTCAATTACGTCAATGTCAATAATATTGCTATTTCCGGCAATACCGTCAGAGTTTCAACGGCTACAACGACCATGGACAATATCTCGCAGATCGTCCAGGTTCTGCTCAATGACTCCAAGATCGCTTATGTCACTCCTAAGACGACCAGAGTCGGAAATGAATCAAGTAATAATGTTACTGCCGATCTTGAGATTGGCTACAGAGGAAAGACAGGAGAATAATTATGCTGAAACGTGGATTGACACTCAGAGAAAAGATCCTGTTACTGGTTTGCATTTTAATTGGTTTAGGTATCTTCTATTATCAGGTTATTTATAAGTCTTTTCAGAATTCGATGGAGGCTTATGACATCAGCAATATTCAGAATCAGACTGTGATTCTGCAGGCTCAGGTTGCACGCAAGAAAACGATGCAGCAGTATCTGGTTGACCATAAGGATGATACTTATGGCGAACTGGCCATGTACAACAATCTGTCTAAGGAAATAGGCGAACTAGCACGTATTTTTGAAGGCATTGACAACTTGTCCATCTCCTGGTCGGATCCGACACTGTTAAACAAGACAGTCAGAAGAAACGCCAACGTTTCCTTCAGTGTTGTCGGTTATCAGAAGGTCGTAGACCTAGTTAAAGCTATAAAGAACTGCAAGTATCGTTGCCTGATTTCGGATTTGAGTATTTCGACAAACAGAGACAGAGTACTGGATGATAACAGTACTGTTTCGGTCAGGATCGTCATCACCTTCTTTGAAATGGTCGATGACAACACCAACCTAGAAGGTCTGATAATTTTAAACAATTAACAGGAGGTCGCAATGAAAGCTAAAAGATTAGGTGACATACTGGTCGAAAGCGGTGTGCTGACCAATGAAGATATTGAAAAGGCCCTGGAACTTCAAAAGGGTACAAATAAGCGTTTGGGTGAGATTCTGATTGATGAGAAATTCATCACAGAGACGCAGTTTATCGATTCTTTGAGAATGCAGCTGGGTATTGATTTTATCGATTTAGGTAAAGCTCAGATCGACCCGTCTTTAACTGCACTAGTTCCAAAGAACATTGCCAAACAATATAGAGTAGTACCGGTCAAACTGGTTGGTGACAGATTATATATCGCCATGGAAGACCCGATGAACTTCCGTGCTGTCGAGGCTGTCAAAGAAGTTTCACATAAACGTGTTGTCGTCATGATCGCTTATCGTGAAGCGATCGAAAGAGCTCTGGCTGTTCTTTATGAGAACGAAGGCGCCAATGCCGCCATTCAGGAGATGAAAGAGGAACAGGGGCTTGTTTCAATTGAAGAAAGAAGCGCCGAAACCGAAAATTCCAATGCTCCTACTGTCAAACTTGTCAATTCGATCCTTGAAAGAGGCATTGTCGAAAAGGCATCCGACGTTCATATCGAACCTAGAGAAAACGATATGCGCGTGCGTATAAGAGTTGATGGACGCCTGACAGAAATACTTACTATACCAAGGAACCTGCAGGGTGCAGTTATCTCAAGACTGAAAGTCATGGCTGGCATGAATGTGACCGAAAGAAGAGTGCCGCAGGATGGCCGTGCCGTTGTCAGATCGACAAACGGAAAAGATATCGACCTGCGTGTCAATACCTTACCGACTATATTCGGTGAGAAAGTCGTTATCCGTTATCTCTGGAGAGACTCAACTACCTTAACAAGAAAAGGCATCGGTATTACCGACAAGGATTCGGAAAAGTTTGACCGTATCATTAAGAACTCTTCCGGTCTGATCCTGATTGTCGGTCCTACCGGTTCGGGCAAGACTTCGACGCTGTATACGATAATTCAGGAGCTCAATAAACCGGATGTCAATATGATCTCGCTAGAAGATCCAGTCGAATATCAGATCGAAGGTGTAACTCAGGTATCGATAAACGAAAAAGTCGGACTGACATTCGCCGAATGCTTAAGAGCCTGCTTAAGACAGGACCCGGATATTATCTGTGTCGGTGAGATCCGTGATGGTGAGACAGCAGAAATCGCCATGAGAGCCGCTATGACCGGTCACCTTGTTTTGTCAACGATTCATACCGAAGATGCGATCAGTGCTGTCGACAGACTGAAAGACATGGGAGTTGAGCCGTTCCTCATCTCCGGATCAATCAGAGGTGTCATCTCGCAGCGTCTGGTCAGAAAGATCTGTCCGGAATGTCGTCAGGAAGTGCAAGCTGATCCGTTAACTGCTGATCTTGTCGGCATCAAGGATGTGGGCAGTTTCCACTTCTACAAAGGCATGGGTTGCCACAAATGCTTTGATTCAGGATATCGCGGACGTACAGGTGTCTTTGAAATACTGACCCTGAATTCAGCACTTCGCGATGCAATCAACTCAGGTGTTCCTTCAAGTGAACTGCGTAAGATGATCTATGCTTCCGACTTCACACCAATGATTGTCAATGCAAGACAGCTGATCATGGATGGTGTCACAACAGTCGAGGAAGTACTTTCAGAAGTCGCGACGATCGAATAACAATAGAAACGACCATTTACTAAAAGCCACAGACTTAACTGTGGCTTTTTAACAGCAGAAGATCTTTCTTTTATATCGCACTTACAGGCAAAGCTATAACATTTTCACTGATACTGTAAGGTTCTTTTGTTGTACAGATGATCGCGTTCGTTCCTTTTTTATATCTTGTATCTTTCAGTCTTTCAAAACACTTTACATTTGAACTGCTGTAGTTTGCTCCGGATTTGCATTCTATCAGTGTCAGTTTTCCGTCTCTCAATATTACAAGATCGATCTCATTCTGGCTGTTGTCTCTGTAGTATCCCAATGGCTGTTCATGACCGAAATTTATGTATGATTTACGTATCTCGTTTGCGATCCATGTTTCCACAAACCGTCCCTTCAAGAAACTCGTGTCAAGCGTTTTGCTGTCGCGTATTCCTGCAAGATAACAGGCAAATCCGGTATCGAAGAAATAGAGTTTTGGCCTTTTGGTGATCTGTTTTACTATCGATCCATCGTTGTATGGCCTGGCGATCCAGATTATGCCGGTCTTTTCCAGAGCTGAGATCCATTGTTTGATGGTCGGAGCTTTAACTCCAGTATTTTTCGCGTAATTATCATAAACAAGTTCTTCTCCGGTGTTCGACGCCAGAAGGGTAAGAAAGTTGTTGAATTGCGTTTCATTTCTGACTTCCAGCACTTCCGGAAGATCTTTACTCATGTATGTTTCGATATATGATGAAAAGAACTGTTCTCTTGATGTATTGGGATCATCATATAACTGAGGCATATACCCTTTGACGATATATTCAAGAAGTTCATCTTCGCTTAACTGATAATCTTTTGCTCTGTTCCTGGATTCGAGCTTATCGACTGCAAAAGGACTTTCTTTAAGTCCCAATGCTTCTCTCATGGATAATGGATTCATTTTCAGGATATTGCACCTTCCAGCCATAGATTCCTTTGCGTTTTCCAGCAATGCCTTTGAGCTTGAGCCGGAAAGAATAAACAGACCATTTGCTGTTTTACTTCCTTTTTCAAGCTTAATTCTGTTGACGGTCTCCTCTATCTCTTCAAAGAGCTCCTTGGCTCTTTGACATTCATCGATTATTACAGGAAGCTTCAATCTTTCCAGAAAAGACTTTGGGTCATTGATGGCATCCATTCTGTCTGCTCTGCTGTCAAGAGTAACATACGAATATCCTTTCTTGATCATGCTGTTATATAGAAGAGTTGATTTACCGACCTGTCGTGGACCGCTTACTATCGTTACAGGAAAATGTCTTGTCGATTCTTCTATCTGATCAAGTATTGTTCTGCTTAACATGATTTATTTCCTCCTGATATTATTATAACAGATAAAAATAAAATAGAACTTTAGAAAATCCAAATTACAATTATATTTTTATATAGTAAAAAAATATTCAATTTTATAGGCTCTAATAAAAATGGATCTAATAATGTGCTTGGTATTCACAAAGAATAAATAGTCTTTAGCAGTTATTATGACGATATGCTTAATAAATGTTAGAATTTAAGATGTAAGAAATAGACGGGAAAAAGAATTTATGAAGACAATTGAAGAGATCGTAAAAACAGGCGAAGAAAACAAGGCAAGTGATATTCACTTTTCTTGCGGTTCCCCTGTAAAGTATCGTATTGACGGAGAAGTTCAAAGCCTTGACGATGAAGTGCTTTCTTTTGATGACTGTGAGAATCTGGGCAAAAGACTGGCTCAGGAACACTTTGATGAAATAAAAGAGACCGGAGAACTGGATCTGGCCGAAACGATAGCCGGATCACGTGTACGTATTAACCTGTATAGAACAAAAGGTTCCATTTCCGGTGCTCTGCGAATCCTGCATGACCATATTCCAGAACTGAGCACTTTAGGATTACCGCCGGTCGTGTCGGAATTCCCTACATATCAGAAAGGCATCATCCTGGTAACAGGTGAGACCGGTTCAGGTAAATCAACGACCATGGCTTCGATCCTGAATGAGATAAATCATACCAGAAGAGAACATATCATCACGCTGGAAGATCCGATCGAATATATCTATAAAGATGACAAATGTCTGATCTCTCAAAGAGAAGTCGGCAAGGATACCGAATCATATGCGATGGGTCTAAGAGCTATCTTGAGAGAAGACCCGGATGTCATCCTGATCGGTGAAATGAGAGATGACGCAACTATTTCTACTGCGCTGACAGCTGCCGAAACAGGCCATCTGGTTTTTGCGACTCTGCATACCAATTCTGCTGTAGATTCAGTAGACAGAATCGTCGGAACTTTCCCGGCTGAAAAGCAGGGTCAGATCAGAAATCAGCTGGCTTCTACCTTAAAGGCCGTTCTTTCACAACAATTGCTGGTCAGAAAAGGCGGAAAGGGCCGTGCGGCAGCGTGCGAATGCATGATTGTAACCCCGGCCATCAGAAATCAGATCAGAGAAGGCAATACTGCGCAGATGCAGTCTTCGCTTCTTTCTTCCGCCAATATCGGCGCTATTACGATGGATAATTGTCTGATCAACATGGTCAGAAACGGTATTATCGAATCCGACACAGCTGTTGAAGCGGCAAACAATCAGGAATATGTCAAACAGAATGTCGGCATCGCAAGAAGCACATCATTTAATGCCGGAGGAAGGAAGATATGATCACATATAAATATTCGGCTGTTTCCAAAGACGGTGCCAAAGTTAGTGGAGTAATCAAAGCTGTTGATGAATATCAGGCAATCGACAGAATAAGAGCTCAGTATCCGATCGTTGTCAAGATTGAAGAAGTAAAGGATACTGTGATGAACAGGATCCTCAATTTTGAGATCGGCAAGAAATTTGATGCTAAAGCTCTCTCGGTGATGTGCTCACAATTCGGTATTGTCTTGGAAAGCGGCATGCCGATCGACGAGTGTCTGAAAATGATCGCGGCCCAGACCAAGGACAAGAAGATTAAGAAGATGCTGGAGCTTTCGGCAGAAGATGTATCACAGGGCACACCGATCGCTACGGCATTTGAAAAGAACTATCCTGATCTTCCGGTAACCTTCCTTGAAACGATAAGAGCCGGTGAGATATCCGGTACACTGGACAAATCCTTCTCATCTTTGGCGGATTTCTATGAAAGAAGCTATACCCTTGAACAGAAAGTAAGATCAGCCATGAGCTATCCGCTGTTCGTTCTGGGCGTAGCGGTAGTCGTACTGATCGTCGTCATGGCTTTTGTCATGCCGACCTTCACTTCAATGTTTGATGAACTGGGAGGTGAACTTCCGGGAATAACCAAGATGTTGGTCTCCATGACCAATTTCTTCCAGAAGTGGTGGTTGCTTATAACCAGCATAATAATCCTTGTCATTATTGCAATCATTCTCTATAAGCGTTCGGATGTTGGAAGAATGAAGTGGGCTCAGATGATGCTCAAACTGCCGATACTGGGCAATCTGAATATCCTTCAGGCATCAACGGAATTTGCCTCAACGATGACGACACTATTAAGAGCCGGTCTGACGGTAGGTGACGCACTTAATGTCACCAGCAAGGTTATTTCAAATTATGCGATAGCCACTGAAGTCAAATCCATGGAAGAAAAGATCAAGACCGGTCAGGAACTCGGTAATGTCATTCGTGCAAGTGAATACTTCCCTCAGGTCCTTAAGGAAATGACGGCAGTAGGTGAAAAAACCGGTGAACTGGAAGCCACACTAGAGACCGTCTCCACCTACTATAATAACGAGTACAATTACGCAGTAGGTCAGGCAATTTCCAAACTGGAACCGGCAATGCTGATCTTCCTGGCACTGTTTGCCGGATTTATCGTCATCGCTCTGTATCTGCCGATGTTCACGATGTACAATCTTATGTAATTTTCATAAAAAATAACAGTCAAATAAACGTTCTGTAAGCGATTTCATTTTTTATCAAAAAATATTGCAGGACGTTTTTATTTCATGTATACTTTATTTAGCAAGTTTTTAGTGAATTGCTGAATTTTTTTATAAGAAAGGAATTAAAAAATGAAAAAGTTAAACAAAAAGGGCTTCACATTAGCTGAACTGCTGATCGTTGTAGCTATTATCGCTGTATTAGTAGCTATCTCTATCCCAATCTTCACTGCTCAGTTAAACAAAGCAAAATAT
Source organism: Erysipelotrichaceae bacterium (assembly GCA_017404785.1). Lineage (GTDB taxonomy): Bacteria > Bacillota_I > Bacilli_A > Erysipelotrichales > Erysipelotrichaceae > Colivicinus. Next base: position 58,482 of record JAFRBQ010000008.1, read on the forward strand.
GCTGCTGATGAAGCAAATGCACGTTCTATCTATTCTGAAATGGTAGCTGATTATTTAGCTAACGGTGGATCACAGAGCTCAGGTTTCTCTCTTGATAAGGAATCTATTGCTGAAAATGCAACAGGTGATGCTGCAAAAGTTAAGGTTAGCTATCCAAATGGCTCATCAAATGTTTATAAATTCTCTGGAATCGTTCAAGTAACTTTCACACTGGGTGATTCTTCTAAATATCCAAAAGTTGTAGTTAGTAAGTGTGATAAAGCTGGTGTTTCAGAATCTGTAACATTTGGCGAAGGAACTGCTTCAACAAACAACTAAACAAAACTCAATTAGATTTACTTAATAACCCTCTGGTAATACTGGAGGGTTTTATTTTGGATTTTAACTATTTACAGTTTGTTATAATTAGAACGTTAAAATGAAAGAATTATTCAACAAAAACGAGAAACCTCTAAATAGAATACTATTTTGTGTATTTTGTTTTTTCTTGATATTTGTTTCTGTATTTCATGAACCGTGGTTTGATGAAGCGCAGGTATGGATGATTGCCAGAGATGCATCATTATATGAACTGCTTTTTGTGATACCACATTATGAGGGTCATCCTGCTTTATGGAGTTTGTTATTGGCTGTTCCCGCAAAACTTGGCGTTCCTTTTGAAATTGGATTAAAAATCATAGGCTTTATCATAACTTCTGCTTCTGCGTTTTTGATCATCTTCAGATCTCCTTTTCCAAAATACATAAAGTATAGTCTTCCATTCTCCTTCTTTTTCTTTTATCAGGGAGGAGTGGTGGTAAGGCCATATGCTTTGATGATACTTCTTTTATCATTGTTAGGTTACTTCTTTAACAAAAGAAATGAAAGACCGTTTTTATATGTTTTGCTGTTGTTTTTATTGTGTTGTACATCGGCATACGGAATTGTTTTTGCCTGTGGAATAGCTTTATGTATTGTTGCAGAAATAATCAATGAAAAGGGATTAAAATGTGCTGTATCAGAGATCTTTAAAGATAAACGAACTCTCTCTTTAATATTTTTGCTGATTGGGGCGGTTTTACTTATCTTACAGATAATGCCGTTTGAAGACACATTTGTAGCATCCATATACAGGAAAAACTCATATATAGTCATCCTTTTGTGTTCCCTTTTTACTATGATAGGCGATTGTTTCTTTACCAGAAGCCTGTGGTTTTATTTTGACAGGACCTTGCTTCAAACTGCAGATATTCCATGGTACAGTTTATTATCGTGCATAGTAATTGGTATCATAATCTGGATATGTATTTATTGCGTATCCGGAAGAAAAAGTTTTTATTATTTTCTGATCCCGTATCTGTTGTTTGCGGTTTTTTCAGCTGTTGTTTATTTTAACGGGCATCATCTAATTTGCACATTTGCGTTATTCATATACTGGCTGTGGATCGCTTTCGATGATAAGGATAAGTATCATGGCTGGAAATTGATTTCATCAAGATTGTTTAATAATGATAAAGATAGAGTACTTCTGACAAAATTCTTGAAGTATTTTGTTGCAGTTTGTTTAGGTTTCTCAATATATTGGACTGTCTCTTCATCTATTATGGATATTGTAAAAGAATACAGTTATGGAAGAAGTACATCATCTTTCTTAAAAAACAATAATCTATCTGATGCATATATTATTGGGGCTTGGGAAGTGAAAGGTTCTGATAATGAAGAAATGGATTATACGAACATGGTGGCTATAGCAGTTCCGATAAATGCTTATTTTGATAGAAACATAGCTTTTAATTTAAACAATGGTAATCATGATAAGGGCTTCATGTATTACCGTGTTCCTTCAAAACAAGAGAATGAAAATAATTATTCACTGATCAAAGAAAAAGGATTGCCTGATCTTATGTTAGGCAAACCTGATCTGAAAAAGATTTTTGAAGATGAAACGGATATTGACTGTTATACAACCGTCTTTTATATGCCGATAAACTATATCTGGAAAGGTGATAAATACAGTGCGTATCTGCCTTTGATGATAAGAAACGATTTATTAGATAAATACAATCTCAGTGAAGCTCCTATTCCGGATGATGCCAATATCAGCAGCTTTGAGTTGACTGAAGAACAGATCCAGCTTTATAGCGAAGGAAAGATCACCATAGAAGATATCGTTGGAAGCAATTAGTTACTGACTATGAAATTACTGGATATATTGAATAACGAGAAGATCAAAGAGAATGTCCTGAAGTATTCGGAGCAGGTCGTTCTTTTTTCTTCTGCTTTTATTCTGGCTTCTATGACAATGGATATAACCATGCTTTCGGTAAGAATGCCGGAGTGGATTGTCACATCAGCACAGATAGTTCTTACGATTACCGTAATGATCAGAATAGTTTTTCAGACCAAAGAAAAAATACTGTGGATGGCGGTTCTTGCCGGAGCAGTATACTATCTCAGCTGGAATTTCTATTACTTTCAATTAATTGCCTTATTAAGCGTTGCCTGTGTAGGTATATCATATCGAAAAATACTGAAAGCCTATCTGATCGGTGTCGGTACAATGGTTGCGGGCACTGTTATACTTGCACTTAGCGGGGGAGCAGAAAATCTTGTCTATATGAAGGACGGTTTTCTGCGCAGCTCAATGGGAATCATCTTCCCAACGGATTTTGCGACAATTGTACTTTTCCTTGCGATGAGCTTGTGGGTCTATTGGGAAGAACTCTCTGATGAAGCATCCTGTCTTATTTCAGCTTTTTCGATCTGGGTCTCCTGGTACATCGCCAGAAGCTATACAAGCACTCTTTGCAGCCTGATTTTTCTGGCAGCAGTGTTATATCGTACTTTTGAAAAACGAATTGTAGAGTCAAACAACAGCCTGCTCTGGATAAAGAAAACAGTCAACGTTATAGTTGGCTGTATGTTTCCGGCAATGCTGTTACTGATGCTTGTCCTGATGATTGGCTATGCCAAAGGATATTCTTTTGCCTATGTTGCCAACAACCTGATGTCGGGACGTGTAAGATTATCTCTTGATGCATACTATGAAAACGGTGTTTCTTTGTTTGGCCACCCGTTCAGACAGGAAGGAGCAGGTGGCAGTACCTATGGTACTTTCAATTACGAATTTGTAGATAGCAGCTATCCAAGGATCCTGCTTTTCTATGGTGTGGTGATTTTGACACTTGTATGTATACTGTGGGTATTTCTCACTGCACGGGCAATCAGGGCTGACAGACGGAGGATGGTTTTTGTTATGGCGATAATCGCTTTTCATTCGCTTTCCGAACATCATTTTATCGAACCTGTCTACAACATTTTTCTGATCCTTCCTTTTTCATCAATGGAATTGAGGATAGTAAGGAAACAGGAAAACAGACAAGCAGTTTTGACTCTATGTGCTGTCTGCATTGGCGGTCTTGCATTAAGTGTTTTGTTATTTCCAAAGATGCTTTCGATGTTTAGAATAACAGTCATGGAAAGCGATTCCCAGGGGCTGATGCTGGGGATGGCTATAGTGATGCTGACAGCTGTTTTTATACTGATCAATGCATGTTCCAATTGGACAGTCAGTGTTTTTTCTAAAGAAAGAGTTAAGAGATCCGACATCATTGCAACAGTCTGTTCGTGTCTTGTTATTGCTTTTCTAACTGGCTTGAATATCAGGATGACGGTGTCTTCCATGTCAAAGTATGATGATCTGATCAAAAATGATGAAGTAGCTTTAAAAACAATTCTCAATGCAAAAACAGGGAAGGTATATGCCGATAAACTTGGAGAACTGTATCAAAGAAAATTTGAGGGAGTAAGCATATCTGCATTTGATGGCGAAGATCTTGCACGTTTTGATAACATAACGATCGTCATTGATGAGAAGAAGGATTCACAGATCTTCTTAAGAAGCGGTTTTCTTTATACCAGGATCTCAGACGCGCATGCCATATACACCAATGATGAAGAAGTCATAAATGCTTTGAAAAACAAAGGGTATCAGCTTACGGCTTTCTGCAGCGCGGAATATAAACTGGATCTTGCTGACATGGCAAGGATCAATGGTCTTAAAGTAAATGAAGATGGAAGTGTAGATCTTGGGGGAGAAGCGCATTCTCTGATCTTCGGTGAAGGGTCAAATCCTTTTGAATACGATTCAAAAAAAGTAATAAATCTCTATGCGGGTGAATATACGGCAAACTATCAGCTAAAGATCGATCCTGTCCCTTATGAGAGGGATTATCCGGTATGTAGGATCATAATCGATGCCTATGCGGGTGAGAATAATCTTCGCACTCTAACTATCTACAGAAGCTGGTTTGATGAAAATGGGCAACTGGATGCAAAAGTTTCATTTAATTCCGGCAACAATACCGGCGTTATCTTCCGCTGCATCATGGAAGAAGGGCAAACCGCAATTCTTAAAGGTATTACCTGGCAAAGAACACCTGATTACGATATAAGACCTGTCTATAACAACGATCATGACAAGATACGCGATGAATACTATGACAAAACAGGAAAACCAGTTATGAACAAGGATGGTTTTGCTTCGTGTTCATATCACTATTGGGACAAAGTTACGATTGATGAAATTCATTATTATGATCTTCAGGGACAGCTGGTCAATACGAAAAAAGGTTATGCGACTGTTTTGCGAACCTATAATGTCAAGCGGCAGCTGATTAAAGAAGAATATTTGGATACATTGAATAATCCGGTTATGAATAGTTACGGTTACGCAATACAGGAATGGGAATATGATCAGAATGGTAATGCCGTTCTTACGCGTTTTCTAGATATAGAAGGAAAACCGGTCCTTAACAGATCCGGATATGCGCAAATTCATTATGGATATGATAACAGGCGCAGGATCATCGAAGAAACATACTTTGGAATAAATAATGAACCAATAAAAATGCAGGAAGGCTATTTCGGGATCGGGAAAGTATACGAAGAGGAAGATTCGATTCCAAGTGAATTGGTATATAAAGATGAAATTGGTCAGATAATCATAACTGATAAAGGCTGCTCTGTTGTCAAACTGGCGTACGAGGGAACAAACACAGTTAAAGAAAAACTGTTCTGTGATAAAAACGGAAACCCGGTCATGAGAAATGACGGCTATTCTTTAGAAAAAAGAATCTTTGATCTTGACGGGAATATATGGATTTACCAATATTGCGGTCTCGATGGCGAGCCCGTAATGAGCGAATACGGTTATGCCGAGGTTCATCGTACTTATGATGAAAACGGATTTATCAAGACCGAGACTTATTACGATAAAGACGGCAGACAGATCGAACTTGAGGATGGATTTGCTATGATTGAATGTGAAAATGACAATGTAGGTAATCTCATCCGTCAGCGTTTCTATACTTTAAACGGGGATTTGAAAAAAGAAATAGACTCCGATTTCTGGCTTGCTGTAGAATAGCAAATAAACCAGACAGATAATATTCGATGTGAGTTATATGCTTTATTAACAGGAAAGTGTGATATAGACTGATAAGAATGAAAACCGTAATTATAATTGGTGCCGGTCCTGCCGGTCTTACAGCAGGATATGAACTGTTAAGCAGATCCAAAGATTATAAAGTAGTTGTTTTAGAGGAATCCGATAAATTCGGAGGTATTTCCCGTACCGTAAACTATAAGGGAAACAGAATGGATATGGGAGGCCACCGTTTCTTTTCCAAAATGAAAGAAGTAAACGAATGGTGGGACAGAATGCTGCCTGTACAGGGAAGCCCTTCTTATGATGACATTAAACTTAACAGAAAACCGATAATCGCAGAAAATGGTCCTGATCCGGAAAATACCGACAGAGTCATGCTTAAAAGAAATAGAGTTTCAAGGATCTTATTCAATGAACGTTTCTTTGATTATCCTATTTCTTTAAAGTGGGATACTATAAGGAATTTTGGTTTTCTAACGACTGTGGAAGTCGGTTTCAGTTATCTGAAATCACTTATTATCAAACTGCCTGAAGATAATCTCGAAAACTTCTATATAAACAGATTCGGCAAAAAACTGTATCAGATGTTTTTTGAAAGATATACTGAGAACTTGTGGGGCAGACATCCAAGGGATATCAGTGCGCAATGGGGTGCTCAAAGAGTTAAGGGTTTATCTGTATTAGCTATTCTCAAAGACATGTTTTTAAAAGCATTTCATTTCAGAAGTAAAAATGTAGAGACATCACTCATAGAGGAATTCTCATATCCTAAATTTGGCCCAGGGCAGATATGGGATATGACGGCTGATAAGATAAAAGAAATGGGCGGCGAAATCATCTTGAATGCCTTCGTCAGCAGAATCCACAGGGAAGGCAACAGGATAAAAGGTGTTTCATATATTGATAACGGAAGGGAAATATATATGGAAGGGGATATCATTATTTCTTCCATGCCTTTAAAAGATCTTGTATGTTCTATGGATGATGTTCCTGAAGAAATATACAATATTGCCTACAATCTTCCTTACAGAGACTATAAGACCATAGGTGTCTTATTGAAACATTTCAATCTTAAAAACACTACCAACATACCTACTTTGGGAGATATCATTCCGGATAACTGGGTCTATGTACATGATGAAAGAGTTGACATGGGCCGTTTTCAGATTTACAACAACTGGTCTCCATATATGGTAAACAATGTTGAAGAAAACATCTGGATCGGTCTGGAATACTTTATGAATGAAGGAGATGAACTCTGGAATATGTCTGATGAAGACTTCGCAGATAAAGGCATAAACGAAATGATCACCATCGGTCTTATTGATTCCAGAGATGATGTTGTTGATTATCATGTGGAAAGCGTAAAGAAAGCCTATCCTGCATATTTTGATACTTATGCTCATATCGATGAGTTAAGAACATATCTTAATTCCATTGAAAAACTTTATTGTGTGGGAAGAAACGGTCAGCACAGGTATAACAATATCGATCATTCCATGTGCACTTCTTTTGAAACAGTCAATAACATTCTTAACGATGTTTCGGACAAATCCAATATTTGGAATGTGAACACAGAAAAAGAATACCACGAGAAGTACTAATTGTTTTTGAACAGTATTATAGTCAGAAATCAGTTTTTGATTTCTCTTTTTATTGTTTTGGCTGATTCTTTCAGTTTACTGGTATCCGTTATATTAAAGAATTTATAGCCAAGTCTGGCAAAGATTGTGCTGATAAGCATTTCTTCGCCTTTTTTATAAGCCAGTTCTTCAGGCTCATCTATCAATTCGATTCCGGCAATTACTTTTCCATTTTTACACAGAATAAAATCGATCACTATATCATTGATCAGATAAAAATCCCTGCCGAACATAATAACAACATCGTTTCTTTCCTTGCAGAGGTCTTTTATTGCTGTTTTTGTTCTTATTTCAATATTTGAAAAGAACAGTTCTTTTTTAAGAAATTTATAAAACTGCTGTTCGATTTCTGTTAATTCCTTTTCCATTACTTGCTTAATTCAATTATAAAATAACCTGACTTTTATATAAAAAAGAGTTTCCGGTAGGAAAAACGTCTTTTTCTGGGAAAAATACTTATGTACTTTTTTTGTATTCTGGTCGAAAATCCTTTTCAATAAGAAGGAGGTCTTGAAACCTGAATATTTCAAGATTGCAGTATTTGTTTTGCAGATAGTTATAGCTATCATCACTTTATTGATGACATAGCATAGTTATGTTCCATTTTGCAACTACATTATATCTTGAAAAAAACAAAAAATAAGTTTACTTTAGTCAATTGAAACAAAAAGTGAGATATTGATAAATAATGCATTTGTTATATAAAATATTATTGTAATGAAACAGTATAATAACAGAAGAGCATTTACATTAGCTGAACTGCTGATAGTTGTGGCAATTATCGGAGTTTTGGTCGCAATTTCGATACCTATTTTTAATAGTCAGTTGGAAAAATCACGGCAAGCTGTTGATCTTTCTAATATGCGTACAGCATATGGCGCTGCCGAATACGCATTTTTAACAGAAGGCAAGGCTGTTTTAGGTATTTTTGATGCCAAGAGTGGGCAACTTGTCAGTGGAACTATTCCTGAAGGATATGGTAAATCGCGTAAGAATGTCAGTGAATGGCTTGAGAACTCAGACCCAGTAAACAGAGAAAATGCTTCAGGGAAACCTAATGTTGACGGTAAAGAACATGTTTTGATGGTAGAAACAGATGATAACGGCAGAGTAAGTATGTATTGGACATCTGTAAGTTATAATCCAGTTTATGTAGATACGGTTAAACCATACAAGAATGAAACTCTTACAACTTTAAAAGGTATGAATAATACCGAACGTTCAAAAGCTGATAAAGAAACACTATTTGATATAGGGAAGATGGTTTTAAGCCAGGGGTGGACCAGAAAACAGCTCGAAGATATCATGGGAATTGAATTTTCAGGGCCTATTAATAATCAGGCTGTGAGAATTGCGGATTATTATCAGCTAAAAGAGGGCAGTTTTGAAGATGATAATTATTGGTCTAATGGTTTTAAAATAACTTCGAAGAACGAAATTCTTTTGAATATGCTTGAAGATATGGGGTTTGATGGGGGAAACATCAGCGATAAGAGCTCTTCAAACGGAAGGATTAATACAACATATAGTAATTCATTATTCTATTCTGATGAATTAGCCACAAATAATTTCAACAACAATGCAATAAATAGAACAAAACGTTCTATTATTCTAGAAGGTATTAAAACCGATTCCAATGGAAAAATAACACAGTTTACTATTTATTCCAAAGCTATGGATAATAATGCAAATATGAGCGAAGAAGAAAAAGCCAAATTCCGCGTTACAGTAAAGCTTTCTGATTTGGAAAATTAGGCTAAATTTGCAGTTGAAAAAAGAACAACTTTTTAACAGAAAGAGAAAGCTATTCAAAATAGCTTTTTTTCAAAATATCTGTAAAAAAACTATGTTTTTCAGCTTAAAGTCATCAAAATTGCATATTTTTAACTAATTTTATATGGTATGTTAACGCTGCCAAACAAGGCTCTGTATTATTGAATGGCTATAAATTTCTTTAGTATAATATAGATGGGTTTTAATACACATTTTTTTGTGTGGAACTCTTTGAATATATTCGGAATATGAAAAGACTTATACTTAAAAAACTCAGATCCAATGAGGGTGCATCGCTGACATATGCGATACTGCTTTTTCTGGTGTGTGCAGTTGTTGGTTCGATAGTTTTGACAGCTGGAACGATCGCCTCCGGAAGACTTGCAGAGAAAGCCGAAATGGATCAGAGATACTACCATGTAACTTCAACTGCCGAGTTCCTGAAGGATGCTCTGGACGGGAAAAGCGTAAGGATCATCAGAGAGAATACAAATCCGATTGTGATAAGAATCGAAGGATATGATGATCCGCTGCCAGAAGATTTTGAAGATTCTTTTCAACAGGAAACTAATTTCTATAACTATGATTTCCTGACCCTTAAAACATTGCAGCTTATGCCGGAACTTACATGGGAAGCGGATTTCTATGACCAGAATGCAAAGGTTACAAATATCAAGTTTCAGGTTTCCGGCCAGGAGCATGTTGCGGATGTCAAAGTAACCGTCAAAAATGGTGTTATGACCATGGATATCAGCGATAACGGCTATACGGTCAGAATGAATTTTGCGCCTCAGATTTCTGAAGTCAACTCGCTCAACGATGAGAATATTGAAACCAAAACAGCCACGATAACCTGGCGTGTAAACAGTATAGAGAAAGTGTTTGGATAAGATGCATAGAATAGTAAAAAAACTTGGAAACAACTCCGGTGAGAGTATTGCGGAATTACTGATATCGATCCTGGTATCTGTTTTAGGCATCACTTTGCTGGCGATCATGATCCAGACGAGTTCAAAACTGATCCTTTCAAGCAGAGACAAGATCAATGATTATGCCGCCGAGGAGAACAGGATCGTAAAAAAAGAAGACACACCTGATGAAAAGTGCAATGTAAATCTGCTGGATGGCGACAGCAGCAGGCTATACAACTTATACAAGAACTGCAAACCTCTGAAAGCCGATGTATTTAAAATGCCTTTTGAAAAAAAGAAGATTATAGCTTTTGAAAGAAATTATGAAGAGGAATAAAACAGAAAAAGCAGGATTTACTTTAGCTGAAACGTTGCTGGCAACGCTGCTGCTTTTGATTGCGTCTGCCTTGCTGGTTACGGGCATCCCAGTGGCCTTCAGAGCTTATAAAACGGTCACTTTGACTGCGGAGGCCAATGTATTGATATCCACGACGATGACGGAATTGAAAGACAAGCTCGCTTTTTGTGAAGATCTGGCAATTGCAGACAAAAAGATCTCTTTTACCAGCAATAATGGCCGCCAGTATACGCTCAGTTATGATGCTGATAAAGCCGGTTTATATCTCCTGGACACTACTGATAACGACTACAATCCTGGAAAAGATGATGTTTATACACATGATTCCCAGATGCTTGTTTCTGATGAGGCTGCAGTAAGAGAACTGTGTGTCGATTACAGTGAAGTGATTATTGATGGAAATGTTCTGACTTTTAAAAATCTCAATGTTTACCGTAAAAGCGATATAGAACATACCGAGAACAATGCTTTAGTTAAGATACCTGAATTTGATATCAGACTTTTGATGAGTGGTGAATGAAGATGAGAAGATTACATAAAAGAAATAGCAAAGGTTTTACCATGGCGGAACTTATGGCGGTTGTTGCCATTACTTTGATTCTGTCTATGGTAGGTATCATAGCTGTCACATACTATATGAGAATTATGAAGCATCTTGAATATGACACGATGGCCAAGGAAATATACGTTGCTGCGCAAAACCACTTGTCTTTAGCTTATAACGAAGGCTATCTGGGATTAAGCGGTGACGACAAATTCGGTACCAAGGAAGGAAAGATCGGAAGTATTGACGATACAGATGCAAACAGCAATATCTACTATTTTGTCGTATCTGAAGCCGACAGTACAGCCGATGAGATTTTTGATCTGTTGCTGCCGTTTGGTTCGATCGAAGAGAAAGTCAGAAGCAAGAGTTCCTATTTAATCCGTTATGACAAATCGGCTGGAAGGATCCTGGATGTCTTTTATTCCGAACTTGATGGGAACAGATACGGACATACTTTCCTTAACGCTGTGGCTGATAATGCCGCCGAGTATAACAAACTTCTCACCATCAGACCTGATGAGAATAAAAATCAAAGAAGATATTTTGACATTTATTCCGACAGGGCAGATAACAGTTTTCCGATTGTCGGCTACTATGGCGGAGACAAGGCTAAGACCTTGCCATATGGCAAACTGATCGAAGTGCCATATATCAGAGTAATCAATAATGAAGAATTGAAGGTCGAAGTTAAGATAGATGATACAAAATATGACAATACTGTTCAGTTCAGATTGCTGCTTAAGGGCGAAGTAAGCGATGCGATGGCTTATCTGCCGCTGGAAAAATCGGCATTCAGCGGAAATACCGTCACAAGTCTGCTTGACAGCATCACGCAAAGCGGCAAACATTTTGATGATGTGATGCGCACAATGACATATAAAGACAACAACAGTAACAAGCTTTTCTATCCGGGAGAGAATCTGACCGTATGGGTCGAAGCTTTCGATAATACCAAACTGACAAATGTGGCCAAATCCATTGAGATCACCACAAACTCCTTATATGGCGATTTAAGTACAGTTGATAAGGAGAAGACCGCCGCTAGCAGAGTTGCGGATATTTCCAATATCAGACATCTGGAAAATCTGGAAAATAAGATCTCATCTCTTGATAATACTTCAGTCAACATTGATCGTGCTGAACAAAGTGTTGATCTGGATTGGATTGGCTTTACCAGCAAATTTTCATCTGCTGTAAATATTTATTCAAATAATAACGGAGATGATATGCTGGCAAGCAACAATCACTATTATCCTGTCAATTTGCCTGTTGATTATGATGGCAAGAATCATTCGATTGGCAGAGTCAATATAAATACAAGCAACACGATACAGGAAACTGTAACTTCCAATAATGCAGGATTGTTTGGTCTGGTTGATGGAAGAAGTATTGCAAATCTTAAACTGACCGATTTCTTAGTCAATACTTCCGGCAACGTCGGAAGCCTGGCCGGCTATGTTACCAGAGGTGGCACCGTTACAAATGTTTTAGCCTGTGATGATGATCGTATTTCTTCAATCAGCGGAGGCATTAATGTCGGTGGCCTTGTAGGAAAGCTGGAAGATTCCACTATAGATCGATCAGCTGCCGCTGTGCTGGTAAATGATGATGCAAATCATACGATCAATTATTATAACAGACAGGAAAGCGGTACAGTCTATGCGGGCGGACTTGTCGGTTATGCGAACAGTGTTTCCAGGGAAGCGAAGATAAGCAATTCGTATGCTTCCGCTCATACAAATAACGGAGAACTCAGAAAAAGTGACGATACTACGTTCTACGACGTAAACGGCAAAACAGCCGGTGGTCTTGTAGGTTATGCCAAAGATACCAGTATCTCCAATTCCTATGCAACATGTTCGGTCAACGGAACCGATGAAGCCGGTGGCTTTGCAGGACACAATTCCGGTTATTCCGGTATCAGCAATTCTTATGCGGTCGGCAGAGTCAACGCGGATGAAGAAGATACCGATTATAAAGGTGCTTTTATAGGCAACGACACCAGCAATACAGCTCATGCCGGCAGCGGTTATATGGCAGCTGCCAACGACGGCGTACTCGGCGCTTTTGGAACTAAATCAAATAACAGCCGTACTATCAGCAGACTTGATCTGAATGTATCGACCTATAGAGCATTTATTTCCGACATAACAACTGCAGAACCTTACGATACGCCTTATCTTTCAAGACGTTATCTGGGCAAGTATCCTTATCGCGGCTTTGGAACTTCTTCAACATCCGGTAACGAAGAAATATATGTTGAGAAGCATTACGGAGACTGGCCGGATTATGAAGTCTTCGCGATAAATAATTAGTTAGCAAGGGGGAGTTTTAAAAATGGAAGATTATATGAGAAGAATAAAAGAATTTTTAAAAAACAGGCGTAACCCTTTGTTATGCACATTTGTTATTGTTTTAATGCTTGTTTCGAATATCCCGGCAAAGCAGATCGCTGCCCTTGAAACGGGAGAAGATACAGATACGACTCAGCAGCAGAGCTTTATTTATGAGCTTGAAAGAGAAGTTGCGGTCGATGGAGATAACAGCTTCAGGATCAAAGCAGTTTTTGATAATGGAGCTATGGTTCTTAGTGATTCAAGGATCAGCGTAATAGAAGTCGAAAGCAATTTTGACAATTATGAACAGTATAAGGCCAGAACGGATCGTCTATCTGGCAAAGAAGGCAATAAATACAGATTCTATGATGTTTCGATCGTTTATGGCGAAAAGGAAGTTCTGCCGGAAGGCATAACAAACTTTTCGATCGAAAGAAATAACAGAAACACAAAACTGTTTGTCCTCTACGAAAGTGACGGTGCTGCTCCGGAAGATAAATTCGCCATCGAATTTAAAGAAGGACAGGATCTTGTTTTGGCATTTGTCGAGGAAACAGAAGTTCAGGATGCTTCAGTAGAAAATAATACAGAAACTCAAGAACCCGCCGATGAAGTTGCGGATGAAAATGAACTGAAATACGAGATAGACCTCTCTTTCACTGATGAAGAAGAAACAAAGTACAACAATGCTTTACAGGCAGAAGAGATCAGAGAAGATGATGAAGCTTTTAGTGAACTGATCGATAACAGAAATGCCGTAGTTGATGACACGTTTGTTGAATATGTAAAACTGTTTGAACTTAAAAAGAATGAGATTAAGGATACAGAAGATCAAGATCCGATCGAGACCAGCAGCAAGATCAAAGTCACGATCAGATTGACTGCTAATTATAATGACTTGGATGAAAACAAGCTTGCGATCGTCTTACTTGAAAATGATGCAAGGAAGCTTATCAAACCTGAAGTAAAAAAGGAAAACGATAATCTGGCCATAAGTTTTGAAGCAGATGATTCCGTTGTTTTTGCTTTAGTGGAAACAACTGAAGAAGTAGTGTTGACTTATAAAGACAATGAATATCAGATCACTGTTTCGTTTACCGGTGCTGCTGGTATACCTGCTGATGCTTGGCTGGATGTTTCCATCTATGAAGAACAAGACGAAGTCTATGAAAACGCCTTAGAGAAGTCTTCTGAAACTCTTGGTGAGGATGCTGTTGAACAGGCGACAGCTGTCAAGGTATTTGATATTTCAATCAGGGATTCAAAAACAAATGAAGAATATCAGCCAAACAACAATGTCAGAGTTTCGATCGATCTTCTGAAAGAAGAGATCAATGAAAAAGTCAATGTCGATGTATTGCATATCGAAGGCACTCAAGAAGAAGCTCAGATCGTCGAGAGCGAAATAGTCGATGAAAAAGTTGAATTTAAAACAGACGGTTTCTCTGTTTATGTCGTTGTCTTAACGACGCTTGATAAGACACTCGTTGCTTCCGATGGAAATAAATACCGTGTCACGGTTTCTTACGACAGTAATTCAGGCATTCCTGAAAATGCGATACTTGCTGTTGAAGAGCTGAATAAAGCAGATAAAAACTTTGGCCAGTATATTGAAAAAACAGCTGAAGCTTTAAGCAAAGAAAAAGATTCTTTTGAAATTGCCCGTGTTTTTGATATTACACTGATCGATCCGGAAACTGGAGAACATTATCAGCCTGACAAGAATGTCAAAGTAAGCATTGAACTGCTGAATGAAGATATTACTGATAAATTTGATGTCGTTCACTTTGAAGATAACGCAAATGATGGACCTGGCGATGCGAAAGTATTGAAATCATCGACTACTGGCGAAAAGGTGGAGTTTGAAACAGATGGTTTCTCAATTTATGTTTTGACCAGCGGTGGACAAACCGTTACACCACAGTGTACTTATACCTTCTTTGTCCAAGAGGGCGGATTATATACAGAATATTCATTTGTAGATGATCAGGGAAATAGAATTTACAAGCAGACCGTTTCCAATGTCAAAGAGCTTGTCGTTCCGCAACTTCCATCATCAGAAGGCAGAGCTTTTAACGGATGGTTTAAAGGTGATCGAATCGGTGGTGTCCTTGTACTTGATGAGGAACCTTATGATTTTGAAAATACCAAAATCACGCAGGATAGTGCCGTTGATCTTTATGCGGTCTTCTCTGCTTATGCACAGGTAATATTCCATGATCAGTATGATCAGACGGAGCAGTTTTTCCCTACGGCAATTACCCGCAGAGCAGAATTGAATGATGAGACTCTTTCAGGAAAAGTCAAGATCAGTGATCTGAGTGTCGAGTATAACAACCTTGGTTCAGCAAAGATGGCATTCCTGGGCTGGTCTGAAACACCGGTTAAAACTCCGGGAACATACGAAGATGAAGAACATCGCTCTTATGTGATCATTCCTGATGAAGAAGGATGTATAACCGTAACAGGCAAGACGGAACTGTATCCGATTTTCAAAGAGATTCACTGGCTGTCTTTCTTTGCCGCTCCATCAGGACAGGGTGCAGCATACAATGGACCTAGACGTCTTTTTATAGATGAAGGAGTTGAAAGCCTGCCGATCACCTCTTTGAGTGGAAATACTTTCCTGGGCTGGTTCACTGGCACAAAGGGCGATAATGACGAAGTCAATTACGGTACACAGATTTCCGATGCAGAGGGCAATCTTATTGCCGGTGTTGATGATGCCGGAGCTTATGTTGCCAATGGCAAAATGTATCTGAGAAGCGATGTCACTTTATACGCCAAATGGGAAGTAAGCACAACTGCATACTATAAAGTTATTTTCTGGAAACAGAATATTGCAGACAAAAATAATTATGTTTATATAAACAGTTTAAAAAATCTCGGAAATGTAGGCGAACTCGTGCATGCGAGCAACGTATCCATTACGACTAATTGCCCTGCAAACTACACTCTTAAAGTTCAGCCGGCTCCTGCCGAAGTTAAAATTGACGGCAGTACGGTCATAAATGTCTATTATGATCACAATGAAGGCTATACACCTGCTGAAGGTGATTTCACTTTAAGATTTGTCGATTCGATTACAGAAGAGGGAAAGAAAAGTCCGGACCTGCCTAAAACGTATACCGTACATTCTGGCAGTTCTATAGAAAAAATCGCAAATCCTGGATCAGGAAGAAGAGGCTATATCTTCTTGAAATGGTATCTTGATCCGGATTGTACGCAAGAAGCTGATTTCGCTACCATGCGTATGCCTTATGAAGATCTGACTCTTTATGCCGGATGGGAAGTTGAATGGTATGTAGTAACCATCGATCCAAACTATGGTGAACTGCGTCCGCTGGTAGATGGTGTACCTACAGGTACAGGATCTACTTGGTTCTGGCAGACGGTCGAAAGAGAGCCTATTGCGGAATATTCCTATGTAGAAAGGAACTATGTACAGTCCAATTCCGGAACCTGGTATTATGTCAATTATGCCGGAAATGGTGATGGCACAACGGAATGGGGATCAAAGCGATACACTTATTACACCCAGAATCAGTCCGAGGCTACTGAGGATACTACTTTTGAATATGCACCTGGTACGTATACATATGCCGGATGGTATGAACAACATGAAGACGGTACAGAAACACTGTATGATTTTGGTCAAAGAACCGATCACAATACCATTTTGAAACTTCATTGGAAGAAAAACGGCATTTACTATCTGGGTTACGATGCAAAAGATGGCACTTTGGATGACGGATTCAGCAAGACTCTGATTCTTCCGGATACTTATGTTGATTATTCGGGAATAACGCTGACTCATTCAGCAAAAGCTCCTGAAGGTAAAACGTTTGTTGGATGGAGAGTACAGAATTCCAATGATAATGTAATCTATAAGCCTGGCAAGCAATTCACTCTACACGCCGATGATGCGAAACGTATAAGTGGCAAGGATGTCGTATTCCTTGAAGCTGTTTATGTAAAAGTAAATAATGCCAGCATCGTCTATGATGCCAACGGTGGAACGATCAATGCCGACAATATAGATCTTGGCTATGTTCCTTCAGGCGATCAATGGATTCCGGTAAGCGGAACAGCCGATACGGAAAGTGCTACCGCAACCGTTTCAGGTTTAACCAATAACACAAAAATAAGATTAAGCAACGGTACAGGCTTTATCGCTCCTACTGGAACCAATGCCGAATTTTTGGGTTGGAGTGATAAGAAAGTTTGCGATGCTTCGGCAAAATTCTATGCAAAAGACAGTACTGATACCTACGCAGCAGCAGATTCAAGCAGCCTTTATGCAGTCTGGGGTGTCAAAGCAACTTATTCACTGGGCTCAGAATCTGCAGAGTGGGGTGAACAGGAATGGGATCCGACTATATACACAAAAGTTGGAAATAATTATGTACAGGATGTAAAGGTAGGAAATAAAATATCCGAACCGCAGTATGTTCCTGTCTATACAGGCCATGATGGCCGTCTGTTCCGTTATTGGGCAACCAGAAGCGGATCAGGAAGTGATACGGATCCTTATGTATACACTGAATATGATTTTTCAAAACCTGTAATGAATTCAGTGAATCTGTACGCTTATTGGAGCGAACCGAATATTGTAAAGGTTCATGCGATAGATTCATCTGAACCTGATCTGGCAGATAAAACAAAAGATAGTGCCTGGAGTGTCACAGATATCACAGTTTCGACTGCTGAGAAACCGATCAATGCCACGAGTAATGTTACGGCACCGGCAAACTATACATTTGCCTTTGCGGCAGTTGCGGACAGTCTTTCTTCCATATCGGAGAAAAACGCGATAACCGCCATAAAATATGAAAATAAGCAGGTTAAAGTAAAATATGCCGGAGAATCGGAATTTAAAGTATTGACCGGCAATAAAGAAGTTTACTTTGTTTATTATCAGGATAAGAATCTAGGAATCGGCTATAAGAGCATGGGTTCAAATGGAACATTGACGGATGCAGAAGTGGATTCTTCAGCTCCTGATATAACCGGACTTATCCGCGAAACATACGATATGACCAGTGCTATCAGCACACCTTTAGCCTGGGCGAACAATGCTTATTCCAGCTATGCTTTTGCTATTGGCAAATCTACTGCCGGATCGATAAATGATTTAGGTTTCCTGACCTCTGTTTCATCTTCCGATACGCAAAGACCTGCATTGCAGTTGCGCAATACATGGAAAGGTTTTGAATACTCTATCAATGGAACATCATGGACAAACTGCGGTTATGCATTGGATCTGTACGTAGTTTACTATAAACAAATGCCGACAGTGGTGATGTATGCAGAAAAAACTGAAGGTTATCATGATGTTATTGATACACAGTTCACATACGACTTCATTGTCGAAGAAATCAAAACCACTACCATTTCGGAAGAAGGAAAGGAAGATATTGTCACTACTAAGACAACTGTAATATATGATAAAGATACCGAAGGCTATCAGTCTGTCATTTTAAAGAACGGTGAAAGTAATTCGGCGATCCTTTTTTATGACATAACATCTTCAACTGTTGATCTCATAACAACTACAGTTGAAACAAAACAGAGAATCGTAATCACTCAGACTGAAAACAGCCAGTTTACTACGACAGTTGAGGGAGATGACATTCCACAGACTGAGACACTTTCCTGTGTTTATACAGCTGATGGCAATGGCGGTACAAAGAACGTAATATTCACCAATACTCACAAATCCGTACCTGTGGAGATCCATATTGCTTTGGTGGAAGAAAGCGGAGTCATACAGCGCGATACAACTTATAGAAACTTGAATGAAAACAATTATAAGTTCGATTTAGGATTCGGAGAAACGGTTACGCTTCTTGAAAGACTTTCTTCAGATACAGTATTAAGAGGACCGATCGGCAACTATGCTTTTGGCACGGCACTTGCCGGTACGGGAACAGACGATTCGCCGATAAATATTTCTGCTCAGGGTATCGTGTCCGTAGCTTATGAAAAAACAGACGAAAGCGACATATATTCAATCGTATTGAAAGATGCCGATGGATCGATAGTCGGAATACTGGATGACAATAAGTTTTATTATCTGTATTATCCGATGCTTAAGATCAGATATGTGAAAGAAGCTGATAATGGAACGCTCTCACTGATTAATGGCTGTCTTCCGGATTCCGGTGGAACGATAGAGCCGGTTGCAGATATTACATATGGCCATGCGATCGTAACGATGAATGGCAAAAAAGTTGAACAGGGTCAGAACGTTGAGATTCCTGCTGATGGTTTTATTATCAGCCAAAGTGGAAATCATTTCCGTATGCCGGCGGTTCTCGATGATGGCCTTTTCGAACGTTATTTAAGTTATGGAAAGATTGGCGCAGGCAGCGGGAATATCAGTAATATCTCACAAATCGATGTAAGTGACAATCTTACTGTAGAGCTCAGGGTCCAAGACAATAAACTGCAATACAGCTTTGATGGAACAAATTGGAACGTATTAAGCATTTCTGGAATACCTACAATCTATGCGATCTATGATGAAAGAGGTTATGATCTGGAAATCAGTAAAGCTGTCGATCTGTCCAAGAGTGGCGATGACCCGATCTTTGCCGCCAAGAGTTTTGAGCTGACGATCAGTTCTCCTGCGATCACTAAAAACAGTTATGAGATCGATGGTGGCGATAGTGCGACAATTCCTGCAACTCCTGCAGATGGAACAAATCCTGGAACCATCTCTATGACGATCGTAGATGGAACCAAGATCAGGATCAAGTCTTTAAGTCAGGGAAAATATACGATTGTTGAAAGCGGAAATGAGAATTTTGAACTTTCTGCTAAGATAGGTCAGATCATCGGCGGTACGAGTGAAGACGCCAAAATAATTGATAATAGCATTATCAAGGAAATGTCTGAAGAGGATAATGTTGTCAATCTCAACAGTGAGAAGAAGATCGATATTAAAAACAGCCCAATGGCAGTCTGCAAGATCGGCAATGTTTATTTCTATACCCTTGAAAGCATGGTCGATTATGTTGAGAATCAGATTTCAACAAAGACAGCAACGGCAGAAATGCTGATAGACTACGTGATGCCAAAAGACGATGTAGCAGAGATTCCTAATGGATGCAATATCACCTTGACTACTTCAGATACGATGGGTCATGTTGCAAAAATCACAAAACCAAATGATTCTACTGATAAGTCTTTCTTCATCAATCATGGAACATTTGCAATCACCAACCTTAAACTGGATGGCAAGAACGTTGATTCAACTGTTCCTGCAATACAAAGCAACGGCGATTTGACGATCGGTGAAGGTGCGGTGATACAGAATGTTAATAATACGAGTTCTGGAGAAAACGCTGTATATGGCGGAGCTGTAAATGCTACAGCTGGCAATATTACAATCAGCGGAACTATAGAGAATAACAGTTCAGAAATTGGCGGTGCCATTTATCATTCAGGCAATGGCATAGTTACAGTAAACAGAAATGCAAGTATAAAGAACAATAATGCAACTAACGGAAATGGTGGAGCCATTTATCTTTCAAGTGGTACGATCGAAATGTCCGGAACAGCAAGTATCGCCAATAATAAGGCCGAAAACGGAAAAGGCGGTGCGATCTATGCTGGCAATGTAAGAATTGAGATTGATCAGGGTGGAAAGATCATCAACAACACCGCAACAGATGGCGGCGCGATCTATGCCGAATCCGGAACGATCACTATTTCAGAAACAGAAAATGTAGCTGAAAAACCTAATATCAGCGGAAATAGCGCAAGCAGCGGCAATGGTGGTGCACTTTATGTTGCTGCAGGATCATTGGATATCTCCGGTGGCGAAATTATTAACAACAATGCCGAAGCAGGCAAAGGCGGTGCGATTTATACCAATTCTGCTTCAGTTACTGTTTCAGGCACTGCGAAAGTTAAAGCAAATACAGCTTCTGCAGGTGGCGCTGTATATAGTGAAAGCGGATTTGTGACCGTTTCGGAAACTGTCGATACACAAACAGGAACGACAAAATCCCCTGATCTTACAAATAATATCGCAAATACAGGCAATGGTGGTGCAATCTATGCTGGAAGCGGCAACGTGACAATAAGTGGCGGAAATGTAGCTACTAATACAGCTAAACAAGGAAGCGGTGGCGCCGTCTATGCCAATAGAGGCAACGTTACGATTTCGGGCGACAATACCACGGTATCAGGCAACAATGCAAAATCAAACGGTGGCGCAATCTACGCCGAAAATGGAATGGTTACAGTTTCGATTGGTGATTTAAGTAATAATACCGCTATTGAAGGAAATGGTGGCGCAATATATGCAGGAAGCGGAATTATCAACTTGACCGGTGCAACTATCACAGGAAACACTGCCGGAAATAACGGTGGTGCAATCTATGCATCGAATAGCGCAATTAACGCAACTGATACTGTCTTTGGCGGACAGGATGCGGGAAAAAATATAGCAGGCAGAAGCGGTGGCGCAATCTATGCTAGCAGTGGTAACGTTACGATAACCGGTGGCAGCATTACATACAATAAAGCTACCAGCGGTGATGGTGGCGCAATCTTTGTTGGCAGTGGTGCGTCAGTTATCACCAATGTAGGATCTATAGCCAACAATGAAGCCGGTAGAAACGGTGGTGCTATCTATACAAATAGTGGTGCTTCCTCATTGACATCAATTACAGTAACAGGCAATAAAGCGGCTAACGGCTCAGCGGCATTTACCAATACCGGTCGTATTACTTTTAATGCAGGCAATTATACCAGCAACACTGCAACAACAGGTGGCGCAGTTGGTATAGGTAGCAAGGATGCACGTCTTTATTTCAATTCTAATGTAGTAGTCAATAATAATACATTGGGCGAAGGTGCTTCTGCACCTAAGAGCAATGTATTCCTGAATCAGGATGATGATGCGGTGATCAACATTGATACACTAGGCACTAACGCAAGCATCGGTATCCATGTCCCGGATGCTCTGGTTGATGCCCGCAGCGTTCCTGGTACACGCTTTGCCATGTATATCAATGATGGTAATGTAAACAAAATCACCAACGACCGTTTCCCTGCTTTGACTGTACAGAAAGATTCTGCAGCCAAGAAGCTTTATTGGGGTAATGCTCTTAAGGTCTCTGTGCATAAATTGGATTCATATGATGCATCTTTTACACAACCGGCTAATAGCGGTGCAGGTACACAGTTAAAGAAATACAATGACTATTATCCTGAGATGGATGATGCGGCAATTTCTGAACTAGCATCCGAGCTGGTTGCCAAGGATAGTATCAACATTGGAACAAGTGTTTACGCAGGCGCTTATCTGGATGGAGTGCGAACATTTGGAGATTATATCACAAATCTTACATGGGAAGTTTCTACTTCTAAATGGTATGTTACAAAGCGGAACGGTGAAAAAGTCTATCTGGAGAAGACTGATGGCACAGGCTATCATAGAATCTACATCTATTATGTTGATCCTGCCTATATTTCCATTGAGAACAACACCGGTTTGACACTCACCATCAGCGGCATGACAGTCAATGGCACAAGTGTAATCAACACTAATACAGTGGCTGGTTATGGTATGGTCTTTGCCAAGAATGGCGCAATCCGCAGTGCACTTTTACCAGTCGAAGCAGAGGACTTGACTTTGATACCAGGCGCGTCTATTAACTTGTTGATACCAGGCGGTCGCAACATGAACTATACACTTGATGGCGCTTTTGGAACAAGTGCTGAAACAACAGTGAGATTGCGCCGTACAGGAGTGCAAGAAACAACGTTAAGTGTTGCTACTGATGGCACATTTAATCAGGTCACTGGTACTACCTTAAACAGTTCCGGTACCTATGAGATCACTTTTGGTGATGATAAGAATATTTGTAAAGTTGTGGATGCTTCAGGTGTGGAACATGCATACAGCAGGATAAGTGGTGCTTTAAATGCTATTAAGAGTGGAGCTATTGTTTTAGAGGAACCGAAAAAAGCTGTCATTGAGATGTTGACTGATTATCTTTTGCCGGCATCAGACTTGGTTCTTATTCCAAGAGGCTACGATATTACATTGACCACAGCAGCTAAGGAAGGTGTTACATATGCTTATACTGGTGAAGGAGATCGTGCGATCATTAGCCGTGACTCGGAAAACAAGGAATCAATGGTTGATGCTTGGAATGATGGCACTGGAAGGGATACGATTAATGCGCTAGATGGTACTACACTCAGACTCAACAACATTATCTTTGATGGTAAGAGCGTTAAAGGTAGCAGTGATGGCGGTGCTGTTAAATCCAAATTTGTAAATGTATATATTGATAGCGTAGACTTTAAAAACGTATACGCCAGCAACGGTGGTGCATTGCTGATCATGTTCTCGGCAAAGGATAAAAATAAAAAAGCAACAGTACCTGGAACTACGTTAGAGGTTAAGAACTCTGATTTTAGCGGTTGCACTTCTACCACTACAGAGACCTCGAACCGTCTTGGTGGTGGTGCTCTGGTCACGAATGCTGAAACCATGACACTTGTGGACTGTGATTTTACAAACTGTAGTGCAATAGACCAGGCAGGAGCAGTATTCCACCGTGTCGATGATAATTATAATTCCTGGACAAATATTAGCGGTTGCACCTTTGTAAATTGCAGTGCTAATGCTGCCGGTGGATTGGAACTTGACTCGAAACAGATCAAGGTTTCTGGTTGTTTATTTGATCACTGTGTTGCAAAAGAACGAAATGGTGGTGGCTTTAATATTTATGCTTTGAATGCTGCTCATCCTACAGACACAGAATGTAAGGTTGAAGTTACGAAATGTATATTTAACGACTGCCAAAACACAACTTCGAACACTTCTAATGGTAATGGTGGTGGATTCCGAAGCAATTGCGTTTATACGATTGTCAAAGACAGTACATTTACTAACAGCTTTTCACTTTATGGCGGAGGCTTCTGTATTTCAAATACCAATGCTGTGAAAGCGGAAGTCTATGGTTGCACTTTTGATCGTTGCAGTGCAAATAATGGTGGAGGAATTTTCGGAAAACCTCTTGAACTCATCATTGGTGATTATACCTATATTGATGAAGAAGGTGTAGAGCATACACGTCGCTCAGAGATAAAGAATTGCACTTCAAATAACGATGGTGCTGGTGTTTACCATGACAGGAATTCTAATAATTCTAAATTAACAATTACAAACACAGATATAATTGGCAACGAGACCAAAAACAATGGCAAAAATGGTGGCGGTGTATTTACGAATGCTCAAACGGTGACAATTACTGGTTCTGTTATATCTGATAACAAGTCTACGAGTAATGGCGGTGGTGTATATGTTGTGGCACCTTCTACCTTAAACAGAACATTAACGATATCAGATAGTGATATTTCTAGAAATAATACAAGTAATAATGGTGCTGGTGTTTGGTATGATGTAGGTGATAACAAAGATTCTACACGTGATGCAATGAGTCTTTACATTAAAGGAAGTACAATAAATAACAACACTTCTAATGCAAATGGCGGTGGTGTTTATAGTGTAGCTAAAACTATATCTATTGAAGATTATATTTACGAAGAAGGCAAGGCTCCGACCGTTATGCCGGAAGTAGGAAGTTATATTACCGATGATCATGGCTCTATAATAGGAAGACACACGGAAATCAACAGGAATAGCGCTAAGAACAATGGCGGTGGTATCTATCACAGCCGAAATGTTGCTGGTTCTATTCTTGCAATTACAGATGCATCGATTAATGGAAATACCGCAACAAACTACACAGGTGGCGGTGTTTATGCATCAGTTAGAACACTAGCAGTTACAAATTCGGAAATTTCTGATAATACCACAGGCACTAATGGCGGAGGTGTTTTCTTCGATATCAATAATGATGGTGCCAGAAACGTCATGAAGCTCTCTATTGAAGGCTGCACGTTGGATAGCAATACTTCGGGATATCAAGGTGGCGGAATATATACTTTAGCGAAGGAAGTAGAGATTAGAGCATTTGAAAATGGTAGCGAAGACAATATTCCTACTACAATCTCGAATTGTTTAGCTGCAAATTCCGGCGGCGGTATATACCACAGCAGGGATATTGAAGAATCAATACTGACGATCACAGAATCCGTTATTAAGAATTGTATCTCTAATAATTCATCTTCAAACGATGATGCAGGCGGTGGTGGCATATTCGCAAATGTTAGAACAGTAAACATCACAGATTCTGAAATCAGCGGAAACAGGGCTGTTCATAATGGCGGTGGAATTCTATCATCTAGCAATGCTAATAATCGCTACCTGACAATTGATCATTGTGATGTTATGAATAATACCTCCGGTAATAAAGGCGGTGGTGTTTATTCCAGATCTGCAGTTGTGCTTCGTAATGGGACTACAATAACCGGAAATCACTTAACCAACAATACTGTTTATAATGCAGCAGGTGTTTATCTACTTAAAGAACGCACATTATATCTTGGCACAGAGAATGCAGACAGTGATACGGTTATTGTAAAAGGTAATTTCACAAACTCAGGTGTAGCATCTAACACTCATATCTGGATGAATAGCGAAGGACAAAGCTCAGAAGAGAATAATGAAAGCAGCGTCTACGTCTATTGCAGTTTAAGTAATGAAAGTGAGATCCGAATCGCAAATGCCGCGAAAGTCGGAACAAGGTTTGGTAATTCAGCAATAAGTAAGCCTTTCGGTTTTTCTGATGACTTCTCAGTTATTAAAGCCGATACCAGCACTCTCCATGCAATTATCGACCGTACAGATCCAGTAGAAAAGATCATCATCTGGGCTGGTCCTCCAATTGCCAAGATAACTGATGGAAATGGAAATCTTTTATATCTAAACCGTTTTTATCCATATGATGGAGAAGAACCAAAGGGATGTGATCCAGCGATCTTCGATCGTCTATACGAAGGAAATACAGGCGCTTACAACACAATGGGCGCATTCAATATGCTTTATAGTGAGACACCAGTGCTTTACAACGCAGACGGATCTCCTTATGAGGGAACAGAATTCTTCGTTAAAATGCTGGTGGAGAACTACACTACTGAAAAAGCAATTCACACCTTAGATACTAAAGATCGAAAGATTACTTTCACAACTGCAAGTAAATCAGAATCAGACGGATACTCTTATGAAGGAAGTTCTACTCGTGCAACAGTATTCCGTGGAACCGGAGTCGGAAATAATAGTCTTTTCTATGCGGATACTTTTATCATATTTACAAACATAATCTTGGATGGAAATGCGGATAATATTTTACCAAATAGTAAAACACGTCTTCTTGACATCAATAGTGGAAGTAAAACTGTTTATGTTGGAGAAAATGCAGTTCTGCAAAATGCAGAGATGAAAGGTGGAAATGGTGCCGGAGCCTTTGTTAATGATGGCAATTTTACTTTGAGTGGTGGCACGATTAGAAATTGCATCGCCAATAATGGTGGTGGTATTTATATCTATAAAGACAATAAGACGGTAAAAATGGAAGCCGGCAATATCTACCATTGTTATGCTACGGAAAACGGTGGTGGCGTTAATGTGGGCAATGGAAGTTTTACTATGTCAGGCGGCACGATCAGCTATTGTGGATTGAATACGAATGACCAGGTTATTACTAAAAAAGGCGGTGGAATCTACCTCGAAAACGGAAAAAAACTGAATATGTCTGGTGGTTCCATCATCAAAAACGGTGCTAAAACGAGTGGTGGCGGCGTAGCTGTTGGAGGAAGTAACTCTCAACTTAAGTTCTCAGGCAAGGTTAATATTTCTGGTAACACCAAAGATAACAGTGAAGCACCTGGCAAAGCCTGCAATGTTGAACTGAACTATGACACAAATGGAATTATCAACACCAACAACGGTGGATTGCTTTCCGGTTCTTACATAGGCGTTTATGTACCAGATGGCCCAAATTTATATGACAAACACGGCATTAAAAGGGCTCCTTTTGGTACATTCACTGAAAGAGATAATACTTCAACTTTCTACAGTTTCGTTAATGATCGCAATGGTTTAAAAGGTGGCATCATAGAGAACCCAAGTCCATATACAATTTATTGGATTGAGATATTCTCTCTTACAGTAGAAAAAGATATAGTAAATGAAAGTTCGAATTCAGAAAATTCTGAAAATGAAGAATTATTCCTGTTCAAGGTAAATCTTCGTGGACTTGCTTCTGCTCCAGGACAACCGGATGCTAAAGACATTGACAGCAGCACAGGCGAATACGGCGGAATGTATTTTAATAGCAATGGCCTTGATACAACAACAGCGGTATTTGCGTTAAGAGACGGAGAAAATATCAGTGGAGTGAATCTATCGGAAGGTCTGACTTATGAAGTAAT
The DNA here is from genome assembly GCA_017404785.1 of Erysipelotrichaceae bacterium. GTDB lineage: Bacteria > Bacillota_I > Bacilli_A > Erysipelotrichales > Erysipelotrichaceae > Colivicinus. Next base: position 85,842 of record JAFRBQ010000008.1, read on the forward strand.
TGAGTATTTAACGCTTGATCAGGCAAAACAGTATGCATCTATGCCGATGAATGATTACAGTTATGCAACAGAAACGGTAGTTTATAACGGTATAGCATATACTGTCATCAAGGCTAATTTTTATTCCAGCAAGATCGGCGAGAATAAGCAAAGAACAGATGTGGATCCATATACTTCGAAATTGACATTCGCAAATTTAATGCCAGTATGTAAGATCACCGACAAAGACGGAAATATCTTATACAGAAAGTATTATTGGGATAAAGTCACGAATAAAGAAGGCGAAGGACCAGATGGACCTGATGTCGCAAATAGGCCTTACTATTATGCACCAGCTGTATTTACGGAATTGACTGGTTCGGGTAGTGCATTTAGTGCTTTGCATGAACCACTATATACATCCAACAGTTCAAACCCTACCAGCTATAATCCAGACAATGGTGTGCAGATAAAGATGGTTGTTTCAGCATATTCGTTAAACAGCCCGATAAATGTTGATATTGGAAAAGTTACTCTGACAACTGCTTCGACAAGTGAAGCACTGTTCCCTAAATATGATGGTGATGTTGTATCTACCGTAAGCAGGGCATTTGCGGATGAATCGATGATCACAGTAAGCAATGATCTTACACTTAGATATATAACAATTGATGGTAAAAAAGGTTATACTGTCAAGAGCAGTGGCGGTATAGCAAATGTCAAAAATAATGCTACCTTGACAATAGAAAACGGTGCGACATTGCAGAATTCCAAGATCAGTGCTAAAGACGATGAAAATCACGCGTTGTATGGCGGCGGCGTTTACGCTGCACCAGGAAGTGTAATTAGAATGACTGGTGGAACTATAAACAAAAACGAATCAGAAGGCGATGGAGCAGGACTCTATTTGGCACAAGGAAGCAAGCTTTATCTCTCTGGCGCACCTAGTTTTGGCGGAAGGGGTGTTGATGTTGGCGGCAATATCACGACGAACAACGGAAACTACAAGACAGGAGATTTGACAGCCCAGACAAATGGCGGTAAATACTATTCCAAAGCACGTCAGGACATTTATATTGCCGGATATCCAGGAGTGGATGATTCAACCAATGCCGAATCACTGATAGTCAATGGCAATATCAATTCCGGTTCAGGAGCGATCTGGGTATGGGCAGAAAATTCGCCACACTACAAGTCATTGCAGCAGTTTGGCAAGTATACTTCAGACGTAAGCAATGTGGCAGCTACTTTAGCAGCGTTCAGAAATGCTCGTGATGATAAGACCTCCGGAGCAGATGAGATTGGAGAATATCTGTATGGTATAACTAAATCTGATGACAGCGGAAGGAATATTTTCTGGTATGGTCCACAAGGAAATAAAGTGTTGATTCTTAGAAAGATAAATACTTCATATGGTCGTTTAAGCGGAGCACAGTTCTCAATTTACGCAAGCAGGGGAGCAGCAATGCCGATCTCTGACAAGAATGGCAATGTTCTCTCAGGTCTTGAATCTGATGCAAGCGGAATCTTCTACGTCGGAGATCTGAACTATGGAACATATTACGTTAAAGAGACCAGAGCTCCATATGGTTATCCTCCACTTCCTGATGATTATTATTTCGTCATAACAATCTCGGAAAATGGAGTGGGATATTCGACTGATGGAGGAAAGACTTTTGTAAAAGAAGTCAGAGCGACAAACTGATCTGTTATCGTGCTTGACGCTTAAGCAGTCTTAACAAAAAACCCATTAAGTTAAATCCTGTGTGCTTAAGACTATGTTTAAATGAGTTGAAAGTACACAGGGTTTTCTTTTTTTGAAAGATCTCTAGTTATAAAGGGACTAAGTATGAGAATGAAAAGATAAGCTGATCTGCTGGTGTCAATAAAAAATCCGCAAAACAGGAAAATCTATATAAATATAGTTATCGTAACACCTGATACTCATTGGAAAATTATGATTTCAGAAAATAACTGTCAGTGGTATTATGCCAATGGTGTTGATAGATTGTATAAAAAACTAATATAATTGTTTAGAAAAACTAACATGAATATAAAAGGTATTATCAGCGAAAAAGAAGCCAGAATGATGTCGTATGCAGTATCAAGCTGCTTTTTTATCATTCATGTGCTGATGTTTATAATGTTTTTGACCTATGGTGTTACTCCTATGGCTATTATAAATGTTTTCAGTATGTTTTATTATATTGGAACGCTGATCATGATTTATAAGAACAGACTATACGAATTTGTTGTACTGACGTACTTTGAAGTTGTTGCACATATGTGTATGGCAACATACTTTACCGGCTGGATAAATGAGTTTCAGATCACCTTGATCGGCTTAAGCATTCTGCTGTTCTTTGCAGAGTATGTTGGAAGGCTGATCGAAGCTAAACACATCCATGCGACACCATTATGCATCATGGGAATGTTTGCTTATCTGATAACCTTATATCTAGATCACAATCATAATATTCCATACCCTTTGCCGGAGCATGTTTCCTATTTTCTGCAGGCATCATGGGCTATAGTCGTCTTTGTGATAACCATTGCTTTTCTGCATATATTCGTCATGGTCACATTCCATTCGGAACAGTTTCTTTCCAGAAAGGCCAGTCAGGATGAACTTACCGGCTTGCTGAACCGTTTTACTGCCAATAACCTTTTAGATGATTTCATTAAAAGAAATGAGATCTCAAACAGTTGGGTATCCATGATCGATATCGATGATTTCAAGAAGGTCAATGATACCTACGGTCACAACTGTGGAGATTATGTACTTGTGACTTTGGCCAGGATAATGAAAGACAGATTTGATGATTCTTCGTGTTTCCGCTGGGGTGGAGAGGAATTTCTGATTTTTGATAATTCAAGTGAAGAAAAAGCTGATGCATATGAGAAAATGGAACAGCTCAGAAAGAGTGTTGAAGAATATGAATTTGATTATGACGGCAGGAAACTGCATATGACGATAACGGCCGGTATTGCTTTCTATGAGAAGGGACTGAGTAAGGAAGAGTGGATAAACAAGGCCGATATCAAACTCTATGAAGGAAAACGCAGCGGAAAAAATAAAATTCTGATGTGATATAATAACAGAAAAATGTGTTAATATATTGATTGCATGAAAAAAATATCTAGTTCGTTAAGATAAGCTTTAGAAAAGTTACAGGAATTAGTTATGGATAGTTATAACTCGATGTCATTAAACGCAATAGAAAAGTTTATTGACGTCCTCTTCAATCAAAGAAAATCATTTGGTGCGCTGAATGAAGCTTTTACTCTAGTGGCTGATGATTTTAATATTGGCCGGGTCATAGGCGATATTGATGATAATGCCAAGAGCAATGAATTACTGCTTCTGGCAGAGAATAGAGTCATCTATATGTCTGATAGGGGATTTGATCCGAAAAATTCAATCAGTTTTGATTTTATGACGATCTCCGAAGCCGGTGGCAGGACGATCGTTTCGCCTGTTCCTGAACACAAGTTTAACGATGAAGAAAAGGAAATAATAAGAGTCCTTCTACAGCTGACAGACATCCATATCAGCCGCTATTTTGCCTTGACTCAGATCGAGGAAAGTGCGATGAAACAGCGCATGACCGATCTTCCGAATGCGGCAGGTTTCATGAGATATGTCCATCGCAAGATCGATAATAAGACGATCAGCGATTATGATTCATACTATTTCAATTTGACCGGTTTTGGTCTGATCTCCAAGCGCTATGGCAACAAGGAAGGCGATGCCATCATGATCAGATATGCCGAGCAGCTGAAATCTTTCATCAAGCCTGGCGAAGTGGTAGGCCATTTAGGCGGCGATAACTATGTTGCCCTGATCGAAAAGGGCGATCGTTCAGATAAATTCCAGGAGCTTATTTCCGGCATTACCGTTAAAGCTCATGATGCGGATAATAATACGGAACCAATCAAGATCTCCTGTCTGGCCGGCTATATGCATATAAGTCCTTCAGCCAATTCCGATTCGATCATTTCCGGTCCGGGCATGGCTCTGGCCTATGCCAAACTTAATAAGATACCGTTTGTTGAACTGACTGATGAGATAATTGAACAGGCCAATCGAACCAAGACGGTTGAACTCAACTTCGAAAAGGCGCTGGAAAACAACGAATTTGTCGTCTTCTACCAGCCAAAAGTCAATACCGTAAGTGGCGACATCATTGGCGCTGAAGCTCTGGCCAGATGGTATGAGAATGGACGCCTTGTTTCTCCGGGTGGCTTCATTCCGCATCTTGAAAGAGCGGGTAAAGTCAACAAGCTTGACCTCTTTGTCCTGGAGACTGTATGTCAGGATATCAAGGCCTGGAAAGACAAGGGCAGAAAAGCCGTACCATGTTCAGTCAACTTCTCAAGAAAGGATCTCAAGAATCCTGAACTTCCGGAAAAGATCATGGGTATCATTGATCAGTATGGTATCTCCAAGGATGAGATAATCATTGAAGTAACGGAGACTTCATCAGAGGAAGAAAAGGAAATGATGATGAGGTTCCTGAATAAACTTAAGGATTTCGGTATCGAAAGCAGTATCGATGATTTCGGAACCGGCTATTCATCTTTGAGTGCCTTGAGAGAATATCCGATCGGTGAGATCAAGATCGATCGATCATTCATCAACAAGGAACTAAACGAAAATGATGAAGTCATCATCAAGAGCGTCATCGATATGGCCGAGAAACTGCATATCGATGTCATAACCGAAGGTGTCGAATTTGTCTCCCAGAAGGAATTCCTGCATAAACTGGGATGTGACAGAGTTCAGGGTTTCCTGTATGATCAGCCACTTCCTAAAAACAAATTTGAGGAAAGGCTCTTGAAAGGAAACTATCCGAACGTTGAAGAATAAAACAAGAATAGCTTCATTACGAAGCTATTCTTTTACTATTTTTATCTTTTTATTAAGTATTACGCCGATTATCAGCGGAATGACATCAGCTACATAGGCCGCAAAGTTGGAAGTGAATTTGAGCCAGATCGGAAACTGATAGATGGCTACTTCAATGACGGTTTTGATCACACCGATTCCAATAAAGGCGAAGATCAGACAATAGATGATCTTGAGATACATCTTATCCGTCTTAGGAAGCAGATAGCCAAGTGTGAGACCGATGAAAGCCTGACCGATGGCCCAGGCAAATGGTATCGATCCTCCCTTCAACATGTTTCCTAAGATGCAGCCCAGGACACCGACGATCGTCGCGATCATGCCGAAGGTATTCAGATACATGCCGTAGACGATATAGCCGAGGTCAAGTTTGATCCTGTTGACGATCGGAATGATCACAAAGGCTGATAATACTGTATAAAGGGCAATGCCCAGCGCCAGAAAGGCGATCTTGAGATTTTTCTTCATATCTTAATCTTACTCTATATTGAGTATATTAATAAGAATCTTTTTATGCATAGCGACATTGATTATTGTAAAATTTATATAGAATACAGGAGGAAAATAATGAAACTAGTATTAGTTAGACATGGCGAAAGCGAATGGAACAAGCTCAATCTTTTCACAGGTTGGACAGATGTCGATCTTTCTGAAAAAGGCCATGCGGAAGCAATCCAGGCAGGTAAATTATTAAAGGAAGAAGGCTATGATTTTGATATCTGCTTCACTTCCTATCTGAAAAGAGCCATCCATACTCTGAACCACATTCTTGATGAGATGGATCGCAACTGGTTACCAGTGATCAAGACCTGGAAGCTCAATGAAAGACACTATGGTGCCTTACAGGGTCTTAATAAATCCGAAACAGCTGAAAAGTATGGTGAGGATCAGGTCAAGATCTGGCGTCGTTCATACGATGTAAAACCGCCAGCACTTGAGCCTACTGATGAAAGAGCACCAAAGAATCAGGCAACCTACAGAGATGAAGATCCGGCTATCATGCCTCTTAATGAATCTCTTGAAACAACGGTCGAAAGAGTTGTACCTTACTACAATGAAGTCATCGTTCCAGCCATGAAAGCCGGCAAGCGCTGCATCATCGCTGCTCACGGCAACTCTTTAAGAGCTCTGGTAAAGTATCTTGACAACATGTCGGATGAAGAGATCATCAACCTGAACATCCCGACTGGTGTACCTCTAGTATACGAGTTTGATGAAAACCTGAAGGCAATCAATCACTACTATCTGGGCGACCAGGAAGCACTCAAGGCAGCTATGGAAGCTGTTGCCAATCAGGGCAAAAAGAAATAGTATAAAGGATCCTGCAGATCGCAGGATTTTTTTATGGACAGAAGAGAATATTCGTAATAGAATATATAATTAGTTAGCGAACTAATTATACGGAGTAGTACCATGAGAAGCAATATAGGAAAGAAAATGCGTCAGCTCACTCATCAGATCAACAGGTATCTGGAAGAAAATGATACCTCAAGAAGAGGACTCAATACAACGCAGCTGCAGATCCTCAATTATCTGATGAATAATGATGATGTCATTCAGAAGGATCTGGAGATCGAGACGCAGCTCAAGAAATCTTCAATAACCGGCAGTATCGATTCGCTTGTTGAAAAAGGTCTGGTAAAAAGACTGAAAGGCGGAAGTGACAAGCGCAAGAATTATGTCGTTCTGACAGAAGAAGCTCTGGAAGGAAGAAAACTTCTGGAAGACAAGCTGGCGACGCTTGATGAGAAGATCATTGAAGGTATTGAAAAGAAGGATCTGGAAACATTCATCGATGTCCTGGGCAAGATGATAGATAACCTTCACAGCGAAGACAAGAATATCTATTAAAAACAGAAACAGGAGACTGTTTCTGTTTTTATGAATATAAATGCATTAGTGCTATAATCATACATGGACTCTATATGAAGAAAAGAAGCATATTCAAGGATTATTACGTCAAGTATATTGGATTATTCATAATCGGTATCCTGGCTGACATTATGGTAGATGTTGTTCAGACCTTCGTGCCTGAATTTTTGGGCGAGATGGTCGAGATCGTCTCCACGTTCACCAACGTAAATGTCGGGGATATCGGCCATATCATAAGAAAGATCCTGATAGTGGCCACGGTGCTGATGATCGGCCGCTGTCTTTTAAGATACGGCATCATGCAGGCAGCCAGCAGGATCGAAGCTGATATCAGGCATGATATGTTCAACAAGGCTGAGAGACTCTCTCAGCGCTACTATCATGAAAACAAGATCGGTACGATCATGTCATGGTTCTCTTCCGACGTTGAAGCGGTAGAGGAATTCATCGGCTGGGGTACGATCATGATGGTCGATGCGATCTTCCTTTCGACTATCTCCGTCTACAAGATGGTGAGACTGGATGTCGTCTTAAGCATCATTGCGATCATTCCGATGCTGGCGCTGATCATCTGGGGCAATAGAGTTGAAAAGGTCATGTCTAATAAGTGGGAAGAAAGACAGAAACAGTTTGACCGTCTCTACGACTTTACCCAGGAGACCTTTACCGGCATCAGAGTCATCAAGGCTTTCGTCAAGGAGATCCAGGAACTAAAGGCTTTCTCCAAGGTCGCTAAAGACAATTCGGACGCCAACCTGGAATTTGCGCGTCTGTCCATAAAATTCGATGTCTATATTGAAATGATCATCGGCATCACGATATCTTTGCTTATGGGTCTTGGTTCCTATTTCGTCTACAGGAATGCCAATGGCATGCCGATAGTACTTCTGGGTCACAGCATCAATATCACTGCCAGCAAGCTGATCGTCTTCATCGGTTATGTCGATACTTTGATCTGGCCAATGATCGCCATGGGTCAGATCCTGCAGATGCATTCAAGATTCAAGACATCTTCAGAAAGGATCTATCACTTCCTGGATGAAGATGAAGAGATACACAACTCTGAAAACGCCGTCGTTTTGAATGACTGCAAGGGAAAGGTCACTTTCAATCATTTCTCTTTTGCCTACCCTGATGGCAACACCCATTCGCTTAACGATGTATCCTTTGAGATACAGCCAGGGGAGATGATCGGTGTTGTCGGCAAGATCGGTTCGGGCAAGACGACTCTGGTCAATTCTTTATTGCATCTTTACAATATCGAAAAAGGTACGATCTATATCGATGATATCGATCTGATGGATATCGATATTACAAGTTTAAGAGACAACATCGCGTATGTGCCGCAGGACAATTTCCTGTTCTCCGACAATATCCGCAACAATATATCCTTTGCTAACACGAATCTGGAAATGGATGCGATCAGACAGGCAGCCAAATTTGCGGATGTCGACGACAATATCCTGGGCTTCTCTGAAGGCTATGAGACTGTGACCGGTGAAAGAGGTGTCACCCTTTCAGGCGGTCAGAAACAACGTATCTCGATCGCCAGAGCCTACATCAAGGATGCCCCGATCATGATCATGGATGACTCGGTTTCCGCTGTCGATATGAAGACGGAAGAGACGATCTTAAACAACATCGCTGAAAAGCGCAAAGGTAAAACAACGATCATCATCGCTTCACGTGTTTCCACGGTTTCGCACTTAGATAAGATACTGGTTTTGAAAGAGGGAACAGTTGAAGCTTTTGATACACCGGAAAATCTTCTGAACAGTTCACCGACTTACCAGAAGATGGTCTATCTGCAGAAACTGGAGAGTGAACTCTGATATGAATGAAGAACTCGAAAAACTAAAAGGCGACCATAAGCTGCCCTTAAGTGTCATCATCAGAAGAACACTTAAGTATATCTCCAAGGAAAAGGGATGGTTTATCCTGTCTTTATTCATGCTGGCGATAAATGTACTGCTCGATTCAATATCACCATTATTCACAAGCAGGATCACTGACTTACTGGTCGAAGACAACATCAATATCAAACTGATCATGAACCTTGTACTGCTGTCATTTGCGATCATGTGTCTCAACCAGTTCTTCCTCTACTTTGAATCGATCATCTTACAAAGAAGTGGTCAGCGCATCATATACAGACTGCGCAACGAGATCTTTGAACATATCGAAAATATGTCACTGAATCAGTTTACGGAAATGCCGGTCGGCTCTCTGGTCACCAGAGTTACATCATATACGGCTTCAATGTCCGATCTGTTTACCGGCGTATTCGTCAGGATCCTGAGAGATCTGACCACATTGGTCGGTGTTTATGCGATCATGTTCTATATATCGCCATCGCTTTCAACATCCTTGCTCGGAGTTGTAAGTATCGTCTTTGTGATCTCCTATTTCTTCTCCAAGACCATCAAGGAATTCTTCCGTAAGGAAAGAGCAGCGATCTCCGATATGAATACCTTCCTGTCGGAAAACCTCTCCGGTATGAAGCTCACCCAGATCTTCAATCAGGAGAAGACCAAGGATGAACAGTTTGCAGTCAAGAATAATGAAGTCATGCATCAGCGTTTCAATGTCATCAAGGCCTTTGGTGTCTATCGTCCACTGATCTCCTTCATCTACAATGCCTCGATCGCTTTATGTTTCTATCTGGGCGTCAAATATCAATTGTCAGCTGGTGAGATCGTCGCTTTCTATCTGTACATGTCCAAGTTCTTCAATCCAATCCAGAACCTGGCTGATCAGCTCAATGCCTTGCAGAAGGCTTTGACGGCATCGGAAAGGATTTTCAATCTACTGGATGTCAAACCTGATGTTCTGGATAAGGAAGATGCATTGGAGATCGACCACTTTGAAGGCAAGATCGAATTCAAGAATGTCTGGTTTGCCTATAAGGATGAACATTGGATCCTGAAGGATGTCTCCTTTGTGATCCAACCTAAGCAGACCTGTGCCTTTGTCGGTGCGACTGGTGCCGGCAAGACGACGATCCTTTCTCTGATTGTCAGAAACTATGAGATCCAGAAAGGCGAGATCCTGATCGATGATATCAACATCAACGACATCAAGATCTCTTCCTTGAGAAAAGCGATCGGTCAGATGCTGCAGGATGTCTTCCTGTTCTCCGGAACGATCAAAGACAATATCACCCTGCACGATGATTCATTCACGGAAGATGAGATCAATGAAGCCTGCCGTTATGTCAATGCGGACAGCTTCATCAGCAAGCTTCCTAAAGGCATCGATGAAGAGATCATTGAAAAGGGTGAAAACCTCTCACAAGGTCAAAGACAGCTATTGTCATTTGCCCGAACAGTTATCCATAAACCGCAGATCCTGATCCTGGATGAAGCGACAGCCAATATCGATACTGAAACGGAAGTTCTGATTCAGCAGTCGCTGGAAAAGATGAAGAGTATCGGAACGATGCTGGTGGTAGCACATAGATTGTCTACTATTCAGCACGCCGATCAGATAATCGTCCTGCAGAACGGGCAGATCGTTGAAAGAGGAAATCATCAGCAGCTGCTTAAAAACAGAGGCTACTACTACAAACTCTATCAGTTACAGTTTGAAAACTAAGACACTTCGGTGTCTTTTTTTCTTTTTTTTGTATTCTTTTAAGCTAGAAATAAATTCAAGATATATGATATAATATACTTGAAAATAATTAAAGATAAAATAAGGAATGCAAAAGATGAAAAATGAAATTGTTTTATTTACTGATGGGGATCTTAACATTAAAGTTCAGGTTAATCCCGAACAGGAAACGGTTTGGCTGGACAGAAATCAGATCGCTGAACTTTTTGATCGTGACGTAAAGACGATCGGCAAGCATATTAAAAACGCTTTGAAGGAGGAACTCGATAGTTCAACTGTCGCAAAATTTGCGACAGTTCAAAAAGAAGGAAATCGTGAGATATTGAGAAATATTGAGCACTATAATCTTGACATGATTATTTCGGTCGGTTACAGAGTCAAATCTGACCGCGGTGTTGCTTTTAGAAAATGGGCTAATTCTGTCTTGAAAGATTATTTGCTTAAAGGATATGCAGTCAACAAAAAACGACTTGAAGCTTTGAATAAAACCGTTGAGATTCAAAGCCGGATGATATCTTCACTGATAGATACACCTCAAGATGAAGTATATGAAGTTGTCAGGAAGTATACTGATGCGTTGGCTCTTCTTGATGAATATGATCATCAGTGTCTTAAAAGACCAGAAGGAAACAAGACTCTATATCGTTTAAGTTATGAAGAATGTCGAAACCTTATCGATTCTATGGCCTTTGATTCTGACGTATTCGGTGTTGAAAAAGAAAAAGGAAAACTTGAAGGCATACTGGCGGCTGTATATCAGAACGTCTTTGATACAGAAGTTTATCCATCCATTGAGGAAAAAGCTTCAAATCTGCTGTATTTCCTGATAAAGGATCATCCTTTTGCGGATGGTTGTAAGAGAATCGGTGCCACGATTTTCCTGGAGTTTCTAAATAAGAATAATTCTCTTTTCAAGCAAGGAAGACAGATCATATCCAACAGTGCTTTAGTTGCCATAACCCTGATGGTTGCGGAATCAAGGCCGGAAGAAAAAGAAATCATGGTCACATTAATTATGAATTTTCTTAAATAGGATTGAGTATTATTAAGGTCGGACATGTGTCCGACCTTAATAGTAATTGGCATTAGATTAATTCAATTGTTTTGATTTTCTGTTCAACAAGTGGTTTATCTCTGAAATCGGTATCTGTATTGGCGATCTCATCGACTACTTCAATGCCGTCGGTTATCTTGCCGAAAGCGGCGTATTGTCCATCAAGGTGTGGGGCATCCTGATGCATGATGAAGAACTGTGAAGAAGCGGAGTTGGGATCCATGGCTCTGGCCATTGAAAGGACACCTCTGGTGTGTTTGAGTTCATTGACGAAACCGTTTGACAGGAATTCGCCTTTGATCTTTTCTTTTGCGCCACCCATACCTGTACCGGTAGGATCGCCACCCTGGATCATAAAACCCTTAATGACACGGTGGAAGATGATCCCGTCATAGAATTTTTCCTTGATCAGGTTGACAAAGTTTTCAACAGTGATCGGAGCGACATCGGGATAGAGTTCAGCTTCCATCTGTCTGCCGTTTTCCATAACTATTCTGATTCTGATATTTTCCATATTGTATATTTCCTCGCTTTTTTCATTCTAACATTTTAGGGTATAATATTCTCATAAATTTTCAAGGAGGCGATCCTATGAACAGATATGTTGAAGAAGTGATTGCTTATGTAAAAGATAAATATGCCGATCAGAAAGAATTTGTCCAGACGGTTGAAGAAGTCTTCACTTCGATAGCACCTGTCATTGACAGACATCCTGAATATGAGAAGGCAGATCTTCTCAAAAGAATGGTCGAACCGGAAAGATTCTTCAGATTCAGAGTCGTATGGAGCGATGATGAAGGAAAGATCAATACCAATGTCGGATGGCGCTGTCAGTTCAATGGCGCGATCGGACCATACAAGGGCGGTCTGCGTTTCAAGAAAAACGTCAACGAGAGTATCATCAAGTTCCTGGGTTTTGAACAGACTTTCAAGAATTCACTGACCGGTTTACCGATCGGGGGAGCCAAGGGTGGAAGTGATTTTGATCCGGCGGGAAAATCGGATGGAGAGATCATGAGATTCTGTCAGTCATTTATGAGCGCTTTATACAGATACATCGGACCGGATATTGATGTGCCGGCCGGAGATATCGGTGTTGGTGGCAGAGAGATAGGCTATCTCTATGGTCAGTATCGCCACTTGAAGGGCACCTTTGAAAATGGGGTTCTGACCGGCAAGGGTCTAAGCTATGGCGGTTCTTTGATCAGACCGGAAGCAACCGGCTATGGAGCCATCTATTATCTTGAAGAAGTGCTCAAGGCCAACAACGATACTCTTGAAGGCAAGAAGATCGCTGTTTCCGGTTATGGCAATGTCTCATGGGGCATCATGAAGAAAGCTGCCCAGCTTGGTGCCAAGGTCACCTATATGTCTGGTTCCCAAGGTTACATCCATGATGAAGAAGGGATCTGTTCCGATGAGAAACTTAATTTCATTCTGGCACTACGTGAATCCAACTCCAAGAATATAAAATCCTATGCGGAGAAATTCGGCTGCGAATTTGTAGAAAATGCCAAGTTCTGGGGCGTTGATGATGTGGACATCTATATGCCGGCGGCAACCCAGAATGAAGTCGATCTTGAAGATGCCAGAAAGATCGTAAAGGCTGGAATCAAATATTATCTTGAAGTATCGAATATGCCTACTACGGCAGAAGCGATAGATTATCTTAGAAACAACGGTGTCATTGTGGCACCATCCAAGGCTGTCAATGCCGGAGGAGTAGGCGTATCGGCTCTGGAGATGGCTCAGAATTCGCAAAGACTGATCTGGACAGCTGCAGAAGTCGATGAAAGACTTAAAGTCATGATGCAGGACATATACAGGAAATCTGTTGATGCCGCTGCAAGATACGGACTTGGTTATGATCTGATCGCCGGAGCCAATATCGCGGGATTTGAAAAAGTAGCTCAGGCTATGATGGAACAGGGTATATTCTGATGAACTTTGAAGATTGTGTAAGAAAGTATTATATAGATGAAAACTACAACTGCTGCGAATGTCTGATCCATGCAGCCGATGAATACTATGGTCTGAATATCGATCCGGAAGATATGAAGATGTATGGCGGTTTCGGTTCTGGAATGTATTCGGGGATCGTCTGTGGAACGCTGATTGCCAATACCGCAATACTCTCCAAGATGGTCATTGAAAACAAAGCCAGAGAAGAGACCCAGAAGATCCTTCCAGTCATCAATGGGATGGTAAAGGATTTTGAAGAAAAACTTAAAGGAAATTCCTGCAGGGAATTAAGACCAATGTATTATACAAAGGAAGAATCCTGTCTCAAGACTGTTCTGCTGGCAGCAGAAGTATTGGAAAAAGCGGTTGAAAAACTTAAAGAAAAAGGCGAGAACTGAATCTCGCCTTTCATATTATCCATTTACTACTTCAAGGATATGTTTGGCTGTAAGACCGTATTTCTCCAGGACATCTTTCATCTTGCCTGATTCACCGAAGGTATCGTTGATGCCGATCGGTGTGATCTTTGTGCTGATATCGCTTTTGGCCTTGATCTCGGCGATCGTTGAATAGAGACCACCGATGATCGAATGTTCTTCACAGGTATAGGCACGCTTGTGTGTCTTGAGCAGTTCAAGGATAGTTTCTTCATCTACCGGTTTAAGACATGAGACATTGACGACTGTCGCATCCAGTTCTTCACCAGCCTTGAGGGCTTCCTGGACCATCAGACCCATTGCCAGCAGCAATACATCGCCATTTCCTTTTCTCAGGACATCGATCTTTTCAAAATCAAATTTCGTTTCTTCGTTGTACACATCATCGACCTTGCCACGGCCAAGTCTGACGTAACACGGTCCATCGATCTTTGAAACATGTTCGATGACAGCCTTTGTCTGATACTGATCGCATGGAACAAAGACCTTCATATTCGGAAGGACTCTCATCAGTGCGACATCTTCGATCGACTGATGGGAAGCACCATCTTCACCAACGGAAAGTCCGGCGTGAGTTGCACAGACTTTGACATTCAAAGCCGGATAGGCGATCGAGTTTCTGATGATCTCGAAGGCTCTGCCGGTTGCGAAGATCGCAAAGCTTGAGGCAAAGACTGTCTTGCCCGAAGCAGCCAGACCGGCAGCCATGCCCATCATGTTGGCTTCGGCAATACCCGCATTGAAATGTCTTTCAGGACATACCTTCTTTGCTTCGGCAGTTTTGGTGGACTTGGTCAGGTCCGCATCCAGTACGACGATATTCTCATTTTTCTGGATGAGTTCAGCCAGTTTTTCGCCATAGGCGTTTCTTGTCTCTTGAGCCATTATGCAACCTCCTTAAGATCTTCCATTGCGATCTTGTAATCTTCTTCCTTAGGTGCAGCACCATGCCATGCATAGTTGTTTTCCATATAAGATACGCCTTTACCCTTGGTGGTGTTGGCGATTATAACTGTCGGTTTACCTTTAGCCTGTCTGGCGTAACCGAAGGCTCCGCGCAGTGAATCGAAATCGTTGCCGTTGCATTCGATCGTATGAGCACCGAAGGCCTGGGCTTTTTCCAGAAGCGGCAATGGTCCGATGACATCCTGGACATTGCCATCTATCTGCAGGTGGTTGACATCGAAGATGATACACAGATTATCAAGTTCATAGTGGCAGGCAGCCATCAGAGCTTCCCAGACGATACCTTCTTCAGATTCGCCATCGCCGCACAGGGCATAGACTCGGTTATTATTCCTGTCGAGCTTGTTGGCGATCGCCATACCTACGGCAGTTGATACACCCTGACCTAATGATCCGGTCGACATATCGACTGCTTCGATATACGACATGTTCGGATGTCCCTGCAGTCTTGAACCTAGCTGTCTGAATCCATGAATGTCGTCATCGATCAGACCGGCTTCCTTGAGGATGCCGTATAAACCAGGGGAACAGTGTCCCTTTGACAAGACAAAACGGTCTCTATTGGTGCTGGCTTTATTATCGTTGTTGATATTCATTTCCTCAAAGTAAAGGAAAGTCAGGATATCAGCAGCGCCCAAAGAGCCACCCGGGTGTCCTGATTGAGCTGAATAAACCATTTCTACAATGTTTCTGCGGACATTCAGGGCGTGTTTCTTTAATTCATTATTATCCATAAGATTATGTCCTCCAACTCTATTATATAATAGATGTTGATGATTAAACTTTGTGTATTTGACATGGATGGACTGCTTATCGATTCGGAACGTCAGATGTATGCGAAAACCGGTTATGACGTCTCCAGGATCCTCAACAGGCCGATCGATATGGATTTCCTGACTGCCCAGATGGGTGGCAGCTTCAAGGCTTATGAGGAACATCTGCTTGAACGCTATGGCGCTGACTATCCGCTTGAAGAATACTGGAAGATGTACTGGGACAGAGTCAATGATACGGTCTACAATGTGTCGATACCTCTAAGACCAGGAGTAAAAAAGATCCTGGACTACTGTAAGGACAAAGGAATAAAAATGGCGATCGCCTCTTCATCGAAACACTATGTCATCAACAGCTGTCTGAAGAATTCGGGCATCGAAGAATACTTTGATCATATCGTCAGTGTTGAAGATGTAAAAAACACCAAACCTGATCCAGAGATCTTTCTTAAAGCCATTGAACACTTTAATGTGGATAAAAGCGAAGCACTGATCTTTGAAGATGGACATAACGGTGCCCAGGCTGCGATCAACGGCGGCTTGAGACTGATCATCGTTGAAGATCTGGCCTACATAAGTGAAGAAGACAGAGCAAAAGCCGAAATGGTCACTGATGACATATCCAAGACCATTGAATATATAGAGAAGGAAAATGAGAGAACCACTGGCATTTAGACTAAGACCATCTACTCTGGACGATATTCTGGGACAGAAGCATCTGGTAGGAAAAGATGGAGTGATCAGAAAGTGTATCGAAAATGACACGATCTTTTCCAGTATCTTTTTTGGTCCGCCAGGTACCGGCAAGACCACGCTGGCCAGAGTCATAGCCAATGAACTGAAAAGACCGTATCGCAAGTTCAATGCGGTCACTGGCAACAAGAAGGATCTTGATGCGATCTTCGTGGAAGCGAAGATGTCCGGTCAGCTGATCCTGATCTGTGATGAAGTACACCGTCTCAACAAAGATAAACAGGATCTTCTTTTGCCGCATGTGGAAGATGGTTCAATAATCCTGATCGGCGCAACAACAGCCAATCCATATCATTCGATCAATCCGGCAATAAGATCAAGATGTCATCTTTTTGAATTCAAACCTTTGACTGATGATGATATAAGGCAGGGAATAAACAATGCCCTTGAAAAGGGTTTTGATGAAAAGTATACGATCGATGATGATGCGATCGAAGTGATCTGTGACTGTGTCAACGGGGATATCAGGTGGGCTCTCAATATACTGGAACTTTCAGCTATCATCTGCAACGATCACCATATCGATAAGAGTATAGTCGAACAGAACTGTCACAATGTGAATAACAGATCGTTTGGTTCCGAGGATGGTCATTACGATCTTCTTTCCGCTCTGCAGAAATCCATCAGAGGATCTGATGTCAATGCGGCTTTGTATTATCTGGCTCTGCTGGCACAATCGGGAGATGTGGAATCGATCGAAAGAAGACTGCTGGTCATCGCCTATGAGGATGTGGGCCTGGCCAATCCGCAGCTGGCTTCCCGCACGATAAATGCCTGTCAGGCAGCTGAACATGTCGGGTTCCCTGAAGCGATCATTCCTTTAGGGATCCAGATCATCGATCTGTGTCTGTCACCTAAATCAAGGACCGGTGTCGATGCTGTACATAAGGCGCAGGGTATCGTGGAATCCAAGGCCTACGATATGCCTAAGTATCTGAGACTCACTCCCGTAGGTTTAAGCAAGGATGAACAGTACTCGTATGAACGTTATGACTGTTTCCACAAGATCCAGTATCTACCGGATGAACTAAAGGATCTTGATCTGTTTGAATCGTTCAATACCAACCGTTATGAACAGCAGCTCAAAGCCATCTATGAAGAGCTCAGACAGAATAAACGAACAAGCGATCTTAAAAAACTTTATAAATCATAAAAGATAGTTATAAATCTGCTCACATTTTTCGGTGCTTAGTTTATCGTAAGCACCTTTTATAAAGGCATGGAAATTACCGTTGTTGGTGCTGTTGTCTTTGCATATTCTGTAATAGCTTATGCCTTTGATTTTAATCAGAGCTATTATTCTTTCGCGATATGCTCTTTTAAGACTGTTATCCGATTTGTTTTCGTTAATATAATCAAAATATGAAAGTAATGCTTTATCTTCTTCTATTGGAAGTCTGCCTACCAAAGTATTCATGTCTTTGAAACTTTTAAGACACTCGATAGTTTTCAGATAATTGTTTTTCTCTTTCTTGTTCAACATATCTAATATCCATGTTTCTTGAGGAAGATATAAAGCTGCATATAGTAAAACAGGGCCTTCACATCTTGGATTATTCTTTAATCCTTCAACAAAAGAAGAAAGACGATAATCATTCGTTTCACAGATTTCTTTACAATATTGTTTCAAATATGTTTTTAATGATTTTCGTTTTGCCATAATTCTTTATTTTTATATTTTTCATACGTTCTCAACAATGTTTTATATCTTGTTTCACTAAAATAATCTATGCAAAGTTCCTGATAGATGATTTTATCTAATAAGTCAAAATCTATAGCATTATAAACATGATTGTTTTGTATGTCTTTGAAATCTTTTTCTCTTCCTGCACCTAATTTTGCAGCGACTATATCTTCCAGAGAACAAACAAAATAATTAACATTTTTATTTTTGATGTTATTTAAATGTATATATCTATCTTCCATGTCTGAACTATATGAATCTAAATACGCTGTAACTCTTCCATTCATCGAGTGATGACGTAAAATCGGCCATATTTTATCATTGGATACAGAAATAACATCAATATCATTCGTCGTTTTTGTATCGTTAATAAGCATCAGAGCTGCACCACCAACAATTACGATATTGAATACTTCATCAGGATACTTTAGTTCTATTTCTTTTGCACAGTTTTCGAGTTTATTGATGAGCATTTTATTATCGAATAAGACTTCATTAACGTTCATAAAATTATTATAAAATAATAATATTAATATAACAATAGTTTATAAATAGTAATCCGTAAATATAAAATTATAGATTAATTTAAAGAATATTAGGTTGCCAAAAAAGAATAGGCAGTTACAATGTATAATTTATACTGAGGTAAGAAAAATGAAATTCCTGAAGACAAACGAAAACACTGACAGATATATAGACAATGTCTTTTCTGTTGTAAATGCTGCCAAGGCTGATCCTGAAGCGATCAATGCAACAGCTGGCTGTCTGTATGATGAACAGGGAAAACTGTTCACATTCAACTGTGTATATGAAGCAGAAAAGAATATCACTCCTGCACAGAAGGCTGCATATGCGACTTCACCTTCAGGCAACAGGCCGTATCTTGATGCCATCATGAAATTCACTCTTGAAGATCGTGTGTACAACCATCGTGACATCATTGCTTCTGCAGGTGGTACCGGTGCAATTTTCCTGGCTGTGAAGACCTGTCTTAATGACGGCGATACGATCATCTATCCTTCGATCGCCTGGGGAAACTATAAAAACATCGCAAGCGAAAACAACCTCAATGTTCTGACTTATGATCCTTATGATCTTGATGAGATGTTTGCAAGGATCGATGAAGTAAAAGGGAAGGTCTTCCTGATCGTCAATTCACCATGTCAGAATCCATTGGGATTATCATACAGTTTTGAAGAATGGGAAAGGATCATGAACAAGATCAACTCTCTTGATAAGGAAGTCATCCTGCTTTGTGATATTGCCTATATCGATTACGCCAATGATGATCCCAAGAAGTATTTCAAACTGTTCAATTATATCAAGGACAATGTCCTGGTGATGCTGGCAGTATCATGTTCAAAGGCTTTCTCTTATTATGGCCAAAGACTTGGTGCTCTTATCATCATCAACAATGATCCGGAATTCATTGATCTGTATACCAATCTGGCATCAAGACTTGCCAGAACGACCTGGTCAAATCTGAATAATGCAGGTATGATAAATATCACTTCCGTTCTGAATGAACATTATGATGATTATAAGAAGGAACTGTCTGAGGCAAAGAAGATGCTGAAGGATAGAGTTGAATTATTTGTTAGACAAGCAAAGGATTGTGGGTTAGAATTATATAAGTTCTCCGATGGTTTCTTTGTGACATTGAAGATGGATTCAAATGAACAAAGAGATACATACCATCGAAGACTCATTGATAACCATATCTATACGATCAAGGTTAACAAGGGAATCAGACTGGGACTTTGTTCAACACCGTTGAAGATCGTTGACGGTCTGGCAGAAAAGATGAAAGGATTAGAATAGTGGAAGAGAAAAAAGATATTTGGGATAAAATAATGGAACTTCCGATCCTGAGGATATTCCAGCCGATATACAAGAAATACAAGAGTATTCTGTTATATCTGTTTTTAGGCGGATGTGCGACGATCGTCGGCTTTGTCGCAAGGACACTGTTCATCAAGGTTCTGAACATGAACAGCTACCTCGGTGTTGCCCTGGCGTGGATCATCGGTACAACGTTTGCGTTTTTTACCAACAGGACCTGGATCTTCGAACACAATGATGAACAGATCCTGAACGAATACATCAAGTTCTGTGGTGGAAGGATCACGACCTTCTTCATGGATGAAGCGATCAACGGTATCTTCTATGAAGGATTGGGCTGGAACTACTATGTTGTGTTCCTGATCTCTTCAGCTGTTACAGCGATCGCGAACTATCTGATCTCCAAGTTCTTCGTATTCAAACAGAATGACAAATAATGATCCGTATTGGATCATTATTTTTTTGGCATTAAGTGGCATTTTAAATTAATAATGATAGAATAATTAACTATAGAAGACTTGTGGAGGTATAAGATGAGAGAATTACTGAAACTTCTTGAAAACAATGCACGTTTTGAGACCAGGGATCTTGCAGCATTGCTTAATGAGGAAGAAGGAAACGTCGAAGCCAAGATAAAGGAATACGAAGATAATCACATCATCGCTGGTTATCATACGATCATCAACTGGGAAGCAGCGGATATTGAGATCTCCAAAGCGATCATCTTTGTCAGTTGTGTGCCAGAAAGAGAAACGGGGTATGATCGCATTGCGGAAAGGATCGCCAAGTATCCGGAAGTTGAGACGCTCTATCTGATCTCCGGCAAGTCGGAATTCCTGCTCCAGGTCAACGGTAAGGACATGCGTGAAGTCTCAAACTTCGTCGCCCACAAGCTGGCACCGACAGATGGTGTTACCGGGACAGAGACGATCTTTGTTTTGAAGGAATACAAACTCAATGGCATCAATCTGCAGGGTTATAAAGAAGACGGTGAAAGGTTACTGGTGACTCCATGATCTTTGATGAAGAGATAAATCAGATAATACGCAATCTCAAACCAAGCGGCATCAGAAAGTTCTTTGATATCGCCGCCACCAGAAAAGGTGTCGTATCTCTGGGTGTTGGTGAACCGGATTTCATCACTCCCTGGCATATCAGAGAAGCTGCGATCAATGCGATCGACCGCGGCCGCACTTTCTATACCGGAAACAAGGGCTTGCTGGAATTAAGAAGCGGGATCTGCGATTACTATCGCCGGCGTTTTGATGTATCCTACAACCCTGAAGACAATGTCATCGTTACCGTTGGCGGTTCCGAAGCCATCGATATCGTTTTAAGAACTCTCATCAAACCTGGTGATGAAGTTATACTTCCAACTCCGGCCTATGTTGCCTATGCGGCGATCATTGAAATGGCCGGTGCCAAAGTAGTGGAAGTTGAACTTACCGAGAAGGACGAATTCAAACTGACAGCTGAAGCTTTGAAGAAAGCTATCACACCTAAGACCAAAGCCCTCATCCTGAACTTCCCGGGCAACCCGACCGGTGGCATCATGGGTTATGAAGATTATAAAAAGATCGTTCCTCTGATTAAGGACAGCGGTATCTTTGCGATCACGGATGAGATCTATGCGGAACTCACCTATGAAGGACAGCATTGTTCGATCGCCTGCTTCGATGAGATCAGGGATAAGGTCGTCGTCATCAACGGTTTCTCCAAAGCCTATTCCATGACTGGTTACCGTATCGGTTATATCCTGGCCCACAAGGAATTGGTGAATATGATAAACAAGATCCACCAGTATACGATCATGTGTGCACCGACTTCGAGTCAGTACGCAGCGATCGAAGCAGTGAACAATGGTGACCGTGATATTGAAGAGATGTATGTCAGCTTCAAACAGCGTCGAAACTATATAGTAAACGAACTTAACCGGATCGGACTCAAGACACATATGCCTAAGGGAGCCTTCTATGTCTTCCCTTCGATCAAGTGCACCGGTTTAAGCTCCGAGAAATTCTGTGAACAGCTTCTTGATGAACAGAATCTGGCCCTGGTACCAGGCAACGCCTTTGGTGATGCGGGTGAAGGCTATGTGCGTATCTCTTATGCCTATTCAATGGAAGAGATCAAGGAAGCGATCGCCAGACTAGAAAAATTTCTTAATAAATAAATACTGAGGTCTTTTCATGAAGACCTTTTTAAAAAAGAAAGGTATGTAAAGAATATGATCAGACAGATCGGAGTATTGGGTGCCGGTACCTTCGGTATCTCACTGGCCAGGATGCTGGCAAATGAAAACTATGATGTCACCGTCTTTTCGCCGACAGGTAATAATATAAAACAACTCGATGAGGAAAGGGTACATAAGAATCTTCCCGGTGTACATATTCCTGAAAGTATCGTCTTTACAAGCGACATTGAAAAAGCCTGCAAAGATAAACAGCTGATCCTTTTTGCGGTACCAAGTATATACGTCAGAGAAATCGCCAGAAAAGCCAGGAATCATATAAGTGAAGATGCAATCATTGTCGATGTGGCCAAAGGTATAGAAGCAGATACGCTTCTTACTATGTCGCAGGTCATAAAGGACGAACTTAAAAATGACAAGATAAAAGTCGTTGCCTTATCGGGACCGACACATGCTGAAGAAGTAGCCAGAGACATGCCTTCCACGATCGTCTCAGCCTGCGAGGATGAAAAAACCGCCAGGATCGTGCAGGATGTCTTCATGAATACCTGCATGAGAGTCTACACCAACAAGGATGTATTGGGTGTTGAACTGTGCGGTGCCATGAAAAATATCATCGCTCTGGCAGCCGGTATCTCAGCAGGACTGGGCTATGGCGATAACGCCAAGGCTGCGATCATCACCAGAGGTATGGTCGAGATCACGAGACTTGGACTCAAGATGGGAGCCGACAAGGATACCTTCCCGGGTCTGGCTGGAATAGGGGATCTGATCGTTACTGCCACCTCCCTTCATTCAAGAAACAACAGATGCGGCATCCTGATCGGCCAGGGTCTAAAGACCAGCGATGCGATAAAGGAAGTAGGCATGGTGGTCGAAGGAATCAATGCCCTGCCTGCAGCGATGAAACTGATGAGAGAATATCAGGTCGAAATGCCGATCGCCTCCATGGTCAATGCGATCGTCAATGAAAAAATCGATCCGAAAAGTGCCGTGGCCGCATTGATGATGCGGGACAAGAAAAACGAAAATAATTATTAGCAAAGCTGTCTGATGACAGCTTTTGTGTTTTATATTGTAACTTTTTTCAATAAATACATTCCTTGCAGGAATTATGTCTTTCCTTATTGACTCTATTTTCGTCAGAAAATCGATTGACATTTCAATTTTTATGTTCGTATGAATATAGAGCCTCTTAAGGTTTCGGAAACTTATACTAACATTATTGAAAAACAAGAATATTTATTTACAAATCAACATATTATATAATAAATAATAATCAACTTTTGATGATGTATTTTCATGATGGGGAGAAACTTTTATGGAAAATAACTCAAAACACAATCAAAAAATCATTCTGGGGGCAGCCCTGCTGCTGCTTCTGCTGCTGATAGGATCATGCGGCATACTTCATGGATTTGATTTCTTCAAGAAAGACAATTCCATGACCGTAACGGAAGAGCAGAACAATCTGCCTTCTCCACTGGTATATTCTTCAGTTGAACAGACTGACTCTTTTGTTGGTGCACAAGATGGCGAAGGTGAGATAACCTACACACTGATCAGAGCACTTGATGAAAAAGGTATTTACGTTGACTATTTCTCCCTGTTGAATGATAAATCTACTGAAATCGTTGTCGCTCCTTATACACCAGCCGGCAGATATGAACTGCTCATCAGAGCAACAGCAGCCGGTGATGGTGATCATAAATCTTCGAGCAAGGAATTCATTGTCTATATCACTGTCAATAAAGCTAACAGTGTTTATGATGTTATGCCTACACCGATCGAAGGTCTTATCTATAACGGAAACAATATGGATCTGATCAATCCTGGTTCATGTTCAACCGGAACGATCTATTACAAAGTTGATGACGGCGAATGGTCTACTTCTATTCCTCAGGCCAAGGAAGCCGGTACCTATACCGTTTATTACAAGGTAGTTGGTGACAGGAACCACGCAGATATTCCTGAACAGTCTTTTACTGTGACTATCGATCAGGCAACGGTCGGTAGCAAACCGCAGAGCCAGACTGTCGTCTATGATGGCAACAGACATTCGATCAACTACACGACACCTGCTCATGTAAGCAAGAGCGGTGATGCTTCAGGCATCAATGCCGGTGAATACAAGGCAACTTATACACCGGAAGGAAATTATGTCTGGAATGATGGAACCAATAATCCGGTAACTGTAACCTTGACGATCAGCAGGGCTGTTGTCAATAAGCCGACGAATACAGATGTCGTCAAACCTTATACCGGTTCAGCTCAGAACAACGGCTACAGCAAACCTGATGGCGTTACCATGAGCGGAAACGATTCAGGAACTAAAGCAGGCAAATATACTGCTACATACACTCCTGATTCCAACCACATCTGGAATGATGGAACTACCGATTCCGTAACTGTAACGCTTACGATAAACAACGCTTCAGTAAATAAACCGACTGAAACCAGTGTCGTCAAGGTTTATAATGGCGAAGTTCAGGACAATGGTTACAAGACACCTGAAGGTGTCAAGATGACCGGCAGCAATTCCGGTATCAACGCTGGTGAATATGAGGCAACCTATACACTTTTGGATAACTATGTCTGGAGTGATGGTACAACTGATCAAGTCACAGTTGTTTTGACAATCAATAAGGCACCAGTAAACAAGCCAAGAAGAACCAGTGTCGTCAAGACATATAATGGCAGATCACGCAGCAACAACTACAGTAAACCTGATGGCGTTACGATGACCGGTAAAGATTCGGGTGTCAACGCTGGTGAATACAAGGCAACTTATACACTTAAGGATAACTATATCTGGAGTGATGGTTCGACTGATCAGATTACTGTAACTTTAACAATCAAGAGAGCTAAGCTGGAAGTTCCAACAATCGCAGGAATCGACAGGACTTTAGGTATTGATTCTGTTGAATATGACGGTGATAAACATAAGGCTATTATTAGCAACTATAATAAACGTTTGATTTCAGCTAGTAATACGCGTTCCAGAAGAAATGTCGGCGAATATACGATCACATTGTCTTTAAATAACTCCAACTACGAATGGGCAGACGGCACAGTAGAAAACAAGGAAATCAAATGGTCGATCACGGCCAAGAAACTGGCAGTTCCGACTGTCACAAAGACTTTCACATATAAGCCGAATACAAGACAGGGCGTAACTGAAAGAGATCTGAAACCATACAACAAGACTCTGATGTATATCGTTTCCAGCGAGAAACATATCAACGCTGGCGAATACACAGTAACTGTTGGATTAAGAAACAAGAGAAATTACTGCTGGATTTTGGAAGATGGCACTACAACAACTGAAAACCAGGAAATTCCTTGGACAATAAATAAAGCAGAAAATCCGATTGACATTGTTAAGTGGCAGGCTGTTGTCACAGATTACAGTGGCAAAGAACAGACTGTAGCTTTCATACTGCCAAGTCACGCTAGAGGAGAAGTAACTTATGAAGTCAAGAGTGCAAAACATACCGGTACTTCAACTACAATCGATAACATCAGTATCAAAGACAACAAGCTGTGTCTGGCTCCTGGTACAGATGTAGGTATTTACACGGTTGTTGTAGGCGTACATGCAGCAGGCGATGACAACTATCTGCCATATGATGGTGATATGACTGTCACCTTAACTGTTAAGGCACCGAATTACACTATTAAGTTTAATGGCAATGGTTCCGACAGAGGTCTGGTTGTCGATCAGACGATCTATGGAATTTTAAAAGGTGATCGTCTCTACTATAACCAGTATGTAAGAGATGCTTATGAATTCACTAGCTGGAATACGGAAATCGATGGAAGCGGTGAAAGCTTCGAAGATGAACAATATGTAACATACCTTGATCTTGCACCTTATGAGCAGGATGGTGTCATTACGCTTTATGCTCAATGGGCTCCTAAGACCTTAAAGGTATTCTATGAACTCAATGGTGGTTCTTTTGCACAGAAAGATATAGATGAAAACAACATTGTTTATGAATACACTGTTGAAGATGAACCATTTGCATTATGCTATCCAGTCAAACGCCATTATGACTTTGAAGGCTGGAGTGGAAGCGGCTTAAGCAAGATTACAAAAGATGTAACTGTTGATCCAAGCAAAGCTAAGAGCAACAGAGTCTTTACTGCGAACTGGACCGGTGCTCCAACTGATTTATTGCTGATAAAGCTTCCGGACAGTTTCTCTGATTTCAATCCTCTTGATATATTGACAAATGTAACGCATAAAAAAGAGGCTGTTATTTACGGAGAGAAGTATGGAGATTCGCTCCCTGCAATCGGAGCAGATGTCGGATATTACGGTGGCTGGTACACATTATTAGGCAAAGAAGTGACTAAGGATTCAACGGCTACTACTTATGTTGACAAGCAGTTATATGAAAACGTAAAAGCCTTGATACAGCAATTTGTACCTGAAGAATATAGAAGCTATATCGACCTTGCTGATCTTGTTCTTAATCTGCTTAGTGTAGATCTGGACAATACAATAATCCTGATCGGACGTGAAATACCTTATACCAATATTTCATATAAGGTAAATCACTACGTCGAGACTCTTGATCTTAATGGCTATGATCTGCTGAAGAGCGAAACGAGATTTGGCAGCACGGATGCAAAGATCGTTGGCGAAGACATCGCTCTTAACATCACCGGTTTCTCACTGGTAGAACAGGATGGCGATGACAAGATCAATGCTGACGGAAGCAGTTCTGTTGCTCTCTACTATGATAGAGACAAGTACTTAATAGAATTTGATTCCAGAGGCGGAAGCGATATTGAACCGCAGGAAGTTCCGTATGACGGACTTGTAACAAGACCTACAGAAATTCCAAAATATGGAGAAAATGTATTCAGTGGCTGGTATTACAACGGCAAACTGTTTGATTTCGAAAATACGAGAATCAGAGGCAAGATCACCCTGTATGCTAGATGGAATGTTGAGGGTTCAGTAAATGTCTTTGCTAGACCATTTGATCCTGAAACTGGTGGAGTAAGTGGAACTGGAACTTACGAACTTGGTGATGAAGTTATTCTGACAGCTTATGCAAACGAGAACTATCGCTTTGTTGAATGGACAGATGGCAACACCGATAACCCACGCAGATTCACAGTTACACAGGCAGATGTAGTTGCTAAGGAACTTGAATTTGTAGCGAAGTTCGAAAAGATCAGTGCCAGATCATTGGTTAATTATGATCAGGTTACTTATACTGCTAAACCTGGAGATACTATTGATGTAACCGATGTCTTCAGCAGTATCCTACTGATTGATGAATTCTACTTTAATGGCAGTGAAGAAAATCCATTGACATTTGATATTGACAAGTCTATTCTTGTCAGCAGAAATAAGGCATATGTCTTTGTTGACGAAAATGCGAAAGACGGCACATACTCAATTGATGTTACAGTTGAACCGTTCAGACTTGATCTGATACATAGAAAATCAACAGTGAAGATTAATGTTGAAGTAGAAACTGAGAAATTCGCAGTCAGATTCAATTCAATGGGCGGAACTTTCGTCAATGCACAATATGTTCCTGTTGGTGAAAAAGCTGTAGAACCTGCAGATCCATATCGTGAAGGCTATGATTTCATTTGCTGGGCTTTGGATGAGGAAGAGTTCGATTTTGATACACCAATTACTAAAGACATAACCCTTGAAGCTCAATGGGATGTTGAGGGTGAAGAAACATTCGAGATTACCGTAACATCTGCAAACGAGAGTAAATATGGTACTGTAAGCGGAGGTGGCGACTATCATAAGGGCGATACAGCTATCATAAAGGCTGTTCCGAACCGTGGATACAAGTTCTTATACTGGAACAACGAAGAAGATCAGTTAACATCTAGCACAATGCCTATAACAGTCGAAAGTGATGCGGAATATGTTGCGCACTTCGATGTATTCGATGATGGCTGGTTCAATTATGATAAAAAGTATTATCTTTCTGCCGCAGGCGAAGATATGAATATTTCGGATGTATTCAAGAAATATGATGGCGGATTCGATATTGTACCGATTGATCCAGTTGAAGGAAATCCTTTGAATGTCGAGATAAAAGAATGGAAAATATTATGGATAACATATAGGGAAGCTCATCTGACAGTCAATTCGAATGCTGTTCCTGGACAGACGTATACAATCAAAGTTGTTCCTAAAAATAATAGAGATACGTACATGATAATCGATGTTGAGATAGGCTATTCTGTAACATTTGATTTGTCACCTATAATTTACGTTGATTTGTTAAATGAAACAAATATGATTAAACCTGGTTCAAGTGTAGAAAAGCCTGATTTCGAATGGTTACAGAAAGTATTCGATAGATTTGAGCTTGACTATGATGTAGCTCAGTTTACGTGGTATCTGGACGGTGCATTATACAACTTTGATAATCCTGTAACTTCGAATATTACGTTGAAATTAGGATGGAGAGATAAGTATACTGTAACGTTCATGCTTGATGATACTGTTGAATATATACAGGATGAAGTCATTAAGGGTGAAAGAGTTGCTGAACCAGCGATACCAACGGTAAAAGGAAAGATCTTCCTGTATTGGTCACTCAATGGTGAAGCATATGATTTCTCTCAGCCGATCAATAACGATACTACTTTGACAGCTGTATGGAAAGAGGGTATTACCGTAACATTTGATTACAACGATAAGGATAGAGTTACATATCAAACAATTGATTCTGGAGAAAAGGTAACTGCTCCTAATGATACAGTATCTAATGGCAGAGTATTTGAGGGCTGGTATCTGAATGGTGAAGCATTTGATTTCGATACGCCAATTACGGAAAACATTACACTTGTTGCTAAATGGACCGAAAAAGAATATCAGGTATTATATGATACTAACGGCGGTACACCTGTAAGCATCAAGAATAATGTCCATTGGAATGATGCTGATCTGACTCCGGATAATGATCCGCGTCCGATCCTTCCGATCTATGTATTCAGTGGATGGTATGTTGATGAGTTATGCACTGTTCCATACAGAGGACAGACTTATGCAGAACTCGTTAACTACAATGATGATATTGAATATGTAGTTCTGTATGCCGGCTGGTATGATCGTTCAATCGTTCACTACACTGATAAATTCAGCAGTGTTGCAGGCGAAGAAGCCGAATATGAAATAAAGACTGATGATGATTACTATCTGCTGTTCAGAGAATATGAGATTCTTGATGCAAGCAACGCTAGCATGTTCAGAATGTCAAAGAACAATGACAAGGTAATTATCAGTAAAGATGCTGAACCTGGCACATACTACATTAAGGTAAGTTCAGTAATCAATACGCCGCTTGACTATATCATCGATGACAGTATTTTCGACCATATCCAGACGATCATGATCGAATGGACAGTTGTTGAAAAGCCGATCGAAGATGAAGAAGATCCTGATGCTGTAACAGACGGAGGCGAAAAATCTGAAAAAGAAACCGATGGTGAAGAAACACCTCCAGAAGAAGGTGAAGGTGATGGTCAGCCGCTTGATGGACAGATAGTTGCTGGTGGCAATAATGAAGAACCTGGAGCAACCGATAATAATACTGACGGTTCTAATGGTGACGATAATTCCGGAAATGGCGATGATTCAAATCCGAAAAACGGTAACGATGAACAGCCAAATGAAGGACAGGAAAATGATGGCCAGAACCAAGATAACAACCAGCAGCCAACTGATGGTCAGGGATCTGAAGGTCAGCAGTCAGAGAATAATCAGCAGCCAACTGATGTTCAGCAGCAGCCTAACAGCGTACAGACTCAATTACCTGAAAATCCTGTTGTAACAGGAACTGAAGAACCTTCTAACGAAGAAGAGAAAACAGATCCAGAGAACAACATGGTAGTTGAAGGTAATCAGGAACCTGCAGTTGAAGGCGAACAGCCTGAACCGGCTCAAGGAGAAGGCGAATAAGCATTAAGCCAAAACAAGTAAAAGGCGATTGGAATTCCAATCGCCTTTTCTTATGGATTGTTAAATTGCTTTAGTCTCTTCGATATAAGTCTCGGGTATAGACTTTATCTTCCACATCATCCAGACAGTTGTCATATCGGTTGGCGATAATGGCGTTGGACTGTTTCTTGAATTTGCTCAGATTATTTACGACTTTAGATCCAAAGAAGGTATCACCGTCTTTAAGCGTCGGTTCATAGATTATTACTTCTGCTCCTTTGGCTTTGATACGTTTCATTACACCCTGGATTGATGACTGACGGAAGTTGTCAGAATTGGATTTCATTGTCAGACGATATACTCCGACAATGACTTTCTTTTCCTTCTTGCGGTCATATTGAGCGGAGTTTCCATAAGCTCCGGCAATATCGAGAACTCGGTCGGCGATAAAGTCTTTTCTGGTCCTGTTGGACGAGACGATCGCTTCGATCAGGTTTTCCGGAACATCTTCGAAGTTGGCTAACAACTGTTTTGTATCTTTAGGTAAGCAATATCCTCCATAACCGAATGACGGATTATTGTAGTGAGTGCCGATTCTAGGATCGAGACATACACCATCGATAATATCCTTGGTATTGAGACCTTTTGTCTCGGCGTAGGTATCAAGTTCGTTGAAATATGAAACTCTTAAGGCTAGATAGGTATTCGCAAACAGCTTTACAGCTTCGGCTTCCGTAAGACCCATGATGAGTGTATCGATGTTTTCCTTGCGGGCGCCATTTGACAGCAATGTCGCAAATTCTTTTGCTGCTTTGACATTTTCCTTATTTTTAAGATCGGTTCCGACAATGATCCTGGAAGGGTAGAGATTGTCGTATAAGGCTTTTGATTCTCTTAAGAACTCAGGAGAGAAGAGAATACGATTGTTTTTCTTCTCCTTCCTGATTCTTGATGTAAAGCCAACCGGGATCGTCGATTTGATGACGATATATGCCTTTGGGTTATACTTCATGACCAGATCAATAACAGCTTCAACAGCACTGGTATCGAAATAGTTCTTTTGTGGATCATAGTTGGTTGGAGCAGCGATCACAACAAAGTCAGCGTCTTTATAGGCATACTTAGGATCAAGTGTTGCTTCAAGATTGAGTTTCCTGTTCTTGAGATAATCTTCGATATATTCATCCTGAATCGGAGATTTCTTTTTGTTGATCATTTTGACCTTTTCTTCAATGATATCGACTGCCTTGACTTCATTGTGCTGCGCCAGAAGGACTGCGATCGACATTCCGACATAACCTGTTCCGGCTACTGCGATCTTTTTTGGTGAAACTTTAACTTTGTTTGCTTTGTTTGGTTTTTCTTTTATATCTTCAAAACTGAAATTAAGAACTTCCATGAGATCTTCAAGTTGAAACAGCGATGGCATGTAGATGCCGTTTTCGATTTTGGAGATCATTGCTCGATTTATATTGGCTTTTTCTGCAAGCTCGGCCTGAGACATAGAGAGAGCTTCTCTTTTGTTTCTGATGGTCCGGGCCAGTATTTCCTGACTTATTCTTTCCATAAGCACCTCCATGATCATGTTACAGAAAATTACAATAATAATCAATAAATAAGTATACAATGTTATTTAATAGTAACAAAGAATAATGAAAAAAAGCATAATAAAACTGCAATATTTTAGCATTGCAGTTTTATAATCTATAAACTAATATGCGTAAGAATCAAAGAAATCGATGATACCTTCTTCAACTTCCTCTTTAAGATCGGCGTAATTGTGGATCTCATGACGATAGCCGCTGTAGAGGGTAGTCATAACATGATGTCCTGTATCGATAAGCCAGTTGGCACACTGATACACACCTGTTCCATATTGGCCTACCGGGTCCTGATCTCCGGCGATATTGTAGATCGGCAATTCCTTAGGAACCTTTTCAGCCCATTCCAGTCCGGTGATGTCTTTCATCATCTGCTGGAAATACAGCCAGGCTCTGTTGCAGGTAGGCCTTGAGAAAGCATCAAATGGGTCTTCAGCATGGTCGTTCTGCACATATGGAGAATCGCAGATCCATTCATTACCAAGTCTTACACCTTCTTCGCAGCGGGCAAACATCCAGCCCATGAAAGTTGCACCAAGAGTAGGATCAGCTTCATCACCTTTGCCTTCATCTACCATTTTCTGCAAAAGAGCGATATTGTCGTCAAGGTTTGGCCAGACACCGGTCGTGCCACAGATCGTAGCGGCTGTTAAGTCTTCACCGAAACGGGCCATATACTGTCTGGTAATGAAGGAGCCCATGGAATGGCCGTACATGAAATATGGCAGATCAGGGTATTTTTCGACGACCAGATCATGGAATCTCTTTTCATCCATTACCATCGTTTCAAATCCTTTATCACCCCAGTTGCCCCAGCAATCGTTTTCCAAAGCAGTTTTGCCATGTCCGACATGGTCGTTTGCGGCAACGATATACCCGGCCTCCATGAAACTGGTGATCATATGCAGATAGCGGCGGGAATGCTCGCCAAAGCCGTGAATGAGCTGAATGATGCCTAAAGGCAGGCAGGCTGGAACATAGATCCATCCATAGACCTGATCACGCTCATTGAAGGAAGGAAATTTTACCTCATGAAGCATATTATGAATTATCCTTTCTGAGTGAAACACTCTTATAAATCTATATTAACATTCTTTATATGTTTTCTTAGTCAGCATGATCTTAAAGTCCTGTTATTGTGATCGGAGCCGCATGTTTTTTAATATATAATGGTAGATATGAAGAAGAAAACTTTAATAATATGCTTAATAATAATTTTGCTTGGAGGTGCCATTGTGTTTGGTCTGCTTTTTAAAAACAATTACAAACGTCAGATGTCCATTGCGCAGCTGAAAAAGAAAGAGCCTCAGTATACAGGCCTGATATATGCTTCTTTGGCTAATGGCGGAGGAATGAACGGTGAACATTATCTCACCAGCATCGGCTATGATGATGATAAGAAGATAATCTACACAACTGAACAGAGTCCGGAACATTATGTTCCTTCAATGGTCAATGTCTACGAAGTTGAAGATCCTGAAGCAATGAAGGAACTTGATGCGTTTGTCGCCGAATACAACATGTCTGTCTGGGACAAGGTACCATTATCAGACCTGCAGGTTCTGGATGCCCCAAGCACCTCTTTGAATCTGCGTTTCAAGGCCAGCGAAGATCAGAAATATGCCGATTATATGACCATAAGCTATGAACGTGACCTTTCCAAAGAGTGTTTTGATGTCCTGCATGAATTCACAAGAAAGATGACCTCATATCCAATGAAGAAGATTGATCAGTATTTTGAGGGTTATAAGGAGAAAAAGATCTATATCGGCAAGGATATCGAAAACAGTGATGATGATATAAAAGAAATCCTGTGCGGATATTTCGAAGATGAAGAAAACAAAGCATTTGTCGATGCTTATGAGGGAAATCTGAGGATACGCGGTATCGGAAGTGATGAATATGTCGATTATGAACTATCTGATGATTCGATAGTTCACGAACAGTTAAAGGACTATGATTCTTCATGGTATGTAAAATATGGAAATGAAGAAAATGAACTGTATGTGACCTGTTCATATGAAGAGATCTTTATTGAAGATACGCAGGGCAATACTTATACTTTGAAAAGATATTTATAAAAGAGGTAGATGAAGATGAGTTTGGAGAACAAGACAATCCTGATAACCGGAAGCAACGGTTTTATCGGATCAAATCTAGCCAGCAGATTGCTGGAAAAATATGAGAACATTCATATCATCGGTGTCGATAATATGAATGATTATTATGATGTGTCCTTAAAGGAATACAGACTGAAAAAACTTAATGAACTGCATAAGGACTACACTTTCATCAAAGGTGATATTGCCGATAAGCAGTTCATTGATAAGCTTTTTGAAGATCATCATTTTGACATCGTTGTCAATCTGGCTGCCCAGGCTGGCGTGAGATATTCGATCGATCATCCTGATGTCTATATCTCCAGCAATGTCATCGGTTTCTACAACATCCTTGAAGCTGTAAGATATCATCCTGTTGAACATCTTCTGTATGCCTCAAGTTCTTCGGTATACGGTGGCAACAAGAAGGTTCCTTTCTCCACGGATGACAAAGTAGATAATCCTGTTTCTCTGTATGCCGCCACCAAGAAGACCAATGAACTGATGGCTTATACCTATTGTCATCTTTATGGCATCAGGTCGACCGGTTTAAGATTCTTCACCGTCTATGGTCCGGCAGGAAGACCTGACATGGCCTACTTCTCCTTCACCAATAAACTGCTGAAGGATGAAAAGATCAGGATCTTCAATTTCGGCAAGTGTGAAAGAGACTTCACCTACATCGATGATATAGTGGAGGGCATTGAAAGGATCATGGTCAAAGGTCCTAAGGAAGACTACAATGTCTACAATATTGGAAATTCTCATCCGGAGAATCTGATGGATTTTGTCTACACTCTGGGGAATGCGCTAATCGAAAATGATATCCTGCCGAAGGATTTCAATATTGATGAACATATGGAACTGGTAGAGATGCAACCAGGTGATGTGCCGGTAACATACTCCGATACTTCGCCATTAGAAAAAGATTATGGTTTCAGGCCGGCCACATCATTAAAAGACGGACTTGCCAGTTTCGCAAAGTGGTATAAGGAATTCTATAAATAAAACGACAGCCTATTCAAGGCTGTCTTTAAATACATAGTACTTCTGATACAGGAATTCGGTGATAAGGTTTATCAGCATGTTGAATCCGGTGACCAGATAATCGTTGAAATGAAGGGTCCCGGTCAGATAGTTTCCCAAGATCGTTGTTACAGGAGTGAAGATCAGATAATAGACAAACACCTTGAACATCGCCAGCGGGACATTGGAAGCTGATTTGAAAGTGAACTTCCTGTTAAGGGTAAAGTTCCAGAGAATGGACAGAACAAGCGAGATCACGTAGGATGGCCACCAGCCCATCTTGATCAGATCGTTGAAGATGGCAAATGTGCCTATCTGGATTATTCCTGCCGATATGGAAAACAGTGTAAATTTGATCGACTGCAAAAGATCTTCTTTTTTCATATACTTCTCCTTATATAGGCATCAGCCTTTTTCAGTGCTTCTTTCATATTGCCGAAACTCAATATTTCAATGGTTTCATTATAAGGAAGAAGCAGTATTTCTTCTACCTCTTCTTCCTGCCTGTGCGGTATCTGATTTTCATAATATCCGATATAGTAGATCGAAGTCTTTGCCTTGCCATTAGGCATGATGTAATTTAGTTCCTGTTTAAAGGAAGTATCAAGACTTATATCGATACCGGTCTCTTCCTTTACTTCTCTGATCGCGGCTTCAGCCAGAGTCTCATCTTTTTCAAGATGGCCTTTAGGGAAACCGTAGTTTCCATGAAAGTCCTTTATAACCAGATAAAGGATATCTTCATTGTGTTTCGTATAGACTATGGCACCGGCACTGATCTCTTTAGTTCTTTTTTGCGTATTCATTTGACAGCACTTTTCCCTTCAATATTATACAATGGTGTTATGAAATTGCTGATGCTGATAAATGCCAAATCGGGAATGAAGAACTCCAAGAGCCGTCTTGTTGATGTGCTCGACATCTTCTGCCGGAATGGCTATGATGTCACAGGCTATGTGACGCAGAAAAGAAATGATGCCTATGAATA
The DNA here is from genome assembly GCA_017404785.1 of Erysipelotrichaceae bacterium. Classification (GTDB taxonomy): domain Bacteria; phylum Bacillota_I; class Bacilli_A; order Erysipelotrichales; family Erysipelotrichaceae; genus Colivicinus. The sequence continues at coordinate 121,520 of JAFRBQ010000008.1, forward strand.
TCTGATGAAGAACAGAGTCAAATATGATGTCGTCTGTGTTTTTGGCGGTGACGGAACGATGAATGAAGTTACCAACGCTCTGATGAGAAAGAAACACCGACCGCTGATCGGCTATTTCCCAAGTGGCACAATGAATGACTTCGGTTCCAATTTTGATCTGGGAAACGATTTTGTCAGTATTGCGAGCAGGATCATGGAAGGCAACATCAGAGAATTTGATGTCGGACAGTTCAATGACAGGTATTTCAATTATGTAGCTGCTTTTGGAGCCATGTGCGACGTACCTTTCACGACTGACCGCAATGCCAAGGAGATCCTGGGCAACATCGCCTATATTCTGGAAGGCATCGGCAAACTGCCGGAGATCAAGCCCAACAAGGTGAAATACACCATCAATGGCAAGACCTACAGCAAGGATGTTCTCTTCGGTCTGATCTATTCAGGCAATAGAGTAGCGGGCATGGAACTGGAAGACAAGAAGCGTTCACATATCGATGACGGGATGTTCAATGTACTGATCGTCGATTATCCGCTGGTTCTGATCGATCCGCTGGAATTATGGGATACATTGTCCAATGGCACAAAACTAATCCATCGCTATCGGACGGATCGCTTCATACTCGAAACGGATGACGATCTTGTTTGGACACTTGATGGTGAAAAGGCTGAAGCCAGAAACAGAGCGGAAATAAAGATCTACAAAAGAGAACTTAAATTATTGGCCTAATAAAAATGAAGACTTGATGTCTTCATTTTTCATCCGGATCATTAACTGCCTTGACGCCATATTTGAATTCCAGTTCATTTACAGCCTGTTCACATATATCAACTACGAAGGTTGAGAAATAGGAATCTTTAAAGGCAGCTATGCGATCGATTCTGTCCGCCAGGTCTTTTGGAAAGCGGATCGTCTTGTTTAAAGTTTCCTTCTTTTTCTTTGGATTAAAATCAAACTCCATATGCTATCTACCTAACTTGATTTTATTGCTTTTTGCAAGAACTATCAGCATTTTCTTATATATTATATTTTGCATTGCAAAATGCAATGCAGATGAATTATGATGGGAATATAAATGGCTGAAACAAGGAAACTAATCAATAGGATCAAGGCATTAAGAAAGTCTGCAGATGAAAAGACTGGCCTGCTTTTTGATGAAATAATAAGTACACTGGAAAACAGAAAATACGGCCTTTATTTTTGTGAAGAAAGAAAAAAAGAGAAGGTCATTGAAGAATGTGAATCAAGAGTTCCGACCCTGATCCTGGATGAAACAAAAACGATCATCAATGACGGTGAAGACAACATTCTCATTGAAGGGGACAACTATCATTCCTTGAAAGTATTGAACAGTTTTAATAAGAACGGTATCGATGTCATCTATATCGATCCTCCATACAATGAGAAGAATTATGACGTCATGTATAGAGACAGCTTTGTCAACTATGATGGAAGCAGACATGACAACTGGCTTTCCTTTATGGAAAAGCGGATCAGACTTGCTCATTCCTTATTAAAGGAAGATGGCGTGATGTTTATTTCGATCGATGAGAGTGAAGTAGCCAATCTCAAACTGCTGTGCAATGAGATCTTTGGTGAAGATAACTTTCTGGTCAATATGGTAGTCATCAATTCGGTGAACGGTATCCAGTATTCCGATGGTTTTGCCAAGCAGCATTCCTATTGTCTGTGTTATCAGAAAAGCCCTTCCTTCAAAGTCAATCTGCTGTGTCTTGATGAGGAAGATATCAGAAGAAAATACAATTATGGTGAAGATGAAGCTGGTCCATACTATATTGAAAGGCTCTGGAAAAGAGGCATCGGCGGAAGAAAAGAGGATGCTCCGACGATGCACTTTGAAGTCTGGTATAAGGAAGATACCGGTGAGATCCTGATCGATGAAGAGATCAAGGGTAAAAATAAAGACGAATATATAAGAATCATCCCATATCACAGCAAGGGTGTTCTTGGCCGATGGGCCTGGTCAAGAGAAAAGATGATCAAGGACAGAAAACAGCTGATCATCAGAAGATCTCTTGGTGAATATAAACTCTACAAGAAGGTCTATGCCAGTAACGAGAAGGGCAGAAGACCGCAGTCGATCATTGATCAGAGACTTGGCAGGACGGAACTTGGTTCCAAGGAACTGAACTACATCATGGGTGAAAAGAGTTTTGAATATCCCAAGTATTCAGGACTCATCAGCTATCTGATCAACCTGCACAGCAATAAAGATGCGGTGGTCCTGGACTTCTTTGCGGGTTCAGGAACGAGCGGACAGGCTGTGCTTGATCTCAATCATAAAGATAAAGGGAAAAGGCGCTTTATCCTGTGTACGAACAATGAAAACGGGATCTGTGAAAACGTGACATATCAAAGACTCAGGAGTGTCATCACCGGGATCAGAAAAGATGGAAGCCGATACTCTGAAGGAAGAAGAGGCAATCTGTATTATCTGAGGACTGCCTTTAAAGATGAGACAGATGATTCAGATACTGTTGATGAAGATATCTTTGAATTTCTAAAAAAGACTAAACATAAGAAAAAAGTGCCCGATTAACGGGCACTTCCTTTTGTTTGTGTTATGTGTTTGTCTTATTTCAGTAATGAAGTAAGAAGACCTAACAGTTCAGAACCATCGGTCTTGCTCTGAGCAGGTTTGCCACCAAGCAGTGTGCTAAGTAAAGCTGCAGTATCATTGCTCTGAGTCGGCTTGCTTGAAGTGTTGGAACCTAAGAGGCTTCCCAATAAGCCGGCTGCCGGATTGCTGTAGGTATTGGATACATTGCCACCACCTAAAAGTGCAGCGATGTCGGTAAGATCGATACCATCAGAAAGGTCAACAGAAGTACTCTGAGGTTTTGGTTTTGCAGCCTGAGCAGTAGTAGCTGTTGAAAGCGAGTTCAGAAGAACCGGAGCGACCAGGCTCAACAGTGTACCGATCTGTTTGGCAGATAGACCGGACTGATCAGCCAATGAGCTTAAGATGCTCTTCTTGTCTTTGCCAAGGATGTGAGAGATGATCTTGTCACCATCAACTTCATCAGCGTTCTTGAGCTGCTGAGAGACAGTCTGAGAGCTGGTGTGCTGACCTAAAGCGCCTAACAGTGACTGAGCACCTTCCTTCTTGGAAGCGTTCTTGGTCATGTAAGAGATAAGCAGTGGCAGAGCGACCATCAGGATCCTGACGATCTTTTCAGTCTTGATCCCTGATTTTTTCTCGACCTGTTTAAGAGAATCATCAGTTGTAAGAGTTCCCAATAAAAGTTGCAGTAGATTCATTATTTATTTCCTCCTGTATCTAATAATATTTTAAATCAAATTTGTTTCATTTTCGCATACAATGAAATCACTTTCTGTTTCAGGAAGGCGTTTATAAATACTGGGGCTGATAATATGGTAAGATTTAGGTATGTTCAGACTATTAAAAAACTATACAAAAGATGGATGGTGGGCAGCTTTACTGGGACCGATCCTTACGATCCTGGAAGTCATCGTTGATGCCTTTATTCCGCTGGTCATGTCCGACATCATTGATATAGGTATCTATAAAATGGGCGGAGATATGAATTATATCCTCAACAAGGGTATCCAGATGGTCGTGCTGGCTGTTCTGGGCGGTCTGTTAGGAGCTTTGAGCGGCTTGGCATCATCTATCTCTTCGACCCGTTTCATCAGGAATATCCGTTATGCGATGTTCTCCAAGATCCAGGAATACAGCTTTGAGAATATCGAGAAATATCCTGTAGCAACCGTCGTCATGCGTCTTACTACCGATATGCGCATGATGCGTATGGCCTATGTCAGCATCGTCAGGATGCTGATAAGAGCGCCATTCAACCTCATCGTTTCAACATATTTTGTCTATACCCTGAACAATCGATTGGCAGGGATCTTTGCGATCGCCATTCCGGTTCTGGGTTTTGGTCTGATCTTCATCTATTCAAAAGCCCATCCGCGTTTCAGAGAGATGATGCTGAAGTTCGATGCCATGGATGCCAATCTTGAAGAAAACATCGACGGCATCAGAGTCGTCAAGACTTTTGTCAGGGAAGACTATGAGAATGAGAAATTCGACAAGTCTACCAACAACGTCATGAAGGCTCAGCGTTTTGCGGAAAATATCGTCATCATCAACAGGCCATTCTTTGAAACCGTCATGTACTGCTGCATGATCGCAATTGCGTGGTTCGGTGGCAAGGATGTCATTGCCGGAAGCATGTCTACCGGTAATTTCATGGCATTCCTTTCATATGTAAGAGCGATCCTTTTTGCCCTGCTGATGATCTCCAACGTCTTCCTTCAGATCGTCATGGCCCAGGCATCAGTCGATCGTGCCAACGAGATCCTGGATGAAAAACCGACGATCTCCGATGAGGATGCCGACCCTGAAGCCAAGGTCGAAAATGGTTCGATCGAATTTGACAATGTCTCATTCAAGTATTTTGAAAACAGCGAGAAGAATGTTTTAAGCAATATAAATCTCAGGATCGAACCGGGTGAAGTCATCGGAATCCTTGGACCTACCGGTTCCAGCAAGTCGACACTTGTCCAGCTCATTCCGCGTCTTTATGATGTTTCGGAAGGTGAGATCAGAGTTGGCGGCAGACCGGTCAAGGACTACAAGCTCAATAATCTGCGTGATGCGGTAGCGATGGTCTTGCAGAAGAACACACTTTTTACCGGCACGATCGAAGAGAACATGAAATGGGGCAATCCTGATGCAACTCATGAACAGATCGTTGAAGCCTGCCGATATGCACAGGCCGATGAGTTCATTCAGAACATGCCTAAGAAATATGAGACCGATCTCGGTCAGGGCGGCGTCAATGTCTCCGGTGGCCAGAAGCAGCGTCTTTGTATCGCTCGAGCTCTGCTCAAGCACCCAAAGATCATCATCCTCGATGACTCGACCAGTGCCGTCGATACTGATACCGATCACCGCATCCAGCTGGCTTTGAAGGAAAAACTGGGTGGCATGACGACGATCATCATTGCCCAGAGAGTAAGTTCCGTCAAGGAAGCCAACAGGATCATCATCATGGAAGAAGGACAGATCACTGATATCGGAAATCACGAAGAACTCTTGAAGAGAAACGATGTCTATCGTGACCTTTACAATACACAGATGGAAGGAGCTCTGGAATAATGGCTGATACAAATTACAGACAGTTGAGGACATCCAGGGCAAACGATGTCGTCGGTACGATCTCCAATACCTTTGCCTATATCAACAGGCACTACAAGCTGCAGTTTACAGCGACGATCATTTTCGTCATCCTGTCTTCGTTTACCGGAGTTTTGAGTTCATATCTGTTCACCCCGATCATCAACGATTACATCGTTCCTTATATCGGCAAGGAAAATCCGGATATGAGCGGTTTTGCGAGGATGCTGGGGCTGATGATCTTCATCTATGTTTCAGGTATCATATCCTCTCTGGCTTTCTCAAAGCTGATCTCGATCGTCTCCACCGGCATGCTCAACGAGATGAGACAGGATCTGTTCCGGGTCATGGAAAAACTGCCGATCAAGTTCTTTGACCGCAGGACCCATGGTGAAGTAATGAACTACTACACCAACGATATCGATACGATCCGTCCGATGATCGCTGATGGTTTCCCGACCCTGATCACGACGATGATCACGATCGTGGGTTGCTTTATCTTCATGTTTATCATCAATGTCAGACTGGCCTTCATCATGGTCTTTGTTCTGACCGGTATGTTCTATATAACCTACTTCCTGGCCAAGAGTTCCCGAAAGACCTTTGCCGGCCTTCAGCAGCAGATCTCCAACATCAACGGCTATGCGCAGGAGATGTTCTCTGGCCAGAAGGTCATCAAGGTCTTCAACCATGAAAAGGAAACTCTGCAGGGCTTCAAGAACTTTAATGATAAGTTATATGACTATTCCCTGAGGACCAATGCCTATGCTTCGATGCTGATGCCGATCAACGCCAACCTGGCTTATGTCGCCTATGCAGTTGTAGCGGTAGCCGGTGGCAAGATGTGTATCGATGGTACGATGAAGATCGGTGATCTGGCTTCGTTCCTGCTTTTTGTCAGACAGTTCTCCGGACCGATCTCCAATCTTTCTCAACAGTTCAACGGCATCATGATGTCCTTGGCTGGAGCTGAAAGAGTCTTCGATCTGATGAACAAGGAACCGGAACTTGACTATGGCATCATTGAACTGGTCAATGTTGAAGAAGGAAAAGAAGAGCTCATCGAAACAGACAAGAAGACCAGACGTTGGGCATGGAAGATCCCGCTTGATCCACCGCAGTATATTGAACTTAAAGGCGATATCCGACTTGACGATGTCACCTTCAGATATGTCGATGGCAAGGATATCCTCAAACACGTATCATTGTATGCCAACCCTGGACAGAAGATCGCCTTTGTCGGCAGTACCGGTGCAGGCAAGACTACGATCACCAACCTGATCAACCGTTTCTATGATGTTGAAGATCAGGAAGGTCTGATCACCTTTGATGGCATTCCGATCAAGGAGATCAGAAAAGACGATCTCAGAAGATCAGTCGGTGTGGTACTTCAGGATACCAACCTCTTCTCCGGAACGATCATGGAGAATATCCGCTATGGCAGACTTGATGCGACCGATGAGGAGTGTATCGCAGCTGCCAAGATAAGTAACGCGGATTCTTTCATCGAAAGGATGCCGCAGGGCTATAACACGATGCTTACAGCAAATGGCTCAAATCTTTCACAAGGTCAAAGACAGCTGCTCAACATCGCCAGATGTGCCGTAGCCGATCCGCCGGTCATGGTGCTTGATGAAGCGACCTCTTCGATCGATACCCATACCGAGAAGCTGATCGAAAAAGGCATGGATGAATTGATGAGAGGCAGAACGACCTTTGTCATCGCACATCGACTTTCAACAGTAAGAAATGCTAACGCGATCATCGTCCTGGAACATGGGCAGATCATCGAAAGAGGCAACCATGAAGATCTGATAAAACTTAAGGGAAGATATTATCAGTTCTATACTGGAAAAGCTCAATTGGATTAAAATAGTAACGGGGAAAACCCGTTACTATTATTTTTATGAACAAGAATATCAGAATCACCAGGGTGGCGATTCTGGCTGCCATCTATGTAGCATTATGTGCAGTACTGCAGCCTATAAGCTTCGGACCCATTCAGTTCAGGTTTTCCGAAATGCTGTGTCTTTTGAGCATCGATCAGCTCTGGGCCTTCTGGGGCGTTGTTCTGGGCTGTTTCCTGTCCAATCTCTTCCTAGGTGGATTAGGAATAGTCGATGTTGTATTTGGCACGCTGGCGACGTTTATTGCCTGTCTAAGTGCATATTATCTTCGAAACATACGCTATAAGGGATATCCACTGTTAAGTGCCTTTATGATCGCTCTGATCAATGGTCTTATCATCGGAACGAAACTGGGATTCATCCTTGAAACAAGGAATCTTATCCCGAAGTATATCCTGCAGATATTTATCGGTGAGATAGTTGTACTGACAATTGGCCTTCCTGTCTATGTCAGGATCAAAGACATGGACTTCATGAAATAGAAAAGAAAGCAGGTGAAAATATTGAATAAGATTGGATTAGTACTGGAAGGAGGCGGACTCAGGGGTGTCTTTACTTCAGGAGTCATTGACTGCTTCCTTGATCACGATATCAGATTTGATTATGTAGTAGGTGTGAGTGCGGGCTGCTGCAACATGTATCAGTATGTGGCAGGTAAAAGAGGCTACTTCAGGAGCTGTATGATCCAGAAGAATCCTTTCAATTCCTTCTATGGCGTACCGCAGATGGTCACATCGCACAAATTTGTCGATCTGGACAAGGTCTTTGAAGAATACACCGTTCAGTACGGTTTTTCCTTTGATGATTTTGTAAGCAGCAGGATAAACTGGGAAGCTGTTGTTTCCAATATCGAAACAGGCAAGGCCGAATACATGAAGACCGATGATCCGCAGATGGCCAAACTCATCGGCAGGGCATCCTGTTCAATGCCGGGACTTACTTCACCAGTTGAGATCGACAATCAGTTCTATCTTGACGGCGGTATCTGCGATTCGATCCCGGCCGAAAGAGCTTTGAATAACGATTGCGACAAACTGGTCGTCGTTCTGACCAGAAAGAAAGGCAACTTCTCAACCTTCAATGAGGCAGCCAAGATCCTATTCCGAAGGATCTATGGCGATCATCCGCAGTTTCTGAAGGCCTTGATGGACAGAAATGATCTCTACAGAGATCAGGTCGCCTTATGTGAAGAACTTGAACGCAACGGCAAGGCCATGATCATCAGACCGACCATGCAGGAAGTGGGACGTCTTGAATCGAATGAAGATGATCTTTTGCTGTCGTATTACCATGGCTACACCAAGGCCAAGGAGTATCTGGAAAGTATCAATAGCTGGAAATAGCCTTATTCTGGTAGAATTAAGGCGTGTTCTAAATTAAGGAGGGCACTATATATGGTAGATAAACAGACTAAGATCGTATGTACATTAGGACCGGCTTCGGACAATTATGAAACGATTCTGAAAATGGCACAGGCCGGTATGAATATCGTCAGACTCAACTTTTCCCACGGCACCCATGAGGAACATGCCGCAAGGATCGCTTTAGTCAGAAAAGTTGAAAAGGAAAACGGTATCAACCTGGGCATCCTGCTCGATACCAAGGGACCGGAGATCAGACTCGGCGACTTTGAAAAGGGTGAGGAAAAATACCAGAAAGGTGAGATCGTCACCATTCAAAGAGAAGATATTCTGGGCAGCCATGATCGTTTCACGATCCAGTGCAAGGAACTCTTCGATGACGTCAAGAAAGATGACTACATCCTGGTCAATGACGGCAAGCAGCGTCTTACCGTTCTGGAAAATAACGGCAATGAAATGAAGTGCCGTGTTGAAGTAAATGGCATCCTGGCTTCCAAGAAGGGCTGCAATGTACCGGGCGTAAAACTGTCCATGCCGTTTATTTCGATCAAGGATGATGAAGATATCAAGTTCGGTTGCGAACATGATGTCGACTTTATTGCCGCTTCATTCGTCAGAAGACCTGAAGATGTTCTGGCGATCAGAAGGATCATCACCCAGATGGGCAAACCAAAGATCCAGATCATCGCCAAGATCGAAAACCAGGAAGGTTTCGACAACCTGGAACAGATCTTGGAAGTAGCTGACGGTGTCATGGTAGCCAGAGGCGATCTCGGTGTTGAGGTCGAAACAGCCTATGTGCCTATCTATCAGAAGAAGATAATCAAGGCTGCCAACCGCAAAGGCAAGGCTGTCATCACGGCTACCCACATGCTGGATTCAATGACCAGCAATCCACGTTGTACCCGTGCTGAAGCTGCCGATGTTTCCAACGCCGTACTTGACGGTTCCGATGCGGTAATGCTTTCAGCAGAGACTGCAGCTGGTGAATATCCGGTCGAAGCTGTCGATACGATGGCCAGGATCGCTGCGGCAACGGAAAAGATCATTCCGTACAGAGAAAATCTTGAACATGCCAAGACGACCAATGACAAGTCGATCCAGGATGCGATCGGTATCGCCATCGCCGATGCGACTCTTACTCTTGATATCTCAGCGATCGTCATCTTCACGCAGGGTGGTACGACCGCCAGAAGGATCTCGAAATACCGTCCACCTGTACCAATCTTTGCGGTGACTTTCACAAAATCAACGCAGGGCAAACTGGAAGTATACTGGGGCGTTAAGCCGATCCTTTCCTATGTGGAAAACAATATGACCAACGATGACGAACTCGCATCAAGTGTCGTGAAGTCCTATGGCATCAAGCCTGGCTCACAGATCATCCTGTCTGCCGGTTATCCGACCGGTGAAGGTAGTGCCAACTTCATGAAGATCATCACTGTTAAATAAGCTAAAAATAAGCTGAGCGATTCAGCTTATTTTTTTATATGACAAAAAATACTAGAATATAGATACAGGTTTATGAAACTGAAGAAGATTATAAGAATACTGTTTATTGTCATATTGTCATCGATCCTTTTTGCGTGCTCTGGTTTAGACAACAGCCAGAGCTTCACAACGATCGAAGAGCTCAATAACAGACGCATTGGCATCAAACAGGGAACGATCTATGACGGCCTGACCAAGAGACTTTTTCCTGATGCCGAATATTTCTACTACAACAACAATACCGATCTGACCGCAGCTTTGAAAGGCCACAAGATCGACGGCTTTGTTGCCGATGATGCGATCATCGATGAGATTATCAGGGAAAACCCGGAAGTCATGAAGATCGGCGAACATGTCACGAGTTTTGATGTCGGTCTGGTCTTTGCGAAAAACGACAAGGGAAAGAAACTTTCCGAAATGATGAATGTCCTGCTCAAGGAACTGAAGGACAGCGGACAGATGGATGAGCTCTACAACAAATGGCTGAACTATGATTCAAATACTGAAATGCTGGACATAGATAAACTAAGTGGTGAAAACGGCACGATCATCCTGGCTACCCAGGTCGGTTCACCGCCTTTCAACATTCTGCTGAATGGAAAGATCGCCGGCTACGAGACTGAACTTACAGCACTGTTCTGCGAAAAGTACGGTTATAAACTGCAGATCGATGAGATGTATTTTGACGGGCTTCTTTCAGCCGTGCAGACCGGCAAGGCTGATCTGGCGGCCGGCGGCATTGGCCGTACGGAAGAAAGATCCAAGTCTGTGATCTTCTCTGATGCGGATGCGATCATCTATGGCAGTGTGGCTGTACTGAAAAATGAATCAAATGGCCTTAACAGTTTTGTCGATTCATTCATCAACGGTTTTAGAGGAACATTTATCGTGGAAGATCGCTGGAAACTATTTGTGGAAGGCATTTTATCGACATTGACTATAACTCTGGCTTCGATTATTTTCGGAACAGCACTTGGCTTTATCGTCTATACAAACACCAGGAACAATGAAGGTCTCATGCTTAAACTGGTCAGATCTTCGATCTGGGTCATTCAGGGCATGCCGGTAGTAGTGTTGCTGATGGTACTTTACTATATCATCTTTGGCAGAGTTTCGATCAGCGGTTTCTGGGTAGCGATCGTCGGTTTTTCTTTGACCTTTGGCTGTGCCGTCTTCAATATGCTTTCAGGAGCGGTAAAAACGATCGATAAAGGTCAGACTCAGGCAGCATTTACGCTAGGTTATCCTGAAAAACTGTCTTTCTACAGGATCATCCTTCCTCAGGCGATCAGATTCATCATGCCTTCATACAAGTCCGAGATCGTTTCTTTGATCAAGGCCACAGCGGTTGTCGGCTATATCGCCGTTCAGGATCTGACCAAGGTCGGAGACCAGATCAGGTCAAGGACCTATGAAGCCTTCTTTCCACTCATCGTCGTGACGATCCTTTACTTCGTTTTATCGGCTCTTCTTTCAGCTTTGATAAACAGGATCGATTTTGTATCCGATCTGAGAAAACGTTCTCCTGAGCAGATCCTGAAAGGAGTGAACAGAAAATGATAGAGATCGCAAATCTGACAAAGATCTATCGTGTCAATCCGATCATTAAAGATCTTTCTGTGACAATAGATGATGGTGAGATAATTTCCATAATCGGTCCTTCAGGATGCGGCAAATCTACACTTATCAAGTGTATAAACATGCTGGAAAGACCGACTTCCGGCCAGATCTTCATCGATGGAGAAGAGATCACGGCACCGGGATATGATCTGTGCAAAGTCGCCAGGAAAGCCGGTATGGTCTTCCAGTCCTTCAATCTGTTTGACCACATGACGGCGATCGAAAACATCATGATCCCGCAGGTGGACATCCTTAAAACAAGCAGGCAGGAAGCCTATGACAGAAGCGTTGAACTGCTTAAAAAAGTCAATCTTTCTTCCAAGGCCTTCAGTTATCCTGATCAGCTTTCCGGTGGCCAGAAGCAGCGTATCGCGATCGCCAGGACTCTGGCCATGGATCCGGAGATCATTCTTTTTGATGAACCGACCAGTGCCCTTGATCCGACGATGGTCGATGAAGTAAAAGCCGTCATCAGAGATCTCACTCATTCCGGCAAGACGATGCTTATCGTTACCCACGACATGGATTTTGCCAGATCCATCAGCAGGCGTGTTTTCTACATGGATGAAGGCGGAATATATGAGCAAGGAGCTCCGGAAGAGATCTTTGTAGGTCCGAAAAGAGAAAAGACCAGGGAGTTCATCAATAAACTGAAAGTGCTCAACTTCTTGATCGATACAAAGGAATATGATTTCTATGGTGCCTATTCAAAGATCAATGAATACTGCATCAAGAATCAGATCTCCTATATTAAGACCAATCATATTCAATCAATATTTGAAGAACTCACTCAGGGCATTCTCATGAACAGACTTGATGAATATAATGTAAACTTCAAAGTCATCTATTCGCAGAAGGAAAATGAAGTTGAGATCCAGACCTTGTATGGCAAGGAAGCTTTAAATGTCATGGAAGAAAATGAAGGCCTTTCAGCCAGGATGATCAGAGCTTTTTCTTCTTCGATCAGATATGAAAATACCAAAGGAGAATACGCCAACAGCCTCTATATAAAAGTTGAGTGATCTTCTTCTTGACAAGGATATTTTTCTGGCGTTAGTATAAATAAGTATTTAATTGTACGGCCGTACAACAGATAATGTTTCCATGGGTTGATAGGTCATGGAAGATGGTTTTGAAACCCCATCATTAACAACACCGCTGAGGAGTTGTTTTTATTTTATTCGGAGGGCCATATGACTAAATTCATTTTTGTAACAGGTGGCGTTGTATCAGGACTTGGCAAGGGTATAACGGCTGCATCTTTGGGAAGATTGCTTAAAGCCAGGGGATTGAAGGTCGCATCCATGAAATTGGATCCCTATATCAATGTGGATCCCGGGACCATGTCGCCCTATCAGCATGGTGAAGTCTATGTCACGGAAGATGGTGCTGAGACTGATCTTGATCTGGGACATTACGAAAGATTCATCAACGAAGATCTCAATAAATATTCCAATCTGACGACCGGCAAGGTCTACTGGAATGTTCTTAATAAGGAAAGAAAAGGGGAATATCTGGGCAAGACGGTGCAGGTCATTCCACATATCACCAATGAGATCAAGGAATTCATCTATAAAGCAGCCAACAAAAACGATCCGGATGTTCTGATTTGTGAAGTAGGCGGCACGATCGGCGACATTGAATCGCAGCCTTTCATCGAAGCCATCAGACAGATCGGACTGGAAGTAGGACTTGACAATACATGCTACATCCATGTGACGCTCATACCTTATCTTGAATGTTCCAGGGAGCACAAAAGCAAGCCGACTCAGCATTCCGTCAAGGAATTACAGGGCATGGGCATCAAACCGAATATCATCGTTCTAAGATGTTCAAAGCATCTGGAGAAGGATATCTTTGAAAAGATCGCACTTTTCTGCAACATCCCTAAGGAGTGCGTCTTTGAAAACAAGACGATCCCAATCCTTTATGAGATCCCATTGCTTCTTGAGAAGCAGCACCTTGGTGATGTGGTATGTTCGATCCTGGGCATCAAAGCCAAAGAAGCTGACCTGACAAAATGGAAGGATATGATCCATAAGGCCAAACATCCAAAGTACAGCATCACGATCGGCATGGTAGGAAAGTATGTGAAGCTTCATGATGCCTATCTTTCGATCGTTGAAGCTCTGACTCATGCCGGATACGCCAACAGCTGCAAGGTAAAGATCAAGTGGATCGATTCAGAGACTGTAAGTGAAGAAAACGTTGCAGAAAAACTGAAAGACTGCAATGGCGTCATCGTTCCCGGTGGCTTTGGAGACAGAGGCATCGAAGGCATGATCATTACAGCAGGTTATTGCCGGAAAAACAATATCCCGTATCTGGGCATCTGCCTGGGCATGCAGATAGCGGTTATCGAATTTGCCAGAAACGTCTGTAACATGAAGGATGCCAATTCAAGAGAATTTGATCCGCAAAGTGAAAACAAAGTCATCGATTTCCTTCCGGATCAAAGCGATTATAGAGATAAAGGCGGAACTTTGAGACTTGGTTCCTATGACTGCAGACTCAAAGAGGGAACGCTGATCAGACAACTCTATCAGAAACAGGACATCAAGGAAAGACACCGCCATCGCTATGAGTTCAACAACGAATATCGGAAGATACTCGAAGAAAACGGCATGGTGCTTTCCGGAACTTCTTTTGACGAATACATCGTGGAAACGATGGAATACAAAGACAATGATTATTTCATCGGTGTTCAGTTCCATCCGGAATTCAAATCCCGTTTCCAGAAACCTCATCCACTGTTCAAGGGTTTGCTGAAAACAGCACTTGAGAAGAAATACGGTGAAGATCTATAAAACAGACAGATCAGATGATCTGTCTTTTTATGTCTTCGGGGAAACAAGAAGATATAATGAAAGTAAGAAAAAGCAGACAATAATTTGAAAACAGGAGGTAATGAAGTGATTCGCTATCGCAAAACTGAACCTCTCTATGATGAGGAGGGCAGACTTCGTTTCACGGGACTAAGACCAGGTGATCTGGCCAAGACGGTCTTGCTTCCGGGAGATCCCCATCGCTGTGAGCTTATTTCCAGACAATTCAGGGATGCAAGATTCATAGGCCAGCGCAGCACCTTTGCGGCATATACCGGTTTTACGGAAAACGGAACACCGGTTTCAGTAGTATCCAGCGGCATGGGCTGCATGTGCGTTTCTTTAGCTATGGAAGAATTCGCTCATCTGGGAGTTGAGAATGTCATCAGAGTCGGGACCTGTGCCGGCCTTCAGCCCGATATTGCTCCGGGCACGATCTCGATCGCTACCGGCTGCGTCAGGGGCGAGGGAGCATCTTTGGAATATGTGCCGATCGAATATCCGGCTGTTGCGGACTATCGACTGGTGAGCTGTCTGAAAGACGCTGCTGAAGAGCTCAAGGAGAACTATATCCTTGGCCTGTACAGATCTCATGATGCCTTCTATATGGAATCGATGGCTGCCCATGAAGGGCTCTGGGACAGGATGGATCTATGGCAGGCAGCCAATGTCGTAAGTGAAGAAAATGAAAGTGGAACACTGTTCCCATTAGGTTATCTGTTGGGCATCAGAGCAGCGAGTGCCTGTGTGGTATTGGGGTATATGCTGGCAGACCATGATCCAAACGGTCTGAGCAATTATCCGGTCTATGGCGATCCGGCCTATCTTGAACAGCGGGTCAATGCGGAGACAAAGATCATCTTGAAAGCTGTTGATCTTCTGGAGGAAAGACAGTATGAAATTTAAGAGTATGAAGATGACCCTGGTCGATGGAGGAATGCATCATCTTGGTGCGAAGAAAGAAGATGTAAGAGAAACTATGATCCTGACCAGTTCGATCGAAGAGACTAAGGAAGTCGCAAAACATTTAATAGATGCCAAAGAAACAGCTTCCCATCGTGAATATCTCACCTATGTCGGTACAAGGAATGATAAGGAACTTGGCTGCATCTCGATCGGCCATGGCTGCATGCCGATGGCGATCGCAGTTGAAGAACTCAATCATCTGGATGTAAAAACGATCGTCAAGCTTGGACAGATCCAGGCTATTCAAAAAGGCATAAAACCGGGAACCATCATCATTCCGAGTGGTGCTGTAAGATCGGAAGGAGCCAGCAGAGAATATGTACCAGATGCCTATCCGGCCTGTGGTGATATTCCTTTGATCGACAGATTGAACAGAGCTTTAAATAAAGCGGGCCTGAATGTCATGGTCGGTCTAATCAGAAGTCATGATGCCTACTACGCTGAACAGCCTGGTGATCCCGAAGGTTTATCAAAGATCGAAAAGTGGGCAAAACTTGGCGTTCTGGGAAATGAACATGAGTGTTCAGCCATGTTTGTGCTCTCCGAGATCTTCAGGATCCATGCGGCTGCCGCTTTGATCGTAAAGGAGAATATCGCTGATGGCACAGCACTTTCAGAAGATGAATACCGCAGACTCAACGATATGGTCAATGAAATAATCACAGAAACAATGAGTCGATAGAAGCTAAAATAAAATTGTAGATACGGAGAAGAATAATGAGTAATGAAGAATTGATAAGACTGGCTTTTGAGGCCAGAGAAAAAGCCTATGCGCCTTATTCAAACTGGAAAGTCGGTGCTGCTTTGCTGACGGAAAGTGGCAAGGTCTATCTGGGCTGCAACATTGAAAACAGCGGGTTTACAGCTACCGTCTGTGCCGAGAGAACAGCTTTCTTCAAGGCGATCTCTGAAGGAATCTATGATTTTTCAAAGATCGCTGTTGTTGCCGGAGACGCAGAAAAAGGATCACAGGGCTATTGCACACCTTGCGGCGTCTGCCGCCAGGTCATGACAGAATTCTGTGATCCGGATAAGTTCAGGATATTGTGTGCCAAATCGGAAAGCGAGTATCACGAGTTCTCATTAAGGGAGATGATCCCTGAATGCAACTACGTGATCGCCAAGGACGGTTACGGTTTCAAGGCTCAGAACTGATTAATGGTTATTAAGTTCATCGATAAGGATACGATGAACTTTTTCTTTATCCATATGATAGATGACCTGCACCGGGTTTTTCTTTTCAAACATGCCCCTGCGGTCAACTACCATCTGACCATCGGCCATACCGCCTGAGATGTCCACATGGACGACTTCATTTCTTTTGTCGGTAATGACACTTTCATCGATCAAAGGAGCTACAGCAGCAAAATCATAGACGCAACAATTGTCGATATTGTTTTTGAAAAGGATATTGCAGCGATCGATATAGCCATGAAGTTCATCATAGATGAAATCGGCGATCGCATTATCTGTGTTCTTTATTTCTTCAAGATCTTCAGGAGTATAGGTGACAGCTTCTTCGCATGCCTCGATCGGACAGATCAGACATCTGGCTCCCGAAGTGAGAACGATCTCTGCTGCTTCAGGGTCATCGTAGAAGTTTGCTTCAGCAAGCGGGGTCCTGTTTCCAATATACAGACCGCCACCCATGATGTAGATGGTTCCGATGTTATCGATAATATCAGGATCAAGTCTGATAGCCATGCCCAGATTTGTAAGCGGACCAACAGCACAGATATCGATCTTTTCTTTCGCATGTCTCAAGGTATCGACCAGATATGATACCGCATGCATCTCTTCGGTCTTCTTTTCAGGCAAAGGAAGTCTGAATGATCTTTCGTGGATCAGGATCTCCTCATCCTCGATCTTCATTCTGATCCTTTGCATCAGGGTATTATAGTCGCGACCTTTCAGCATGTCTCTGACGATCGGCGTATTGCAGCCTTTGTAGACAGGTATGTCTTTGTTGCAGAGTTTCAGTACCTTGAGGGCATTCTTAGCTACATCATCGACCTGGATATTGCCTTTGACACAGGTTATGGCCATTATATCGATATCATCATTCAGCAATAAGGCGATCAGCGCCACCGCATCATCACAGCCGATATCACAGTCGAATATGACTTTTCTTTTATCCATACTATCGTTTATCTCCCCGTAAACTAATCATAGCACATTAAATCTCAAGCCTTTCTTTCGCAAGGGAAAAGATGTTGTATTATAGAATAAATGGGTGTTAAGTTTACGGTTGCCTCTACGGAAATAGCTGTCACCATCATGATGTTCGTGATGGTCTTTCTGATGCCGCTGTGTGATCACATCATCTGTTCAAAACTGGGGCTAAATTTAAGAGATGGCGTAAGCGAGAATCCAATTGCCGATAAACTGCTGCACATCCGCAAGCGGATACTGATCTATATCTTCCTGGCTTATCTGGCTTTATTGAGCTATGTGGCATTTTTTTCAAGATCGGCCGCTCAGGATTATCTGCTGCATATCAATTTCTATGAAGATCTGAGCAATTCCGTCAAGATCGACTACGGTATCCTTGAACTTATAAAACTTTTCTTCACCAAGGGACCGGCTGAAGCATTGAGCCATGTCAAGATCGTCAACATGGACGATCTGATGCAGGTGTATCTCAATGTCGTCATGTTTGTGCCGATGGGTTATCTCCTGCCGTATGTCTTTGACTGGTATAGACGCAGCCACATGATCGCCAAAGTCGTCTTGACGAGTTTTCTGACTTCACTGCTGATCGAAAATATCCAGCTGATAACCAAACTTGGTTTCTATGACTGCGATGATCTGATATCAAATACTCTAGGTGGCTTTTTAGGCGCATGTTTCTATATCATGTTTGCCTATGTTCTGGTCCATCCCGATTTCCGCAAGGAATTCTGGAGCAGGCGTCTTTGGCGTTTCAGATCAAGAGGAACAGCTTTCCATCCGTATTATCACAAGATCCATGTTTCAAGGATCACCATCTACGCTCATGATAGAGAAGAAGTCAAGGAGTTCTATGTGAAGAAGCTGGGCTTCCGTTTAAGAAGCAGCATCGATCAAAGTGAAGAAGAAACGGACTACCTGTTTGATTTCGGCAGGAATCAGATCGAGGTCCGCTGTTCGCCAGCCTATAAGGATCTGCCTTTGCAGAATATCGTTCTGGCCTGCAACAATTCCGAATATCTCAGAAGAGATCTTGAAAAACATGGCATCGACTGTAGTATTTATCAGGAAGATCCATATACAGGTCTGAGGATCTTTACCTTCATGGGACCTGATGAAGTTTACTTTACGATAATAGAAGAATAAAGGAAGTGATATATGAACAGAGATATAGTTTTCGAAGGCATCGGCAATGCCAGAGATATGGGCGGCTTAAAGACAAAAGATGGAAAGACCATCAGAAGCCATGCCCTGATCAGAAGTGCCAAGCTGTCCAGTGCCAATCATCGCGATGAAAAGAAGCTGAAAGAAGAATACCGTTTAAAAAAGATCATTGATCTAAGAACTCCGACTGAGAGAATGGAAAAACCCGATGCCTACATCGATGGTGCGCAGTATCTGCCATTACCGGTCTTTAAATCCGCAACAGCCGGCATATCTCACGAAGAAGAGGTCAAGATGCTGGAAGAGGCAGGGGGGCTTTCTCCTTTCTACTATTACATGGTCATTGATGAAGATTGCCGTCATAATTTTAATACGATCTTAAGTGAGATATTCTCTTTCCCGTATGAACAGGGCTCAGTACTGTGGCATTGCACCGAAGGAAAAGATCGGTGTGGCCTTGTGAGTGCCTTTGTCTTGCTGGCTTTGGGTGTAGATCTTGAAGAAGTGAAGAAAGACTATGATCTTACAAACAGAGTCAATGAGATCAAAGCCAAAAAGTATTATGATGCCATTATTGAAGATGGTGGACCAATCGAAAAAGCGGAATATGTCAGAGATGTGTATCTGGCTAAACCGGAATATCTTGAGACTTCACTTGATGCAATCATAAACAACTACAAAGATTTTGACACATACTTTGAAAAAGGTCTGAATATAGATAGAAAACTGATAGAATACTTCAGGAACAATATCCTGGTTGATGAATAGGAGGTATCAGTTATGGTAAAGAAAAATTTTATGGAAAATGTCAGATTGAAAGGTGCTTATACATTTGTATTCCTGCTGGGTCTGGCTCTGTTTGTAGGCTTTTTTCAGCTGATCGTGTGCATACCGGTAAATATCCATTACATGCCTTTTGTGCTTGAACTGTTTGTCATAGTTATCTGCACATATCTTTTTATTGCCGCTCAAAGCAAGACCAAGAACATCGGCAGGAAGGTCAACCTGATCCTTTATCCGAGTTCACTGATCGTTCTTGGTTTCATTATTGCCTGTATCATCGGCGGTCCTTATACCGGCGGTCTCAAAAACTATCAGAACCAGTCAGTCATCAAGGAGATCGATTTCTCCGAAGTTCCGGAATTTGACGCCACCCAGGTTCAGCTGGTCGACAAGAATACGGCCATCCAGATCGGTGACCGTGTCTTTGGAACACTGGGTTCTGATGAAGTATCACAATATGAAGTAGGTGAAGACTGGACACAGATCTCGCTCAACGGCAGGCTCTATCGTGTAACGCCGATCGATTTTGGTGGACTGTTCAAATACTTTATCACCAGAACGACACCGGGTTATATCATCGTTGACTGCAATAACGGTGAGGCAAAGCTTGTAAGAACTGAAGGCATGAAATACATGAAGAGTTCCTATTTCCTTCAGGATATAAGACGTCATCTGTTCCTCAGTGATCCTTTCTCGATCAAAGCCACTCCGCGTTTTGAACTTGACGATGATGGAAAACCATATTGGGTAACTCCGGTATTGAAGAAGACCTTTGTCTCCAAGACCACTGATGTCAAAGGCGTCATCATCTGCGATCCGCAGGATGGCAAGACCCAATACTATGAGAAAGGAAACATTCCTTCCTGGGTCGACAACGTCTATCCGGTCGATCTAGTCTATACGCAATTCAGGGAGACCAAACGCTATGAGAACGGTCTGTTCAACTTCTCAAACAAGGGTGTAGTTGAATTCACTGATGATTATGCATATGTTCAGTTTGACGATAATGTCCATATCTATACCGGTGTGACCAGCGTCGGCAAGGATGAATCGAATGTCGGTTTCGCCTATGTCGATCTCAGAAACGGTGAGATCAACTATATCAGAAGGGCTGGTGCTGAAGAGTATTCAGCCAGAAGCTCAGCTGAAGGCGCTTTGCAGCAGTATCACTACACCGCCATCTTCCCAAGCATGGTCAATGTCAAAAACGTTCCGACTTACTTCATGGGTCTGGTCGATGGAGCAAACCTGATCAAGAGCTATGCGTTCGTCAGCTATGAGAACTATCAGAATGTCGGTTATGGCGCTACCGTTGATGAAGCCTACAACAACTATCTGAAACTGATCGGTGCCGAGGCTAAAGACGACGAACCTAAGGAAACAAAGGAAATAAGCTTTACGGTAAGTGATGTACAGATCATAACAGTTGAAGGCAACAGTATCGTACTGATCCTGGATGAAAACCAGAATATCTATCATTACGATCTGTCTGATGGCGATTATCGAGCTTCGTTCCTGAAACAGAATGTTCTGATAAAGGCTACAGTGGATGAAAACAATTCGATAAAAGAATTCATTGAGATCGGTGTACCGGAAGTCGCAGAACCTGAAGTAACGGAAACCGAAACTGAAGAAACTGCAACAAATGAATAGATGAACGATGCAACTGGAGACAGTTGCATTGTTTTAAATACAGGAAGCAAAAGCTATTAAATAGAATAAATGATCTTCATAAATAAATGAAGTTGTAAAGTACCTTGACCCACTAAAGGGTTAGTGATAAATTGAAGTTAGAAAAGTTGCTTCTGTAGAAGTATAAGAGTGGAGTTAATCCATATCAACGAAGTTAGTTGGCCAGCTTTGAAAGCTGGCCGATTTTGTTCAAAGGGGAAAGATAATGAAATATGAATCAGTCAAACTGCTAAACAATGAAGGCAAGATGTGGCATATCGGATTGGATGAAAAAGATGCCGGAAAGCACTTCATCCTGCCTGGTGATCCTGATCGCTGTGCCCTGGTAGCTGAGCACTTTGATGAAGCCAGACTGGTTGGCGTATCCAGGGGTAATCCGACCTATACAGGGAAATACCATGATGCCAATGTTTCGGTCATGTGTACAGGAATGGGAGCCATGGCAGTAGCGGTAGCGGTAGAAGAGCTTAATCATCTGGGTGTAAAGACGATGATCAGGATGGGCACCTGCGGTTCATTCCAGCCTAATCTTCCGGAAAACTGTTTTGTGATCGCCACCGGGGCCGTAAGAGGCGAAGGTGCTTCAAAGGAATACATCGGTGAAGAATATCCGGCTGTTGCGGATGTTGATGTTGTCTGGGCATTGAGAAAGGCTTGTGAGGAATATGGTGTCAAGCCATATCTTGGGATCGTCAGGAGTCATGATTCCTTCTACATGGAATCACCTGGCGCTCATGAAGGATATCTTGATAGGATGAAGATCTGGCAGGATGCTGGAGTCCTGGTTGTAGAAAACGAATCATCAGCCTTATTTACAGTCGCTTCACTTTTAGGTGGAATAAGAGCAGGAACGATATTGCTTTGTGGTGGATATCTGGGAACCAGTCATGGCTCGATGCATGGAAGCAACCAGCCGGACTATAAGGAAAAAGTCGATCTTCTCAGCAGAATCACATTAAGAGCGATCGAGATGATCAATAAGCTCGATGATCTTGAAGATATCAGAAAAATGAAATGATTTCAGGAGCGGAAGTATGGATTATCTGATTAAGAATGCGGATGTTGCGGATTTTGATACTTTAAAGACAAGAACCAGAGACATCCTGATCAGTAATGGAAGATTTTCTAAGATCGCAGATCATATCGAAGAAAGTGCGGATGTCACAGTTATCGATGCCGATCATAAACTGGCGATGCCTGGTTTTGTGGATGCGCATACGCATATGGCTCAGTCATTTATCAAGGGTCCTTTGGATGATGTACCGATAACCGAATGGCTGATCAGGCTGTTTGCGATCGATGCCAAAATGGACAGTGAGATCTACTACTATGCAACGCTTTTAGGCTGTCTGCAATCTTTAAGATTCGGAACGACCTGTATCAACGAGATGGGTGATCTGGCAAGGATCGATGAACAGTTGAGAGCCTTTGAGGATGCCGGTATCAGAACGACGTATGGTGTCTCTACGACTGATGTACCGGAAAACGATGCAACCCCTATCTACAGTTTGGAGGAATCACTCAGGATTCACCAGAAAGTATATGATCGTGTCCATGGCAAAAACAATGGCCTTATAAAGGCTTCAGTCGCCCCAGCTGGTCTTCCGGCTGTCAGCAAAAAACTGGCTAAGGCCTGCAAGAAATTTGCGGATGAACATGGTATCCTTTATCATACGCATCTGGGCGAAGGAAAAACAGAGACTGAAAATGTCGCCAAAACCTATGGATTAAATGGTGAAGGAGAAGCTTTGTATGAAATTGATGTTCTTGATGCAAATGTTCTCCTGGCACATTCGATCTGGATCTCTGATAAGGAGATCGATCTGATAAAGGAAAAAGGTGCCATACCTGTCTATTGCCCGAATACGAATCTCAAGATCTCCGATGGGATCCCGAAGATCGCTCAGATGATCGAAAAAGGCATCGATGTCTGTCTGGGCTGCGATGGTGAAGCCAGCTCTTCAAATCGCGACATGATCAGAGAGGCAAGGATTGGAGCCTACCTGCAGAAAGGGGCGACTCTTGTTCCGACCGTTCTTGACGCCTCAACAGTTTTCAAGATGATGACGATCAATGGTGCCAAGGCATTGGGTTATGACGATCTTGGTCTGATCAAGGAAGGATATCTGGCCGATCTGATCCTAGTGGATACCAGTAATGAACTGTCCATGACAGATATTGAACATCGCGTAAGCAATCTGCTTTATTGCGGTGATGGTCATATGGTCGATACAGTCTTCGTCAACGGCGAGATGAAAGTGAAAAACAAAAAACTTGTGGATTTTGACGAAAAGGAGATCATTGCCAGGTGTAGTGAACTTATAAGCAGACTAAACAGGGAAACAGGAAATGCGTGATTTTTTTGACAGAGCGACATTGAGGAAAATGCCTCTTTACCTGATATTCCTGGCTTTATCGGAACTGGGCATTGCCTTGTACTATACCGCCAGGGTAGGAACTGATCCGATAAGTGTCTTTGTGGAAGGGGTATCTTTTCATTGTGATCTGAGTGTAGGCGAGATCTCTACTATCTGTAATGTGATTTTCATGATCATGACTTTCTTTCTGTATCGTGAAGTGTTTGGGATCGGTACCTTTATCACGACACTTTTGGGCGGACCTTTGATCGACCTTTTCTGTTCGATTCTGTTTACAGCCTTTCCCGAGTCGGAAACATCGATCTTTGCAAGGATCATGATCATCATCTGCGGGCTGATCGTATATCCGATCGGTCTGGGCGGCCTGATCGCCTGTGATCTTGGGATTGGTCCGTTTTCCTTTCCACCACTATATGCAAGCAAGAAGGCAGGTATCGATCTGAAGTATACACAGATCATAAACGATGCGATCTATTTTTTGATCGGGATCTTTTTAGGAGGACTGTTTGGTATCGGCACGATCATTTCCGTTTTCCTTACTGGTCCGATGATGGAGTGGTTCATAAAACTGATCGAACCATATATCAGAAAAATTGAACAGGGAGAAAAAGCAGGATGAATATTATTGAAATTATTGAAAAGAAAAGAGATGGTCTGGCTTTAAGTGAAGCGGAGATAGATTACTGGATCAAAGGTCTGTGTGAAGGAAGTATTGCGGATTATCAGAGCAGTGCTCTATTGATGGCCATTTATCTCAACGGGATGAATGATGAGGAGACATTCTATCTGACTAAGGCTATGACCTATTCCGGAGATATGCTGGACTTTTCGATGATCGATGGTGTCAAAGTCGACAAGCATTCCAGCGGCGGGGTAGGCGACAAGACTTCGATCGCTCTGATGCCGATAGTTGCAGCGTGCGGTGCCAAGGTCGCCAAGATGTCCGGCGGAGCTCTGGGTTTCATGGGCGGAACGGTCGACAAGCTCAGTTCGATCCCTGGCATGAGCGTCTTTTTAACGACAGAAGAGATAATCGAACAGGTCAAGGAG
Organism: Erysipelotrichaceae bacterium; assembly: GCA_017404785.1. Lineage (GTDB taxonomy): Bacteria > Bacillota_I > Bacilli_A > Erysipelotrichales > Erysipelotrichaceae > Colivicinus. The sequence continues at coordinate 146,091 of JAFRBQ010000008.1, forward strand.
ATCGGCATCGCTATGGTGGGACAGACAGGAAATCTGTGTCCGGCCGACAAGAAGATCTATGCTTTGAGAGATGTGACCGGAACGGTCAATTCACTGCCTCTGATCGTATCTTCCATCATGTCCAAGAAACTTGCCTGTGGCGATGATGTGATCGTCCTTGATGTGAAGTATGGCGATGGATCAGCCATGGTCAATATCATAGATGCGGAAAATCTGGCCAGATCGATGATCTCTGTAGGAAAACAGTATGGCAAGAATATTGGCGCCTGCATCACCAGCATGGTCCAGCCATTGGGAAAGGCCATCGGCAATGTTCTGGAAGTTAAGGAGGCCATCGATACTCTACATGGCAATGGCCCTGAAGATCTCAACGAACTGGTATTCATGTCCGGAGCGCAGCTGCTTTCTAAAGCCGGTTTATATACTTATGATGAAGCCGTGAAAGTCATGAAGGAAAAAGTTGAAAATGGCGAAGCTGCCAAACTGCTTAAGACGATGATCGAGAAGCAGGGTGGCGATGGAAGGGTCGTTGACGATACATCCCTGCTGCCTCGATCAGCAATGATCAGTGAGATGAGAGCTGAACAAAGCGGATATATCGCAGGCTTGGGAAGCAGGGCCTTAGGAGAGCTGTCAATGGATCTTGGTGCCGGAAGAAAGAATGCGGAAGACAAGATCGATTATTCAGTCGGCATCGTTTTGAACAGGAAAGTCGGAGATTACGTGGAAAAAGGTGATATTCTTGCATATATACACCATAATAGGCCTCTGGAAAAGGCCTGGATCGATAAATACCATACGGTGACCAGATACTCAGAAGTGCCTGTAAAAGCTCCGAAAATCGTTGAAAAAGTAATTTGATCAAATAAGTTCTGTTTTTTCAAAAACAGAACTTTTCAGTTATCCTTTTTATGCTAGAATTAATTTAGAGATGAAGTTTGTTCTTTTGGAATTATAACTGTTTATGGATATAAGCCTGTTTTTATTATGAGATCCTTTTTTATTGATTTGGTTTAATCATCCCAAAGGATGTTAAACATACATTAGTGATTAAAAGAAGGGAGAAAAAATGAAAAAACTTTTATCATTACTGATGGCATTACTGATGGTATTCGCACTTGTCGGATGTTCGGGTGGCAATGGCGGCGAAGGCGAACCACAGAGTGATGTCATTCAGGCTGAAATCGTTCTTGTCACAGACGCCAAGTCCGTCGATGATAAGGGCTTCAACCAGTATTCTTGGGAAGGTGTAGTTCAGTACGCCAATGAAACAGGTGTTTCTACAAACTACTACATGCCTACAGAACAGACTACTGAACAGTATTTGGCTCAGATCGCTACTGCTGTCAAGGGTGGTGCCAAGATCATTGTTTGCCCTGGTTATCTGTTTGGCGATGCTGTAAGTGAAGCTCAGTTCACTTATCCTGATGTAAAATTCATCTGCATTGACTTCACACCAAACGATGTTCAGTCAAATGCTTTAGGCGTTCTGTTTGAAGAAGAAGAATCAGGCTTCTTAGCCGGTTATGCTGCTGTCAAGGAAGGCTTCAGAAGCTTAGGCTTCGACGGTGCGTTGGCTGTTCCAGCTGTCAAGAACTTCGGTTATGGCTATCTGGCAGGTGCTGACTACGCCGCTAAGGAATTAGGTCTGGCTAAAGGCGATGTTACTGTCAAGTATTCTTACACAGGCGAATTTGCTGAAAAACCTGAATTCGTTACAGCTGACCAGGCTTGGTACACTGATGGTGTCGAAGTAATTTTCGGTTGCGGTTCTCCTAGAAACGCTTTCGAAGCTGCTGACAAGTTCAATGCAACTTCTGATCATGTTGCCTGGGCTATCGGTGTTGATACCAACTGTGCTGACCAGTCAGAATACGTTATCACTTCAGCTATGAAGAACCTCTCTCCAGTTGTTTATGCTCTGATCAAAGAAGTATACGCTGGCACATTTGAGGGTGGAACTTCGAAGTACTACAACATCAAGGATGGTGCTTCTGCTCTCCCTATGGAATCTTCTAAGTTCGAGAACTTCACTCAGGCTGACTACGAAGCTATCGTCAACAAGCTTACTTCTGATGAAGCATTCCGTACATCTCTGCCTACTGGCTACAGCAATGGCGAAGCAAACGACTATGTCAACTGTGCTGATTTCGCACCAACTCTAGAAATAGTCACTGTTGATATCGTTAAGGATAGCTAAAAAAGTTTAAAGCACAGGGCTAGTTTTTACTAGCCCTTCTTTTTTCTTTTAATACTAACGTTAACTGTTTTGTTTCATTTATGAAAGGGGAAATATGGAAAACTACGCTATAGAAATGTTGAATATTACCAAGCGTTTCCCTGGCATCGTCGCTAATGACGACATTACTTTACAGGTAAAGTATGGTGAGATACATGCACTGCTGGGTGAAAATGGTGCCGGTAAATCGACACTCATGAGTGTTCTTTTCGGTCTATATAAGCCTGAAGAGGGTAGGATCTTGCTTGATGGAAAAGAAGTGAAGATCACCAGTCCTAGAAAAGCCAATGAATTGGGTATCGGCATGGTGCATCAACACTTCATGCAGATCAAGAACTTCACCGTCCTGGAAAACATCATTCTGGGTGTTGAGACGACCAAGAACGGTGTCCTGCAAATGCAGGAAGCCAGGCAGAAGGTCGTTGAGCTTTCGGAAAGATATGGTCTGAAAGTCGATCCTGACGCTCTGGTCAGAGATATAACTGTTGGTCAGCAACAAAGAGTCGAGATTCTGAAGATGCTGTATCGTGACTGTAAGATCCTGATTTTTGATGAGCCTACGGCCGTTCTTACACCGCAGGAGATCGAAGAACTCATGGGTATCATGAGAAATCTCAAAAACGAAGGCAAAGCCATTATTTTCATCACGCACAAGCTTGATGAGATCAAGGCTGTTTCAGATAAATGTACGGTTCTGCGTTTAGGCAAGTGTATCGGCACTGTCAATACTGCCGACGCTACGACTCACCAGATGGCGGAAATGATGGTCGGCCGAGAGGTCAACTTCCATGTCGATAAAGCTCCACAGAAACTTGGTGAGCCGGTTCTTTCATTAAAGAATATCTATCTCAAGAGCGAAGTCGCTGACAAATATGTTCTGAACAACATTTCATTCGATGTTCATTCCGGCGAGATCCTATGTATCGCCGGTGTCGAAGGAAACGGTCAGTCCGAGATCGTCAAGGTCATCTCCGGATTGATGCAGCAGGAATCAGGGACCATCATTTTAAACGGCAAGGATATTTCAAATGAATCCAGAAGACAGAGGATCATCGACGGTCTATCCTATGTTCCGGAAGACAGACACAAACACGGAGTCATCCTTGATTCGACACTAGAGGAAAACCTCGCTTTAAAGAAGTATTTTCTTCCTGAATATCAGAATAAAGGCATCATCAATTTCAAATCCAGAAGAGAACTGGCTGATAAACTGATCAGTGAATTTGATATCAGAAGTTCAGAGGGACGGGAAACGATCACAAGGTCCATGTCAGGTGGTAACCAGCAGAAAGCCATCGTTGCCAGAGAGATCGATGCCAAACATGATGTACTGGTAGCTATTCAGCCTACCAGAGGTCTGGACGTCGGTGCGATCGAAGGGATCCACGCCAACCTGGTAGCTCAAAGAGATGAAGGCAAGGCTGTCCTGCTTGTATCGTTCGACCTGGAAGAGGTCATGGGAGTTTCCGATCGGATCATCGTCTTCTATGAAGGTGAAGTAGTCGCCAATGTTAGACCGGAAGATGTGACGATCAATGAACTCGGTCTGTATATGTCAGGTTCCAAGAAAGGAGAAAATCTATGCTGAAAAAACTTCTGATGTCTAAAAGAGATTATTCCGGCGTACTTTCTTCTCTGATCGCCATCGTAATCGGTCTTTTAGTCGGTTTCATAGCCATGATCGCCGTCAAACCTAGTTCAGCTCTGGCTGGCCTGAGGATGCTTGTAACAGGCGGCTTCTTCAATGGTTTGACAACATTCGGCTCGGTATTCTTCTATGCAACACCGATCATTCTGTGCGGCATGGGTGATGCTTTTGCCTTCAAAGCCAGTATCTTCAATATCGGTGGTCCTGGTCAGATGCACATAGGTGCTCTGGTAGCGGTCTATGTCACTTGCAGGATCGGCCTTGGTGCTCCATGGTCAACGATCGTCGGCTTGCTTTGCGGTGCATTGGCTGGTGCTTTGTGGGCTCTGATCCCGGCACTTCTAAATGCTTATAAGAGAGTAAACATCATCATCACTACAATCATGATGAACTATATCGGCATGTATCTGGCAGTCGATCTTCTAAAGAAGTCAAGTATTTTTGACTCGACCAAGAATCAGTCGATCAATGTTCCTAGAGATCTCCGTGTAGCCCGTTTGGGTCTTGACAAGATATTCGTAGGAAGTGCCATCGACTGTGGCTTCTTCGTCGCTTTGATCATTGCGATCATCCTGTGGTTTATCCTGGAAAAGACGACCTTCGGTTATGAGATCAAGGCTGTCGGCAAGAACAGAGATGCTTCCGACTATGCCGGTATCGACGCCAGAAGGACGATCGTCTTATCCGTATTGATCTCCGGTGCTTTGATCGGCCTGGGTGGCGGTTTCATGTATCTGGGCTGGGCTGGCAAGTATCTGCTTGGTTCAAATACTCAGCTGTCTGAAGGTTTCACAGGTATTGCGGTCACGATGCTGGCCAACAACAATCCGATCGCCTGTGTCTTCTCGGGATTCTTCCTTGCCTATCTGACCCAGTCAGGTTCATATATGCAGGCTGTCGGTTTCGCACCTGAAATCGTCAAGGTCATATCTTCCGTAGTCGTTTACTGTTCTGCACTTTCCAGACTGGTATCTGAATACCTCAGAAAGAGAAAACTCGACTACATTGCTGCAGAAAAGAAAGGAGATGCTATCAGATGAACGTTTGGATTCGTTTAATTGGCGGTGGTATACTGCTGTTCTTCATGCCTTTGACCATCGGCGGAATGGCCGACCTGTTTGCCGAAAGATCCGGTGTCCTGTGCATGTGCGTTGAAGGTATCATGGTCGCCGGTGCCTTTGCCGGTGTATTGATGATCAGGCTGTTTGCTGAGACGATGAACGTATGGGCACTGCTGTTTTTGTCCATGGCTGTATCCATGATCATTGGTCTGTTAGTCGGACTCCTGCATGGTTTTGCAGCCATCCATCTGAAAGCTGAACAGAATATTTCTTCTACAGCTATCAATACGCTTACTCCGGCTCTGGCCATGCTGATCTCAAAATCAATTTTCGGTACTGATAACTTTACCTACAGTTCAAATAAATTCATCATTCCGAAAGTTCCAGTCCTCGGCGATATTCCGATCATTGGACCATTGCTCTTTCAGGGAACCTACGCTACAACTTATATCGGTATTATACTGGTACTGATCCTGTGGTTCATACTCTATAAGACAAGATTCGGATTGCAGTTAAGGTCGACCGGAGAAAATCCTCAGGCTTCTGACTCCGTCGGTATCTCCGTATACAAAATGAGATATTCGGCCATGATGATCGCCGGTGCAATTGGCGGTCTGGCAGGCTTTACCTACATTCTCACAACTTCGTATGTCTTCATGGGAACTGTCTATGGATATGGCTTCCTGGCCCTGTCTATCGTTTCGTTGGGCCAGTGGAAACCTAGTGGCATCATGCTTGGAGCACTGCTGTTTGGTGCGATCGGTGTCTTATCATCGACCTATTCGGTAATTCCTATCATCAAGGATTTGCCGATCCCGCCGGTATTCTATTCGATGCTTCCATACATCATTACTCTGCTGGTCGTCGCGATTACACCTAATGCCCATAATGCTCCGGCCGTATGCGGCGAACCTTATGATAAATCAAAGAGATAATCCATGTTCAATAGTGAAAATGAATTGATGTATCATATTCACTGCAAAAAAAGGGACATCGGGGAATATGTCATACTCCCTGGTGACCCTTTTCGTACTGAGCTGATCGCTTCGTTTCTTGAAGATCCAGTTCTGATCGCCCATAACCGCGAACACAAGACATACACCGGACATCTTGGAAATATCAGAGTGTCCGTCACTTCGACCGGTATGGGAGGAGGAAGCACGGCGATCGCTGTCGAAGAACTGATCAAATGCGGCGCCAGAACTCTGATCAGGATCGGTACCTGTGGTCGAATCAGCGAGGAGGCACAGGAAGAATCTCTTGATGGCTGCATCATCAATGCCGCCGTCAGAGATGAAGGTACGACCCTTCACTACATTCCTGTTGAATATCCAGCTATCGCAGATCGACATGTTGTCGAAGCTTTAGCTGAAGCTGCGCAAAGACTTGGCTACAGATATATGGAAGGCATGATTCAAACTAAGGATTCCTATTTTGGTCAGGTCGAGCCTCAAAACATGCCATGTGAAAAAAGACTCAATGAGAGGATGGAATGCTGGAAAAGAGGCAACGTAGCAGTTACGGATATGGAAAGTGCTACCCTGTTCATTATCAGCCAGATCAGGAAGGTCAGGGCAGCTTCAATAATGAGCTTCAAGGAAACAGAAAAATCTATCAAGACGATTCTGGAAGCAATAAAGATATTAGAGAAAGGATGATTTCATGGCAACAAAACATTTTTTTGACAAGACTGCAGAACTGCAGTATCACACACACATAAGACCGGGCGATGTAGGAAGATACGTGCTGCTGCCTGGTGATCCGTTTAGAACAGATCTGATCGCATCTTATTTCGATGACGCCAAGCTCATCGCTCATAACCGAGAACACAAGACCTGGACGGGTTATCTCAATGGTGAAAAGGTCTCTGTAACTTCGACCGGTATGGGTTGCCCATCGACGGCGATCGCTTTAGAAGAACTGATCAAATGCGGAGCTGATACCTTCATCAGAGTCGGAACAGCCGGACGCGTCTGCGATGAATCATATGATGAATCTCTCGACGGTGTTATAAACAACGCAGCAGTAAGAGATGAAGGAACGACAATCCATTATATCCCGATCGAATACCCTGCTGTCGCTGACCGCCATGTCATAAAAGCCCTGGCCGATGCTGCTGAAAAACTGGGCTACAATTTCTTAGAGGGAATTACTCAGTCAAAAGATTCTTTCTATGGTCAGCATGCTCCAGAGACTATGCCTGCTGAGGCAAGACTAAAAGAACGCTGGGAAGCCTGGAGAAGAGGCCATGTCGTATCTTCGGAGATGGAATGTGCCGCTTTATTCGTCATCAGCTCGATCAGAAGATGTCGGGCCGGTGCGATCATGGCATTCAGTGAAATGGAGAAATCCGTTGAAGTGGCTTGCGAAGCGATTAAGACACTGATCGAAGAAGACAAAAAGAAACAATAATTGATAAAAGGTGCTGAGCACCTTTTCAAGTGGCATATAATAAAAATAGAATAGACAGTTGATCCAATGAAAAGTATAAGAAGCGTTTATAAAATCGGTAATGGGCCATCAAGTTCCCATACTGTAGGACCATATAATGCTGCGATCATCTTCAAGGAAAGGTATCCGGAAGCTGATCGTTTTGAAGTGACCTTGTTCGGCTCTTTGGCCTTTACAGGGGCAGGACATGGTACAGAAAAAGCTATAATGGCAGTTATTGAAAACTGTGATGTCTTTTTCGATCAGACAGAAACTGATCTTCCTCATCCCAATACGATGCTGTTCAAGGCCTATAAAGATGGAAAACTTCTGGGTGAAAAAAGGATCCTGTCAATTGGCGGGGGTTCGATCGTCATCGAAGGGGAAGAATCTCTTGATGAAAAAGAGATCTATCCGCAGAAGAATCTGACCGAGATCATTGAAGAATGCAAGAAAGAGAATATCTCATTGATCGATTTCATATACCGCCATGAACCGGAAGGTCTAAGAGATTATCTTTATGAGATCTGGAAAGCGATGAAAGCAGCAGTCGAAAGAGGTATCGCAACTGAAGGCATTCTGCCTGGCGGCCTGAATATTACCCGTAAGGCCAAGTTTCTTTATGAAAATCAGAGTGAAGATGAAGATTTCGACACGACCATGAACAGAAAGATCGCTGCCTATGCCTATGCAGTAAGTGAAGAAAATGCCTCGGAAAACATCGTGGTCACAGCTCCGACATGCGGTGCAGCCGGTGTCCTTCCTGCGATCTTCTACTATATGGAAAAAGACCGGGGTTATTCAGAAGAGAAAATCATCGACGGTTTGATTGTAGCGGCTGTCATCGGCAATGTCATCAGGACCAATGCCTCAATATCGGGTGCCGAATGCGGTTGCCAGGCCGAGATAGGTTCAGCCTGTTCAATGGGCGCAGCAGCATTGGCCTATCTTTTTGGACTCAGTCTTGATGAGATCGAATATGCGGCAGAAGTGGCCATGGAGCACAATCTTGGTCTGACCTGCGATCCGGTAAACGGACTTGTTCAGATACCTTGTATCGAAAGAAATGCCGTAGCTGCCATGAGGTCGATAAGTTCTGTAACCCTGGCAAGACTTCTCTATCAGACCAGAAAGATCTCCTTTGACGAAGTCATCGCCACGATGTATCAGACAGGCAAGGATATGTCTGAAAAGTATCGTGAGACCAGCCACGGCGGATTGGCAGAGATCTACAGAGCAAAATAAAAAATCGCTTTCAGCGATTGATTTATCCAACAAGGCAGAGTGATCTGCTTTTTTACTGTTCCTGCTGTCTGGCCATCCTGTTCCAGTTGATCAGACCGTAGGTGTCAGCGATCACAAAGACTAAAGAACTGATGAATAATGGCAGATTGCTGAGATCACCATGAAGCAGAGGGTTTATCCACATGGCGACTTTGGTGAGCGAACTTAGGACAAAAAAGATAAAGGAAAGCGGCGATGCCTTGGCCATGAAATAGAAGGCCAGGATCGTTATGCACATAGCCAGAGTCTGGATGATCAGTAGATCATTATTGAAATACTTGAGCATCATATAATAGGGACTCGCCATGATGATTTGAGACAGGATCGGGATCAGTATGCCTTTGGTATCGAGCTTTTCGATTTTGACGTCGCTGTCACCCTTATCATTTCTATGCCGGTTCCAGTTGATCAGGCCATAGATCGTTATCGGCATGACGATCAATGAACTGGTGATGACCTCTGAATAATATCTTTCAGTAAAACTGATATAGATATAGATCAGGGTTCCGATGATCCCGAAATAATAATTGGCGATCTTGCCTTTGGAGGAAAGGACGGCATTGAAGATATTGCAGTAGCTGCTTATGAAAGACAAAAAAGAACTTCTGTTCATAATGCCCAGGATAGTTGAAGAGATCAGCCCGATGATGGTCAGGATCTTCTCGAATGGTGTCCAGTCTTTAAAAAAGTTTTTCATGCAAAGATGATTATATCATCATTTCAGCTAGGTTATAATAATAACGAGGTGTTAGGTATGAAAACGTTAATAGCATATTTTTCTCATGTGGGAGAAAACCTGCAGAACAATGAGATCGTTGAACTTAAGAAAGGCAACACGGAAGTCGTTGCTGAAAAGATCGCAGCTCTTACGGGCGGAGATCTTTACCGCATTGAGGAAGAAGAACCTTATCCGTTCAGATATGATGACTGTCTTAGAAGATCAAGAAGAGAAGATGAAAACAACGAACATCCGCCTCTAAAGGCCGGTATGAAACTCAACATGGATGAATACGAAACGATCTACATCGGATTCCCGATCTGGTATCGTACCTATCCAAGGATCGTTGCTTCATTTCTGGATACCTATGATTTCTCTGGCAAGACTATCAGACCTTTCTGTACCAATGATGAAGGAACATTTGGTATCTCCCTACTGGAAATGCAGAGCATATTAAAAGGGGCGACATTCACGGATGGCCTGGCGATCAGAGGTGTCAATGTCAATAACAGTGATGAACTGATAAAGGAATATGTCGGATGATGAGAAGAAAAGATGCCGTAATGGTGCGTGATCCGGATCCGTTTCATTCCATCGTTCCTTATATCATGCCTAAAAGGACGGAAGCCGAAGTTTCCTCAAGACTGGAATTCGACATCACCAAACTCATGGCATTTATAAGGGAACACAATCAAAAGGAAGGAACAGAATACAAACTGTTCCATTGTATCTGTACGGCCGTTGCCCGGATGATCTATCATCGTCCTAAGCTGAACATCTTCATTTCCGGTCGCAAATACTGGATGAGAAATGATATAACTCTGTCTTTTGTGGCCAAACAGCGTTTTGAAGATGAAGCGGTTGAGACCCTGATGACTTTAAAAGTCGATAAGGATATGAACCTTGATTCCATCTCAAAAATAATCATTGGTGATGTGAACAAAGCCAGAAGTTCCGGCAGCAATTCCCTGGATAAGACGATGGAGTTTGTCGGCAACCTGCCGCGTTTCGTTCTGGAGATCCTGTTCTGGGTCCTGGCGAAACTTGAATATCACGGGATCTTCCCGGAAAGCCTCAAGGCCGGTGATCCAAACTATACGACCTGCCTGCTGGCCAATCTCGGTTCGATCAAGGCCGATTCATGTTACCACCATCTTTCAAACTACGGAACAAACTCTCTGATGGTGACGATCGGTACGATCAGACACGACGATGAAACAGGAAGAGATACACTTGATGTGACAGCTACCCTTGATGAAAGGATCGCTGACGGCTTCTATTTTGCGAAGTCGTTAAGACTTGTCAGATATCTGTTCGACAATCCGGAAAAGCTGATGGAGAAGATCAGCGAAGAGATTCCGCAGGAACTGTTCAACTGAAAACAGGAGTTGACCTCAAAAAGGTCGACTCTTTTTCAAAAATCCCCATAAATATTGAATTTTCTTGTTGAATATTGGGATGGAATAGCATAGAATAATAAATGCCTTATTATTTAATTTTGGAGCCCCGGAAACTTCAAAGGAGAAAAATATGCGTCAAACAACTATGCTGAAACCAGCAGAAGTTAAGAAAGACTGGTATGTCGTTGATGCGAGTGGCAAGACTTTAGGTAGACTGGCAACTCAGTGTGCTGCTATCTTAAGAGGAAAACACAAACCATCCTTCACACCAAATGTCGACTGTGGTGATTACGTTATTATCGTAAACGCTGCAAAGGTTGTCTATACAGGCGACCAGGAAAACAAGAAGATCTACTACCACCATTCAATGTTCCCAGGTGGACTCAAACAGAGATCTATCGGTAAGATGAAGAGAGAGTATCCAGTAGAGTTAGTGGAAAAAGCAGTCCAAGGTATGCTTCCACACAACAAGTTAGGTGATCGTATGAGAACTCACTTGTATGTCTACGAAGGTGCTGAGCATCCTCATACCGCTCAGAAACCAATTGAGCTTAAATAAGGAGAAATTCAATGCCTAAAAAGAAAACAAATGTAACTTACCTTGGAACTGGAAGACGTAAATCTTCTGTAGCACGTGTCTACATGACACCTGGTACAGGCAAGATCATGGTCGGTGAAAAAACTCTCGAAGAATACTTACCACAGGAAATCTTACGAATGGTAGTAAAATCTCCACTGGTAGAAACAGGTACAGATGGTCAGTATGACATCTTCATCAATGTCTACGGTGGCGGTATGACAGGTCAGGCAGGTGCTATGAGACATGGTATCTCTAGAGCCTTACTGGAAGTCGGCGAAGACTTCAGACCTGTATTAAAGAAAGCAGGCTTCTTAACACGTGATTCTCGTGCTAAGGAACGTAAGAAGTACGGCTTAAGAGGAGCTCGTAGAAGACCTCAGTACTCAAAGCGTTAATTTTCAGGAATTACGTCAAAAGCATCTTCCATCTGGAGGATGTTTTTTCTTTATGTAAGTTCATGTATCTTTAAGATTAAATTCAGAAACAGTTCACATAACGGTAATAAGATTTAATTATCGAGGAGAAAATGCTTATGAAGAATATTTTGAAAATGATGATTATGATGCTGCTGGTGGGATTACTCAGCGGGTGCAATGCTGTCATTGCGGATAAGAAAGAAGATTACTCCAACAAAACACTTACCGGTATGATAAGCGAAATAAATGGCACAGTTCTTACTCTTGAACTGGGAAAACTTAAAAAATCTAAACAAAGTAAAACAGAGAATGACCAGATTCCGCAGATGTCTGAAGGACAGATACCGCAGGAATTCAATGGTGAAAAACCTGAACTGCCGGAAGACTTCGATGGGCAGCTACCTGAAAACAATCAGGGCCAGATGATGCATGGACCTGGACAGATGGGTGGCAGCGAAGAAAGACCACAGAAACCTGAAGGTTTTAATGGTGAAATGCCCGAAGATTTTAATGGTGAAAAGCCTGAAGATATGAATGGTGAACGTCCGCAACTGCCTGAAGATTTTGATGGTCAGTTTCCTGAAGATTTCAGTGGCCAGCTTCCTGAAGATTTTAAAGAGCAGATGAATGAAGGCGGCAACAGCGAGTTTATGCAGAAACCTGAAATGAGTTCCAGCACCACTGTTTATACCTTCAAAAAGAAATCTGAAACTGCAACTATTGATCTCAAGAACGTGACTGTAACACTGGCTGATGGTTCATCAGGAACTATAAGTGATCTGAATATCGGTGATGTTGTACAGATCAAAGTTGATGAAAATAATAATGCAAGTTCAGTGATCGTCTATCAGGTCGAAACTGTTGAAGAATAACATAACTTATAAAAATCAAAATGCGACTTATGTCGCATTTATTTATATCTGTAATTGGCAGGATATTTGTTTTTAAGGATACCTTTATTGGATATCCCGAATCCCAACGGTTGCCCATCTACTATTATCAGTGCATAGCCTTCATTGTTAAAATCGGATACATTGATAGTCTCACATTTCAGATACTTTACAACTCTTTCATCGTCTGATCTCAGATCGATGGTGTTTCTGAAACTGTTTTTATCAAGAGCCATAGCCAAGGCAAATGAAGGTTCAAATCTGTCGTGTTTATATTCGCCAAGATACAGTCCGGATCTCAAGACTCGCAAGCCCTTTAAATCAAGATCATGAAGAGGTTCAAAGTAGAGCCTGTTTTCTCTTTTTATGAATGTACCGTCAGTAAATGAATAATCGCTCTCTTTAAAGAAAGGCTCATCCGGTTTATCGATCATCTTTTTGTCCTTTATTGCCTTTTCTTTTGTGTTTCCTTTCTGAAGCAGGGCAACAAAATGACCTTCACCATTTATTCTGTGTGGATACAGTCTTACACAGCTTTTTGTCTTATCCGTAAGTCCTGAAACGAAGCCCTCATACTTCTTTATTGGCAATACTTTAATATCAGAATATTTTTCAAGGGCGTATTCGATCACTTCTTCATTTTCCTTTTTCGAAAAAGTGCAGGTAGAGTATACAATCATGCCGCCATCCTTGAGCATCTCTATTGCCTTGCAGAGAAGCTGTTTCTGAATCAGGGCGTAGTAATCGGAGTCTCTTTGCATATAGGATTTTATCAGTTCAGGTTCCTTGCGGAACATGCCCTGACCTGAACACGGCGCATCGAGCAATATCTTGTCGAAACTGCCGACAAATCTGTCGATTTTCAGAAGATCTTCAGCCATGACGAAACTGTTTACAACGCCATGTCTTTCCAGATTGCTTAAAAGGATCTGGGCTCTGCTCACGGAAATATCGTTTGAGATCAGGATCCCGGTATTCTTCAATTTATCTGCAAGCTTCAGGGATTTCCCCCCTGGTGCTGCACAGGCATCAAGGACGATATCGTTTTCTTCGATCGGCAATACTTCTCCCGGAAGCATGGCGCTTGGTTCCTGGATATAGTAAAGTCCCGCATAGTAATAGGGATGTTTGGCCGGGCGATCTTCTTCATTGAAATAGAAGCCATCATGACACCACGGGATCGGTTCCAGCTTAAAAGGAGCGATCTTGAGAAAGTCTTCGACCGAGATCTTGGAGGTGTTTACTCTTAGTCCATTCAGATGAATGGATGCAAGTGACTCAAGGTAGTCTTCATAGTCTTCCTTGAAAAGTTCCTTTGCCTCATTGAGATAGCTTTGCGGGAGTTTTTCCATATCTTTATTCTAAATCATAAAGATTGTTTAAGGAATTTCAGGTTTTTCAGGACATAATGATTGGAAACATATGGAATGTCTTAGATGTGGAAACAGGGATCCTCGCTACTTCTATAAGGGTCATAAAGGCTATTACTGCCGCAAATGCATAAGGTATTCAAGAGTTCTGCTGGAGGAGGAACCGGAGACATTTTCCTATGAGGTCTCTGATGAAGCGGGAGAATACCGTTTTGATTATCCTTTGACACCTGTCCAGCTGGAAGCATCAAATAAATGCCTAAAGGATCTTCAAAAAAACGATATCCTTCTTCATGCGGTATGCGGGGCAGGCAAGACCGAGATATCTATCGCCAGTATAAGTGATTATCTAAGCAGAGGTCTCAAGGTCGCTTATGCGATACCCAGAAAAGAAGTGGTGATCGAACTTGAAAAGCGCTTCAGGAAGATCTTTCATAAGGCGGATGTCATAAGTGTCTATGGTGGTCATCATGAAAGACTGAGCGGCGACCTGATCATCTGTACGACTCATCAGCTTTATCGCTACTATCATAGCTTTGATCTGCTGGTGCTGGATGAGGTCGATGCCTTTCCACTTAAAGGTGATCAGACTCTGATGAATATCTGCCTTAATTCCTGCAAGGGCAGGATCCTGTTTTCGACTGCAACGATCGATGAGTGGCTTTTGATGGTCTTGAAGAAAAGACAGTATCAGAAAGTGGAAGTCTACACAAGACCTTCCGGAAATCCCTTGAGCATTCCTGAGATCTTATTTGTGAATCAGTACCTGGGTTTTATTGGACTCTACATGATCATGAAAAGGATGGCCAACCAGTGTCTGATCTTCGTGCCTTCGAAAAAGCTCTGTCACATCATGTACAGGATCTTTTCACGCTTATTCAGCTGTACATATGTCTACGCCGATCTTGAAGAAAGAAACAGGAATATCCTTCTGTTTCGAAACGGGGAAAGGAAATTCTGTTTTACGACGACGGTTCTTGAAAGAGGGATTACGATCAAAGGGATCTCGGTCATTATCTATGACTATGGGAATATCTTTGATCAGAGCAATCTCATCCAGATGCTAGGAAGAGTAAACAGAGGGATCGGTGACAATGAAGGAAAGACTTTCCTTTTTACCGATCGCTATTCTAGGAAACTGAGTCAGACGATGAAATATCTTAAGGAGGCAAACAGTTATCTATGAGATGTCTGTATTGCGACAAGGTGATAAACAAACTCAGTTTCAAAAGCCTGCTTATAAAGGAGGACCTCTTATGTGTTGAATGTCGAATGAAATTGCCGTTAAAAAGAAGAACGATCAAGGTAAAGGAAATGGAAGTTGAGACCTTCTATGACTATGACGGGATGTTCAAAAGCCTGCTTCTGCAGTACAAGGAATGTCTTGATGAAGCACTTAAGTCCGTTTTCCTTTATGAAATAACTGATTATATCAATCTGAGATATTTTAACTATAAGATCTGCTATATTCCCAGCAGCACAAAAAAGCTCGAATACAGAGGTTTTGAACATCTGAAACTCATGTTTGAAGAAGTGAAACTCAAGCCTCTTGAGGGACTCAGAATGAAAGAAGAACTGTGTCAGGAGGGGATGGATCTTAAAAACCGAATGAAAATGATGAGCAACTTTGTTTACGATGGAAAACAAGAAAACAAAGTGCTGCTGGTGGATGATGTCCTGACCAGTGGCTCGACACTGCTGGGAGCTTACAGGTCTTTATATTCAAACTGCAAAAGAATAAAAGTGTTATCTGTAGCTTACAAAAACAACTTGATTTAGAAACCTGAAAGTGTGATAGAATTATATGGAAGGAGAATAACAAGGAATGTTAGGCAAAGTTAAAAGATTCAACAAGGTTAAGGGATTTGGCTTCATTACAGCAGATGACGGTCGTGATGTCTTTTTCCATTATTCTCAATTGATCATGGATGGCTACAAAACCATAAGCGAGGGGGCACCGGTTGAATTCGATTTAGTTGAAGGTGATCGTGGTCTTCAAGCTCATAATATAAAAGAGATTCAAGAATAACCTGTAATGAAAACAGTTGGCCTGACGGCCAGCTTTTTTTATCCGGCAGTTGACTGATGAAACAGGAATAGATCAATATCCTATGTTATAATTTCTTAGTGTAATAGGAGGCAGAAATGGGATTATTAGACAGATTATTCAATAACGATAAAAAGATCCTTGATGAAGTTGAAAAGGCTGTTAAGCCAGTTGATGCTCTGAAAGAGCAGATGGCCACTTTAAGTGATGAACAGCTTAAAAATAAAACTACAGAATTCAAAGAAAGACTGGCCAATGGGGAAACACTGGATGACATCATGGTGGAAGCCTTTGCGGTCGCAAGAGAAGCAGCCAAGCGTGTGATCGGAGAATTTCCGTTCTTCTGTCAGCTTGAAGGTGCCTATGTCATGCATCGTGGCGATATAGCCGAGATGAAGACCGGTGAAGGCAAGACCCTTACTTCTGTCATGGCTGTATATCTCAATGCCCTGGAAGGAAAAGGCGTTCATGTCGTAACCGTCAACGAATACCTGGCTCAAAGAGACTCGGAATGGATGGGCGCGATCCACCGCTTCCTTGGTCTTACAGTCGGCCTGAACCTCAGAGCTCTCACACCTGCACAGAAAAGAGCGGCTTATGAGTGCGATATAACCTATACGACCAACTCGGAAGTAGGCTTTGACTATCTGCGTGACAACATGGTCACCAGGGTTGAAGACCGTGTATTAAGAGAACTGCATTTCGCTCTGGTCGATGAGGTCGACTCCATTCTGATCGATGAATCAAGAACACCGCTCATCATTTCCGGTGGCGAAAGAAAGACGGCCAATCTCTATATCAATGCGGATCGCTTTGTAAAGCGTTTAAAGGCCGATGAGGAGTACGTCATCGATATCAAGGACAAGAATGTTCAGCTTACTGAAGAGGGCGTCCACAAAGGCGAAAAGGCCTTCGGTGTGGAAAACCTCTATGATATTGAAAACACATCACTGGTCCACTATATCAATCAGGCCTTGAAGGCCAACTACATCATGACCAGAGATGTCGAATATGTGGTCGAGGATAACGAAGTCATCATCGTTGACCAGAATACCGGTCGAAAGATGCCAGGCAGAGAATACTCTGATGGCTTACATCAGGCTATTCAGGCCAAGGAAGGTGTTCCGATCAAACAGGAGAC
The DNA here is from genome assembly GCA_017404785.1 of Erysipelotrichaceae bacterium. Classification (GTDB taxonomy): domain Bacteria; phylum Bacillota_I; class Bacilli_A; order Erysipelotrichales; family Erysipelotrichaceae; genus Colivicinus. The sequence continues at coordinate 163,315 of JAFRBQ010000008.1, forward strand.
CACCACGATGGCGACGATCACCTATCAGAATTTCTTCAGACTCTACGACAAGCTCGCCGGTATGACAGGTACAGCCAAGACCGAAGAAGAAGAATTCCTTTCGATTTACAATATGCGTGTCGTTGAGATACCGACCAATGTGCCGGTCCAGAGGATCGACTATCCGGATCTCGTCTTTGGTACCAAGAAGGCCAAATACAACGCGTTGCTCAATGAAGTAAAGGAGCTCTATGCCAAAGGTCAGCCGGTGCTGGTCGGTACGATCTCTGTTGAGACTTCCGAACTGATCTCGAGGATGTTCAAACAGGCCAGGATCAGACATGAGGTGTTGAATGCCAAGAACCATGCCAGAGAAGCTGATATCATCGCCAAAGCCGGTAGAGAAGGTTCAGTGACCATTGCGACCAATATGGCCGGCCGTGGTACCGATATCAAGCTTACCGATAAGACAAGAGAACTGGGCGGTCTGGTCGTTCTGGGTTCAGAAAGACATGAATCAAGACGTATCGATAATCAGCTCAGAGGTCGATCAGGAAGACAGGGTGACCCGGGCTATTCAAGATTCTATGTATCTCTTGAAGATGAGCTGATGGTCAGATTCGGATCCGATAGGATCGCCGGACTCTTTGAACAGATGGGTGATATCCCAATTGAAAACCGCACCGTCTCCAAGGCTATCTCAAGTGCTCAGAAGCGTGTTGAAGGTCTCAACTTCGATATCCGTAAAGCCCTGCTGGATTATGACGATGTCATGAGGCAGCAAAGAGAGACCATGTATGCGCAAAGAAACTACATTCTTGAACATGAAGATATTCACTCTGTAGTTGAAAACATGTATCAGCGTGTCATTGAAAACATCGTTGAATCAAATATCACCGTTGACGGCAAGAAGGAAGTTATCGACTATGAATCGATCATCAAACGTCTGAACAACATGGGCGTAACTTCCCTGAAAGAAGAAGATCTTGAAGGTCTCAATAAGGAAGAGACGACCGACAAGTGTCTGCACGCCTCACTTGATGCCTATGAAAAGAAGATCAAACCGGTCAAGAATCAGATACTGCCACTGGAAAGAACGATGGTCTTGAGACTCATGGACAGAGCCTGGCAGAATCATATCGACGTCATGTCCAAATTAAGAGAAGGTATTCATCTGCGTTCATATGCGCAAAACAATCCTCTGCAGGCATATGTAGAAGAAGGCTATGAACTCTTTGAAAACATGATGAACACGATATCATCCGATGTCGTCACCTTCTGCAATAACCTGAAGATCGTAATAAAGGAAAAGTAAATATGGAAATATATGAAATGAAACAGAGCCTAAACACTTCCTTAAAGAAGTTAAAAGATTTAGGCGACTCTCTTTGACCTGGCTCAGATCGAAGAAAAACTAAGTGAACTGGAAGCCAGACAGGCTGAAGAAAGCTTCTGGTCCGATCAGAAGAAAGCTCAAAGCGTTATAAAGGAATATAACACTTTGAAGGATCTTAAAACCAAATACTACGCCAATGAATCTGCCATTGAGTCTTTATTGAGTGAACTTGATGAGCTCAACAAAAACTATGATGCGGAGCTTTTTGAACTGATCAATGAAGAGTATGAAGAAGTAAACAGGAATTTCGAAGACTTCGAGATCAACGTTCTGCTTTCAAACGACTATGATCATTCCAATGCGCTGCTGGAGATCCATCCGGGTGCCGGTGGTACCGAATCGCAGGACTGGGCGGAGATGCTGTTCAGGATGTATCAGCGCTATGCCCAGAACAACGGTTATGGTTTTGAAGTGATCTCCTATGAAGAAGCCGATGAAGCAGGCATCAAGTCGTGTCTGGTCGCCATCAAAGGCGATAAGGCCTATGGCTATCTCAAGGGTGAATCGGGTGTTCACCGTCTGGTGAGGATCTCGCCGTTCGATGCCTCAAGCAGAAGACATACTTCCTTTGCTTCAGTCGAAGTTCTGCCGGAGTTCAACAACGAGATCGATATCGAGATCCGCAATGAGGATCTGGAAGTCGATACGATGCGCTCATCCGGTGCCGGAGGTCAGCACATCAACAAGACCGACAGTGCCGTCAGAATGAAACACATTCCGACCGGTCTCATGGCCTTCTCGCAATCCGAAAGATCGCAGATCCTCAACAGGGAAAAATGTCTTTCGATCCTGAAAGCCAAGCTCTATCAGAAGGCTATTGAAGACAGAGAAAATGAAAAACGGGCCTTAAAAGGTGAACAGAGGAAGATCGAATGGGGATCGCAGATCCGTTCCTATGTCTTCTGTCCTTATACACTGGTCAAGGATCACCGTACCAATTATGAGGAGGGCAATGTGGACAAGGTCATGAACGGGGAGATAAACAACTTCCTGTTTGCCTACCTGAAGTCACAGCTGTAATAATGAAAAGAAATCTTAGTATCTATACCCTGATCGCTTTAGCTGCCGGCATCGTTGCCGGTCTGTTTTTAAAACCGTTTGTCGTGCAGTTGAGCTTTATCGGCACGATCTATATCAATTTATTGAAGTTTCTTATCGGTCCGATCGTCTTTACCAGCATGGCTTCGACAATCTATGCATCGCAGGGTCGAAAGGACAGAATCATCATCAAGGCGGTATCGATATATATCCTGATGTTTCTGGCGACCTATCTTTTGATGTCGCTGCTGGTGATCATCATCGATCCGGCCAGAGGCTTCAGCTTCCCGAATACGGAATGGAGCGGTACGACGCAAAGTCTCAGTATCCAGGATATCATCGTCAATCTGTTCCCAAGCAATATCGTATCCATCTTCTTAGATACCAAACTGTTTGCGATCATCATGTTTGCCTATATCCTGGCCAAGAGTGCCTACGCCATAAAAGATGGCGATAAGCTGATAAAATACATCACACTTTTAAGAGATATCTTCTTCAAGATCCTGGAATACGTCATGTATCTGACACCGTTTGCGGTCTTCTCGCTTATTTCCAATACGGTCGCCAACTATGGAACTAGCATAATCGGCGTCGGGATCAGATATATCGCCATGGCCTACTTTGGCGGTCTGATGACGATCATCTTCATCATGATCCTGCCGGTCTGGCTGATGGCGAAAATCAATCCGCTTGAATACATCAGAAAGGTATACAAGGTCTGGCTGGTCTCGCTGACGACCTGCTCAAGTGCAGCGACCTTGCCGACTACGATGAAGGTCTGCAAGGAGGAATTCGGCGTTGACGAAAAGATCGTCGATGTCGTTTCACCTTTAGGCTGTACGATCCACATGTGCGGAGGAGCCGTATCCTTTGCCTTGCTGGGGCTGTTCTGTTCAAAACTATATGGGGTTCAAGTTGATCTATTGACCTTCATACTGATGGTGGTATTCTCTTTACTGATAAACATGTCGGCACCTGGCATCCCCAATGGGGGAGTCGTCATCGGTGCGACCTATCTTGAACTACTGAAGATCCCTTTGAACTTCATCGGTTTCTATAGCGGATTATACAAGATCCTGGATATGTTATATACGACACTCAATGTGACGGGCAATATCACAGCCAATGTGATCATATCCAATCTGAATAAGGATTAAACTATTATGAATAACTACGAGATTGAAAAAGAACTGGATGAGGCTATTGCGGCCGCTGATGAAACGATCGATCTGCTCGATCAGGCTTATGCCAGTATGAACTCAGCCCGCAACTGGGGCTTCTTTGACATGTTTGGAGGAGGATTCTTCTCGACCATGATCAAAAGAGAGAAAATGAACGATGGCCGCTACTTCATGAACAAGGCCAAGCGTTCTTTAAACAAACTCAAGGATGAACTCGATGATGTCGACGATCTTGAAGATCTTGATCTGAACATGGATGATTTTCTCTCCTTTGCGGATTTCTTCTTTGACGGATTCCTGGCCGACTGGCTGGTCCAGGGCAGGATCAACGATGCTAGAGACAAGATCGATCAGACCCTTAAAGCAGTCTGCGAGATCAGAGAAAAACTCATCGAAAGAAAAGAAATGATTGATTAAAGAATTGTACTCTATGTTAGAATAGAGGTAGCTTTGAAGGATAGATTGATCGTCAGAATTCATAGAGAGCCGGTGGCAGGTGGAAACCGGCAAGGAAGACTTTCAAAGATGGATCCGGAGCTTCTATGGTGAATATTTTAGCCATAGACGTGTCCTCGCGTTAAGAGATAAGTTAGAAATAAAGGTGGTACCGCGCTTAAGCGCCCTTGGATCACCTTTTTTGTTTTTATGGAGGTTCTTGAAATGGAAAACAAAGGAAAGTATTACATCACGACAGCTATTGCCTATGCCAGCGGTAAACCGCATATCGGCAACACCTATGAGATCATCATGGCGGACTCGATCGCCAGATACAAGAAACTGACAGGTTATGATGTCCGTTTTCAGACCGGTACCGATGAGCATGGCCAGAAGATCGAAGAAAAAGCCAAGGCGGCAGGTCTGACTCCGAAGGAGTTTGTCGACAAACAGGCTGCCGAGATCAAGAGGATCTTTGATCTGATGAATACCTCCTATGATAAATTCATCCGCACTACCGATGACTATCACGAAAAGGAAGTTCAGAAGATCTTCAAGAAACTCTATGATCAGGGTGATATCTACAAGAGCGAATACGAAGGCTGGTATTGTACGCCATGCGAATCCTTCTGGACGGAATCGCAACTGGTAGAGGGAAAATGTCCGACCTGCAGTGCACCGGTACATAAGGAGAAGGAAGAATCATACTTCTTCAAACTCAGCAAGTACCAGAAACAGCTGGAAGACTATATCGAGAGCCATCCGGAATTCATTCAGCCTGAATCCCGCAAGAACGAGATGCTGAACAACTTCATCAGACCGGGACTTCAGGATCTTTGTGTATCCCGCACTTCTTTCAAGTGGGGCATTCCGGTCGATTTCGATGACAAGCATGTCGTCTATGTCTGGATCGATGCTTTGAGCAACTATATTACCGGTCTGGGCTACCACCAGGGTGAAAAGAGCGATGAACTCTACGAAAAATACTGGCCGGCTGATCTGCATCTTATCGGCAAGGACATCGTTCGTTTCCACACCATCTACTGGCCGATCATGCTTATGGCGATCGGACAGCCGCTTCCTAAACAGGTTTTCGGTCATCCGTGGATGCTGGTAGGAGAAGACAAGATCTCCAAGTCCAAGGGCAACGCTATCTATGCTGATGATCTTGTAAGATTCTTCGGCGTCGATGCCGTAAGATATTTTGTTCTGCACGAAATGCCTTTTGCACAGGACGGTACCATTACCTGGGAACTGATGATCGAAAGGATCAATTCCGATCTGGCCAATGTCTTCGGCAACCTGGTAAACAGAACAGTTGCCATGACCAACAAGTACTTCGATGGCCAGCTTAGTAAAGAATTCGAAGAAGCTGAAGGCGATGAAGAATTCAGACAGTTCATCATCAATTCTGTAAAGACAGTTGACGACAAGATGAATCAGTTAAGAGTCGGCGATTCTCTGGAAGCCATCATGGAACTTTTCAGAAGATGCAACAAATACATCGATGAGACCGCTCCATGGACTCTGGCCAAGGATGAAGCCAACAAGAAGAGGCTCAATACCGTGCTATATAATCTGCTGGAAGGAATCAGGATCGGTACCGTCTTACTGGCACCGTTCATGCCTGAAACAGCTGAAAAAGTCTTCGAACAGATCAATACAAAGAATACCTCATATGATTCTCTGCTGACTTTCGGAGGATATGAATGCAATAAAGTCACAGATAAACCTGAGCCGTTATTCGCAAGACTTGACCCTGTAAAGACCATGGAAGAGATCCATGCTTCCATCGGCCCGAAAGAAGTCAAAGTCGAGCATAAAGCAGAGATCGAATTCCCGGATTTCGAAAAAGTCGAAATGGTCGTCGGTCAGGTCATCGAATGCAAGAAACATCCTGATGCCGACAAGATCCTGGTCTTCAACATCGACTTCGGTTACGAACAAAGACAGATCCTCTCCGGTGTAGCTGCGTACTACAAACCTGAGGAACTTGTCGGAAAGAAAGTGATCGCTGTCATGAATCTTAAACCTAGAAAGATCAGAGGTCTTGATTCCAATGGCATGCTGTTATCGGCTGTCAAGGAAGTCGATGGCAAGGAAAAACTTGAATTGCTTACATCCGATATGGAAGTAGGTTCTGTTGTATGTTAAGGAAGTGTCGCACTTCCTTTTTAAAGGGTATAATTTAGATATGTTGAAACTATTCGCTATATTACTTTGCAAGCTGATCAGAATGATCGGCAATCTTGTAGGCAGAGGTTCAAGCCTGCCGGGACAATTCGCTCTCAAGGTCTGTCCGGATATCTTGAGCAGGATCAGACTTCCTGAAGATATCATTGCAATCACCGGGTCCAATGGCAAGACTTCGACGACCGAGATGGTCTACTCACTTTTAGAAAAGCAGGGCAAGAAAGTAGCCTATAACTTTGAAGGCTCAAATCAGATCGAAGGCATCACGACGCTCATCATCGATAACTGCGACTTAAGAGGAAACTTCCTTAAGGATGTTCTGCTGATGGAAGTGGATGAAAGATATGCCAAGTATGTCTGCAAGTACATAACGCCAAAGTATTACATCATAAACAATCTTTACCGTGACCAGATGACCAGGAACGGCCATCCGGAATATGTTTTGAACGACATCAAGAAGTCTATCAATCCGGGTACGACTCTTGTTTTGAACAGTGATGATCCGATCATCAGTTCTTTGTCAAAGCAGTTTTCCAATGATGTCATCTTCTTTGGCATAAATGATTCAAGTAAGGCCAAGAAGGAAAACGATGCCGTATATGATGACGGCTACTACTGTCCACTTTGTCATCACAAGATGATCTATGATTATCGGATGTTTGCCCATGTTGGATCATACAGATGTTCAAACTGCGACTTCAGAAGAAACACACCATCATATGCAATCAGCAAACTTGACCTATCAGCTTCAACGATAACGATTAATGATAAATATGATATAAAACTGGCGCTGAACACGATCTTCAATGCCTATAATGTCCTGGTCGCTTTTGCGATCGGTTCACTTATCGGTCTTGATGAAGAAAAATGCGCTGAATCTCTGGATGACTATCTGATCAGAAACGGCCGAGTCAGAAACTTCAAAGTAGGCGACAGACAGGGTACACTTCTGATCTCCAAACATGAGAACACGATCTCATACAATACCAATCTTGAATATGTAGCCAACTATAATGGTGATGTTTCTCTGCTGCTGATAATCGACGACATCAGCCGCAAGTATTTCACTTCCGATACCTCATGGCTCTGGGATATCAGCTTTGAATACCTTAAGAACGACAATGTCAAAAAGATCGTTGTAGCGGGCAAGTATATCAATGATGTAGCGGTCAGGTTCACATATGCGGGTATCGATAAGGACAAGGTAAGATTATTCAAGGAAGCATCTGAAGCGATCAGATATATCGGTGAAAACAGCGAAGGCAGACTTTTTGCCCTGACCTGTTTCTCTGATGAAGGCAAGCTTTTAAAGGAGGTCGAAGTATTATGAGGATACTCCATCTTTATCCAAATCTCATGAACCTTTATGGTGACTATGGAAATATAAAAGTTCTAAGATCGCATCTGAAGGATCTGGGAATCGAGACAAGTGTTGATACTGTTGAACTTGAAGATCGCTATAACGTCAACGAATATGATCTTGTTTATATGGGACCGGGTACGGAAAGCAAGCAGTTATCAGCTTTGAATGATCTGCTGAAACACAGGGAAGAAATAAGAGAATATCTTGAACACGACAAGGTGCTCCTTTTTACCGGCAACGCCATGGAACTGCTTGGAACAAGCATCGATGACAAGGAAGCTCTGGGCATCCTGGATTTCAAAACGACAATTACGGAAAAGCGCTACACAGGCGATGTCATCATGAACAATGATGAACTGGGCAAAGTTGTTGGTTTCATAAACAAGTCTTCGCTGATCGAAGGCGGAGAAGGATACAGACTGTTCACCTATGATTTCAAGGACAACAATCTGGTCGACAATGACTATGAAGGCTGGCGTTTCCATAACGGTTTTGGAACTCATATCAGCGGTCCTGTACTGGTCAAGAATCCCTGCTTCATGGATCTGATCATAAAACTTCTAAGCGGTGACAGATATAAGAAGATAAACTACCACTATGAAGATGAAGCCTACAGAATAACGCTGGAAGAACTGGAGAAAAGGAAGTAGATGGGGAATGTATTTCAGTTTGCCTGGGAAGTTGAGCTTATCAAAGGACTTCAGGAACTGATAAGATCCTTTCCTTTTCTTAAGTATTTCTTTTCATTTTTCACCATGCTTGGTGAACCGGTATCGCTGGTCTTGATCGTCATCTTCTTTTATTGGTGTTTTGATAAGAAGCTGGGCATAAAGATCGCTATATCAATACTGATGGTCAATGTGACCAATGGGATGATCAAGAATATCTTTAAAAGGATCAGACCCTACGCTGTCAATGAACAGATCGAATGTATCAGACCTGCTGAAAGAAAATATGATATCAATGATATGGCCAAACAGGGCTTCAGCTTTCCAAGTGGCCATGCCATGTGTACATCCAATCTGCTGACTACGCTTTATCAGGAAAAGAAAAACAGAAAACTTCTAGCGATAGGTTCTCTGATCGTTTTTCTGGTCTGCTTATCAAGAGTTGCCCTGGGTGTCCATTATCCAACAGATGTTCTGATAGGAGTGGTATTCGGCATCCTTCCATCCATTGTGATCGATAAACTTTATGGGAAGATGGAGAAGAAGCATTTCTATCTTATACTGATCGTGTATTCGTGTCTGGGCTTCTTCTATTGCAGGTCCAACGACTATTATTCGATCGTCGGATTGATCATCGGATTCCTGAGTGGTGATCTGTTTGATGAAAGATATGTCAATTTTGAAAACACCACCAATATCTGGAGAATGTTTTTCAGGATAATGGGCGGAGCAATCATCTTTCTGTCGCTGGTGAATGTCTTGAAGCTGCCTTTCAGTAATGAAATACTTGAAGCCGAGACACTGTTTGCCTTCATGTACAGAGTCTTACGCTACGGAATCAGTACCTTTGCGATTATCGGTCTATATCCGATCCTGTTTAAATACAACATATTGAGGTTGAAGGAAAAAGATGCAGATTAAATTAAGTGAAGTAATTGAAGCGATCGACAGCACTGATGTGAATACTCAGTATTTTTACTATATCCCTGAAGAGCGGATCATTCTCAAGGGAGATGAAGATATCAAGGAAAAGTACCTGATACCTTTACCGAGTCATAAACAGATCGATGACTATGGCACGATGTCGATGTTTATTGAGGAAGAGTGCGATGGTGAAGCCAAAGAATGGCTCGAGGAATGCATCAAGGGTCCGGGAGCCTTCAGACGTTTCCGTTCCACCCTGGAAAGATTCAACCTTACCGATAAATGGCTGGATTATCTTTATTATGCCCACGAGGATCTTGCGATACAATGGTGCGAATACTATGGGATCGAATATCTTGAGAACGATTCCTTCGAAGTAAACAAGACCCCGATCGTAGAACCTGAAAACATTTCCAGCAAACACAATCTTCGCATCATCAACATCAATGAAGACAACGTATATGGACTGGCTTATCTCTGCAAGGATTTCCGTAGAACACTCTCCGGATTCAAAAATCAGGAATTCAAAGGCGATGTCGATGACTGTGTTGAAGAACTGAAGTCATATCTCAAACACGACTATCCGATCTTTGCGGTCAGCGATAATGGCAAGTATATCGGCTATATAGTCTGCCGCATCGATGATGATGTGGTCTTCCTTGAATCCATCTTTGTCAGGAAGGAAAACCGTCACAAGGGCATAGGAAAGATCCTGTTCGACAAGGCCGAAAGTATCGCCAGGGAATACGGCAACGATTCACTTTATATGTCTGTGCATCCAAACAATGATGAGATGCTGAGATTCTTAAGAGGCAACGGCTATGATGTACTCAATCTCATCGAGATAAGAAAAGCCTATCATGATGAGGAAAATGATCAGACATACACGATAGGCAATAATACTTACAGATATTAACGGTTGCAGTTTACTTCGTGAGGAATGTAGAGTTCTTCAAGATAATCCACATCCTCTTGCGATAGTTTTACATCAAAACATTTGACAGCGTCATCAAGATACTTTTCCTTGGTGACACCGATTATAGGCGCAGCGACGCCTTTTTTAAACTGCCAGGCCAGACAGATGTTGGACATGGAGACATTGTGTTTTAGAGCTACTTCATGGACTCTTTGGGCGATCAGCTGGTCAGCTTCCACACTTCTGTCGTATCTGGTTCCTTCTTTGGAGTCAAGGTCATAGCGCTTGCTTCCTTCATCATAGGATATTCTGGCCAGTCTTCCTGCCGCATATGGGGCAAAGGAAGTGCGGGAGACATTGAACTGTTCAGCGATAGGTATGAGATCTCTTTCGTCCTCGCGATAGATCAGGTTGTAGTGGTTCTGCAGCGTCGTGAAAGGCTGATAGCCTTTTTCTCTGGCGGTGTAGCAGTACTTCGCAAACTGGTAGCCATACATGGCTGAAGCGCCATAGTAACGGATATGGCCCATGGCAACTTCCTCGTTGAGGGCTTTCAGAGTATCTTCGACCGGTGTATCGTAATCGAAACGGTGCAGCACCAGGATATCGATATAATCGGTATCAAGATGAGTCAGTGATTTGGCCACTTCGCGATGAATAGCTTCAGGAGAAAGTTTTCCTTCATTGAAATAGCACTTGGTCGTTATGACGATCTTTTTTCTGTCAAAGTGCTTGATCGCTCTACCCAGAAATTCTTCCGAAGATCCATCCGAATAGTTGTTGGAGGTGTCAAAGAAGTTGATACCTGCTTCATAGGCCTTGAGAATGATGTTTTCGCTGTCTTCGTAATTGAGAGTCCACTGATACTGGCCACGCTGAGCCTCGCCAAAGGACATGCAACCCAGACAAAGACGGGAAACTTCCAGATCAGAATTATGCAGTTTTATGTATTCCATAACCTAATTGTATCCTTTTTGTTACAATTAAGGTATGTACATAGTTTTTGATCAGGATAATTTGAAAAAACGTGAAGAGACCCGTTTTTTGTGTGAAGGGGAAGTTATCTACAGTTCAATTTACGATTTTGCCTACAAATACCGTACCAGGATCTTCAATGAGAAAAATGAGGAAGTCGCCTACGTACAGAAAGATATCTATTCAGATGACAGGGTCATTTTTTATGACAGCAAAAACAGAAGACTTGATGAACTGATCAGAACCGATGAGGGATATCAAAGTGACAAGTATCTATATGTCGGAGATATAAACAAAGGCGAAGCAGAAGGTCTTTTCATCAATGAAAACGGAAAACTTAGTATCGATGATGAGAAAAGTATTCTATATGCGATCATGTTTATGACGGGAATGATCGAGATCAACAGGAAGGACTAATATGAGAAAAGAAGAATTCAGATTCAATTCCACCGATGAAAAAAACGAGATCAGAGCGATGAGGTATATTCCTGATCAGGAAGTCAAAGCGATCCTGCAGATAGCTCATGGCATGGTCGAATTCATTGACCGCTATGAAAACTTTGCCTCTTTTCTTTGCGAAAGAGGATACCTTGTTACAGGCAATGACCATCTGGGACATGGCGGATCAGTCAAAACCAAGGATGACTGGGGTTATTTTGGTGAAAATGGCTATGAACATGTCCTGGAAGATATGTATGAACTGACAAAGATAACCAAGGAGCTCTATCCGGATAAACCGTACTATCTGCTGGGACATTCCATGGGTTCCTTCTTTGCCCGCAACTATCTTACGCAACACGGTGATGAGCTTGATGGTGCGATCATCATGGGAACAGGATTTGAACCGGCTTCCAAGATAAAGGGCGGCATGATGCTCTGCAGGATCCTGGCCTTATTCAAAGGCTGGCGTTATCGTTCGAAATTCATAAACGGAATGTCTTTTGGTTCCTATAACAAGAAATTTGAACCGGTCAGAACCAGGGCCGACTGGCTGAGCAGGGATGAAAAACTGGTCGACTGGTATATCAATGAGGAAAAGTGTTCCTTCGTCTTTACTCTCAACGGTTTTTATGAGATGTTCAGATGTATTCTGAACCTGCACAACAAAGAAGCTCTAGGCAGGATCCCTAAGGATCTTGAGATCCTGTTTGTCGCCGGTGAGGATGATCCGGTCGGAACTTTCGGTAAGGAAGTTCAGAATTCTGTTGAATCGCTTAAGGAAGTCGGCGTGAAGAATGTCAAGTGCAAACTTTATCCGAATGACCGTCATGAGATCCTCAACGAACTGGACAAGGATGTGGTCTATGAAGACCTCTACAGATGGCTTGAAACAAAGGAAATATAGGATGGAAACATCCTGTTTTTCATGGGCTAATATTATATAATGATTTCGATAGGAGCAAGTATGTATTATTTAATAATTCTCGCGGTCATTGTCCAGATCATTGGTTTCTATAGAGCGTATAAGGTAAGAAGCGATTACCAGTCCTTTTCAGCTATCCTGACGGTAACGTCATCTATCTGTATCGGTATTCTGACCTTCCCGTATTTTATGATGGATGGCGATGATCTTTTCATCACGATCCTGCATACCTTCAAATACGGTATCTCTTCAGTAGGACTGAGTGTCTATGGTGATATCATTTCGACCCTGGGCATGGAAGGGCCGCTCAGGACCATTTATACAGTCTATCTGTATTCACTTTATCTGATTGCTCCGATAAGTGCTTCGATCTTCATCGTCAGCTTCTCAAGATCGATCGTCAGATTCTTCAAGATGATCGGTCGCAGAAAGATCCACATCTTCTCTAGTCTGGATGATCGTTCGCTGGCGATCTTTGAAAGCATCTGTGAAGAAGAAGACAGCACTCAGGCAGCTGTTTTCTGCAACTGTGATAATTCATATGATGAACTGGAAAACAGGGCCAGAAGTCTGCATGGCTTCCTGATCGAAAAGGACATCTGTTCCTATAAACTCAATAAGCGCAAGAAGTATGAGTTCTATGTGCTCGATGATGATGAACAGGCTTGTCTCAACAAGACTTCAAAGCTCTGTCAGCATCTTCTGGAATCAAAGAACTATGTAAAGGAAAACGTCATCGTCAGATTCATGGTCGCCGATGACAATATTGAACTGATCAGAAATCTGGATGAACGTTATGGAAAAGATGTTTATCTGCGTCATATCGATGAGTACAATACCCTGGCAACGGATATTCTGATGAAGCACAAGGAAGTTCTTACCAGCAAGAATCGTCGGGCTATCTTCCTTTTTGGCGCAAACAGTCTGGTCAAGGCACTCTTCAACAATCTGCTGTGTCTTTTGAACCAGCCTCATTCTTCGTTTGATATCCACGTCTTTGATAGAGACATCAGAAGCATGGCTGAGAGTATCAAAGCCAATTCCCCGGAGATACTGAATCTTGATTTTGAAAGATACTTTTCGCAGAAACTGGAAGCTGATGCCCGATACAGCGTTCACTTCCATGAGATAGATGAGAGCGATCCGGAATTCCCTGGTTATGTGGAAGAGATCGTCAGACCTGACATGATCTTTGTCTGTGGCGAAGATGATCAGCGCAATTTCACGATCAGTGAGAATCTCAAGCGTCTTTTTACCTATAAGGATGGCAAGCTCAGATATCCAAAGATCATCTGCCTGATGAGAAGTCCGCAGCTCTACAGCATGATCGAAGACAAGTCGATTGAATTCTTCGGCAGCTATGATGATATCTATGATTACAATCAGCTGATCAATCCGCAGATCGAAAGGGCAGCCAAACGTGCACACCTTTCCTATCTGGGAGATGATGCTCTGTATAAGAGCGAGAGCGAACAGGAGAAGCTGCTTGATGAGACAGGTTTCTATCAGTTCTCCAATCAGCATTCTTCCTTCAATGTCGCTTTAGGCCTCAACTACCATCTGGCCTATATCCTCAATCAGAACAGGGAAGACGAGAAGGGATCGGAGTTTGTCAAGCGCTGGTTGAGTGATCGTTTCAATATGGCGTCACTGGCTGAATGCGAACATCAGCGCTGGAATACCTACCAGAGAATCCAGGGCTATCGCGGTGTCAGCGATGAACAGCTGGAGACCATGTTTGAAAACTACAAGGGCGGAAGCATCAAGGACAATAACCTGCTTCTTCATCCTGCACTTGTTGAATACTATCAGCTGCAGGAAAGAGAAGAAAGAGTCGATGCCCTGTACAATAAGTACGGTATCGACAGAAAATCGAAGTATATTCAGCTCGATAAGGATATCCTGAGAAAGATCATGGTCATTCTGGAATATGAGTAGCGTACATTACGACGGGTTTATTTCCTATCGTCACAATAAAAGAGATACAGCTGTAGCCATTGAGATCCAGCACTCTCTGGAACATTTTCATATTCCCAAGGCCATCAAAGAGAAATATCAAAAGCAGGGTTTTGAAAGGATCTTCAGAGATGAGGAAGAACTCAATACCGGTGCTGATCTGGCCAAGAAGATCGAAGATGCCCTTGATAATTCGGAATATCTGATCATCATCTGTTCAAATGAATACACAAAATCAAAATGGTGTCTGCTGGAAGTAGAGACCTTTTTGAAAAAACATGATCCTGATCATGTTCTGTGTGTGCTATCTGAAGGAGAACCGCCCACGATCTTCCCGGAAGCGCTTCTGAAAAAAGGAGAACCGCTGGCTTGCGATTATCGCATGGAATTCAAGGAGGCCAGAAGGAGCCAACTTCCTAAGCTTGCCTCAACGATGATCGGCTGCACCTATGATGAATTGGTGATGAGACAGGAAAAGTATCGCCGCAAAAGAGCACTGATCCTTGCTGGTATCATTGCCTCTTTGGCGATCATTGCGATCTCTTATCTTCTGTATTCAAATGCCCGGATCAGGGAAAACTATAACAACACACTGATAAACGAATCCAAGATCCTGGCCAAGGAATCCCTTGATTTCTATGATGAGAAAGATCGCTACAATGCGATCTTAAGAGCTTTGCAGGCACTGCCAAGTGAGAAGCTTGATCGGCCATTGACTGATGAAGCACAGTTTGCCTTGACCAGAGCTACCTATACCTATCAGATGACAAGATACTGTACGGAGATCGGAAGGATCGACAGCTTCAATGATATAAGCGAATTCTTCATCTCAAATGACAGTCGTTATCTTGTCTATCTTGATGAGGGCAAAAACATTCATACATACGATCTGATAAATGATGAGGAAGTCATTGATTTCCGTTTTGTTTCATTTGACATTGCCAATATCCATGAAGGAAAAAGCGGTGAAGTGATCGCTTACAGCAATGGCAAAGTCTACAGTTATGATTTTCTGAAGGGTGAAGAGAAATGGTCAGCTCCTTTAAAACGTCAGACCTTTTCTATCAGCCATCCAAGCGATGATCATAAGCTGATCGCCTGCAGCAATGCTGATACGCTGGAAATATTAAACACTGAAGGAAAGAGCGAATCCGAACTTCAGCTTCCTGAAGATTATGACGGCTACATCAGAGACTTTGCCTGGTCCAAGGATGGAAAGCTGATCGCCATCAATACCAGAGATTCTTCCTACTTAAGTGAAGTGGGCATCTTCGATCTAGAGAGCAAGGAGTTTACAGATCTGAGTGAAAAGCTTAACGGTATCCTCTATATGGAATTCAGTGAAGATGGAATTCTCTATTTTCTGGAGGACAGAAGGGAAGATTATTCTTCGCTGATCCGCAATGTTGAGACCAATGTGGTATCAAATTATATCCTGCATGCCTATAAGGACAATAAAGAGCTTTATGAACTTTCCTTTGACAGCAATGCCCTGTTCGATGAGATAAAGGTCCTTGTGAAAGGTGATGATCATGTCTTTGTCTTCGGCAATCAGGTCTATCTGATCGATCAATCGGGGAAAATAAGCGAGACCTACAGTGTCAAAGGTACGATCTCCAAGGTCTTCTACACTACCGAAGACAACATCCACATTGCCTGCAGCAATGGCTATGTCGGAGATCTCTATTATGATGATGGCCACTCTGTTTTGATCAAGAACTTCCCGGAAGCCTATGATGATATCAAGACGACCATCAACAGTAAAGCCGGTGGTCTTAACTTCTACGTCCTGAAGGATGGCGATATCAAACTGTTTGAGAATACCTACGATGATACGCTTGTAACTATTGAAGATGCGCCATTCTATTTTTCACCACAGGAGAAGATCATTGATGATGATCTCATGATGATGAAGGCTGATGATCTTATCTGTTTTGCGGATCTTAAGGATATCACCATCAGATCAGCGATCAGAATGGAAGAAAATGCCTACTATCATCTGCTCGACCTGTTTGAAGACAAAGGCTATGTCCTTAAATGCGACAGCGGCACTCCGTGTGTACTCCTTACGATCGACAGTTCAAATGGCGAGACCCTTGAATCCAAAGAACTGCCATTCAGGGATTTCTATGAGAGTCAGAACTTCTTTGCCTTCCCATTGAACATCAATGAAGCGATCTTCTTTGATCAGTTCTATGCATATCCATCAGCTATAGTTGCATGTGATCACAGGCTCTACTACCATGATTTCTATGATCTCAATACGATCCATATCTATGATCTTGAAAGAAAGGAAGAAAGAACAGTCAAACCGGATCTTGAAAACCTAGTCCTGGTCAATAACAACAATTCCTATTTCTATCCTTCAGAGCTCCTCGTATTTGATCAGGGAAACAAGATCTACACGACCGCTCATGATGCTTCCGCTGCTGACCCGCTTTCGGAAAGATACGCTCTTTATATCGATTTAAGCGATTCATCAGTTCACTGTTTGGACAAAGTTCCTTCAACAGGATTCTATGCCTATGGCAAAGATAATATTCTGGTCTATAGTGATGAAAACGATCTTAACATCGTCGATACAATTAAAAACAGTACTATTGAGATCCCAAGCCCGCAGAAGGCTATTTCCTTCTTCTATTACGAAAACAGGCTCTATACAGTAAATCCCGATAATACACTGGTTATCTATGAAAACGGTGAACCGGTAAGAACGGTCGTCCTTGAAAGCAATGTGGATATCTCCATGTGTCCAAATAAACTGGTCAGATTTGAAGTATATGACAGAGAACTGTTCATCTACATCGATACGATGCTGTTCATTGTCAATCTTGATTCGGATTCGGCCAGGACATTATACGATTATCAGGAAAACGTCTTAGGTTACTTCAATGATCATTTTATCGTCTTTGGCTATGATGGAAGAAAGAATGATTCTCTGATCTATCTGGGTGAATATAAGCGATACAGTCTTGATGAGCTCATCGAAAGAGCCCACAGACAGCTTGAAGAATTTGATTGAACAAAATAAAGAGAGACTTGATGAAGTCTCTCTTATTCTTCTACATGTTCAATGCCTTGCGAAATTATATTGTAGACATGATCGTCGTCGAGGGAATAATATACCGTTTTTCCTTCACGACGGTTTTTTACCAGCTTGGAATTTTTCAGAATCCTCAGCTGATGGGATATGGCTGATTGGTTCATGTTCAGCAGTTCGCAGATTTCGCTTACGCTCAGTTCTTTGTTGAAAAGCGTATACAGGATCCTGATCCTGGTGGAATCGGCGAAGTTCTTGAACAGTTCAGCTACATCATAAAGAGTGTTTTCATTAAATTTCTTCATCAGATATTCTTTACTCCTAAAGCTCTGATGGCATTGATTACAGCTATGACCATGACACCGACATCGGCGAAGATGGCCAGCCACATCTGCGCGATACCTACAGCCGACAGGATCAGGGTGATGATCTTGACAGCGATCGCAAAGCTGATGTTTTCATAGACGATACGCATGCATTTGCGGGCGATCTTGATGGCTTTGGCGATCTTCAGTGGATCATCATCCATCAGTACGACATCTGCAGCTTCGATCGCCGCATCGGAACCTAAAGAACCCATTGCGATACCGACATCAGCCATGGAGATGACCGGCGCATCATTGATGCCGTCACCGACAAATGCCAGGGTCTCATTCTCGCTTTTTTCCTTGAGCAGTTTTTCAACTTCAGTTACCTTGTCCTGTGGTAACAGTTCATAACGGACTTCATCGATGCCTAGTTTATCACTCACAGCTAAGGCGATCTTTTTCTCATCGCCTGTCAACATAATCGTCTTCTTGACACCATTGTGCTTGAGCTCTTCAATAGCCTGTTTGGCATTCTTCTTGATCTTGTCACCGATGTGGATGTGACCTTTATATTCTCCATCGATCGCGATATGAACGATCGTGCCGTCATCATCGCAATGACTTGCTTCGATATTGTGATCTCTCAGCAGTTTTTCATTTCCGATCAGAACACTTCGATCATCGATGATAGCTTCGATACCTTTACCGGCATTTTCCCTGATGGATTTTATCCTGTCTTTGTCAAGGTCCTTTCCGTATTCCTTGATTATCGATCTGCCGATCGGATGGTTGGAATAAGCTTCCCCGTGAGCTGCATAATCGAGCAGTTCATCTTTGGTCATGTTGGAATTATGGATCGTTGTGACTTCAAAGATGCCCAGAGTCACTGTTCCGGTCTTATCGAAGGCTACATATCTGGTCTTGGATAATGATTCCAGATAGTTCGAACCTTTGATCAGGACGCCGACCTTGCTGGCACCACCGATTCCGGCAAAGAAGGTGAGCGGGATCGAAATGACCAGTGCACAAGGACACGAGATGACTAGGAAGGTCAGAGCTCTGAAGACCCAGGTGCTGAAATCCCAAGGCTGATTCAATATCAGTTTATTGAACAGCGGCGGTATTATGGCCAGCGCCAGAGCGCTGTAGCAGACAGCCGGAGTGTAATACTTCGCAAACTTGCTGATGAAATCCTCGGATTTCGATTTGTTACTGGTGGCATTCTCGATCAGGTCCAGAACCTTGGATACGGTCGATTCGCCAAATTCCTTGGTCGTTCTGATTCTGATCGGCGAGGTCATATTGATGCATCCGGAAATGACATCATCGCCTGTTGCCACATCTCGAGGCTTTGATTCGCCAGTTAGAGCTGAGGTATTGAGCGATGTCTCTCCCTCAATGATCGTTCCATCAAGCGGGATCTTTTCACCGACTTTGACGATTATGACATCACCGACATGGACATCATTGGGATCGACCTGGACTAGCTGATCATCCTGTTCGATATTGGCGTAGTCCGGCCTGATATCCATGAGCTTGGCGATGTTCTTTCTCGATCTTCCGACCGCATAGGACTGGAACCATTCACCGATCTGGTAGAACAGCATGACTTCCACACCTTCATGGTATTCACCCAAGGCGATCGCACCGATCGTAGCCACAGCCATCAGGAAATTTTCATCAAATGACTCATGGTTCTTAATACTCAGGAAAGCTTTTCTGAGTATATCGTGGCCAACGATGAGATATGGCACCATATACATCGCAAATTCCAGATATTTATTATCAACAGGGATGAAATGAATAATGATCAGAAGTAAGAAAGAAATGATGATCCGATAGAGATTCTTCTTCTGTTTCTTACTCATAGATAGATCTCACAGTCGTCTTCAACTTTCTTGCAGTTCTTCAATACTTCCTTCATTACTTCTTTTTCATTGACGCCTTCTTCAAATTCAACATTCATTTTGAGTGTCATGAAGTTGACAGTTGCATTCTTTACACCCTTGGTGTTCTTGGTTGCTTCTTCCATCTTGTTTGCACAGTTGGCGCAATCTACTTCGATTTTATAAGTCTTTTTCATATCTATATCCTCCATATTGAACATATGAACAACTGTTCATATATATAATAGTACTATCTTTTTAATATGGCAATATGAAAATGATTAAAATGTAAAGTTACAACTCTATTTTGAATAGAACAACTCTATTTTGAATGGAGAAAAATTTTAAAAAATCAAGTTACAACTCTATTTTGAATGGATGACCTTAACCGGTCATCTTTTTATTATTCAAAATCTGATTCAGCATATCACTTTCCGATATTTTCGGGACCCTACGCTTATCTTTCTTTTCAGACTTCAGCTTCTTGAAAACCTTCTTTTTGTTAGTGTTTTTTGCCTTAAAATATAATTATTCGTATAAATATATATAGAAAAAGGAGGACATCAGGATGAAAAAAGAAAACATTATTGATGACAACGATCTTATGAAAGTATCTGGTGGTAAAACAAGGCCAGGAAAAACACCACCAACTTATACAGACTATATGCCTGATGATTATACAATAAATGGTTATACACTAGGGGAGGCTATTTCTGCACTTAATGAAATGGCTATTACAGGTATGGGATCAGCAGTTCAGTTTGCTAATGGTGCTTTATTTCCTCATGAAGGTTGGAGACATTTCTATTCTGAAGGTATAGAAATTGTTACTGAAAGAATGTTTAACTATCACTATCACAATAACTAAATATTAAACGTTAGATAAAGATTTTTCTATTATGAAATCAGGAAGATCTGTACCTGATCACAGTAGAAGCAAATAAGGTTTAATCGATATGATAAAGAGGTCAGGATCACCAGTTGTTCCTGGCCTTTCTTTCTGTAGGCATACAGATCGAAAGAACTGGGCAAAGTAAGAACGCACGGTTTTTTAAGCATGAGTAATCATAGTCGCAAAGATATTATGATACTAATTGAAAAAATGCAAAAAGAAGATGAAAGAAAGCGAACCAAAGAATATCAAAGGAGTTTAATGTCAGCAGGCTTAAGATATGATGTTATGAAAAGAGATGGGTTTAGGTGTGTGCTTTGTGGAAGAGGGGCAGATAATGGAGTCAAACTTCATGTGGATCATATTCTGCCAGTATCAAAAGGTGGTAAAACTGTGATGAATAATTTGAGAACTCTTTGCTCAGATTGTAATCTTGGCAAAAGCGATAAATATGATGAGTCTGGAGATAATTAACAAGAGATATTAACACCAATTCCAGTCCTTATATTAAAAGTAACTATGAGGTGTTTATAAAATTATGTATTATCGAATTAATCAAAATGAAGTTTGATATAAAGATACTCATTTAAATTAAAATTGTCACAAAACATTCTTTTTATAGGCAAAATAATTTTTCATTCAAGATACAGTTGTAATTTCAAATAAGAAAATGCGTCAAAACACCCAATGATATTTAAACTAAAGATGTAACAAAACATAAAATTGGTAAATCGCAACTGTTCTTTGAATTAGATAAACGACAGTTTAATTGGTAGTTTAAGAAAACGTAGGGTTTCAGAAGGCAATGGCCTTTAAGAAATCATAGGGTTTGCAGTTAAATTACTTGAAAGAAGAATGTATTAGAACGCAGAGTTTTCCACAATCTGTACATCCTTTTCTTATTTTCTATTCTTACTTCTTCTTTGGAAGCTTTCTTCTGATGGTGTTCTTCATAGGCTCAGGAGAATATGTCTCATAATAGTTCTCGGCACAGATTATAGTGTTTGCTATTACAATGATATTTGACATGCTTTAAGTATTCTTCGTACAAATATACGAGCATTAAAAGAAAGACTGTTTCATACAAAAAGGAGTGATGGTTTATGTCAGAAAACAAAGAATTTAAAAGAATACCGTTAGCCATGGACGAGCTCGACAATATATCTGGTGGTGCCGGCTATAATGAACAACAATGGGCTGAATGGACTGAGGCCTGGAAAGCCTGGTGGATTGAAAGATATGGTGATATTATCTGCCCGCTGTGCCATATGCCGATGATCAATGCCATTGTTACATATGATAAGGATTTAGCTTATGATTGCTATATGAATAATGCGCTGATGTGCAAATGTGGCAATGTCTGCTGGATCCAGGATAGATGGAGATAAGAAGTTTTATTAATGGAGAATACATATCGATAGATGATATCAAAAACGTTTTAAGGACGTGTCGGAGCCGTGAGGTTCCGATTTTGTTTATATAACCATAAGGAAAAAGTGATTAAATACTTCAAAAATAAGAGAGCAGACAAGAAGATTTTTCTTTTTAACAAAACTCCAAGCCTTTGTTAAGATATTGATAGAGAGTATGAATTTTTTAGATTACTGCAAATGGAGAGGGGATCTGAGCTTCAAACAGGATCCGTTCAATGAAGTCGATAATATGTGCTTTGCCCAGATCGCCTATTGTGAACTGGACGATATTTTCAAGGACAAAGAAAAAATGACTTTGAAGGAAGTTTCTGATGCCTATTTTTCCACACACAAAGAAGAAGAAATAGAAAAGTCGACCTCCTTTTCCAGACTAAGTCCGATCCTGATGAGAGAAATGGCTGCAACCAGACGTTTTGCTTCATGTCTGGTCTATAACTATGCCGATAAACTTCTGCCAGACAGCTCCAAACAGTTTGCTGCAGTCATGTTCGATCTGCCGGATGAGAGTACGGTCATCGCCTTCAGGGGAACAGATGATACGCTGGTAGGCTGGAAGGAGGATCTGATGCTTTCATATGGCGATATCAATTCCCAATATGATGCCCTGGATTATGTCAACAACAACTGCACCATGTTCAATAAATACCGTGTCGTCGGTCATTCCAAAGGTGGCTATCTGGCGATCTATGCCACTATCCATGCCAAACCAGCAGTCAAAAGAAGGATCATCGAAGTATACTCCGATGATGGACCGGGATTAAGAGACGGAAATCTCGACAAGGAAGATCTGGAATTCCTCAAAACCAAATACAAGCTGATCGTTCCGGAGAAGGACGGTGTCGGCATGATCTATGAGATGGCCAAGAACAAGAAGATCTGCAAGGTCGATGTTTTCAATATCGTCAGTGCCCATTCAATGTTTACCTGGCAGGTCGAAGGAAACAGCGTCGTCAGGGCTGACAGATTCAAATATGAATCAGATCTGAGCAGGGAAGTCATCCTGGATATCCTGCATGAGACGACCAAGGAAGAACGTTCGATCTTTGTCAATGAGCTTTTTGATCATCTGGCAATGGAGAATATCAACACGCTTTCTGAATTTGCGGATCGCGGGATCGGGATCATCTACAGCACTTTGAAGAAACTGATGGATGAAAACAATGAATCACGCATTTTTGCGGGCAAGATGATGAAGATCCTTTCCAGAAACATCAGCAGCGATCTGCAACAGACCATTTCCGCGGGAAGAGATATCGTCATGGAAAAGGTCTCGGATCTCAGCAGCAGTGCCGGAAAAAAGATCAGGAACATGCTGCCAGGAAAAAAGAATGAAAAAAGCAGCGAAGAAGATAAAGAGATAACAGGAGAATCATCTGATACAAGGAAATAATATGGAAAAGATCTATCTCGTAACGGGAGCCAGCGGACATCTTGGCTCAACACTGGTAAGATTTCTGAAGAAGGATGGTTTCAGGATCATCGCTTTGACTTTGCCTGGGGAAGAGGCTTATGTCGATAAGGATATCGAGATCTGCCAAGGCAATGTCAATGATATGGAATCGCTGGAGAGATTTTTTGCTTACACCAAGGGAAAGAAAGCAATTCTTTTTCATTGCGCCGGTATCGTGTCGATCTCTTCAAAAGAAAATCCGCTATTGAACAAGGTCAATATCGAGGGCACCGAGAACATCCTGAAGATGGCCCTGAAACACGGGATAAAGAAGATGATCTATGTTTCATCGGTCCATGCGATCCTGGAAGAGGAAGAAGGCATAACCTGCGAGCCACAACAGTTCTATCCGGAAAAGATCGGAGATCCATATGGAAGATCAAAGGCCTGTGGAACCCTGTTGTGTCTTGATTACGCCAAAAAAGGACTCGATGTTTCGATCGTTCATCCTGCGGGCATCTATGGCCCAGGCGATTATCGAAAAAACAATCATGCCGTAAATTCGGTAAGAGTATTATCGAAGTTTCCTACTCCGGTAGGGGTCGAAGGCGGTTTTGATTTTGTCGATGTAAGAGATGTAGCTCAGGGTATGATCGATTGTGCCGGAAAAGGTCGAAAAGGGGAGTGCTATATTCTTGCCGGACATTATCTGAGTGTCATGGATCTGATAAACAGTATCAACGAAATCTGTGGCCGAAGAAAGATCAGTCTGTGTTTACCGTATCGGATCGTAAGACCATTTACGCCGTTGATGGAAAAGGTCATCTCGCTTTTTTCTCCAAAACCTCTCATCACGCCTTATTCTCTGGCAGTCCTTAATACCAATGGCCATTTTTCTCACGAGAAAGCCTGCAGGGAATTTGACTATAGGACCAGAGATGCCAAAGACAGCATCAGAGATATGATCGATGAGTTTACAAAATAAAAAAGCAAGGATACATTGTCTGATTGAGCTTGTCTATAAACTATAGTAGAATGTAATGGTATTTCTGAGGGGGATTATTATGGGAGACAGATTCGATGCCAAATATCTGAAAGATATTGACCCGATGCATTTTATAACACCTTATCTGATGCCGAACCGCTGTGACAATGAAGTGTTTTTTTCTTTCCAGATCGATTTAAGCAATCTTGACGAGTATCTCAAGAAGAAAAATGCGGACAATCCGGATTACAAGTATAACCTGTTCCAGTGCATCATAACAGCAACACTTAAGACGATCACGCTTCGCAGCAAGCTTCAGATCTTCATCCACGACTACAAGCTCTACAGACACAACGAAGTCAGTGCGGCTTTCACGGTCAAACAGGAGTTCAAGGATGACGGTGGTGAAGTATTGGCTTTCATCCATTCTAAACCTGAATGGAACATCGACGATGTACACAATGAAATAAGAAGACAGTTACTGAAACTCAAGGACAGGGAATACCGTGATGAATCATCAAGCTTCATGGATATGTTCAACAGACTGCCGAAGTTCATCTCCCGCCCGGCCGTGCGCTTTATCTGCTGGCTGGAGAAACATTCACTCTGTCCTAAAGCTCTGATCGAGACAGATCCATACCATTCAACCGTACTGCTTGCGAACCTTGGTTCGATCGGTTTGCCTGATGGTTTCCATCATCTGGCCAACTGGGGTACGACTTCGCTGTTTATCGTCATTGGCAAGAGCGGCAGAATGCCTTTCTATGAGAATGAACAGGTCGTCTTCAAGGATGGTGTCAGACTGGGCTTTACGATCGACGAAAGAATCGCCGATGGCTTCTATTTCTCAAGATCGATCGCCATGCTGAAACTGTTCCTGGAGGAACCGGAACTGCTGGAAAGACCTTTGAATGAAAAGCTCTCTGATGAATTATGGGCCAAGGTAACAGCTAAGAAATAATTTCTGTATCAGTAATGATGATGTCCAGACGGACATCATTTTTATCTGTTTCGATGTTTTCCACTTCCTGTTGTCTGAAAGCTACGCCGATCTTCAGACCTTTATAGTCTTCAAGGTAGCGATCATAATATCCGCCTCCGTAACCAAGGCGGTTTTTCTTTCGATCGAATCCCAATAAAGGAACGATGATCACATCGATATCTTCCTTTTTAACAGGCAGCGATCTGTTGATATCCGGTTCTTTGATCCCATAGAAGTTTGTGACAAATTGATCATCAATTGGGACGTATGCTTCCATGGTCCTGTCCTTGTTTATGACTGGCAAGGCAACTCTGTATGTTTTGTTGATCATAGAGACATCGACTTCGCTGTTGAAGGGACAATATGAAAGGATCATCCTGTCTTTAAGATAGGGAAGCAGTTTCCTGCAGATGATCTCTGATTTTTCTATTCGTGAATCTTTGGAAAGATCATTTCTTTTTCTGATACAGATCTTCCTTAACTGTTTCTTATCGCTCATTGTTTCTCTTTGCAAGTGAGTAGATGCAACCGCAGTAATTCTGATGATAGAGGTTCAGTTTTCTGTTGAGTTCATCGTTTCTGGTGATGCCGTCATCCTTCTTGAAATCGGCATATAGATAAGTCGTATCGGGATATTTTTTCTGCAGCTCAGTTCCGATCTCGTTGATCCAGTCGGCATTCTTTCTGTTGGATATCGACATGACGGTCGTACAGTAGGCGTATTTGTGCTTACTGGCATATCTGAAGGTCTCTTCCATCCTGAGTCTGTAACAGATGCGACATCTTTTTCCACCTTCAGGTTCGTCTTTATATTGTGAAAGCTTTTTCGTATAGCCTTCATTGTCATAGCCATCAACGATGAGCTTGATCTCAGGATCATCTAGATAATCAAGATAGCTTCTTAAAGCATCGAGCCTTCTTTCAAATTCTTCAAAAGGGTAGATATTGGAATTGGAAAAGAAGATCGTGATCCTGAAATACTGTCTGAGGTATTGTAAAGGATAGACCGAACAGACTCCACAGCAGATGTGGATCAGCAGTTCCGGCCTGCCTTTAAGTTCATTTATCTGTTGATAGTGTTTCTGCAGATTATTCATTTGTAAGGAACATGGAATCGCCAAAAGAGAAGAAACGGTAACGGTTTTCAACTGCGACCTTGTAGGCGTTGAGGATCATTTCTCTTGAACACTGGGCCGCGATCATCATGATCAGCGTCGATTTAGGCAGATGGAAATTGGTTATCTGACAGTCGATGCTTTTGAACTCATATGGCGGATAGATGAAGATCGAAGTATCACCTGAACACTCTTTAAATTCACCGTATTTATTTATGATCGTTTCCAGAGTTCTGGTGGAAGTCGTACCGACCGCAATGATCCTTCTTCCTTCCTTTTTGGCCAGATTGAGACGCTCAGCTGTATAGGCCGACATCGTATAGAACTCCGAATGCATCTTGTGATCTTCGATGTTGTCTTCCTTGACCGGTTTGAAAGTGCCCAGCCCCACATGTAGAGTGACATCAAGCACTTCGATGCCTTTGGCCTTAATCCTTTCAAGCAGTTCATCCGTAAAGTGAAGACCCGCTGTCGGGCAGGCTGCAGAGCCATCGATGGCAGCATAGACGTTGTTGTAGCGACTCTTGTCTTTAAGCTTTTCGTGAATATAGGGTGGGGTAGGCATCATGCCTACTTCATTGAGGACTTCCAGGAATATTCCTTCATAGTGCATCAGAAAGACTCTGATGCCTTCATCTTTTCTTTCAACACACTCGCCATAAAGTTTATCCGAGAATTCAATGATCGTTCCGGTCTTGATGGCTTTGGCATTGCCACACAGACACTCGCAAAGGCTGCCTTCGATCTTCAGGATGAGCACTTCGACCTTGGCGCCGGTATCCTTCTTGGTGCCATACAGTCTTGCAGGTATGACCTTGGAGTTGTTTCTGACTAAAACATCACCGGGTCTAAGGTAATCGATGATGTCATAGAAATGTTTATGTTCGATCTCGCCTGTATTCTTGTGCAATACCAGCAGGCGGGATTCATCTCTTTTATCGGCAGGGTGCTGAGCGATCAGCTCCTCAGGAAGTTCAAAATCAAAATCAGAAAGTTTCATCAGAATCCTCTTTCATCAAAACCGTATTTCTTAAGTATCTCTTCCTTGTATTCAAGGAATCTGTCTTGCGCAATGGCTGCCCTGATGCCTTCCATGAATCTGATAAGAAAACGCAGGTTGTGGATCGACATCAGTCTGTTGCCTAAACCTTCATCGTTCCTGAACAGATGATTGAGATAGGCTTTGGTATATTTTGTGCAGCATTCGCAATCGCATTCCGGATCAAGAGGTGAAAAATCTTCCTTGTAGATATTCTTCTTGATGTTGATGCGACCTTGGGAAGTCATCAGAGTGCCATGTCTGGCGATCCTGGTCGGAAGGACGCAGTCAAACATGTCAACACCTCTTTCCACTGCTTCCAGGATATCGTTGATAGCACCGATGCCCATCTCGTATCTTGGTTTGTCTTCAGGCAGATAAGGGATCGTGTAGTCGAGCATTTCATAGTGGGTCTTCTTGCTTTCGCCGACGGAAGTGCCACCGATCGAATAGCCGTCAAAATCCATTTCCACAAGTTTTTCCGCGCAATACTTTCTTAAATCAGGGAACTCACTGCCCTGCACGACGCCAAATAAGGCCTGGTTCTGCCTTGTGTGTGCGTCTTTTCCTCTTTTAGCCCAGCGAAGAGTCCTGTCGACGGAATCCTTGACATAGTCATAGGAACTTGGATAAGGGATACACTCATCAAAGGAGATCGCGATATCCGAACCGATGGCTTCCTGGATGTGGATCGAATCTTCAGGAGACATGAAGAGCTTTGAACCGTCAAGATGCGACTTGAAGGAAACGCCTTCCTCGCTGATCTTGCGGCTGTCAGCCAGAGAAAAGACCTGGAAGCCGCCTGAATCCGTCAGGATCGGTCCGTCATAGTTCATGAATCTGTGGATACCGCCGGCTTTGATCAGCGTTTCTGGACCGGGTCTCAGCCACAGGTGATAGGTATTGCCCAGAATGATCGAGGCATGAATATTCTTTATGTCGTCACTAGAAAGAAACTTGACCGTAGCCTGCGTTCCTACCGGCATGAAGACCGGAGTATCGACCAGCTTGCCAAAGACGTTCAGTTTGCCTAAACGGGCCTTGCAGTTTCGATCCTGGTGAATAAGTTCATATCTGAATCCGTTATTTTCCATACCTTATTATCATAACATATACGTGTTATACTAATTTTATGAGATCAAAGGAATTGAAGACCTATAATCTGCCTAATGAGAACCAGGCTTTATCACAGATCGATGCGAAGCCGAATTTTCTTTTTGTGATCCTGGTCTGCATGGGTCTGGCCCTGTTCATCTATGATCGGACCAACCCCTATGGGGTCTTCATGACCCTGGTTTCGATCATTGCGATGATCTATATGCCAAGAGTCGTGATGATGGAATTCTATCAGGACTATATGGTCATGTACAACAAGGCCGACAAAAGCAACTGCGCCTTGATCTATTATGATGAAGTATTGTCATGGAGCTATGTCTGGGGAGCCAACCGCGATTTTCTGCTGGTGGAGATGACCGATGGTAATGAAGAGATCATCGAGGCTTTCTCCAAGACCCTCTTTGAAAGCCATATGAACAGATTTTTAAGAAACAAGCACAAGAAACAATGAGAATAGTAGCCCTTGATTTTGAAACTGCGAACCAGTCGATGGCTTCAGCCTGTTCACTTGGTATCGCCATCTATGAAGAAGGAGAGATAGTTGATAACTTTGAATGGTATTTCAAGCCATATCACCGTTACAACTATTTTACTAATACCCATATCCACGGCATCAGCTATGAAGATGTCAAGGATGAAAATGAATTTGTCTTCTATTATGAAGAACTTTCCGTGATCCTCAAGGATGCGGTCATAATCGCCCACAACGCGATGTTTGATATAACGGTCCTCAATTCGATGTGTGATGTCTATGGTCTCAATCACTTTACCAATCAGTATCTGGATACTGTCACTCTTTCAAGAAGGGTATATCCGGAACTTTACAACCATAAACTGAATACGGTCTGCGCCTATCTTGACATCGATCTTTCTCACCACAACGGCAAGTCCGATGCGATGGGCTGCCTGATGATCCTTTTAAGAGCCATGGAAAAGTATGAGATCTATGAGCTCGATGAACTGCTTAAAAAAGTAAATATAAATCTCAGAACAAATTTGTAAAATTTTACATTTTATGAAATTGTTTACAAAGAAAATGTAAAGTCATATAATGTAGAAAACGCTACTGAGGTTTTAAGATGAAAGAATTTGAAAACAATGCCTATTTCTGGCAGAAAGTAGATACTCTATATTCTTCCGGAGATTTCAAGATCAAGCACAGAAAGGGCAGTGCCCATAAACACTATCCATCACTTACTTATCCGTGTGATTACGGTTATGTGGAATCACTCAGCGATGAGAACGAATCTTCAATGGAAGTTTTCAGATCGGACAATGGCAATACTGTCGATTCGATCGCCGTCTGCGCCGATATCATCAACAAGCGCTTTGAAGTCAAGGCTATGGTCGGTCTGAGTGAAGAAGAACTTGAAGAAGTGCTCCACTTCCTTAACTGCACCGATTATCAGAAGACTGTCCTCCTCAAAAGAGGAAAACAGATACCTTCATGGGGTGAAACAGAGTAGTCTAAGACTACTTTTTGTTTTAGAATATAGATGGATATGGAAAAGAAAAAAGAATTTATCATTAATGTTGTTTATATTGCACTGATCTTTGCGATCGTCTATTTATGCGTCAATTATCTGGTTGGCCTGCTGTTTCCTTTTATCATGGGCTTTATTTTTGCGACAGCTTCCGTAAGGATAAACAGAAGGTTCTTCAAGGACGACAAGACGCTGCACCGCGTCCTGACACTGATCATCATCTATCTTCTGATCATTCTGGTCATAAGCCTTCTGGTCGGACTCGGTGTAAACAAGATCGGCGATTTCTTAAGCAATCTGCCTAACTTCTACAAGAACACCTTTGAACCTTATCTTGAAAGTATTGAACAGAGCCTTTATCAGCTCAATCATAATCTGCCTGTCGATATCTCTTCCTACATCGACAATCTGACTGACAATCTGTTTGACAATCTGCGTGCGATCCTTTCGTCTTTCTCAGGTGTCATTGTCAATATTACGAAATCGACTATTACCGGTGTACCTAGTTTTCTGGTCTCAGTCCTACTGACGATCATAACCTCGTTTTATATCATCAGCGACTACGAAGGCCTCACAAAGTGGTTCATGGATAATCTGCCTGAAAAGGCGATGCCGATATTCCTTGAGATCAAGGATTTCTTTGAGAATGTCCTGCTCAAGATCCTGAGTGCCTATTCAACGATCCTGGGCATCACCTTTGTCGAGTTGACCATCGGCTTGACGATCATCGGCGTATCCAATTCACCGATGTGGGCTTTTCTGATTGCCTTCCTCGATATCCTTCCGGTATTGGGTGTCGGTACCGTTCTGATTCCCTGGGGCATCACTTCGATCATCACCGGCAATGTCGCCATGGGCATTGAACTACTGGTACTGTACGTGATCATCACGATCATCAGACAGATCATTGAACCGCACATGGTAGGTGCCAACCTCGGATTACATCCTCTGGCAACACTTATCTCCATGATCGTCGGCCTGAGGATGTTCGGTGCGATCGGCATGTTTGGTTTACCTATGGCTCTGGCGTTTTTCTACAACCGGAGCAAATCAGCACAACAATAAATCTTTTTGATATATAATATCATTTATGAAAATTATCAATCTGCTTACAGATTCTTTTTTGAAGATACTGCTTCCTGGAATCAGGGTGACGATCCCGCTGACTGTCATCAGCTTTTCGCTGGCAATGGTCATCGGCATCCTCGTCGCTTTTGTCCAGTTCGCGAATATCAGAGTGCTCAAACAGCTGGCACGTTTCTATATCTGGGTCATCAGAGGAACGCCATTGCTGATCCAGCTGTTTGTCGTCTTCTATGGTCTGCCTAGTGTCGGCGTCATCATCGATCCGTTCCCGGCAGCTGTCATCGTCTTCTCGATCAATGAGGGAGCCTATTCAGCCGAAACGATCAGAGGCGCTTTGGAAGCTGTACCGAAAGGTCAGATCGAAGCCGGTTACTGTTCAGGACTCAATTTTGTTCAGATCATGTGGCACATCGTACTGCCACAGGCTTTAAGGATGGCTTTCCCATCTCTGGCCAATGCGCTGATCGCGATGGTCAAGTCTACATCTTTGGCTGCCAATATCACGGTCATGGAGATGTTCATGGTCACCCAGCAGATCGTTGCCAGGACCTATGAAGCTCTGGCGCTGTATCTTGAACTGGCCTTCATTTATCTGATGTTTTCGACTGTGCTTACAAGGTTACAGACCTATCTAGAAAAAAGAATGAATACCAGAGGTGCTTAAGATGATCGAGATTAAAGGTATAAGAAAAAGCTTTGGAGATCTTGAGGTACTTAAGGGCCTCGATCTGAATATTGAAAAAGGCGACGTTGTAGCCATACTTGGTCCTTCAGGTTCAGGAAAGACGACATTGCTCAGATGTCTCAACTTCTTGGAGAAGGCCGATGAGGGAACAATGATCTTTGACGGTCAGGAATTTGATATGCATTCGGCATCGCGCAAGACGATCCATGAGATCAGAATCAAGACATCCTTCGTCTTCCAACAGTTCAATCTTTTTTCCAACAAGACCGTGCTGGAAAATGTCACACTGGGACTGACAGTTGCCCGAAAGATGGATAAACACAAGGCTGAAGAGATAGGCAAGAACCTGTTAGACAAGGTCGGATTATCCGACAAGTATGAAGCCTATCCCAACCAGCTTTCCGGCGGCCAGCAGCAGCGTGTCGGTATCGCCAGAGCCCTGGCTACCGATCCCGAAATCATCTACTTTGATGAGCCTACCAGCGCTCTGGACCCGGAACTGATCGGCGAAGTACTGGCTGTCATCAAGGAACTGGCTGATGAAGGGATGACGATGCTGGTAGTGACCCACGAGATGAACTTTGCGAAACATGTTTCCAAGAAGGTCATCTTCATGGATGAAGGCAACATCATTGCCTCAATGCCAACGGAACAGTTCTTCAATGAACAGAAGAATGAAAGAATCAGGAATTTTATTAAGAGTATAGAACATAAAGGAGAACAGAAATGAAAAAGATTATTACAGTATTGCTCAGCTTATTTATTTTATGTGCCTGCTCAGGCGGTGGTGAAAAACCGGCTGAAGAAAGCAAGTCCGAACTTGATCTGATCAGGGAAAACGGTAAGATCATCGTTGCGATGGAAGGCACATGGCAGCCATTCACCTATCACAATGAACAGGGTGAACTGGTTGGTTTCGATGTTGAAGTTGCAAAGTATATCGCTGACTACATCGGTGTTGAAGTTGAATATGTTGAAGGCGAATGGGACGGCTTACTGATGGGCGTCGCTTCCGGCAGATATGACATGCTAGTAAACGGTGTCGGTGCTACGGATGAAAGAAAAGAGACTTATGACTTCTCTGATGCCTATGCCTATGACAGATCAGTTGTCATGGTCAAGGCCGACAACGAAGACATCAAATCACTTGATGACCTCAATGGCAAGGTCACAGCCAACACGATCTCTTCTACCTATGCCGCTATCGCTGAAGAACACGGCGCAACGGTACATGGCGTCGATGATCTGACTCAGACTATCGAACTGCTCAAGCAGGGCAGAGTTGATGCCACATTGAATGCCGAAGTCGTCTATGGCGACTACGTCAAGACTACTGGCGATACCGATGTCAAGATCGCCTGCTACACAGGAATCACGCAGGACATCGCGATCCCGATGAAGAAGGGTTCAAGCGAACTGGTCAAGGTCGTCAACGAAGCGATAGCCAAGGCCAGAACCGATGGTACTCTGAAGGCCCTTTCTGAAAAATACTTCGGTACAGATATCACAACCAAGCAGGACTAGTTCCTGCTTTTTTATTGCCTTTGATCAAATTATAAAGTTTACAGATTATGGTAAATTATCTTCAACAATCAGCAGAAGAAAGTTTATAATTATTACAAGATCATTATTCAAGGGAGAATAAATTTATGTTTTCTGTTCAACATTTTATCTGGCTGGGTATCTGTCTTGTTTTATTCATATGTGCAATCATGCTGTACCAGAAGAAAAAGCCAAGTCTGAACAAGGTTCTTGATATCTGTATCATCATCTGTGTCCTGTCGGAAGTCACAAAGGTATTGAGTGTTCTGGAAATGGTCCCATCAGCCAATGGTGAGATCATGAGACCATATATACCGATGAACCATCTGCCTTTGCATATGTGTTCGATCGATATCATCCTCATCTATCTGGCCCGCCATACCAAAAACCCCGAGACCAGAGAAAATCTCCTGGCTTATCTTTATCCGACATGTCTCTATGGTTCTTTGTTGGCCCTGGCCATGCCTTCGATCTTTACGACCAGTATCAGTGTCGACCAGGCCTTCACTCATCCGATGGCTTATCAGTTCTTCATCTATCATACGATGATCGGTTCTCTGTCAGCCTTTATCGTCATGTCCAAAGAGATCAAATGGGAAATGAAACATTATCTCAATTCCCTGAAATATCTGTTCCTCATGGGCTTTGTTTCGATCTATATCAACTCCATGCTGGCATCACCGACTTATGTTGATGGCAAGTTGATCTCGGTCGATTTCTGGCCAAACTTCTTCTTTACCTATAACAATCCTTTGAATATCAAAATGACGACAATGACACACTGGTATATCTATATGGCGATCGTCATTGTACTGGCTGTTGTACTTACCGCCATCTGTTTCTATCCGCTGATCAGAAAGAAGAAAGCATAAAAACAATATAAAAAAAGAAAGAGCGGTCAATCCGCTCTTTTTGCTGCTTCTTCTCTTTGTTTTGAGATATCTTTCCAGGATGGGATCGTTTCGATGATCCTGGTCATATCCTTCATTATGAATGGAATATCGATCTTCTGTGGGCAGATCGAAGCACAGGCTCCGCAGCCGATGCATGCAGAAGGTAGAGAATTCTCATCAACAGTATCAAGCCACATGATCGCATTGGTGCTAGGCATCATCTTGATCTCGTTGTAGGTTGCGATCATCTCCGGAATAGAAATGGACATCGGACAGCCTTCAGTGCAATAGCGGCACTTTGTACAAGGCACCGAATCCTTAAGCTTCTCGGCGATCCTGTAGAGAAGTTCACATTCTTCATCATTTAAAGGATTATTTCTGTTGAAAGTATCGATGTTTTCCTTCAGCTGTTTGAAGTTTGACATACCGGAAAGGATGACGGCTGAACCAGGCTTGCTTAAAAGGAAATTGAATGCCCAGTCGACCGGTGTATCATCAGACCTGTATACCTTAAGCTTTTCTTCATCTTCTTTATCAAGGGTGGCTAATTTACCGCCTCTTAGCGGCTCCATGACCATGAATGGAATATTGTGTTTTCTAAGCAGTTCAACTTTCCTGTCGGCTTCCTGCAGTGACCAGTCAAGATAATTGAGCTGGATCTGACAGAAATCAAAAAGTCCCGGATGGTCATCAAGGAATTTTTCAAGATTCTCCGCTTTGGCATGGCTGGAGAAACCAAGATATCTGATCCTTCCTGCTTCCTTCTGTTTTACAAAATAATCGATGATGCCCCATTTAGGATCTTCATAGACATTGATCGAATTCTCATAGACATTGTGTAACAGATAGAAATCAAAATAATCGACACCGGTCTTCTTCAGCTGTTTTTCAAAGATCTCATCCGGATGGTATTCACTGGCTATCTGATGTCCGGGATACTTGTCGGCCAGATAGAATGAATCACGCGGATATCTTTTCAGGGCCTTGCCGATGACGATCTCGGATTTTCCTTCGTGATACGGATAGGCGGTATCAAAATAGTTGATGCCGTTTTCGATGGCGTAATCGACCATTCTGAAGACCTCATCTTCATCGATGCTTTTATCTTCCTTTATTGGAAGTCTCATGCATCCCAAGCCAAGCTTTGACAGTTTGATATCCTTAAAATCAGAATAGATCATTATTCTACTATTCCTTTCAATGCCTTAACGGCTTTTCTGATATTCTTCATGGAAGTGGCCAGATTGATTCTGACCCAGTTGTTGTATTTCGGATCGAAAGTTTCGCCCTCATTAAACAACAGGGAACATTTGTTGATCAGATACTTGGCTGCCGATTTTTCTTTGTTGTATTTACCGATATTGACGAAGATCAGATAGGAACCTTCAAGATTGCTTATCTCAAAATATGGACTCAGTTCCTTATAGAAATACTGATAGTTTTCAAATACGACATTGCACAGACTGTCAAGCCACTTCTCACCATAGATGTAGTTGTAGTAGGTAGGAAGAGCGTTGAAGACATTGACTGATCCTGTATGATGATCCTGCTGGTAGGCAACGAACCTGTTGAAGAGTTTCCTGTTTGGAATGATCACATGGCAATGTGAGAAGACAGCCAGGGAGAAACTCTTGGATGCTGCAACCAGTGAGATGATATCGTTCTGATATTTCTTTAAAGCAAGAGATGGAATGAACTGCTGATCAGGCATGATGATATCGGAGTGGACTTCATCGGACAGTATCAGCACATGATACTTGTGGCACAGATCGAATAATTCCTCCAGTTCACCTTTTTTGAAGACACGGCCGACCGGGTTGTGCGGTGAACACAGCATCAGCATTTTTATCTTGCCGCTTTTGAATTTTCTTTCAATGGCCTTGTAGTCAAAAGTGAAGAAGCCTTCATTATCGATCATGCTTACTTCGACGACCTTGCGGCCGCATTGTTTTATGGAAGCCTTGAAAGGCGGATAAAGAGGGGTATTGATGAGGATACAGTCGCCTTTTTCAGTCAAAGAATAGATGACCTGATACATGGCATCGACTGCACCCTTGCTGAAACGGATGGTATCTCTTTTATATTCGACATTGTTTCTTTTCTTATGCCAGTTGATGAAGACATCATAGTAGTCTTCCGGCAGATTGCCATAGCCGTAATCGCCTGTTTCAATGAATTCCCTGAGTTTTTCGATGACTCTTTCATCATCCTTGAAATCCATGTCTGCGATCCACATTGGCAGGCATTTCAGTTTTCTTCCTCTTTGCCATTTGATGGTATCGCTCTTGGTGCGATCAATGTAGTATTTTTCTGTAAATGTTTTTGTGTCCATATTCATCTCCCTTTAACAAAATTATAGAATATAAGCATGGAAGTAACATACAATTGTTGGCACGGATGCCATAGAAAATCGGAAGGCTGCAGGCATTGCTACGTCTATCGGCGAGATGAATCGATAGGCAAGGATGCCAACATCGTATACAAGACCAGAAGTTTTACGATGCCCATCGCAAGAAAGAGGAATGGTGAGTATAAGTATCCTTCAGGAACGGAATTCATGATGTGTTTTTCTTCGGATTTCTTCATTGAGGAAGCCGATGAATGGCGCAAGGATGTCCTTTCTTTCATAAAGGAAAGAAGTGACTGCAATTTCATGTGCATAACCAAAAGACCGGAAAGAATAAAGGAATGTATTGAAGATCTTAGATCCTACGATAATCTGTACATCTACTGTACGATGGAGAACCAGAAACGTTTTGATGAAAGATGTCCGATCTATCTTGATCTCGATCTTAAGGAAAAGGGCGTTATGATCGAACCGATGCTGGAAAGGATCGATATGAGCAGATATATCGACAGGATAGATCTGGTAACAGTGGGTGGTGAATCAGGAGCAGATGCCAGAGTCCTTGATTTTGAATGGGTCAAGGATATCAGGATGCAATGTAAAAAGGCACATGTCAGATTCCATTTTCATCAGACAGGTGCCAGAATTATCGTCAACAATAAGCTATATAATATACCACGCAGAATGCAGCACATTCAGGCCAGAAAGGCGTTCAAGGATCAGTATTGAATCTTGTTAAGGACTTCCTTGGCCTTTTCTTCACTGACCAGGTTCTTGATGATCAGATAGGAAAATTCAAAGGCAGCGCCAAGACCTTTTCCGGTAATGAATTTTCCATCCTGCACAGCTTTTTCATTTTCCGGAACAAGTCCGTTTTCAAAACCAGGGAAGCAGATGAATTTCCGGTTATCCAGTAATCCCTTGTGGATCAGGATCGAAGGAGCGGCACAAATGGCACAGACATATTTGTCCTGTTTTACAAAAAGATCGATCAGATCCTGAACTCTCTGGTCGTTTTCAAGATTCAGCGTTCCAGACATGCCTCCTGGAAGGATCAGGCATTCATATTCAGCCGGATCGATTTCATCGATGTTTCTGTGAGGCATAAAGGTCAGCTTATGGGAAGAAGTGATCTGATCATTGAGTCCGACCAGCTCAACTTCGATACCGGCTCTGAACAGAAGATCATAGGTCACAAGAGCTTCGCACTCTTCCAAACCGTCGCTTACGATTATCATTGTTTTCATAGTTTTATTCTCCTGGCTTTCTGCAAGCTTTATCTTCCTTTTCATTATAAGGGAAAATTGTAGTAAAATTGTGAGTATGAAAAAGATTATGAATCTCTATGAAAGCTGTAAAACCCCGATCCGCGTAGCCTATGTCGGATTCCTGCTCATAGCTTTCGGCTTTCTGATTCAGAACGAAAGTGTCAATGTCTTCTATACTTTCCGTTCAAATATCATCCTGTTTTTAGCGGAACTTTTCCTGAGGATAGGCGAGCTCATCATCATGAACCTGCCGATCATCTTCATGCTTAATATCGTCTGCAAGCGTGCCAACAATGCCTCACCGGTCGTCATGGCTCTGGTAGGCTATTTTGTCTTTGTCGTGACAACGATGCTGTTTGCCAACCAGTCCATGAACAGCCAGGCCTATTCAACAGGCTTTGGCGTCAACTCGATCTTCAATATCCCGACCGGAAGCAGACTGCCTCTGGAGACCGGAATGATCGGTTCGATCATGGTCGCCTATGCTACCAGAGTCGCTTTCATCCTTTCAAGACACAGAAGCAGTTTTTCGATCACCAACATCTTTTCCAAGGATAGTGCCGGGATCGTCTACAACTTCATCTTCTGCTTCATACTGGGCATAGCCGTATCCTACGTCTATCCGTTCTTTTTCTCGTATTTACAAAGAGGTATCCGTTTCATCAGTGCTGATCTGATGGATCCGTTAAGGATCGGTGCATATTCGGTTGTTGATCGCATGCTTTCGATCGTTGGTCTCAACAACATCATCAGATATCCGTTCTGGTATACTTCAGCCGGCGGTTCATATTCAAACTCTTTAACCGGGCAAAGCGTTCTGGGTGATGTCAATATCTGGGCCTATCTTAGAAACTCCAATGCGAGCTATGTAGGTGCAGGAAGATTCATCACACCGTTTTATATCATAAACATGTTTATGATCCCGGCTTTCTTCTTAGGAACATTATTATCGATGTCCGATGTCAGACAGAGAAATGGCTTCATGGTCATATTTATTGCGGGTATTCTCTTATCGATCATTGCCGGCAATCCTTTGCCTACGGAACTGCTGATGCTGACGACATCGCCATTCCTGCTTGTTGCCTATCTTGTTCTGGTAGGCCTGGTCTCAGGAACACTGGTCAATTTTGAAGCCTTCCTGGGCTTTTCGAGTAAAATAACCAATACGACGATCGCCATGCCGGGAAGCTTTGCGGATTTCATCATCAATATCCGTAACGCCTCTTTATCTTCTTCGATCAGGATCATTCTTATCGTTGGTGTGATCGCTTTTGTGGCCATGTTTGCCCTGACGATGTTCTATTACCGTTTCATCGCTTTTGATTTCACCAACAGTGGTACAGGCAAGCAGACAATCAGAAATATCATTGCGGCAGCAGGCGGCAGGGACAATATCATCAATGCCGGTTCGGGTCTGTTTTCTTTGAATATCGATATCCGTGATCCGGAGAAGATCTCGATCGAAAAGATCCATGAGATCGGCATCAGAAAGGTATTGGAAACTAGACATGGCCTGAGTTTTGAACTTGGAACTTCAAGCTATGGCGCAGCCAGAGCCATAAACAGGGAAATAGGCAGAAAATAGCTTAAACCGATATATTTCCTCTTGTTGACATTTACCTCAATATTGTCTAAAATTGAATAGTATTTTGAGGAAAGGTGGCATATTATGGCAGCAAAAAGAACGTATCAACCAAGTAAAAGAAAACGCCAGAACGTTCACGGCTTCAGAGCTAGAATGAAGACTGTAGGTGGACGTAAAGTGTTAGCTAGACGCCGTGCCAAAGGCAGAAAGGTGTTATCAGATTAAAGTCACGAATGTGGCTTTTATTTTATGAAGAAGGCATACCGCATCAGAAAAAATGAAGAGTTCTCTTCGATCATCTCTAAGAAGCATTCCAAAAGCAATGCCTGTTTTATCGTGTACTACGAAATAAAGAAAGAAGAGAATGCCAGAGTCGGGATCTCCGTATCCAAGAAGCTGGGCAATGCGGTAGAAAGAAACAGAATAAAAAGACAGCTCAGGGAGATGATCAGGGCGATCGTTGATTTTAAGACCTGTCCTTTTGATCTGATCGTTATCGTTAGAAAACCGTATCTCGAAAAGGATTTTATGGCCAATAAAAATGATTTGGAAATACTAATCAAAAAGGCTATAATAGAAAAGTATGGCAAAGGAGAGTTCCATGAGTAAAAAACGCTTAACATTAATATTATCTGTTTTAGCATTAGCGTTAGTATTAACAGGATGTTCAAGTTCAACAGAACTTATTACTTTAGATACCACTTTCACAGATGCGATGAATGATGGCTTCCTGTCTGCCCTTATCACTTATCCGTTGGCACAGGCTATCAACTTCCTGACTCCGCGTACCGGTATCTTTCTGGCGATAGCGATCGTCACTATCGTCCTCAATGCGATCGTTCTGGCATTCACTTTCAAGTCAAATGTCGCAATGCAGAGAATGCAGGAGATCCAGCCGGAGATGCAGAAGATCCAGGCCAAGTATGAAGGCAGAACCGATGACGCTTCACAGCAGCGCATGGCTATGGAAATGCAGCAGCTGTATGCGAAGTACAACATCAACCCGTTGGCTTCCATCGCTACGACCTTCATTCAGTTCCCATTACTGA
Source organism: Erysipelotrichaceae bacterium (assembly GCA_017404785.1). Classification (GTDB taxonomy): domain Bacteria; phylum Bacillota_I; class Bacilli_A; order Erysipelotrichales; family Erysipelotrichaceae; genus Colivicinus. The sequence goes on from JAFRBQ010000008.1 coordinate 203,827, forward strand.
TCGGTATGTACAATGCGGTCAGAAGATCTGAAGCTGTTGCGAACGCGACCTTTATGGGTGTTTCATTATCACAGTCACCTCGTGAAGCGATCACCAATCAGGCATGGGTCTGTGTAGTGATATTCGTATTGATGGTCTGCAGCCAGTTTATTTCGATCAAGATCCCACAGTGGCTGGCAGAAAAACACGGCAGAGAAGAAGCTGAAAAGCATCACAAGACATACAAGAAACCGGAACAGCCAAATCAGTCCATGACCTATGCCATGTTGGCAATGGTTGCATTTGCGATGTTCTCGATCCCGACTGCCTTATCGCTTTATTACTGCATTTCTTCACTAGTTAATATTGCCAAGACTTTGGTAATCGATCAGATGACTCATAAGGAGGCTTAATAGATATGAAACAGTATACCGGAAGAACTTTAGACGAAGTATTGAACGCCATCTCAACTGAACAGGGATGCCGTGTCGAAGACATCACATATAATGTGCTGGAAGAAGAAAAAGGCGGTATCTTCGGTCTTCACAAATCTGTAACGATCGAAGCCTTCACTTCCAAGGATGTCAAGGAATTCATCTTTGATTATCTTGGAGCTTATTTCACTGAACTCAATCAGGGTGTAGCTATCGAGATCGTTGTTGAAAAGGACAAGGACAGAGAAGGCGAACTTCTTTACCGTGTCATCCTTGATGCCGAAAACAACGCCATTATAATAGGCAAGAACGGTCAGACCTTAAGAGCTATCTCTACAGTCTTAAAGGCCGCTGTCAATGCAACCTTCAAGAAGAGGATCGCGGTTATCGTAGATGTTAACCACTATAAGGAAGACAGATACAAGAAAGTAAAGGCTATCGCCAGAAGAGAAGCTATCAACGTCTCCAAGACTCATGTTGACTGCGAACTCGACCCGATGCCAAATGATGAAAGAAAAGTCATTCACCAGTATCTGCAGGATTTCAGAAATGTCTCAACTGTTTCGATCGGTGAAGGCGCAAAAAGACATCTGGTGATCAAATATACACCGGAAGAAGAAAAAGAAAAGAAAGAAGAAACAGCAGAAGATTAATTCTGCTTTTCTAATACATCAACAATATGGCTGCTTGCCCCAAGCAGTTCTTTTCTTTCGCAGGTCGCCTGATGGAATCTGAGATAGGCTTCAAAAGTTTCATCATCCATTTTATTAATTACGGAACGCATATAATCGGTCGGTCCGTCTGAGGCAAACCTCTTCAAGAGCTTAAGACCAGCTTCTTTATTCAGCTCATCGATATCTTCAATCCTCACCTGAAAGAAAAGATTGTCCGGATCATCGATATGGAAATCGGCAGTGAGCTTGTCTTTTATCTGTCTGTAGTTATCATCCTTGAAAGCATATTCGATCACCGCGTATTCATTCATGATATAGGTCACAAACAGGTATTTCCGGCAGATGCGTTTAGCTTCATTTAACGCCTTCAGTCTGTCTTCCTTTTTATATAAGTGATACATCGGGCCAAACATGATCCCGACATCAAACTCATCATCCTTAAACATCGATAGATCGACAGCATTGGCTTCCACGATCCGGATATACTTATCCTTTGCCCTGAGCATGCCGATATTGGGTCTTACATATTCAACAGCTGTCACATCATAGCCTTCGCTTTTTAGATATAGTGAGTATCTTCCCGGTCCTGCTCCAATATCGACGATCTTATCGCCAGGTTCAAGGTATTCATGAATATATTTCAGCGAAGTTAAAAACTCGACCTGCCCGTGGCGAGTGTCAAGTCTTTTGTTTTCATTGAATTTGTTGTAGAAATTACTCAGCTTTTCCTTGAATTCATCCATCAGTCTGATTCTTTCCTGATAAACATGATATTGAGATCGGTCTCCTTATCGATACCGTTGATCGTACCCTTGTTTGAGTATTGCCACATATACAATGGCAGATCGATCTCCGGCTTGCTGATATCGTATTGGGCATACCAGAGCGGAATGTCCTTTATCTCATCCAGAATATAAAAGTTAGTCAGCCAGTATGGATAGGTATAGATCACAGCCTCATGGCCAAACTTTTTTATTTCATTGACAAAGGCAATTGCGTTTTTGGTCAGCTGTTCCTTGTCCAGAAGGAAGATCCTTGAAACCAGGTCATCTTCCAGGAAGACTTCTTCTAGATCATACGCGATCGGCAGATCTATCGGTTTGTTTTCCAGAGCACTTAAGACAAAGTGAGCTTCTTCGATCGCTTCCTTTTCATCAAGAGCCTGGGAGAAGAAATAGACACCAACTTTGATATCATTTTCTCTGGCGCCTTTATAGTTTTCCTCAAAGCGTTCATCCATATAAAGATCACCCTGAGTAGCGCCTCTTCTACCTAAGCGGATATAGGCAAATTCAACGGAATCGTCTTTGACCTTTTTCCAGTCGATCGTCTTCTGGAACTCCGCCACATCAATACCGAAGCTGGAAGTGAAGTAATCATCTTCGTAGTAGTATTTACCGGATATCGAACGGATGTTCTTGTAATCGACTTTCGGATCGGTCTCAGCAGTCGGTTCTTCCTTTGGGAAGGCTTCTTCAGGATCTTTTCTTATAAAATAGATGGTCGCAAAGATCAGGGCCAGTCCCAATACCGCCATCATTATTTCCAGTTTCAATGTGTTATTCTTTTTCATAATAAAATTATAATATACCCGTCATATATCTTGCACAGCATAAATAATTACAAAAAAAGATTGTCCGTTTGGACAATCGCTTTTCTTAATTGTTTTCCTTTGAAACCAGCCTTACAGCGTAGTATGTCTCAAATATCAGAAGCAGTATGAATGGGGCAAACACATAATAAGGCGTTGTTGAACCGGTAGAAAAGATCCTGTTGCTAAGATCGATTGCTCCATGAACGATCATCAAAGAGAACATATCGTCACTTCTGGTGTAGATCGCACCAAACACGAGTCCAACTACAAAGGAATAACCAACCTGGACTAAAGTCTGCAAAAGATTAGCGCCAACGACATTGGTCAGATGAACGACAGCGAAAAAAGCTGCGGAGATAAGTGTAACCATCAGCGGTTTCTGACCGTTTTCTTTCAGATGATAAATGAAGATCTCCCGAAACAGTACTTCTTCAAGTATTGCCGGAGCAGCTGCCTCAATAAATACGAATTCATCAATCGAATTAAGAGTGCCATTACTCATAAAATGATTGGCTATATTCCAAACTACAAAAAGTAGTGCAGGTAATATGATCGGGAAGCTTGAGAACTGTTTCTTCAGCTTGAAACAATATAAGAAAACAATAAACAGCAGTATGCCTGTAGCGATCCTGGCAAGAGCTGTAGTTGTTTCTAACGAGAAGTATAAAGCCTGAAACAAAGCAATAAAGATGATGCTAAGTATAAAACTTACTACCAGAAGTATAGCTTCAAAAATAATCGGTTGTTTAACAGCAAAATTCTTCATATACAATTCCTCTAAGCTAATTATACGATTCTAATAGTAGCATCCGTTTTTGTGTAGTTTGAAAGCGATCTTTAATTGCAAATAGGATTCAGATAATTATAACAATTGATTGTATTGCAATGTCTTTTAAATATTAACAAATAAAAGTAAATGTTAGGAAACAATATAGAAGAAATAAATACAATAATCTTGCCAAACAGGAATAAGAGTCTGTTTTTGTTTATTATTGAGGACAAGAAGAAATAAATATCATATTATAGAAGTAATGAAGACAGGACTAATACTGGAAGGCGGGGCAATGCGGGGTTTATTTACCTGCGGAGTCATGGATGTACTCATGGAGAACGACATCACTTTTGATGGTGGTGCAGGGATCTCAGCAGGTGCTGTTTTTGGCTGCAACTATAAATCCAGGCAGCATGGTCGACCATTTCGCTATAATGTGAATTACTGTCAGGATCCGCGTTATGGTTCTATTAAATCACTGATCAAAACAGGTGATATCTTTGATGCGGATTTCTGTTATCGGGAAATGCCTTTGGTTTTAGATCCGTTTGATGCGAAGACCTTCGCGGAAAACCCGATGGAATTCTATGTTGGTGCCATCAATATCGAAACCGGTGAATGTGAATATCATCTATGCAGCGATGGACTGGAAGAAGATACATTATGGATGAGGGCTTCAGCTTCCATTCCATTAGTATCCAGACCCGTACTCATCAATGGCAATTACTATCTTGATGGCGGTATTGTTGATTCAATTCCTTACCATTTTATGGAATCTATCGGTTATGACCGCAATCTAGTTATTCTTACTCAGGTTAGGGGTTATGTAAAGAAGAAAGGTAAGGAAGCTTATGCCACCAATATCCTAATGAAAAAATATCCGAAACTGCGCGAGGCTATGAATATCAGACATATCCGCTATAATGAACAGGTCAAGGAGATCGAAGAAAAGGAAAAAAAGGCACTGTACTTATCATCTGTCCGCCTGAGCCATTGGGATTCAGTCGTATCACAAAAGACAGAGATAAACTTACCAAGGCATATGAGATCGGCAGAAAAGCAGCTGAAGAAAGAATTGAAGACATCAAAACATTCCTGAAGGGATGAATTGATGTCTTTTTTGGTATAAAAAAACAGTTCCGATGAACTGCGATGATCTTTATACTGGAGCAGGTGATGGGAATCGAACCCACGTAGTCAGCTTGGAGGGCTGAAGTTCTACCATTGAACTACACCTGCAAGTCAGTGGTGACTCGACCGGGAATCGAACCCGGGACCCTCTGATTAAAAGTCAGATGCTCTACCGCCTGAGCTACCGAGTCAATTTATATTTGGCTGGGATGGCTGGGATCGAACCAGCGAAATGACAGAGTCAAAGTCTGTTGCCTTACCACTTGGCTACATCCCAAAGTGGTGGAGAGGGGCAGATTCGAACTGTCGAACTCGTTGAGAGCTGATTTACAGTCAGCCGCGTTTAGCCACTTCGCTACCTCTCCACAGACTAGTTGTTGCGTCCATTTTCTAGTGAACGCTTAAAAATAATAACATAAAAACAAGGTTAATGCAATAGCGTTTGGTTTGACTTGGTAATTAATTATATTGAATAATGATACATATGAATTCACTTGTTAAACTAAGTGAGAGACTCTACTATCTGCCTTATGAAAAGCCTACTGACAGGCCCAACCTTTATTATATAAAGGGTGATGATTATTCAGTGGCTGTAGATGCCGGAAATTCTCAGAGACATGTCGAAAAATTCTATAATGCCTTGAAGGAAGAAGGTTTTGATTTACCGAAGTATACGATCATTTCTCATTGGCATTGGGATCACACCTTCGGCCTGAAATACATATCAGGCAAGTCCATGTCTACAGCTCTTACCAAAGAAAAACTGAATGAAGTAAGCAAGTGGAAGTGGACAGATGAAGAGATGAAGAAAAGGGAACTGAGTGGCGAAGATATCGCATTCTGCAATGACTGTATCAGGATCGAATATCCCGATCTTGATGAGATCGAAGTCGTCAGTACGGATATCGTGATCGACCGCAATACCAGTATTGATCTGGGCGGTATCACGATCGAGCTCATGCCAAAGATCACTACACACTCAAAGGATTCACTACTTGTCTATCTGCCAAGCGAGAAGGCCCTGATCGTACAGGATGGGGATTGTGAAGATTTCTATAATAATGATTATTATGATCAGGAGATCCTTAAGGATATGATCAGATTCTTTGAATCAATGGATTATGAAAAACATCTTCTGGGCCATGCGGAGCCCGAAGATAAACATGCGGCAATTGAAAGACTGAAAGCGGAACTGAAATAAAAATGGGATCATCTGATCCCATTTATTGATTTTCTTCGATCTCAACGATCTGTCTGATGCGCTTGTTGTGTCTTTCGCCATTGGAGAATGGCGTTTTGAGGAAGGCATCGACGATATCGTTGGCCAGCTCTGTAGAGACGATGCGGGCGCCAAAGCAGATGATGTTGGCGTTGTTGTGTTCTCTGGTGAGACGGGCTGAAGTTGCTTCAGAACAGCAACAGGCTCTGATGCCTTTGTGCTTGTTGCAGGCGATGGAGATGCCAACTCCTGTACCGCAGATCGCAATACCCAGATCAACTTCCTTGTTTAAAACGGCCTTGGCCAGGGTGGCTCCGGCGATCGGATAATCGTATGATTCGTGAGAATCTGTACCGTAATTTACTACTTCATAGCCTTCACTTTTAAGGTGTTCCATGACGGAATTCTTCAGTTCAACGGCTGCATGATCATTAGAAATACCAACTTTCATATTTTCATACCTCTACTCAATTCTAGCATAATTTTAATGTTATAATTGGATGGATGGGTTTTGAGGTAGAGACACTGAAATTCGAAGGTCCGCTGGACCTGATGCTTCACCTGATACACGAGCAGCAGCTCGATATTTTTGATCTGGACATGGAAATACTGACCGATCAGTATATCGCTTACCTGCATCAGATGGATGAACTGCATCTGGAAGTCGAGAGTGAATATCTTGTGGAACTGGCAACTCTGATCGAATACAAATCCAAGAAGCTTCTGCCGAAGAAACCTGATGAGATCGATGATGATTATGAAGATCCCAAGGATAAACTGGTCAGAAGACTGCTGGAATACCAGAAATACAAGGAAGTTTCCAAGAGTCTCTATGATTCCTTTGTCGAAAGACAGGACCAGCTGTCCAAACCGGGATCATATGATGAGATACTGAAAAGCAGCCCTGATCCGGAAAGCCAGAAGTATGAGGGTGATCCGTATGATCTGCTCAAGGCCATGAACAAGGTCTTAAGAAGGCTTCAGCTTTCAAGACCATTGGATATAAAATTTACGCAAAAGGAGCTCTCTCCTGAAGACAGGATCCTGGAGATCAAAGCCAGACTCAAGGATCTGCCTGAGACCTTCAGTTTTGATACGCTGATCGAAGACTGTGATGATATCCATGAATATGTAATAACTTTCATCGCGATCTTGGATATGGCCAAAGACCACTATCTGGCTTTCAGTGTCGACGAGGATGACAATATCTGGTTTACAAGAGGTAGCAATAATGAATGAAGAGATTTTAATAGAAGAAAATAAAGAAGAAGAAAAGGTTGCGGAAGAATCGGTTGAAGAAACCGAAACTGAAGAAATAGCAGAATCTGAAGAAACAGAAAACGCTGCTGAAAGTGAAGAAACAGCACAAGAGAATAAAGAAGAAGTAAGTGAAGAAGAAGTCCACAGAGTCGAAGTAGCTCAGCCTTCAAATATTGAAGCGATCGTGGAAGGTCTCCTGTATGTCGTAGGTGAAGATGGTGTCAGAGTCGAACAGCTGGCCATGGTCATCGAGAAGTCTCTTGAAGATACCAGAACGATCCTGGAAAACATCCAGCGCAAGTATGCGGAAGAGATCTATGGCATTGAACTGGTAGGTTATGGTTCAGTATACAAGTTCATCAGCAAGTCGGCCGTCTATCCGTATGCACAGACTCTTTTTGGTGCTGCCAAGCAGAACACACTTTCCCAGGCTGCCCTTGAAACATTGGCGATCATTGCCTACAAACAGCCGATCACCAGAGTTGAGATCGAAGAGTTAAGAGGCGTCAGCGCCGAAGTAATGCTCAGAAAACTGCAGGCCAGAAACCTCATCAGAGAAGCCGGACGTTCCGAAGCGGTCGGCAGACCGATCCTTTATGAAGTTACGGAAGAATTCATGGATTCATTCAAGCTCTACACCCTCAATGAACTGCCTGATCTTCCTGAATACAATCAGAGCGAGGAAAATGACAACCTCTTTGAATGATATAAAACTGGTCGTGTGCGATATCGACGGAACTCTGACCAGGACCGGTACGATCACACCCAGCGAATATACACTTGATATAATAAAAAAACTCCATGACAGGGGAATAGCTTTTGGCCTGGGTTCGGGAAGAGATGCCGGACAGTTGAGACACCTCTATGAAGAATGGGGGCTGCCTTTTGAATTCGATGTCTGCATCGGACTAAATGGTTCGGAATATTTTGATCTTGAAAGAAATGAAGTCAGAAAACTCTTCACACTTCCCAAGAAGGATGTTGAAGAGATCGTCACAAAAATGCTGGACAGGTTTCCTGAATTGAATGTTTCTATCTATCGCAATGGTTATCGTCTTTTAAGATTTGAAGACGAGATGGCTGTCATGTCCAAGAAAAGAAACAAGATGTCCAATCAGATCGTCGAAGATATAAGTGATATGTGGGCTGAAGATTGTCCAAAAGTCATGTTCAGGGTTTCTGAAGAAGTCATGAGACAGATCGAACCTTATGCGATCAGTATCTGCAACGAAAACTTCCGCTGCTGCAAGACCCAGACGACGATGCTGGAATTTGTCAACCGCCGAAGCGACAAGGGAAATGCCCTGTTGGCCTATTGTGACGATCATGATATCGAACTGCACAATGTCGTAGCATTTGGCGATATGAGCAATGACAACGAAATGCTGCTCATGGCAGGAACGGGAGTCTGCCTTAAAAACGGTTCCGCTGACTGCAAGGCCTGCGCCGATTATATTACCGAATACGACAATGATGAAGATGGCTGCGCCAGATTCATTGAGCAGTATATTCTCTGATCGAATTCAGATCGTTTTCACTGAAGACTCTGATATTGTTTTCAAGGCATGATCTGGCAAACATGCCGTTACCATCTATGAGTTTTCCTGAAAAGGAACCATCATAGATTTTTTTATACCCGCAGGATGGCGATTTTGTCTTGAGTATCACAAGATCGCAGTTCTTAATTTTTTCCAAAGAAAGATCGCACCCTTTCATCAGCTTATCAGTGACATCACTTCCATCTTTGAGATAAGCCCTGTCACCTTTAAGTTCGATCGGATCATGAGGAACAGAAAAACCGGAACAAAGTTCCGGACAAACCGGTATCAGTTCATGTCCTTTCAGGATATCCAGGAGTTCTTCATTCTTTCTGTGCGTACCATCATAGCGGTACTTATATCCCATCAGACAGGCGGAGATGCCAATTTTCATATTTTAATTTTACATTATGTTAATATATTTTAAGGAGGTAATGTATATGGCTGACTGCAATCATAATTGTGGAGGATGTTCGCAGGATTGTGCTTCAAGAGCACAGGAACCGATCAATCCTACAAGTGATACAAAGATAAAAAAGATCGTTGGTGTCCTCTCTGGCAAAGGCGGAGTAGGAAAATCAATGGTCTCTGCAATGCTGGCTATCGAACTTGCCAGAAAAGGATACAGTGTAGGTATCATGGATGCCGATATCACCGGTCCAAGTATTCCAAAGATGTTTGGTTTAAATGGACAGCTGTTTGGTGATGAAGAAGGTATCTATCCGGCTGAAACACCATTAGGCATCAAGGCTGTTTCGATCAACATGATGCTGGAGAACGAGGATGATGCTGTTTTATGGAGAGGACCTATTTTAGGAGGTCTGATCAAACAGTTCTATACGGAAGTACATTGGGGAGAACTCGATTATCTTCTGATCGATATGCCTCCAGGAACTTCGGATATCGCTATTTCCATCATTCAGCAGATCCCGGTCGATGAATTCGTCATGGTCACGACACCGTCAAAGCTTGTTTCCATGGTCGTAGGCAAGGCTATCAATATGGCCAAGAATGTCAATAAGCCGGTTGCCGGTCTTGTAGAAAATATGGCTTACATCAAGTGCGACAAGTGTGGTCATGAGATCAACATCTACAAGAACGATGTCACGGAAGAGACAGCCGAAAAGTATGGTTTAAAGGTCATGGCAAGACTGCCGATGGATCCGGACTTGGCCAACGCTGCCGATGAAGGACAGATCGAAAGCTATGAAGGCACATTGCTGGAAAATCTCATAGGCGTTCTTTAACGATCAGGTAATTGCATTAAAAAAATGATACAGCTGTGAAAACAGCTGTATTTTTTGACTTATATATATCATTATTATAAAATCGCTAATATGAGCGAAATTAAGACCAACACGATCGGAAGAGATTTCAGTCTGGGACAGCTGATGAAATTTGTCGCTGCTCCGGTTGTGACAAGACTCTTAGTCTCCTTCCTATCAACGTTGGATGATTCTCTTTTTGTATCAAGATACTGCGGACAGGATGCACTGGCCGCTTTTTCTGTGGCCCTTCCATGGTTCATGTTTATCGATGCGATCGCCATGATCCTGATCTCCATTTCAACTGTCTGTTCGATCAAAATGGGCGAAGGGAAAAACGCAGAAGCAAACTCCGATTTCACGACGATCACTCTGGTAGCTTTTGGGACCGGTATCTTCTTTTTAGGAGTATTGCTGCTGTTCAAGAATGAGATACTGATCATGCTTGGTGAGACGGAAATACTTCTGCCTTATGCCAGCACCTATTTTTCCGTATCACGTTTCTATATCCCACTGATCCTTGTTAACGGTATCTTCAACAGCTGCTACGTAGTCGCCGGCAAGCCTAAATGGTCGATGTATTCATCAGCGATCAACGTCTTCTGTCAGTTCTTCTTTGACTATCTGTTTATCGTCAGGATGGATTTTGGCATCATCGGTGCCGCCTATGCCAATGTGATCGGTAATTCATTGGTATGTACACTTGGTCTTTTCTTCTATTCAAATAAAACTCATGAGATCTGTTTTGCAAAACCGCATAAGAAGGTCCTTGAACTGTGCCTGACAGTCTTTAAATACGGAAGGATGCAGTTCATGACTTCTCTGGCTGTCGCTTTCGGCAGTTTTGTCAGCAATCAGGTTCTACTTGATATCGGAGGTGAAAGGATTGTTGCTGCCTATACGATCGTCGCCAATTCGACTTTCATCTTCATGAATTCCTTCTTTGGCCTGGTCGGATCGCTTTCACCGATCGTCGGCTATGCCTATGGTGAAAGAAATGCCGCCAAACTATCCAGGATCTGCAGACAGGCAGCTATCCTTGTTAGTATCCTGATGAGTGTGCTGTTTGTGATCCTTTTCTTCGGCAAGAACTTCATTCTGGATCTTTACCTTACAGACAAGGCGGATCCGCAGATCAGGCTTATGGCTGAACGGGGTTTCAATATCTATCCACTGGCACTTCTTTTCTTCGGTTACAATGTGCTGGTCCAGGAATTCTCCAATGTCCTGGGAAGACATAAACTTTCGATCTTCCTGTCGATGATGGAGAATTTCGTCTTTCAGAATCTGACGGTTCTAACTTTGCCTAGACTTGTTGTTCCGGATGGCGTGTGGATGTCGTTCTCGGTTACCGAGATCCTGACTTTCTTCCTTACCTGTCTTGCTGTATATAAAAATAAGGATGTCTATGGCCTGGGAAGAGATGGCCTGGCAACATTCGTCAATGACTGATCAGAATATTTATTGGAGGAACGGAAATGGAAAAAATCAAAAAACTTTTTGGCGGTATTAATCTGACCTGGAAGAAACTGATCATATTCGCTGTTCTGGCTGGTGTCTATACCGCTATCATGGCCATACTTCCGATCACCAGGAATACTTCCTTTGAAGATATCACCGTCTATTTTGAAGTCTGGATCCTGTTTGGGATCATCATAATCATGAACAGCACTTCGCCAAAGGATTCAGCACTCAAGTGCTTCGTCTTCTTTCTGATCTCACAACCACTTGTATATCTGTTGCAGGTCCCATTCAGTGCACTGGGCTGGGACATCTTCGGTTTCTACAGATACTGGTTCATCTGGACCTTACTGACGATCCCGATGGGCTATATCGGTTATTACATGAAACAGGATAAATGGTGGGGCTTGCTGATCCTGACTCCGATCCTGCTTCTGCTTGGCTATCATTACGCCAACTACCTTGGCATGACGATCTATTTCTTCCCGAGGCATCTGCTTAGTGCAGCGTTCTGTTTTGGAAGCATCCTTCTTTATCCGCAGGTCATTTTTAATGACAAAAAGGTAAAAACGATCGGACTTGTCATAAGTATCGTGATCCTTGTTCTAGCAAGCGGATATACACTGTTGAACAGACATACCTACAATACAACTCTTCTGGTAAGTAACGGAGAAGCCGGTGCCGTATTCGACGACACCTTTAAGGCCTATCTTGAAGATGAACGGTTCGGAAACGTCGAAATTGTCTACAGTGAAGCGATCGAAGACTATATGGTCAACGCCAGAATCGTAAAGGGCGGAAAGACCAGACTGATCCTTGAAGACAGCAGCGGGAAAAAACAGATCTATGATCTGGATATAAGCTACAGCACCTTTGATATAAACAAGGCTCAAAACAGCTGATAAATAAAATAAAAAAGTACAGAATGATCTGTACTTTTGTTTTCTAATGGCAGGGGAGGTAGGGGTTGAACCCACACCAACGGTTTTGGAGACCGGTATACTACCGCTATACTACTCCCCTATGTGCTAATTTATTTTATCTTAAAGCCGTTTTTTTATCAAGGTATATAATAAAGATGTATGTATAGGTTGAGTATCGTAAAACCTGAACTGTATCATTCCATCAGTGAATACCGCAAACAGTTTTTATCTAATGGGGATACCATGGATGGCTGCAGCAATCTTGAACGCTACGAGGATGTAGAAAAATGGGATCTAAACTGCAGACTCTATGAAGACGAAAAGACATTACCGCCTGGCTATTCACTGAGTTTTCAATACGTCTTTCTTGATGATCATGATGAAGTCGTAGGTATGACTTCTATCAGGCCAAAGGCTTTGAGCCATCCGTATCTGAAGATCTATGGCGGACATATCGGCTATTCGGTAAAACCTGATCAGCGAAGAAAGCATATTGCCACGAAGATGCTCAAAGATGCTTTAGCGGTATGCAGGGAAAGATTCGGTCTTGATAAAGTCCTTGTGACCTGTCTCGAGGGCAATATCGGATCAAGGAAAGCTATAATAAATAACGGTGGTATATTTGAAAAGGAAGTGTTGTACCCGCCAAAAGATAAGTATCTGGAAAGGTTTTGGATTAGTTTATGAAGATAGGACAGTTTTCTGATTCGTTTCTGCCGATCATTGATGGTGTAGGAAGAGTAGTTTACAACTACTGCGAGACGATCGCCAACAAAGGTCATGAATGTACGATCGTCGCACCTCTGGACAAGTTTGGATATCGAGGGAAGTTTCCCTTTGAGATCATCGATTACTATGCCAGAAAAGTACCGATCATGTCTTCCTACGATGCGGGATTGCCGCCATTTGATCTACACTTCAATGCGCGAATGGATATGACGGACTTCGAGATCGTTCATGTCCACACGCCGTTTATCGCCGGACATGAAGGGATCAAGTATGCAAAAGATCGAAAGATTCCGATCGTGGGGACTTTCCATTCCAAATATTATGATGATTTTCTGCAGATGACCGGTTCCAAGACAATCGCGACGATCGGCACGGATATGGTCGTCAATTTCTATAACCATTGCGATGAAGTATGGGCTGTTTCCGAGAATTCCGCCGATACCCTGGTCTCCTATGGTTATAAGGGCAATGTCGAAGTAATGCCTAACGGTATGATGATCAAGGAACTTGATCCTTCCTGGGCTCTGAAAGCCAAGGAACATTTCGGGCTGAATGATGATCCGATCCTGCTGTTTGTCGGGCAGCAGAACTGGAAGAAGAATATTGAAAGAGTTCTGGAATCGTGTGCCTTGCTGAAAAAGGATGGTGTGAGATTCAATCTGGTCCTGGCGGGCAAGGGACCACATGAAGGAGAGATCGCTGCCAAAATCAAAGAACTGAAAATTGAAGAGGAGACACATTGTGTAGGACATATCCTGAAAGAAGATCTGCTTTCAGGACTCTATGCCCTGGCAGAACTGTTTGTTTTCCCATCGCTGTATGACAATGCGCCAATGGTCGTAAGAGAGGCAGCCAATGCCGGTACGCCAAGTATCGTTGTTGAAGGTTCGAGCTCCGCCGAGATCATAGAAGACGGGGTAAACGGCTTTACCTGCAAAGACGACAGTGAGGATTTATACAGAGTCATCAAGAACGCTCTGAACAATGAAAAACTGGAACAGATCGGTCAGAATGCCAAAAACAGTATTCCTCAATCATGGGACGAGATAATCGATCTGGTCCTTGAACGATATCAGTATCTGATCGATAGACATAAGGGACTCTTGTAGTCCTTTTTTGTTATAATCTAATTAGTGAAATCAATTATGGAGGATAATTTTTATGGCGACTGCTCATAATAAAGCTAATGTAGGCGATATTGCGAATATCGTCCTGATGCCGGGCGATCCTTTGCGTGCCAAATTCATCGCCGACAAATTCATGTTGGATGTCGAACAGTTCAACAGCGTCAGAAACATGTTCGGTTTTACCGGCACATATAACGGTAAACGTGTATCTGTAATGGGCTCAGGAATGGGTATTCCGTCAATAAGCCTTTATGCCTATGAACTGTACAAGTTCTATGGTGTCGATAAGATCGTCAGAATCGGTTCGACCGGTACATACAAGGAAGATATCGATATCTATTCAACGATCCTGGCAACAGCTGCCTATTCGGATTCATCTTTTGCCAAGGTAGCATATGGCGATGACAGTGAATTCCAGTATCCAAGCGCAAAACTCAACGCGGAACTCAAGAAAGCTTCCGAGAAGCTTGGCATCAAACTGATCGAAGGCAAAGTCTGGTCGAGCGATGTCTTCTACTATGACGACAGTCAGCTGGCCGGTTCTTTGCAGAAAGCTATCGATTATGATCTGGTCTGTGCTGAAATGGAATCATTCGGTCTTTTCGCTACTGCCAAGAACCTGGGCAAGGAAGCCGCATGTATCCTGACCGTTTCCGATAATATCATCACCCACAAGGAAACGACTTCCGAAGAAAGACAGCTGAAACTCGTCGACATGATGAGAGTCGCTCTTGAAGCAACCTTAGGAGTCTGATGAAGATCTTAAGCTTCGGATCACTCAACTATGATCATGTCTATGAGATGGATCATTTTGTTGAACCAAAGGAAACCCAATCATCTCTGGCTTATGCCAGAGGTTTTGGTGGTAAGGGACTCAATCAGTCGATTGCCCTGGCCAAGGCCGGTCTTGAGGTCTATCATGCCGGCAGAGTCGGAAGCGATGGCCAGGATTTCATCGATTATCTCAACAGATATGGCGTCAATACTGATTATCTTATGAAAGATGACTCACTGGCGACAGGACATGCGATCATTGAAGTCTGCAAAGGACAGAACTGTATCATCCTTCATGGTGGAGCCAATCAGGCGATCGATAAGGAACAGATCGATGAAGTGCTGTCTCACTTTGAAAAGGATGATGTCCTGCTTATCCAGAATGAGATATCCAATCTGTCCTATCTTATCGACAAAGCTCATGAAAAAGGACTGATGATCGTCTTTAATACGGCACCGATGAATGAGAAGGTCTTTACTTATCCTCTTGACAAGATCGATATCTTTATCGTCAATGAGATCGAAGGCGCAGGATTGGCCAAGATCGATACAAATGATTACCAGAAGATCATTGAAGCCCTGAAGGAAAGATTCCCTGATAAACGGATCGTCATGACGGTCGGAGAAAGCGGATCTTACTATATTTATAAAGACACTCTGATCCATCAGAATGCCTATAAAGTTGAAGCGATCGATACGACCGCTGCGGGTGATACCTTCACCGGATTTTTCCTGGCTTCCTATCTTAAGGATCAGGATATCGCCAGGGCTCTTGATCTGGCAGCCAAAGCTTCCAGTATAACCGTACAGGGCAAAGGAGCTGCCCAATCCATTCCGGGCATCGAAGAACTATGAAATATGTAGATATGCACTGTGATACCATTACATCTTTATACAGAAGTAATGGTTCTTTATTGAATAATGATCTTCACATCGATCTGAATAAGCTCAGAAAAGGTGAATGTCTTTTACAGAATTTTGCGATCTTTACCAATATAGAAAAGGAAGATTCTTCTTTCACTAAAGCTGCCATCGACTATTACTATAAGCAGCTTGAAGAAAACAAGGATCTAATAAAGCCTGTTTTTTCATATGATGACATCATTGAAAATGAAAAGGAAGGGAAGATCTCGGCCTTGCTGACTCTGGAAGAAGGAAGTGTCATCGACAATAATCTGAACAATCTTGGCTATTACTATGATAAAGGTGTCAGGATGATCACTCTGACCTGGAACTATCCTAACGGGATCGGTCATCCAAACTTCATCTATGAGAAAGACAGAGATCACGATAAGCTGCATACGATCAATGAAAAAGACGGATTGACTCCTTTTGGCATTGAGTATGTAAAAAGAATGGAAGAACTGGGCATCATCGTCGATGTATCGCATCTTTCCGATGCGGGATTCTATGATGTACTAAAATATACTGACAAGCCATTCGTCGCTTCCCATTCCAATGCCCGGGCTGTCTGTCCGGTCGCCAGGAATCTTAGCGATGAGATGATCAGGAAATTATCTGATCGGGGTGGTGTGACAGGCCTCAACTACTGTTCGGCTTTCATTGAAGATCTCAATGAAGAATACACCACGATCGAAAACATGGTCAGACATATCCGCCATATCGTCGATGTCGGAGGCATTGATTGTATCGGACTTGGTTCTGATTTTGACGGCATAGGCAATAAGCTGGAGATCGTCGATGCCTCGGGAGTTCAGAAATTATATGTAGCTCTTAAACCATATTTCAGTGAAGATGAACTGGAAAAGATCTTCTACAGGAATGTATTGAGAGTTTATAAAGAAGTATTCAATTAAAAAACGTATCAGCTGATACGTTTTTCATTTGTCTTATATTGATAAGTTTTCTAAACCAGAGTATCAAGACAGTTTTCCAGTCTGGTGATGATCTCCTGCTTGTCCTTTTCAGGAAGGAAGGAGTATTTGATGGAATTGATATTCATCAGAATGAGGTCTTCGTATTCAAAACCCATTTCCTTTAGACAGTGGTCATATTCGTCATCAAGACTTACTCTGGCCATCGTCATGTTGTCGGTATTGATCGTGATTGGAACACCCAGGGCATAGAGATTATATGCCGGATGCATGCCGTAGCTCTCTCTGGTCTTGCATTGAACATTGGAAGTAGGGCAGATCTCCAGAGCGATCTCGTGATCGGCACAGTATCTTGAAAGTTCCGGATTCTCATAGACATGGTGGCCATGTCCGATCCTTTTAGCACCCATGTCGATCGCATCTTTGACGGTATGCCAGTCCTGGGAGTCGCCGGCATGACAGATGCATGGAATACCGGTCTCGTGAGCCTTTTTGAACAGTGGTGCAAAGTTGCTTAACGGCACGATACCTTCAGCACCGGCAAGGTCGACACAGACCACACCGTCATTCATGTATTCATGGGCTATGGAAGCTGTCTCCATGTTCTTGTCCCAGTTGTCTTTTTCGGTTCCGACGCACATCATACAGCAGATGATGCCGATCCTGATATCCGGATATCTGTTCAAGGCATTTTTTCTTCCTTCAAGAACAGCCTCGATCGCATCCCTTTGGCTAAGACCCTTATCGGTATGTAACTGCGGGGCAAATCTTATCTCGGCGTAGGCCAGACCCTGCTTATGCAGATCTTCAATGAGCTCTTCAGTAATGCGTCTGATCGAATCCTTGTCCTGCATGACCTGTAATGGTGCATCGAACATCTTCAGATATTCGTTGACGCTGTCGGAATTGGAACATTTCTCCATCCAGTCCTTGTAACCCTGTAAAGTGTCGGCAGGCATTTCCACGCCCTGTTTTTCAACCAGTTCCCAGACTGTTTCCGGTCTGAATGAACCATCCAGATGTAAATGCAGATCTACTTTTGGAAAATCATATTTCATATCTTAAGATACCGTCCTCATCTAAATTATAAAGCAATTTCCCTGTGCTAGAATAAAAGAGAACTTGAAGGGAAGAAATAATCATGAGTGAACTGAAGAAAAGACCCGTAATCCTGGATGGCGATCCCGGTCACGATGATGCGATCGCCTGGGTTCTGGCTTCTACCGTTGATGAATTCGATATAAAAGCGATCACGACGGTAGCCGGGAATCAGACGCTGGAGAAAGTCACCTACAACGCCAGAAGGATCGCTGCCTTGCTGAAACTGGACATTGAAGTTGCCAAAGGCCGAAACAGGCCGATAGCCGGCGATCTTATAATCGCACCGAATTTCCATGGAGAAACCGGGCTTGATGGACCTAAGCTTCCAGAGCCTGATCATAAGTTGAGCGATCTTTCGGCGATCGAAATGATGGCCAAGGTCCTTAAGGAATCAAAGGAAAAAGTCACGATCATAACTACCGGCGCCCAGACCAATGTTGCAGCTTTATTGCTGGCTCATCCTGAGCTCAAGGAAAAGATCGAAATGATCTCGACGATGGGCGGAGGTTTAAGGAACGGCAACTGGACGACCGGCGCTGAATTCAATATTCTGGTCGACCCGGAAGCAGCCTATACTGTATATCACTCAGGACTTCCTTTGCAGATGTGCGGTCTTGATGTCACGGAAAGAGCGCTGGTCTATCCTGAAGACTGGGAAAGGATCAGAGCCCTGAACAATCCGGTAGCAAAGATCGTTGCGGAATGGCTCGATTTCTTCTTTATCCATGTGAGCTCACTGGGCTGGAAGGGAGCGACCCTCCATGATCCGTGCGCCGTCATGTCATTGATCCATCCGGAGATCTTTGAGATCAAAGACTACTACGTGGATATCGAACTCAAGGGTGAATACACCAGAGGGGCAACGGTAGCCGACTATCATGGAAGACTGAATAAGAAGCCAAACTGCCGTTGCGTTGTTGATCTGGATAGAGAAAAATTCGTTGAATACTTATATGAAGCCTGTGGCAAATTTGCGGATTGGGAGGTCAATCTATGAACAAGATACCTGTCTGGATAGATACTGATACCGGGGTCGATGATGCGGTAGCTCTGATCACAGCGACATCCTTGAAAGAACTCGACATAAAAGGTGTTTCGGCAGTAGCCGGCAATACCACCATTGAAAATGCCTTCAGAAATGCCAGGGATGTGCTGTCTCTTGCGGGCAGGGAAGACATCAGAGTATTCAAGGGATCAGCCAGACCTTTCATAAAGGAGCTGCATATCGCACCGCATGTCCATGGCGAAAACGGCATTGGTGATGTCACTATCGAACCATCAAATGCTCCGATCGAAGAAAAAAACGCTTTTGATGCCCTGTATGAAAAAGCCAGGGAACTTAATGGCGAACTTACCGTAATTGCTGTAGGACCATTGACCAATATCGCTGCAACGATCATCAAACATCCTGATTTTGTGAACTATGTGAAGTGTCTGTGCATCATGGGTGGAGCTGTTGAAGGCGGAAACATCACTCCATGTGCCGAATTCAATATCTATGAAGATCCTCATGCCGCCCAATGCGTCTTCAAGTCGGGGATCAAGGTGAAGATGTTTGGCCTCGATGTTACACTCAAGGCCTATCTCAGTGATGATGATATTGCGGAGATCATCAGTTACAACAACAAGGCTTCAAGATTCTTTGAAGGTTCAAACAAACTGATCTATGCCGTGCAGGAAAGACATAATGGCAACGGTCTTTGCGAACATGATACCTGTCCGATCGTCTATGTGGCTCATCCGGAACTGTTTACTGGCAAACCGTGCGGTATCTATGTCGAGACTCAGGGTGAGATCACCATGGGCAAGACGGTTGCCGATCTTTATACTGATCACAAATATGAAGACAGACATTGTGAAGCGTATATAGATATAAACAGAGAAGAATTTGTTAAGATAATCAAGGAAGCCTACAGAGCTTATTGAGGGAGAGATCATGAAAACAGTATGGGATAAGATCGATAAGAAAAAAATGAAACAGCTGATGGATTTTTCCGAAGACTACAAGGTCTTTCTGGATAATGCCAAGACGGAAAGAGAAGCTGTTGATGAATCAGTAAAACTGGCCAGAAGTGCCGGTTTTAAAGAATTCAGAGAATTCAAGAAACTCAAGGTCGGAGACAAGGTCTATTTCAATAACCGTGGCAAATCTTTGGCTTTGTTTGTGATCGGCAAAGATAAAATGGAAGACGGTATGAACATCCTTGGCGCACACATCGATTCACCAAGGATCGACCTGAAACAGAATCCGTTATATGAAGACAACGGACTGGTCCTGATGGATACCCACTATTATGGCGGCATCAAGAAATACCAGTGGGTCGCAAGACCTCTGGCTTTGCACGGTGTTGTCTGCAAGAAAGACGGGACGACCATTACGCTGAAACTCGGTGAAAAAGATGACGAACCGATCCTGGAGATCTCCGATCTGCTCATCCATCTGGCCAGAGATCAGATGGAGAAAAATGGACGCAAAGTCGTGGAAGGCGAAGACCTGAATGCTTTGACCGGATCGATCCCGGCCAAGTCCAAGGAAGAGGAAAAGGAACTTGTCAAGAAGAACATCCTGAACATCCTCAAGGAAGAATATCAGATCGAAGAAGATGATTTCATCTCTGCCGAACTTGAACTGGTACCATCCGGAAAAGCCAGAGACCTGGGTCTGGACAGATCGATGATCATGGGCTATGGCCATGATGACAGGATCTGCGCCTATACATCACTAAGAGCTTTACTGGAATCGGACAGACCGCAAAGAACCTCCGTATGTATCCTCACCGATAAGGAAGAGATCGGCTCTATCGGTTCTACTGGCGCTCAATCCGCTTTCTTTGAAAACAGTGTGGCAGAACTCTTGAACCTGTCAGGAGAATACAATGATCTTTCTTTAAGACATGCGCTTCAGAATTCAAGGATGCTGTCATCGGATGTTTCGGCAGCCTTTGATCCAAACTATCCTTCCGTCAATGAAGCCAAGAATGCGGCTTACTTTGGAAAGGGTATCTCTTTCAACAAGTTTACCGGTCAGGGAGGCAAATCCGGATCAAGCGATGCTCCTGCTGAGTATGTCGCAAAGATCAGAAAAATCATGGATGACAACGATGTCATGTTCCAGTTCTCGGAACTGGGCAGAGTCGACCAGGGCGGTGGCGGAACGATCGCCTATGTGCTCGCCAACAAGAACATGGATGTCATCGATGCCGGCATTGCCGTACAGAATATGCACGCTCCATATGAGACAGCTTCCAAAGCCGATATCTATGAAGCCTATCGGGCATACAAAGCTTTCCTGAAGGATATGAAATAATACTGCAGCTCAATGAGCTGCTTTATTTTTTCAGGTAACAAAATGATTTTTTATCTGTGAATAACTTAACAATAATTGAATATGGTGTTATAATGTAAACGCTTGCAAGAAATAGCAAGATAATTAGAAAAGAGGGAATTATTTATGAAAAAACTTCTTATGTTGATGCTGGCAGTATTGATGGCATTGACGCTTGTTGGATGTTCTTCCGGCAATGGTGGCGGAGAAACTCCAGCTGACAACCGTTCTGAAGTTCAGAAGATCATCGCTGAAGCTCAGGGAATGACTCTTGAAGAACTCGCTAAGAAAGCCATTGAAGAATCAAATGGCAAGAAAGTCTATGGTGTAGGTAACTCATCACGTGGTAAGAGTGCTCTTCCACTGTTCATTGAATACTTACAGTCAATTGACCCTAGCTATACTCTTGAATTTGATTGGCAGCAGCCAAAGAACAACAAGATCTTCGATCAGCTCACAGCTGACGGCTTAAAGGACACAGGTACATTCTTCATGACTCTGATCCAGGATGGTAACCAGATCGAGTCTAAGATGGTTCAGACTGGCGTTCTTGATACATTCATTCCAAAAGAGTGGGCAGAAGCTAACGGTACTACTCCTGAAGAGTATCAGGGATATCTCCCATTACAGACATTAAACAAGATTTTCGAATTCAACAACGTTAACCCTGACAAGCAGTATGCAAACTGCTGGGATTTCGTTTATGAAGGCGAACACGGTCTGTTCATGGACATCGATTCAGAAATCGTCGGTAAGAACTTCTTATACATGCTGACAGCTCCTCAGTATGCTGCTTATCTGAAAGACGCATATGACAAGCTCCCAGCTGACAAGCAGGCTTACTTCAAGACTACTGTTGATGCAATGGAAAAAGACGCTGCTGAATTAGGTCTTGATGAAAACGGCAAATACTCTCTGGCTTGGATCAAGCTGTGGGTCAACAGCTACAATGCTCAGACAGATGATGGCCCAATCTGCAACATCCTGGTTAATAAATCAGCTGTTGATCAGTTCGGTCTATTAGTTTACTCAAAGGTTCGTTCAGTTGAAGAAACTGATGAAACTTCTGTAAACAACCTGTCAGTTGCTGCATACCAGAATGGTTATGAAGGCATCGGCGGCTACGCTTACTGCCACTATCTGTTCGTTACAGATAACTCACCATTCCCTTGGACTGCATGTGCATTCATCGCTTACATGACGGAAACTGTTGATGGTTTCTCTGCATGGGGCAAGGACTTAGGTGGTTACTCTTCTAACCCTGAAGTTGCCAAGGCTACAGAAGAAAAATTCCATCACTCTAAGGGTGAATCTGCAAAGGTCGTCTGCGATACTACAATGGACAGAGGCTATGACTGGTGGATCAACAATGGCAAGCTGGTCGTTGAAGATCCTAAGTATTGCGCATCTGTTGCATTCACTGTAGGTTCATGGATCGAAATGCTCGACAAGTACACTCCAGAATAACAGTTGTTTAAATCTAAACATTGATTTAAAACGTAGTGCCTTCGTAGAGTTTCTACGGAGGCACTTTTACTTAATCAGAGGTATTAATTTATGTCAAAACAAACAAAAATCAGAATCAACAGCATAAAGACTTATCTCAGTAAACCACAGAATATCATTCTGATCCTGACAGGCATCCTGGTAACCTTCACAACGATCGCGCCGATCGTAGCGATCATTCAGGATACCGTCAAGATCCACCCGGGCACGATCGACCAGTATCTGACCGGCAAGGCCAGCGGTTTCACATTCGCCAACTATGTCGACCTGTTCACATCCCGTCTGGCCAAAACCAATCTGTGGACACCGTTACTTAATACTACTTATCTGGCTATCGGTGCGTGCACCTTTGCGATCCTGTTTGGCGGTATCTTCGCCTACCTGATCACCCGCACAAACATGGCCTTCAAGAAGTATCTGAGTTCGATCTTTATCTTCCCGTATATCATGCCGCAGTGGACTTTGGCCGTTGTCTGGCAGAACCTGTTCAACTCCAATGCGGTTACAGGCACATCCAATGGCTTACTGGCATCGCTGTTTGGCATAACCATGCCGGCCTGGTGGTGTCTGGGATTATTCCCGTGTATCGTCGTACTGGGCATGCACTATGCACCGTTCGCCTACATCCTCATCGGTGGTATCTTCAAAAACATGGATGCCAACCTTGAAGAAGCAGCTACGATCCTGGATACGCCTAGATGGAAGATCTTTACCAGAGTAACCATTCCGATGGTAAAGCCGGCTATCCTTTCCACGATCCTGCTGGTCGCAGGTTCAACGATCGGTTCCTACCCGGTTCCTCACTACCTGGGTCTGACGACTTTGGCTACCAAGTATGTTTCGATGAACGACAAGTATACCGGTGAAGCTTCGATCATTGCGATCATCATGATGCTGTTTGGTGTTGCGATCATGTATCTCAACCAGCGTTCATTACATTCACGTAAGTCATATACGACCGTCACAGGCAAGTCAGGTCAGATCACCAAGGTCAACCTTGGAAGCAGTGGCAGATATGTCATCGCGATAGTATTTGTGATCATCACTTTCTTCACATCCATCTATCCGATCATTTCCTTTGCCTTCGAGACCTTCCTTCCTAACCCGGGTGACTATTCATTCCTGTATACCGGCAATACCAACAACCTGACAACCAAGTGGTGGGTAACGGCAGAAAACATCACCGAGAACGGTATGTATGGACAGATGGGTATCCTGCATAACTCCATGATCTGGAGAGCCTTCAGAGGCACGATCCTGGTAGCTGTGATCTGCTGTCTAACTGCCGGTACGATCGGAACACTTATCGGTTATGCCGTCAGCAAGAACAGACGCGGCAAGCTCGCAAGCTATGTCAACTCCATGGCCTTCTTGCCTTATCTGATGCCATCGGTTGCCGTAGGTGCTGCATATTTTATCCTTTTCTCTTCCGGAAAGGTCAACCTGTTCAATACTTATCTGGCCTTGGTAATCGTCGGTACAGTCAAGTATATTCCGTTTGCTTCGCGTTCTTCTCTGAACTCGATGCTGCAGCTGTCGAACGAAATTGAAGAGTCAGCGATCATCCAGGATGTTCCATGGATCAAGCGCATGACAAGGATCATCATTCCTATTCAGAAATCTTCAATCGTTTCCGGTTTCTTACTACCATTCATGACCTGTCTACGAGAACTCTCACTGTTCATGCTGCTGTGTGTTCAGGGCTTCATCCTTTCCACAACACTGGACTATTTCGATGAAATGGGTCTCTATGCATTCTCGAGTGGTATCAACTTAATACTGATCGTCACAATCCTGATCAGTAACTTCCTGGTAAACAAGATTACCGGTGCAAGCTTGGATGAAGGAATAGGAGGATAAAATATATGCCAAAAATTACTTTAGAACATGTTACAAAACGTTATGATAAATTCTATGCTGTAGATGATCTTAATCTGGTGATCGAAGATAACGCCTTCGTCACTCTGCTTGGTCCTTCAGGCTGTGGCAAGACGACGACGTTAAGAATGATCGCCGGGCTTGAGACACCTACCAGCGGCAAGATTACGATCGGTGATCGTGTTGTCTTTGATTCGGCTGAAGGTATCAACATCCCGGCCAATAAACGTAAGGTCGGTTTCTTGTTCCAGAACTATGCTCTGTGGCCTAACATGACCGTCTATGAGAACATCTCCTTTGGTCTTACTAACATCAAGGAAGCGCTTCCTGTCATCTATCATGATGCCAAGGCAGCTGCAAAAATGCTCAAGGCCTTAAAAAGACCTAATGATGTTGCCAAGCTGATCAACGATTGTTATGACAAGAAGGGCAAGCTCGATGAAAAGAAAGCGATCGTCAAACTGATCGATGCCTATGAGATCTCACAGTATTCCGCCAAGAAAATGCTGAGCTATAATCTGCACACTTCCAGCAATGTTGCTGATGATGCCAAGAAATACAGTCTGGAACTGGAAAAGATTATTGCAACAGCAAAAAGCGATGCTGCGACAAAAGGCTACACTCTTGATGATGAATTCATAGCCTATAAAGACGGTGAAGTTGTAAAGGAGGTCCGCAAGCTCACAAAGGAAGAGATGGATCTCTCAGTACGCCGTGTAGCCAGAATAACCAATATCGGTATGTTTATGGAAAGATATCCGGCTGAACTTTCCGGCGGCCAGCAGCAGCGTGTAGCGATCGCCAGAACATTGGCACCGGAGCCAACAGTTCTGTTTATGGATGAACCTCTTTCCAACCTGGATGCCAAGCTGCGTCTGGAAATGAGATCAGAACTGCAGAGACTGCATCTTGATACCGGTTCTACTTTCGTCTATGTCACACACGACCAGATGGAAGCCATGACTCTGGCAACCAGGATCTGTCTGATCGACAACGGTTATCTGCAACAGTACGATGCTCCGCTGGATGTCTACAACAAGCCAAACAACCTCTTTGTTGCCGACTTCGTAGGAAATCCGGCAATCAACTTCATTGAAGCACACGGCAAACAAAATGATGGTGTTTTCGAGCTTGATGTTTTCAACAAGAACAAGCTGAAATTCGTTCCGAATGAGCCGATCGATATCAAGAAGTGGCATACGGATCTCAATGCCGATAAGGAGGCAGAGGCACGGGAGCTTGCCAAGAAAGCTTCCCAGAAGGGTTATGTCGAAAGAAGCAACAAAGAAACCAACTTCAAATATCATATTGCAATGATCGATGAACTGGAAGATTACGGCGATGAGATCGAATACACTGACAGAGATTTCGTCATCGGTATCCGTCCGGAATTCGTTACGATCGATGCCAGCGGAAAGTTTGAAGGAGAGATCTATTCTTCAATGCCTACCGGTATGGAGACGACGGTCAGAGTTGCGATCGGCAATTATCTTCTGACAGGAGTCATGTTCGGCGGTGTCGTCTATAAACTTGGCGATAAGGTCAAGGTAGACTTCAAGGGCAAAAATGCCATCCTGTTTGACCGCAAGTCAGGCAAGTTCATTGCCCTGGGTTCATTGAAGGCGGAATAGTCTTCTTTAAAAACAGTTTTAAAACAAAGACCTTCGGGTCTTTGTTTTTGTATGGATGATAAAGTGTTATCATTAATTATGTTATGAAGATTATATGTAAGAACTGCGGCGGATCATATGACAGCAAGCTGAGCAGATGCCCATACTGTTCCACCATGAACAAGAAAGGGGCTTACCGCAACTACCGGGGCAGTGTATCCGATATCATCGATCAGATGTTCGGTCTGAAATTCGAGACTTCTGAAACCCGCAGAAATGTCGTCTTTAAAGCGATCTTAAGAGGACTGATCATCGTCTTTGTCTGTGTCGTCATAGGCGGTTTTTTTGGCGCCATGGCCAATGTCAACTACTATAATGACAAGGAATATGATCAGAATACCCTAGAAGACATCATGTGGGAAGATGAGAATCTGGAAAAGATCGAAAAAGCCTATGCGGAAAATGACTTTGACACTTTGAGAAAACTGCTCAATCAGAACTATCATTTTGCCTATAACTGGGAACACTACACGGCTTTTACTCTGAAGGATGAGTTCAATAAACTTAATGAAAAAGAAAAGCTCGATGAATATGTCTTTGAAAATATGCTTTATTTCATCTTCCATCCTGATTACTATGCCAACACCAACAGGATGTCCAAGGAAGAATACCAGGAATATCTGAACAATAAAGCTGTCCTGATCGAAAAGATGAAAGGGTTCGGCTACAGTGAAGAAGAGATGGCTGAGATCTATGATTCCCTGAAGGATGATTACGGTTATATACATTCCTATGAACTAAGAGACAGGATGAAGGAGGCAGATAATGGTTAACTGTAAGAACTGTGGAGCTCCTTTGAGTCTTGATCAGGCCACATGTCCATACTGCGGCACGGAAAACAGGGAAGCTATCGAACATATCAAGAAACTTAAATCTTTAGAAAAGACCTACCGTAATGCCCAGAAGGAAGTTAGTGAAGAAGTATTCCGTTCAAGAAGATCGTACGGTCCGCTCATCGTTCTGGTCATTGTTCTATTGGCCAATCTTGTCATGCTTCCGCTTCATGGCGCAGCCTATGAGTTTGCGGGAAGAATAAGTGCCAGGAAGTATTCGATCGAAGATATCAATGCCAGACTGGATGAATTCCTTGAAGAAGGAAAGTATGCTGAGCTTTATGAGTTCATCGATCACTATGATCTGCGCTATTCCGATTTTGAGGATTACTATCCATTCTTCAATATGTGTTCAAACTACACCAGGATCCTTGATTTCATGAGCGATTATCGCTATGATGCGGAGTATTATACTGATCCACTGGTTAAGACCTGTGAAGCCATCAAAGATTATTATGATGACTATAAGTATGAAGTTAAGCGTATAGAAAAAGTAAGATTCAAAGGATATTTGAATGAGCTGAACGATCGGATAGAGCTTATCCTTAAGACCTTCCTAAATTTCACCGATGAAGATATAGCCGCCATCGATGACATGAGTTCTGCCGAACTTGTGGTACTGGCAACAAGGAGGCTCAACAATGAAGAATAGTCTGCTGTCAAGATTGGTCAGAGTACTGATCGTCTTCTTCATGATCGTTCTGGTAATAAATTCCTTCCTGCTGGTCAGAGAGATCAAACGGGAAATGAATTTCCAGAACCGCAGCTATGGCCTAAGTGTCTTCAATGACTGGTTTGACAATGGCGAGTACTACAAGATCTATCTGCATACTCTGAAAAACGAACTGGTCGAAGAAAAACCGTATGTCGATGTTTCTGAATATGAGGCTTTCGGAAGATTCTACAATGCCTATCTCTTGGCCAAGATGTATCCGAATGAGCAGAAATATCGCACGATGATGAAGATCGAGAAAGCCAATATAAGTCTTAAAAAGATCCGCAATGTAATTGCCTTGATGGAAGAAGATATATCTCAATAGAAAAGATCTCCGTACAGGAGATCTTTTTAGACTTTTACATAAGCTACAGCGCAGGCATAAGGGCCGATATGGGCTCCGACTGTCGCACCGACCGGGATGATATCTTTTTCAGGGATATCGTGACCTGCTTCAATTAGTTTTTCTCTCAGTTTGCAGTCATTGAACTGTTATTATTCTAATATTTGGAAATAAGTTAGTAAAATGGTAAAATCATTCATTGTGAGGTGTTTTGAATATGAATGAAAACATTATTAAAAGTATAGCTGATGAACTTAAGATCTCAGTTAAACAGGTAGAAACAGTCTTAAAGATGCTGCAGGAAGGAGATACAGTTCCTTTTATTGCCAGATATCGTAAGGAAGCTACCGGAGCTCTTGATGAAGAAGCTATCCTGTTTATTGAAAAACAGTATAAATATGAACTCAATCTGGCTGAAAGAAAGGAAAGTGTCATCAACCTCATCGAAACACAGGGCAAGATGACTGAAGAACTCAGAAAACAGATCAATGACTGTACAAAACTGTCACAGGTCGAAGATCTTTACAAGCCATATAAGCAGAAGAAAAAGACCAGAGCCGGTATTGCGATCAAGAATGGTCTTGAACCATTGAGTGTCTATTTATTGTCCTTGCCAGAAAACGGCGATCTTGAAAAGGAAGCAGAAAAATACATCAATGAGAACGTCAAGGATGTAAATGAAGCTATTCAGGGTGCCAAGGATATCGTTGCGGAGAATGTTTCCGATAACGCCAACCTGAGATGGAAATTCACGGATCTGATCGTCAAGGCGGGAGCCATTGTCACCAATATCAAGAAAGATGCTGTCGATGAGAAGAAAGTCTATGAAATGTACTATGACTATTCCGAAAAGATCTCCAATATCGCTGATCACAGAGTTATGGCGATCGATAGAGCTGAAAAGGAAAAGGTCATCAGTGTATCCATGTCTTATGATCTTGAACATATCAAGCAGCTGGCACATGAATTCTATCTCAAGAATAAACAGAGCAATCTTGAATCATATCTGATTGATGCGATTGATGACGGTATCAACAGACTGCTGATGCCTTCGATTGAAAACGAGATCAGAAGCGATCTTTCCGAGAAGGCTCACAATACTTCGATCGAAGTATTCTCCCTGAATCTGGAAAAACTGCTTTCTCAGGCTCCGTTAAAGGGCAGAGTCGTACTGGGCTTTGACCCCGGCTACTATAACGGCTGCAAACTGGCCGTTCTTGATGAAACAGGCAAGATGCTGACAGTAGACAAGGTCTATCCGTTCAGAAAAGACGGTGAGATCGAAAAGAGTAAGAAAAAGCTCCTTGAAATGATCAAAAAGTATGCCGTCAAGATCGTGGCTATCGGTAACGGCACCGCTTCAAGAGAATCAGAAAAACTGGTTGCTGAACTGATCAAGGAAAATGATCTTCAGGTTGAATATGCGATCGTGTCGGAAGCCGGCGCTTCTGTCTGGTCAGCTCAGGAAGAAGCCCGTAAGGAATTCCCTGATCTGGCTGTTGAAGAAAGATCAGCTGTATCGATCGGCAGAAGACTTCTGGATCCGCTTGCTGAACTGATCAAGATCGATCCTAAATCGATCGGTGTCGGACAGTATCAGCATGATCTTCCGGAAAAGGCTTTGAATGAAAGACTTGATGAAGCGATCATGAAAGTCGTAAACAGAGTCGGCGCCGATGTCAATACCGCTTCAGTAGAACTATTACAGCATATATCCGGTCTTAATAAAGGCATCGCAGCCGAGATCATCAACTACCGCAATGAAAACGGCAAGTTTACCAACAGACAGCAGCTTCTTAAAGTCAAGAAACTGGGTGCTAAAGCCTTTGAACAGTGTGCGGGATTCTTAAGGATCATCGATGGTGAAGAACCGCTGGATGCAACCAACATCCACCCTGAATCATATGATCTTGCCAAGCAGATCATGAAGGTTTCCAATATCACTAAATTGGGTGATCCGGATATTACTTTCAACGAAGAAGAGATAAAGAAGCTGTCTGCCGATGAATATACGATCAACGATATAAAGGACTGCATTAAGGCTCCGTTAAGAGACTATCGTGATCAGTTTGACGGTGCAATTCTTAAATCAAATGTCCTGGAACTCAAGGATCTCAAGAAGGGTGATGAATTATCCGGAACAGTAAGAAATGTTGTCGACTTCGGTGCGTTCGTTGATATCGGTCTGCATGATGATGGACTGGTTCATATCTCCAGAATGTCTATGAACAGAGTAAATCATCCAAGTGAAGTCGTATCTGTCTCTGATATCGTCAAGGTCTATGTCTATGATGTTGATGAAGTCAAACAGAGAGTTCAGTTATCATTGCTTCCATTGGATGAACTCGCCAGAAGAGATGAAATGAAAAAGGAAAGATCTCTCAAGAAAGCTCATAACCGTCCTTACAGCAAGGAAAAGCAGAATAAGGAAAAACCGGTAGAGAAAGAGATCTCCGAAGAAGAAGCCATGAAGAGGCTTTTGGAAAGATTTGGTTCCAAATACTAAAAAACAGCTCAGCGAGCTGTTTTCTTTTGACGATGGGACAGATAACAGAAGATGAAACCGCTGGCGCATCCCAGGATCATAGCTACTGCCGCATCTACGATCGAAGAATCAGGACCGATCGTAGTTAGAATGCCGAAGGTTCCAAATGAAGCCATGGCATATGATTTGACGCCTTTAAGTCCGGCATAGAGTCCGCCGATAAAGCCTCCGGCACTTAATGAAAGCAAGGCTTTCAGATCTTTCATAACGATGCCGAAGATTGCCGGTTCACTTGTTCCGCCAAGTGAAGCAGTGATTGCTGCGGCAAGTGTTTCACTGTTTCGATCTCTTACATATAAAGCAAGAGTTACAAAGCCCAGGATGTTGTTGTACAGGACATTGGCAAAAAACAGGATCGGATCAACTCCGGTGGAAGCCAAAAGAAGCATAGCCGAAAGATTGGCTCCGCCAAGTCCGGCGATTGTTATATAAGGAATGATTGCACACATGATGCCGTTGCCTACAGGACCAAGATCCTTTAAGGCCATAATCAGTTTCACAAGGCCATTTCCTACCCAGACACCTAACGGGCCGATCAGACAGAAGGAGATCGGAACCATAATGATAATCGTTGTTAAAGGAAGTAGGATCGGTTTGAGGTTTTCGTTGAGATACTTTTCAAGAAAACTTACGACATAGGACATGATCCAGACGATGATGATTGAAGATATGACCTGATTGCCATAAGTCGTAGAAGTGATAGGAATGCCAAAGACGGATAACGATCTTCCGCTTTCTATCAGTGATACAAAGACAGGCGATAGAAGCATGGCTCCGCATAAGGCAGCGAGGAAACGATTGGTCTTGAAGGCATCGGCAGATGAAACTGCAATGTATATCGGCATGAAGTAATAGCCTGCATCAGCTACAAATGACAGTACGGTATAAGTATCTGATTCATAGCTTAGGATTTTGAGCACTAATGGTCCGGCAATAATCAATGCAACCTTAAGCATACCGACTCCGATCATTATCGGCATAGTCGGTACTATACAGTCAACGATCTTATTCATGACTGCGGATACTGTTTTCTTTATTTTGTTTAATATCTTTTTCATATAAGACAATATTAGCACGGAATGACTTTTACATCATTTTTATTAGTTCCGATTAACTATCAATTATGTTATTGCAATAAATATTTAAAGTAATTAATTCATTTATGAACTTTAAATTTGTGACGGAAACAAAAAAACTAAATGAAAAACGGATATACTATTACCATATATCCGTTTGTCAACAATCCGAATCATACCATGTAAGGTATGTTTTTTCGTACTTATAATACTTCTTTCAATCCTTCAGCGAATCCTTCAGGAACATCTTCATTAGCTATTTTGATCGCCTTGTACAGTTCGGCATCAGTAGCCTTTACATACGGTCCTACATAGAAGACCTGCGCAATACCTAAAGTAGCTGCAGCCAGCAAGCCCCAAGGAATGAATGAAAGATCCAATATGAAGGCTTCCTTCTTGTGGCCCATCATCATTTCTTCTGATTTCTTCAGTGCATCTTTTGGCGAGATATCAGGATCTTCCGCAAGGATGTAAGGAACTAATGAGTAGGCATAAGACTTAATGATACCTGGAACGATCAGTAACAGTGTCCATAAGAAGATGTATAAATCTTTTAAGAACAGTGCCTTGACATTTCTCATGTAGTCAGGCTGGAAACCGTTTTTGATTTCATCAAGACTGGTGTTTGGATCATCAGAGTTCTTTAAGAAGAATGAACGGCAGCCCATTTCTAAAGGATTAGTAACGAAGGCATCTGCAACTGATGAAACGATAATAATGATCACAACGATAGTGAAGATAACGCCGAGAACGATCGCTACGACTTCAGGGTTGGCCTTTGCGGCTTCAGAGAGTTCAGTTATGCTTTCGGTTTCGGTTGCCTCGGTTGCGCTATTGGTAGTGGCCTTGGCTGAAGAGCCGACTGTTGCGCCTGTTATAAGCATCACTATCAGAGCTACTACGACACATCTCCAGTAGTTGGCCATGAAAGCAGCTTTGCCTCTTGCTTTAAGCTCTTTTCTGTCAATCATGTGTTTATTTCCTCCTATTGATATACAGTATCTAATTATATTATAGGTGTTTTGTTAGAAAACTGTATTTTAACGATACATGTCTAGGGTTCATCATTTTGATGCACTACTTACGTTTAAATAATTATCTGTAGACATAATTTTATCTGTAGAGAATTCTATTGTATTATTTAGGGTCAATTAATAACATTGTGGTTTAGGACATGGTTATATTGATTTATGTTATTATGAAAATATCTATTACGGAGGACTTGAAGATGAAGAAAAAGATCCTGATCTGTTTGATGATCTTTTTGACGATATCATTGTTTTTATATGGCTGTAGAAAGAAAGATGAAGAAACTGAACCGGTAATTGAAGACAAACCTCAGGAACCGGAAGTTATAAAAAACTATGTCAAAGGAGACCTCGTAAAGATTTCAGGCACGGTATGGTATGTTCTGGAAGACTGTCCTGAAAAGCAGAAGTCAATAAAACTCATGTCCCGCTATGACATAAATCCACTAGTATTGACCGATAATACATGTGACGAACTGTTTTATACTCCTGATGTTGCTGCAAACAATGAGATCATGCCTTTTGATATGGATGATTCAAACAGATATGAAAACTCTGAGACAAGAAAGCTTATGGAAGGCGATCTTAAAGACATAATCGAAAGAATACTAAATATTAAAGTACTGAGTATCGGTTTATGGGATTATAAAGTGTTTGAAGATCTTGGATGCAAAGTAGAAGTGAATGACTCTGAAGAAGTTTCCGCTATTGACTGTAGTTCTACAGATTACTACAAGGTAATTGCCAACGGATACTATACCTGGACGATAATTCCATCTGCAAGAAAAAGTGGTGGGAGCGCTATGGTCTGGATCGTAGGAAATGACGGTACATTCTATGAAGTGATTCCTGAAGGATTTGCCGATTACAGTATCAGACCGATCATAGAAGTTGATAAATCATCAATTGATAAATAGATCGCATTGATAAGGAAAAATCACTCTTCGAAATCTTCATGGAAGACGGGAAACCTGTCAAGGTAATAGTTATGCTGTATTATACGGCAGACAGGACTCTGGGTAATCAGGCAGATGAAACATATGAAGGCAGCGCATCGGTCGTCTTCGGCAGTCCGTTCTGGAATTAAAAGGAGATAAGCATGAAACAGCTCAGTATTATTAAAACATTAAGAAAAACAGTTATTTTACTGGTACTTTTATGTCTGTTAACTTCCTGCGGAACAGATAAACCCGGTGGCGGTTATGAATATAATGCAGGCGTCGGCGACAATACAGGTACAAGCAATTATGAGGACTGGTTGTTAGGCGGGAAAGCAGATTCTGCGGATAATGTCAATTCATTTGAAGGAAAGAGTGAAGCTCTTGATTATTCCCCCTGCGAAGGTGTATGGATAAAGGCTCCTGAGAATTCTCTTTATGAAGGAACTGTTCTGAAGATGGAAGCCATAGAGGGAAAAGACGAGAGAATAGACGAAATAGGTTTGGAAATGGTGGATAACGATTATCTGATGCTCAAGGCTTGGGACATCGATGCCGGCCTTGAACCTGATGCCACAATTCCCGGCTATCTTGATCTGACCATAGATCTGGATACACTGGGGATAGATGAATCCATGTATCCAAACATAACAGCCTTCCGTATTGACGGCAATGACAACCTGATGGAATATGACGTTAAGGTTGAGGGGAACAAGGCTTATTTCCGCACCAACCAGAACAGCAGCATCGTCCTTTCAATAGGACTGTTTACCCTGGTGGGAGTACTTGGTCTCAAGATGTTCCAGGGTTTCGAGAACCATGAAGCCAATAAGTACTTTAAGGACAGAAACAAGCAGATGCTGGAGTTTGACAGCCAGAACAGTTTCGGTTCCTATGTCATCCAGTATGCCATCGAAGATATAGAACCAAAGCTGGTGGATAAGTATTACCGCATAGCAGAACTTGAAGTTGAATGCTTTAATGATGCTTACCAGCAGTACCTCAAGTCAGGAGGAACAGAGATAGGTGACAAGAATGCCAGTATTAAACAGATCTGTGAGAACAATGCCAAGCTGGCAGGAATGCTTGATCAGAAACTCAAGGCCAACAAGGAACTGAATGAACTGAAGAAATCAATTGAGGAACCTGAGATCATCACCTACACCAAGAGGTGCATCGACATTGCCTATGCCTATCTGGCAATAGAGACACAGGTCCATCTTCCTTTATACAAGGTCGAGTTCAAGTGTCAGAAGAATGCCGGTCCTTTAGGCGAAGCAACAAACAGAAACTTCTCCCAAGGCTATATCATCCTCAGGCCTGCTTCTTTGATTTCCGGAGATAAGGAGACAAGGGATGACTACCTGCTTACCATAACCCATGAACTGTTCCACCTGTGCCAGAACAGGTATCGTTCGATCGGAGCTGGTGTCGGCGATCTCAAATATGATACTGACCTGACCAAATTTGATGAGCTAGGGGCTCCGATCGTGGAAAGGGATGCCTTTGAATTCTACAAGAAGAAAGGCTACATCACTACCAACCCTTCCCTGACTCCGACAGATTACTGGGGAAGTCTTGCGATCCCGATGAATGTGGATTATGAGGACAAGAACGTTCAGATAGGTCAGGGTTATAACCTCGCTGACTTTGCGGAATACATTATGAAGGTCAAAAACAAGGAAATAACCGGCAAGACCTTAATGGACCTAAGACCATATTTCACTAAACCTGACATTGCGGATATCTTGTGCAAGTCTTTCGAAATCAAACAGGAGGACTTAGGTCAGTTGTGGGAAGATTACATTACGGCAAATGCAGAAAAAATAGATGATCAGTGGTATGACCAGAAGTTAACTTCGGTTCTGGTTCCCGCCACTAAGGCCATTGCCGGCAAACAGCTTGATATTAAACTGAATTATGACGGCAACTATAAAATGGTCATGAGAGGATTCGGCCAGGATAATGCCAAACAGGAGATGCCTTATCTGATCATTGTTGAACCGTGGACTAACTCAGCATTTAAACTCCTTCTGACGGATGAACATGTTGAGATACCTGAAGGATACTATGCCTATGGTTACCAGGCAAAGACCATCCAGGAAAAGTATCATATAGTACTGGAGATATACAAATACTTCTCCTATAATACGAGCCTGCCTAAAGGATATACTTTCTATGCTTTTGACAAGAGTGAAAAGCCCAAACTGAGCCAGGATTATCTGGAGATATCCCTGGAATATCCGAAAGTCAAGAATGAAGCGGCAAACAAGGTGATTGACGGCTTTGAGATAAAGGTGAAGTTCCCTGATGGCAAGGTCATGACCAAGCATTACACCAACGACCCTACCGGAAAGTACATCAACATCCTTAAGACGGACATAGCTGATTTCCTCTATAAGAAAGGCGAAAAGAAGAAGAACGTCAAGGTAACGGTCACCGTATGTGAATACGTCAAGGATGAAAAAGGAGAGCGGTATTACGGAGTTGAATCCGATCCTTCAGAGATAACCATTGAATTTGAGGAAAAGGAAGATAACGGTAACGGCACTCCTTATGTTGAGACAAACATCTCAGAGATACTGCCACTGGCAGGTGACGGTTTCAGCGGATTTGAGTACTATGACTATCATGATGCCGAGTATAAGCCGCTGTCGCAGAACGCGCAGCCTTCAGGAAACTATTATTCAATCAATGGAGATCAGATCCACATCCACATTGAAAACTTAAATTACAATGAGGAATGGAAGAGTTCCGAAGGAAAGACTGTTATCACCTACACAAGGGATGGCTTTGATCTGACCGGAACGTTATATGAAGAGTATAACGGCGGTGACGGAGACATCATTGGAAGGATCGATATAGCTCCGTCGCATATTTCTGCCCAGGTGAATGAAAAGACCGACAATGAATACGGAACAGAAATAAGAAAGGTCGAGTACATGTTGCGTGACGTCAATCTTGATAATTCAGGATTCACGATTGCGATCAGGGACGGCTCTGTCAAAGCCGTAAGAATAGACATCGGCGGAAATGTTCATTCCAAGAGCCATCTTGTCAGCAATGTCGGAAACGTGACTGACAATGAATGGGACACAGATTCAACATACAGGACGATATGGCTGGTGAATGTCGGCATGCCTGCTGATTCCCTTTACTGATAAAGACAGATAATTAATATCTTATTTAAGGTCATATATAACAGGCCGAAAGGGGCAAAGAGTTTGTATTCATAGCCCCTAAGGCATCAGAGAGTTTTCAAGAATCTATTTCAGGAAAATAGATTCTTTTTATATGCGGAAGAGTCTATCGCTGCAAGAAGTGCTGAGTGTATCAGATAAACTATACTTCACGGAATGTGGCGTGCATGCCAAAAGAAGAGTATGATAATTTGACAGTTTATACACAAAGAAAAATATGCTTACTGAAAATGAAAAATAACTAAAAGTTGGCAATGAAGTTGGCAATGAGAGACAGAATAATAAACTGATGTATTAAAAAAGTCCCATTTTATCATCTAATTTGGGACTGAGCTATAAAAGTGGTGCCGACACCGTGAATTGAACACGGGATTCATCCTTACCATGGATGCGTATTACCACTATACTATGTCGGCGTGTATCTATATGATACTATATTTTTTCAAACGATGATAGAGTTCTGCGACAGGTAATCCAACAATCGTATAATAATCACCGTTTATCGATTTGATAAATTTGGCTGCATCACCCTGGATTGCATAGGCTCCGG
This sequence comes from Erysipelotrichaceae bacterium, assembly GCA_017404785.1. Taxonomy (GTDB): domain Bacteria; phylum Bacillota_I; class Bacilli_A; order Erysipelotrichales; family Erysipelotrichaceae; genus Colivicinus. The sequence continues at coordinate 241,250 of JAFRBQ010000008.1, forward strand.
CTTTATCCATCGGCTCATTGGTTGCGATATAATCATCGATTTCTTTATCGCTTAGAGGATAGAATGTTACCTGTGCAATCGAAGAGAATGTTTCGACCTTGCCCTGATACATGATAGTGACGCCAGTCACGACTTCATGAGTATTGTCAGAAAGCTCTTGCAGCATCTTTCTTGCCTGTTCAAAAGATTTCGGTTTGCCTAAGACATCATTGCCGATCTTGACGATCGTATCCGCTCCGATAACCAAGGCATCATCATGATTCCTGTAGACCGCTTCAGCTTTCTGATAAGACAGTTTTTCGATCTCCTTGACAAGATCGTTTTTATAATTGATCTGTTCATCAACTTCGGAAACAATGATCTCAAAAGGGATTCTGAGCATTTCCAGAAGTTCTTTTCTTCGTGGAGATTTGGAAGCCAAGATGATCCTAGTCATTTGAATACCTTTGAGCTATATAATTCAAGCCTTTAGTGACAAAGTCCGGATCGTATTCGTTGAATACACCAATGTAAGGAGCAACCAGTTTGCCAAGACCTCCGCAGCCGATGATATAGATATCCTTTTTTCCAAGTTCTTTGCTGATACCATAGATCAGATACTTAAGCATGCCGATATAGCCCTGATAGATGCCGACATTCATGGCATCGACCGTGTTATCGGCCAGGAAGGTGTCTACGTGTTTCATTGTGAATTCCGGCAGCTGTGCCGCATTCTTCCAGAGAGTTTCCGATACCTTAGAGAAACCTGGTGCAATTATGCAGTGTTTGAATTCGCCGTCATCTGTAACATGGCAGATAACTGTAGCCGTGCCCATAGAGACGATCAGGCATTCACGATGATAAAGGTTATAGGCATAGGAGCACATCGCAATCAGATCATCACCTGTATCTTCATGGTTAGGCATTACGAGCTTGATGCCGTAATAACGGTGCGGATTGATATCAATGAGGTTTCTTTCACCAACGATTGATGCCAGGGCATCGAAAGCATCATCATATACGCGCGGAACAACACATGACAGGATAGCCTTGTCGATCGCATCTTCTCTTATGTTTGCCTTATAGATGAAAGATAAGAAAAGGGAACGGTGATTATCACTGATGCCGTCTATGCATGCAAAGGATTTGAGTGTATCGCCATCAAATAAACCTAATTTGGTACTGGTATTTCCTAAATCTACTGTTAAAATCATACTTACTTATTATATAGGTTATGGTTTGCTTTTTCTAGTTATTTATATTATTATTAATTAGCAATTCCGGGCTTGGCGGAACTGGTAGACGCGCTAGACTTAGAATCTAGTGGGCGACCGTGGGGGTTCGAGTCCCTTAGCCCGGACCATATAAGATAACCTGATCATCTGTTCGATGATCTTTTATTTTTATGTTAATAATACTATCTAAAAATGTTTATTCAGCTGTTTTTCACAAGAGTATAATTATTTACGTATTGTAAAAAGAGGGGTTTTGTATGAAAAAGGTTATGGTATGCGGATGTGGAGTACAAGGCTCTACAATATGTCGAAAACTTGATGAAGAACCGAATATAGAGGAAATAGTCTGTGCCGATTATGATCTTGATGCGGCGAAAGCTGTTTGCAGGATGATGAAAAAAGGCACACCTAAGAAAGTGAACGCCCAGAATCTTGAAGAGATCAAGGAAGCTGCCAGAGGCTGCGAACTTCTGATAAACGTCATGCCTTTGCAGTTTGGCGCCAACATGCTGAAAGCGGCCATGGATCTGGGCTGCTGTTATCAGGATCTCGCGGCAGCTGAAAGCATTCCGGAAGTCATGAATATTGACCGTTACGATCGCTGGGTCGCCGGTATCAGGTATATGTATGAAAACTATGGCAAGGTCTTTGCGAAAAACAAAACAACCGCGATAATCGGCACAGGATCAGCTCCGGGAGTAATGTGCGTGATGGCCAGAAGATGCATGAAAGAACTTGATGAGTGCGACACCATAAACATGATGGTCTATGAAGGCGTTGAAGCAAAACGCTTTCTGCCGTTCTGGTGGAGCACGGATGTGGCTTTAGCCGACATGCAGGAAGATGCCTTTGCCTATAAGGACGGAAAAATCGTGCGCACCAGACCTTTCAGTCATAAGATTTACAGGAAATGGCCGGAGTATGATATGCATCCCGTCATGATGTGTGAGCACGCTCATGATGAACCGGTCTATGTGGCATTCAACGCCGAAAAGTATTTCAAAGGCTGCAGGAACGCCTATTTCAAATATGGCGGTGTAGGTATCGAATTCTCTGAACCGCTCTATCGTGCTGGCCTGTTAAGCTATAAGGAAGAGGAAATCAACGGGCAGAAGATTGTTCCGCATGAACTGGTTCTCAGACATGTGCCTTTGGCTCCTAAGGATCCTGAAGAGATCAAGGCAATCATTGATGAAGGGCTGATAGCTGACGGCGGAGCCTTTGTCATTGAGGCCTATGGCAAAAAAGACGGAAAGGATGTCGTGGTCGAACTTCACCTTAATGCCCCGGGCCTTGTCGAATCATACGAAAAGGCTAAGATGACCGGGGAGATGTATCTGACCGGCCAGGGCGCCTTCCTTTATACCAGACTGTTTGTCAACGATATGATCGATCAAAAAGGTCTGATCTCGTCAGACATGCTGAACGACAAACAGGTGAAGCAGTATATCCAGTGGGCTGAAGAACTTGGCATCACTTACACAATAGAGGTCAAAGAAGGTACAGTTCCGGAAGATCTCAGACAGTAAATAAGATATAATCATTCAGACAGATATGATGTTAGATATCTGTCTTTTTTATATTGGCAATATTATTGACAGACTGTTATCTGACATTTTACAATTAGGCTAATGATCATTAGCCTAAGGAGGTTTTATGACAACCAAGGAAAGAATACTGGAAGAAGCACTAGGCCTTTTTTCACAGAATGGATATGACGGTACCAGCATGGAACAGATTGCTGAACTTGTAGGCATCAAGGCTCCATCTTTATATAAACACTTCAAGGGCAAGGAGGATATCCTCAATACTCTGCTGGATATCGCTGAGAAAAGATACGATGAGAACTTCGGTTCAGCCGATAATGTGAAGATACCTGGCAGTATTGAAGAATTCATTGAAACTGCCATGAACAGTGTCACATTTACCGCGAGTGATCCGATGATCAGAAAAATGCGGATCTTTCTGGTCAAGGAACAGTTTCGAAATAAAAGACTGGCTAAGATAACGACCAGGCATCAGATCGATGGACTTCTCAAAATGTATACCAGGATAGCTGAAGGCATGATGGAAAAGAAGCTCATCAGAAAAGATGATCCGTCGTTTGTCGCCATGGAGATCATTGCTCCATGTGTACTGTATATAGCTGAAGCTGATCGGGAACCTGAATGTCTTAAAGATGTATTGAAGGCGATCAGGGAACATCTGATACATATATGTGAACTCTACAGAGAGTAAAGATGAAAGGAAGAAGAGAATGATTAAAGAAAACAGAAAATGGAGCGATGAATCAGTAAAACTTTATATGATACTGGTTACAGTACTGTCTTTGATAGTAGAGACGATATTTATATTGAGCGGAATCGGTTATCTGGTTCTGATACTGATGTGGGTTCCTGCTCTATGCGCCAATATTGCGAATATCGTTTCGATGAAACAGAAGGGTGAGAAATTTACTCTGAAAAAGCATTTAAGTGATCTGGGATTGAGGTTTTGTCACATTAAATACATACTGCTTGGTTTTATCATTCCTGTCACATATCTTCTGATACCTTACATGATCTACTGGATGATGCATCCGGACAACTTTGCCTATCATGGCGTAGCTCTGAATCTGATATTGGCAGACTGTTTGCCGGTAATGCTTCTGGGCACGGTTATAAACATGCTTTCGGCTGCCGGTGAAGAGATAGGCTGGAGAGGTTTCATGGCCCCTTCTTTCATTGAAAGGATCGGATTAAAAAAGACGTTGCTTTTTACCGGACTGTTCTGGGCTTTGTGGCATTTACCGTTACTGATATTCGGCGGATATATGGCTGAGACAGCAATGATCTACAGGATACCGGCATTCATACTGTGCATCCTTCCGATCGGTATCATTGCCGGACTTCTGGCTTATAAAAGTAAAAGCGTATGGCCGGCAGTCGTCTTACATGCCGCGCACAACAATCTTGATCAGAGCATACTCGATGTCATAACCCGCGGTGAAGACAGGATGTATTTTGTTTCGGAAACAGGAATCTTTACGATCATCTTTGCCTGGGTATTGGCGATCATCCTGTATATTACATTCGTAAGGAAAGAAGAAGTATAGGAGAAAAATATGTGTACAAGTATCGTAGTCAATAAGAAGAAGACGATCATTGGCTGGAATCTGGATATTCTGGATATGGAATATCGGATCAATGAGAATGACGATGGTGTCTACATCGAGATAAGCGATGCCAAAGAAGGCTGGATGCCTTTGTTTGGCGGTAACAGCCGAGGTGATTTTGTTGGCATGCCTACCTGCTGGCCCTTTGATCAAAGAAGCGATCCCATCTCAGATGAAATCAGTATCATAAACCTCGATATCGATCTGCTGCTCAAGAAAAAGACTTTGAAACAGATAAAGGAATACGTTGAAAACAATCCAGTCTGCAGTGTTCCTGGTATGACTTTCATGGGAGCTCTGTCGGATAAGGACGGCAATGTCCTGCATATAATTCCGGGACAGGGATTCAAATATTATGAAAGACCGGAGTATAAAATCCTGACCAATTTTTCGCCTTTTAAAGGAGACAGTGAAAAACATCCTTGGATGGGCCTTGATCGCTATGAAAAGGCAGAAGAGATGCTGAAAAAGGCAGGCGATGATTTTGCGGTAGCTGACTGCTTTGAGGTACTGAAAGCTGTATCTCAGGAAATATGTCCGACGGTCGTATCAATGGTATTTGATATTGATGAGAATACGATCTACTGGTGTGAAAACAGGGACTATGAAAATATAAAGAAACATTTATTCATAAAAGACAACAGAAACATCGGCTATTGCGGCATAGATTGTTTTAAATGTGATGCTTATCTGGCAACAGTAAACAACGATGATGAACTGCGTGAAAAGACAGCAAAACTGTGGAGTGAATTGAATCAGACCAAGATCTTTCCGGAACAGATCAACTGTCAGGGATGCCGTTTTGACGGAAAGAAGACTTTCTTCTGTGATCAGCTCTGTGAGATCCGCAAATGTGCCATGAAAAACGATGTCGAAACATGCGCTTCATGCGACAAAATGAATGATTGCGATATTCTTTCCAGGATCACTATCAACAATCCTGAAGCAAAAAGAAATCTTGAAAAGCTGAAGGATAATTAAACAAAAAACAAAAGAATAAAAAAAACAGCTATCCGGTTTTGGATAGCTGTTTGCATGATTATAGCTTACTTGGCATCAAGATAATAGGCCAGGTTGAGCAATGATGCGTTTTCGATTTTGGCGTTGCCTTCAAGATCTGCATACCATTGAACTACATAGATGTTGGTAACAGGATTCTGAGTGACAGTTTCACCTCTTACAATGCCAATGTAGTTGGTACCATTTACGACCTGTTTTGCGACCAGTACGATCGGATTGAACTTCATACCGGTATAGCTTTCCATGGCTTTTTCAAATGATGTCTGAGCAGCTTCATCTGAGAACATGCCTGCCTTGCCTGTAGTTGTGGCAGTCCAACCGCCGAACAGATGCTGATTTTCTTCGCCGGTAGTCAGGACATAGTCAGGTTCGATCTCAATTGCCGAAAGCAATTCAACATCGCCTTTGGTATTCTTGTTGATCTTGACGATATAGAATGATTTCTTCGGGTTGGCTGTGACGGTCGTACCCTGAGCCAGATAGGCGTAGTTTGTACCATTTACGACCTGGGTAGCGATGACCTGGATCGGTGTATAGCCAACGCCTACCAGACCTTCGATAGCTTTTTCAAATATCTGTTTTTCTTCTTCGCCTAACAGCTGAGTATATCCATCAACACCTTCCCAGCCGCCGACCTTTGTATCGGTTTTTTCAGCGGTATAGATGAATGAATACAGGACGCCATCTTCGACCGGAACGTTTTCCACTGTTCTGTTTACTGATTCGCCACGGACACAGAAATCCCAGTATGTGCCCTGATCAAGCGATGTCTCGATACCATTGATGGTTTTGACGACTTTGTAGCCGCCGATATCCATCGTGTCAAATGTGAAATTGGCACTCTTATCTGCTGAAAGTTCGTTCAGAACATCATATACCGTGCCGGCATCAGTAGCCAGATTATAGTTCTTTTCTTCACCGTTATTGTCTACGACTTTGATCATGACTTTGTTTTTGCCATTGCCGATGACTTCTTCCTTCTTGCCTGTGCAGGCAGAAAGAGTCAGACCCATCAGTAATGCCAATAATAATACAGTAATCTTTTTCATTGAAAATAACCTCCTCTTATTATCGGTTTAGGGAACATAAACTGTTCCACTTAAATTATACGATAGAGAAAATAAACGTGTCAGTTGCCGATGTTTTCCGTTCAGATCTTTTTACTTCGTTTTTTTTATGGCACTTCTTGAAGATAAAAGGCTATATACTGAATATTTATTGGGCTGATATTTAGGTCAAAATACATTAATATAATATTGAGCATATAAGTTTTATCAAAATAATAGCGGGGGAACAATTTATGAAATACGCATTTGTTAACGGGTATATTCTTGATGGCACCAGGGATATGGAGGCAATGAAAGACAAGATCGTCCTGGTAAATGGCAAGAAGATCGAAGATATCGTCGATAAGGGCCATGATCTAAGTAGTTATGAAGTCATTGATCTTCAGGGTCAGTATCTGCTTCCTGGCCTTATCAATATGCATGTCCATCTGGCCGGCAATGGCAAGCCGCAGAAAAAACAGCGGGACAATACCAAACTGGTCAATCTGATCTTCTCCAATCCGATCAGTGCCAGAGTCGCATATTATCTGGTCAGAGAATACGCCTCCATTGAATTGAACAGCGGTGTTACGACGATCAGAACTGTTGGTGGTCTAAAAGATCTTGATTCAAAGATCAGAGATGAGATCAACGAAGGAAAGATCGCCGGTCCAAGGATCATCTGTTCGAATGAAGGCATATCCGTTCCGCATGGACACATGGCCGGTTCGGTTGCGATAACTGCCCGCAGTATCGAAGAAGCCAAGAAACATGTTGACCATCTGAAAGATAAGAAGGCCGATTTTATCAAACTGATGATCACGGGTGGTGTAATGGATGCCAAAGAAAAAGGCGTACCGGGACAGATGAAGATGGATCCTGAAATGATAAAAGAAGTATGTGACTATGCCCATAGTCTTGGATATATCGTGGCAGCCCATGTAGAATCAAGCGAAGGTGTAAGAGCTGCACTTGAAAATGGTGTCGATTCCATCGAACACGGTGCTGTTCTTGATGAACATATGATCGAGCTTTTCAAGAAGAAGAATGCCTTTGTGACGACGACTATCTCACCGGCTCTTCCTTATGCGCTGTTTGATCGAAGCATCTCCAACGCTTCGGAAGTCGAACAGTATAACGGAAACGTCGTCTTTGAAGGTATCGTTGAATGTTCAAAGACCTGTATCGAAAACGATATCCCGGTCGCTTTAGGCAACGACGTTGGCTGTCCATGGGTCTCGCAGTATGACTTCTGGAGAGAGCTGGTATATTTCCATAAATACGTCGGTGTATCAAATCAATATGCTTTATATTCAGCTACTTTGAATAATGCCAGACTGGCGGGGGTCGATGATGTGACCGGTTCGATAGAAAAAGGCAAGGATGCGGATCTGATCGTTGTAAAGGACAATCCTCTGGAAGATCTTCATACCTTGAGAACTGTGAAGATGGTCATGGCCAGAGGCGATCTGTTGAAAGATCCAAAGGTCAAGAGAAAAGCTGAAGTTGACGAGCAGCTGGATAAATTCATGTAGCTGTTTTTGGAGATATTCTTTTTTATGAAGATAAAAAAAGGAAAACTTATTATGATCACAATGTTATCGACGATCCTGACGTTAGCACTTTTTGGCTGTCAGAAAGAGGAACCGGTCAGTGGAGGAACTACGGACAAGAGCGATCCCAACGCACCAAAAAAGATCGAGTCAAAAGATATAGCTGAGTTCAGTATCAACTTCTATCATGAAACAAGAAAGAATGTGAATGAAGATCATTTCTTTGAGTTTGAGATCAAGAAGGATGAAAAGGATATTCTGAAGGCAAGCGAAAAAAGACTGGGCATAACTTATGAAGCTGACAGAAAACTGCTTGATGATCTGCAGAGCGTGATTGATAAATATGAACTGGTTTTACAGAATGGCTACTACAGAATCACGGCTGGACTACCTCCCGAGTTTGATCCTTCGACTCTGTCAGTGATTTATGAATCGGGAGAAAAACTGAGCTTCACCAAAAACAATGATCCTTCCGATAAATACACTGCAGCTTTCTATGATGTCTTTGCCGCGTGGTTTGCTGAAAAAGGCGATGATTCGCTCTATCCTCGAAAGATCGAAAAACCTTTAGTCAGGATAAATATCAGGATCTGTGAGAAGGATATCTATTATGAATACGGACCGATCAAGGTGATGCCGGAGGAGATGAAAGATGGTCAGGAATTCATGCTCCAGAAAAATATCTATGATGATATGAATAAGAAGAGCCTTGAGGACAGACTGATCGCTATTCCTGAAGACTACTATCAGAAGATCGACGAGATCCTGAATAAGTATGATCTTTATCGCAGATATGAATTCAGTTATTTCAGCCACAGTGATGGATTCTATGGCTTCAATGAAGACTTTGATGAAAACGAAGAAGATAAGGCTGATTTCATAGATATCTACATTCAATATGAAGACGGGCCGATCATGAACATCGAGACCAGAAAGGAAAGCGAAATAACAGCGATGAAGGATCTGCTTGATGATCTTGCCGCATATCATGATGCGCTGTTTGAATAGTTATTTTAGAAAATATGGATAATTCAACTGAAGAGTATTTCATAAAAACTTTCATCAGAAAAAGCCGTCAGGAAAGACTGTTTCATGAACTGACAAATGAAAAGAAAAGGTACAGAGGTATTGACCGTTTCTGTCATCAGGCATCAGGACTTATCGACCTTTCAAAGGTAGTGATGAAAGATGATGATCTTGTATCCGGTAATGCTTTTGAAAAGTTCATTGAGAAACATGAACAGGATTGTTATGTGCTTTCTACGGATTCTTTTCTGAATGAAAGGATGATCTCTTTACAGGAGGCAGTTGATCAGGCAAATATGTCGACTGAAGCTGTTTTGATCATCGGAAAAGGCTTTGCGATCGTGTTTGGCGAAGCGATGAAGAAAGGAAGAGACAGATTCTTACTTGCGGAAGAAAAATAAGAGAAAGACTTGTCAATTCAGGCTGATGGTATTGGTATATAATTAGATTAAGAATACTGTTATATACAATTTATAGAAGGGGGACTTATGGGTTTATTTGATAAGAAATACTGTGATATCTGTGGCAATGAGATTAAATTCTTGGGAAACAAGAAACTTGATGACGGCAATATGTGCAAGGATTGCGCAGCCAAGCTCTCGCCATGGTTCAGCGGCAGAAGACACACAAGTGTAGCGGCGATCAAGGAACAGCTGGAATACCGCGCCAAGAATGAAGAACAGCTGAAATTCTTCAATCCTTCCAAGATCATCGGCAAGAGATACAAGGTTTATATTGATGAAGGCAAGAGGCAGTTTGCGGTAAGCAGTTCCTCAAACTGGCGCAATGCCAACCCTGATCTGATCAGTTTCGATGCGATCAGAGATATCAAGATCGATATCGATGAAGACAGAGATGAGATCATGGATAAGGATGCTGAAGGCAAGGAGATCAGTTTCAACCCGCCAAAATACGAATACGAATACAAATTCAGTGTCAATATCGGTGTTGTAAACAAGTTCTTTGATGATATGGATTTTGAGCTTACCAGCGATCGTCCTGAAGATCCGGTCAGCGAACCATACAGAGAATATGTCGAAATGGCCAAGGATATCGTCAAGACTCTTACCGGCAAGGACTTTGTCGAAGACCGCAGTGAATTCACTTATCCAGGCAATGGAACAGCTGCAGAAGCTGATGGTGAATGGTATTGCCCTAAATGTGGAACCAAGAACAATGGCAATTACTGTATGAAATGCGGAACAGAAAGACCTAATGTCTTTACACCGTTCTTCTGTTCAAAGTGCGGCGAAAAGATCACTTCGCCGGATATGGCTTTCTGCCCTAAGTGTGGAAATAAACTGAAATAATGATGAGCTCCTTAGCGAGCTTCTCATTTCCAATCTGTTAGAATTAAATTAGAAAAGAGGAGAATAATATAATGGAAATGAAGTTTTATCGTTGTGCTAAGTGCGGCCAGATGGTTGCGATAGTTGAAAAGAAGGGCTGCCCGATCATGTGCTGCGGTCAGGCTATGGAAGAGATCATTCCTGGCACTACTGATGCAGCTGCTGAGAAGCATGTCCCAGTCATCAGACAGGAAGGCAACCTTGTTACAGTAACAGTTGGCGAAGTTGAACATCCAATGATCCCTGAACATTACATTGAATGGATCGCTTTACAGACCAAACAGGGCAATCAGCGCAAGAAACTGAATCCGGGCGAGAAACCTGAAGCTGTATTTGCGCTGGTCGATGGTGACGAAGTAGTTGCGGCCTATGCATATTGCAACCTGCACTCACTCTGGAAGGCATAATAACTTAAAAAATAAGGCATAACACTAGGCCCTGCGAAAGCAGGGCGTTATAATATTTGATATGAGCTTAATATATAAACTGTTTAAATTGGATAGAAATTCAAGGGAAGGCGTTGTATCAGCAACATCCATCCTTTCGATCATCGTCAATATCTCGGTTGCCTTGCTTAAGGTCGTTGTCGGTATTCTGGCAGCATCCATCGCCATTATTTCCGAAGGTGTCAACAACGCTACGGATGCTCTGTCATCACTATTGACACTTATCGGCATCAAACTTGCCAACCGCAAGCCAAACAAGGAACATCCTTTTGGCTATGGCCGCATGGAATATATCACCAACCTGATCATTTCTGCGATCATCATTCTTTCCGGTACTTATACATTGAAGGATTCCGTTGTGAAGATCTTCTTCCCGGAAGAGCTGAATACGACACTTCTTTCGATCATCCTGGTGGCAGTTTCTGCAGTGATCAAGTATGTGCTTGGTACCTATACGATATCTCAGGGCAAGAAGGTCAATTCCGATACTCTGATCGCTGTCGGTATGGATTGCCGCAACGATTCCTTTGTCTCACTGGTGACTATCGGTGTTTCGCTTGTCTATATCCTGTTTGGCAAGAATATCGATGCCTTTGCGGGTGTCTTTACTTCTTATCTGATCCTTAAAGCCGGTTATGAGATCATGTCCAAGACGATCTCTGAACTTCTGGGTCAGCCAGCCGATGAAGAACTGGCCAGAGAACTGTACAGAAAGATCAGATCGACCGATGGTGTAATCAATGCGGTAGATATGGTCCTTCACAACTATGGACCGGATATGTATACCGGTTCAGTGAACGTTGAAGTCGATCACAAGATGACAGCTGCCCAGATCTTTGAATTCCTGAGAGTTCTGCAGGGCAAGATCTATGAAGAACATCGTGTCGCCATGGTCTTTGGTATCTATGCGGTCGATAATGATTCAAAGGATAACAAGAAACTCAGAAAACAGATCACTGATTTTGCGAAAAGCAATCCGCATATCAAGTCTTACCATGCGGTATATTCTGATGCGAAGTCCAACAGTATCTATTGCGATATCGTCGTTGACTATGATGCCGACCGTAAACAGATCTATCAGGATTTCTCCGCCTATCTTCAGGAACTTTATCCTGACAAGAACATTCAGGTCAATCTTGATACCGAATTTGTGTAGTATCTGATGACTAAAAAGAAGTTTTACAATACCTATATATGTTTTTTAGTGCTTATTGGAATAATAAGCATTTTCTTTTTGCGTGAAGAGAAGATCGTCAATGTCCTGGCTCCGGAAATTGATGGCGACATCATTGAACATGAAAGTCAGGAACAGCTACTCGATACCAGTATCAAGATCATGGCGGAAACCGTTGATAATGGCTATGACATCTTCAAGCCTCTGGCCGGATCGTCAGGTTACCGCTATGGACCTTCGATCATCTATTACGAAGATGGCAGTATGGATGCCTGGTACGCTTCACCAGGAAACAACAACAGCGAATGGGACTGGATAAGCTACCGGCACTATGATGGGGAGCTCTGGAGCAGAGAAAAGATCGTCTTGCAGCCAAACGGCGGCAGTCTTGATACCTATTCGACCTGCGATCCTGGCGTGATCCATTTTAATGACTACTACTATCTTGCCTATACCTCAACGATCTGTTCGACTGACGGCGGTATAAACAACTCCATCTTTGTCGCCCGAAGCGCAAATCCCGATGGACCGTTTGAAAAGTGGAATGGTGAAGGCTGGGGTGGCGATCCATGGCCCTTGATTCATTTTGAAGAGAATAATACAAACTGGGGTGCAGGTGAACCGAGCTTTGTCATCGCCGACAACAGGCTTTATATCTATTATTCCTGGAACTGCAAGGAAGGCTTTACTTTGAGATTATCTACAGCGGAACTTGTCGATGACTGGCCAGCTACAATTCATTATGAAGGAACGATTGAAGGCAAGAACGGCGACTCAATCGACGTATGTTTCGATGAGGAACACCACAAATTCATCGCCATCAATATCGAGGACTTCATGAACGACAATTCCGGCATCAAGTTCATGGAATCGGATGACGGTTTCAATTTCAAAAGATCGGGAGTCATCAGAGAAGGTATCTCTCAATATGCCCACAGCTGCGGTATCGCCAAACAGAAAGACGGCCATATCGAACTGGATAAGGATCTGCTTATAGGCTATGCCTACGGGGCAAACTGGGGACAGTGGGCTTTACATGTGCAGAATATCAGGCTGAGTGCCTATCTTGGCCAGAGAAAGGCATTTTCAACTGAAAACAATATCAGAAGAGATCCGCGTGATCACGAAGGAGGATCATCCAACCTGGCCGGAATCAGTGTGGCACCGCGGGTGATCGATGTCGATATCAGTGATCGTTACGCAGATATACCGGTATACGGCTATTCAAGATATAGATACATCATCGATATAAATGAAAACGAACTTTCCTATTCCGATTATGACGAAGATATCATTGAGATATCCAAAGGAAGGATCATTCCCAAAAGTCCCGGCATAAGTAATGTCAGAGTTTCCTATGATGATAAATACACGACCTTTAAAGTTGTCGTCCATGACAAAGACTATGTATACAGGAAATATCCTGAAGTCTTGAGCATCTCGTCATTGAACACGGAGCGGACCTGGTATATGGAAGATGAAGGTGTTCAGCACGAGATCCAGATCAGGTCCTACATGGTGTTTGAAGATGGAAGAGTATCAGAAGGATATAATGATGTGAGTGCAGATCATCCATCCTATCCGGTCAGAGCTGATGGCTCGGTATACCATTTTGAATACGAATCAGCCAATGAAGATATCCTGACCATTTCGGATACCGGTGATGTCCATCTGCACAGACCTGGCAAGACAAATATCACCGTAAGGCTAGGGGAACTCTCTTACGAGATCGAAGTAACAGTCAATAAAAGAAGGCTCAATTAAGTCACGAAAGTGACTTTTTAATTTCAGTTTTTCTTCATTTTCAGTTCAGATAGAGTTCACACAGGAAAAATAAGATATTAACCGTAAGGAGGGAAAAAGGATGGAGACATTCAGAAGATATGAAAAGAAATACCTGCTTGAACAATCCCAGTATCTTGAACTTATGGATAAGCTGAAGGACAGGATCAGTAAGGACAAATTCTTTGAGGCAGATATCCGTTCGATCTACTACGATACAAAAAAGTTTGAACTGATCAGAAGATCGATCGAAAAACCTGAATACAAGGAAAAACTCAGGATCAGATCCTACAATGAGCCAAAAGTAAATGATCTCGTATTTGTGGAACTGAAGAAGAAGCTTGATGGCATCGTCTATAAGCGAAGGACCAAAGCCTATATCGAAGATGTTCTGAATGATATCTATGAATGTCAGTTCAAGGACCCCCAGGTCGGTGAGGAGATCAAATATGCCTTGAACTATTATGATCATCTGAAACCTGCTGTCTATATCGGCTGCAATAGAACATCGTATGTCGCCAATGATGACAGAGATCTCAGGATCACCTTCGACAAGGATGTCAGATACAGGATGAAACATCTTGATCTGAAAGCATCGAAAGATGACAAGCCCGTAACGGAAAAGATCATTATGGAGCTCAAAGTAAGAAATGCCATGCCGCTGTGGCTTACAGAAGCATTGGACGAAGTAAAAGCTTACCCAAGAGGATTTTCAAAAGTGGGTACAGCGTTCTTGAAAGAAATAAGAGGAGAATAAGAAGATGGAGAACATTTTATCAAGTATTTTCACAGGTTCATTGACCCTTGGACAGTTCCTGCTGGCGATTGGTGCCAGCATGATCCTGGGATTCATTGCCGCAATGGTATTCATGTACAAAAATACATACACAAAATCATTTATCACCGCACTTATCTTGATCCCAGCGATCGAGACCGTGGTAATCATGCTGGTAAACGATAATCTGGGTGTCGGTTTATCCGTAGCCGGATCGTTCGCTCTGATCAGATTCCGTTCCGTTAAAGGCAATGCCAAGGAACTGGCGGCTGTCTTCCTGGCCATGACGATCGGTATCATCTGCGGTACAGGCTATATCACGATCGCAGCGATCTTCACTCTGATGCTTTGTGTGGTAATGTTCCTACTGGCTCTGACCGGTTTTGGCAAGACTTCAGAGAACGACAGATATCTCAAGATCACGATCCCGGAATCCTTGAATTATGACGAAGTATTTGAAGGTGTTCTGGCTAAATACTGCACAAACTGGGAACTGGATTCAATCAAGACTCTGACTTTAGGTTCATTGTTCAGAGTCGACTATAAAGTAACTTTGAAGGATGCTTCACATACCAAGAAGATGATCGACGAGATCAGGACCAGAAACGGAAATCTTGAGATCATGTGCAGCAGACCTGCGACAAACAGAGAAGAATTATAAAAAGTAAGATTATGAAAAAATTACTGATACTATTTATCACCGTGCTGCTTCTAAGCGGCTGCAGCACCGTGATATCCGACAATAAAACAGCTTCAGATGGCGAAGCTGCGAACTACAATATGAGTTTTACGGAATCAGAAACAGATTCCTCATACTCGATCAACGGTTCAACTTATGTGACACTTGGCGATGATGATCTGAATATCAGAAAGGGTGGCACATATATCCTTGAAGGTACTTTGAATGGCAGCATCATCATCGAAGTTTCCGAAAAGGAAGATGTTCAGCTTGTCCTGAATAATGTGACGATCAATTCGGGCGATTTTGCGGGCATCTACATCATCGAAGGTGACGAGATAACGATCACTCTGGCAGAAGGTTCGGAAAATACGATCGTTGATTCAGGTGAATATGTACAGATCGATGACAATGATGTCGATGCGCTCATATATTCCAAGGCCGATCTGATCATCAACGGATCAGGAACACTGAATCTTGGTTCTAAATACAATCATGGTATCGTATCCAAGGATGATCTTGTCATAACTGGCGGAAACTTCAATATTGATGTCGCAGGTCAAGGCTTGAGAGGCAAGGACTGTGTCAAGATCCTGGACGGAACCTTCAACATCAGCAGTGACAAGGATGCGATCAAATCCGATAATGATGAAGACGAATACAGAGGCTATGTCTATATTACGGGTGGAACATTCTCTATCGATTCGAAAGCCGATGGCATTTACGGATATAATCTTGTAAATATTGAAGGCGGAACATTCGATATAAAGACCAGCACTTCTGCAGATGCCGACTCATATAAGGCGATCAAATCTGATTATTCGATCACGATAAGTGGAGGCAGCTTCATAATCAACAGCACCGATGATGGTCTTAACAGCAATAATGACTTATATATAAGTGGCGGAGAATTTGATATCACCTCCAGTGATGATGCCATCCATGGCGATGCGACAGTTACGATCGATGATGGTGAATTCACCATTAATGCTGCAGAAGGCATTGAAAGTACCTATGTGACGATCAATGGCGGAAATATCTCCATTAACGCTTCCGATGACGGTATCAATGCCGGACAGAAGGTTGAGACCTACACGCCAACTGTAGAGATAAACGGCGGCAATCTGACCATTGTTATGGGACAGGGCGATACTGATGGTATCGATGCCAACGGCAACATCTATGTCAATGGCGGAACAGTCAATATTACAGGTCAGTTCGCATTCGATTTTGACAATGTTGCTGAACATAACGGCGGCACGATCATCGTTAATGGCGAAGAGATCGATGAGATCACCGGCCAGATGATGGGTGGAGGCATGCAAGGAATGGGTGGCATGAATCCTGGTGGCATGAATCCGGGCGGATTTGGCCACGGACATTAAAGCTCGCAAGAGCTTTTTTGTTTATCTGCGATATCGTTTTTTTGACTATTGATATTTTCAAGTGTCTAAAAGATTGTATAATAAGAATTAAGGTAGACAAAATGAGTGAATTAAGAGATTTCAAGTGTCCAAACTGTTCTGGTGCCTTGGAATTTGACACGAAGAGTCAGAAGCTTAAGTGTCCTTATTGCGATGGAACTTTTGACCCGGAAGTCTTCAATGAAGGTACTGATTTCACAGTAAATAATGAAGAATGGAATGATGACAACATCATTGTTTATTCGTGCAGATCTTGTGGCGGTGCGATCATGGCTGACAGGGATACGGCAGCTACCAGTTGTCCATATTGCGGAAATCCGGTCGTTATGACCAGCAATGTTTCCGGTGTCTTCAAGCCAAAGAAGATCATTCCTTTCAAACTGGATAAAAAACAGGCAAAAGAGCGCTACAAGAAGCATCTTCTCAATAAATATCTGCTTCCTGATGCCTTTACCAGTGAAGCAGCGATCGATGAGATCAAAGGTGTCTATGTGCCATACTGGCTCTTTGATGGCCGCGCCAATGCCAGAATGTGGTTTGATGCGACAAGGGTGCGTTTCTATACGGAAGGTGATTATGACTGTACAGAGACCAGTTACTACAAACTGTTCCGTGCAGGTTCGGTAAGATTTTTGGATGTGCCTGTCGATGCATCGAGCAAGATTCCTGATGAACTGACTCAGTCGGTTGAGCCATATGATAATGCGGAGTCAAAGGATTTCAACACTTCCTATCTGGCCGGCTATGTGGCCGATAAATATGATGTTGATGTGGCGGAATCAAGAGATATCGCCAACAGCCGTATCAGCAATTCCACTTCGGCACTGTTCTCCTCAACGACGATGGGCTATGATTCGGTCATTCCGACTTCAAGTTCGATCGCGATCACCGAGGGCAATCAGGAATATGTCATGTATCCGATGTGGCTTCTGAATGTTGACTACAACGGCAAGAAATATACTTTTGCGATGAATGGCCAGACCGGCAAGTTTGTCGGCGATCTGCCTTCTGATAATGGCAAGCTCATCAAAGCTATGGCCCTGGTATTCTTTGGTATAACGATCCTGGGAAGTCTTATCCAGTTTATCCTGACGAGGTTGTGATATGAAGAAAGTTCTAATGATATTACTGATCTCGTTAATGATGTTGTTAAGCACAAACACATTAAGTGCTGCCGGCGAACATGTGGTGATCAAAACCGAACCGGAAGTCATCAGCTATGAACAGCTCAATGAACTTGAAAACGATCTTATCCATATCGACCAGGATTATGGAATCTCGATCTATGTTATCTTCGATCAGAGCATTGATGATCTGGTGGCCTATGCGGATGATTTCTCCGCCCGTTATTTCGATAATACGAATAATGTCGGCCTGTTCATCAATTCGCAATACTATTACGTTTTAGCTGAAGGATCTGCCAGCGATGTCATCGAAGAGAATATCGACAATCTCTGGAATGATTTCCTGTATTATGCACAGGCTGCCAGCTCACCTGAAGATGGCTACCTGTTCAAAGCCATCCAGACCTTCTATCAGAGCTGTGTGAGACTGATCAACGGCGAAGTCTATCAGAGCAATGTGCCGGGGGTCGTCGTAGCCACTCCATATGTCAACGACTTTGCGGATCTGTTGAGTGACAGTGAGGAACTTGAACTCAACAAGAAGCTTCTGGCCTACAAGAACCGCTATGGACTGGACGCGGTCATCGTAACGACAAATTCGACCAACGGTATGTATATCAGTGATTATACAGACGATTTCTATGACTACAACGGTTATGGAAACGACGGCATCATCCTGGTGCTGGATATGGGCGAAAGAGACTGGTGGTTCTCGACCAAAGGAAAGGGCATTACCTATTTCACGGATTACGGCATCGACACGATCATCGATGATATGCTGGATGATCTAAAGAGCGGTCGTTACTACAGTGCTTTCAATACCTTTGCGAATGATGTCGAATACTTTACCCAGAAAGGCATTGAAGGAAGCGTCATTGATTATACGCCTTCCAAAGCCACATTCGGTATCGACAATGTCGTGATCTCTGCTGCTATTGGCCTGATCGGTGCTCTGATAACAATGGGTATCCTCAAAGGTCAGATGCGCAGTGTATCAAGACAGTATATGGCTCACAATTATGTCGTCAACAATTCATTCATGTTGACAGGTGCTTCGGATCTGTTTGTAAACAGACACGTTACCCGAAGCAGAAGACCTGAGCCGACAAGGAGCAGCGGCGGAGGAGGCGGCTACTCAGGCGGTTCATCAACTCATACGTCTTCAAGTGGATCCAGCCATGGCGGACATGGCGGTCACTTCTAGATAAATAATAATTAAATCGAAGGAGGAATAAATAATGGGTTTAATTAAAGCTTTGGCTGGTTCTGTTATCGGTACAGCTCTTGAGACTTGGAAGGACTATTTTGTCTGCGATGCGTTGGACAATGAAACCCTGATGGTCAAAGGAATCAAGAGAGGTGGTTCAGGTTCAAATGAAATCATCACTAATGGTTCAGGTATCGTTGTAAACGACGGACAGTGCGCTATCGTTGTTGAAGATGGTACGATCATTGAAGTCGCTGCAGAACCAGGAAATTACACCTTTGATACATCTATCTCTCCAAGTGTGTTTGATGGTGGATTCGAAGGTATCAAGAATGCATTCTTTGATGCATTGGGAAGATTTACTTACGGTGGTGAAGTAAATAAATCACAGAGAGTTTACTACATCAACACCAAAGAGATCATGGGCAACATGTTCGGTACAGCTACTCCGATCCCATTCAAGATTGTTGACAGAAACATCAACCTTGATGTCGATGTATCTGCAAGATGCAATGGCGAATACTCATTCAAGATCGTCAACCCTGTAACTTTCTACAAGAACGTTGTAGGCAATACAAGAGACAGATTTGAAAAAGAAGAGATCGCTTCAATGATGAAGGCTGAAATGATGAACACATTGAACGTTGCCTTCTCAGAAGTTTCATCAAAGAATCTGCGTGTTTCTGATCTGCCTGCTCAGACAGAAGAACTCTCTGCAGCATTGAATAATGCTTTGAATCAGAAGTGGACTGAAGGCAGAGGTATCGCATTCTGCAATATCGCTTTCAACTCAATCACTATCCCTGAAGAAGATCAGAGAAAGATCTCTGAACTCCAGATGATCGCTGTCAACAGAGACAAGGGTATGGCTGATGCTACTATCATCTCTGCTATCAAGGATGCAGCCAATAACGAAGGTGGCGCAACTGTCGGTTTCATGAACCTGAATTCAGCTGCCAATACCGTTGCCGGCATTCTCAACAACAATCAGTCTGCAGCTCCTCAGGGTGCTACAGCATTCTGCCCTCACTGCGGTGCTGCTGTAAGTCCAGAAGACAAATTCTGCAGAAACTGTGGCAAACCTCTTCAGTAGAAAAAACATCTGAGACACTAAACTCCGGGTAAACCGGAGTTTTTGTTTAAGAAGGAAATAACTGATATGATATAAATAACAGATGAAATTTACTGATATATTGTCTGTGCTTACCGGTTTAGCGATCTTCCTTTATGGCATGGAAGTCATGGGAAGTGGCTTCAAACATATGGCAGGTGGAAAGCTTCAGGGCTTTCTGGAGAAACTGACCAAGAAACCGATCGTCGCTTTACTTGCAGGCTTGCTCGTAACAGCATTAGTCCAGTCTTCAGGCGCCACGACAAGTATGCTCGTGAGTTTTGTCAATGCCGGGATCATGCGCGTTGAACAGACGGTCTACGTTATTCTGGGAAGCAATATCGGTACAACGATCACCGGCCACCTGATGGCTCTTGATGTCGGACTGGTTGCGCCTTTTCTGGCTTTTATCGGTGTCTGTCTGATCATGTTTGTCAAAAACGACTATCTCAATGCGATAGGCGAGATCATGATGGGCTTGGGCTTTGTCTTTATCGGTATGGATACGATGTCGTCCGGTCTCGCTCCTTTGGGACAGTCGGAATTCTTCCTGAAGATCCTTTCCAGCATGCAGAATCCGATCTTCGGTATCCTGATCGGTTTTGTCCTTACGACGATCGTTCAGTCTTCTTCCGCATCCCTTGGTATCATACAGTCTCTGGCCAAGAGCGGTCTGGTCATGATCAAGGACGTCATGTATTTCAACCTGGGCCAGAACATCGGTTCGTGTACGACAGCCATGTTGGCATCACTCAGTTTCAACAGAGATGCCAAACGGGTCTCAATAATAAACTTTACCTTCAATATCGTGAATGCCTTGCTGTTTACGATCCTTTATTCGATCCTGCCGTTTGACAGATGGTATGAAGCACTTGCTCCGGGAAACGTCGTCAAACAGATCGCCTTTATGCATACGATAACCAACGTGATAACATCGGCTGTCTGCTTCCCGATCGCGAGGACACTGGCCAAAGTTGCCTATCTGATCATCCCTGATCAGGGCACCAAGAAATCCCTGCAGCCGGAGATCGTCGCAACACCGGAGATCGAAAACAACGCACCATTCAACATCTTCGGTATCAATATCGAGATCAACAACATGTTTGAGATCATCAAACAGAGTATCTATATCAGCTTTAATGCTCTGCTTGAACATGTTTCGATCATCGAGGCGGTAAACCAGAATGAACTTCAGGTCAACCGCATAAACAAGGGTATCACCAGAAACCTGCAGCTGTTGATGGCGTCCGATACCAATATGCAGGAAGCAAGACAGGCTTCCGCATTGTTCTCGATCAATATCGATCTTGAAAGAATTTCCGATCATACAGTCAATATCGCCGAAGCAGAAGAGAGCCTGATCAGAATGGACTCTCCGCTATCGCTGGAAGCCTATGATGAATTGAGTGAGCTTATGGATATCATCATGCAGTCCTTGAGAGCGATCGAAGATATGGCGACCGAAGACAGGGGAAAACTGCTGGAGCTCGTCAGGGAAAATGAAGAACGGATCGATAAGATCTGTCAAAGGAACCGCGAGGCAGAGATCGAAAGAATGAGAAAGAGAAAAGATGAACCTAATTCAGGTATCATCTATTCCGAGTTGCTGATCGATGTCGAAAGGATCGGAGATCATCTGATCAGCGTAGCGGAAAGTTTGGCTCAAAACAGTTAAGGATATTTGAATAGTAGTGATCTTTGAAACTGAACTAAAAAGTTCAGTTTTTTAAATAAAATGTGAAAGAATAGTAAATGAGGATCGGAATGGAAAGCGAAAGACTGATTATTGATGAGATAAGACAAAGCGACAAGGAAGACTACTTCAGAAATATCTCACATGACAGAAAAGTGCTGGAGACCTTCATCTGCCAATATGCAGATGATCTTCAGGGTTTCGATTTTTCATCCTATCTGAGCAATAAAGATTTATTTGCCATAAGACTCAAGGATACGGGAAAACTTATCGGTATCATCCTATATTTTGACGAAGCTGAAGGAAGGTGTGAGATAGGTTACGGTATCGGTTCTGATCACTGGACCAGGGGATATGGAAGTGAAGCCGTAAAGTGTTTTATTGAATACCTGTTTAAAGAAAAGGATATGAAGGTCATCTATGCTTCTTTTTTTCCAGAGAACCATGCTTCAAAAAGGATCATGGAGAAATGCGGAATGACATACGATCACTTTGTGAAAGAAGAGCTTGAATATCTGGGCAGAAAAAGAGATCTTATATATTATTCGATCACAAATCCTTATAATGAATGATAGAAACAAGAGGGATAATCATGAAGAATCATGCGTTTAAAACCATTGCCTGTATTTCAGCCGTGTTGATCACGACTGTTTTACTTTGTTTTCCATTAAGAAGCATCACAACGAGGTTTTCAAAATACTATACTGACAGAGTTGTAACACAGTTCGATGATTTTTCCGAAACGATCGAAAGTGCGCTACTTAAAGAGAACATCAGCAAAAACGAATTCAATACCAGCGTTAGCAAGGGAATGGAGATCGTTAAAGCCATGCTCAGGGACGACTTTGATGGTGATGAGTTCAAAGGCAAATGGCTTTATAAAGACGGCATGGTAGTAAAGTATGCCGATGGGGTTCTGGAACTCCCGGAAACAAATGGCCAGGGTGTTCCGCCGATCACTGCCGACGATATTAAAAACTTTAATGGTATTTTCTATTCGAGGATCGTTACTGAACAACAGAACTACAATGTCTATGTTAATATCGACAGGATCAAAGGGGACTACTATTATGTCGATTGGGGCGAGGAAGACGAATTTGATGCTTTCTATTCCACAAGCAGCAGGATCTATACGATCTTTAATACCTTTGAATCGGAATACAACTGTCTTCTGAATGTTGTAGATGAAAAAGGCACAGAAAAATACATTTCTGCACCTCTGCGTCAAATAAAGGAAGCCGGAACGCTCGATCTCGATACTGAAGATGGCGACTATGTCATTATAAATGAAGTTCTGTATGTGCACAGGATCCTGCATTCGAAAAACACAGACTGGAAGATTGATGCCTACATCAACGTGAACAATTCCAGAGTTGAAGGGATGCAATGGATCGGGGTTTTCGTTTCTCTGACTCTGGTCATCGTCATCACCATGATCGTGTGGAACCTGGCTGTACAGAATCTGGTCAAGAATCATGTGTTGTCGGAAAGTCAGGAAAGAAGATACAATCCGGCCGCTGTTGAAAGATACAATATCATCGCTGGTATACTGGCAGTGCTGTTTGTCTTTCTCTGTTCATTGTTTGCCTACAACATGAACACGATGCGCAAAGACATCGAAAGAGGAGCAAATTCATTAAAGATCATTAAAAACGGTCTGTTTGAAGACGATCTGCTAAACGGCTTTGAAATAGATGAAAAACTGCAATGGTATGTCTATTACGGGCAGAAGATATCTGAACTAATTGAAAGCAGTACATATCCGATCAGCAAGGAAAAACTGCAGGAACTCAAGGAAATCATCGGTATGCAGTATCTTACTCTGTATGATGAATATGGCAAGGAGATCTGCAGCAGTGCCGATTATATCGATATCGAACTTGGAACAAGCCAAGAAGATCCGACAACTGATTTCCGCCGTTTGTTGCATGGAGTGGATCACATAATCAAAGAACCATTGTTAGACAGCTTTACCGGACTTTCAACGCAGTTCATCGGCATCAGAACGACAATGAAGGATTCGGGAAAGTATGGAGCTTTACTCATGGCTTTTGATGATTATCTTTACTACAGTGGGATTGAAGATAATGTCACGGAAAGGACCAATGCCTTGCCTTCAAAAGACGATATCCTGTTCATGGTAGGCAAGGATACAGGTTTGATTGAATATTCCAGCCGCAGCCAATATGAATACATGCATCTGTCAGATCTTGGTATCGACTTTGAAAACAGAGTCAATAACCAGATGAATATCTATAGTATTGCCGGTAACAGATACTATGTGCAATCATCGGATGTGATCCTAGACAGATGGTTCTGTTACTATCTTTCAGCCGACAGCAACAGTTTTGTTTCGGCAGCCAGGAACTGTCTTATCATCGCCGGTTTCTTCCTGGTGGTCTATGTTTTGGGCATCAGCATCATAACCCGCGGTTATGATCAGAAATACTTTGAAGAAAACGTCCTGACAGGTGCTCCGCCGATCAGTGGCGGGGTGATGAAGATCATGCTGAACGACGGTCGTTACAAGCAGACAAAAGATGTCTCAGAGAGATTCTCCTTTGTACCTCGCTTTTGGAACAGCATGCTTCCTGAACAGAAAGCCCTGATCGTCTTTGACTTCCTGGTTGCTATCCAGATAATCGTAATTTTTTCTAGGATCAACAGTGGCTATGATTCAAACAATGACTATCTGTTCTCCTACATCATGCGCGGTCAATGGAACAAAGGTTTCAACCTTTATGCATTTTTCTCGATCGCTCTGCTTACAGCGGTTATCGTTCTGGGAATGATCTTTATCAGAAGTGTTCTGCTGATTCTGTCGATGGTCACTGACACCAAAGGCGAAACAGTTCTTAGGCTCCTTTACAACGGCCTAAAATATGTTGCATTGATCGTTTTCCTGTATTATGCGTTTGGCTATCTGGGCTTTGATACACGCGGCATCCTGGCTTCTGTAGGCCTCATAACCCTGGCTATCTCTCTTGGTTCAAAGGATCTGGTAGCTGATATCGTTGCCGGTCTTACGATCGTTTTTGAGGGCGAATTCCAGGTAGGCGATATGGTTGATATCGATGGTTATCGTGGTCAGGTCCAGGAGATAGGCGTGCGTTCGACCAAGGTCATCGGTAGAGGCAATAATGTCAAGATTATCGGCAATCATGAAGTCAAGAATGTCATCAACCTGACCAGGAACAATTCCTGGATCCCTCTGGAGATCCGCATTCCTGTCGATCAGCCGTTGGATGATGTCGAAAAGATCCTGGAAGAAGAACTGCCAAAGATCACAAAGAAGATCCCTGCGATCCTCAGCGGTCCTTACTACTATGGCATCCTCGGTTTTGACAAGGGCAGTGTCCGTCTTTCGATCCTGACTGAATGCAACGAAGAAGACTATCATAGCATTGAACGCAGTCTGTATAAGGAACTGTATAAACTGTTAAAGAAGAATAAGATCATGATCGGATAAACCATAAGTTTATCAAACAGGAAATGCTCATAATTTATCTTTGATATATAATTATGACAAGTAAATTATTTTAGGAGGCTATATGAACGATAAGAAATATTTACCATACAAGATACTGCATCTTATATTGATGGTCGCAACGATGTTTATCACTGCTGTCGGACTGTTTCAGATGTTGGGAAAGATCGGCGGTGGCCAGGACTGGCCTTTACTGATCAGGATCATCTCAAGTATCGTGCGTATCATAGCTATGGGCGTCGGAATACTCTATATGCTGTCTGGATACAAGAAGAGTTCAGCAGGATACTATAAACTGTTCTTCTGTCTGATGGTCGTTGTGCTGATCTTAAGAACAATGGTGTTTGTTTCAACAGGCAAGAGTGTCATCATGATTATCGGAAGTATCCTGACGATCATTCTGGCTTTTGTCCTGCTTGTAGGCAAGGATCTGGGAAGAGATGTATCACTGATCCTTTTGACAGCTCTGATCGTTATTGAAGTACTGCTGAAACTTCCGTTCAGTCTGAACGATGTATCGATCGGTCAGCTTGGCGGTGAATTATCAATGTTCATGGTGTTCGGCACAGCTGGTTTCATGATCACTGCCAAATATATCGACAAGGAATTAAGAGGAACCAAATAACTCTGCAATCAAATGTCTGATAAAACACGTCAATCTGACGTGTTTTTTTGTTATTCTAAAGCTCTTTTTTAGAAAAATATATGTGTACCATAACATTTTTACAGATATTTGATAAAAATTTCACATATTTATTTCATATTTCTGTATAATGTTTATGGAGGTAAACAATGAATAAGAATAAAGTTGTTGTATTAGGTGGTGGTGTTCTTGGAACACAGATTGGTCTTGCCTGCGCATATCAGGGCTATGATGTAACTTTCTGGCTTAGATCAGAAAGCTCTGTTGGCCGTACTACCCCGAAAATTGAAAGGTATTCTGCTTTGATGCTGGAAGACCTGGCTAAGGCCAAAGCGCTTGTTGGAAGCCCGATGGGTGCCTTCGTTTATCCACGTGGACTGGTCAGAGACTGGTCCAGTGCTACTGCCGAATCATTGGAAGCATTATATGAAACCGGCAAGAAGAATCTGCAGGAGAATGTCCACATCGAACTGGACAAGGCAGCTGCCGTAAAAGACGCATATATCGTCATTGAATCAATGTCTGAAGATCCAAAGGCCAAGATCGAAGTCTATACGCAGTTCAAAGACCTTCTGGATGAAGATACAATCCTGGTTACCAACTCTTCTACTCTGTTACCAAGCATGTTCGCTGAATACACAGGCAGACCTGACAAGTACTGTTCATTACACTTCGCTAACACGATCTGGAAGAACAACACCGCTGAAGTAATGGGTCATCCTGGAACCAGCAAGGAAACCTATGATGAAGTCGTAAAATTTGCCGACAGCATTGGTATGGTTCCACTTCAGTTGCACAAGGAACAGCCTGGCTATATCCTGAACTCCATGCTGGTACCATTCCTGTCAGCTGCTCAGGGACTCTGGGCTAATGACGTAGCTGATGTCGAAACTATCGACAAGACCTGGGAGCTTGCCACATCTGCTCCAGCTGGACCTTTCAAGATCCTGGATATCGTCGGTCTTGAGACAGCCTACAACATCAACCAGATGAAACCAGCCGCTCAGCAGGAAGGTACGATCGAAAACAGAATCGGTAAGCTGCTGAAGGAAAAGATTGATAAGGGCGAAACTGGCGTCAACGCTGGTAAAGGCTTCTACGATTACACAAAGAAATAATCATACGAAACTGATGCAAAGCTTAAAGCTTTGCATCTTTTTTTGTGCTTTGAATGAAGTAATGTTTATTTTATTTACAGGTTATTTCTCAACGATCATGAAAAGTCTGTTTTTTGTTTCTGCACGTTTAAAATGGGATAAAAGGTCTGTGATGTTACAATTATTTTAAGAGAATTCATAATGCCAGAAGAGAAAATAATTTGTCATAGCTGGCTTTAATTGAAAAAGCAGATTAAGGCTGATCACTGCGATAAGAGGCTATAACCAAACACTGGAAGAATAGTAATCATTAAATCTGGAAGGGGATTAAAAGATGCTCACAATAACTGAATACGACTATAATCACAATTTCCGTAAACTCAATAATGATCCAAATGTTTTTCATAACGCTCTGTATCATGTTTTAAGAGGAGAAAAACGTTTTCATGTGGAAGGAGAGGGTTATGACTATGATCTTGTCTTTGAAGAAAACGATGTCAGAGCCAAAAACGATCCATCTTTCCCTAACAGTGATTTCTTTTTAAGCGAGATGCTGTATCCGCCTTATTATTTCTATGATGAAAATGATCTGAGCAAGATCAATATGGATCTTTTGAATGGCTTTGATGAGATCTTCTTTGAAGAAGCCAACGAGTATTCGGCTGTCATCGCTGCTCTGGCTTTGAAACATACAGCTCTTAAAGTGACTTTCAGAAATGCGAATATCCGTCTTTTCCCTTGGCTGGCCGATAAAGTTGAATGTCATGCCCAGCCTCGTACAGAAAATGCGCTTTATGTTCAGCATGAATACTATCCTGATTTTTCAGATCCTTCAAGATACAGTACGATCGATCTTTTTCACTGCTTATTCATCATGCAGTGGCTGACAGAACTGCCATTAGATAAGGTCAAATATCTGTCTATGATGATCCGCAAGACTGAAGGTATCGGAAGTATCATGTCTACCTTCAGCCAGACATCTCAGGCTCTGGAAAAGTTTGGTATCAAGCCTTTCATTGAACCTAACTCAACCCGTTTCAGCAATGAACTTTTGACTAAATACTTCAATATCGGTGAAGTTCCTGAAGATTCTACAGAAGAAAACACGATCTATGTGAAATCTTTCAACAGTTTCCTGCTCAATCACTTTGTCGACATGTACCAGGCTGATGTCAATCTGAGGATGCTTAAGCCAGAGTTCATCGATCAGATGAAGGAATATGCCGACAGTGTCATAGGAGACAGGAAGGTATTGGGGGTACTTTTAAGAGGAACGGATGTCGTCATAGCGAATTATAAAGGCAGTTACAGACCTGCTCCGATTGAAGACTGCATCAGGATCATTGGTGACAGAGTCAAAGAGCACGGCTATGAAAAGATCTTTGTCGCAACCGAAGATTCATACTATCTTGAAAGGATAACTGCAGCCTTCCCGGGCAAGATACTTGCTGTAGCACAGGAACGACATCGGATCTCCGAGTTCCAGGGCATCAAGTATATCTCCGATCTTGAGAAAAAGAACTATTCAGGGAATGCCTATTATGCCTCAGTCGAGGATACAACAGTTAATTACCTTTATGCGGTATACATGCTTTCAAGATGTGAAAGCTTCATCTCCAACTGCATGTGTTCAGGTGCAAAACTGGTCACTTCCTTCAATGAAGGCAATTTTGTCAGAAATGAGATCGTTTCGGAAATGCTTATGGAGAATGATCAGTAAGCAAAAAACATTCATGAAATAATGATGGATCGTAAAACTGAACTATAATTGTAGGAAATTTTGTAGTCTAAAAGTGATATTATTGAATTATAGATAATAATGTTTAATCATGGAAGATACAATTATTAAAACAGATACGAAGGCAATATTCTTCGATATAGACGGAACTCTTCTTTCGCATGCAACAAGAAGTGTGCCGGAGAGTACTATCAGAGCAATCAGAAAAGCCAAGGAAAAGGGCATAAAAATAGTTGTTGCGACGGGCAGAGTTATTGAAGAGATCAAGAAATTGCCTTTGCAGGACATTGATTTTGATGCTTATCTGACACTTAATGGAAATGTCTGTCTGGATAAGGATCTGAAGATGTTTGCGGGTCATGAGATTGACCATGGTGAGACGGAAATACTGGTTAGTATCTTCAAAGCCAGCAGGATCCCATTTGTGCTGATCGGTGAAAACAGCCGTTATATCAACTATGTCGATGATGTAGTCATCAGAACACAGATGTCTACTCACGGAACGATCCCTGATATCGATCAGTATCATGGTGAAAAGATCTATCAGTGTCTGGCCTTTGTTGATCATGAAATGCGCATGAAGCTCGACAACATTCTTGATGAATGCAAGATCACAAGCTGGAACGAAACAGGTATTGATATCATCTCCAAAAACGGCGGCAAGGATGCTGGCATTCAGAGTTTCCTGGATAAAGAAGGAATTCTTCTGGAGCAGACCATGGCATTTGGCGATGGTGAGAACGATGCACAGATGCTGGAATATGTTAAGATCGGTGTTGCAATGGGCAACAGCAAACCTTTACTTAAGGAGATTGCTGATTATGTGACCGCCGATATCGATGATGATGGCATTGAAAAGGCCATGATCCATTTTGGTCTGATTGAATAAAATTATTTGACTTTAATTGTTTTATAACCGCAGTTTCATCGTCTGCGATAATGACTGCGGTTTTCTTATGTACTATTATGTATGATGGTTCTTTATCAATTGATAGTTGTTCTGCTTGAATTTCTGAAAAAATGAAAAGAGTCGCTGTTTAAAACATAAAAAGAGATAATATTAAAGTAAGAGGTATGAATTATGAAGATCGCAATAAACAATGACTGGCGTTTTATTGAAAAATGGGATGATTCCTTTATCAAGGGAAAGATACCTAGAGGTGTAAAAGTACGTATCCCGCACAGTGTCAAGGAACTTCCTTTACATTATATTGATGAAAAGAGCTATCAGATGGTCTCGGCTTACTATAAGAAGCTTGAGATCCCAGATGAAGCGAAAAATAAAAGAGTTTTCCTTTA
Organism: Erysipelotrichaceae bacterium; assembly: GCA_017404785.1. Classification (GTDB taxonomy): domain Bacteria; phylum Bacillota_I; class Bacilli_A; order Erysipelotrichales; family Erysipelotrichaceae; genus Colivicinus. The sequence goes on from JAFRBQ010000008.1 coordinate 271,291, forward strand.
TTTTGAAGGAGCAGCTCATATCGCTACAGTCTATATCGATGGGGTAGAACTGACTACTCATCTTGGCGGCTATACAGCTTTCAAGGTCGAGATAACCAAGCAGATAAAAGGCAAGAAGGAGTGTGATCTTCTGGTCAAACTGGATTCAACGGAAAACGAAAAGATTCCGCCTTTCGGTTTTGTCATAGACTATCTTACCTATGGCGGCATCTATCGTCCTGTCAGCATGTTTATTGAAGAGAAGACCTATATTGAAGACATCTTTGTCACGACACCAAAGACAGATACTGTTTCTTTGAAAATCAGTGTTGATGGCAAGCAGGATCTCAAGAAGACGATCAGGATCCTGGATAAGAATGGTGAAGTGGTCTATGAGACACAGAGCGAAGATAATGAACTCACTTTTAAAGTTGATGGAGTTAAAAAATGGAGTCTTGATCATCCTGAACTCTACTATTGTGAGGTTGTATTAAGCAATAAAGCTTCCAGAAAAGTACGTTTCGGTTTCAGAACGATCCGCTATGAAAGCAATTCCTTCTACCTGAACGATGAAAAAGTCATAATGCGCGGCCTTGACCGCCATCAGTGCTATCCATATACCGGATATGCGGTAAGTGATTCATTACAGAAAGAAGATGCCAGGATCCTTAAGGAAGAGCTTTCCTGCAACGCTGTAAGGACCTCCCACTATCCGCAATCCCAGGCTTTCATCGAAGCCTGTGATGAACTGGGACTGCTGGTATTTACCGAGATACCGGGCTGGCAGCACATAGGCGACAAAAACTGGCAGGATGTAGCGTGTGAACATACAAGAGAAATGGTCTTACAGTACCGGAACCATCCTTCGATCGTTTTGTGGGGCGTCAGAATCAATGAATCCCAGGATAACGATGAATTCTATACCAGGACCAATCAGATCGCTCATGAGCTCGATCCAAGCCGCCCAACATCCGGCGTGCGCTATATCACCAAGAGTTCGCTTCTGGAAGATGTTTATGCCTTCAACGATTTTATCCATGAGGGTGGAAAGAAGATCATCAGAAGAAAATCGGAAGCTTCTTCAAGCAGGAAGAAACCGTTACTGATCTCTGAAGCCAATGGTCACATGTTTCCGACCAAGACTTTTGATAAGTGGCTGGATCGTGAAGAACACGCTCTGCGTCATGCACGCGTCATGAATGCAGCACTTGGATCAAATGAACACATTGGTGTCTTCCAGTGGTGCATGTTCGATTATCCGACTCACAAGGATTTCGGCAGTGGCGACCGCGTCTGTTACCATGGCGTCATGGATGCCTTCCGCAATCCGAAACTTGCTGCATATGTCTATGCCATACAGGAAGAAAACAATGATGTTCTGGAAATCTCATCACCTCTGGATATTGGAGATTATCCAGGCGGTATGATCAAAAACTATTATGTCTTTACCAACGCTGACAGCGTAAAACTCTATAAGAATGGCCGTTTTGTCAAGGAATTCTCCAACAGTTCTTTCAGATCGCTCAAGCATGGTCCGATTCTGATTGATGATACAGTCGGTGAACTGTTAAAGAGTGAAGAAGGATTTGAAGGAGAGAAGGAAGAACTTGTTCACAGCATACTTGTGGCAATGATCAAATATGGTCATATAAACCTTCCTTTAAGAGTCAAACTGAAAGCTTTGATAGCCATGTTTAAATACGGAATCACGATTGCTGATCTTACTGATCTTTATGGCAAATATGTCGGCAACTGGGGCGGTGAAGCAACAAAATGGCGCTTTGATGCCATAAGAGATGGAAAGGTCGTTTCAAACAGAACTGTCTGCCCAAGTGCATCATTGCATCTGGAAGTCAAGTGTTCAGCCTACGAGCTTCATGAAGGCGATACGTATGATATGGCTGCCATCAGGATCAGAGTCCTTGATGAATATGATAATATAGCGCCATACGCTCAGCTTCCAGTAAGTTTTGAAGCCGAAGGTGCAGTTGAACTTGCCGGCCCTGAACTTGCAGTACTGGAAGGCGGTATGAGCGGTGCTTATGTCAAGACGACAGGAAAGAAGGGCAAGGGAAAACTGCACATCAAAGCTTCCGGTCTTGAAGAAGTAACAGTTGACTTTGTGGTCAGATAAAACCTGAATGTTAAGGAAAAGAGCTGTGAATTTTTGAACCGATGGATAATCAATCAGCAGGTTTCGTTACAGCTCTTTTTTACGCAAGATGGAAAAATATTACAGATTAGTCTGCCTTATTTTTTTGAAATCATAGTCGGCATAAACATCGATCGGTTCCTTATTTCTCTTTTTACCAAAATACCAGAGCAGAAGGCAGACAAGTGCCTGAACAAGAACCGCGACAATGCTGCTTTCAATACCAAAGTTTATATCATAGGCAAAAGAGTTGACCGCATTGGCGGTATCGAGTTTGAAGATCGAATAGGGAACGACTTTGCCGCTGTTAGGCAACCCAAGCAGGATTGATTGTGTAAAGTTCCAGCCGGTATGCATTCCAAAGGCCATCCATAGTGAATCAAAATAATAGACCGCCAGTGAAAACATGATACCTGAAAAAAAGATTCCCAATAAAGCAAGATTGTTGACACCATTGTTTCCGGCATGCATCAAACAGAAAGCCAAAGAGTTACCGATTATCGCGACCCACTTGCTGCGATAGCCTTTTTTCAAAGTCTGAAAATAAAAGGCACGTTCAACAAGTTCTTCGCTTGATGACTGTACAAAAACCGCGAAAAGCAACAGCAGGAAATATAAAGGGTTGAAATTGTCAAAAGATACATGGATATCCCTGTGGATCATTGCCACCAGGGCACAGAAGATGTTTGTTCCGAAACCGATCAGTAAACCGATCAGCAGGTGTTTGACAGTATTTCCTTCTGGCTTGCTGCCGATCGCATTCAGGATTGGACGGCGATGAGCAAATATCCGCATATGCAGTATCATAATGATCCAGACACCGATTGAAACGAAATACAAGGTAAAAGTAGTACCAAAAGGTGAAGTCCAGCCAACAACGTTTTTTAAAAGGCGGCCGATCATCAAACCGATGTTCTCCCCAAAAATAACCAGTATGAGTGAAATCAGACCGACGATAAAGAACTCGTCATACCAGCGGAATCGTTCAGTATATATCTTCTGTAAAAAATTTTTCATAAGGACCTTCTTTACTATTAATGGATATTATTATTCTATTATAGAGAGATTTAAATCAATCTGGAAAGATTTTAGCGAGGGAAAGAATGCTTCAAGCCACTAAAAAAAGGCAAACCTGAGAAAAAAGACATAAGAAAAAAGAAAAAAGATTTATTGTTTTATCATACCATGCTGTTGCCATTTGCCCGCCCTGTTACGTATAAATTATGAAATGTTATAGAATTAATATAGAAGGAGATAAGTAACATGGAAAAAGACAAAAAAATCATTAAGGATATAGACCTGGATTCCGTATATGGTGGAACACAAGAAGAAATCGATCAGATCGTTGCTGTATTCAGAAAACATGGTTTCGAAAATGAAGCTAAAAAACTTGAAAAAGGCGGTGTATTCTTCTTTAAGGACGTCTTTGAAAGCGTAATGAAAAGTTTAGGTTATGAACATCAGCTTACTACATATGCTGATGATGAAAAATATAACTATAACATTTATAACGGCAATCTGGTAGGACAAATGAAATTCATAGAAATTCTGGATGAGTTCCTGTATAGAAAAGCCAATGGAATTGAATGGTGGTAATAGCTCTGGTTGCTATCTGGACATACATACCAAATCCAGACGTAAAGTAAGTAAAAAACAGCAAATGAAATTTGATTCAAACAGGATCAGGAAAACTGATACCTGTTTTTTTATACTTTAATTTTTCTGCTTACAGGTATTCATCATCACGAACCTTTACGCCGAAGAAATCGATGATCGCATCCAGCGAGACCGGAAAGTAATTATTGGCATCGACACCGACATCAAATCGTCTGATACCATTTTTAAGATTCTTGAGATTGTAATCAACACCTGCATGGATGTGCCCATGCAGATGTATGCTGCCTTTTTCCTTTTCCGGCCAATCCAGCAGGGGATAATGCATCAGGACAAAACGAACTCCATGATATGTAAACCGTTTGAAGTCTCTGATCTCAACGAAAAGTTTCGGATCATAGCCCTTATCATTATTACCAAGCAACAGGTATTTCTTTCCCTTCATTTTGCTGATTATCTCATTAGCCAGTTCAAGTCTAAGATGTCGACAGAGATCACCGAGGATATAGACAATATCTTCATCACGGACTATCGAATTGTAGTTTCTCAGCAGTGTTTCGTTCATCTCTTCAACTGACGCAAATGGTCGATCATGAGAACCGATTGCCCATTTATGTCCAAAATGAAGATCGCTGGTAAGATAGATCATTCTCTCTGCCTCCTTTACCTGTTATAAAAATGTTTTACCTTCTTTATTCTAAACAAAAGCAGATAAAAAGTTTACCAAAGTTTAAAAAGATCAGTATTTATCATGTTTCATTGAATTTAAATAAAAAATAAAACATCTCGATTAAGAGATGTCTATTTCACATATGGGGCGAACGATGGGGCTCGAACCCACGAAATGCCAGAGCCACAATCTGGTGTGTTAACCAACTTCACCACGTCCGCCATGTGCTTTATTATTCTAACATAAGAATAATTTTATTTTCAATGTTAGAATAGTTTTATGTTGGAAATTAAAGGCATCCGATTTGATGTTAAGATAAACCGCAAGAAGATCAAAAATCTGTATCTGCGTCTTAATAGCAATACCGTTATTGCCTCAGCTCCTTTGAGAATGCCGGAGTATGAGATATACAGATTCATAGAAACAAGAAGAGACTGGATCTACAGAGTATACGATTATCAGGCATACAAGAGCAGGGTAAGCAGACTGTATAGCGGAGGAGATACTTTCTATATCTATAACGTTCCCTATAAACTGGAATTTCTTTATGGAAGGAAGAATGTCGCGATCAAAGGCAATACGATCTATCTGACATACAAGGATGACAGTGAAGACAGGATCAAATATCTTTATAAGTATCTTGATAAGTATCTTCTGATCAAAGCCAATGATTATCTTGATAAACACATCGGTTTTTTGAAGGATTACGGATATGAACTCTATCCGGAGATCGGCTGCAGGATCATGAAGACCAGATGGGGAGTGTGCTATACCAGAAAAAACAGGATCTCAATATCTTCCTATCTGATCCATTATCCTTTTGAATGTCTCGAATATATCATTGTTCATGAGCTTACACATTTTATAGTTCCAAATCATTCAAAACGCTTTTACAGCATCGTTTCCAACAATATGCCGGACTATAAAAAGGCAGTTGAAAAACTGAAACTATGAAAAAATTTTACATTTGTCTTTTTCCTTGAAACGCTTTCATTAAGAAGGTAAAATTATATACAAGAGGAAAATGTTTAATAATATGAACACGGTAATAGTAAAGGATAATAAAACTATCTTAGGGGTCGCTGACTCTTTACTTGTGTTTGTTTCAAATTAAACTTTTTTGAGTGGACGCCGCATAGCGTTCACTTTTTATTAACGTTTGATAAGGAGGATATTTGAAATGGGTCAAACACTGAATGACGCGCTTCTTGAAGCATGCAGCAGCGGTCATCTGGATGAAGTCAACAGGCTTATTGAACACGGAGCTGACGTTAATTGCAAGAACGGAGATGGACGTACAGGTCTGATGAGAGCTTCGAAGAGAGGATATGAGGATATTGTCAGGAAACTGCTTGAATGCGGAGTCAATGTAACAGCCAGAGACAAGAACAACGATACAGCGCTGATGGGTGCGGCAAAACACGGTTATACCTCGATCTGCAGGATGCTGGTGGAAGCCGGAAGCGATGTCAATGCACATGATAATGAAGGTAGAACATCTTTGATGAGAGCGGCATTCAAAGGCGAATCGGCTGTCGTTGAATACCTGGTTGAAGCAGGTGCCGAACTTGATGCCAAAGACGCAAAAGGCCGTACAGCGCTGATGGATGCAGTACTGGCGTTCAAGGTCGATGTCATTCATTACCTTCTGGCGAAGGGTGCTGATGTAAACTTGAGAGATAACGAAGGTTGCACATGCTTGATGCGTGCAAGCTACGGTGGTTATAATGATTTAGCGGTATATCTGCTCAACAGGGGCGCAGATAAGTATGTAAAAGACAATGCCGGCAGAACGGCTGTCGATTACGTAAGAAATCCTGAAAATACGGAATTAATCAATTTACTTAAATAGAGGGGAACAATTATGAAAGAGTATTTATCAAAAGATGTAAGAAATGTTGTACTGCTTGGACACTCCGGTGCCGGCAAGACAGCAATGGTCGAAGCTGCCTTGTATCTTACAAAAGCGATCGACCGCATGGGCAAGACCAGTGATGGTACTGCAGCAATGGACTTTGATCAGGAAGAAGCAAAAAGAGGCGTTTCTGTATTTACAGCATTGGGGCCTGTAGAATACAAGAACACCAAGATCAATTTCATTGATACTCCGGGATATCTGGACTATGAAGGTGAAAAAGTATCCGGAACTGCAGCTGCTGACCTGGCAGTCGTTGTCGTTTCAGCAAAGGACGGTATCGAATCAGGTACTGAAAGTGCTGTGAAGCTGGCTAAGAAAAATGATATTCCAATCGTTTTCTTCATCAACAAGCTCGATGATGAAAACGCTGATTTTGAAAAGACCGTAAATGATATCAGAGCCAAGTTCGGTTCTTCAGCTGTTCCGTTTGAAGTTCCAGTAATGGAAGGCAAGAAGATGACCGGTTCCAACAAGGTCCTCGATGATGCAGGCAATCCTCATTATGATCAGATTGCCGAAGCGATCGCTTCTGCAGATGATGCCCTGATGGAAAAATTCTTTGAAGGCGAAGCATTCACTCCGGAAGAGACTTCCAAGGGTCTGAAGCTTGCGCTCAAGTCAGGCGATGTTAAGCCGATCTTCGGTGGCAGTGCGGTAAACTCACAGGGTATCGAACAGCTCCTTGATTTCTTAAAGGAAAACTGCCCGGTATATGTTGACTATGGCACAGTTAAAGATGCAAACGGTACAGAACTCAAGACCGATGATTCAGAAGCATTCTCAGCTCTGGTCTTCAAGACTGTCGTTGATGCTTTCGTCGGCAAGATCTCCTATGTAAAAGTCTTATCAGGAAATCTGACTTTACAGACTCCTTTATTCAACTCCAAGAAAGATCAGGCTGAAAAGGCCGGTGGTCTCTTCGTTCTTTGCGGCAAACAGCAGATCGCAGTAAACAAGATCTCCTGCGGTGATATCGGCGCTTTAACAAAGCTCGCTGTTACGGAAACAAACGATACGCTCTGCACCAAAGACAAGAAGGTCGTCTATCCTGATATCGAATATCCTAGACCGATGCTTGGTGTTGCCGTATCACCTAAGACAAAAGATGATGAAGACAAGATGTCTGATGCCTTAAAGAAGGTATTGATCGAAGACAAGTCTCTCAACTTTGTCAGAAACGGCGAAACTGGTGAACAGGTATTATACGCTGTCGGTGATCAGCAGATTGATGTTGTTGTAAGCAAACTGAAGAACAGATACAAAGTCGAGATCGCCCTCAAGGAACCTAAGGTTCAGTATCGTGAGACGATCAGAGGCAAATCTGAAGTTCAAGGTAAATACAAGAAACAGAACGGTGGTGCAGGCCAGTATGGTGATGTCTGGGTAAGATTTGAACCTAACCCTGATTCAGAAGAAATGGTCTTCGCTGAAGAAGTATTCGGTGGTGCCGTACCAAAGAACTACTTCCCATCTGTTGAAGCAGGCTTAAGAGGCTGTATGGCCAAGGGTCCTTTAGCCGGATGCAAGGTCGTCAATGTCAAGGCTACATTGTATGATGGATCTTACCACCCGGTAGACTCAAAACCTAACTCATTCGAAGCTGCCGCAAGACTGGCTTTCAAGGCTGGTATTCCAAAGGCCAATCCGATCCTTCTTGAACCTATCGGCAAGGTAACCGTCATCTGTCCGGAAGAATACACTGGTGATATCATCGGTGACTTCAACAAGAGACGTGGTATGATCCTGGATACAGGTTCTGCAGAACCGGGCGAAGCCAAGATCGATGCCGAAGTTCCAATGGCAGAAATGCTGAAGTACGCAACAGAACTTCGTTCAATGACCAAAGGTAGAGGTACATATGTAATCGACTTCGACAGATATGAACCAGCTCCTCAGAACGTCACTGATAAGGTCGTAGCTGCTACAGCTGCTGAAAGAAAAGACGAAGACGACGACTGATCGTTTTCCGGAAAATGTATGTATAGGCCAGTCAATCAAGACTGGCCTTTTATAATGAAAAGAAAAGCTCACTTTTAGTGAGCTTTGATTGATTAATCTCTGGATGTTGCCTTGAGTTCGACCTGGAACTTCATTTCCTTGTCATCTCTCATTACAGTTACAGTGACGACATCACCGATCGCTTTGGCATCAAGAGCTTTGGACAGATCAGCGTATGAATTTATCTCTACATCATTGATAGCTGTGATGACATCATACTGCTGGATGCCGGCTTCATCGGCGCCACCGCCATCGATTACCGCTGAGATCACGACACCTTTTGTCACGTAATACGAAGAATTGGTATATACTCTTACTCCCAATGATGCTCTGTCTTTAACATAGCCGTTTTCGATCAGTTCGTTGATGATCTTAACAACAGTATTGGAAGGGATCGCATAGCCCATACCTTCGATCGTGGTTGTAGAATAGGCAGAAGACTTCTTGGCATTGACGATACCGATCAGATTGCCGTTGATGTCAAACAGACCACCACCGGAGTTTCCGGAGTTGATAGCCGCATTGGTCTGAATGACGGTCATGTAGACATTGTTGATATAGATCTCTTTTTCTAAGGCCGAAATAATGCCGTTGGAGCACGAAATGCCAAGTCCTAACGGATTACCGATGACGATCGCATCCGATCCCAGAGCCAGTTCTGATGAGTCTGCAAACGATGTGTATGGCAGACCATCAAGATCGATCTTGATCACAGCCAGATCGGTTCTGGAATCTACACCAATCACCTTGGCCTGATAGGTCTCACCATTGTAGATCTTGACTTTGATCGTATTCTCATCGATCAGATTTTCCAAGACGTGTGCATTGGTCACGATGTAGCCATCTTCCGAGAAGATTACGCCTGAGCCTGTTGAAATGGCCGTCTGTGTGCCGCCGAAGAAGAAGCCTGAAGTATCAGCCTGAACCTTGCAGCTTACCTCTACGACAGTGTTGTATGCTTTTTCGATTGCTTTTGTATATTCGGTCTTTTCAACATTGGTATATTCAACCTCGTTGATCACAACATTGTCAGACTGAACAGGACTACCGTTTTTCTGAGTATAATACGATAAAACGCCAAATGTGCCTAAGCCCGAGCCAAGTAAGGCAACCAGAAAGATAATAAGAACAGTTTTAATATTTACTTTCATATTCCTCACCTCCATACACTAATATAATTATCCAATGTGAACTTAAACTGAACTTTTATCAAATCGAAGTGAAATTGTATCTAAGAAAAGATCTCTAAATTTTACTTAAAAATCGATAAAATATATAATCAATATGTGGATAAAAAAGCACGAAAAGTCTCTAAGAGATATGCCAAGCACTGGTTCAGTGCCGTTGGCATATTTCTTATCATGTATACATTGTTTGTCTTACTGATACCGTATGTATTCCATCTGTATCTGGTAGAGGTAGATTCCAGTATCCTGAAGGATACCTATCTTTATTACGGGATCTATTTCCTGATGCTGCAGTTTGGCACCCTGATACCATTCTTTCTGATGCGCAAGACCTTCAAGATCAAAATCAGAAGTTTCTCCAGAGAAGTCAAAGCCACTTTCAAGGATCTTTTTGTTCAGTCTATCGTAGTCTTTACGATCTGCATAGGCATGATCTATGCGTCAAATATCATCTTTTCCTATCTTGGCGTTGAACCGAAACTGCTTTCAAGTATCGGTCTGACTTTTGATGATGCCAACCTGAGTAATGTGCTTTATGTCTTCATGCTGCTGGTTGCTACACCGCTAATTGAAGAATATGCCTTCAGAGGTGTGCTCATCCATTCCTTATCAAAGTATGGCAAAGGATTTGCCATGTACATGTCGGCGCTGATCTATGCTCTGGCACATCTCAACTTTGTGGAATTCATTCCTTCTTTTGCGATGGCTTATCTGCTGGGCAAGATCTCACTTAGATACAGAAGCATTATCCCGACGATACTCATACACATACTGTTCAACGTCTTCATCTATGCGCTTTGTGTGATACCTTCAAGTATCACTCAGTATATGGCGTATGGACTTGTAGCGATCGTCGGCATAGCAGTATATTTGATCCTATCCGGTCGTTATGAATTCATCAAGATCCAGAAGACCCGCAATGAAAAGACGGCTTATATGCTGTTTCTCTCAAGGCCGACTGTCATTATTGCGATCGCCTTGATGGTAGCCGATACCGTCCTGTTCATGTTTGTGAACTGAGCTGATCTGAATAACGATAAACAGACTGTCTTGTTTCCTGATAGGGGACAGGACAGTTTTTTTGTATGAACAAAAATAAAAGACCTCATCCTTTTGGAATGAGGTCTTAAGAGAAGTTCTGGCTTATTTCAGCAGCTTGTTTACAAGATCCTGAACTTTAGAGTAATCATAGCCTGCAGCTGTCAGCTTGTCTTTTCTTTCCTGACCATTGCCCCATTTGCCCTGGATTACTTCCTTGGCGATCTCTTCAAGTTTCTTTTCAGCATCGCTGACGCCATGAAGAATGTCGTTGACCTTGTTCTGAACTGCAGTGTAGTCGAAGCCGGCAGCTGTCAGTTTTTCTTTTCTTTCCTGACCATTGCCCCATTTACCTTCGATAACTTCCTTGGCAAGATCTTCAATGCTCTTCTTTGCGCCTGCAACAGCAGCAGCTTTTCTTTCTTCAGCAGCCTTTGCAGCCTCTGCAGCGATCTTCTTAGCCTGTTCAGCTACTTCTTTAAGACGAGCAGCTTCCTTCTTGATCTCTGTGAAGTTGTCATAGCCGGCAGCCTTCAGATTGTCTCTGATCTCGAATTCGTTTTTGCCCCATTTGCCATCATTCCATTCCTTGGCTAATGTAGCAAGATCCTTCTTGACCTGTTCGATCTTCTGTTCTTCCTTTTTCTTGAAATTATCAAATAAACCCATAAAATACCTCCTATTATTTATTCTCTTGAGACTCAGCTCAATGAGTTTCTTTATATTTATTATATATTAGTTTTTATGCAAGTGCTATTTTCTGTATGAAAATTCTGCTCCTAGAGGATAAGCAGGATAACAAACGACAGAAGACCGCAGATAAAAACGACCGGTATCAGATATAAGAGCGGTTTTGGATAGAAAGCGTAAAGTTTTTCCAAGAAGGCATTATCCGGATACATCGTAAAATCGTAATTAGCGATCGGATTGAGACCGGTTTTGACCAGGATGACATTGAGGATATGATCAATGATCCCCGAAACCAGTATCATCAGCGCATTCCATAAGGCATCTATGAGCTGAGGTTTGTATAAACCAAGCGTATAGAAACTCAGACATGTCACTATGAGCAATCCGTGATAGAAATAGAAACCAAAAGTCTGGACCGAATAAAAACGCTGATTGACGAGACATTTATCAGGGAAGGTGAAAGCCAGAAGAGAACCTCCTGTGCCAAGAATGATACAGAAAGCCATGAGATGGGTATTGTTGGTCAAGGCTGCAATGATGCACATGATCGTTGACTGATTGCACAGATAACATGGCAGATCGGTAAAATAGTTGTAATCTTTATGCGTGCGCATCATATAGTGTTTATAGAATCTTAAAAAGATGAATTCCAGAATACTGGTGATGAGGATCAGTTTACGTCTTTCTTCCATAGGAAGAGTATTTCCATACGCACTGAACAGAATAAGACCGACTATTGTAAGGCCAATATAAAACCACCAGCCTTTATTGAATGTATTGATTCTTAGATCTTTCGGAAACAACTTGTATAAAAGTTTCATCAACCGCATTATATCGTTAAAAGCAATAATAATAAAGATTACGTAGGATACTTGAATATAAAAAAGGTCTGTCATCATGTGACAAACCTTTTCAAATCATCTGTGATTCTTCTGATTATTCAGCAGCTGGAGCAGCTAAAACTGACTGTTTTACCTTGTTTACCAGATAGAAGATGACGCCGTTGAGTGCAAGAGATACGATAGCGTTGACGATATCCTGTGTTGAATTGTTCTTAGTGAAGAGAACGCTGAGCATTCCCAAGCAGCTGAGAATAACACTGACCAGAGTAACGACCCATGCTGGTTTGTACTTTGTAGCATCGTTGGCAACTCTTTTTAATAAGATCCAGTCAATGATGTTTGTTACAGCTGAGAAGATCGTGAAAAGACCTGTAATAATGAATAAAGCAGAGAATTGGCCAACCTCTTCAGCTGTGGCAGTAGTATCCGAAACGATTTCGTTGAGATTGCCTGCTGCAACACCACCACCCACGATCATCATTACACCGAAAACCAGGGCGATGATACCAAAGATAAGCGAGATGATACTGAAAACCTTTAAGGCTTTCTGCTCCTTTGAAACATCCATTTAAATAACCTCCTATTTTATAAAGACATTATAGAACAGTTTATTACTTTTTAAAATCATAAATCGGTTGTAAAGTATCTTACTAATCAATAAATAAAGAGTCCCCGTTTTTCGAGGACTCTTTATGACCATGTTTTTATAATATGGTATTTCAGTTCTATTCAAAGCTTCCGTACATCTTTACAGCATCATCGATACTGATCTGGCCTTTTCCTACCTGGAAGGCAGCGATTCTGACCTGAACTGTAAGCGGATCAGTTATACCGAGCACTTCTGGAGAAATGGTTAGTTCTGATGGCACCTGACCAAATGGTGCATATACAGAATCAAGAGGCATATTTGCGGTTGGAGTAACCAGACGCTTGATCGAAGCCATTTCATTGAGCGCTTCCTCGCTGATCAGAAAACGCATGAATTCATTTGTCATATCCAGATCATCACAGCCCTTGTTGACAGAGAACTGAATGGAAGGGCTGTCAATGAAGTATCCGCCTTTATCCGTAACCGGGATTGGTGAGAAGGTGTAATTGAAAGGTGTCTTGGAGAACGCTTCAGACTGACTCTCACGCTTTTTGGTTCCGGATACGGTATCGGCAGTACAGATCATCATTGGCACATCGCCTTCAAAGAAGCGCAGGATGACCTGAGTGTAGTTGTCTTCGATCTTGTCACATTCATCTATATTGATACAGCCACTGTTGACCAGATCCAGGACTTTTTCCAGTGCGGGACGCAGATATTCACCGGCAGCCGGATCAAGCTTGTTGGCCAGTTTGAGAGCTTCAGGATTTTCAGCGAGCGCAGCTGTAAACAGAGGGTAGGCGATCGTATTCATGAAACAGCTTGATGATTTAAGGCTGTAGCCCATCATCGGATTGGCATAACCTTTGTTTTTGAATTCGTCACATACAGCTTTCAGTTCGTCCCATGTGGTCGGGATACTCAGGCCTTCCTTTTCAAACAGATCGTTGTTTACCAGCATGCCATAGGTCCTGGAGAATACCGGCACCAGCATTACCCGATCCTGTGCATCGTGATTGATCAGACCTGGTCGGATGCAATTGAGATCAAAACCAAGATCAGGGTTTGAAAGATCTTCCATATGTGCATATACCGGAGCGTATTGATCATTGCCGATCATCCAGGTGTAGGAGAAGAAAATGTTCGGTTTGTCATTTCCTTCAAGTACTGTAGCCAGCATATTATTGTAGTCGTCGAGTTTGACATAGCTCAGTTTGACGTTCGGATATATTTCGTTGAAACGGTCAAATTCAGCTTCAAGTGCCTCGAAGTTATCGTAGTTTCCGGCTACCGTGATCTTGCAGTCGGTCTCGGTATCAAGAGCCGGAACAAATCCTTCCGGGGTCTCTTCCTGTTTCTTGTCATTGCAGGCACTCAGCGATACAAGCATACAGATGAATAAAATGATGCAGAGCAGTTTTTTCATGATCTCTCCTCCTTGATTCTGCGAATTTCTTTTATAACAAGCTTAATATCTATAGGTTTTGCGATATGTCCGTTCATACCGGCATTGAGACATTCGGTGACGTTTTCCGAGAAGGCGTCTGCCGTCATGGCAATGATCGGGATGTTGGCTGCCCATGGATCATCCAGTTTACGGATTCTCCTTGTAGCTTCAAGTCCGTTCATCTCCGGCATCTGAATATCCATGAAGATCAGTTCATAATCGCCTTTTTTAGCGTTGGTGATCTTGTCAAGACAAATGCGTCCATTTTCAGCACGCTCCGTTTTGATGCCGAACATGCCAAGCATGGCGGAAATGATCTCCCAGTTGATGTCGTTGTCTTCGGCAATGAGGATATTCATGCCTTCAAGATCGGAATAGTCATTTTCCATTTCGACGGTCTTGACTTCCGTTCCCAAGAGGCTGTTGATCGTATAGTAGAGTTTTGAACGGAATAATGGTTTGCTTATGAAGCCGTTTGCGCCGGCTTCCTTGGCCTCATCTTCGATATCCGACCATTCATAAGCGGAGATCAGCAGGATCGGTACCTTATCTCCTATCTGAGCACGGATACGGCGTACTGTTTCAACACCATCCAGATCAGGCATCTTCCAGTCAAGGATCACAACGTTGTAGTCCTGACCCGTCTGATGTTTCTCTATGATCATGTCGATCGCCTGCAGTCCGCTTCTTGCGCTGTATGCCGTTACACCAAGCGACTCCAGGGTATCGACTGCCGTTTCCAGAAGCACTTCATCGTCATCGACGATCAGGATATCCATCGGCTCCAGCGTCATCTCATCCGTCTGTCTGTCAGCTAATGGAAGATCAAGAGTTACGGTGAATGTCGTTCCTTCTCCCTGCTTGCTCTGACAGTCGATGGTGCCTTCCATCAGATCGACCATCTGTTTGGTGATGGCCAGTCCAAGTCCCGTACCCTGAATGCTGTTGACACGGCTGTCAGTCTGGCGGGAGAATGGCTGATACATGGTTTCCATGAATTCCGGACTCATGCCTATACCGGTATCGGCGACTTTGTAGATCAGCCGCACACAGCCCGGTTTCGGACTCTCTTCCTCTGCCATATCTACACTGACCTGCCCGCCAGGTTCCGTATACTTGATGGCGTTGGACAGAATATTTATATAGATCTGATTCAGTCTCAGCTGATCAGCGTAGAAGTATTCTTTTTCCATTCTGGAGATACGGAAATTGAAATCGATATTCTTTTCCTTGATCATCGGCTGAGACAGATTCACGAGGTTTTCCACTGTTTCGACAATCGAGAAAGTCAGAGGGCTCAGATTCAGTTTTCCACTTTCGACCTTGGAGATATCCAGGATATCATTGATCAGGGTGAGCAGATGATTGCTGGCCATCGATATCTTACGCAGATTTTCACCGACCGATTGGGTATCGCCAAGATTCTTTTCGGCGATCGTGGTCAGACCGATGATTGCGTTCATCGGTGTACGGATATCGTGAGACATTGTCGAAAGGAAATCGGTCTTTGCTTTATTGGCAGCTGCAGCTTCCTTGGCTGCTGCCTGAAGCTTCTTGTTGAAATTCTGCATGACAGACAGGTCGAATACCAGCAGGATCAGAAGCCCGACGGAAACAAAACCGATCAAAAGCCAGTTTTCATTGCTAGCGTTGAGATCTTTCATTGGCATCAGACTTAAGAACGTCCATCCGCCAGCGGAAGTGACAGGAGTATAGGCCAGTATGCATTCTTCGCTGCGGGAGTTGGACATGGAGATCGAACCGGTTGAAGAAGTTATTGTTTTAAAAAGCTCCTGTGTATAGACAGGATCTGTCTTATTGTATGAGCGATAAAACTCAAAAAAGCTTGAATTCTTGAAGGAGTGGCCCTTGATTATGTAATCGCCGTCTATGTCGATTATGGAAAGTTCGGCGTTTTCAAACTCTTCCTGCGGGAAGACCCACTTTTCTTCCAGTTCAGAAAGCGGCAGTACACGAAGCAGGATAGCCTTTTCCAGTTCACCGCTTTCAGGGTCGTGAAGGGTAATATAATTGCAGAAGGCGATGGACTGTTCACCATTGACCGGATTGGTATAGGCACGGGAAATGTTGATGGCTTCACCGATATCGTGGATCCAGCTCAGATCATTCAATAGATTCGTTCTTTCATAGGTGACGGAATAATCATCGGAATCGGCGTATCTCGATCTGGTGCTCAGACCAGCTAGAGTATCAGTGAAAACGATATGGGCAGAAGCATTCGGCAGAACATGGGAGATACGGATAAAGGAAACAGCTTCCTCAATGGTCATATCCTTGCTGTTGATGTAGCGTGCCCAGACGTCACAGATACGCTGTTCTCCCTCCAGATAGTTTTCTGTGACATGTTCCATGGTGATCGCAGTATTCTCGAAGTGTTCGATCTGCCTTTGGATGGTTTCCTTGTTCGTATAGTCAGAATAAAATACTACGAAGCTGAGCAGCGCGATCATGATGAGTATATTGACGATAATGATCCAGGTTTTTTTCATAGCTCTTTCCTCTCCCTCACGGATTCTTTCTATACGAGTCAGTCATTATTCAGAAGTAAAGAGTTTAAAATCTTTGTATAGCAATTATACCATTAAGAAGTACTTCATTTATAGCCCCAAATGCCGATTGAATCAGGTAAATGACTTAATTGGAGTAACTTGTTACAATTAGACAGAAGAAGATATGTTCTTTTGATACCGGGAACAAAGAGGAATAAGATGCTGTATATAATGCGACACGGAATGACTGAATGGAACAGACTTCATAAGCTGCAGGGACAAAGAGACATTCCTTTGAATGAAGAGGGTCTATCAATGGCCAGAGCAGCTCATGATGAGTATCTGAATACTCATTTTGATATCTGTTTTTCTTCGCCGCTGAAACGTGCAGCTGAAACTGCCAGTATCCTCTTACAGGGAAGAGATGTTCCGATAATAATAGATAACAGGTTAAGGGAGATGTCGTTTGGTGAATATGAGGGAGTACAGAATTCTTTTTTGTTACCTGATTGTCCGATCAATGTCCTCTTCAAAGATCCAGGATCATATAAGAAGTCGATTGGCGGAGCCGAAACATTTGCGGAACTGTTTTCACGTACGAACAGTTTTCTTTCCGAAATGGTCTTTCCTGAACTTCAGAAAGGGAAAGACATCCTGATCGTCGGACACAAGGGTTTGAATTCGGCGATAATCAGTCAGATAAAGCAGATTCCGATCTCACAGTTCTGGAACAATGGTGTTGAACAGTGCAAACTGATGCGTCTTATATAAACATTGATTATTAACTATAGATAAGTAAGATTTTTAAGGATGAATATGGAAGAACTTTCTTTTATCACATTAAGGGATGATCCGTCATATAAAGAAGCGCTGGCGGAATGGTTTCATATTAAGTGGGGCGTTGCAAAGAAAGCTTATCTTGAATGCATGGATGCTTACCTGAGCGGAAACAGTGAACTTGGCTGGTATCTGTGCAGGGATGGAAATAGAATTGTTGGCGGACTGGGAGTTATTGAAAACGACTTTCATGACAGAAAAGATCTATCACCAAACATCTGTGCTGTCTACATAGAAGAAGCCTATCGAAAAAAGGGCATTGCGGGGAAACTTCTGAATATGGCCGTGGAAGATCTGCGCCAGAAAGGGATCACACCGGTGTACCTGGTCAGTGATCATATCGGATTCTATGAACGCTATGGCTGGGAATTTTTCTGCCTGGTTCAGGGAGATGGCGAACTACATAAGACACGCATGTACATTCACAGATAGATCTCTGTGTCCTAAAGAAAATAAATCAGTTAAGGAGATATGTATTTATGGAAAGTGGCAATAAGAAAGAGAAAAAGAAAAGGAATCTGAAAAGAGTATTAAAAATAATCGCAATCATCATTGTTGCTTTGATCGCAGTTGATCTATGTCTTACCGCAATATATACAAGAAAGATCCCACATCGTTATGCTTCTGCGCAAGAAGGAAAAGAACTGATGCTATCAAATACGGATTACTATTCCAACTTTACAAAGAATGACATTGAATTCAGACTGAAAAGAACCGGTGCAACAATGGATGAACTGCTGGCAGCATCAACTGACGAGGTCCGTGATTATAATCTCATCGAAAAATACTTCATCGATCATGAGATCGCAAAAATGGGCAGAAAACTTGCATGGAATGGATACGTGCTACCCGAGATAGGCGAGATCGTGTTTGTCAAGACAGACATGTCTGTGGAAATGGGGAACAGCGGATATACTCATGGCAAGCAGATCTATCTCAATTCCGGTTTTGTAACCATATATTCTCTGCTCAGTATCATTCCGGGTTTTTCGAATTATTTTGATGAGTTGCTGTGGCATGAGTATTTCCATTGTCTCAGCAGAAATGATCCTGAATTCAGAAGCAGGATGTATGCTCTCATTAATTTCACGATTGCAGATTCTGATTTTAAAATGCCGCCTAGTGTACTTGAACGTTATCTCAGCAATCCGGATGTTGAACATCATGATTCTTATGCGACTTTCGTTATTGACGGAAAGGAAACTGATTGTTTTACTGCCTGGATCACAACGATGGACTATGAAAAAGCACAGTATGAAGAAGACTCGTGCACGGAAGTTGCGCTTGTTCCAATTGATGGCTCAGATACTTATTACAGAAGAGAACAGGCATCCAACTTCGATGATGTGTTTGGAACAAACTCCAGATATATGATCGATCCGGAGGAATGCATGGCCGACAACTTCGCATATGCGATGTTCCATGGCATTAAGGGCAAAGATTATCCTAACCCCGAGATAATTCAGGGCGTAATCGATGCCGTGAAACATTGACAGCTGTAAAACTGTGAAATAGATCATATAGTCAACAATTTTTTTCATGAAGGTTTCTGATTTATCATCAGGAACCTTTTTTGTAAAATATAAAGAGATAGACAATTATTGTTAACTGAGGTAATCATCAATGGAAAAACAGCTTAGTTATAGAAAACTCTTTGTGTTAATGCTTGTTGTAATTGCAGTTATGATGACTTTTTGTGGCTGCAGCACAAAAAAACAACAGGATCAGAAAAGCTTGTCTCTTAACGAGTATCTAAAGGAAACTGACGAAAAATGGTTTCTGACAGGAAAAAAAGAATATACGATACAGGCTATGATGGTCTCCAAAGAAATGACTTTTCACAATGATCTGGAAGTTGTGGATCTGACTGCCAGTGACGATGGAGAAACTGTAGTACTGAAGGGAACCAGAGATGAGATCTGGACGTCTCCATTGCCGAAGGTCGTTTCCAGATATAGAAAACCGGACGGCAGTGAACTCAGCATAGATGATTTTGCAGTCAAAGATGTGTTTATCGACATTGAAACGATCCCGGCTCTGGATTCGTATTATGCCATGCATGTTCCAAAGGATATTAATGTAATTGTGGAAACTCCTCAAGGAGATATATTGAACACAAATCTTCCTAATGCTCCGCATGGCGAAGGAGATTATCTGATCTGTATGATCGGGAAAGACGGAGGACCGGATCTTTCAGATGTCTGGGTCCTGAACGGATTGATCTTTCCGGATTGCTATGATACCTCTCATATAGATGAGTAACATCTGGCAATAGGGACACCTGATCTTTTCACATTATACAGTTCTGTATTTACTTTATTGTGATTTGAAGACAGATTAAAAACCCCGAATCTTTCCTTATAGGCATTGAAGATATTCTGATACCTTTTTTACAAAACATTTATCTGCTTAATCAAGCAGATTTTTTATCATTATCGCTTCCAGTTCTTTTGTTTTTGTACTGGTCGCTATATTTATTCTGACTTTGTTCGCATATGTTGCCACGGTACAATACATCTTGTTGTCATAGATAGGAATTATTATGAAATCATAATAATCAATAAAGTCAGATGTCTTTTCTCCATTATCAACTGTACCGATATTTGAAAGTATTGCAACAGCGGCGTTGTAGTCTAATTTTTTATAGATCGGTTTCAACATGTGCTTTATAAGGTTAAAAGGGACATAGGAAGCCAGTTTCATGAGCTTTGTCGTTTTTGATATCGTCACGTCCAGTGTGTTTTTGTCTGAAGATTTTTTCAACTGGCAAGAAATTGATTCATATAAGGTTTTTTCATCTTTGATCATTTCCAGTTTTTCAGAGATAAAAGAAAACATTGAAAAATTCCTTATCGTTGCTGAATTATAGAACTTCCTCATATTTACCGGAACCTGGATGTTTATGATTCCTTTTTTTCCGTCCATCACTTCTTTTATTGATAAGAACATTTTTGCCAATAAATAAGTACTGATCGTCACACCTTTTTCTTTAGCCAGAACTTTCAGTTTATTCAGATCGGCAGTTATGCTGTTTATTCTTTTTGTTTTATGCTCATCTGGCGAATCTGCAATCTGCTGAGATGGTGGCGAAAGCAGATTTCTTCTTTTTTCATGAGAAACTACCTTTTTATATTCGTCTTCGTTTTCTCTTTCATCTATGTCAGAATTGCAGTCTATATATGTTTCCGGAAACTGAACTTCAGCTTCTGTCAGTCTTGCATATTCTCTGACTATGCTTTTCAGATATGTCAGCGCTCCTGATGCATCGGTGATCGCGTGAGATACTTCCATGCTGATCGTTTTTGCTTGGTAAAAAACAGTGTATGACCTGTTTTTCCTTTCTTGCTCTGTAAGCGAAACGCATGGAAAGTTGCCATCTTTTCTCAGCAGAGGTACATTGACATTTGTTTCCATATAAGGCCACATTATGCTGTCTTTGATTATGCATGAAAAGATCGGGAATCTTTTTTCTGCAAAGATCAGAGCCATTTGAAGAAGCTGCGGAATCACATCTTCTTTTAATGTTACTGATACGCGAAACATCGTCATATCATTTGCTGACAATCCCAGAAGATATCCTACTGCGGTATTATCCAGTTCATATCTTCTTTTATGTGATCCACAATAATGGTCACCCAGATATTTAACATCTAACAGTTTCAGAATTTTACTAACTGATAGACCCTGTCTCAGATAACAGTTTATTGCTTCCAGATACTTTTCTTTTATCTGTATATTGTTTTCCTGATTTGTTGCATTATCTAGACGGGATAATAAGGCAGATAAATCAGCTCTGTCTTTATCTGAAATGTTCATAAATAAGGCTTGTTCATCTTTGTTGAAGTCTGTCATGCCTTAATTATATCTGCTTTTAATTTGGTAAAGAAACAGAAACAGGAACATATGGTAAAAAAGCGGGATAATGGATCCCATATACTGTTTTTTAGTTTTATTGATGAAGAAATTATTTACTTGGATGTCTGCACAGCTTGCAGCTGCAAAGTGAATGTTTTTTTAGTTTCTTATGTTTGGTTTTTAGACATCGCCATCAACGGATTGTATCAAACTTTATCGGGAACGTTCCTGCGATTTCTTGCATAATTTCATGGACTAGATCTGCTCTAATGATTTATGAAGGCTGATTGGCTGAATGTTCAAACTGTAATACAATGTTATACACGAGGAGATATACTTATGACTATATCACTAAGACTCTCTGAAGAGGATGCCAAGCTGAACAAAGATTATGCCAAAATCAACAATATCAGCGTTTCCGACCTGATTCGTCAGGCTGTGATCGAAAAGATAGAAGATGAGATCGATCTTACGGCATACAATAAAGTAGTCAAGGAAGTTTACAGTAAATCGGAATCTGTAATGATGAGAGGATCAGACAGCAAATGAAACACATTATTACGGTTCAACATCCACAATCTGTTCACCACACAAACGGAATGGTAGGTTCGTGGACGGATTGGGATCTGACGGAACTCGGAAAGAAACAGGCAGACAATATCGGAACGAAGCTGGCAGAGGAACTTGTGGGCAAGAGCGTTGTTGTTTATTCATCAGATCTGAAACGTGCGAAACAGACGGCGGAAGCAATTGCCAAGCATCTGGGAACAGAACCGATCTACAGGCAGGAACTTAGAGAAAGAAATCTTGGAAAAGCCTGCGGTAAAACTGTGGAGTGGCTTCGAGGGAACATTGAGCATCCGGAGAAGACCATCGATGACAGACTGTTTTCCGACGCGGAAAGTAGACGTGATGCCTGGAATCGTCTTTGGCCTTTTTATGAAGAAGTGATCACAAATGATGAAGAAAATGTCATCATCGTATCCCATGGAGATCTTTTGAGTATTTGGAATGCCATGTATATAGGTCTTCCTGCCGAGTCCTATTATCAGGTAGAAATTCACGGTCCAGCCGGAGGGGTATCACATATGTTCGTTGACGATGATGGAAAACATCGGATAAGACATATCAATGATATGTCTTATATCTTATAGATACCTAAAACAGGAACGACAAGTCTCGGCTTATTCTATTTATGTTTCATGCAAATCTTCGGATGTGTTTTATAAACAAAACAAAAAGCCCGTAAACCGGGCTTAACTCACTCTGGCTACGGATGAAGGAGGTTTTCCTTGAAACGCACACTATACGTGATCTTATAACGACTTATTTGATCTATTCTTCAAAACCTTTATTTTAAAGGTTTTTCTTTTAGTTTCGTATCTTCAGTTTGTTTGACATTGTCATCAGATATTGGACTTTATTTAACTTTGTGAAGACCGATCTTGCTGAAATCTTGCATAGAATTTCAAACTGTTCATAACAATAATATAAAAGTCAAAAGACATAAAACATTGCAAATATCAATTAATTAAATTAATCAATCGATTAAACCGATGATCAAGACTGTAAATATCAAAGTCTAATTGACGTACAATATATTGTACGTTATAATCGTATTGGAGGTGATGATATGATAGCTTTGAATTATTCTCAGTTAAGAGACAATATGAAAACCTATCTGGACAAAGTAACAGAGGATTTCGAAACTTTGTTTATTACCAGAAAAGAAAACAAGAACGTAGTCGTTCTATCCGAAAAAACATATAACAACATGCTTGAAAACATGTATCTGATGGGTGAAAAGGCAAATTATGACTGGCTGATGGAATCTAAGAATCAGTATGAATCCGGAAAGCTTGAAAGGCACGAGCTTATCGATGAATAAGCTTTTTACGCCCAACGGCTGGTCTGATTATACCTACTGGCAGAAAGAAGACAAAAAGACATTAAACAGGATCAATGATCTGATAAAGGATATCGATCGAAACGGAACGAATAATGGTATCGGCAAACCGGAGTCTCTTAAGGGAGATTTAAGAGGATGGTGGTCAAGAAGGATTGATGATACCAACAGGCTTGTATATAAGATTGAAGGGAATGATGTCGTCATACTTTCCTGCTGGTTTCATTACTACAAGGATAAGCAATAAACTATCTGAATAAGATGGTGGCTTATGTTGCTGTATGGATCGTTGTACTTTCAACTGAAAAAGAGAGATAAATCGGCGTTCTGTAGAGAGCCGAAGAGTCTTTTGGAGGACACGTTATGGATAAGACCTTTATTGAGATGAAGCTTTTTCAGGTAAAACCCGATAAGCTTGAGCAATTTGAAGCAAAGATTGAGGAAATGTCCGCAATTCAGCTGAAATGCGAGGGCTGCATATCTCTTAAGTATTTCAAGAGATTCTATACCATAGACGGAATCGAACTAGGGGAGCCTCCAAGAGAGCTGACCAGGATCGTGAAGTGTGTAAAGTACTACTCATACTGGGAGTTTGACACAAAAGAAAACTATGGCAAGGCTATAAAACTCTTCTTCGAAAACTACAATAAAGATTTGCAAAAACTGCTGATTGCACCTTTCGACATCAATTTGGGATATATAGTTTAAGAGATTTGTGAATTCTGGTTTATCGGGATGAAACAAAAACCATTTATGATTTAAGCACATCTTCGGATGTGCTTTCGTATGAAACTCAATCAAACAAAACAAAAGCGATTTAAACCCTAGACCATCTGATTATGATTCATTGTAAAAGTCAATATAATTTTACAGGTCTACATTTACTATTTGCCATTTACAGGGTCTGGCATTATCAATCTCCAATTTTCATCATCTTCATTCACAGAATTAGGATTTCTCAATCTGTCAATTTCTTCGTGCCATTTTTTATGGTCTTCTATTTTACTATAGAATAAACCCTTAG
>JAFRBQ010000009.1 GCA_017404785.1 Erysipelotrichaceae bacterium
CACTGCATCCGGCCTGTTCAGGCTTTTCAGTCCATACACCTTTCTTATAATCCTCAACACATTTCAGTTTGAATTTCCAGTCATACTTCATTTAAAAACCCTCCTTACTGGTTTGTCCAGTTTGGAGGGTACATATCAGATCGTTGATACCCTCTTGTCATAAATAATTGAGAAAAATTATAATCATATTATGTAAATGTCAGTATATCAGACATGGTCAGTCATCTTGTTTTTGTGATGGAAAGGATCCTGAAACTTCCTCACGAGAAACGGATTTTTTTGTTTTAATCATCAGTCAAAAAGGAGGAATTATGTCAAACGCTTATTTCACCATCGCTCGTCCTGAAAACGACGCATTCCACGCATATCTGAGCGGATCAAAAGAACGTGCAGAACTCAAGGAAGAACTTGCCCGTCAGGCTGCGCAGGTCGTAAAGATCCCGCTGATCATCGGCGGTAAAGAGATCTATACGGAAAAGACTTTCAAGGTCACGATGCCGCATGATCATGGTCATGTGATAGCCGAATGTTCGCTCGCCGGTGAAAAAGAACTGACGATGGCTGTGGATGCCGCACTGGCAGCCAAGAAAGCCTGGGAGGAGATGCCCTGGGAACATCGTTCAGCCATCTTCTTAAAAGCTGCTGACATGATCACCGGTCCTTACCGCAAGGTATTGAATGCTGCGACGATGCTGGGACAGTCCAAGACTGTCTTCCAGGCAGAGATCGATATCGCTGAATTGGCCGACTTCCTTCGTTTCGGTGTCTGGTCAGCTCAGGAGATCTTCAAGGATCAGCCGGCTTCCATACCGGGTATCTGGGACCGTCAGGACTACCGTGCTTTAGACGGATTCATCTGTGCCATCACGCCGTTCAATTTCACTTCCATCGGCGGTAACCTTCCGACAGCACCGGCGATCGTCGGCAATGTCGCCGTCTGGAAACCGTCCCGTACGGCCGTTCTGGCAAATTACTATTATATGAAACTGCTCATGAACTGCGGTCTTCCGGCCGGTGTCATCAATTTCGTGCCGTCTGAAGGAAGCGACGTAGGAAAATATGTCCTCTCCCGCAAGGAACTGGCAGGTTTCCATTTCACAGGTTCCACTGAAGTCTTCCAGGGCGTCTGGAAGCAGATCGGTGAGAATATATCATCTTACTGCAATTATCCGCGCATCGTCGGTGAGACAGGAGGCAAGGATTTCATCTTCGCTCACAATAGTGCCGATATCCGTCCGCTGGCAGCGGCACTGATCCGCGGTTCCTTCGAGTATCAGGGTCAGAAATGTTCAGCCTGCTCACGTGCTTTCATTCCTGAAAGCATCTGGCCTGAGGTCCTTTCGACCATGAAGGAGATGATGAAGGAAGTGAAGATGGGCGATGTTCAGGATTTCGATACTTTCCTGGCTGCCGTCATCGACAAGGCATCGTTTGAACGCTGCAGAGATTATCTCGACAGAGCAAAGAAGAGTCCGGATTGTCAGATCGTGATCGGCGGCGGATATGATGATTCCAAGGGCTGGTTCATTGAACCGACCGTCATCGTCTGTAAGAAGCCGGATTATGAATCGATGGTCAAAGAGATCTTCGGACCGATCCTTTCCGTATATGTCTATCCTGATTACAAACTGGAAGAGACGCTGAAGATCTGTGATGAGGCTTCTCCTTATGCTTTGACCGGTGCCGTATTCGGCCAGGACCGTGAAGCTATCGTCATGATGGAAAAAGCACTCCTTCATGCGGAAGGAAATTTCTACATCAATGACAAGTGTACCGGTGCAGTCGTCGGTCAGCAGCCGTTCGGCGGTGCCCGTCAGTCCGGTACGAACGATAAAGCCGGTACGGTACTCAATATGATCCGCTGGATGTCTCCGCATTCCGTTAAGGAGACGTTCAATCCTTCTGACGCGATCGTTTATCCGTACATGTCAGAAAAGTAACAACAGAAGAAGGCAGTAACTATGTATACATCAAAAGAAATAATCGAGAAAACGAACAGATACGGTGCTCATAACTATGCACCGAAACCGGTCGTGATCGCCAAAGCTGAAGGAGCTGTCGTAACCGATCCGGAAGGGAAACAGTATTATGACATGCTGTCGGCCTATTCAGCACATAACTTCGGTCATCGTCATCCGGAGATCCTCGCTGCGGCCAAGGAACAGCTGGATAAATGTACACTGACCAGCCGTGCTTTTCATTGCGAGAATCTTGGTGAATTCTACGAAAGTCTTAGCAGGCTGACGGGCAAGGACATGATCTTGCCGATGAACACCGGGGCAGAAGCAGTCGAGACGGCACTGAAGACAGCACGTCTCTGGGGCAACCGCATCAAGGGTGTTGAGAACGGCAGACAGCAGATCATCACCTGTGCCGGCAACTTTCACGGGCGTACGATCGCGATCATCAGTTTTTCGACTGACCCGCTGGCCAGAGACGGCTACGGTCCGTACTGTCCGGGTTTCGTAACGATCCCTTATGGCGATGCGAAAGCACTCCGTGATGCCATCACACCGGATACCGTCGCTTTCCTGGCTGAACCGATCCAGGGCGAGGCTGGTATCATCGTCCCGCCTGATGGCTGGCTTAAGGAAGTCAGAGAGATCTGTACAGAAAACAATATTCTGTTCCTGGCAGATGAGGTCCAGACCGGATTTGCCCGTACGGGCGATATGTTCGCCTGCTGGCATGAAGATGTGATCCCGGATATCTACATCATGGGCAAGGCTCTCGGTGGCGGTGTCATGCCGTTATCAGCGATCGCCGCCAATGAAGATATCCTCGGTCTGTACACACCTGGTTCTCACGGTTCCACCTTCGGCGGCAATCCTTTGGCCTGTGCCTGTGGCATCAAGGCGATCGAGATCGTTCAGCGTGATGACTATCCGAAAATAGCACGTGAGAAGGGAAAGCATTTCATGGACGGTCTGAAGAAGATCAATAACCCGGAGATCAAAGAGATCCGCGGCCGCGGCATGATGGTTGGAGTCGAATTCTACAGTGATGCCTTTGATTACGTCAAGGCCTGCATCCATGAGGGCGTTTTGTGCAAGGAGACTCATGATCACACGATTCGTTTTGCACCGCCGATCCCTATCTCCTATGAGCAGTTGGATGATGCTCTGGAGAGGATCACGAGGGCATTAAGCAAATAAGTATCCCTGTGATCACAGATGTATCAGGAGGATCTTTGAGGAAGAAAAATATGAAAAAAGCTTTACTGGTTGCAGGTATCGTGATGATCATTGCCTGTGTATTATCTATGATATATGCCGGACTGAATCTGTTCGGATACTATCGTGTACTTGACGGATCAGCTTCCCTGTACAGGAGGCTACATGATACCGCGATAACTTTCGGGATCATTGCTCTTGTTCTGGGACTGATCGGAACAGTATGCCTGGTGATCCGTTCCAGAATCAGTTAGTTTAAAGAAAACAGATATATCATGATCAGCAGAAAGGCGCTAACAGCGCCTTTTTTCGTTATTTTGTCTGAATTCAGTTAGAGTTCACATTTCTTTACTATGATAGAAAACGGTTGAAAAAAAGGAGCTGCGAAATGGAACAGGAAAAGCATTATCGTCACGAACTGAAATATGCCATACCTTATGCGGAATATGTTGCCATGCGTAACAGACTTCGTACAGTCATGAAGCAAGATCCTCATGTATCTGCAGACGGACTGTACAGAATCAGAAGTGTCTACTTCGACAACAGTGATGACAAAGCACTGCTGGAAAAGGTCAACGGCATCGCCAAGCGGGAGAAGTTCCGTATCCGCTACTACAATGATGATCTCTCGTTCATTACTCTGGAAAAGAAGATGAAGATCAATGATCTGTGTCTGAAATACGATGCGACGATCAGTGAAGAAGAATTCCGGAAGATCATGAAGGGAGATTATGAATGGATGAAGGAGTATCCTGATGAACTGGTCAGAGAATTCTATGCGAAGATCAGATATCAGCTCCTCAGACCTAAAGTGCTGGTATCTTACGTCAGAGAACCTTATATCTTCGCCGCAGGCAATGTCCGGGTCACCTTTGATTCAAAGATCCGTACCAGTCTCTTCCGTCAGGATCTGCTTAGTGAAGAGATTAATGATATAAGTGCGACGGAAACACCGCAGGATATGTTTCTGGAAATTAAATATGATGCCTTTCTGCCTGAAATAATTCAGGATCTGATACAGGTAAAAGGAATGAGACAGCAGGCTTTCTCAAAATACGGTGCCTGCCGGACATTCGGTTGATAAATGTTTGTTAAATATGGGGGAAAAATAAAATGACATTCAGTGATATTTTCAAATCAAGTTTTCTGGAGAGCGTTACCGAGTTCTCAGTGATCGATACGCTGATCGGCATGCTGTTTGCGCTGGTCATCGGTCTGTACATCTTCCTGATCTACAAGAAGACGTTCAGCGGTATCATGTATTCTACCGGTTTTGCGATGACCCTGGTCGGCCTTTCACTGGTAACGACGCTGGTCATCATGGCCGTTACATCCAATGTCGTACTGTCATTAGGTATGGTCGGTGCTCTGTCGATCGTCCGTTTCCGTACAGCGATCAAGGAACCGATGGAGATCGTCTTCCTGTTCTGGGCTCTGGCTGTCGGTATCGTCATCGGTGCCGGTATGATCCCATTGGCTGTCATCGGTTCAGTGATCATCGGTCTGATCCTGGTCATCTTCTCCAGTCAGAAATTCCACAATATACCTTATATCCTGATCGTCAGCTGTGCTGATGAAAAAGCTGAGCAGGAAGCCATGAACGTTATCGAAAAGTCCGTTGACAAGTTCATCATCAAATCGAAGACCGTCAACAACGCCGGTATCGAACTGACAGCTGAGATCAGAGTGAAAGATGATTCGACCGGTTTCGTCAACAGCGTCAATGATGTTAATGGCGTATCCGGTGCTACCCTTGTGACCTTTAACGGGGAATACATGGCCTAAAAGGAGGCAGCGATTATGGCTGCAAACAGACATATTTCCAAAATAATAATCGCGCTTACGGCCATTGCTGTCCTGCTGTGTTTCCTGGCTATCGGTTATGCTGACAAGCTGAATAAACTGTTTGGAGGCAGCAGTGTCACGATGGAATATGAATCCAAACTGTTCAATACTGATGAGGTCATCAGTATCGATATACAGATGGATGAGGACGAATGGGAAAAGATGCTGGCGAATGCCTCATCTGAAGAGTATTACGTCTGCGATGTCGTGATCAACGGCAAGAAGATCAGAAATGTCGCCATCAGGCCTAAAGGCAATACCAGTCTTTCCGCGATCATGATGGATCCTGATTCCGACCGTTTCTCTCTGAAACTGGAATTCGATCACTTTGTGGACGGACAGACGTGCTTCGGTCTCGATAAGCTGATCCTGAACAACAATTATGCTGATGCCACCAACATGAAGGAGGCCATCATCTATGATATGTTCCAGTATCTGGGAGCTGATGCATCCTTATATAATTACGCGGAAGTATCAGTAAACGGTGAATACTGGGGCGTCTATCTGGCACTGGAAGGTGTCGAACAGAGCTTCATGTTACGAAACTATGGCACACAGGACGGCGAACTTTATAAGCCTGATACGATGGAGATGGGCGGCGGAAGCAGTTCTTCCTCATCAGGTCCTTCGATGCCTGGCATGAGCTTCCCTTCAGGAGGCGGCTCAGGTTTCGGCGGCATGACTCCTCCGTCAGGTGATTTCCCTTCAGACGGCAACTTCGAGATGCCGGAAGGAAGTTTTCCTGGAAATGGGGAAAGACCTGAAGGCAACGGTTTCAACTTCAATGGTGGAGGAAGACCGGATGGTGAGAGCGAAGGTGATCCTTCTTCCAGCGGTTTCCCTAGTGGCGAAAAACCGGAAGGCTTCAGCTTCAGCGGTGAAGGAAGATCGGAAGGCGGCTTCAGCTTTGACAGCGAAAACATGCCTGATATGGGTGATTTCGATCCATCCGAAATGGGTGGCGGATTCTCCATGGGTGGCAATGGTGGCGCCAATCTGAATTATACTGATGATGATCTCGACAGTTATTCAACGATCTGGGAAGCCGAGATCACCGGCACCAGCAAAAACGATCACCGTCGGGTAGTAACTGCTTTAAAGAATATTTCTGAAGGAAATGATCTGGAGAAATATCTCGATGTCGACAATGTTCTGAAATACATGGCTGTGCATACCTTCGCGGTCAATATGGACTCGCTTTCAGGATCGATGTCGCACAACTACTATCTCTATGAATATGACGGTCAGCTCAACATCCTGCCTTGGGACTATAATCTGTCCTTAGGCGGCATGTCCATGAACAGCAACAATACCGGTACGGATATCGTCAATGATGCGATCGATACACCATTCTCCGGAACGAAGTTCTTTGATTCCTTGCTGGAAAACGATGAGTATAGAGAAAGATATCATGAGTATCTGCAGCAGCTGGTCGATGAGTATGTGAACGGCGGACGCTTCGATGAAGTATACAGCCGGATCAGAAATCAGATCGATGAGCTGGTCAAGAACGACCCTACAGCGTTCTTCAGCTATGAGGAA
The DNA here is from genome assembly GCA_017404785.1 of Erysipelotrichaceae bacterium. Lineage (GTDB taxonomy): Bacteria > Bacillota_I > Bacilli_A > Erysipelotrichales > Erysipelotrichaceae > Colivicinus. Next base: position 6,561 of record JAFRBQ010000009.1, read on the forward strand.
TATGATAAGGCAACAGGTATCCTGTATGAGATCATAAAACTGCGTGCTGAAAGTATCGACGGTCAGATCAAGGGTACGATTCCTTCAACAGATGCCGGACAGCGTGAGGATTCATCTGCACTGATCGATGCATCGCATCTTGATGTCTCGGCGATGGGTGAATTCGATATGGGCGGTTTCTCCGATAGAGACTCTGATGAGGATCCTGATTCTGAAGAAGGAGGCAGACCGGAAATGGGAGGCTTTGATTTCTCGAATATGGATTTCCCGTTTGACGGAGAAAGGCCTTCGGCAGACGGCATGATGCCATCCTTCGGCAATCAGTACGGAGGAATATCGAAGATAAAGAATCTGCTTGTCTTCGGTGCCTGCCTGCTCGGCATGCTGGTGGCACTGTTCATCGTAAAGCGAAATAAACGGGTTAAATAATATACTGATTAGAGACTGTTATGACAGTCTCTTTTTTGTTGAAACTATAAGTAACAGGAATGAGAAGACCCGGTTATGTATAATAAAGGAAAGATAAGTTCCAAACAGATAAAGGGGGAAAACGATATGATCAAGATCGAGATGACGATGCGTTCAGCAGTGCTGGATATGGACTGCAAGCTGGAGATGCTTCTGCCGGAAAACAGGAAGAAGACAGAAGATCTGAGAGGAAAGAAGTATCCTGTTCTTTATGTGCTGCACGGCATGAAGGATGACTGCAGTTCCTGGATCGATATGAGCAATATCAAGCTGGTGTGCAGAGATCTTGATCTGATTGTGGTCTTTCCGTCCGTCACCAATTCTTCCTATGCAGATATGAAGTACGGTTATGATTACTATACCTATGTCACGGAAGAACTGCCGCTGAAACTGAAGAACTATTTCCCGATCAGTGACAGAAGAGAAGATACCTTCATCATGGGTGAAAGTATGGGCGGTTACGGGACTCTGAAGATCGCACTGAACAATCCGGATAAATACGCCAAAGCTGTCTGCCTTTCCGGTCCAAATATCGTTGATTTCCTGGATTATGACAGTAAAGTCACCAAAGCCAATTTCGGTTCAAGGGAGGAAGTCGAAGGAAGTCACAATGATCTCTGCAAAGTCGTTGATGATCTTAAGGCATATGGAGGTGAGCTTCCTGAACTGGCTTTCTATTGCGGAACAGAGGACTTTGTCTATGAGGGTTGCCGCAAGATGGCTGATTATGTGAAAGAGAATCTTCCGGCGATGAGAGTGGAAGAAGGATACTGGAAGGGTGAACATAATTTCTTTTTCTGGAACGAAGCCGTTCCCAAAGCTTTACAGTTCTTCGGCTTTGAGGTAAAGGGAAACAGTATCATCTGATTATAAAAGAAGGGAATAAACATGATTACAGAGTCGTTTGATGACAGATCGCCTGCGAAGATAAATCCGCATATAAAAGAAAACAGAATAAAAACAGAGGCTGTGATCTTTACATTTTCATATGTTGTTGAGAAGTATGTCATCGAGAATTATCAGTGCGAGAAGGTCGGAGAACTGAAGATAGCTCACGGGTCGACTGATGTCTATTGTTTTGATCATCAGGGAAAGAAGTATGGTTTCTATAAGACCTGGGTCGGAGCTCCATCCTGTGTCGCAACCGTAGAGGAAGTACTGACGATCCTGGATACGGACAAAGTGATCCATTTCGGCGGAGCCGGCTGTCTTGATAAAGAGATCGCCAGAGGAAAAGTGATGATACCGACTGAAGCATATCGCGATGAAGGCACATCATATCACTATGCTCCAGCATCGGACTACATCAGGATCAGGAATGCGGATATAGTTGCTTCCTGCATGGAAGAAAACGGGATCCCGTACGTCATGGGCAAGACCTGGACGACGGATGCGTTCTACAGGGAGACATTGAACAACTTTGAGAAGCACAAGGCTGACGGCTGTATTTCCGTGGAGATGGAAGGTTCTGCTGTTCAGGCAGTATGCGATTTCAGAGGCGTGGAAGTTTATATGTTTTTCACCAGTGGCGATCTGCTGGATGCACCGGAATGGACGAACAGAAAAGAGAAGGGTCAGATCAGGGATACTCAGCACGATTCAGGACATTTTGAAATAGCACTGAGACTTGCGGAATACGTTTCAGATCGCTGAACATTTCAGTCAGAGAATATGTTAGAATAGTGATGCATCGGAGGACAGTATGCCGTAGCATAGGGGATCGTAAGTCATAAGACTTGCAGGCCGCCTGTCAGATAAGATGTCGGGTGAGCCCGGTAATGAATCATTTTTCATGCCGGGCTTTTAGTTTCCGGCAGACAGGAGGTAAAACTATGTTACAGGTAGAATTGGTTTCATTACAGGAAGAAGACAAGGAACAGTTTATCAGGGATAACCAGTGGGCTTTCAAATACGGAGCTACTGAGGAATTCGGAATGAGAGATGATCATTTTGAAGAAGATGATCAGATCATTTCACGAGAGACCATCGAACGCAGTATCGAAGAGGGGGCTGCATACAGGATCATGGCTGACGGAAAGAAAGCAGGCGGTATCGTCGTCAGTGTTGACGGAGAACACGGTGAACTGGAGATCCTGTTCACCCTTCCCGAATGTCACAGTAAAGGGATCGGATATAAGGCCTGGTGTGAGATCGAAAAGCTTTATCCTGATGTGAAGGTATGGGAGACAGTCACTCCTTACTTTGAGACGCGCAACATCCATTTCTATGTCAATAAACTGGGATTCCATATCGTAGAATTCTATAATTCTCATCATCCGGATCCGGGTGATCCAGACATGACTGAAGAGATGGATGACCAGTTCCCTGACGGGATGTTCCGGTTTGAGAAGAAGATGAACTGAAAGAAACAGACCGGATTCTATGAGAAATATACCGAGGATCTGAAATGATCCTCTTTTGATTAATTATTTTTTATGAACGATAATAATTTATAATTGAGATATGGAATACTTTGTTACAGCGATCATTTCTTATCTGTTAGGCACCATCAATGCAGCTTACTTCATCGGCAAAGCACATGGTTTTGATATCCGTGAAAGAGGAAGCCACAATGCCGGTGCCAGCAATATCAAGGTAAACTTCGGCTGGGGAGCCGCTGCCTTTACATGTTTGTGCGACATGTTCAAGGCGATCGTAGCCGTAAAGCTCTGTACTTATCTGTATCCTGACAACGAGATCATTCCGTTTCTGGCCGGAGCCATGGCCGTCATCGGACACATCTTTCCTTTCTATATGGGGTTCAGAGGCGGCAAAGGCTTTGCGAGTTATCTGGGTATGCTGATAGCACTGGACTGGAAGTTTGCTCTGGTCGCAATGGCTACTACAGCCGTTGTGTCGCTCATCACTAACTACATCGTTGCCGGAACACTGATGGTCATGGTGATGTCACCGATCTACTTTTTCTGCAGCGGAGCCAATACCGTAGGAGTCATTATCGTCAGCTGTCTTTCACTGCTGATCATCTGGAAACATCGGATCAACATCAGAAGGATCATCAAACATGAGGAGATGGTGATCTTCGATCGAAACAAGAAAAAGGATCAGAATGATAACGGACAACAGGATCAATAAAGATCCTGTTTTTGTATAATATAAAGTGAAAGAAGGTAAATAATAATGAAATACTGTTCATACTGCGGAAGTTCCGTAAACAACAATGCCAACTACTGTCCTAACTGTGGCGGCGCTTTGAGCGGCGGCACCAAGGATGTTATGACCGTTTATGGTGAACCGGTCGACCTGGATACCGGATATCGTATCATTCTGTTTTCCAGAGGGACCTGCAGCCTCAAGACGGCCAGGGAAGTACTGTGTGACCTCTTAGGTTATACTACCTCTACTTCTGATGATCTTTTGAGCAATATGCCGATCGAAGTGGCAGATGAATTGACTGAGTTACAGGCCATAACGATCGCTCAGGCATTGAGCGAATACGGCATGGAAGTGACGATCGTCGATGAGAATGACCAGTATGTGGATTTCAATGATAAAGCCAAGAGTTCAGTCTTTGATTCTACCGGATCGCTGATCGCATCAGCGGTAGCTGCTCTGGCAACACTTTCAGCTGCCAACAGAGTTCACCGTTATCGCCGTTACAAGAAGCCGAGTCTTCTGCAGCTTCTGTTCAGACCTCGATATGTGGTACCGGTCCCTGTAGTTCATAAACGTCGTAATGTCGTTCATCATCCTGAACCAAGATACAGATACGAGGTAAGAAAGCCTCAGCCGATGATGATGACAAAACCAAAACCGGTCTATAACAGCAGACCTGCTTCAAAACCTTCCAGCAACATTCGTGTCGGTACAGGTTTCGGTGTCAAACCGGCTGTAAAGCAGGCAGGCAATACAGGTTTCAGTAACCGTAAACCGGCAGGCAAGACCAGTACTTCTTCAGGTTTCGGTACAGCCAGACAGCCTAAGGCATCAAAAGCCAGCACCGGACTGGGCGTACATAAATCAGCCAGCCATTCAGCCGGAAACAGGCCGTCTTTATCAAACAGACAGCCGGCCGGCAGAGGAACGAAGAAAAGATAAGATGAGATGAAGGATCGCGGAAAGCGATCCTTCTTTATGAAAAAAACAAATCAATGTCTGTCGATATTGATCTGTATCCGAATGTCTTTATTGTATTCTCGGACCTGCCTGGTGATCTCGGCGATGATATCGTTCTTTTTCAGATCATAGGAATAAGGTATGGAGATATCAACGTGGTAACACGCAAGATTCTTGTTGTAGTGAAGATCGTGATAGGAGAAACCGTCATAGAGATCAGTCGTTTTCTTGATGATCTTTCTGAGCTGTCTGATATCCTGATCGTCACTTACCGGATCGCCATGCAGAGTGATGATGACACCGGTCTTTTCCTTGACTTCCTCTTCAAGAGTATCGAGCAGGTCATGGACCTTGATAAAACTCATCCTGCCATTGACTTCCACATCGGCACTGGCATAGTTGGTATTTAAACCATAGGAATGAATGCGCAGGTCATGGACACCCATTATCTGTTTATTCTCTTTCAGGATCGTACTTATCTCTTCTGTCAGCTGCGCATCACCTGATCTGCCCAGAAGGATGGAACTTGTTTCCGAGAACAGTCTGAAGCCGTTATAGATGATCAGGATCGAAACAGCGATACCGATATAGCCGTCCAGATTGATTCCTGTATAAAGAGTTATGAAATAGCCGATGACGATGACCAGGTTCCTGGCGATATCGGAAAGAGAATCAGATACCTGAGCCTTGATACTGATGAGCTTGGTGGAATTATATATACGGCTATAGTACCAGGCCAAAGCCATTTTGATCAGGATCGAGATGACGATCAAGATGATGATCCTGCTGTCCTGTAATAATGTTTGAGGATGAAGGATCCTTTGGGCTGAAGCTGCCAGCAGTGTCACACCGACAAACATAATCATCAGGGAGATGCCCTGTGAGAGCATATTCTCCATGCGACCGTGACCGTAAGGGTGATCCTTGTCAGCCGGCTTGGCCGCGATCCGATAGGCGATGAAGATCAGCAGGGAGTTGCCTACATCAGCCAGGTTGTCGAAACCGTCAGAAAGGATGGCTATCGATCTGCTGAAATAACCGACGATGAGTTTAATGATACACAGCAGAGAATTGGTGATGATACCGATGACTGCGATCTTCAGGCTGATCTTTTTGAGATCGTTCATATAAATAATTATATGTCCGATGAAGATGCATGTTAAGTCTGGGATCGACGCTGCACTCCTGTATAATAGATAAGGAAAAGAGGTAAATGTGAATGGAAAATGTAAGGATTCAGGACGATCTGTACCATAGTGTCAATAATGAAAAACTCGAGAAGCTGGTCATTCCGGATGACAAGTTCATGGCCGGAGGCTTCGCCGAGCTGGAAGAAGATGTGGAAAACATCATGAGAAAGGATTTTGCAGCTTTTGCCGGAAACGAACTGGCGATCCCGGAAGATCTGCCGGAAGTGAAGGAAGCTGTAAAGCTGTACCGCAAAGTTCTCGATGTTTCGCCGAGAAACGAAGAAGGTATCAGACCTGCCTTGAAATATCTGAATAAGATAAGGGAGATTCAAACACCGGCTGAACTGAACAGTTCATCACTTTCACTGATGCTGGAATATGCTTTACCGTTACCTTTTAATTATGATGTCCAGCCGGATATGAAAAATACCGATGTCTACGCCCTGTATCTGAAGGGACCTTCCATGATCCTGCCGGATACCACTTATTATGAGGAAGGGAACGAGACCGGGAAGATGCTGCTGGAAGTCTACAGGCAGATGATCAGTGAACTGCTGGCATTAACGCCTTTGAGTGAAGAGGAAAGAGAAACATATGTAAAGGATACTCTGGCATTTGACCGCAATGTTGCCAAAGTTTCCAAGAGCATGCTGGAATGGGCCGACTATGTAGCCGACTACAATCCGATGTCACTTGCGGAAGCAAAGGAATACATGAAACCTTTCAATCTTGAAGGTTTCCTGAGACAGGTCTATGGCGATGAGATACCAGAGATGATCGTAACTGCTGATCCTAAGGCGATCAAAGGTTTCAGCACCTATTTCAATGAGGAACATTTCGATCAGTATCTGCACTGGGCTTATGTCAATCTGCTTGTCAGAGTTGCCGGTTTCCTTTCTGAAGACATCCATACTTTATCAACGACATTCGAACGGACAAAGATGGGTATTGCCAAAGATCCGATCCTGGAGAAACAGGCTTATCAGCTGGCCAGTGAGACTTTTGCGGAACCGATAGGTATCTATTATGGACGCAAGTATTTCGGTGAAGAAGCCAAGGCTGATGTGATCGCGATGGTCAGACAGATCATCGATACTTTCAAAGAGAGGATCTTGAATAATGATTTCCTGGCTCAATCCACCAAGGATAAAGCGATCCTTAAGCTTGATACGATGAAGGTCAAGATGGGTTATCCTGATAAGGCTGATCCGTATTATGCTTCGCTGAAAGTTGATGAGGAAAAGACGCTTCTTGATATCATGTGCAGTCTGAATATCAAACGTCAGCTTCATGTACTGAACAAACTGAAAAAGCCGGTCAACCGTGAAGAATGGCTGATGCCGGGACATATGGTAAATGCCTGCTTCAATCCTTTTGCCAACGACATCACCTTCCCGGCAGCTATACTGCAGGAACCGTTCTATTCCCTGAAGCAGAGTGTCTCAGAGAATCTGGGCGGTATCGGTGCAGTCATCGGACATGAAATGAGCCACGCTTTTGACAACAATGGTGCTCAGTTTGATGAAAAGGGCAATCTTTACAGCTGGTGGACCGAGGATGACTATGCCGGATTCAGAAAGAAGACACAGGATATGATCGCAATCTATGACGGCATGGATTTCTATGGCGGCAGAGTCAACGGTGAACTGATCGTTTCCGAGAATATCGCGGATAACGGCGGTGTTGCCGTAACGCTTGCCATCATGGCGAAGAGAGACGATGCGAACTATGAGGAATACTTCCGCAACTGGGCAAGGATCTGGTGTCTGAAGTCTTCTGAAGAATTCAGGCAGATGGCACTGGTCAATGATGTCCATGCGCCGAATGAGCTCAGAGCCAATATCCAGCCACGCTTCTTTGAAGAATGGTACAGGACTTTTGGTGTAACTGATAAAGACGGAATGTATATGGAACCTGACAAGCGTATCGTCATCTGGTAAGTGATGAGACTGCTGTATGAAAGAAGCCGGATACAGACTGGAATTTGAAACCGATCATCTTTCCGCTGAAATGGTCAGTATATGCGATACAGCAGCTGAAGGAACAGGATGGTACAACAAAACAGAGACAGCACGTGATCTGATCTTTGTCCGCAAAACGCTCCTGGAGGAAGATGATCTTACTGAAGAAGGATATGAAGACGGGGACACGCTGTTTCAGCGAGTGTGTTTTGCTCTGGCAGAGAGATATCCTGATCTGCCGTTTACGGGTATCTGCAACAGCGAGGATGAAAACACAAAGATCAGGATCACTGTCACGCATACAGCTGAAGAGCTGCGTTTCAGGATGCGGAAGAATGATCACAGAAAACTGTCATACAGAATGATCTGCTGGTATAGAGACAGTGAAGGATCGTTTGTGAAGAGTGAACTTGGAAGCAACAGGGAAAAGGACCTTGAACAAAGGAGAGAAAAATGAAAGTATTCATGATCGGTGGAACAGGGCTTCTGGGTAGTCAGGCTGCTAAAGAGCTTATCTCAAGAGGACATACAGTATCTTCGCTGGCGCTGCCGCCTTTACCTGAAGGAGCACAGCTGCCTGAAGAGATGAAACTGGAATTCGGCAATTACCTGGAGATGAGCGATGAAGAGCTGAAGGAACATCTCAAAGGCTGTGACGGTTTCGTATTTGCGGCCGGAGTGGATGAACGTGTCGAAGGTCCGGCACCGATCTATGAGATGTACAGGAAATACAATATCGATCCGGTAAAAAGACTGCTGGCTTTATGTAAAGACTGCGGTGTGAAACATGCGGTGATCTGCGGTTCTTATTTCTCCTATGCAGCCCGGAAATGGCCGGAAAAAGAACTTACGAAGTGGCATCCTTATATAAGAAGCCGTATCGATCAGGAAAATATCGCCCTGGAATATGCCAACGACATGGATGTCGCCATCCTGGAACTGCCGTACATTTTCGGAACACAACCGGGCCGAAAACCGGTCTGGGTCTTTCTGGTACAGAATGTTTTGAGCATGAAGACTGTGACGATGTATCCGGATGGCGGATCCACGATGGTGACGGTCGATCAGGTCTCACAGGCGATCGCCGGAGCACTTGAAAGAAATAAGGGCGGCAACTGTTATCCGATCGGTTATTACAACCTGACCTGGAGACAATTGTTGAAGGTCGTCCACAGGTATCTGGGAGTACCTGACAAGAAGATCGTCACGATCCCGAAATGGATGTTTGCGTTAGGCTGCAGGGCGATCATGAACGCTCAGAAGAAACGCGGCATCGAAGGCGGACTGAATCTGGTCAGATTCGCAGACGTCATGTGTTCGAACCTCTTCATCGACAAGAGCGAGGGCTGCGAGTTCCTCGGTGTCGAAGATGATGATATCGAAGCAGCGATCGGTGATTCTGTCCTTTTGTGTAAGCAGATCATTGACAGGAAGACGGATGTCCTGGATATGAAGGGTGAGTGAGAGTTCATAATTATTTGCCACCCGTGCAGGATAATCGTATAAAATAAAGACAGGAGGATTTAACTATGGCAGAGAGAAGATTAAGTGATGATGCATTGAATGAAGTATCAGGCGGTGCAGCTGGTCAGATGACTGTTATCGGTTATGCAAGAGTCATAACTACTAATCTTAACATCAGATCCGCGGCATCAAAGAATTCTAGTTTCTTAGGCCAGACCAATGCGCCTGATCAGCATAACGTCTATCAGATCGTACAGAATGAAGGATTTATATGGTACATGATCGACGTTAACAAATGGATCGCCAATGACGGTACATGGGTCAAATTCATCAGCAAGTAATCTATCGTTAAACAGATAACATAGCAAAGTCGCTTCAGGCGGCTTTTCTATTATGTTCTGCTTTTCAGTTATAATTGAATTGAAGAAGAATCATCAGGAGACATAAAATGAATGCCGATATCTTTATAAGCTATAAATCTGAAGAAGAGGAGTATGCCCGCCGGGTCCGCAAGGTCCTGGAAGACAACGGGATCTCCTGCTGGATGGCGCCTGACAGCATTCCGATCGGATCCAATTACATGAAGCAGATCCCGCAGGCGATCGAATCATGCAAGGTCATGATCGTACTGGTCTCGGAGAAGTCGCAGCAGTCGACCTGGGTCAAGAATGAGTTCTCCCAGGCCATCAGCAAAAACAAGCTCATCATTCCATATGTCATTCAGGACTGCAAGCTCGAAGACGAGTTCGCTTTCAGCATGAGCACGATGCAGCAGGTCTTCGCCTGGAAGAATGAAGAGGAAGCGCTTCAGAGAGTCGTTCAGGATATCAGGACAGCTTTGGGTGATGATCCCAATGCCAGGATCGAGATCTCGGTCGTCAGAAAACCGAAGATCGCTCCTTATGTGATCGGTGCTGCACTGGCAGTCGTTGCCTTGATCGCGGGGTTCCTTCTTTTCAATAAAGGCGGCAAGCACGTTCCTGTTTCAGCAACTTCAGCAGAGGTCTATTATTCCGAAGTCATCCCTTATTTCATGACCGGTCGTCTGGAGAGCGTGGATGATGCCATGAATAATAATTATTTCAATGAAGATACCTACAGCAGAGCTTTCTCGCTGCTGAGTTTCATCCGCAACGATTCAGATAAATCGGTCTTTGTGGAAAAGATCGCCTGCGACATCGATGAAGTCGTACCGATCGAGGTGCCGGTCGTTCATCTGGATGGTTTTTTCGAAGGTGATACTTTTGCGGCTTTCGCTTTCAATAACGGCTGGGGCGAGGCAAAGAATGCCAAAGTGACCTGGGAAGCAGAAGTAAGTGACGGGATCCCGGTCTATCCGGAACTCATCTCAGCCCTGAGTGGATCCAAGACTGTGTCGATCAATTCCGGAGAGGCAGCTGAGGTCTACAGGATCAAAGTCGACCTGAGTGAACTGCAGGCATGGTGCCGCGAGAGAAAAGATGAATATATCCCGACATTATATTCGGTATATACGCAAGTTGAATTTGACGGCGGTCATGACGGTTTTGCGATGTTCCTGATGTATGACAGTGATAATGATTCGTTCTTCGTCGATTACGGCGGTGCCGATGACGAGAAACCGAGCGTTACTCTGTATGCAGTGCTGGATGTCGATAATCCTCCTGAAACGCTGCGTTTCATTTCGGAGGATGCCAACCCGTTAGTCGAAGATACTTACCGGATCGAAACCGTCATCATTCCGACCAAGTCCTGCGAAGTGAAACTCAACGGTTCCTACTCGATCGGCGGAACGCTGTATGAGACGGAAGATTACGATGTTATAGTCGCTGTACCTTATTTCTCGGATGATGCTTTCGAAATGGGCGGATATCTCACCCGAGATCTCTACCGGATCGATATGAACAATACATCTGAAATGAAGAAGATCTGTCAGAAATACCGTTATGATATCGAATCGATCCTGCCTGATGATGCACCACGCGGATAGACAATGTTCTTTGTATTAGGCATTAACGAAAAACGTGAAGATCTGGCTGATGAACAGCTGGTGACCTGTGAAAGATGCGGAAGCTACGGACGCTATCTTGTTTTCATGACATATAGTGTCCTGTCGCTGTTTTTCATCCCGGTCTTTCGCTGGAACAGACATTACTATGTGGAGATGAGCTGCTGCAGGGCTCTTTATGAACTGGATCCCGAGATTGGCAGACAGATCGCTTCCGGGCAGAATGTCGAGATAAGAAATGAAGACCTGACCCTGCTCAGTTCAGGATACGGTAACACATATAAGAAATGCAGCTATTGCGGATATGAGACGAATGAAGATTTTGCTTTCTGTCCCAAATGCGGCAACAGATTTGAATAGACATGATCACTCAAATATATTCCATCCAGAGTGTTGAAGAAGCACTGGCCTGTGCCAAGGCCGGAGCAGACTATATCGGTCTTTCGATCGATACGGGTTTTGCCTTGCCTTCTCAGGTTTCGATCGAGACGGCCAAGCAGATCTTTGATGCACTGGAAGGCAAAGCGAAAAGAGTACTGATCTGTGTCACCAACAGTGACGAACCGCTCTATGAGCCGGTCACTTATCTGAAACCGGATGTGATCCATCTGTGCGGTTATGACTACTATGCGACTCCTGATTTTGTGAAGAAGATCAAGGGACTCTGTCCGGGCATCGAAGTCCTGCAGGCGATCGGGGTGGAAGATGAATCTTCCATCGAACAGGCGATCTACTATTCGAAATTCTGCGATACGCTGATCCTTGATTCCGTCGATCATAATATCAACGGGATCGGAGCAGCCGGTTTCACCAATGACTGGGATATCGACCGCCAGATCGTGGAACAATCTTCCTGCAAAGTCATCCTGGCCGGTGGTCTTTCACCGGACAATGTCAGAGAAGCGATCTTGAAAGTGAGACCCTGGGGCGTCGATTCTTTCACGAAGACCAGCGATGTCTTTCCGGACGGCACCAGCAGGAAGAACATCGAAAAAGTCGAAGCTTTCGTAAGAAATGCGAAAGCAGCTTTTGAGGAACTGAATGGCTGAAGTCCTTTGTCTGGGCGACAGCTGCGCCGATATCATCATCCCGTATGGAGAAAGTCTGACGGATCAGGATGTATCCGTCGTTTTCAACTGCGGCGGAGCAGCTGCCAATACGGCTTTCGCCTTAGGCAGACTGGGTGTATCAGTAGCTTTTGCCGGCAAGGCCGGTGTCGATCTCTATGGTCTGTCCATGCGTAAGGAACTTGTTGAAAATAATGTCGATGTCTCTTCTTTCATCCTTTCGGATAAACTGGTCTCGACGCAGATCCTGATCGTCATCGATGAGAAAGGGGACCGTCATCCTTTCCTGATGCCGAAAAAAGATCCTTCCTATCTTGAGATCTATCCTGAAGAACTTGAACAGATCGATCTGAGAGAAATGAAATATATCATCACCAACGGAATGATGCTGTTTGAAGATCCGGCTGCTTCAACGATCGTATCTTTTCTAGAGAAAGCACGTGAACGGGGCATAAAGATAATGCTGGATCTCAATTTCCGTCCGGAGACAGCAGGCAAGGATCGTTCACATCTGAATAAAGTTATAGCGATGACCGATATCCTTCTGGGATCAGCTGATGAAGATTTTGCGATCCTGACAGGAAAGAAGGATCTGAAAGAGGCAGTGAAAGATCTGCAGGAAGCTGACAGAACGATCGTCGCACATGATAAAAACGGATCAACGGTTTTTGAAAAAGACAGAACATATCATACCGATTCCTATAAGGTCGAAGTGGCTGACACCATCGGTGCCGGTGATGTATTCAATGCGGGCTTCATCTATGGACTGATACAGGGGAAAGGACCGGATGAATGTAACAGACTGGGCTGTGCAGCAGCTGCTTATTCTTTGATGAGACCAGGAGCCAGGAACACTCCTGATCCTGAAGAACTATACAGATTCATGAAGGTATAAAAAAGATCATATCGCTAGGATATGATCTTTTCAGGTTTTAAGATTTTGCCTATGCTAACATCTTGTTGACCAGAGCCTGGACTTCATCATAATTGTAGCCAGCAGCAGTCAGCTTGTCATATCTCTCCTGACCGTTGCCCCACTTGCCCTGGATTACTTCCTTAGCGATAGCCTCAAGATCCTTGTTGCCGCCGCCATGGAGCAGTTCGTTGACTTTGCCCTGTACTTCAGAATAATCGTAGCCAGCAGCTGTCAGTTTGTCTTTTCTTTCCTGACCGTTGCCCCACTTGCCCTGGATAACTTCTTTAGCCAGCTTTTCAATGTTTTCAGCTCTTACTTTCTGCTTTTCAGCTTCGAGTTTAGCTTTTGCTTCAGCAGCAGCCTGCTCTGCAGCCTTCTTGGCATCTTCAGCAGCCTTGATCAGACTGTTGGCTTTTGATTTGACCTGCAGATAGTTGTTGTAGCCGGCAGCTTCCAGTTTTTCCTTGATTTCAGTGTCGTTGGCACCCCAGAGACCGTCTACTACTTCCTTAGCGAGAGTATCGACATCTTTTGCGACTTTCTCGATCTTGGCAGCAGCCTGTTCTTCTTTCTTTTTGAATCCATCGAATAAACCCATTAAATCATTCCTCCTTCTTTTTTCGATCAGCTGGCGGTAAACGTCAGATCTGATCATGATTATAGTTTTAATGAACTTCTATAAATAATTATATTACACATTAGGGCTCCTTTTCATATTTTCTATACAGTTTTTTAAATAGGAAGCTATAATTAGATTAAGGTAACATTTTAAAGATAAATACGAGGTGATCCAATATGAGTGAAACGAAAAAAAGGCTTGTGACCAGAAGTGATTTTGACGGTCTGGTATGTGCGATGATCCTGAAGGAGCTCGATCTGATCGATGACATCAAGTTCGTGCATCCGAAGGATGTACAGGACGGCAAAGTCGATATCACATCCAACGATATCACGACCAACCTTCCTTTCGACAAGCGCGTAGGTCTGGCTTTCGACCATCATGAATCCGAGCTTTCAAGGCTGGTCGGTGTTGACTACAAAGAACGTTATATCATCGATCCTGATGCCAAGAGCGCAGCCAGAGTCGTCTATGACTACTATGGCGGCAAAGAAGCTCTGCCACGCATCTCCGATGAACTGATGGAAGCTGTCGATAAGGGTGATTCCGCTGATTTCACGCTGGAAGAAGTGCTCGATCCGAAAGGCTGGGTACTGATGAACTTCCTCATGGATGCCAGGACAGGTCTGGGACGTTTCCACACTTTCCGCATCTCCAACTATGATCTGATGATGGAACTGATCGATCACTGCATCACGATGGACGTGAACGATATCCTCGAACTGCCGGATGTCAAAGAGAGAGTAGAACTTTATTTTGAACAGCAGGAGCTCTTCAAGGAACAGCTTAAGCGCATCGCCAGAGTCTATGATCGAGTCGTTGTGATCGACCTGAGAAATGAAGAGACCATCTATGCCGGTAACCGTTTCATGGTCTATGCCATGTATCCTGAGACGCAGATCTCTGTTCATGTAGCCTGGGGCTTCAAGAAGCAGAATACTGCTGTCATGATCGGCAAATCGATCATCAATAAAGATTCCAATGCGAATATCGGTGATCTGTGCCTGAAGTATGGTGGTGGCGGACACCGAAATGCGGGGACCTGCCAGATCGACAATGACAAGGTCGATGAAGCATTACCTGATATCATCGCAGAACTGAACAAAGACTGTACACCGATGGAATAATTCAAAGCTCCGAAAAAATCGGAGCTTTTTCTTTTTTCTCTTTATCTTTTCAAATATTCGAGTATAATAGTCTTACAGGGGGTTTTAGCGCAGTTGGAAGCGCGCATCGCTGGCAGCGATGAGGTCACGGGTTCGAATCCCGTAAGCTCCACCATGAATGGACACTTAGCTCAGTTGGGAGAGCACCTCCTTGACGTGGAGGGGGTCAGGGGTTCGAGTCCCTTAGTGTCCACCATATCTGCTTCGAAAATGCCTGTAAAATGGGCATTTTTCTTTTATCCGTGGAAAAATCCGTGGAAAATATATGGGATTACTATTTTTTGTATTTGCGATTTAATGTTGTGCTAATCAGATCTTCGTTGCTTGCAGTCGCATAGGCATTCAATGACATGTCTTCGTTCTTATGTCCCATCAGTCTCTTTGTGACAGCTGGATTGGTGCCCTGGGCATACAGATCAGCTGAGAATGATTTCCTCATAAGAAGTGAATAAACCTTGATGCCGCAGGATCTGCTGACACGAGCCAGATAGTCACTAAAGTTTGTTGAACTGAAGGGATTACCGTCGTAATCCGCAAACAGCAGATCGTTTCTTGAGTATTTCAGAATCTCTTTGACAAGATTCAGGTTTTTGCCGGTAATCGGAATATTCCTGACAGACTGTGGAGTTTTCGTTGATACTTCAGTCACATATTCCGTCTTGCTAGATCCGATCGATCTTCTGATACAAAGATATGCAATTTCAACTTTTACAATATCCCCGGTTTCAGTTTCAGATTCCATTTCAGTAAAGACAATATTCTCTCTTCTGATTGCTCTGGCTTCCTGAGATCTGATCCCCGTGATCCGCATCAGCTTCAGCATATAAAGCATAATATCCCGATTGTAAATGCGATTTACTTCAGTCGGAAGATAATGCCCATATTCTGACATCGCTTTGCAGAAGGCCTGAAAATCATCCTCAGTGATGTTCTGTTCAGACATCGACCTTTCAGTTACATTGTCAGACTTCGGGCTCTCTACCAAATCGACCAGATTCATTTGAACCACTCTTTTCCTTTGAGCGATTATGAACAGTTTCTTCCAGATCGTTTTGACTTTTGTTACATGATGAGCTACGCAGGTTTCCGAGCATTTTTTCAGAGATGACAAGATATCTTCTTCGGTAATATCCTTGATATCTTTATCTCCAAATTGCTCCTTGATGTACTTGCCATAAAGCTTATTATAGTTTTCATATGTGTTAAGCTTTCGGTCAAAATTGGAAGGGATCAGATCAAACAGTTCCTGAACTGTATAATCATCAAAACTGACAATCCCTTTTTCGGCCTGCCGGATCAGTTCTATCTGGTTGTCTCTGACTTTGATCGCATCTTTAAAAGCGGCATTGGCATTAACATAATCCTTGATTCTGAATCTCTGGTAGAACTTGCTTCCGTTGGGAAGCGGCATGTTTACCACAAAAGCGACAAGCGTCTTCTTTTTATCGGCTACAGATTCTGAATACTTTTCTTCAATATACTTTTCTTTTCTCATTAATTAGTTCCTCACTTTCTTCTAACTAATGAGCAGTAATTGCTTCTCCTTTCTTCCAAGCAATACTACTCAAATGTGTAATATTACCCGGATGCATATTCGCTACTTATAATATGCAGCCAGATCGAAATAATGGCAATCGATCTATTGCTTATCTACTCCGTATTTCTCTCTGGCTGCTTCAGGTGTCATATCCCTGAAGTTGGCATAATCTTTACCTTTGCTGCGCCTGATGAAATCATAGATCTCCTCCTTCTCGAATAACCAGTACTTTCCAAAACGGGTACCAACAAGCAGACCGTATTTTCTCAGATAACCTACCTGATGCGTGGAACAGCGTAAGATTGCTGCTACTTCTTTTGTGGTCAGTATTTGATTGAGTTCCATTATTTGATACCTCCGTTTCGGTCTAACCCCTGACTAAAATCTTCTGTTAATTCTTTAGACATATCTCCAAAACTTCTCTGCCACTGCTCAGCCAGATCTCTATCGGCAAAGCCTCCTTGGACAGTCTGATAGGATCCGTCATCCTGTCTAGATACGACTCTGAACATTCCCTCGTTCTCATCATCAGGAATGACACGAAGACTTTTTGGATCCAACTGCTCAGCTTTATCCGTAAGCTCACTGATACCGGCAGATACTTCCTTGGATGGGAACTGCCTGATTGATGAATCATCCTTGACATCATATCCGAAATATTCCATCAGTCTGCTTCCGGCCTTGTGAGCCATATCGGTGAATCTGTCTTTCCATTCCTGAGCAGTTTCTTTAAGATCCTCAATTGTCTGTCTGAACTTTTCTGCCTCTTCCTGCAGCCTCTCTATGATCCTATCTTTCAAAGAGAGTTCTTCCTTCAGGGAAGTGTTCTCCTCAACGACAGTCTCATATGTTTTGATGTCAGGAGCTTCAGTGATCTCGATGAATTTGTCTTCATAGAGCTGTTTTGCTTCAGCGGCTTCCTGAGTCTTTACGGTCAGTTCTTCACTCCTTTGATTGAGATCACCAATCTGCTGCTTTGTCTCTACCAGCTGCTGTTGCATCTGCTGAACACTCTCTGCGATCTTCATTTCCTTATACTCCGATTCCTGGAGATGCTTCCTTCCTGAATCGATCTGATAGGGATCCATCTTCTCGATTGGCTGATCAAGATGCTTGCTGTTGTATTCGTCGATCCATTTGAAGGTGAAGTCCTGTGATTCTTTCTGCAGATCTCTGAGAAACTGCTTGTCCAGAATGTTCTTGGCTTGCAGCTTCTCGTCCTTCATCGGCAGCCAGGCATAAGTCGCGTGCGGTGTCGTTTCATCAAGATGCACAGCCACCGATAAGAGCGAATCCTTATCGACACCTTTATCTTCCAGAAATTCTCTGAACCAATCGGCTTTATCCTGAAAGTAGCTCTGGCAGATATCGACATCCCAGGATGACGGTACGGACTCCACCGTTGAGCAGAGTACGACCGCATCTTTTCTTATCGCCTTGCCAGTCACCTGTTCAGTTGATTCCTTTGCTTCGCGGATCTGCCTGTACCAGTTCATTCCATCCTCAGACATAGCCTTATAAACGTTATTGAGAGTCCGATGTTCATCTACATAATTCCTGTATTTTGAGGAATCCTCATATTGCCTGAACTGTTCCTTCATAATCCCGCCGACATCCTTTGTCTGATACTTCTCATTGTGAATGTTATATTGCATAACTAACCTCTGGTTCGAAGCGGGATGTTGAGCGACACTTCACTGAGCGTAAACGAAATATGAGAAGTATAGCCCACTATACTTTGTTCCAAAGCAGTGGGCTCTGCCGAGGGCTGCCTTCCGCAGAACTTCCCAGTGCAGAGAAGCGTGCAGACCTGAGCCAGGCAATCAGTGAACGCCTGGCTTATCATAACGACATGCCTCCTTTGAGATCCATGCCGTTATCCATATGTATCTCGTAATCCTTGCTGTAGGCATCGATGTCTGACAGGATCTCCTTTGCTTCATCAGACATCGGACCGTTGTTGCTGATTTCTGCGCGGAGATCATCGGTGATCTTTTCGAAATCATTGTGTCTGACAGCGCTGATCATCTCATCAAAACCTTTGTCCTGATAGTATTCCGATTCGGCATAGGACAGCGGATCGTGATGGAGATTGTACTGATCGATCTTGTCTGCCAGATCATGGGCAGACATGACAGTAAAGTCATATCCTCTGTCGTTTCTGATCAGACCGCCGTCTCGTGGAGCGACACCGATTTCTCCCAGTTCGGAGAATTCCGGATAGGTCAGGTTGTTGACATAGCTGTATGCAAATCCTTCCTTAAGGATCTCTCTGTCCTCTTTCCATTCGGACATGGAATCGGAGACATAAAGGTAATTCTCCATTTCCATCTTTGTGCCATCAGTCATAGTGTATTCATCATGAACGACATGATATACAGTGCAGTTGTTATTTTCTTCGAACTGCAGAACCCTCAGATCCTGATCTTCTGACAAACGGTAGAGATCGCCTCCGCTGGTTGATTGCCAAAGTTCTCCGTTTTTGAAATTGTCGATGATATCTTCTTTCAGACGGAGTGATTCCATCCGGTAAAGAGCTTCGTCATGTTGCAGACCATGGATCTCCTGCTGAACGATTTCTCCTTCAAGGTGATGCATATCCCGGATCGATTCATAGACGGATCCAGGGATGGAATCCAGATGATGCGTGTTGTCAATGATTCCTCCATCAAGTTCGGAAAGATCTTTGCTGTAGATCGTGTAGTCAAAATCTCTGTCTGAGTTGAACTGGACATTGACAGTCTTATCTCCGATCTCTATGAGCATTTCTTCTACCGGGAAAGTCATGGGAAACTTTTCTCCCTGCTGATAAGGAAGCAGATGGTCAAGGATCTGCTGCCTGGTCTCTTCGTTGCAGACACGATCCAGAAAGCCTCCAGGAAGAGAAGAGACGACAAAGCTGTCCATACTATCGGTGACAACCGTCTGATTGAACTGATTGTTCATGACGAACAACGAGATATTTTCCGAATTCGCTTCAAACAGGATCGGATCACCATGCATGCCATTGTCATCATAGATATAACCGTAGAATGTTTCATACTGCTGCGGCTGTTCAATCTCGATGCCAAGATCCTGTTTGATCTGTTCAATAACATCTGGGGTCAGAGTGATTTGTTCATCCCAATGTCTTGTAATGTATTCAGACCTGTTGAGCATCTGATCAACTCCGTAATATCCCATATAAAAACTGTAGGTATCAGGATCCTGAAACGGGTTGATATCCATTCCGATTTCTCTGTAATATTCATATGTTTCTGCAGCCTGATTTGGATGATCGTTAATGAAATCTCTTGCATCCTGTGTATATGCAAACATGGTTCCGTTTGTGTTATCTTCCATGGTGATTTCTGATGCAAGATCGGAAGCATAATAGGTATTGCCTTCAAACTCATCGAGCTTATCAGAAATGTAATCACGGATGACTTCATCAAAAGACATCATCCGCATTTCATCGGTATATTGTCCGTACATTATTTAACCTTTCCGGCTGCCTTGTTTGCAGCGACAATCTCATCTGATTTTTCAAGTAGCATCGGGATGGTGAAATATGGAGCCTTTTTCACCAGGAACCATCCTGCTATGGTAAACACCAACACCTCTTTATTTCTTTCAAGCATGTTGATGTCGGATACATCCATGACCGGCCTGTACTCCATGGAAGTGGTTGTGGATGAATCACCGGTAAGAAGTCCTTTGCTCTGATAGGATGTTTTTGTTTCTCGATAATAACCAGTCCGCTTGGAAAGATTTTCAGCAGTCTTGGTATCATTGCAGGAGAAGACGATCGTCGTCTTGCAACAGTCCATGATAGCTCTGGCGTTTCTGTCACCATAGAGATCCTCAAGCTGAGAAAAGGACTGAGCCACTATAGACAATTGAATTTTCTTGGATCTTCCTCTTGAAGCGACATCCAGCAGTGACGGAACATAAATCGTTCCTCCTTCATCGATCAGACACCATACAGGCTTTTTATCTTCAAGCTCTTCCTCCGGAATGGAAGTAAGATACTTCAGACAGATCTCCATGATCACTCCGAAGACTGTTTTGTAGGATACGATCAGATGATCAGGAATAGCCAGGAAGATTGAAATTCCATTCAGTAGATCTTCCGGAGTTGCTTTCCTTGGATTCCCGGAAAAGCACCACTTCACTGTTTCCGTATTGAAGATGTCCAGATCCTTTTCCATCGTGTCCTTGATGGATGCGAATTCGTCAGAGTCATTTCCGTTAAAGCCCTTGACCTTATCCAGAACTTTTGGATGCTGCTTGATGATCGGATCCGTTATGATTTCAGCGATTAGATCTTCTGTGGATACATGCATGATCTTTATTACCGAATCAGAGAAAGACAGACCTTTGATAAATCCGTACATCAGGAATCCGGAAAGAAGTTTCTGAGCATTGGCTGAAAAGTGAACGTTATCTCCGGAAAGATTCGGGATGATTGATCGGGCGATCATTTCCATCCGTTCCTTGATCTGATCATCACTGCTTCTGCTCGACAGTCCATACCATAGATCAAAACCATAATTGTTTTCCCCAAAGCTGCTGGGATTGACCATTCTGATTTTCGGATCAGAATACAGAGATGATTTCTTCTGCAGCTCCGGCTTCACGTCCAAAGCAAGTACCGCTCCAAGCTTTTCCTTATCAGAAGCAAAATTAAAGTTGTAGATCAGAGCGGAAAGAATGGATGTAGACTTGTTGCTGCCGGGAGATCCTAAAATCAGTTGATGCTCTGGAGAATTTTGGAACGGCAAGCGAACATAACGTCTTTTGTATTTTCCAACCGTGAAACCGTCAGGCTCTTTTGAAAGATAATCATCTGGAACATAGTGATACTGTGCCAGTCGTTTGTCTCTGGAAAGGTCAGTAACCGACTTTTTCTTAAATGGATTGAACTCTCTTTCCCCATGAACAAAGTATTTCCAGAGATTGATTGCGACAAACAGGACGACTGTTGCGATAGTAATCAGGATTATTGCCAGCCAATCAGAATCAATAAACGTTTCAGATGTAAAGTCAAATAATCCATAATTCATTAGTCCTCTGTACAAGACGATTAACCTGGCACAGGCCCACCCTAATAGAATTCCACATGGAATTCCAACTAAACTGCCAAAAAACAATTTCTTCATAAAAAACCTCCTCTTTTTTCTGGCAAAAACAGTAGAGGAGCATCTCAAATTATAAATGTACAAATGACTACTCTTATATCTTTTGATAAAATATAAAAGGAGTGTTCTCGTAGGTAGCCAATATCTAACTTGAAATGCTCCGTTTGTCCGTTATAGATGTACCAGATCTATAACGGATTTTTTTGGGATAATGGATCTTCGAAGATAAGTAAGTCGTGCTTTTTGCAAGCTCTTTTTATTATCTCTACATTCAAAGCCCCATAATACTCTGTCGCATCTTTGAGGACATCATTTATATCAACTAAAGAGTAATTATAATCAGAAAGAACAGCGGACCACAAATCTTCAAATAATGCATCAGTGAATTCCATTGCTTTGTTTATTGTAAGAACGGAATAATTATTATCTGAATCACATCCTTTAAAGAAAAATAAATAACCATCTTTGTTTCGAATAAAATAGTGGATTTCAATTCTATCAGGAGGAATCATAATACCTAATACAATTGTTTTCCCATTCTCTAAATAGGTTTTTATTTCTGATATACTTGGGTTCTCAAGCTTCAACATCATATATGTTTTATCAATGATGTCCCCATGTTCTTTGTCATACTTCTTGTTCCTCAATAACCTAATAAACTGCTGAATAAATGTCATTATTTCACCTCCTTTCTTTGGAATATTCAAAAATAAGCTTATCTAAAGTCGGCCTGCTTATTCCAAGTCTTTTAGCAAATTCTTCTTTGTTTATTATCCTTGATGTGTATTCTTTATATAATCTTGTGAATAATGGATAGTCTTTGTATGAATATGATTTCTTTCCTTTATACTTGCCCTCTTTTTTTGCTTTTTCAATTCCGGGCATTCTCTTGTATGTTTGCTCGCTTGTTGAATTTGCTTGGAAAGCATCCATTATTGCTAATGATTTAATTAGTGATTTGCCATTTTCTGAAAAAGAATCAAATCTTTCAATTAGTGCAATTATACGGATTTTAAGAGCGCTAAAATCTGCAACGATATGTAACGCTTTATATAATGAACTAGAAAAGTTTAGTAGCGTTTTCGTAATTAATGTATCACCTGAATGCAATTCGTTTTTCATTAGTGTGATTTTATTTTCAAATGACACTTCTGATTTTTCGTCTAATATATAGTATTTTGAAACGCTTTCTAAATTTACGGGTAAGAAATCATTAGTTGTAAAAATGGCCTGATCATAATCGGCGTTAATTAGCACATTGTTATTCTCGAATATAGCAATCATTTTTATCCTTTAACAAAATTCTAACAAATGTAAATTTAATATACAATATCATATTTACATTATGTAAAAGTGATATGGAATATTTAATCTAAAGGAAAATATAATATCAACTAATACTATATGGATTTTTATATATAGATGATCTTCATAATATGCAATGAATATTATATTGATTGATATAATAATAAATAGAGAATATGGTAACAGACATTAATAAGGATCTAGAGGAGATTAATGACTTAGGTTTGCTAGATAGGCTCCTCAAGGACAAAACAACCAACGAAAATATCATCTGGGGAACAGATGCTTATTGTGGTTTAGGAGTAGGCTTCGGAAGAACCGATCCTATCACAGCAAATCTGCTTATTGGTCCTAATGCTTTTGTGATTCGAAATCGTGCATCAAAAGAATCAGATGATCAATCTGACCGTACTCGCCAACACGCTGAAGTGTTTACTCCATTCTGGATTGTTAATAGGATGAATAACTTTGCTGATGAAGTATGGTTTGGATATAAAAATGTATTTAATACAGACGGGATTCCCACGATGAATATAGAATTCCCTGAAGAGAAAACATGGGAATCTTATGTTGATTCCGATAGACTCGAAATAACCTGTGGAGAAGCACCGTTTTTAGTTAGCAGATACGATGTTGAATCAGGAGATATTATTCCTGTTAAGCAAAGGATTGGCATCCTGGATAGAAAGCTTCGTGTTGTTAACGAAAACGCAGATACAGAAGATGCTTGGCTTGAGTGGACGATTAAAGCTTTCCAATCCACATATGGGTATGAGTTTCAAGGAGACAGTCTTCTGATAGCAAGAATCAATTTGCTCATGACATTTAAGGACTACATGCTTGAAAAATGGCATAGGGTTCCTACAATTGAAGAATTTCGGAAAATAGTAAATATCATTTCTTGGAATATATGGCAGATGGATGGTTTAACAGGAACGATTCCATACTCAGCGATTCAAGAAGATAACGAACAACTAACATTTGATTTATTTGCAGATGCAGAGGAAGTGAAGGAAGAGAAAAAACCGGGATGCCGAATATTTGATTGGCATAGTAATAATAGCATTGAGTTCAGCACACTAAAAAGGAGGTACTGATCTATGAAATTTGATTTTATTATAGGTAATCCGCCTTATCAAGAAGAAACCGAAGGCACATCTGATAAGCCGATTTACAATGATTTTATGGATGCATCTTATCAATTGTCAGATAAAGTTGAACTAATATCTCCTGCTTCCTGCTAGATTTTTGTTTGACGCTGGCAAAACACCAAAAGCGTGGAATGAAAAGATGCTCAATGATCCACATCTAAAAGTTCTTTACTACGAACAAGATAGCAGTAAGGTATTTGGGAATACAGATATTAAGGGTGGAGTAGCAATTACATATAGGGATGCAAAAGAGAATTATGGAGCAATAGAAGTCTTTACATCATTTTCTGAACTAAACGATATAAGAGAAAAAGTTATTCATAGAAAAGATTTCCTATCATTCAGTGATCTTATTTTCGCTCCCGAAAGCTATAGGTTTAGTAATAAACTACACGAGGATTATCCAGATATAAAATATAGAGAAGAAAAAGGAGTCAATAAAGGTGTTTTCAGTAAGGGACACGATAACGATGTTGTAACAAATGTCTTTGAAAAGATACCTTATCTTTTCAAAGATAACAAACCAAATGGAGATGATTATGTTGGATTTATCGGATTGATTGATAATAAAAGGTATATAAAATGGATTGAAAGAAAGTATATTAGAGATCACGATAATCTGGAAAAGTATAAAATCATTCTTCCAAAATCAAATGGATCAGGTGCGATTGGCGAAGTATTATCAACACCCCTGATCGGGGAACCCCTGATCGGTCATACACAGTCTTTTATTAGTATTGGGTCTTTTGATACAAAAGAAGAAGCTGAAAATGTTATGAAATATATTAAAACAAAGTTTGCAAGAACTATGTTGGGTATATTAAAAATAACTCAAGATAACCAAAAATCTACATGGCGTTTTGGTCCTATTCAAAACTTTACTTCAACTTCTGATATTGACTGGTCAAAGTCAGTATCAGAAGTTGATCAGCAGCTTTATAAAAAATATGGCCTTGATGAAAAGGAGATTGAGTTTATTGAATCTCATGTAAAGGAGATGGAATAACATGCCAGTAATTAAGTCCTTTACAAAGATTAGCCCAATGATTTATGCATATAACACCCCTGGGGTTACTTATCATGATGGTTGGACAAAGATCGGTTATACAGAAAAACAAACTGTTAAAGAAAGAATAGAGCAGCAAACTCATACCGCCGGCATCCAATACAAGATTTCCTGGATGGATAATGCTTTATACAAAGATGGAACTGGCGATCGTTTTACTGATCACGAGTTCCACTCCTACCTTGAAACGAACAAAAAAGTCGAGAGAGAAAAAGGCACTGAATGGTTTAAAACGTCAGGTCAGGAATCAAAACAATACTTTGATTCTTTTGCTATGAGACTAGACGATGAAGATGTTAATCATTCGAATTATGTTTTGAGATCGGAACAAGTCAGAGCTGTTCAGGAAACTAAAGACTATTTCGAAACCGGTGGAAAAGAATTCCTTTGGAATGCGAAACCTCGCTTTGGTAAGACGCTAACCTCCTATGACCTTATCAGGCAGATGAATTTCAAAAACGTCTTGATCGTAACTAATAGACCTTCAATCGCTAACTCATGGGTTGACGATTTCAATGAGTTTATCAGTTGGCAGACAGATTATATCTTTATTGCACAGACAGATAGTATAGCGAACAAGCCTGGTGTTGTATCCAGAGACGAATATACAAAAATGATGATCGATGCTGCAACCAAGGGAAAAGAGCTTGGTATGATAGCTTTTGTTTCTTTGCAAGACTTAAAGGGATCCGCTTTCTTTGGAGGAAAGTTTGATAAACTGCAGTGGATCAATACGATCAATTTCGATCTGATGATCGTCGATGAATCACAGGAAGGTGTATCAACAGCAAAAACCGAAAGAGCGTTTGATAATATCCACAGAGACCACACTCTGTATTTATCCGGTACTCCATTTAAGCAATTAGCTAGTGATCAATTTACAAAGCAGCAGATATTTAACTGGTCATATGCTGATGAACAGGAAGCTAAAAAGAACTGGAATTCCGATAGCACAAATCCATATGAGGTTTTACCGACATTATCGATGTTCACCTATCAGCTTTCCAATATGATCTATGAGAAGATGTTAAAAGCATCTGACATGACAAAGGATAGCGAAGCAGTTGATTTTGCTTTTGATCTGAATGAATTCTTTGCCACAAACGAAGCTGGAAGATTCATTCATGAAGAAGAGATAAAGAAGTTTTTAAAAACGTTATCTACAAATGAAAAGTATCCATTCTCAACACCTGAACTGAGAAAAGAAATGTCACATACGCTTTGGCTGCTTAATAGGATTGCAAGTGCTAGAGCTTTAGCAAAGTTGTTACAGAATGATCCGGTATTCTCTGAGTATGAGATTGTTCTGGCAGCAGGCGATGGAAAGATCGATGACGTTGATGCGATTGAAAAATCTTTTGACAAAGTTAAGAAGGCAATCGCTGAAAATAACAAGACGATCACCTTAAGTGTTGGCCAATTGACAGTCGGTGTTACGATTCCTGAATGGAGCGGTGTTTTGATGCTGTGTAATCTGCAAAGCGCATCTTCTTATATGCAGGCAGCATTCAGAGCTCAGAATCCTTATGCTTATGATGAAAACGGTACATATTATCGCAAAGAGAACGCTTATCTTTATGATTTCGATCCAGCAAGAACACTGATCATATTTGATGAGTACGCAAACAACCTTACCGCTGATACTGCTGGTGGCAGAGGAACAACAGAGGATAGAAAGAACAATATAACCAGATTGCTTAATTTCTTCCCGGTAATCGGCGAAGACGATGAAGGAAAGATGGTTGAACTGGATGCACAACAAGTGCTTTCTATTCCAAGAAAGATCAAGTCTCAGGATGTTGTTCGTAAGGGATTTATGTCGAACTTCCTGTTTGCAAATATCTCTAATATATTTGGTGCCCCGAATGTTGTTACAAATATTCTTAAAAAGATCGCTCCAGCTCACGAAGAAGGAACCAAAAAGGACGACAAAACAGATGCAGCTTCAAAGATAAGTTTGGATAACAATGGCGAAGTTGAAGTTTCTGAAGAATTTGTTGTTGGTAAATCCAAGAAGATATTCGGAGAGAAGATCTATGAAAAGCTTGAGAACAAAGTTGATAAGAATCTACCTTCCGTAAGTGACAGCATCAATACTTCCTCACAAACAAAACAAGTCGATAAACTGGTTGAAGATATCACAAAATCGATTTCCAACACAATAAAGGAACAGGTTGTGCTTCCTGCTTTTGATGAATACGATCCTAAGAAGAGTGTCAAGAACCGTATTGAAAAAGAAGTAGAAACAGAAGTAAACAACAAGATGAGCAAGATCGGTGAGGATTATAAACAAACTATCAATATTGCTCAAGTTGAACACAACCGAAGGATCAACGAAGCAGAGACACAAGCCGAGATAAAGCAAGCTGATGAAGAATTATCAAAGAAAATGAATGAAGCTATATCTGCCTTCCAAACCGGAATACAAGACATAACAAAGGAAATCATTCAGAGCAAGCCAGAAGAAATTGTTTTGAAACTGGAAAAGAGTAAGAAAGAAGAGGAGAAAAAATCTGTTGAAGATTCCATTCGTGACCATTTAAGAGGTTTCTCCAGAACGATTCCTAGTTTTGTCATGGCTTATGGTGATGAAAATCTCACACTGGCTAATTTTGATGACTACACAGAAGACGATGTTTTCCGTGAGGTTACCAGTATTACTGAAGAAGAATTCAGATTCCTTAGAGATGGCGGAGATATTGTCAATCCAAAAACCGGGGAAACAGAACATTTCGATGGTCATTTGTTCGATGAGACGGTATTCAATGATTCGATCAAGGAATTCTTGCGTATCAAAAAGAAGCTGGCAAATTATTTCGATGAGTCTCAAGAAGAAGATATCTTTGACTATATTCCGCCTCAGAAAACCAATCAGATTTATACTCCAAGATGGGTTGTAAAGATGATGATTGATAAACTTGAGAACGAAAATCCTGGGTGCTTCGATGATCCGGATAAAACATTTGCAGATCTATATATGAAATCAGGTCTATATATAACTGAGATTGTAAAAAAACTATACAATAGCGAAGCAATAAAAACCGCGTATCCAGACGATAAAGAAAGGCTCAGACATATCTTTACTAAACAGGTATATGGTATGGCTCCAACAAGAATAATTTATCTGATTGCAACTAATTATATACTTGGATTTGATGAGAATCTTAAACTTGAAACCAGCAACTTTGTTGAAGCCGATGCTGCAGAAGCATCAAAAAAAGGCAAACTTGATAAGCTGGTTAATAAGTATTTCAAGTCATAGTATCATAGAAAAGTGGTAAATATTGAAAAATATTATGAAAATATTATTGATATATTACCACTTTTTTGATACTCTTTAGGTATGGAAAACAAGAAGAACAATTTCAAAAGGGTTGCCGAAAATAGAACAAACAAGATCATCAATATGATTTCTTTGCTGGGCAATCTTGATAATACTTCCTTCTATGAATATACGGATGAAGAGGTAGAAGCGATTTTTAGTGCTATCCAGACGGAGCTGGACAAGCAGCATGAAAAGCTCATTAAAAAGAATAATAATGGGAAGAAAAAGAGGTTTGAATTATGATGGGCAATCTCTTTTTTAAGCTTACTAACTCATCAGAAAAGTATACTGAAGAGCATTTGAGTTCATTGATCGAAGAAATACTGGATAAGAATTCTGATGTTACTCCAGAATATCTGATCGGATGCATTCGGCCATATTATCCAAATGTAGCTATCAATTATAGCGCTTTCTGCGAATTTGTTTCTGAAAAGTATGGAATCAGCAAACAGAAGAAAAGCAGGATCAATTATTTTTTCAAATTGCAGAATACAGCAAAAGAATATACTGAGAAAGCACTTATCGAAAAAATAGACTCTCTTCTTCAGGATTCACCAAAATCCGTTGAAGAGATTATTGAGATGCTTGATGATATGTATTCCTGTAATATTAATCATTCAGCAATTAAGCAACTTATCAAAAGAAATTACTCAGTAGTAAACAAGCTGGTTCTTCCTGTAAAACAGGATAGATCAGACGATAGCAAAACCGCCAATATCGAAATAGCTAAAAAAACCGGTAATGATTTTGATAACATGCTTAAAAAAATGGAATATTTATCTGTTATCGGCAGTAATGTGCTAAGAAACAACGAAGATCTTTTCAGACAGTTGTACAATACTATCAATCAAGATGAATATAAAATAATGGATGCCGTTCTTCTTGTTATGTCCATAGTGAAAAAACAGGAGTTATTAGATCTTGATTCCTGCGTTGATGTGTGCATTGATATAAACAACAATGTTGATTACTACACAAATGTTTTGTCAGAGTCTGTAAACAGAATTGATAAAAGCAATTCAGATCTAAGTTGTTCAACTTACATCAACAATACATTCATTCTGCAATTACTTGGTACACAAGATATCAAAACCGTGGGAAATATAATCAACTCAAGAATAGATAACCTGATTGTATCCTTTTCCCCTGATCTTCCAGGATGTATTAAAGCGATTGATGCAATATCCGAGTCAATAACTGCTCTTACTGTAGACGCCATCCAAAAAGTCTTTTATGAAGCATTTGATGAAAGAACATTAGAAATCCTTTACAGAAGAAACGGATTTTTAACTGGTGAAAGCGAAACTTTGGAGGCACTTGGAAGTCGTTATGGTCTTACCAAAGAAAGAGTGAGACAGGTCGAAAGCAAAGGTAATCAGAGAATAAAACTATTTTCAAAGTCTTTAGAGCAATCCGTAAAGATGTTTTTCAGGATGCACATAAATGAAAAAGGATTCTCGTATAAAAAACTTAATGAACTATGTGACGAAGTTGGAGATCCTTCCCTCGTATACAATATTTGCTTACTCTTACATCATATGGACATCAACTATAAATACAATCATCATTACTGTTTGGTTTTTGATGCCGATATTATAGAGATCAGCGACATTGAAAAAGCAGTAGAAGACAAATATGGGAAGCTGATGACACAAAAACAATACAACAGCGCTACAGACCTTGAGAAAGAAATAATAGAAAGTATCTATTCAGTCTGCGGTAAGGATCGCAATATGTACAGACTGAAGAAGTTCAACAGAACAAGTTATCTTGTTGATCTGATAGCAGAACTGTTTTCGAAAGGATATGGCTTATACAGTGATGATGATTATGACAGACTAATTACCGAGTATAAAAATCGTTTAGGTGAAGAGGTTGATATTCCTTCAAAACCTGCTGTAAGAGGCCTTTTGGGTAGAGATATTTTCTGTCTTTATGATAGAGGAAAATACATGCTTAGAAACGAATGTGGAGAGATACCAATAGAGATCCTGGAAAGAATGATTGAATTTATACGCGATCATTTACCTATGGTAGATTACGATTCAATATATACGACTTTTGAAGATGAATTAAATGATATTGGTATCAACAACAAATATCACATGAAAGGATTATTGGATCCGTTGCTCCCTGAAGATCTAACCACAAGAAGAGATTACATTACTGCAGCAGAAAACCAGATTTCAGCTACCGAAGCAAGAAAACAGTATATGAGGAGCTTTGAGGGCCCATTTACCCTGAATGATCTTTTGAAAAAGTATCCGGGTGTAAAACCATATGTTTTCAGTTTTCTGTTATATGAAGAAGCTAAAAACGGTTTAATCCAGATCGATGTTCAGAAATATATTTATTCAAATCGTATAACAGTAACAGAGAAACAAAAAGAAAAACTTAAAGAGATAATTGAGAATCTATTTGAAATAAATAAGACCAGGATATTATCATCACGAAAAATCTATGCAAAACTGAGAATATCCTATCCTGAACTTCTTGAAGAAATGGATGTTGTTACAAATCAATACGCTATGTTCTCTGTCGTAAAATATGTACTTGGAAATGATTATTATTTTGATAGACCATATATATCTAAAGATGCATTCGATGAAAAAGGAATTACAACAAAAGGTTTAATAGTCAATTACTTAAGATCCTACGATACGATCGACTATGATTTATACAAGAATTATTGCTTGAAGATGAATATCCCGTTCATGTATACATTCATGAGTCTGGTTGATGAACTGCAGGATGAGTATGTTCAACTTGATGGTAGAAGAATGACACGCAAAAGCGAATTGAATTTACCCGATAAAACAATAAATGAAATTAGGCAGATCATAGAAATGATATTTGGTCGTACTGCCGAAATCAATACAGCAACTTTCACCGGATATGCATTGTTACCACAAATAAAATATCAGTGGAATAAACATGTATTCGCCGGAATTGTTAGGAGTTACTTAAGTGATATATGCGAGGTTGAAAACATAACGAGAGGAGCTTTGTCAGAAGCGGTAGACTACAAAATCAGGAGGTACGAATAATGGAAGACATTAGATGGAGATTCCCAGGCAACAATTACACTGCGGATAATGGATTAGATACCGCAGATATGGAAACCTTCAAAAAGGATGCTATTTCCTCTTTGGCGAGAGAAGTTTGTCAAAACTCAATAGATGCAAAGAATAATGATGTTGAAGGACCGGTACTTTTGGAATTCCATTCTTTTGAAGTTGACAGAAACAACATCCCTGATATAGACGATATTGATAAACAGATTGATGCGTGTATTGATACTTGGAGCCTGAACGCTAAAATTAAAAAGCAGTTGACAGTAATGTCTGACCAGATTAAAAAAGACAAGATCGTTTGCCTTCGTATCAGTGATTTTAATACCACTGGATTGGTTGGCGTATATGGAGGAGACAATACACCGTGGCATTATTTGGTTCATGGTTCGGGTCTTTCTGATAAAAGTGCAACAAGCGGCGGATCCAAAGGTATTGGTAAGTTTGCCACTTTTGTAACTTCTCACTTCAATTCCGTTTTTTATTCGACAAGAACAATAAAGAATGAATCAGGATACGAAGGCATATGTAAGCTCTGCTCAGCCAAACAGGAAGGTACAACTGAAAAAACGCAAGGCATCGGTTATTTTGGAAGCAACGATATGAACGAACCTATACAAGGCGAATTCGTGTTGGATCCAGATTTCAATAGATCAGAAAACGATTATGGCAGCGATATTTTTATCGTTGGTTTCAAATCACCTGATGGATGGAAGAGAGATATTATTTCAAAAATCCTGGATAGCTTTATGGCTGCGATAGTATTTAATTCTCTGAGAATCGATGTCGATGGTATAGAAATAAATTCTGAAACATTGAAAGATGTTGTGTTCAACGATCTTTATATCAACAAAAACATGAAAAAGAGCATTGTCTCCCAGTATATGCTTTTGACCGATACTGAACACAGATATGAAGATGTTATAACCGTTCAAGAGTATGGGAATGCTCGTTTATATCTGATGGAATTCTCAGGTGAAGATGAACAATACGCAACAAACAACTGCGTAATGATTCGATATCCTTATATGAAAATCAAGGAATTGAATAGGATATCTTCTCTTCCTTGTAGTGCGCTCTGCATTATTGAAAACAATCAGTTAAACACAATACTCAGAAATGTTGAGAATCCGCAGCATACCAACTGGGAATTCAATAGAATTGAAGACCCTTCTGAAAAAGCCGAAGTACAAGCTATTTATAAAGATCTGCTTGATCAGATCAGAGACAATATTACAAGACACCTGGCAAGTAGTGATGATACAAAAACCGATTTAGAAGGTGCAGGTGAATACTTGCCTATCACGGAAAACGATGACAAAAAGAGCAAAAATGAAGGCCAGAAAAAGATCATCGATAAACCAAATATACGCAAAAATAAAGTTAAAGCAAAAAATATCAACATGAACGCATCAATCGAAGATCCAAATGGAAATGGTGTCGAAGTTGACTTCTTGAATGCAAATGACGAAGGCGAAGAAGAACAGGTAGTTCCTTCTGGAAACAATAAAGGTGGTGGAGGATCATTACATGGCGATAATGAAGAACATGGTGACCCAGATCCAAACGGCCATATCGGATTAAGGCACGCCGAATTAAGAGGAATGTCATATTTGTTCTATTGCAAAAATAAAAAGAATAGAGAATATGGCGTATCATTCTCTTCTGATTTTGATGAAGATGAAGCATATTTTGAACTGTACGCAGTTGATGATGCTGGCGGAAAGGATCAGGTTAATTTTGAAAGATGCTTCATAAATGAAATACCTGTAGAACCAATAAACGAAAGCATAATCAAGTTAAAACTTCAAAAAGGCCAAAGATACAATATTCTAATGGTTACCGATCAGGAAGACTTATTCAGTGGGGAGGTTAAGGTATATGCGTATAGGTAAAAGATTATTTCCATATCCTGTACTTAATAGTGAGAAGGTCTATTCTCAATACAAGGAGAGCAGCTTTTCGCTTTCTTATGAAGATGGCATATCTGAAGATAAGCAGTTTTACGAACTGAATAATCTACATTGTGACATAGATAGCGAATTGCTAATAAGGCTTATAAAAGACGATAAAGCAGAGATCATTTGTGTTATCGAATGCCCAAGTACAATGTTTCGGCGGAAGTATGTTCTCCCGTTGGAAGGAATGGATCTTGCAATTCCTTTGACTGATCTGAACAATAAAGTCAATGTTTCGGCGTTCGTTGCAGCAAAGGAAGAAATAAATGATTATCAGTCTGATGATTTCTTGAACGGTTACGAAGATATCTCATTTACGATTGAAAAGCACGATATCCTGGCAGCTGATGACGGTTTTGTAAATACTATCGACTTTGATGATTTTGAAGATAATAAGCAAAAATCAATTTTCCTTGTAATAAAGGACAAGAATATCACGGATGGCACGATGCGAGTCGAATATGATTCTGATAAGATCACCATATGTCTTCCGGAGAAAGAATGGAATGAATACGATAAGACAAAGCGTATCTCCAAATTCGAAAGTCTGTATTTTTCTGTTATAGCAATTCCGGCTTTGGGATATGCACTATCCTGTTTGCAGAGGAATGATCCGTCTGTTGATATTCTCAAAATAGATTACAGATGGTTCAATTCTTTCGCTGCAGCATACAAGAATTATCATGGTGAAGAGCTGACCGATGATGTTTTTATCAAGATGAATACCAACTTGGAATCTCAAATGGTATTGAACAATCCTGTTACAAAAGCTGTAGATCAGATATTTGGATTTACAATCGGATTAAACGGAGGTGATGATAGTGTTGATTAATATCAAGATGATGACCGAAGAAGCATATAAAACCCTTCAGAAGAATTATAAGGAAGTATATGAAAACATCATTAACCACCCTTCTGATTCCACCTGGTTAGAATCTTTTTTGGGTTTTGAGCCTTATGAAGAAAAGAAATACACTATTGAAGACTTTGAATTAGCTGATGACGTTGATTATGGCGAGGTTGCTTATAATAACGGTATCATTCTATATGATCATCTGAATGAACTTCCACGATACATTCTTTGCAATAGTAGATTTTGGGCATGGATAACTTTTGAAAAAGCATATAAACAAGCTCAACATAGTATAAAGATTACCAGCGCACAGATTATTAGAAAATGGTGGCTTGGCAATGACACAAAAAGGTCATTGATGCTCGGTGTAGTTTCTAGGTCGTTTTTTAGAATTATGGTTTCAGTAGATGAAAAGGGTAATGAAAAATATAAGTATTGCAGAAGATTGTTTGAAGGAATACAGAATTATGAAATATACAGATTTTTCGTTGATAGAAGCATGGGATTGATACCAGAAGTTTCAAAAGGGTTTATAAAATCTATTATTGAATGTGAAGAAACTTACGGGAAAGATATAATCGATCAAAAGCTTATTCGTGAAATTGTAAAAGACGCTAGAAAAATAGGAAGTGTTATGTTAGTTGATACTATGGGAGAAGATGAAATAAATCTAATACTGATGGACAAGATTAAAAGAAGGTTGTCAAATGGATAAATTGAATGAACTGTAGGAGATTGGAATAATGAAACGTGACATGGAATTGTGTAGGAAAATACTATTTGCAATTGAAAAACAGTATATCGATGCTTCAATTTACAATCTTAAAATTGAAGGGTATTCGCCGAAAGAAGTATCATACAACTCGGGTTTATTATATGAAGCAGGTTTAATTTCGGCATACAAATCACAAAACGCAGATGATCATTTATATTCTTTTGCCGTCGGACATTTAACATGGGAAGGTCACGATTTTTTAGATAAAATTCGGGAAGATACAATCTGGAATAAAACCAAATCAATAATCAAAGGTAAAGTGCTTCCTATGACTTTAGATATCATCAAGGAAGTCGCCTCTGCAATAATTTCTGCAGCTGTTCAGGGAGCAGTAAAAGGTATCGCTTCGAGTAACATAGAAATTACTGAATAGATAAATAGACTACATATTTTATTATCTTATAAACGATTAATCAAAATGCCTACTAAGCCAAAACAAGTGATCGGAGAAAATACGATTCTTATGAAAGAATGGGATTACGAGAAGAATGACACTCTATCTCTTGATCCGTTTTCTTTAGGTATTAGCAGTCACACCAGAGCATGGTGGAAATGTAACGAAGGCCATTCCTGGTATTCTTCTATTAGCAACCGAACCAGAAAAGGACATATGAATGGATGCCCATATTGTGCTCACCAATTGCTTATTCCTGGTGAAACCGATCTGGAAACATTATATCCGGAACTTGCAAAGCAATGGCATCCAACCAAGAACAAATTAAAACCTTCAGAAGTGATGCCAGGAACTCATAAAAAGGCATGGTGGATCTGTGACAAAGGACATGAGTGGGAAGCTCAGATTAAATCTCGTGTAACAGGCGTTAGCTGTCCTTATTGTTCAAACAAGAAAGTATTATATGGCTTCAATGACCTCGCAACAATTAACCCGGATCTTGCCAAGGAGTGGCACCCTACAAAAAACGGTGATCTCACTCCTTCAGACGTCACTCCATCAAGTGGAAAAAAGGTATGGTGGAAATGTTCTTTTGGACACGAATGGGAGGCGCAAATATGTAACAGAAATGCAGGACGTGGATGTCCAGAATGCTCCGATTCCCTTAGAACATCCTTCCCTGAACAAGCTATTTTTTATTACATCAAACAGGTTTTTCCAGATGCAATAAGTTCATATAAAGATATTTTCAAATCTTCAATGGAACTGGATATTTACATCCCTACAATAAAAGTTGGAATAGAATATGACGGAAAAACATATCATTCGGATTCAAAGAATCAGATCCGTGATGCAAAGAAATATAAAATCTGCAAAGAGAACGGAATCATTCTGATTCGAATAAGAGAAATGTCAAGATATACACCGATCACAATGTGCGATCACAAAATCGAAATACCAGATGCGAGTGATAAATACTTGAACTGGGCAATTAACAAGCTCTGCTATCATCTTGGCAAAAATGTGGTACCAGATGTTCGCAGAGATCGCAATGAGATACTTAGTTATTTGAATAATAAGAAGGTGTCTTTAGCATCTGAATTCCCTGAAATTGCAGCGGAATGGGATTATAAGGAAAACTATCCGTTGATTCCTGAAAACTTCCCGCCACATTCAAATGAAAGGGTTGGATGGAAATGTAAAGACTGCGGGCACAAATGGAAAGCCGCAATCGGAGATAGAACTGGTGAAGATAAAAACGGTTGCCCGGTATGTGCTAAAAAACGTGGGGGAGCGAAGCGAGTTCGCAGTCTAGTAAAAAAGAACGGCAGTTTGGCATCGCTATATCCAGAACTTCTGGAAGAATGGGATTTTGAAAAGAATAGTAAAATTGGATTAGACCCATATTCTATAACTCCTGGAAGTGGTAAAAAAGCCAATTGGATATGTAAGAAATGTGAATACTCTTGGAGTACAACAATTAATCATAGAATTCATGGAAGAGGGTGCCCATATTGTGCAGGCAAGGCAGTTGTTACAGGAAAAAACGATTTAGCAATACTTAAACCTGATTTGATGAAGGAATGGGATTACGAAAAGAATAATATGTTAGGGCTAGATCCAAAAAAACTCCCTGTTCGAACCGCTAAAAAAGCATATTGGATTTGTTCTGTATGTGGGAATAGATGGAAAGCGTCTATTTGTTCTAGATCGGCAGGAAGTGGATGCCCATATTATAGATACCACGATAAATAGAATAATAGATAGTTTATTATATAAGGGGATAAACTTATGAAAATAGATTTGCATTGTCATACAAAATGTATTAAAAACGGCGACGAAGGTAGAGAAATATCTGCAGAACACCTTGTCTCAATATTAAAAGAGTCCAATGTTAAAATCGCCGCAATAACAAATCACAACTCGTTTTGTTTGGAACAGTACCATGAAGCAGTGTCTCTTGCTGGTAACAGTCTAATAATATGGCCTGGAGTTGAATTGGATGTTAACTCAAATATAGGAAAGAAAAAGAATCACGGACATGTTATTGTTGTTGTTTCACCAGATAAAGCTAAGCTATTTGATCAAAAAATAAAAGAATTATGCAAAGGGGATTTAAACAAAGTTGCTGTCGACATAAAAGATCTAATCAACCTAATAAATCAATTAGAAAAGTGTTTTGTAGCATGTCATTATAAAAAAACACCATCTTTAAATATGGAAGATGTGGTTTACTTAGAAAAACATATAACAAGTGAAAATGCTGTTGTTTTAGAACCGTCTGATATTCGTAGAGCAGGAATAATACTTAATGGCGATCAAAAAAGTGCTTGCTGGTTTGGATCGGATGTTAAAGACTGGAAAAACTATAGTCCGGACATATTACCAGAACTTATATTCAATATTGAATCTTTTGATACCTTTATTAGGATGATTAATAAACATCCTGATACAGTTTTGCTTAAATCGTATTTAGATAAAAAAGAACCAATTAATATAACAATTGAACCGTATAATGACCTAAAACTAAATCTTCAAATTTATAAGGATTTTAATGTGATATTTGGAGAAAAGGCCACTGGGAAAACCGATATTTTGCATGAAATCGAAAAAGAATTGACCAAAGCTCATCTTAAAGTTTCTTCTTTCTATGTTGAACAAAAATCTGAAGATTTTATAAAAATTGTTGATCACGTTCCATCCAATGAGGAAATAGATTTACTGGGCAGTAATTTTTGCGAATCCGAGATAAAAGATCTTTCTGTTGATTTAGCTAACAAAATAACATCTTTGATAGAATATAAGAGTTATTTCGAGTACGCAAGGAAACGATCGCAAATTGAACATTTACAGATTTCAAAAGCGAGATTTAATAATAATATATCTTCAATTGAAATCAATAACAACAAAAAACAGTTGGACGACGAACTTAAAAGCATCTCAACTGTATTAAATATCGATTCTTATAACGTATTGAATAAAACTGAGGCAAGTTATTTAGAAAATCTGCTAATTAAACTACGGCAAGAATTGATAAAAAGGTTTATAAACCAATGGATCGAATTTGAAGCTTTAAAACTCGAAAAGTTTAGTATTGATAATATTAAAAACAAGCTTGCTCTAAAACAAGGTGTGCCAGTCAGGCCAAATGGTACGGGGTTGCTGAATGTTTTTAATGATTATTTAAGGATTATGATAGATACTGAAAAGATAATTAAAGCATCACAAAACCAAATCGAATTGCCAAAACAAATCCTTGGGAAATTGCCTACTAAAGGAATAATACAAAGAGCAACATATATAGGCGTTCTTGACCAACGTTCATCAAAAAACAATAAATGGACAAAAAGAAATTATATTTATGGAAAAACCCAAAAAGATTTTAAAGACTTTATGGGGCATGTAAGGAGAATAAGAGATAATGCATTGACTAATATGTTGTCTAAAGCAATACCTGACTTTAAACGATTTGTATATGAAAAAAACATTCACTCTTTGAAAGATTTTGTTAATTACTCAAATATTCTTCTAACAGATTTTTCTGATGATTATAAACCATCGAATGGAGAACAATCTATTTTACTAGTTCAACATGTTCTAATGGATCAAGAATGTGATGCTATCATTCTAGATGAAGCAGAAAGCGGTATGGGAGCGGATTATGTCAATGATGTGCTGTTACCTGAAATGAAAAGAAAAACAAATGAACATAAAATAATAGTTATTGTTACACACGATCCAAATGTTGTTGTTAGATCATCTCCATATTTAAGTATCTTTCGGGAAGAAGCAGGACCAGGCTCATATAAAACTTACATAGGGAATAGTTTTGAAGAATATATGATAAATGTTGATGATGAAAACGACAAGATATCTTGGAGTGAAGCATGTTTAAAAATATGTGAAGGAGGGCATGCGGCTTTTATAGAAAGAGGATTAACATATGGAGAATACAACAAATATTAAAGTAGACCTTAGAATGAATGATAACAAAGAAGTTCTTTATTGTCGGATAGATGACAATGACTACTTTTTAGACTTCACTAACGAAAATCAAGATTATTTAAGAAGTTTTTTCAATTTAATCATCCACAAACTTAAATACGAAAAAATACAATTCGTTTTTGATGAGGATAATTCATCTATAAAAAACGAAATGCTTATATCTGTTAGTAAAGAATATATAAATGATTTAAATACAGAAATTGAATTAGTGTACCATAATTTAAAAAACATGTTAGTGGAATATTCGATGAAATAAATTATTATTCATAAGTTGTAAATCGCATATCCGTGGAAAATCCGTGGAAAACAGAATAAAAAACAGATGCATTCATATTCATTGACGTACATTGAAATACATCTGCTGGTTTAATTTGATCTCAGATTATGCCATATTTAAGCGAATATGCACCCGGTATAATGTGGATACCAGAATGATATCTGTGTTAGTGTCCACCATTTACAAACGAAGGCTTAAATAAGCCTTTTTTTATTGTTTTATGACATTTTTACACAATTTGTGTAGAATTATTTGTGTATATCGCATCTATCTCGAGGTAAATCATGGCAGGCTGATATATGGATCTGAAAACTTTTTTCCGTAAAAATAAGATCACGATGATCATCCTGCTTCTGGCGGACTTCATCCTTTGTCTGACGCTGTGGCTTAATCATGAATATGCCCAGATCCACCTCGATGAGGTTCTTTTTCAATTGAAAGCGCCGACTGAGGGCATACAGCCATCACTTTTAGGCAGTGCAATCCTCTGGCTTATCGTCCTGCCGTTTTTCCTGACGCTGCTTTTGCTGTATCTTTACTGGCGCTATGCCAGTAAAAAAGACCTCTTGGTTTATGCTGCAGCATTTCTGATCTTCGGTCTTATTCTACTCGGTCTTCATGTCGATGCCTTCCGTTTTATGAAAAATACCGTTACGGAATCCGACTTTATTGAGGATAACTATGTCAAAGCCGATCCGGAGATCCTGCATTTTCCGAAGGAAAAACGCAATCTGATCTACATATTCCTGGAATCGATGGAAAACAGCTATGCCGATGAAAAGATGGGGCTCAAGATCGCCGGTCCCTGCATTCCGGAATTGAAACAGCTGGCTGATGAAAACCTCTATTTCTCCAATTCCGATACTATTGGCGGAGCTCTGTCCTTACCGGGAACGACCTGGACGGTAGCGGCGATGACCGCTCAGACTTCGGGCATGATCGTCAAGGTCGATCTGGGAGCTGATGCCTATGGCAAGGAAGAAACTTTTCTGCCGGGCCTTGTTTCGATCGGTGACATCCTGAAAAATGAAGGCTACAGACAGGAGCTTCTGCTTGGTTCATATGCGATCTTTCATGGCCGGGAGGTCTATTTCCATGAACACGGCGACTATGAGATCCTGGATGTCAATGCCCTTAAGAATGCCGGACGTCTTGAGCAGGATTACGAAGCCTGGTGGGGTTTTGAGGACCAGAAGCTCTTCGCTTTTGCCAGAGAAGAGCTGCTCACCCTGGCAGAGACTGATCAGCCGTTCAATCTGACTCTTTTAACTGCCGACACTCACTTTCCGAACGGTTATCATTGCGAGCTGTGCAAAGATGAATTTGATCTGCCATACGCCAATACTCTGGCCTGTTCCTCAAGACAGATCGCACAGTTCATCAGCTGGATAAAGGAACAGCCGTTTTATGAAAATACCACGATCATCATCAGCGGCGATCATCTCAGTATGGATGCGGGCTTTATGGAAAACATCGATCCCAACTATGTTAGAACCATCTACAACTGTTTCATCAACGTCCCGCTTGCACCCCACAAAACCGACAACCGCATCTTTGGAACGATCGATATGTTTCCAACAACATTGGCAGCCCTGGGTGTAAGCATCGATGGTGAACGTCTGGGTCTTGGTACCAACCTGTTTTCTGAAAAGCCGACATTATGTGAACAATATGGCTATGAAAACTTCTGTGAAGAATTACAAAAGCAATCAGATTTCTATGATCAGGAGATCCTGGAGATCGAAAAATAATTTTCTGGAAAAATTAAAATCGGAAAATATTAGCGGCTTTACTGATACGAGAACACAAGAAATCGTGGCCTTCCCATGTTAAATGCCCGACGGCAAATGCATACAATCGATTATCTGCGTTTTTTGATTTATAATCCGCTATTAAACCAGCTTCATATAACAAACCAGAGTTATATGATACTTCTTCTGGAGAATATCCTTTAATCTGTAGGTTATATATTGCAGAATCAACATATTGTTCTTCAATTGCAAAAAGGATTTTTCTGCATAATTCCATGTCACGTTTCATGTTTCTTGTCTCCTAGAATCTATCAGGGATGTTCAAACCCTGGTTTTCATAAAGTTCTTTCACTACCGAATATATTTAAATCATGCGCTTGTTAATCGTCTGCTAGTTTTCTCCATTAGTATCTGATATATCTCGTCTTCTTTCATGGTGTCAACCAGCATGACGCTTCCAATTCTTCTGGCATCTTTGATTACTTTTCTTATGAACTCTTTATCTATTATTGATTCGCCATAAATCTTCTCGCAATCCATAATAGTTCGTATGAATCCTGTTGTAGCAGCAGGTATCATTCCCATGTTACTATCAACAATAAATCGATACACTTCGTAGCTTTGAAATCCATGAAATAACCTTTTGGTATAGATATTTTTTTCAGATCTGAATGTTTAGGTATATAAACTACACTGCAATTGTAAACATGTGCCTAAGTTTTACTGTCTACACGAACACCGACAGAATTAGTGTCCACCATTGTCCACTCAAAGTCACTGAATTTCAGTGATTTTTATTTGCGTTCTATCAGTGACAACATAGAC
This sequence comes from Erysipelotrichaceae bacterium, assembly GCA_017404785.1. Lineage (GTDB taxonomy): Bacteria > Bacillota_I > Bacilli_A > Erysipelotrichales > Erysipelotrichaceae > Colivicinus. The sequence continues at coordinate 48,886 of JAFRBQ010000009.1, forward strand.
AATTTATCTGTAAATAAATATAATGGCGATGAAATCATAAGATCATTGAAACAGATATGGAAAAAGACTTTAAAGAAAAATACGAGCGGATAAAAAATACATTCATACCGGATATCCCATACAGTGAAGAACTTTCTGAAGGAGAAAAGAAACTGGATGACAAGCTCACCAGGATCAAGAAGGAAGCAGATGCTCTGTACACGGTTAACGATCCTTACGGGATCGTTGAATGGTATGACGAAGAAGATATCCATACTGAGCTTTATCAGTTCTGTTACGCACTTCCCAAGGGCGGCGATCTTCATGCGCATGACAATACGATGATCTCGTATGACCGTTTTGAACAGATCATAAAAGAATATGCCTATATCAGTCTGAACGGTGATACGAAAGGTATGTTGTATACGAAATTCAGCTCTGATCTTCCTGAAGATGCAATCAGCATCAATGAAGCACTTGGCAAGGGGATCCTGAGCCAGAAAGAACTGGGACAGATGCTGGTGATGAATGACGGCACAGAAGAGAACGGCTACTGGGCCAGACTTGAACAGCTGTTCTCTGCGACCGGTGATTTCTACAATGATGTGTCTATCATGGAGAAGATCTGGGAAGAGGGCTTCCGCAGCTGTGTCGAAAGGGGCGTAATGCTGGTGGAGGTCAGAGACTGGGGCGTTGAAGATGACGTTTTGAATATGATCCGGATCCGCACGCTCCGTGAAGCTTATTACAGAGTAAAGAAGGAACATCCGGACTTCCTGGTCAGACTGATCGGCTGTTCCGGCAAGGATGAGGGAACTACGGTCGAATCATCATGTGAGGTATTGCGTTCATATATCCGTGTCAGCAAACTGGTGAAAGACGATTTCGATCCAGATAATGCTGAGGATTTCATCATCGGTCTCGATCTGGCCAATGAAGAGGATGTCAGCAAGCCGTTAGGTGATTTCGCTGAATTTCTGATGTCTGACGAAGTAAGAGACAGTGGTCTTAAACTGTATCTGCATTGCGGAGAAAGCTTGAGAAGAGACAATAACAGTGTGGTCGATGCCTACATCATGAAGACCCGCCGGGCCGGCCATGCGCTGAATATGTATCGTTTTCCGCAGCTGATGAAAGAATATGCCGGTAAGCATATCGCGGTCGAAGTCTGTCTGATGAGCAATTACCGTCTGGGTTATGTCAGGGATCTGCGACTTCATCCGGGTCTGCAGTATATGATCAGCGGTATTCCGATCGTCTTATGTTCGGATGACGGGCTGTTCATGGCCAGGGCGCCGATGGTCGATGATTTCTATTCGGCGATCCTGTGCTGGGATCTCAATCTCGGTGATATAAAAGCACTCTGCCGCAATTCGATAATCTACAGTGGTCTGTCAGAAACAGAGAGAAACAGACTGATGAAAGCCTGGGAGAACTGCTGGGATGAATTCATCAGGGAACAGAACAAAAAACTGAATTAAACAAAAACCGATCTTCATATGACATAGATCGGTTTTTAAGTATCAGTTGTTTTCCAGTATCTTTAAGCCTTCTTTGAGGTCCTGTCCCAGGATCTCCTGAGTCTTTTCGAAATCAAATTTCTTATGGAGACGGTCCTGGACTTTCAGCAGTTCTTTCTTGCCATATTTTCTTATATACAGGCAATGAGCCTTGGCGGCATTGGCTCCGTCGTTTGACGGGACATAGAAGCCTTTTTGACAGCTTTCCAGTTCTTCGCATTCATAGCAGCCGTCATATCCTTTTTCTCTGCAGCATTTTACATTAGGACAGACACCGTCAGGCGACATGGTCGCATTGGAACAGACGTTGTAATCTGTACGGCAGGATCCACAATACAGACCAAGAAAACAGTGATCGCATGACAGTCCGCAATAAGCGATCGGATCAATGCCTTTACGGGCCAGCTGCCGGATTCTGCTGGCGATGCGAAGCATCGCTTCGATATGCATGATCCAGTGACGGGAGAATGGCATTCTGATCAGTCCTTCGACATCTTTCGAGCACCAGTAGTCGATCAGATTGCTGGCCTTTTCATCACTGCTGATACAGCCGCTTTCCTGCAGTTTCCTGTACATATCTTCATCGAATCTTCTCTTCAGATCAGGATATTCCAGTTTCTGCAGGATCCTGTCAGTGGAATCTTTCGCATTGCTGGCATATTTATAGAGTTTTGTGATGTTCAGCTTTTTAGAGAATTCAACGATCTCATCTCCTGCCAGTTCGTTTCCGGTCGTGATGATCGGTGAACCGATCGACTTATCGTATTTCTTTGAAAACAGGATCTGCCTGTCTTCGGCTATCATTTCATGAGCGACGATGTCTTCGATCCTGAAGATGTGCCAGATCGAGTAGGCTAGAGTCTTGTTGTGAAAACCGCTGGCTTTGGGATAGGGCATCTGACAGAAAGCTTGCTTCGGATAGGTCATCACGATCTGGGTGATCTGGCTGAACAGTTCTTCCCTCAGCTCAAGAAGGGTGCTGATCCCTTCTTTGAAAGTCTTCTCTCTGGCAAGCAGTTTCTGCATCTGTTTATTCTTGTCTGACCAGTTTTTATCCATGGTGTCTCCTTGTGTTACTGTCCTTATCTTAACACGCCTGAAACGCTACGATTGATATTATGTTTAAGGTAGCGTTTAATATAGGTAGATATGCCGATACACAATATCCAGCCGGTCTATGATGAGAACTCCCGGATCCTGATCCTGGGCAGTTTTCCTTCGGTGAAGTCACGGGAAATGAAGTTCTTCTACGGACATCCGCAGAACCGTTTCTGGAAGATCATGGCACATCTGTACGGTGAGGAAATACCCCAAAGCATTCCGGAAAAGAAAGATTTTCTTCTGCGTAACGGGATCGCCGTATGGGATGTGATCGGATCATGTGATATAAAAGGATCAGCTGATTCTTCGATAAGCAATATCAGAACCAACGATATCGGAAAGATACTTAAGAAAAGTAAGATCGAAAAGATATACGTGAACGGGAGAACGGCTGAAAAATATTACAAGAAGTATCTTGAGGAAAAGACGGGAATGAAGGCGATCGAACTGGAATCCAGTTCACCGGCCAATGTCCGCTGCAGCCTGGAGATGCTTATAGAAGACTGGCGTGAAAAACTGGGAGGTCAATGAAATGAAATTCTGTCCGGAATGTGGGACTAAGCTTGAAGGAAGTGAAACGAAATGTCCGATCTGCGGCTATCAGATAAGTGATGAGCTGGCTGATATTCAGATCAGTACGGATGTCTCTGCTTCGGGAAACAAGACGGTCCTGATCGATTATTATGAGAAGACTGTTGGTACGCCAGTCGAGATGCCGTACTATGAGATCGTCCTATATAAATTAAATGACAAGGAAGTTATGCTGGAAGAGTATACCAATGGCGGCATGAAGAACGAAGTATGCAAGAGCTATCCGATCGATCATGATGCCTATGATGAGGCCTTACAGATCGTAGAGCGATATGAGCTGAAGAAGCACCTCAATGACAGGGGTGACGGGATGGAAGGCAAGAAGTTCGTGATAAAGTTCAGGGAAAGCGAAGATGCGCAAGAACTCTACCGCATCTCTTCCGAGGATCTTGATGACATGAACTGTTACCGGGCATTTACGGATATGCTGGCACTGTTGAGAGGATATCTGAAGAGATGATGTTTGTTTCAGGTTTATAATATTTGATAGAGAAACGAGGTTTTGTGATGACAGGAATCAGAAAAATAGTTACGATCATTCTTTGTGTATCCATCCTCTGCGGATGTGATACGCTTTTCAAAAAGAAGGACACGGCATACGAGGTGTTCCAGAAGATGCTGCAGGCCAACACGGCCAGTGAGCTGAAGAAGGTACATGAAAGTGTCTATCTGCTGTCGCTTAACGATGACATGAGCGGTTATTCGATCTATGACGACAAGACAGAAGTACACTATGTGGAGAAAGCCAGAGATGAAAATGTGCTCTATGCCAGCATCAAGCGCAAGGATTTTCTTTTTGAACTGCGCAAGGACGGAAGCTTTGTCCAGAATCTGGTCCTGGATGAGAATGAGGATGGCAGTATCTGGGATCTGACGAAGGATCTGCAGATCGAAGAGATGGTTCCGGAGAATGTGACCTATACTGATTCATTCACGATCCTCAAGGTCAGACTCGGTCTGCCTGAAGGTACGACCAGACCGAATGCCGATCATATCGAGGAGACTTATCTGCTCGATTCAAAGACCAATGTCATCAACAGCCGCAAACAGGAACTGTTCTTTAAAGACGGAAGCAGCGAGAATCTGTTTGAAGAAGAATACCGATTCGATGAAGCTGATCCGGATGCTGAATACATCAAACAGCTCGATGAACATTTCAAGAGCGCTAACTATGACCGTAATATGACTGTCGTCTTTGATAAGGGTCTGGAGAATGAAAGACAGACGACCTACAAAGTCGTTACCGGTGATCAGGTGGAAGTCATCGCCAGCGGAAAACAGGTCATCGATCAGGACAATTCCGTCTTTGATGATATCCGTCACAGCCGTGATCTGACTTTCTATGTCTACAGTAACGGGGAGATCCCGAAACCTCAGGAAGACAAGCCGGAAGAACCTGTTGTTGAGATCAGACCGGAAGAAGACAGTTCTGGTTTCGTCCTTCTGTCTGAAGCTGTTCCTGATGCCATACTGGAGATCCGCTACTATTCGACTTATAACTTTGTCGGTGAGAGGATCGACGGATATGAGGAACCACTGGCATTTTTGACCAAGGAAGCTGCAGCAGCATTGAAGCAGGTCTCTGATGAAGTCATGGCTAAGGGCTATCGTCTGAAGATCTATGATGCCTATCGTCCGCAGAAAGCAGTCGATCACTTCGTCAGATGGTCAAAGACTGCCGACACAGCGATGAAGGAATACTTCTATCCGGAACTTGATAAATCCGTCCTCTTTAAACAGGGCTATATCTTGGAGAAATCCGGTCACAGCAGAGGCTCGACCGTCGATCTTACACTGTTCGATATGGCGACCGGCAAGGAGCTGGATATGGGCGGAACATTCGATTATTTCGGAGAACTGTCACATCCTGACTACAAAGACATCACTGAGGAACAGTACAATAACAGGATGATCTTAAGGGAAGCGATGCTGGCTCACGGATTCAATCCGCTGGACGAGGAATGGTGGCATTTCACCCTGAAGGATGAACCGTATCCTGATACTTATTTCAATTTCCCGATCAATTCTGATCAGCTGAATAAACAATAAACATCAAAGGCCAGCTTAACTGGCCTTTGTACTGTATTGAATGAATTATTCGCTGATATGGACGGCAGTACCGATATCGGCCATCTCAAACAGCTGAGCTACTTTATCGGTAGGCATGTTGACACAGCCTCTTGAAGGATCATAGAGATAGATATCACCGCCGAATTCATTTCGCCAGGAGGCATCATGGAAACCGTAGACGCGTCCGGATTCATCGAAGCCGATCCAGTAGTCGACGTGTTCGACATAGCCGGCACCGAGGAGCGTTGAGTCGTTCGCTTTCTTTCTGACGGCAAAATCTCCTGTCGGTGTGGCATCGGTGATATCACCGTTTCCGGTCACGACCGGTGATTCCAGCATGAGTTCACCGTTCTCATAATAGTAAAGTTTCTGTTCGGAGATCTTCACTTCGATCTTCTTTTCGACTTTATCAATCCAGTTCACACTGATGGATGCATCTGTTGTTTCCAGCAGGTCTTCATTAAGAATGCTTTTGAGATTGGCCTTGTCGATGTAACGGGATGAGACATCGTATTGGGCAGCCAGATCGTTGATATAGGTGTTGAGTTCATCGGTATCCACACTCGCTTCACTGCCTTCCACTTTCAGCAGTCTGCACAGTTCGTCTTTACTGATGGATTCAGATACTGAATCAGATATATCGATCGTGATGTTTTTATCGATCACATCTTCCAGTTCTTTCTTCTTTTCTTCAAAGGAAGGATCGTCAGCAGTGATCGTCGCTTTTTCATAATAGGGACGCAGATCCACCGTTCCGTTCTCGAGACTTTCGGAATAATCTTGCAGGGCTTTCGTTGTCAGCTGCTTCGCTATATCTTCGTCGATATATGATCCGTCGTTTTCTTTGATCAGACTTATCTGTCCGTCGATGATATCCAGATGGGCATCCTCAGGTCTGACGATATTTTCCTGTTTCGTACAGTAGAGATCATTAAGAAGTTCACTGATCCTGCCACTGTCCAGGGGAGCAGATATCTTGTTATGACAGTAGGTTTTCTCCTTGCCCAGATCCAGGAACCACAGCGATACATCCTGTGCCTTCAGCAAGGCAGAAGCGTCGTAACTGAGATCGGCTGACAATGTTCTGAGATCCAGTTCCTGTTCGATATCGGTCTGACCGTCAGAGCTTCTCTGAATGACCGTTAAGGTAGGCCTCAGATCGGCCAGAGCTTCATTGGATTTACTGATATCCATGCCGGAGACATCGATCCCGTCGATCACCGAGTGAGGCAGGAAAACTGAACTGAAGCGGATCAGACCGATCAGATAGACCGTGGCCACAAAAAGAAAAATGCTCAGGATGATGATCATTTTCTTCTGCTGTTTCTCTCTGTTTTCGTTTTTTACCATCAGTAAATAATTATAAGGGAAAAAGCTTTAAAAGAGTGAAACAAATTGAAGGAAGACAGAAAAACAGATATCGTTAAAGATCTGGATGTGATCTATAATATATATGAAGAAATGAACCGTAAGAGATTGTTGTTTATCGGTAAAGAAAATTATCTGAATGAAGACTTCCTCAAACAGCTGGAGGAGTCTTTTGAACTGTTTTTCTGCGAAGATGAGGATAAGATCATTTCCGTTTTGAGGAATGAAAGAGAAAAGACGGCAGCAGTCGTGACAGATCTGGATCATTGTGAAAACAGTGACTACGCCTTCCTGAAGAAACTTGATCTTGATCCGTTCTATGCGGATGTTCCGGTTATCGCTTTCTCAAAAAGAGAGTTGAAGAAGGAAGACTCTGAGGCGATCGAGAGAGGGGTTTCCGATATCATCGTCTTACCTTGTGAGATAAAACTGGTCCTGAGGCGGATCAGCAATGCGGTCAGATCCAAAGACTCCCTGACTTTCTCGGAGATCGAAAAGATGCTGAAACAGCTGCCTTCCAACATCTATTTGAAAGATAAGGAAGGACGCTATGTCTTTGCGACCCATTACTGGCACCATCTTGAACATGCGCAAGATCCGGGCTGGACGATCAGAGGCAAGACGGACGTCGAGATCCGCAAGGACAAGGAGAATGCCCTGAAGGCGATGGAGTCGGATAAGGTGCTTTTAAGGACCGGCAAGGGGACGACCTATGTCATCGAAGAGAAAGCTGATGGGATGAGAGAATATCTGGAACTGATCAAGGAACCGGTCTTTGATGATGAAGGCAACGTCAGCGGTATCATCTCGCTGATCAACGATGTGACAGAGAAGGAACTGCTGAAGCTGGAACTGGAAAAGAAATCGACGACTGATCAGCTGACCGGTCTGTATAACCGTGCAGCGACCCAGGATCTGATCATGAAGGCGATCGAAGAAGACAGGAAACATGGACGGAGAAGTGCCATGATGATGATCGATGTGGATCATTTCAAGTTCATCAACGATACTTACGGACACGATGTCGGTGACAAGGTGCTGGCCGGTATCGGCGAACTCCTGCACGAATGTTTCAAGGGCATGGATGTCTGCGGCAGGATCGGCGGTGATGAGTTCACAGTCTTCCTCAGAGGGATTGAAAATGAGGAAACAGTTGAAAAGCTGATCGGGCATCTGGAAGACGGGATGAAGGAGAAGATCTTCGATGACAGGATGAAGCAGAATGTGACTCTGTCGATCGGAGCGGCGATCTGTCCTGATCACGGCGATGAATTCGAGAAGCTGTATTCAGCAGCTGACAGGGCTCTGTATCAGGTCAAGAAGAAGGGCCGAGCATCTCATCTTATCTATAATGACAGTATGGAATAAGCAAGACCGGTACCCTGGTCTTTTTTGAGCCCAATAATTAATGAAAAATTTTTCATAAAATGTAAAATAATTTACATTTAAATTGACAAGCGTTTTCAATTGATTTATTATAATTTCATTACAAGGAGGAATATTGTAATGAAAAAATTATTTTCGCTTATTATGGTATTACTGCTGCTTGTAGGTTGCTCAGGCGGTAACGGCGGTAACGGCGGTGGCGGTTCCGACGCAACTGTCAGAACAGTAACAGTACAGGCTCCGACTCCGATCATTTCGATGGACCATCATATCGCAACTGATGGTACTTCATTTATCGCTCAGACGATGATTATCTCCGGTCTTATGGAACTGGATGCCAATGGTAATCCGCTTCCTGATATGGCTGAATCATATGAGATGAGTGATGATGGTCTGGTTTATACCTTCAAGATCCGTGATGATGCCAACTGGTCAAACGGCGATCCTGTAACAGCAAATGACTTCGTCTATGGCTGGAACAGACTGGTCGATCCTGATACAGCATCAGACTATAGCTGGATCCTTGAAACTGCATGTGTTGAATCATATGAAGCAGTCGATGACAAGACTTTCAAAGTCACATTAGGTGCTCCAACCGGATTCTTCCTTGCTCTGACTGCATTCCCTTCATTCTTCCCGATGAACCAGAAGTTCGTTGAAGAAAAGGGCGATCAGTATTCACTTACACCAAACGATCTGCTGTTCAACGGTCCGTACGTAATGACTTCCTGGACTTCAGGTTACTCATTCGAATTCGAACTGAATCCTAATTACTGGAATGCTGCTGAATATGCTGAGAAGTATGCTGAGAAGGTCGTCTTCCGTGAGATCACTGATACTCAGACTGCTCTGATGGAATATGAAAGCGGCAACCTCGACAACGTTACCTTATCAGGTGAACAGGTCGATGCCAACAAGGATGTTGCAGGCTTCATCAACAAGCTGACAGGTTATATGTACTATCTGTCAATCAACATGGGCAACAACGTTCATGAACGTGATGGTGCTGCAAATCTGGCTAACGCCAATGTCAGACAGGCTATCCTGTATGCGATCGACAGAGATGAGATCGCCAGAGTTCTGAACGATGGTTCAGTAGCTGCCAACGGTATCATTCCTATCGGACTGGCTTCTAATCCTTCAACCGGAAAAGACTTCCGTGATGATGCAGGTGCTGTTGTAGCTTACGATGTCGACAAGGCTAAGGAATACTATGCAGCTGCTGTTGCTGAACTCGGTCACGATGTAACATTCGAACTGTTATATGGTACAGACGAAGGTGACTCTATCATCAAGGCTGCTGAGCAGATCCAGTACTATCTCGAACAGGTCGGTTTCACTGTAAATCTTAACGGTAAACCAAAGAAAGAACGTCTCGATCTGGCCGGCAATGCCAATGACCATGATTACGATGTCATGCTGACTCGTTGGGGTCCTGACTACGGTGATCCTCAGACTTACATGGATCTGTTTGTTTCGACCAACTCTTCCAACAACGATGGTGGTTACAATTCTGCTGATTACGATGCACTGGTCGCTGATGCCGAAGGTGGCGCAGGCGCTACTGATGCTGATGTAAGATGGAAAGACTTCCTCGCTGCTGAAGTACAGCTGGTCAAGACTGACGCTGCTGTTGTTCCTGTATTCCAGGCTGGTGGCGCTATGATCATCAACCCGGCAGTTACCGGAATCGAATTCCACTCTGCTGCAGTTGACAGCTACCGTCACATTCAGGTCAACAGATAATTAAAGACTAAAAAATCTAAGACAGTAGAGCGGTTGAGTGATGCTTGATCGCTCTATTGTTTTATGAAAGGATTGAGGCTATGAAGAAATATATAATGAAAAGAGTTCTGATCAGTATAGCCACACTGCTGGTCATCATACTTGTCCTGTTCCTGCTGATGGACCTGATGCCGGGAACACCTTTTAATGATGAAAAGCTGACGGAAGCTCAGCTTGCTTTGCTTTATAAGAAATACGGACTGGATAAACCGCTGATCGTAAGGTTCCTGCTTTATCTCAAGAACATGCTTACCGGCGACCTGGGTGTTTCTTATGCTATCAACAAGAATTTCGCGATCAGCGACATGATTAAAGGGCGTTTGGGTATTTCGATCGCTGTCGGTGCCATGGCTATGATCTTCGGAACGATCATGGGTCTGCTTTTAGGTATCCTGGCGGCGCTTAACCATAACAGCTGGATAGACAACCTTTGTTCAGTCATCTCCGTCATCGGTGTCAGTGTGCCTTCCTATGTTTGCGCACTGTTGCTGTGCTACTATGTGGCCTACAAGATGAAACTGCTGCCGATCCTGTATAATCAGACGATGCCTTTCAGATCACTGATCTTACCGGCCCTGGCTCTTTCGGTCTCACCGACAGCCAATATCGCGCGTTTCACGAGATCGGAAATGATCGATGTTCTGAATTCAGATTATATCCTTCTGGCTCAGTCCAAAGGTATCAAAGACTACAAGATGATCATCAGACATGCACTTCGTAACACACTGATCCCGATCATCACTGTCATGGGACCGTTACTGGTCAACCTGCTGACAGGTTCATCCGTCATCGAAAGGATCTTCGGTATTCCGGGTATCGGTTTACTGATGATCAGCGGTATCCAGCAGAATGACTACAACGTGACGATCGCCTGTTCATTCATCTATTCAGTTATGTATATCGCCGTGATGCTGGTGGTCGATATCCTTTACGGTGTCATCGATCCGCGTATCAGAGTAAGCAAGGAGGGTTAAGAGATGAGCGAGATAAACAATCATGAATTTCTTAATGACGATTTCCAGTTTGCTCATGAGCGTGGTGAGAAGCTCATAGACAAGACCTACAAGGCTTCTTCCTACTGGAAGGATGTCTGGGGCAACTTCTCTAAAAACAAGGGTGCTCTGATCGGTGCAGTGATCATCCTGATCATCATCTTCTTTGCGCTGGTCGGACCGAGTATGAATCCTCATACCTACAAATCCATTCAGCACGGACATGAGTGTCTGGTGCCAAGGATCCCGGGTTTAGAGAAGATCGGTATTGCCAAAGGTTATTTCAAGGGCAACGATCAGTATGCTGCCAAAGGCGTCAAAGATGTCTATTACTGGTTCGGTACGGATACCCAGGGCAGAGATATCTTTACCCGTGTCTGGGCCGGTACCAGAGTCTCCCTGGTCATCGCTTTTGCCGCAGTTGTCGTCGATATCTGTATCGGTATGGTCTACGGTCTGGTCTCCGGTTTCATCGGCGGACGTGTCGACCTTTATCTGCAGCGTTTCGCCGAGATCCTCAACGGTATCCCGACGCTGGTCGTCGTTACCCTGCTGGGTCTCGTACTTAAACCGGGTATTTCTTCCATCGTCTTCTCGCTGGTCCTGACCGGCTGGATCGGCATGGAAAGGATCGCCCGTGCGCAGGTCTTGAAAGTCAAGGAACAGGAATACATCCTGGCTTCGACGACTTTGGGTGCTTCAAAATTCCGTCTGATCTTCAAGGAAGTACTGCCTAACATCTTCGGTCAGGTCATCATCACTTCGATGTTCTCGATCCCGAGCGCGATCTTCCTTGAGGCTTATCTGTCCTTCCTGGGTCTCGGTGTTCCGGCTCCGCTGGCTTCACTGGGTTCACTGGTCTCGGACGGCTATAAATCTATGACTACCTATCCGCATATCCTGCTGATCCCCGTTGTCGTGCTGGGTATCCTGATGCTTTGCTTCAACCTTTTCGCGGATGGATTAAGGGATGCATTCGATCCTAAGATGCTCAACAAGTAGGTGACGTTATGGCAAAGTTCAAAAGAGATAAAAACGAAAGAGTACTTTCGATCAGAGACCTCAACATATCGTTCAAGACTAATTTCGGGACAGTCAGAGCGATCAGAGGTGTACGTCTCGACCTTTTCCAGGGTGAGACGATCGCCATCGTCGGCGAGTCCGGTTCCGGCAAATCCGTAACGGTCAAGACGATGATGGGTATCCTTGATTCCAACGGCATGATCGATTCAGGATCCATCATGTACAAGTGCAAGGATAAAGATGGCGTAGAACACGAATATGATCTGGTGAAGATGTCCCAGAAAGATATCCGTTACAAACTGTGCGGCAAGCACATTGCGATGGTCTTCCAGGATCCGATGACTTCTCTGGATCCGACCATGCAGATAGGAAAGCAGATCATGGAACCGATCCTCGAGCATGAGGAGGTCTCCAAGAAGGAAGCGGCTGACAGGGCTCTGCAGCTGCTCGATGAAGTAGGTATCTCCGAGCCGGCCAAGACATTCAGACAGTATCCGCATGAGCTTTCAGGCGGTATGCGTCAGCGTGTCGTCATCGCGATCGCGATGGCCTGTGACCCGGATATCCTGATCTGTGATGAGCCGACGACGGCGCTGGATGTCACGATCCAGGCCAAGATCCTTGAGAAGATCAAGGAGATCCAGCTCAAGAAGAATATTTCCGTCATCTACATCACCCATGACCTGGGCGTCGTTGCCAAGGTCGCGGATTATGTAGCAGTCATGTATGCCGGCAGGATCGTCGAGAAAGGCAACATCAACGAAGTCTTCTACGATCCAAGGCATCCTTATACCTGGGGACTTTTGAGTTCCATGCCGGATGTCGATACTGATTCAGACAGACTCTTCGCGATCCCGGGCACTCCGCCTAATCTCATGGAAGAGATCAAGGGTGATGCTTTCGCTCCGCGAAATCCGTATGCGCTGAAGATCGACTACCGTGAAGAACCACCGATGTATGATGTCGGCGGTCAGCACCGTGTCGCATCATGGCTGTGTGATCCGAATGCTCCGAAGGTCGAACTGCCTGAGGAACTCAAAGTCAGGATCGCCAAGATGAAGAAGGAGGCCGGAGTACAATGAGTGAAAACAGAAAACCATTGCTTCATGTCGAGAATCTGAAGCAGTATTTCCGGATCAGCCGCAAACAGGTCACCAAGGCCGTTGACGGCATCAGTTTCGATATCTATGAAGGTGAGACTTACGGTCTGGTCGGTGAATCGGGTTCCGGTAAATCGACGACCGGCCGTTCGATCATCAGGCTGTATGAGCCGACGGACGGCAAGATCATCTTCAACGGTCATGACATCTCCGGAAAACTGACCAAGGAAGATGAACAGTATCTGCGTATGAACATGGCCATGATCTTCCAGGATCCGATGGCCTGTCTCAATCCGCGTAAGAAAGTCAAAGAGATCATCGCTGAGGGTCTGGAGATCCACAAGCTGTGTAAGAGCCAGGAAGAGATCGATGCGAAGGTCAACGATGTTCTGGACCGTGTCGGTCTGTCAAGAGAACAGGCGACGCGTTTCCCGCATCAGTTCTCCGGCGGTCAGCGTCAGCGTGTCGGTATTGCCAGAGCGCTGGTCATGAATCCAAAACTCGTCATTGCCGATGAGTGTATCTCGGCTCTGGATGTTTCGATTCAGGCTCAGGTGGTCAACCTGATGAAGGATATTCAGGATGATATGGGCACGACTTATCTGTTCATTGCCCATGACCTTTCCATGGTCAAATATATTTCTGACCGTATCGGTGTCATGCATCTGGGACACATCGTCGAGACAGGTACGACAGATGAGATCTTCGCCAATCCGATCCATCCGTATACGATATCCCTGCTTTCCGCGATCCCGCATCCGAATCCGATCGTCGAGAAGAAGCGTGTGGCCATCTCCTACAACAAGGATGAAGAAGGCGTCGACTACAATGCCGGCCATGAACATTCTTTCTCTGAAACACACAAAGTCCTGGCGACCGATGAAGAGATCGAGCGCTGGACGAACAGATAATATTACGGTATTACCTCCTATTAAACAGAAGAAGCTGAGCGATCAGCTTTTTCTGTTTTTCTTATTTAACCGTTTGTTCACAATTGAAAGATATAATAGACATATAGAAATAAGGTGAACTTTATGAATAATACAAGATATGACGTCACCTCGTTGGGTGAACTGCTTATTGATTTCACGCAATACGGGGTTTCTGATCAGGGCAATCCGACCTTTGAAGCCAATCCGGGCGGAGCACCGGCCAATGTGCTGTCGATGCTGCAGAAGCTGGGAAAGAAGACTTTATTTATAGGCAAAGTCGGTGATGACGGTTTCGGTCATCAACTGGAAGAAGCGCTTAAGGAACAGGGCATATCCGTCGAAGGATTATACAAAGATTCTGAGATACCGACGACACTGGCACTGGTCCACAAACTGCCTAACGGCGACCGGGATTTTTCTTTCTATCGTAAACCGGGTGCCGATGTGATGTTGAAGGCGGAGGAAGTGAAAGAAGAATTCTTCGATACGAAGATCTTTCATCTGGGCTCGCTGTCTCTCACGGATCAGCCGGTCAAGGATGCGACTTTAAAAGCATTGAGCATCGCCAAGGAGAACAGATGCATCATCACCTTTGATCCGAACCTGCGTGAACCGCTGTGGTCATCACTGGATGATGCGAAAAAAGAGATCGCTTTCGTCATGAGCCGAGCTGATGTCATGAAGATCTCGGACAATGAAGTACTCTGGTTCACCGGTCTTGATGACTACGATGAAGCGATTCAGAAGATCAGGAAGGGCAATCCGAATCTGAAGCTGATCTGTCTGTCATTGGGTAAAGAGGGCTCTAGAGCCTACTATGAGGATCTGCGCGTAGAAGTACCGGGCTTCATTACCGATAAGACAGTCGAGACGACCGGTGCCGGTGATACTTTCTGTGCCTGCCTGCTTAACTTCGTATTGGAGAAAGGGCTGGAAGGACTTAAGGAAGAAGAGATCAGAGAGATGCTGCGTTTCGCCAATGCGGCTGCTTCACTGGTCACGACCCGCAAGGGTGCTTTGAGAGTGATGCCTGAAAAAGAAGAAGTGGAAAAGTTCCTGGAGGAATACCGATGAACGAGATCGAAGTTCAGGAATTTGACCGTCGCTATATCGGAAAAGAGAATGAGCTGCGCAGTCTTTATCTGAGTCTCTATCATGACGAACATGCCTATGAGTATTTCGTCTCGATGCTAAAGAAGATGTATGACAAAAGATCGAAGACTTTAAAGAAATGGGATGAGAAGCGACTCAGCGAAAGAAGCTGGTACAAGCTGAATGATGTCCTGGGATCGCTGATGTATGTCGACTGTTTCAATGAGACGATCAAGGGCGTCGAGGAGCATCTCGATTATCTGGAGGAGACCGGTATAAACTATATCCATCTGATGCCGTTGCTTTCTTCTCCCAAGGAGAGATCTGACGGAGGC
Organism: Erysipelotrichaceae bacterium; assembly: GCA_017404785.1. Lineage (GTDB taxonomy): Bacteria > Bacillota_I > Bacilli_A > Erysipelotrichales > Erysipelotrichaceae > Colivicinus. The sequence goes on from JAFRBQ010000009.1 coordinate 64,160, forward strand.
TATGCCGTAGCTGATTTCCGCAAAGTCGAACCGGCATTGGGTACGATGAAGGATCTGGCTCATCTGGCAGCTGCCTGCCATAAGCGGGAGATGTCGCTGTGTCTGGATTTCGTCATGAACCATGCATCAGAAGATCACGAATGGGCGAAGAGGGCTCGTAAAGGTGACAAGGAGTATCAGGACCGTTATTTCTTCTATGACAGCTGGGATATACCGAACGAGTTTGAAAAAAGCGTTCCGCAGGTCTTCCCGACGACGGCTCCGGGCAACTTCACCTGGTGTGAAGAAGCCGGCAAAGTCGTCATGACGACTTTCTATCCTTATCAGTGGGATCTCAACTACGCCAATCCGACCGTCTTCAATGACATGTGCGAGAATATGCTCTACCTGTGCAATCAGGGTATCGATATCATCAGACTGGATGCGACACCGTACATCTGGAAGAAACTGGGGACGAACTGCCGCAACCTGGAAGAGGTACATAAACTGGTCAGGATGATGCGCATCGCTTCGGAGATCGTCTGTCCGAGTGTTCTGCTGCTGGGCGAAGTGGTCATGGAACCTTCCAAGGTCGTGCCTTACTTCGGTTCACTGGAGAAACCGGAATGTCATCTGCTTTACAATGTCACGACGATGGCTACGACCTGGCATACGGTCGCTACCAGAGATGTCAGACTGTTAAAACATCAGCTGGGCACGGTCTTTGCACTTCCTAAAGAATATACTTTCCTGAATTATCTGCGCTGTCACGATGATATCGGCTGGGGCCTTGATTATGCCTATCTGGCGCAGTTTGGGATCGAAGAGGTCGCACACAAGCGTTACCTTAATTCTTTCCTGAGAGGACATGAATGGGGCTCAGATTCAAGAGGAGAACTGTACAACGATGATCCGCGGCTGGGTGATGCCAGACTGTGCGGAACGACCGCTTCCTTATGCGGACTGGAAGCTGCCATCTATGAAAAGAATGACTGGAAGATCGATCACAGTATCAGACTGGATGTGATGCTTCATGCGTTCCTGTTCACGCAGAGCGGTATCCCGGTCCTGTATGAAGGTGATGAGATCGGTCAGCTGAATGATTACTCTTATCACGATGATCCTCACAAGGCTGCCGATTCAAGATATCTGCACCGCGGAAAGCTGAATTGGGATGATGTAGAAAAAAGACATGATCTCTCTACCGTTCAGGGCAAGCTTTATTCCGGGATCAGAAAGCTTCATGAGATTCGCTGTACCTACCCGTTGTTTGATTCGATGGCTGATGTCTGGATCGTGGAGACCTACAATGAACACATCCTGGGTATCGGAAGATACTATGAGGGTGAGAAGCTGCTGGCTTTCTTCAATTTCTCGGAATATGATTCGACGGCCTGGGTCAATGAAGAAGAGGAATACACTGATCTGCTGACGGGTGAGAAGAAGGAAGCTAAGGGACTGAACATAGGAGGTCATGACTTCCTGTGGCTCTATCATAAATACGAGGAATGATATGAAACTGATTTTTCTGGATATTGACGGTACATTGACGAAAGCGGGCTCAAATGTACCACCGCCTTCAGCCATGGAGGCGATCGAAAAAGCCCGCAGGAAGGGAAACAAGGTCCTTCTGTGTACCGGGCGCAATGTCGGCATGGCTGCTCCGGTCTATGATCTGGGTTTTGACGGGATCATCTCACTGGCCGGTGCCTATGTAGTCTGTGACGGTGAACTGATCTATGATCAGCCGGTCGACAATGATGAACTTAAGGATATCATCTCGATCCTGCACGAAGACGGAGTCTTCTGTACGATCGAGGCCAAGGACAAGACTTATGGCGATGAGAACATCGCAGATTTCCTGAAAAGTGCCAAAGGCGACAATTCAGAGATCGAAAGATGGCGCAAAGCCCTGAGCAGTGAGCTGGGGATACTTCCGATGAGCGAATATGACGGCCGTCCGATCTACAAGATCGTCATCATGTGTACCGATCATGAACAACTCGAAAGGGCCAGAGAACTGTATGAAGACCGCTACGACTTTGTCGTACAGGAAGTAAAGGAACACGGCAACTGCGTGAACGGTGAACTAATCCATCGCAGCTTCGACAAGGGCAAGGCCATCAGGCTGGTTGCGGAACACTATGGTGTACCGATGGAGGATACGATCGGTTTCGGTGATTCGATGAACGATCTGACGATGATCGAAACTGTCGGTACTTCCTGCTGTATGGACAACGGTGCTGAAGCATTGAAAAAAATAAGCGACTATGTCCTGCCGTCTGTCAGTGATGACGGTCTGGCAAAGGGCTTCAGTCAGCTGGAACTGATATAAGTGCGAAAAGGGGGAACAATATGGCACTAGATTATCGTAAATGTGCAGAAGAGATCTTTGCGTGTCTCGGCGGCAAAGACAATATCATCTCAGCTGCACACTGTGCTACGCGTTTACGTCTGGTAATCGCGGACAACAGTAAAGTGGATACCAAGACATTGGAAGATGTCGAGGGTGTACAGGGATTATTCGATTCCAACGGTCAGCTGCAGCTGATCATCGGTACCGGTACGGTAAACAAGGTCTATGATGAATTCCTGGCGGTCAGTGGTGTCAGTGCTGCGACCAAGGAAGAAGTCAAGGCTGCTGCCGCAGCCAGACAGCCGCTGCCTAAGCGGCTGGTCAAGGCTCTGGGCGATGTTTTCGTTCCGATCCTGCCGGCGATCGTCGCTTCCGGTCTGATGATGGGCATCGTCGAATCACTGGCCAAGGCGGTTGAAAGCTTCGGCGGATCCGACTGGTTCTCATATCTGGATATGATCGCCAATGCAGCTTTCGTCTTCCTGCCGGGCATCATTGCGACTTCAGCTGCCAGAGTCTTCGGCGGCAACATCTATCTCGGTGCGGTCATCGGTCTTCTGATGATCCACCCGAATCTGATCAACGCCTGGAACGTCGGCAACTATGATGTCATTCCGACCTGGAAACTCGGTTTCCTCGATGTTCCGCAGGTCGGCTATCAGGGCCACGTCATTCCGGTCATCATCGCCGTCTGGCTGATGTGCACGATCGAAAAGTGGCTGCACAAACATGTACTGGAGATGATCGATCTCTTCGTCACACCGCTGGTCACAGTCTTCGTGACAGCCTTCCTGACCTTCACGATCATCGGACCGGTCTTCTCGACAGCTGAAACTTATGTCCTGAAATTTGCCTCATGGCTGATCACGGTCGGCTATGGCATCGGTTCACTGGCGATGGGCGCTGTCTATCCGATAACCGTCGTCATGGGTCTGCATCACATGTACAATGCGATCGAAGCCGGTCTTCTTTCTTCGAAGGAGTTCGGCAACCTCAACATCTGGATGCCTATCGCTTCGGCAGCCAACTTCGCTCAGTTTGGTGCCTGTCTGGCAGTCGGTCTCAAGACGAAGAATCCTAAGACCAAAGCAGTAGCGATACCATCTTCCTTATCTGCGGCCTTAGGTATCACTGAACCGGCAATCTTCGGTGTCAACTTCCGTTACATGAAACCGTTCGTCTTCGGCATGATCGGCGGAGCACTGGGTGCGATGTTTGGATCCTGGATGGGACTTGGCGCTACATCCTACGGTGTCACCGGTATTCCGGGTTATCTCATCATAAACAAACCGTTCGCTTATACGATCCTGCTGGCGATCTCCGGCGGTGTCGCATTCGCTCTGACTTTCTTCTTCTGGAAAGAAGAGGACAAGAAGGATGAAGAACCGGTCGAGAAAGGCGTTTCCGATGAAGTGATCATCACGACTGAAAAAGGTGAAGTCCTGGCTCCGGTCAACGGCAAGATCATCGCTGCGAAGGATATCCCAGATGCGGCATTCTCCGGCGAGATGATGGGTCCTTCTGTCGGTATCGAACCGGATGAAGGTATCGTCTATGCGCCATTCGACGGTGAAGTCCTGATGGTCTTCCCGACCTTCCATGCGATCGGCATCAAGGCTGAAAGCGGGATGGAGATCCTGATCCATGTCGGTGTCGATACGGTCACGATGAACGGCGAAGGCTTCGAAGTACTGCTCGATGCGGGCGACAAGTTCGTAAAGGGCGACAAGCTCATGATCTTCGATTCCGCCAAGATCAAAGCAGCCGGCCATCCTGATACGGTCATCGTCGCTCTGACCAACGGTCCGGAATTCAACGAAGTGAAAAAAGCAGTTGAATAAGCTAAAGAAAAATGATCAGAAACAAGTCAGCTCCGGCTGACTTTTTCTTAATGCAAAAATGATAATTCAAAATGAAAAAGTGGTAAAATAGACAAGAAATCGGTTTTTTTAGAAAGAAGGTACAATCATGAATAATATCGATCTGGAAAAATATGGGATCACAGGTGTGACTGAGATCGTCTACAACCCTTCCTATGAAACTCTTTTTGAAGAAGAGATGAAGGAAGGTCTGGAGGGATATGAGAAGGGACAGCTGACCGAACTTGATGCGGTAAACGTCATGACCGGTATCTATACAGGCCGTTCGCCCAAGGATAAGTATATCGTCATGGATGACAATTCAAGGGACACCGTCTGGTGGACGAATGAAGCTTATCCCAATGACAACCATCCGATGTCTGAAGAAGTCTGGGAGCAGGTCAAGGATCTGGCCAAAAAACAGCTGAGCAACAAGCGTCTGTTTGTGGTCGACGCTTTCTGCGGTGCCAATAAGGATACCCGCATGCCGGTGCGTTTCATCATGGAAGTGGCATGGCAGGCTCATTTCGTGAGGAATATGTTTATCAGACCGAGCGAAGAAGAACTCCAGGATTTTGTTCCGGGTTTCGTCGTCTACTGTGCTTCCAAAGCCAAGGTTGAGAATTATAAGGAACTGGGTCTCAATTCCGAGACCTGTGTCGCTTTCAATATCAGTTCAAAGGAACAGGTCATCATCAATACCTGGTATGGCGGTGAGATGAAGAAGGGCATGTTCTCGATGATGAACTATTACCTGCCTTTAAAGGGCATCGCTTCGATGCACTGTTCGGCCAATACGGATATGGAAGGCAAGAACACGGCGATCTTCTTCGGCCTTTCCGGCACCGGCAAGACTACTTTGTCGACCGATCCGAAGCGCTTGCTGATCGGTGATGATGAGCACGGCTGGGATGACAACGGTGTCTTCAATCTTGAAGGCGGCTGCTATGCCAAGGTCATCAACCTCGATAAGGAATCTGAACCGGATATCTACAATGCGATCAGAAGAGATGCGCTTTTGGAGAATGTAACGGTCGATGAAAACGGCGTGATCGATTTTGCGGACAAGTCCGTGACCGAGAACACCAGAGTCTCTTATCCGATCGATCATATCGAAAAGATCGTAAGACCTGTCTCAAGTGCTCCGGCTGCACAGAATGTCATCTTCCTGTCAGCTGATGCTTTCGGTGTTCTGCCACCGGTCTCTATCCTGACTCCGGAACAGACACAGTACTATTTCCTGTCCGGCTTCACTTCCAAGCTGGCCGGTACGGAAAGAGGTATTACGGAACCTACACCGACTTTCTCGGCCTGCTTCGGTCAGGCTTTCCTGGAACTGCATCCGACCAAGTATGCCTATGAACTGGTCAGAAAGATGAAGATGTCAGGCGCTAAAGCGTACCTTGTAAATACAGGCTGGAACGGTTCCGGCAAGCGTATCTCCATCAAAGATACCAGAGGTATCATCGATGCGATCCTTTCCGGTGCAATCAATAAGTGCGAGACCAAGAAGATCCCTTACTTCGATCTGGAAGTTCCGCTTGAACTGGAAGGTGTAGAAACTAAGATCCTTGATCCGCGTGATACATATGAAGATCCGGCTGTCTGGGATGAGAAAGCCAGAGATCTTGCTTCACGTTTCATCAAGAACTTTGTGAAATATGAAAACAACGAGGAAGGCAAAGCCCTGGTAGCTGCCGGCCCGAAACTGTAGGAATAAATATGGTCAGAATAGTAGAAACTTCAGTACGTGACGGTCAGCAGTCGCTGTTTGCGACCAGGATGAATACCGAAGAGGTCGTCAAACTGTGCAAGATCTTTGATGATGCCGGCTATCACGCCATCGAAATGTGGGGCGGAGCGACTTTCGACTCCTGCATGCGTTTTCTCAATGAAGACCCCTGGGGCCGACTCAGATCCGTCAAGGCTGTCTGCAAGAAGACGAAGCTGCAGATGCTGTTCAGGGGACAGAACATTTTGGGTTACCGTCATTATTCCGATGATGTCGTCGATATGTTCTGCAAGAAATCCATTGAAAACGGCATCGATATCATCAGAGTCTTTGATGCGCTGAATGATATCCGCAATCTGCGTCAGGCCGTCGAATCGACCAAGAAGTATGGCGGCGAATGTCAGATCGCGCTGTCTTATACGACTTCACCGGTCCACACGATCGATTACTATGTGTCGCTGGCCAAGGAAGTGGAGAAGCTCGGTGCCGATTCTTTGTGTATCAAGGATATGGCCGGAGTCCTGCTCCCGGAAGATGCGACAAAACTAATAACCGCTTTGAAGAAAGAGATAAAGCTCCCGCTGGAACTTCATTCCCATTCGACAGCCGGTGTCTGCGCCATGACCTACATGGCTGCCATCAGAGCCGGTGTGGATATCGTCGATACATCACTGTCACCTCTTTCTGACGGTACAGCTCAGCCTTCAACACAGGCTTTAGCCAACTCCTTAAGAGGAACAGAGTATGATCCGAAACTGGACTTTGAAGTTTTGGCCAAGGCAGAACCGCTGGTCACGGCGATCGTCGACAAATACATCGCCAACGGCACCCTCAATCCGAAATCCTTTGAGGTCAATCCCAACATCCTGACTTATCAGGTCCCGGGAGGCATGCTGTCAAACATGATCAGCCAGCTCAAGGAACAGGGTGCCATGAACAGATATGAAGACGTCCTAAGAGAGATCCCGAAGGTCAGAAAAGATATGGGCTATCCGCCACTGGTCACACCGATGTCCCAGATGGTCGGTACACAGGCCGTTCTGAATATCCTGTCCGGTGAAAGATACAAGGTCTGTGCCAAAGAGATCAAGGATTATCTCTGCGGTAAATACGGAAAAGCTCCGGCACCGGTGGATGAGAAGATCCGCAAGAAGATCATCGGTGATGAGAAGATCATCGACTGCCGTCCGGCCGATCTGCTGGAACCGGAATTCGAGAAGCTCAAGGAGCAGTATGCGGACATCGCCCGCAGCGATGAAGATGTGCTCTCGCTTGCCCTGTTTGAAAACGTCGCCCGTGAATTCCTGAAGAAGCGCTACGGGCGAAATGAAGACAAGGCTGATGAATTCGAAATGTTTATCTAGGAGGCGTTATGGAGATACTCAGTAATTATTCGGGCATCACAGCCCTGATCGTCTACGGGATCATCCTGGCGCTGATCCTGTCACTTCGCAAGAAGAAGACAACAGATGAAGATACAACAGAAGAAGTAAAAGAACGTTTACCACTTGATCTGAATGATGAGGATGCGACAGTCGCCTGTCTTGTGGCAGCGATCGATTGCCGTGAAGAATGTCATCGCAATGTTCAGATCGTAAGTGTCAGGAGGATCGCTTAATGAAAATCTATAAAGTCAAAGTCAACGGTAAAGTATATGAAGTGGAACTTGAAGCTGTCGATGAAGTAAAGGGCAGCGTTGAAGCCAAGACAGTGTCTGAAGAAGCACCGGCAAAGGAAGCTGCTTCTGAAGGTGCCAATCAGATCCTGGCTCCGATCGCCGGCAAGGTCCTGGATATCAAGGTCAAGCCTGGTGAGATGGTCAGAAAAGGTCAGACCGTGGCGATCATCGAAGCCATGAAACTGGAGAACGAGATCCAGTCTGCCTACAGCGGCAAGGTCAAGGAAGTCGTCGTTTCCGAAGGCGCTGATGTGCGCAACAAGGATGTCCTGATCGTCCTGGAGTAGATGAGAGAGATCTATTTCGAAAGTATCGATTCGACAAACACTTATCTGAAGCAGCATTATGAAGAGCTGGAAGATATGTGCTTTGTCAGAACTGACTATCAGTCGGCCGGCAGAGGACGAAAGTCAAGGACCTGGCTGGCTGAAAAAGGAGAAAGCCTGTTGTTTTCCGTACTGCTGAAGGACGAAGAGGTCCTGAAAAGATACAGGGAGCTCTCAGTGCTTTCAGCCTACAGTGTGCTTGAAGTCCTTGAGGGATACGGGATCGGCGATCTGATGATCAAATGGCCCAATGATGTCCTGGTGAAAGAAAGAAAGATCTGCGGGATCCTCCTGGAAGGGATATCCGCTGAATCTCTTCGCTGTATCATCATCGGCATCGGTCTCAATGTAAAGCAGGAAAGCTTTACGGGAGATTATCTGAACGAACCGGTCTCAATGAGGATGATCCTGAATGAGGAGATCGGCATGGATGCTTTGAAAGACAGGATCTATCAGAAACTGGAAGACAATATCCGGAAACTGAAGGAAGGATATGACTTCTATGAAGAGATAAGTGCCTATGATCTTCTCAAGGGAAGGAAAGTGAAAGCGCTGGTAAATGATGTCTTCAAAGAAGTCAGTGTCATCGGGATGAGATCTGATTATTCACTCGGTATCATCGATGATGGCAAAGAACTGAATATTAAAACTGGCGAGATCAGTTTTCATGTATAGGGGGATTTAGATATGAGTTTTTTATACGAGAATCTTTTGGCCCTGACCTGGCAGCAGGTCACCATGTGGGTGATAGGCGGTATCCTTATCTGGCTGGCTATCGACAAGGAGATGGAACCATCACTGCTGCTGCCGATCGGCTTTGGTGCCATTCTGGCCAATCTGCCTTTTTCTGGTGCCGTAAGTCAGTATATCAACGGCGTGTTCCAGGAAGGTCCCTTATCGACTCTCTATGATGCCGGTATCGCCAATGAACTGTTCCCGTTACTGCTTTTCATCGGTATCGGTGCGATGTGCGACTTCGGCCCGTTACTTTCAAATCCGACCCTGATGATGTTTGGTGCAGCAGCCCAGTTCGGTATCTTCTTCACTTTCTGTATCGCTTCGATGTTTTTCCCGGTGAATGATGCTGCCAGTATCGCAACGATCGGTGCAGCCGACGGCCCGACGGCCATCGTCGTTGCCCAGAAGCTGCATTCCACCTATCTGTCACCGATCATGGTGGCAGCCTATTCCTATATGGCACTGGTGCCGATCATTCAGCCACCGGTCATCAGACTGCTGACGAGCAGAAAGGAAAGGATGATCCGCATGGACTATGAGCCGAAGACGGTCTCAAGAACGACCAGGATCCTTTTCCCGATCATCATCACGATCATTGCCGGTCTGATATCTCCGGCATCTGTCTCGCTGGTCGGTTTCCTGATGTTCGGCAACCTTCTGAAAGAATGTGGTGTCCTCAACGGTCTGTCTGATACAGCACAGGGTGCCATGGCCAATATGATCACATTGTTATTAGGTATAACCGTCGCTTCCAAGATGCAGGCGGAAAACTTCCTGCAGGTGGATACGCTGATGATCCTGGGACTGGGACTCTTTGCCTTCGTCTTCGATACGGCAGGCGGTGTCCTGTTCGCTAAATTCCTCAATCTCTTCCTGAAGAAGAAGGTCAACCCGATGATCGGTGCTGCCGGTATCTCGGCCTTCCCGATGTCCGGCCGTATCATCCACAAGATGGGTCTTGAGGAAGACAACCAGAATTTCCTGCTCATGCATTCCATGGGCGTCAATGTTTCCGGACAGATCGCTTCCGTCATTGCGGGCGGTCTGATCATGAGTTTCTTTATGTAGGAGGAAAGAATAATGAGTTTTACACCAATGAATTTCATCATCAATCTGCCTTATCTGCTTAAGGGTGAACTGGGACTGTTCGCGGCCCTGGGTCTGATCGCCCTGTCGACGATCGTCCTCAACCGGATCTTTGACAGACAGAAATAGTTCAATTGGAGCTTCGAGCTCCTTTTCTTTTTATGCTAAAGTATAGTTATGATGAATCTGGAACTGAACAAAAAGCTTGATGATATCTGTACGGCTATATGTAAGGATTCAAAGAGCATCAGTTATTCCTATCTGCGGATCTTTGCGTTTGACCGTGATGATTTTGAAGAGAGTTTCAAAGAGTTTTTCGAACTCGATATCGATGAGATAAAACTGACGGAGAGTGAAGAGAGTTTTGAAGAGATCTTCGGAACGTTCCTGGAGAAGAGGAATGCCCGCCGGATCGTCAAAGGGATCAGGGATATCTGCGGGATGGAGAAGAACGTTTATTATGATAACTGTGATCTGTATGAACTGCTGGAAGGCGCATCAGGCGGACTGAGCGGATTCTATTTCATTGAAGAGATCTTCTTCGCAGAATATGATGACAGTATGGTCTGTTACATCCTGGGAAACAATGAATAACTTAAAAAAGCGATGATTCGCTTTTTTAAATGAGTTCTATCGTTTTGATCTTCTGTTCGATCAGCGGTTTGTCACGTCTGTCTGTTTCGACATCCGCTATCTCATCGACGACTTCGATGCCTTTGGTGATCTTGCCGAAAGCGGCATACTGGCCGTCAAGGTGCGGAGCATCCTGATGCATGATGAAGAATTGTGATGAAGCAGAGTTGGGATCCATGGTCCTGGCCATAGAGAGAACACCACGGGTGTGCTTGAGTTCATTTTTGAAACCGTTGGACAGGAATTCACCTTTGATCGTCTTTTCCGAGCCGCCCATTCCGGTACCGGTAGGATCACCACCCTGGATCATGAAGCCGCTGATGACGCGATGGAAGATGATGCCGTCAAAGAATTTTTCCTTGATGAGTTCCACAAAGTTTTCAACGGTGAGCGGAGCGATCTCAGGATAGAGTTCAGCTTCCATTTCTCTGCCGTCTTCCATGATGATTCTGATTCTGATATTTTCCATATTTTATTATTTCCTCGTAATATAATTTTAGCATTTAAGTTATAATGGAAAAAAGTAAATCGCGGAGGATCACTTATGAACAGTTATGTCGAACAAGTGATAGCTTATGTAGAAGAAAAATACGCTGAACAGAAGGAATTCGTACAGACGGTCAGAGAAGTTCTGACTTCGATCGCACCGGTCATCGATGCTCATCCGGAGTATGTGAAAGCCGATCTTCTGAAAAGGATGGTCGAACCGGAAAGGCTCTTCAGATTCAGAGTCGTCTGGACAGACGATGAGGGAAACGTTCAGACCAATGTCGGTTACCGCTGTCAGTTCAACGGAGCGATCGGTCCCTACAAGGGCGGTCTGAGATTCAAAAATAATGTCAACGAATCAGTCATGAAGTTCCTGGGTTTTGAACAGACTTTCAAGAACTCTTTGACGGGTCTGCCGATCGGGGGAGCCAAGGGCGGCAGTGATTTCGATCCTGCCGGTAAATCAGATGAAGAGATAATGCGTTTCTGTCAGAGTTTTATGACAGCTTTATACAGATACATCGGACCGGATATCGATGTTCCGGCGGGTGATATAGGTGTCGGCGGCCGAGAGATCGGTTTTCTCTATGGTCAGTATCGCCGGCTCAAGGGTGATTTTGAAAACGGCGTCCTGACCGGCAAAGGCCTGTCCTATGGCGGATCACTGATCAGGCCGGAGGCTACCGGGTACGGCGCCATCTATTATCTCGATCAGGTCCTGAAACATGAAAAGGACGTGCTCGTCGGCAAGCGTATCGCTGTATCAGGCTACGGCAATGTTGCCTGGGGCATCATGAAGAAGGCAGCCCAGATGGGAGCCAAGGTCATCTACATGTCCGGTTCAAGGGGTTACATCCGCGATGAAGAAGGTATCGCCGGAGACGAAAAACTGGATTTCATCCTGAAACTGCGTGAAAGCAACTCCAAAGACCTCAAATCATACGCGGACAGGTTTGGCTGTGAGTATGTGGAAGGCAAGACCTTCTGGGGTGCAAAAGATGTCGATATCTACATGCCTTCGGCAACTCAGAACGAAGTCGGACTGGAAGAAGCGAAGAAGATCGCTGCTTCAGGTGCGAAGTACTATCTTGAAGTCTCCAATATGCCGACGACCAATGAAGCTCTGGCTTATCTGAAGAACCAGAAGCAGATGATCATCGCTCCGTCCAAGGCGGTCAATGCGGGCGGTGTCGGTGTCTCGGCACTGGAGATGTCGCAGAACGCGGAGAGACTTTCCTGGACGGCCGAGGAAGTGGATATGAGACTGAAAGAGATGATGAAGGGCATCTATGACAAATCAGTCGAAGCAGCGGAAAGATACGGACTGGGCTACGATCTGATCGCCGGAGCCAATATCGCCGGTTTTGAAAAAGTGGCTCAAGCCATGTATGAACAGGGAGTGTTCTGATGAGCGAATTTCTGGAAAAAGTAAGATCCTACTATCAGGATGAGTATTATAACTGTTCTGAAGCCATCATCCATGCGGCCAATGATCACTATGGGCTGAAGATAACTGAGGAAGATATGCTGATGTTCGGCGGCTATGGCGGAGGCATGTATTCCGGTATCGTCTGCGGTGCACTGGTCTCTTCGATCGCGGTCATCTCAAAAATGGTCGTGAAGCAGAATGCCCGCAGGGAAAAGGAAACAGTCAGACCGCTGATCCAGAAGGCTGTCAGGAATTTCAATGAGACATTGGGAGGCCTCAGCTGCAAGGAACTCAAGCCGAAATACTGGACGAAAGAACTGTCCTGCTGGAGAACAGTGGAACTGGCTGCAACTGCACTGGAAAAAACTGTTGAAGAAATCAGAAGCACTACTGAGGAATGAATGATATGACAGGAACGAGATGTATCGATATAACAGATGAGTCCCGTAAAGAGACTCTGAATAATAAAGGTGAGGACCGTCGGATAACGGTCCGTTTCTATTACCCGGGAATTGAAGAAGAGGGCAAGAATAAAACAGAAGTGCTGACAGAAGGCAAATTAAAAGGCTTCGGCAAGATCTCTGATCGCACTCTCTATGATCAGCGTGTAAAACTGTATGATGGCCTTGGGATCAAAGGCGGTCCGTATCCGCTGATCCTTTTCTCTCACGGTTACGGATGTTTTGCCGAGCAGAATTCCGATCTGTGTTCGTTCCTGGCTGAACACGGCTATATCGTCGCTTCGATATCACATACCTACGAGGCGAGTGAAACGGTCTTTGAAGACGGAACAGTCGTGCTTTACGACAAGTCTTTGACCTGGAAGTCATTCAAACCGCTCATTCCGGCTATCATCGATCTCTTGAGAGTCTCTTTTATGAAAAGAAAGAGCCCAGAAGAAGCGCTGGATATTTTTGACCGACATCAGTTGCGCTATGAAAGTTTTATGACTGAACGCGTCAACGAATGGGCAAAGGACAGCAGTCTGACGATCAGAAAGATCCGTGAGATGAATGATGATCCCGAATCTTTCCTGTATCAGCGCATCGATCTTTCAAAAGGTGTCGGCGCAACAGGCCACTCCTTCGGCGGAGCTGCAGCCTATGCTCTGTGTCTTTATGAGGATGAGATCAGCTGCGGTGTGAATATGGACGGGGGACTGTTCGGTGATTTCGGTGAAGATGTCAACCATAAACCGTTCCTGCAGATACTTAATAAGGGCAATTACAACGTCGTGACCCGCAGTATCTTATATCATGATGCACCGGTACATTTTATGATCTTCAAAGATATGAAGCATATCGGTTTCACAGATTTCAAATTCCTGACCAGAAAGAAGTCGATGGTCGGTACTTCCGATCCTGTCAAGACCATGGATACGATAAATGAAGTCCATCTCGCATTCTTCGACCGTTATCTTAAGCAGGGAGAGAAAGATGATAAAACACCTCTGCCGGTAAACATGGAAGCACTTGAGTCTTATGATATCTATTAAAAAGAGCTGTTCATTATAGCTTCGATCAACGCACTTTAACAGGTGCGTTTTCTGTTACTTATTATATATCCGAATAAATGTTCAGGCTCTTTCGACACATTATTCGTTTTATCGGTAATAATCTGTTATGATGAAATCAGAGGTATATATATCAATGAATCAATATATAAAAGATACTATCGAAACGATCTATAACCGGTATCATACACAACCGGAATTCGTTCAGGCAGTAGAAGAGTTTTTACTGTCGATCGAACCGGTCGTTGATAAACATCCGGAATATGAGAAAAACGATCTGCTGATGCGACTGGTGACTCCGGAACGTCTGTTCAAGTTCAGAGTCGTCTGGAGTGATGATCAGGGTAAAGCTCATACCAATATGGGCTACCGCTGTCAGTTCAATGGGGCGATCGGTCCGTACAAAGGCGGTCTGCGTTTTCAGAAAAATGTCAATGAAAGCATCATAAAGTTCCTGGCTTTTGAACAGACCTTTAAGAATGCCTTGACCGGCATGCCGATCGGCGGCGGTAAAGGCGGAAGTGATTTCGATCCGGCCGGAAGATCCGATGTCGAGATCATGCGTTTCTGTCAGAGTTTCATGTCTGCGTTATATCGTTACATCGGAGCGGATATCGATGTACCGGCTGGCGATATGGGTGTATCCCAAAGAGAGATCGGTTATCTGTTCGGCCAGTATCGTCGTTTAAAAGGCAATTTTGAAAACGGTGTACTTACCGGTAAAGGATTATCTTATGGCGGTTCTTTGATCCGTCCTGAAGCGACCGGTTATGGTGCTGTCTATTATCTGAATGAAGTGCTCAAGCATGAAAACGATACCCTTGAAGGAAAAAGGATCGGCGTATCCGGTTATGGAAATGTTGCCTGGGGCATCATGAAAAAGGCTGCTGAATTAAATGCAAAGGTCATCTATATGTCCGGACCTGACGGCTATATCAGAGATCCGGATGGGATCAATACCGAAGAAAAACTGAATTATATCCTTCAGATGCGCAAGACTGATCCGATGCATTGCAGACCATATGCGGAAAAATACGGCTGTGAGTTTGTAGCTGATAAGAAATTCTGGGGTGTAAAGGATGTCGATATCTATATGCCTGCAGCCGTTCAGAACGATGTCGGTTTTGAAGCGGCGAAACTGATCGGAAATTCAGGAGTAAAATACTATATCGAAGTAGCGAATATGCCTACGACCAATGATGCCTTATCATATCTGAGATCCTGTGAGCACATCATCGTCGCTCCATCCAAGGCCGTCAATGCCGGAGGTGTCGGCGTATCTGCTCTGGAAATGTCTCAAAACTCGGAAAGACTCTCCTGGACAGCTGAAGAGGTTGATGAACAGCTGCACAGGATGATGAAAAACATTCATGAACAATCCATGAAAGC